>NZ_JARHTQ010000069.1 GCF_029223525.1 Streptantibioticus ferralitis | reverse complement strand
GCGCCGGCCTGAGCCTCTACTCAGTCATCCGCGAGATACAGACACTCCTCGCAACCTGGACCGGCGCCTGCCCCACATGCCACCGCGACATACCCACCCCAATACCAATCTGACCAAGCACTACTAGTCCCCCGGTTGAACGGCGGGCGTATGGTGCGTACACGTCAGCCGCGGATCGCCGCGCGCTCGACCCGGCGCCCCGATCCGGGAGTGCCCGCGCCTACTGCGGCGCCTGGGCGTCGCTGGCCTGGGCGACGGCGATCAGCTCTTCGGCGCTCCAAGTGAGGGTACCCGAGCGGAGATCGGCGATGACACTCTCCAGCCAGTCGGCCTCGGCGGTGGCCAGGGCGACCGCGTACTCGGTCTCCAGCATGGCGACCCGGGGCACGCCGACCGCCGCCGTCTCGGCGAGTGAGCGCTCCTGGGCGGCCCGGCCGGCGCGCACCGCAGCGAGGCGGGCAGCCAGGGCCTGCTCGATCTCGCCAGGTGCGAGCAGCATCAGATTGGAGAGCGCGACCGGGAACTCCGGGAACTCCAGCCTGGGCTCGCGCAGCATCTCCAGCAGCCAGGTGCGGGTGGCCTCCCGGCCGGCGTCGGTGATCTCGTAGACGGTCCGCTCGGGGTACTGCTGGTCGCGCCCGGTCTCGCGGACGGCGATCAGGCCGGCGCTCAGCAGGCGGTCGATGGCGCGGTAGAGGCTGGTGCGCTGGCCGACGTTGACCACCTGGTCCTTCCCCCACTGCTTGAGCAGCCGCTGCATCCCGTACGGGTGCAGCGGCTTGAAGTGCAGCAGCGACAGCACGGTGAGCGTGATCGGCGAGCTCTTGGGGGCCTTGGCGGCAGTACTCATGATCCCGATACTACTGCCGATGGAACTAGTTGCATGGGGCCTAGTTGCAGTGCAACTATGGAGGCAGCGCGCCCTGCCGACGACCCAGCTATCCCTGAAGGAGCACCCGACATGTCCAACCGCATCAACACCGCCCTGGTCATCGGCGGCGGAGTCGCCGGCCCCGTCACAGTGATGGCCCTGCGGCAGGCCGGCATCGAGGCCACCGTCTACGAGGCGTACGACGGCACCGCCGAGGGCGTCGGCGCCGCGCTCGGCCTGGCGCCCAACGGGCTGGCCGCGCTGGACGCGATCGGCGCCGGCGACCTGGTCCGGGGCCTCGGCGATCCGATGAACTCGATCGTGCTGCAGAGCTGGAACGGCAAGCGGCTCGCCGAGATCGGCAACCCCGGCACGTTGGAGGCCACTCGGCTGGTCATGCGCAGCGACCTCTACCAGGCGCTCTACGCCGAGGCCCGGGCCCGCGGCATCCGGATCGAGCACGGCAAGCGGCTCGTCGGGGTCGAGGAGGGCAAGGACACCGTCACCGCCCAGTTCGCCGACGGGACCACCGCCACCGGCGAGTTGCTGATCGGCGCCGACGGAATCCGTTCCACGGTACGGAACTTGATCGACCCGGCCGCCCCGCAGCCGCGCTACGCCGGCCTGCAGGGTTTCGGCTCGGTGAGCACCCTGGCCGGCGCGGTGCCGGACACCGGCGGGAAGATGCTCATGACCTTCGGCAAGCGGGCCTTCTTCGGCCTGCAGGTGCTGGGCGGCAACGCCGTCTGGTTCGTCAACCTGCCGCACCCGCAGCCGATGACGCAGGCCAAAGCGGTCGCCTACGGAGCCGAGCGCTGGCTGAAGGTGCTGGCCGACGCCTGCGCCGACGACCGCACCCCCGCACTGGAGTTGATCCGGCACACCGACCCGGCCGAACTGCTGATCACCGGGCCGATGGAGAACATTCCCCTGCTGCCGCACTGGAGCCGCGGCCGGATGGTGCTGGTCGGGGACGCGGCTCACGCGCCCTCCTCCAGCTCCGGCCAAGGGGCCTCGCTGGCGATCGAGAGCGCGGTGGAACTGGCGCGCTGCACAAGGGATCTGCCGCTGGACCAGGCGCTCAAGCAGTACGAGGCGCTGCGCCGCCCGCGCGTCGAGCGGATCATCAAGCAGGCCGAGCGCACCAACAGCAACAAGGCGGCCGGCCCGGTCGGCCGGGTGCTGCGCGATGCGTTGATGCCGATCGGCATGAAGCTGATGAACCCGGAGAAGCTCTCCGCACACCTCCGCCACCGGATCGACTGGGCCGCCCCGGCCGCCTGACGGGAGCCTCACCCCACAGCAACGGGTGCGGCGGCCGGCCAGCCCTCCGGGTCAGCGCCGCCGCTGGTCTTGCGGCGGGCGACTCTCGATCGACACGTGCACGGCCTTTGCCGTCTCACAACAGCGTCACACCACGCTCCATGGCAGCAGTTCAGAAGGTGGGACGTCCCGAGAAGGTGCCACCTGCCCGAGCGCCTCTCGTCCTCCCGCCAACCGTCGGCCACCGTGGTCTGCGCAACCCAGAGCCCGGCGGTAAACGGGTCGGTGGTGTCGCACTGCGGCCAGCCCACGGGGCGCGGGAGGAGCTGTCCAGGACGTCGCGGATCATCTCCTGGACGTCGACGGCTTGGTCAGGCCGCGGACGTGGGCGGGCCGACTGGATCACTCGTGTGTATGAGACCCGACGGACGAAGGCAGGAAGCGATGAAGACCAGGAAGACCGTTGCCCTCCCATGCCTGCTCGGCGCGGCCCTCGCCGTGACCACGGCAGTGGCCGCGCCGGCCAGTGCCGCCCCGGCGCACCAGCAGACACAGGCACACGCCATGGTTGCGTGTGCCTACTACGACGGGAACGACGTCACTTCACGCGGGGATACGGGCAAGAGGGTCCAGGAGGTCCAGTGCCTGCTGAACTACTGGGGCTACGACGTCGACGTCGACGGCGACTTCGGCCCGGCCACCGAGCAAGCGGTGAGGGTCTTTCAGGGCAAGCGGCACCTGCATGCCGACGGCATAGTTGGCCCCAGGACCTGGAAGGCCCTGCACGGCAACTGACCCAGAGGTCGTTTCCAAACCTGAAGAAATACAGGTCAGCGACAAGCCCGAGGGCCACCGGAGAAGCTGTGCCGTAAACCAGGACGGTAGGCCGCCGCCGGAATCAACCCGTGGTTTACCCCGAGCTCGGCTGTCGGGACGACGACGATGGCGCCCCCAAGACCTAAGGTCAGAACGGCGAATCACGGGGTCACTGCCTTAACCGTCCCGAAACAGCGTCACGCAATGCCGCGTTGCGGCAGTTCAGGAGGTGGGGCGTCCCAAAATCACCACTTGGTCAAATACCTCTCGTCCTCTCGCCAGCCACCGAGGCACCGTGGGCTACGCACCGCAAGGCTCAGCAGTGGACCGCACGGCGCTAACGGAACCACGGCATGTCGTCTGCCGCGTAATTCGCTGCTAGCAAAATCGAAAGCGACATTCTGACCTGCAAATGGAAGGATCTCCATGCTCGGTACAAAGCGCATGCGTGGCGTAGTAGCCAAGGCCACGGCGCTATTCTTGATCAGTGGTTCCCTTCTTGTGGGACCTGCCACTATGGCCGCTCAGGCTGCGACCGCCGCCCCGGCGTGTGCAAGTGCCCCCGTAGTGCATGCCGACACGGTCCACCCCGACGCCTCCCGGGGGTTCGACGCCCGTACGAATTATGCCGCGTCGGTGGGAACGATCGACTGGTGGTCTGCTGGCTTTGACGTGTCCGGCACGCTCACCTCGACCCGCTACAACCAGACCTCGTACAGCTACGTGCATTGGGAGACTCGTGCCACCGGGCCGGGTTGCCAGCCCTGGCGGGAGCATGAAGCCCGCATCGGCCAGGTGAACGCCCATCAGCAAGTCAACATCAGTCTAAGCGAGGACTACTCCGACCAGTACATCAACAACGTCTGGGTAGAAACTTGCACCAACCGCAGCGGCTGGTCCTGCAGCGGCTGGAAATAATTGCGGGCGTGCGTCCGGCACGGACCAGCTCCACTATCTGGCGACGGAACTCCGGCGGGTAGGCCGGCGTGTTCTCCCCACGATGGACTTCTCCTTGCAGGGACCACTGTCCCCAAGCGGATGGTTGTCCACCAAACCGGAGCAACTTCAGGGGTTCGGTTGGTCTGTGTCTGGTTCGGTATGGCGGCTGGTCTGCCCCGGCTGATCAAGGGTCGTATGCGTGGCGTGGTGTTCGTCACCTACCGCAAGTCGGGTCCCGGCAAGCTCCGCGGCGTGTTCCGCCGCCGCATCTGACGCGCACGACGACGCCGCCCCTCCCGCCGGGTGCGGGCAGAGGCGGCGTCGCCAAACGGGTCGCCCCTATCAGGCCGGGGCGGGTTGCAGTGCGGCGAGCGGGGACCGCCGGCCTTTGTCCTCCGCGCGCAGCTGCTCCCAGTCGACCTCGGGGTGGGCGGCGGCCACCGCGTCGACGGACGCCGTGGTGTAGAGCGCGACGTCGACGGCCCCGGCTCGGCTCGTGCCGAAGCGGACCTCGATCGACTGCGGCGAGCGGATCCACCCGAGCCGCACCATCCCATCGAACTCAACCCTGCGCACCCCGAGCCGGGCGGCGGCCTGCTCCGGTCCGAGTGGGGTGTCGGCGGCGACCAGGTCCGCCAAGTCCTCGCGCCGGCAGGCCTCCGCGACCTGGCCGGGGTGCAGCAGCGAGCCGTCCGGGTTCGCGTTCAGGTCGGTGAGCAGCCCGTGGTCGATGAACCGCCGCACCACGAAGGTCGTCACATGCGCCTTCTCGCCGATCACGTTCGGCGTGCCGAGCGCTTCGGCGATCCGGTCCGCCGCCGCGCCGCCGGAGATCGGCGGGGAGGGCATCGCGGCCCGGATGGCGTCGTCGTCCAACGCCTCCACAGCGGCCCGGGACCAGAACGCCGGCGCGCTGCTGGAGCGCGGGCGCGCCGCGCTCGACGACATCGCGGCGAACGCCGCCGAGGAGTACGCCACGTACCGGCGCGCGACCGAGGCCGGGCCCGCCGCTCCGCGCCCGGGCACGGCGGCGGCGCCCGCGCTGCTGGCCGGGGTGACCGGCGCCACCGCGTTCGCCGTCGACCTCGGGCAGGGGCTGTCGGTGGGCGGCTCACTGCTGACCGGGGTCGCGGTAGCCGTGGCGGCGGGAGTGGTCAGCGGTGCCCGGTCGTTCGTCCAGGGGCGTGGCGGCGGGCAGCAGCCCGACGTCGAGCAGTTGCGGCAGCAGTGGCTGGTGGCGCTGGAGCGACGCGGGGTGCGGCCGTTCCTCGAGCAGCAGCGGGTGGCACCGTTCTTCCCCCTTTTTGGTGTGCGTTCGGCTCGCCCTCTGCTCGCGCGCGGTCGCGCGCCTGAGCAGGGCGGGATGTGTGAGGGTGGGTACATGGCCAATTGACTCAGCCGCTCCACCTCTCCCTATCTCCTTCAGCACGCCGACAATCCTGTTGATTGGTGGCCGTGGACCGCGGAGGCATGATCTTCAGGACCCGGGATCCTGGGCGGCGCGCAGACGCCACGCCAACTTCCGTGCCTCTCAATGGGCGCACACTGTGACTTCCGTACACCTCGGAACGCATGGTGGCCATGACCACAACTCGTTGCTCCGGGAGCGCGGACAACATGCCTTGGCCGAGGCCGCCAGGGAGGAGGAAGCGGTGCGCGGCTCAGCCGCTTGCTGACGGAATTACCGCTTCCCCTTGTGCTCAGCCATGAGCGAATAATCTTCCAGCGCTGTCAGATGACTCCCAGGTCGACGGTGACGGAGAAGGGCGCGGCAGCCTTGAGCACGCCGGTGAACATCTCGCCGTCCCTGTAGGCCTTGGTGGCGGGGTCCAGAACGTAGGTGTAGATGATGGGGACACCGGTGGCGGCCTGTTCGATCCGCCAGTAGAAGGGGATGCCGGCCTTGGCGTACTGGTCCACCTTCACGATCCGGTCGGTGGTCTCAGAGCCGGGCGACACGACCTCGACGACCAGGAGCACATGTTCGGGGCGGGTGGGCGTGAGGTCGATGGTCTCCGCTCGGTAGACGATGACGTCCGGACGGCGGTTGGTGAGTGGAACGTCCTGCAAGCGGACGTCGAAGTCCGTGTCGGCGTTCCAGTCCGGTCCTGCGGCGGTGTCCAGGGCATTGGCCAGGATTCGGGCCAGCCGGTTGTGCCGCTTGGACGCGCTCGGCCTCACAGCGACCATCCCGTCCACGATCTCAATGCCGGCGCACCGCTCCTCGGACCAGGAGTCGAACTGCTGCGCGCTGATCTGCGTGTGCATCCACGCGGGCGTCACCATCTCGGCGGTCATGGTGCACCTCCTTCGAGGAGCCTCGACAGTTCCAGCGCTGCTGGGCTCAGCCTATTGTCCTGTGATGCCGGGGCGCCCGATTGACGGGCACCCAAGCTGTAACTATGTTGGTTGCAGTTATGGTGACGGCTTGGGTTGCGAGGGGAAGATGGCGGGTCTCAGCAGCAGGAGCGCGGTCGCGATTCACGCGCTCACCATGTTGGCGCACCGGGGCGAGGGCTCACTGACCTCCGCGGAGATCGCGGACAGTCTGGAGAGTAATCCGGTTCTCGTGCGGCGCATCCTCGGTAGTCTGCGCAACGCAGGCCTGGTGTCGTCCACCGAGGGGCGCGGCGGCGGTTGGTCCCTTGCCCGCGCCTCACGGGACATCACCCTCCGTGATGCCTATGTCGCCGTCGAGGAGGGGCGCATCCTGTCGCGGCACGCGCATCCGCCCAGCGACGCATGCGAGGTCGGACGCAACATCGGCGCCCTGCTCGAAGTGGAGTTCCGGGACGCGGAACGGGCCATGGAGGAACGACTCGACCGGACGACGATCGCCCGCCTGCTCCAGCGGGTGCTGGCTGCGGAGCGCGAACTCGCCTCGGCGGATCGCTGATTCAGGAAAGGCGGAGGTGCGCCTCCGCCTTTCCTTGTCATCTAACTGTAACCACAACAGTTCCCCGTTTGGGCCGTGATGGGACGTCACGGATGCCGCCTCGCTCGGTCGGCGCCGATGGCTCGACCCCAATCCGCGTCAGACACCGCCCGATTAGGAGTGAAAGCAAATGACCCATGAACCCGAGGTAATCACGAGGGCCGAGGTTCGCGATCCCGCGACGTACGACCTCGTCATCCGCCGTGCCCACGTCTTCGACGGCCACACGGCGCTCGCCGGGCTGTACGACGTCGCTGTCAGCGGCGGAGAAATCGCCGCGGTCTCGGCGGAGCCGCTGAGGGGCGTCACGGAGGTGGACGCGGCCGAAGGCTGGGTGATGCCGGGCCTGATCGACACGCACGTCCACTTCTACGACGTCCTTGCGGTGTCCGATTCGGAATCGATGCAGACGTTCGAGGACGACGAACTTCCCGGACGGCTCGGCCTGTTCCTCCAGCACGGGATCACCACCATCAAGTCGGTGGGTGATCCCACCGAGGGGATCCTGACGACGCGGGCCAAGATCGCCGCAGGCACGCTGCGAGGCCCGCGGCTCCTGGCGACCGGGTGCGGCATCACCGGGCGGGACGGGCATCCCGCGGCCACGGTTTTCAGCGGCAATCCCTGGGCACGCGCACGGTTTGCGGCCGAGATCGACAGCGTGCAGCAAATGCGTGATCTGGTGCACTCTCTGGCCGACCGCAAGGTGGACGCGATCAAACTCCTGTCGGAAGGTGCGTGCGCGCACTCCGGCTCACCTGCGTACGTCTGGCACATTCCGGCTTTCCCGGAGGCTGTCGAGCTTGTGCGGCTTCCCCTCGCATTCCTTCGCGCGGGCATCGAGACCGGGCACGAGCGAGGCCTCAGGGTGACCGTCCACACGACCCAGCAGGCCGCGGCACGCGAAGCGATCGAGGCAGGCGCGGACGGCCTGGAGCACGGTGTCACGGTCGAACCCCTCACCGATGACTCGCTCATCGATCTGATGCTGGAGCACGACATCATCTACACCCCGACGCTCTGGGCCCACGACGCGAGCCATCCGGATGCTCGGCACAACGTCAAGAAGGTCGCCGACGCCGGCGTGAGCGTCGCCCTGGGCAGCGACACCTTCAGCGGTCGTGGCCTGTTCGGGGCGAACACGCTGGACGAGGCGGAGCTGATGGTCGCGGCGGGGATGACGCCCGTGCAGGCGCTGGTCGCGGGCACCAGCGGCGCGGCAGGGCAGTGCGTCCGCTCCGATCTCGGCGCGGTGGCGCCCGGCAAGCGCGCCGACCTGATCGTGCTGACCGCCGATCCCACCGAGGACATCGGCAACCTTCGCCGACTCGGCATGACGATCCTGAACGGCGAGATCGTCGTCGACAAGCGCTAGCGCCAAGCGCTCCGCGGGAAGTGCCGCGATTGGCCATCGATCGTGTGCGGGCCCGTCGTGGCTGGTCGCGCAGTTCCCCGCCCCCTTGGGGCGCGGCCGAACCGCACCGGAATTCACCGAACCCGCTTAGCCGTTGCCGCAGGCGTCCTTTCCCGCCACTTGGTTCACCTGTGATTGCGGGGTTCGTAGTTGGCGTGGTGGGGGGTGTGAGCTGGGATATTGAGGGTTTTCTGAGAAGGTCGCGGGCGCGTTCTGGTGTGGTTCCGGGGTTCGTAGTTGGTGTGGTGGGGGTGTCTTGAGCTGGGGTGTTGGGGGTTTTCTGATAAATGTGCGGGTGTTTCTGGGGTGTTGGAGGTGGTGATGACGGGGGGTTTGGCGTGGGGTTGTTCGGGGTTGGTTGATAACGGTGGTGTGGTGTTGGTGATGGTCTTCGGCGTCTAAAGGGCTGGTGCGGGTTTGTGCTGGTCAGTGGCTTGCTGTGTGGTCGGGTCCTGCCGGTGTGGGTGGGTTTACGTCGTTGGTGGTTGGTGCGGGGTGTTGCCGGTCCAGTACAGGGCGGTGTCGATGTCGCGTGCGGTCCAGGCGTCGGTGTGGGCTCCGCCGTGCTTGAGGAGGTCGTGGAGGAGTTGCATGTAGCGGCCGTAGCGTCCCGGTGCGGGGGTGAGGGTGAGGCCGAGTGTGTCGAGGGCGTGTTGGACGCGGCGGTCGTAGACGGCCATCCGCGTGGGGGCTGCTGCGGTCAGGACGGCTGAGGCGAGGGCGTCGCCGGTGCGGAAGCCGGGCAGTCCCGAGATGATGCCGCGCCCTGTGCGGGCGGCCCAATGCCGTTGCTTGATGTGGTGAAGGGTTACCCGTGACGGAGTGGTCCGCGGGCCGTTGGGCTGGGCGTGCTTCATTCGTGGGTGGGATTGTCTGATCAGGTGCGACTCGGCGTGTTGACACAG
>NZ_JARHTQ010000068.1 GCF_029223525.1 Streptantibioticus ferralitis | reverse complement strand
CCGCGCACGCCTGCGCAAGCACCGCGAATACGGGTACATCACCCCGCTCGAAACCCGAGCCAGGCTCCGACAAGACTTCACCCCCGCAGCGTAGAAACCCGCTGTCCAAGAACAGGGGGGAACTTCACCGAGCGCTGCTGGCCACGCTCGCCCGTGTCCTGCCACGGGTGCTCCGCGAGCACCGGATCGTCTCCCCGCGCACTTTGCTCGCCTGGCACCAGCGCCTGATCAAACTGAAGTGGACCCAGCCGCCCACACCAGGGCGCCCGCCACTGTCCCACGAGCTCCGCGACCTGATCATCCGGTTCGGCACCGAGAACCCTCGGTGGGGATTCCGGCGCGTCCACGGCGAGCTACGTCGCCTCGGACACACGATCAACGCAGCATCGGTGCGCCGCGTCCTGCGTGCCGCCGGCCTCGGCCGCGCACCGCGCCGTCACCCCGCGCGCCGAGAATGGGCCGCCTTCCTCAAGGCCCAGACCAGCGGCCTGCTCGCTACCGACTTCTTCCACCTCGACACCATCACGTTGCAACGGCTATACGCCCTGTTCGTGATGGAACGCACCCGTACCGTGCACGTCCTCGCGGTCACAGCCCATCCCACCGCCGCCTGGGCCACTCAACAGGCCCGGCAGCTGATATGGCAACTCGGTGACCACGCCGCCGACTTCACCCACCTGATCCGCGACCGGGACGCGAAGTTCACCGCGGCCTTCGACGCCGTCTTCACCAGTGAGGACATCAGCGCGGCCAAGATCCCTCCACGCAGCCCCAACTGCAACCCGCACGCGGAGCGGTTCATCCGCTCCGTACGGGAGGAGTGCACCAACCGCCTGCCGATCTTCGACTGCGGCCACGCCGAGAAGATCCTTCACGACTACGCCCGTCACTTCAACGGCCACCGACCTCACCGCGCTCTCAACCAACTCGCGCCGATGAATGACCCGAACGTCATTCCCCTGCCCACAGCCCGGATCGAACGAAGACAAGCCGCCGCTGGCCTGATCAACGAGTACCGCCGAGCAGACTGACCACTCGACGCCTTCCCAGTCCACAGCCGGTGAAGCCGTTTTGAAGCCCTACGCGCTCCCTCGACCAAGGTTCACCTGCGAGAGCACGCCGCACACCGATCAACGATCCGGACCGGATCGCCCAACTGGACGTACGCCGTCGCGACCGACTCGGCGGAACCCTCCACGAGTACCAACCTGCAGCTTGACCAGCGTGGACGTACTTTCCGGCACCCACAGGGTCAGTCGCTTTCCTGGGCGGCGCCAGTGCCGCTTCGGGCACCGTGTCTCCAGGCACCGTGTCCCATGTCGAAGCAGAGCTGCTCTCCCGAGTGCGGCAGAGGACCAACTCAACGGAGTGAAGTTCCGCGTTGGAACGTACTGTTGGCGCGGTCGAAGGGGCGGCGTCGTGGTCCTGCCGCCGACGGGGCCCGTCCTGCCGTACTGTCAGTTCCTCCCTGCAGCCGGACGCGAGGTGTCTGTGAGAATACCGGCGGCGTCGGCGGCCAGGTTCGCGACCTCGGCCGCCGCGCGGGCGGCCCGTCCGGACACCCGCCACGCGAGCATCCGTAGGGCTGTGGCGGGGCCGGGGGGAAAGACACCGAGCTGGCCGAGCATGGCGATGTCGTCCCTCAGCGCCTCGTGCCGGACCACTTTCCCGTCGCGGACGTCGAGCATGTGGACCTGCTCGACGTCGATCTCGCGCCCGGTCGGGGGGATGGCCTGGTCGAGCTTGCCATCCCGGAAACGCACGAACGGGCCGGTGTGCCGACCCTGCATGCGCAGCCGGACCCAGACCTGATCGTCGTTCCGGGCAATACCGAGGAGAGGGAAGCGCAGGTCGCTGAAGGCCGACCGCAACCACGCCCCTGAGGCCAAAGTGCCCGCAGGGCCCGGAATGGCACAGGCCAGGGGTGCGACGGCAGCTTCGCGGTTGTAGTTGTCCTCGCTTACGACGTCGACAGCCAGATCCGGGTCGCCCGTCTCGAGTATCCCGAAGAGCCCGTGCGCCAGTTCGGCGGCGTCCAGTGCCATCGTGTCCACCTCTCCGCTATGCGCCCCGTCCCTGTTGCAGGCCGCGAACTCGGCTTCCGTGACGGCTTCGGTTCGGTCGCGCGAGTTCGCGATTATTGAGGTTATAGAGCGCCTAATCAATATGTCATTCATCTATAGGATGGGCCCATGGCCTCCAAGCGCGCGTACACCTCGCCCCTGCGAGAAAGGACCGCTGCTCAGACACGTGCGCTGATCCTGCGCCGGGCCATCGAGCTGTTCGCCGACCGCGGTTACGGGCGAGTGACCGTCGCGGACATCGCGTCGGCGGCCGGGGTCGCATCGAAGACCGTCTTCGCGAGCGTGGGCAGCAAGGGCGAAATCCTAGACCGGATCGTCGACGAAGGCGTTGCCGCGTCGGGTTACGAGCAGGCCATGGAGCAGGTGATCGCCATGCGGACGCCTGAGACGGTCCTCGAAGCCCTCACTCGCGGCACGCGGTTGGGCAACGAGGGGCAGTTCGCCGTGCACGAGGCGATCCGCAAAGCATTGCCCTGTCACGAGCACGGCGAGGCGCTGTGGGAACGTGCGACCGCGGCGTACCGAGATGCACTCCACGCCGCCGCCTGTCACCTCCACGCTCTGGTTCCACCGCCCCACTATCCGGTGGAGGAGACGGCGGACCTGCTGTGGTTCTGGTTCGGCCCAAGTGGCTGGCGCACGTTGGTGGCCGAGAATGGCTGGTCGTGGGGCCGAGCCGAGCAGGTCCTGTACCGAACCGCCGTCGCCACGCTGTACTGAAGTGGCGGCGCGCTATGTGCGCCGCCCTGTCGCGAGTCCCCAGGGTCTGGAAGCCGATCGGCGGTCGCAGTCCAGCTGCGCCCAGCCTGCCCGGCGATAGACCGTCCTGTCCGTCGCCATGGCTGGAGAGCGTGCTGCTGACGGCAGGACGACGCAGCATCGATCCCGTCGGCCCCACCGGTGTCCTGCGGTACGGTCTCCCCCGGCCGTCGGGCCCGAGAATGAGGATGACTCCTCCGCAGCACACCGTGTACCAGCCCGCGTGCGCACCGCGGCCGGTCGACTTGAGGTTGTGCACAACAACACCCGCCCCACTGCTGCGGGGAGTGGAGCACCCAACCCTCCGCGCCTGCAGGACTCATCAGCCGATCTCGGAGACCTGATAATGGCCGATGTGCCACTGGTCGGCGACACACTTGAGTACCACGCTGAGAGTGACCTTGATCGTCGGCCGTTCAGCGAACGAGAAGTCGACACCCATGTAGCCGAGCAGGACATCCTCGGCCAACTGCCGTGTTTCCAGCACCCGGTAGTCCGCCGTCAATCCGAGAGGCTGGGAATCGTAGTACTCGGCGATCCCCTGACGGCCGACACTGTAGGGGCGAAGCCCCTGGAAGATCGCGTTTTCGGTGAAACAAGAGGCGACCTGCTGCGGCTCGTGCGCATCGACCGCAGACTTCCAACGGTCCATGACGCCACGCAGGATTGCTTCCTGTGTTGCTGTGCCGTTCATCAACGTTCTCCTCTCATGAAGGGCCCGTACTGAACGGCACCCGATGGTGAGCTTTGCCTTGCCCGTGGAACCTGCTGCTGCCTGCCTGGACGGCGGCATCGCGCGGGCAGCGCATGGAATGCGGCTTCCTGCCGCGGCTGTGGCCGCGGCAGGAAGCCGCGGGCACAGATGTACCGGCTCAGGTGCCGGTTGGGCCGGGGTCGTTGGGGTGTGGCTGTAGGGCGGTGACTAGCGCGGTCATCCAGGGCCACAGGGGCAGGGTTCCGAGGACCTTCTCGCGGAGCTCGGCCTCGTCGTCGGCGCGCCACACGCCGATGCTGCGGAGTTCGCCCACTGGGCGCCACAGTCGGGCCAAGTGGCCCGCGGAGGCGAGTTCCTTGGCTCGGACAGCCTCGGCGGCGCGGCGCCGGTCGACCTCGGCGCGGTCGGTGCCCTCGGGCACGGTCGTGGTGAGCTCTACCAGGAACTCCTTCATGGTCCTTTCCTCTCTCGGTTCTGTCTATCTATGGGGCCTCGGGGCGGTCCGAACCGCCTGTGAGAGGCATCGTGGGATCCCCGACGCGGGATGGCCTGCATTGCTTCCGTTGGGGATAGGTCGGCCGGTCACCACCGGGCAGCGAGGCGTGGCCGCGCCGGGGCATCCGATCGTTGCGGTGAGCGCGAGGGTCCGGGACCCGCGTGGCGGCCGGCGCCGCCGATGGCGGGGCCCCAAGGACCGGACGGTGCAAGCCGCTTCAGCGGTACGCACGGCAAAGTGGAGCCTTCCGTCATCATCGGCTTCCGCCCTGCGGCGGACAGCGGAAATGCCTCCTGCGAAGGGGGAGGAGTCGCTGAGCAGGTGGCGCTGGCGGGAGTGCGTTCGCGGGGTGGGGCGGACAGCGGTGCTGCGGCCCGTCGGCCCGCTGGGGGGGCGGCGCCGACAGGCTTGCGTTCGGCGGGCTGATCAGGCAGCGGTCTTGAGTGCGGCGGCGATCTTGATGGCGCGCTCGGCCTGGATGCGGGCGGCGGTGCGAGTGGTGTCGTCGACGGGGTTGTTGCCCTGGGCATCGACGTGCGAGGTGCCGTAGGGGTTGCCGTCGGCGAACTTGGCCGGGTCGGTGAAGCCGGGGCTGACGGTGATACCGCCGAAGTGGTGGATGGAATTGTAGAGGGCGAGGAGGGTCGACTCCTGGCCAGCGTGGGCGGTGGCGCTGGAGACGAAGCCGCTGTAGACCTTGTCGGCGAGCTTGCCCTGGGCCCAGAGGCCGCCAAGGGTGTCGATGAACTGCTTGAGCTGGGAGGAGACGTTGCCGAAACGGGTGGGGGTGCCAAAGAGGACGGCGTCGGCCCACTCGATGTCCTCGGGGGTGGCCTGCGGGATGTCCGCGGTGGCGGTGTGGTTGGCGGCCCAGGCGGGGTTGGCGTCGATGGCCGCCTGGGGGGCGAGCTCGGCGACCTTGAGAAGGCGGACTTCAGCGCCGACCTTGACGCCGGCGTCGTGGAGTTCCTTGGCGATCTCGGTAATGGTGCCAGTGGACGAGTAGTAGATGACGGCGGGCTTGACGGGGGTGGTCACGGGAATTCTCCACTTCATGCGGGACTCGGTACGCGTGGTCGCAAAGCTGACCTGCGAGCTCATAATAGTAGACTGGTCGGCTAGTAGCAATCTGGCCGGTCTCCTCCTTGAGCTGGTCGGTACGTCCACAGGTGTAGAAGGCGTAGCAGGGGGTCCCGTCGGGCCAGAGCCGGCCAGTTGGTCTCGGTACAGATGATTACGAGAAGGGTCCTCGCCCTTCGCCTGAGAGGCGCGGGCGGGTGGATTCCACCAGTGCGGCCCACCACGCGACACGCATCCCACGCCCGGCGAGCGGAGACGGCCGACTAGCTAGGTGCTTGTGCGTGCCGCACTGGGGGACGGGCCTTGACGTCTGCGCGCAATGCAGGTGGCTGCAGGCTGTTCGTCGGAGTACGGGGCCGTGGCTTGGGGTCCTGCGGGAGAACGACCGTCCGGCCGCCGAGGCGACTGCGCCCGTCGGCACCGTTGTGCTGGACAGCCTGCGGTACGACCCGGCCGGTCGCCTGCTGCAGCGGGGAAGGCTCACCGATGATGTCTTCGGTGCCGCACGGCCTTCGTGACCAGTGGAAAGGTCACCTCGGGCGGACTGCCGCCGCACGACTGCTGGCCGAGTTCCTCCACCTCGGCCTGCCCCGGAAGTAATCACCGGTCGCCCCCGCCTGGACCACGCGGAGCCGGACATCCTGCGGTACGACGGGCCGGGTCTTTCACACCCGGGAGACCAGCCGGTGGAGGATCTGCGCGGCGGGCTCCGCCGTCGCGTGGCGGTAGCCCGTTCCGGCCCACAGATTGATCCGCTCGGGATCGTTCGACGCTGCCGCGGCGCTGCGCATCGGGCTTGTCAAGTGGTGCAGGGCGGGGTATCCGTCCGGGGCCAGGTCGCTGTACCGGTCGGTGAAGTCATTGCGCAGCGCTCGCGCCGGGCGGCCGGTGAACGCCCGCGTCACCACGGTCTGACGGCGTGCCGGGTCAGCGAGCGCGGCCCGGTAGGGGGCCGAGGTCCCGGCTTCGTCGGCGCGCAGCAGGACGGTGCCCACCATGACCGCCGCAGCCCCGGCCGCAAGCGCTTCGGTCATGGTGTCCGGTGTGGCAATGCCACCTGCGGCAACAAGGGGCACAGACACCTCTTTCCGAACCGCCCTGAGCAGGTCGGGCAAGGGCACAGCGCGGGGTGTGCGTTGCGGGGTCCACGTGCCTGAGTGGCCTCCCGCGGCTGAAGCCTGCACGGCGAGTACGTCGACGCCTGCTTCCGCGGCGGCGCGTGCTTCCACCGGCGAGGTGACGGTCTGGACCACCAGCGTTCCGGCCGCACGAAAGGCCGCGATGACGGCCGGATCCGGGATACCGAAGGTGAAGCTGACGACGGGCACAGGGCAGGAGAGCAGGAGATCGATCTTGTCCGCCCAGTGGTCGTCATCCTCCACGATCCGGGTCTGTGTGGTGTCGAGACCGTAAGCCCGGCCCTCCGGCGCGATTGCGCGGGCGAAGGCGCGGAAGGCTCCGGGATCTACTGGCACGGGATTGGGGGCGAACAGGTTGACCCCGAAACCGACGTCCGCCGAGCGGGCACGGGCGATTTGCTCACCCAGGGCCTCCACGGTCTTGTACCCACCGGCGAGGAAGCCAAGACCGCCGGCACCGGCCGCCGCGATGACAAGTTCGGGCGTGGTCGGGCTGCCTGCCATCGGCGCCGCCAGAACCGGTATCTCCACCCCGAGATCAGTGAGCGGCGAAGCCATCAGGACTCTCCTTCTCCGAAACATCGACACGGCCTCCGTAGTCCGGCGTCCGTGGCCCGCCACGGCCGGGGCAGGTGACAGCGGGCGGCTGGTTCCCCGGCCCGTAGTGCCTGGGCAGCCGGGCGCCGGTCGAGCTCGGCGGGGCGGCGCTGTCGATAGCGGCGCTCGTCATCCCGGCCAGGAACTCCCGCGTACCCCGCTTCCTCTCTCGATACCGGTTCGCCCGCCTTCGGGGTGTCCACGGCGTCGCCACACGCCGCTCCCAGGGTCTTTCCATGACGTGCTTTCTCCAACCTGACAGGCGCGGGCCCCACCGCAGGTGGTGGGACTGTCGCAGGGGTGCGCTACCGAAGCTCCTGGATTATTGTCGACCGGTCGACTAGTTTACCAGTGGTCGGTTTCGGACGCATAACTATGCACAAAGAAGGTCATCATGAGCATTTCTGGTCAGAGGGTCTCCGTCATCACCGGTGCGTCGCAGGGCATCGGCGCCGGCCTGGTGGACGCCTACCGCAAGCTCGGCTACGCCGTCGTCGCCACCTCCCGCGGCATTGCTGCCTCGGAGGATCCGAACGTGCTCACCGTTCAGGGTGACATCGCCGACCCCGCCACAGCCGAGCGTGTCATCGCGGCCGGCCTCGAGCGCTTCGGCCGCATCGACACCCTGGTCAACAACGCCGGCATCTTCATCGCCAAGCCGTTCACCGAGTACACGCAGGAGGACTACGACGCGGTCACCGGCGTCAATCTGACCGGGTTCTTCCGCATCACCCAGCTCGCGGTCAAGCAGATGCTCCGCCAGGACGGCGGCCACGTCGTCCAGATCACCACCAGCCTGGTCGACCATCCCAACTCCGCGGTTACTTCAGTGATGGCCTCGCTGACCAAGGGCGGACTGCAGTCGGCGACCAAGGCCCTGGCCGTCGAGTACGCCACCCGCGGCATCCGCAGCAACGCCGTCGCGTGTGGCACCATCAAGACCCCCATGCACCCGGAAGCGTTCCACGAGACGCTCGCCGCTCTGCACCCGGTGGGGCGGATGGGCGAGGTCAGCGACATCGTCGACGCGGTCGTCTACCTCGAGAACGCGCCCTTCGTCACCGGAGAGATCCTCCACGTCGACGGCGGGCAGAGCGCCGGCCACTGATCCCTCGTCCCCGGGCGCCGCGCCAGACGCCCGGGGACCACGGTGCCTCGGCATAGACGATCGGTCGTACACTTGCGGCCATGGGACGCACCAGTGATGCAAGGGAGAAGATCCTCACCGCCGCGCACTCGCTCATCGAGCTGCGCGGCTACTCGGCGCTGGGTGTCGCCGAGATCTGCAAGGCCGCCGGCGTGCCCAAGGGCAGCTTCTACTACTTCTTCGAGTCCAAGGAAGCTCTTGCACTGGCCGTCCTCGACGAGCACTGGGAGGCCCAGCGCAGCGACTGGGCCCGGGTCCTGGAGGAGGACGCGCAGCCGCTCTCGCGGCTGCGCCGGCTGTTCGAGGAGACCGAGGCCGGCCTGCGCGCGGGCCAGCAGAGCTGCGGGACCGTCTCCGGCTGCATATTCGGCAACCTCACCCTGGAACTGAGCAACCAGACCGAGCCCATCCGCGAACGCCTGCAGCAGATCTTCGACACCCAGGTGGAGATGGTCGACAAGGTCATCGCCGAGGCCCGGGAGCGCGGGGAGGTCGCCGTCGGCGACACCCGGGAGGCCGCCCGGTCGGTCGTCGCCCAGCTCGAGGGCCAGGTGCTGTTCGCCAAGCTCTACAACAACACCCAGCACCTCGAAGCCCTGTGGGACAACTGCCTGTCACTGCTCTCCGCGCGCCGAACGGACACGGCAGCCGTCAGCTCCTAATGGGAGCTGACGGGTCGGAGAGGCTCGGTGCCCGTAGCCGCCAGCAGGTGAGCACCCACCGGCACGGAAGCATCCGACTTCTGTGGCCAGGCCGTGCCCCTGCTGCTCGGCCGAAAGACCGGATCGCTCGTCAGGCGACCAGCGTTCCCGCAGCCCTCACGGGTTG
This sequence comes from Streptantibioticus ferralitis, assembly GCF_029223525.1. Classification (GTDB taxonomy): domain Bacteria; phylum Actinomycetota; class Actinomycetes; order Streptomycetales; family Streptomycetaceae; genus Streptantibioticus_A; species Streptantibioticus_A ferralitis. The sequence goes on along the minus strand of NZ_JARHTQ010000068.1, from coordinate 624 downwards.
GGTTGTGACCTCTCGGTGCCGGTGGGTGCATGGCCATGACCGCGAGCCGTTCGTCGGCCCCTGTCAGTGATGCCAGCCCCGCCGGGCCCGAGGCCGTCTGATCGTCCGCGGTGTTTGCCCCCGCGTTGCCCGGGCGCAGTTCCATCGCGAGGCTCTCGCCGGTGTTCGTGCACCAGCCGCCCAGCGGATGGAACCCGAACGTACCTTGAACGCGCCTGCGGCTCCGCCCTTCCTGGACGTGGTGGTGATGACCGTGGCGTCCAGGTCCACGACGATCCAGCCGTAGCGCTTCAAAACTGCTTCACCGCTGCTGACCTGGGCGTTGTCCCCACGGTCGGGCATGATCAGTCCTCGTGCTCATACGGATGATCTACCTGCTCGCCACGCGTACCTTCGCGTGGCTCGCTCTGCCATGCCGGTCTACCGCGGCCAAGAACGCCGAGATACTCATCCTGCGCCACGAGGTCACAGTGCTACGCAGACAGGTCACGGCGCCAAAGCCCGACTGGCCGGATCGGGCGCTGCTGGCCGCCCTCGCCCGACTCCTGCCCCAGCGACTCCACGGCCACCGGATCGTCTCGCCACATACCCTGCTCGCCTGGCATCGGCGCCTGACCAAGCAGA
>NZ_JARHTQ010000067.1 GCF_029223525.1 Streptantibioticus ferralitis | reverse complement strand
CAAACCGGACACCACCCCATCCGGACCCACATCCACGAACGTGTCCACACCCTGGCCGGCCAGCCACCGCACACCGTCGGCGAACCGCACCGCCGACCGCACCTGCCGCGCCCAATACCCCGGGCCGGCCATGTCCACCGGCTCACCCGTCAGATTCGACACCACCGGAATCCGCGGCGACACAAACTCCACATCCGCGATCGCCGCCACAAAGTCGTCCAACATCGGCTCCACCAACGCCGAATGAAACGCATGCGACACCCGCAACCGCGTCGTCCTCACACCCCGCCCGGCGAAGTACTCCCCCACCCGGACAACGGCGTCCTCCTCACCGGAGACCACCACCGACCCGGGAGCGTTCACCGCCGCCACCGACACCCCATCGGCCAGCCGCGCCAGCACCTCCTCCTCGACCGCACCGATCGCAACCATCGCCCCACCAGCCGGCAAAGCCTGCATCAACCGCGCCCGCGCCCCCACCAACCGACACGCACCCACCAGATCGAACACCCCGGCGACATGAGCCGCGGCCACCTCACCAATCGAATGCCCCAGCAGGAAGTCCGGCACCACACCCCACGACTCCAGCAAACGGAACAACGCAACCTCAACCGCGAACAACGCCGGCTGCGCCCACCCCGTCAAATTGAGCAGGTCCGCATCCTCACCCCACACCACATCCCGCACCGACACCCCAAAATGCCGGTCCAACTCCGCGACCACCTCATCGAACGCCGCCGCGAACACCACCGACTCCCCATACAACCGACGGCCCATCCCCAACCACTGCGCACCCTGACCCGCAAACAACACCGCCACCCGACGACCCGAACCCCCAGCCCCCTCCACCGCGTTCGCCACCGGATCCCCAGCAGCCACACCCGCCAGACCCGCCAGCAACTCCCCACGATCGGCACCCACGATCACGGCACGATGCTCGAACACCGAACGCGACAACAACGCCGAACCCACCGCCACCGGATCCAGCGAACCCACCACCGACAACAAACGAGCAGCCTGCCCACGCAACGCCTGCTCCGACCGCGCCGACACCACCCACACCGCTCCCGCATCGCCCTCGACACCAACGCCCCGACCCGCGCCGCTGTCCGCACCGGCGCCGACGTCAGGCGCGGCCTCGAGGATCACGTGCGCGTTCGTCCCCGAGATGCCGAACGAGGAGACGCCCGCCCGGCGGGGACGCCCGGTCTGCGGCCACGGCACCGGCCCGGTCAGCAGCCGCACCCGGCCCTGAGCCCAGTCAACATGCGTGCTCGGCTCATCCACATGCAACGTGCGGGGCAACACACCGTGCCGGATCGCCTGCACCATCTTGATCACACCCGCGACACCCGCAGCCGCCTGCGTATGCCCGATGTTCGACTTCACCGACCCCAGCCACAACGGCCGATCCTCCGACCGCCCCTGACCATACGTCGCCAACACCGCCTGCGCCTCGATCGGATCACCCAACGTCGTACCCGTACCGTGCGCCTCCACCGCATCAACATCAGCGGTGCCAAGCCCAGCAACCGCCAGGGCCTGCCGGATCACCCGCTGCTGTGACGGTCCGTTCGGGGCGGTCAGCCCGTTCGACGCACCATCCTGATTCACCGCACTAGAGCGCACCACCGCCAACACCCGACGCCCATTGCGACGAGCATCCGACAACCGCTCCACCACCAGCACACCGGCACCCTCACTGAACCCCGTACCATCCGCAGCCTCCGCGAACGCCTTGCACCGCCCATCAGCCGACAACCCACCCTGCTGCGCAAACCCCACAAACGTATGCGGCAACGCATTCACCGTCACACCCGCCACCAAACCCAGCGAGCACTCCCCCGACCGCAACGCCTGACCCGCCAGATGCAACGCCACCAACGACGACGAACACGCCGTATCCACCGTCACCGCCGGACCCTCAAGACCCAACGCATACGCCACCCGACCCGACAACACACTCTGCGCACCACCGGTCAACAACTGCGCACCAGCATCCGCATCCGCCAACGCCGAGCCTGCAACCTCCGAATAACCCGACTGGTAACTACCAACAAACACCCCCGTCGCAGAACCCGCCAGCAACACCGGATCGATCCCAGCGTGTTCCAACGCCTCCCACGAACCCTCCAACAACAACCGCTGCTGCGGATCCGTCGCCAACGCCTCCCGAGGAGACATCCCGAAGAAACCCGCATCGAAATCCATCACACCCTCGACGAACCCACCCGCGTGCGCCAACTCCCCCAGCAGACCGGTATCCCAACCACGATCCGTCGGAAAACCCCCCATCGCATCACGACCCTGCGACAACAACTCCCACAAACTGTCCGGACCCGAAACACCCCCCGGGAAACGGCACGACATACCCACAATGACCAGCGGATCGTCGTCCACCGACCGCAACGCCGGCAACACACCGCCCGGAACAACCGCCACACCCCCCACACGCTCGGCCAGGAAACCCGCCAACCGCCCCGCACTCGGATAGTCGAACACAAGCGTCGACGGCAAACCCAACCCCGTCACCGACTGCAACCGGTTCCGCAACTCCACCGCCGTCAACGAATCGAACCCGACCTCCCGGAAGGGCTGCTCGGCGGCGATCTGCGCGCCCGAGCTGTGGCCCAGCACCGCGGCAGCGTGTTCGCCGACCAGGGCGAGCAGGTGGCTCTGCCGCTGCTCCGGGGTCAGGCCGGCCAGTTGGTCGGCGAGGCCGCCCGTACGCTCGCCGGCTCCTGCACGGGCCCGGGCCCGTCGGGCCGGACCACCGGCAAGCGAGCGGAAGACCGCCGGCACCTCAGCCGCCGCCCGCAGGGCTGACGTCTTGAGCTCGGTCAGGGCGACCAGGGGCTGGTCGGCGGTCAACGCCCGGTCGAACAGACTCATGCCCTGGTCGACCGACAGCGGGAGCATTCCCAGCCGGGCCAGGCGCTGCATGTCGGCGCCGGTCAGCGCACCGGTGAGGCCCGCGCTCTGGTCCCAGGGGCCCCAGGCCATCGAGATGCCAGCGAGTCCGGCACTGCGGCGCTGCTGCATCAGCGCGTCGAGATACACGTTGGCCGCGGCGTAGTTGCCCTGGCCCGGGCTGCCGATCAGCCCGGCCAGCGAGGAGAAGACGACGAACATCGAGAGGTCCAGTTCGCGGGTGAGCTCGTGCAGGTGCCAGGCCGCGTCGACCTTCGGGGCCAGGACGCGGTGCACCTGCTCCGGGGTCAACGAGGAGATCACCCCGTCGTCCAGGATCCCGGCGGTGTGGACCACACCGGCGAGCGGCACCCCGGCCAGCACGCCGGCCAGCGCCGACCGTTCGCTGACGTCGCAGGCCACCACCCTGACCTCGGCGCCCTGGGATGTCAGCTGCTCGACCAGCTCCGCGGCGCCCGGGGCGGCCGGCCCGCTGCGGCTGAGCAGCAGCAGGCTCCGCACACCGTACGCGGCGACCAGGTGCCGGGCGACCGCGCTGCCGAGACCGCCCGTACCGCCGGTGACCAGGACCGTGCCGTGCAGCGTGACCGGTTCGCCGGTCACGCTCCCGCGAGTCAGCCGCGGGGCGCGCAGGGTGCCCGCGCGCACGCTCAGTTGCGGCTCGTCGGCGTTGGTCACGCGCGCCAGCAGTTCGGGGTCGACCGGCGTCCCGGCCTCGACGTCAACCAGGATGATCCGGCCCGGATCCTCGCTCTGTGCCGACCGGACGAGCCCCCACACTGCGGCGGCGGCCAGGTCGGTGATGGATTCACCAGGGCCGGCGGCGACCGCACCGCGGGTCAGGACGACCAGCCGGCTGCCGGTGGAGCTCTGTAGGTGCCGGAGCGCCCACTCGACGGTCGCGTGGACCGACTCCGGCGTGCTGTCCGCTGCGGCGGGCACCTCAAGCAGCACGTCCCCATCCGCGGCGGGAGTCCCGCCGTCCCGCATCGGCACCTCGTCCCAGGCGAGGGTCAACAGGGTCTCCGCGGTGCGACCTGCGCCAAGGATCCGGGCTGGGACCGGGCGCATGATCAGGGAGCCGATCGACAGGACGGGGGCACCGGTCTCGTCGGCCAGCACGGCGGCGACGCAGTCCGGGCCGGTGCGCGACATCCGTACCCGAACGGCCTTCGCTCCAGTGGCGTGCAGGGTGACGTCGGTGAAGGCGAACGGGAGCCGGCCCTGCGCGGTGGGTTCCAGGCCAACGAAGGTCTGCGGGTGCAGAGCGGCGTCGAGCAGCGCCGGGTGGATGCCGAACGAGGTCGCCGCGGCATCCTGGCCATCGGGCAGGACGGCCTCGGCGAGGATGTGGCCGTTGTGCTGCCAGGCGCGGGTCAGGCCTTGGAAGACGGGGCCGTAATCGAAGCCGGTGTCGGCGCTGCGCTGGTAGAAGTCCTCGACGTCCACCGGTGTGCTGCCAGCCGGCGGCCAGGGCCCGGCCAGCTCCCCGACCTCGACCACGACACCGTCGGAGTCGATGGCCCCGGTGGCGTGCCGAGTCCACGGATCACCATCACCAGTACGGGCGTAGATACCGACACTGCGGTCGTCGCCGTTGACGACCACCTGCACCTGAACGCTCTCCCCATCCGGGATGACCAACGGGGTTTCCACGATCAGCTCCCGCAGCCCACCCGCACCGGCGGCGTCCGCACCCCGGATCGCCAACTCCACAAACCCGGTACCCGGGAACAACACCACCCCGTGCACCGCATGATCCGCCAGCCACGGCTGCGTCCGTAACGACACCCGCGACGTCAGCACCACCGTGGCAGAACCCGGCACCGGCACCACCGCACCCAGCAACGGATGCCCCGCCGACACCAACCCCGCCGCAGCAACATCCCCCGCGGCAAGCGACGGCTGCGGCCAATACCGCCGCCGCTGAAACGCATACGTCGGCAGATCCACCCACCCCGGCCGACACCCCGCGAACAACGCATCCCACGCGACCGGGACACCCCGCACGAACAGCTCCGCAGCCGACAGCAAGAACCGCTCCAAACCACCCTCACCACGGCGCAGCGTCCCCGCCACCACCACATCCTCACCAAGGGTGTCCTGCACCGCCATCGTCAACACCGGATGCGCACTCACCTCAACAAACACCGTAAACCCATCCGCCGCCAACGCCCGCGTAGCCCGCTCGAACTCCACCGTCTGCCGCAGATTCCGAAACCAATACCCCCCATCCAAACCCGCGGTATCCATCCGCGAACCCGACACCGACGAATACATCGGCACCACCGACGACACCGGAGCCAGCCCAGCCAACTCCTCAAGCAACTCACCCTCAACCAACGACACCGACTCCGAATGCGACGCGTAATCCACCGGCACCCGACGCGCCCGCACCCCCAACCCCTCACACTCCGCCAGAAAACCCTCCAACGCCCCCACCGGGCCCGCCACCACCACCGAACCAGGACCATTGACCACCGCCACCGACAAGCCACCCCGCAGCATCCGCCGCACCCGCCCCACCGGCAACGACACCGCAACCATCCCGCCACGCCCCGCCAACACCCGCGCAACCGCCCGACTGCGCAACGCCACCACCCGCGCACCATCCGACAACGACAACCCACCAGCCACACACGCCGCCGCGATCTCACCCTGCGAATGCCCCACCACCGCAGCCGGCACCACACCCAACGACTCCCACACCCGCGCCAGCGACACCATCACCGCCCACAACACCGGCTGCACCACATCCACACGACCAAGCACGACCTGATCGTCAAGAACCTCAAGCAACGACCAATCCACAAACGGCGCCAACGCCTGCGCACACTCAGCCATCGACTCCCTAAACACCACCGACGACCCCAACAAACCCGCCGCCATCCCCACCCACTGCGCACCCTGCCCCGGGAACACAAACACCACCCGACCACCGGCGGCCACCGAACCCCGCACCACACTCCCAGCCAGCCCCCCACCAGCCAACGCAGCCAGACCCGCCACCAACTCCCCACGATCGCGGCCCACCACCACAGCACGATGCTCGAACAACGACCGCGACAGCAACGCCGCACCCACATCCACCGGCTCCAACGACCCCACCACCGGCACCAACCGAGCCGCCTGCTCCGCCACCACCGACACCGACCGGCCCGACACCACCCACGCCACCACGCCCAGGTCCGGGGCAGGATCCGGGACGAGGTCGGCATCAGTCCCGGCCTCGGGGGGAGCCTCCAGGATGACGTGGGCGTTGGTGCCCGACATGCCGAACGCGGACACCCCGGCGCGGCGCGGACGCCCGGTCTGCGGCCACGCCACCGACTCCGTCAGCAGCCGCACCCGACCCTGGCTCCAGTCAACATGCGTGCTCGGCTCATCCACATGCAACGTGCGCGGCAACACACCATGCCGCATCGCCAGCACCATCTTGATCACACCCGCAACACCCGCAGCCGCCTGCGTATGCCCGATGTTCGACTTCACCGACCCCAGCCACAACGGCCGATCCTCCGACCGCCCCTGACCATACGTCGCCAACACCGCCTGCGCCTCGATCGGATCACCCAGCGCCGTACCCGTACCGTGCGCCTCCACCACGTCCACATCAGCGGACCTCAGTCCCGCGACCGCCAGCGCCTGCCGAATCACCCGCTGCTGCGACGGCCCATTCGGCGCCGTCAACCCATTCGACGCACCATCCTGATTCACCGCACTCGACCGCACCACCGCCAACACCCGACGCCCATTGCGACGAGCATCCGACAACCGCTCCACCACCACCACACCGACGCCCTCGGACCAACCGGTGCCATCCGCAGCCTCCGCGAACGCCTTGCACCGCCCATCAGCCGACAACCCACCCTGCCGGCTGAACTCCACGAACGTGTCCGGGGTCGCCATCACCGTCACGCCGCCCGCCAGCGCCAGCGAGCACTCCCCCGCCCGCAACGCCTGACCCGCCAGATGCAACGCCACCAACGACGACGAACACGCCGTGTCCACCGTCACCGCCGGACCCTCAAGACCCAGCGAATACGCCACCCGGCCGGACGCCACGCTGAAGGCTCCGCCGGTCAGCAGGTGGCCACGGGTCTCCTCCAGCGGGCCGACCAGCCCTCCGTAACCCGATTGGCTGATCCCGAACATGACCGCGGTGGAGCTGCCTGCCAGGGAGTGCGGGTCGATCCCGGCGTCCTCAAGCGCTTCCCACGAGCTCTCCAGCAGCAACCGCTGCTGGGGGTCCATCGCCAGGGCCTCACGGGGCGAGATGCCGAAGAAGCCCGCGTCGAACTCGTCAACACCGACGAACCCGCCGCTGCGGGTGGCGGAACTTCCGGCCCCGGTGCCCTCGGTGTCGTACAGCTGCTCGAAGTCCCAGTCGCGGTCGTCGGGAAACCCTGAGATGGCGTCGCCACCGTCGGTGATCAGCCTCCACAGGTCATCCGGGTTCGTGACACCGCCGGGGAACCGGCAGGCCATCCCGACGATGGCCAGCCGGTCGTCGTCGACGAGGACGCGGGGCGGCGGGGCCTCGTCCTGGTCGGGCCGGACAGCGTCGAGCAGGCTTGCCAGGTACTGGGCAAGCCGGAGCGGCGTCGGGTAGTCGTAGACCATCGAGTTCGCCACCGGCAGGCCGGTGCCGCGCCGGATCCGGTTGCGGAGCTCGACCGCCATCAGTGAGTCGAAGCCCAGTTCCCGGAACGCGGTCGTGACGTTCAGCTGGTGACCCGAGGCGTGGCCGAGCACAGCGACGGCGTGGTCACGGATCAGGGCGAGGAAGTGCTCCTCGCGTTCCGACGTGGTCAGCGCGGCCATCCGCTCGGCCAGGCCGCCGGCGTTCAGCTGGTGGTCGCCCGCCCGGCGCCGCGCCCGGCCGCCCACCAGTGACCGGAAGACGGGCAGGTCGTCGCGGGCCCGGAGGGCGGCGACGTCCAGGCTGGCCAGCCCGAGGAGCGCCCGGTCGGACGTCAGGGCCCGGTCGAAGAGGGCCAGGCCCTGCGGCACTGACAGCGGTCGCATGCCCGAGCGCGCCAGCCGCCGCATGTCGGTCTCGGACAGCGCGGCAGTCAGGCCGGCGTCCTGCGTCCACGCTCCCCATGCCATCGAGATGCCCGGAAGGCCGGCATGCCGCCGGGCCTGCATCAGCGCGTCGAGGAAGACGTTGCCAGCCGCGTAGTTCGCCTGTCCGGCATTGCCAAGGATGCCGGACAGCGAGGAGAACACCGCGAAGAACGACAGGTCCATCTCGGCGGTCAGCTCGTGCAGGGCCCAGGCCGCGTCCACCTTCGGCACGAGCACTTGGTCCAGCCGCTCGGCGGTCAGCGACGCGATGACGCCGTCGTCCACCACTCCGGCTGTGTGCACCACACCGGTCAGCGTGGTGCCGGCGAGCGCGGCGGCCAAGGCGGCACGGTCACCGACATCGCAGGCGACGATGTTGACCTCGGCGCCCTGCGCGGACAAGTCGTCGACCAGTTCCTGCGTGCCCTCGGCTGCTGCGCCGCGACGGCTGAGCAGTAGCAGACGCCGCACCCCGTGGGCCCGTACGAGGTGCCGGACCACTTCCCGGCCCAGGCCGCCGGTGCCGCCGGTGACCAGCACGGTGCCCTCGGGGTCGATCCGCAGCTCCGGCTCAAGCTCCGGCTCATCGGGAGGGCTGACCCGGGTCAGCCGTGGCGTGCGGATCGCCTGGCCGCGCAGCGCGATCTGCGGTTCGCCACTGCGCAGCGCCAGGGTCAACTGCCGCATGTCGAGGTCGACGCCTGGCTCCGTGTCGACCAGCAGGATCCGGCCCGGGTGCTCCATCTGCGCGGTGCGCAGCAGACCCCAGACCGCGGCCGCGCCGAGCTCCGGCACCGGCTCGTCGGGGTGGGTGGCGATCGCACCTCTGGTCAGGGCGACCAGGGTGGTATCGGCGAAGCGTTCCTCGGCCAGCCAGCGCTGTAGCTGGTCGAGGGTCCATCGCGTCGTCGCGTGGACGGCGTGGACCATGTCGTCCGGCTCGTCGCAGGCCGAGACGGCGAGTGCCACGTACTGCGGCGGCGTCTCTGCGGCGAGGACATCCCCGAGATCCGCGTACGCCGTTTCCGGGAGCCACGAGGCGGCACCGGATGCGGACCCCTGGACGAAGGCGAACCGGGCGTCCGCCGGTTCGTCCTCCGGCATGGGCAACTCGGGCCAGTCGAGGGCCAGCATCGTCCCACTCAGGGATGCGGCCGTCAGTCCAGGCGATGGCGGCGCGCCCAGAGTCACGGATCCGATGGACAGCACCGGGTCGCCGTTGCCGTCGGCCATCTCGACGCCGACGCTGTCCAGACCGGTCCGGGTCACCCGGACCCGGGTGGCGGTCGCCCCTTCGGCGTGCAGGGTGACGTCGGCGAAGCTGACCGGCAGCCGACCCGCCGGGGCGGGGTCCAGCCCGACGAACTCAGTCGCGTGCAACGCGGCGTCCAGCAGCGCCGGATGCACACCGAACTTGCGGGCCCGGTCCACCTCCCCCTCCGGCACCACCACCTCGGCAAAGACCTCACCATCGCCCTGCCACACCTGCCGCAACCCCTGGAAGACCGGCCCATAGACGAACCCGCTGTCGGCGGTCAGCTGGTAGAAGTCGGCGACATCCACCAGCGAGGCATCCACCGGCGGCCACGGCCATGAACAGGACTCAGCAACGAGGGCATCACCACTGACGGCCGTGGCGTGCCGGATCCACGGATCGTCGTCAGTAGCGCGCGAGTAGATACCGAGGGTGGTGTCGTCGTCGTTGACGACCACCTGGATCTGGACGCTGTCGTGCTCGGGGATGACCAACGGAGCCTCCACGACCAACTCCCGCAGCCCGCCCGCACCCGCAGCGTCCGCACCCCGGATCGCCAGCTCGACGAAAGCGGTCGACGGGAACAACACCACCCCGTGCACCGCATGATCCGCCAGCCACGGCTGCGTCCGCAGCGACACTCGCGCGGTCAGCACGGTGCCGGACCCCGGCACCGACACCACCGCACCCAGCAACGGATGCCCCGCCGACACCAACCCCGCCGCAGCAACATCCCCCGCGGCAAGCGACGGCTGCGGCCAGTACCGCCGCCGCTGGAACGCATACGTCGGCAGATCCACCCACCCCGGCTCCCGCCCAGCGAACAACCCGTCCCAGGAGACCGGCACACCCTGCACGAACAGTTCACCGGCGGCGGTGAGCGCGCTCTGTATGCCAT
>NZ_JARHTQ010000066.1 GCF_029223525.1 Streptantibioticus ferralitis | reverse complement strand
CGGCCTGAGCCTCTACTCAGTCATCCGCGAGATACAGACACTCCTCGCAACCTGGACCGGCGCCTGCCCCACATGCCACCGCGACATACCCACCCCAATACCAATCTGACCAAGCACTACTAGGGCGGTGAGGAACGCGTGGGCCAGCATGGCGAGGGTGATGTGCCGGTACCAGCCTGTGCGTGCCGATAACCCTGTCACCCTATGCGACCTGCGCGTATTCATGGATGAGGCCGCCAAGACGGTCGCGTCGGATGACACGTGATGGGCTATCGACGGCGGGCGGTTCGGGCGCACCGACATCGCCGGGGCAGTGCTGTCCGAGTGATCGGTGAGGCCGATGTTCGTTGTGGTGGTCGGCGTACTCCTCGACGACGAGGTGCAGGTGCCGCTCTCCGGTGATCAGGACGCGGTCGGTGGCCTCGCGGCGGCACGAGCCGACCCAGCGCTCGGTGATCGCATTCATCCGGGGCACGCCCGGCAGGATCGGCACTACCCGGGCGCCGACGGCGCTGAAGACCGCGTCGAAGCACTCGGTGAAGTACCCGGCGTTGTCCCGGATCAGGTACCGGATGCCGGCGTTGCGCACGTCGTCCAGGCTCATCAGCAGGTTACGGGCCTGCTGGGTGGCCCATTGGGCGGTGACATTGCGGGTGACGCCAGCGATGTGCACCCGCCGGGAGCCGTGCTCGACGAAGAACAGGACGAACAGGCGCCGCAGGAAGACCGTGTCCACGTAGAAGACATCGACGGCGAGGATCCCTTGAGCCTGGGCGGTGAGGAACTTCGCCCAGGAGTGATCGGCACGTTGGGGCGCCGGATCGACCCCGGCCCGCTGCAGGATCTCCCAGATGGTGGAGGCGACGACCTTCCAGGCCAGGTTGAGTAGTTCACCGTGGATCCGGCGATACCCCCATCCGTCGTTCTCGCGAGCCAGGCGCAGCATCAGAGCACGCAATGCCTCGGGCTTGGCCGGGCGACCCGGGCCTCGGTGCGGATAGGTCCACTTCCTCGCGACCAACATCGCGTGCCAGCGGAGCACGGTACGCGGGGTGACCAGGAGTTTCAGGTTGAGGCGTTGACGCTTGGTCAGCAGTCGAACGAGTGCGGTGATCGCCGCCCGGTCACCGAGGGAGAAGGCTGGCTTCGGCCTGCCGCGTTCGAGGACGCTCAGCTGATGGCGCAGCACCAGGATCTCGACATCCTTGGCCGCGGAGGAGCGGGCCAACAGGTGCAGCCAGCCGAGCAGTAGGCAGCCGAATCGGTAGGCCAGACGGAACGTCACGATTCCCAAGCGTGCGCTGACGGGCTCACGAGCGCTTTCTATGTGATCACATCGTGACCTCAAGTCGCAGCTCAGCGTAGGTGACAGGATTGTCGGCACCCACAGGGCTCGCTGTCTTCAACTGATGCGGAAGAGGAATCTTCACTGGCATGCGGGCGGCGTTGCTGCGGGATTACTCTGTGTCAATTGTTGACGAGATCCAGGGGGATGCGTGGACGCAACGACGCCGCCTGAGCGACCGCCGAGACCGGATGAGGATCTGATCCGGTTCCACAACGGGGACACCCTGGACAACATCCCGATCGTTCAGGTGCAGGCGCGCCGCAGGTGGAAAGACATCGCTGTTGCTGCGGCCGTTCTGATGGTCCTCGGCGGCTGCGTCACGGCGATTGTGACCCGCAGCGGCTCCAAGATGCCGGGTGCCGCACCCACTGCGTCGGTCTCTGAGAAGCCGTCGGCCGTCGGCTCATTGCCCGCCTCGCCGTCGTCCACACAGCCGGTGCAGGCCGCCGCTCCCGCGTCCCCGTCGTGCATCACCGTGCATTTCAAGGCGGCGACGGGGCCGGTCAGCTGCCAGCCGGTCAGCGCCATTTGCGCCGACGGGGCGCCGTACTTCATCCCACAGATAGACGAGCTTTGCGGGGGATTCCCGACGCTTCAGACGGTCCATCTCCTCTCTATGCCGCAGGTGGGCGGCGACCCGGGGGCGAACTATTGCATCGCCTTCACCGGAAGCGGCTCGGACACCGGCCGCGACGGCGTCCTGCTGATGAACACGCCGCACTACCAATGCAGCGCCGACATCTTGCCAGACAGCCAAGGCCGCAAGTTCTTCAGCAGCGTGCCGTCGTGTCAGTTGGATCCCGGCACCCGCATGGTCTACCCCGCCGTGCTGGACTTCAGAACAGTCGCGCCGGGTACAGCGCCGGAGTTCGTGTGCCTGATGGGGAATGACGGCGCCTGACAAGATCGACAGGCGTCAGGCGGTCGGTTCTTGCTTCTCCGTCTGCTAGAGACCAGCGACGGCGTGGTCGGTGTCGATGAAGGTGGGCTTGCCGATCTGGCGTTGCAGGACGAGCAGTTGGTGCCGTGGGGCAAGGATCTCGGTGTCTTTGTGTCGGTCGCTTATCGGCATCGGGCGCAGGAGGGCGAAGGCGTTGGTCGCGGCGAGGTAGGCCAGGCGTAGCAGTACGACAGATCACGATGCCGTTGATGCCTTGAGTGGGTGAGGCCTTTCACGCGATCGGCGGGCACGGCCAGAAGATGGCGATCAAGGCCGCGACCTGGCGGATGATTTATCGGCACCCGCAGAGGTGGTGGAGCAGGCCGGCGAGGACAGCGCGGTCGGTGTCGGTGAACGTGGGCTTGACGACCTGGCGTTACAGGACGAGCAGTTGGTGCCGCAGGGCGAGGATCTCGATGTTTTTGTCGTGGTCGCGCATCGGCAGGAGACGTAGCAGGGTGAAGATGTTGGTAGCGGCGAGGTACGTCAGACGCAGCAGCACGACCGATCATGATGCCGTCCGCCCCTGCCCAGGTGAAGACAGCGGGCTGGCCAGCAGCCGCATCAGAGATTGCCGATCAAGGCCGTGACCAGGGCGGATGATTTATCGGCACCCGCAATGTTGACGCTCGCCCGGTACCTCACCGCGGAGCTGCCCGAGCCGCATGTTCGGCAAGGGCGTCAGCCTCCGGTCAGCGATGTAGATATTTAGCGATCTTGAGCAACTCGCTGGTGGCGATGCGTGAGTCTCCGCCTCGCACGCTGATCGTGTAGGTCCCGTCGAACCATGTGGCAGCAGGGAGTGGTCCATCTTGCAGGCGGCCGGAGTATCCGTTGATGGACACCGGGGATCCTGGTACGTCAGCGGACCGCCCGATGGTCTGAATGATGGCAATGGCCTCGGGGTCTTCGGCTTTGTTCGTGTCTCGCTGGTAGGTGCTGTCCCAGGTGAGTGTTCTTGTTTTGTGGTAGGGAGGGCCGCTGCTGTCCGTCAGGAGCGCCTTGTTGACGAGAACGTAGCCTTTGGGGAAATAGCCAGGGCGGAGGAGATTGGCGCCGGGGAAGGGAGTAATGCTCTTTCCCGTGATCGCATCGGTGAGTTTCCTGCTGCCCAGCGGATGACTCAATGCTGTGGTGACCAGCGCGTCGTCTCCGCCATTGCACACGGTGTTCTTGGGCAAGAAGGCGTGGCGTTTGCGTTCCAGCACCAGAGCGACCTCGTGGGCTGTCTCGTGGGCAACGAACCTGGGGCGGTCCTCGCAGCCGGTCCAAGCCACCGGTGTACTGAGGGAGCGGCCGTCGCTACTGAGGAGGACATCGCCCGGTATGTCGGCATCATGGATGTGTGAGTGATCCCATGCCAGCCAGCCTGTGGCGACGAGACCAAGGCACGCTGCAGCAACGATCGCTCCGATAACGTAGCGGAGGCGTCGCGATGGACTCTCAGTCACGATGTCACTCCAGGTTGTGTCTGGCGTCGGAACCGAGGTTGTGAGTCTACTGACCTTGCCAATCGCCGGAGGCTGGTGCGGCGTGAGCGCATGCGCCCCCGGCGTGTGACTCACTCGATCACCCGGTTACCAAGGTCCAGTTCATGTCGGAAAGGATCTGGTAGATGGGTACGTAGTACACGCCGTGGAGGCACCATGGCGGACGCACCGTGTGATCGAGGGTGTAGTAGCCGGTAGGGCAGGTGATCGTCGTGTCGAGCGCTGTGATCACGCCGCGGGCCTCATCGGTGCTGTAGTTGTTCACACCTGCGAAGACCGGGCCGCCGCTGTCGCCGTTGACGGCCGCAACACCGTCCGGCGCGGTCGCGTACGCCAGGTCGGTTATTGGACGGTAGACGCCATTTTCCCCTGTGACGCCGATGTCGGTTTGAGAAATCTGGACATTGGTGTGGATACCGGAGTTGGCGCCATCGGTGCAGACGTAGTCGCCGACGTTGTTGTGACCCCAGCCGCTGACAGCCTTGTAGTATCCATCGGTTTCACTGGCCGGTCCATCGTAGAGGTCGCCAGCCGAAAGACCGGACGGAAGGTCGATCCCGAGAGCGTCATCGCTAGCCGACTGCTGAAGGCCGTCGCTGGTTCCGACGGGGGTGCCGCCCCAGTACGTGCTCCACTGGCCGTTGCCGCCATTGCAATGGTAGGCGGTGCTCATCATGTAGTGGCCCTGCCCGTTCTTCACGGCGAAGGAACTAGAGCAGATACCTCCCGAAGGGTTCCTCAGGGCGGCACCCCCGTACCAAGGTGAGGAATCCTGCTGACGCGATGAGAGATCTACGCTGAGCGGCTTGTAGATGGCTGCGGTGCTGACACCGGTCAACTGTCGTGTGAGTGCCTTCACTTCGTCAGTCCTGGACTGTCGGACACCGGCAGCCAGCGGATCTGCGTGGTCGCGCTTCCCTGTGCCGTGGTCCTCGTCGTAGCCGATCTGGAGGCTGCTGCCGTCCACGGCCGGTCCGATGCTGGTTATGCGGATCGGGGTCGTGTTACCGGGGATGTGCAGGTCTTCTGGCTTGCCGCCGTGCAGCAGTTTGTTGCGCGCGGCGTGGAGTTCAGCCTTGGAGTAGAGGGCGGGAAATACCTTGGTGGTGACTCCCGTGGGCAGGTGGGCGAGGATACGCTTCACGCGTTGGGGCGGTGTGCCCTTCCAGTACAGCCGCAGGTCGTTGTGGTCGGGATCCACTGCGACTTCCGTAAACCCGGGGATCTTTGCTCGGTCGGACTCGGATAGCCCCTCGGTGATCTCTCCGGCTATTTTGTCGAGTACCTCCTGCTTCTTCTCGATGGCGAGCATGTGCTGGTCCGTTACCTGATGGCTTGTCACGGCGTCTGCCCCCGTGGTGGTCTCGCCACTCTTGCTGGCCGATGCAGCTGCCAAGGGCGAAACGAAGAGCGAGATGGACCCCGTCAGCGCTGCCGCGACCAGGGCCGTCCGTCTGCCAAGCTGAGCCTTCGTCACTGGCTCTCCCTCCCATTGATTGCGTGATCATGCTCTTGTCGTGAAGCAATGGTCAAGGTCTACCGATCAGTTGAGTGGGTCTATGCTGCGTGGGCTTCCAGGTTCGACGAGTTGGCCGCGTTCGGAGCGTGCTCCGGCACGAACGAGGCGCGAGTGGGGTGCGTTCACCGCTAGCCACCGGTGCCGGGCGGACCGGGCGATGTGTTCTCTTTCTGGCGTAGAACGTGCAGCGTCAACGGGGGAGGTGGTCGCTGTCTGTCTCGACTGTGGGTGCCACAAGCCGACGAATGATCACGGAGACGACCGGCACATCACTTGGCGGACCTGACGGCCGCGGCTCAGGCATCCGGCACCTCGATCGAGCGGGCCGCCCAGAACATCCCGGCCACGCTGCGAGAGGCCACCGGCGGGCCCAGCGGTTTCGACGACGCCCTCCGGCGCCCGGCGCTGGTGTGCGACATCGACGGGATCCTGACCTTCGCTTCGGAGGCCATGGCCACGGCGCTCAACGCCCGCTATGGCACGCACTACCGGGCCGAGACGATGCCGCACCAGATCCAGAACGTGATCCCCGACATCCAGGGCGTGTGGCTGCGCTCCGAGTATGGCCGCGGAGACCTGTACGCCAACATGGCCCCGAACCTGGACGCAGTCCGCACCGTGGGCTGAAGGACTCTGCTGCGCAATTCCCGGCTCTGTGTCCGGCCGGTGCGGGATGATCGTGTCTGTGGCCGTCTTGTGTCGTGCGGTCGCGGGGAGGGTGAGCGATGTCGTTGCAGCCGGGGGGACTGCCGCCGATCCCGGAAGGGACCATTGCGGTGGCGCGTGCAGCGTTCCCGAAGGGGAGTGTGGCGATGCGGGTGCGGGACCGGCTCGGCGAGGTCTTTGACGACGAGCCGTTCGCCGGTGCGTTCGGGGTGCGGGGTGCTCCGGGGCTCTCGCCGGGGGTGTTATCGCTGGTCACGGTATTGCAGTTCGCGGAGAACCTGACCGACCGGCAGGCCGCGGCGATGGCGGTGCGGGCGATCGACTGGAAGTACGCGATCGGCGCGGAGCTGACCGATACCGGGTTCGACGACAGCGTGCTGTCCCGCTTCCGGGCGCGTCTGGTCGAGCACGGCATGGAGCGGGTGGTCTTCGACCGGCTCCTTGAGCACTGCAAGGACGCCGGGCTGGTGGGGGCCGGGGGCAAGCAGCGCACCGATTCGACCCATGTGATCAGCGCGGTGCGGGATTTGAACCGGCTGGAGCTGGCCGGCCAGAGCGTGCGGGCCGCGCTGGAGGCCCTGGCGGCCGCCGCGCCCGGGTGGCTGGCCGACACGGTGAACGTGCCCGAGCTCGCCCACCGCTACGGGGAACGGATCAACGGCTGGACGATGCCGTCATCGAAGACGAAACGGGACCGGTTGGGTGAGGTCTTCGGCCAGGACGCGCTGACCCTGTGCCGGGCGGTGTGGGACCCCTCGGCGCCGGTGTGGCTGCGGGAGGTCGAACCCGTCGCCATCCTGCGCCAGGTCCTGGTCCAGACGTACACCGTCCGGACCGACGCACGCGGACGGGAGGTGATCAGGAAGCGGGAGGCCGACACGGACGGCGTCCCGCCCGGCCATCTGCGCCTGGCCTCCCCCTACGATCCCGATGGGCGCTGGTCCGCCAAGGGCGATGAGTTGTTCTGGATGGGATACAAGGTCCATCTCACCGAGACCTGCGACACTCCCCCCGCAACCGCAACCGCAACCGCAACTGCAACCGGTGGTGCGGGCCAGGGCGGGAGACGGCCGAACTTGATCACGGACGTGTACACCACGACCGCTACCGTCCCGGACGTGAAGGCTACCGAACCCATCCAGCGCGCTCTGTCCGAACGCGGCCTGCAACCGGGCGAGCACTACCTCGATTCCGGCTACCCTTCAGCCGAGCTGATCCACGCCGCCCTCACCCGGGGCACCACCATGGTCAGCCCGGTCCTGCTCGACCCCTCGTCCCAGGCCAGGGCCGCCACCGGCTACGACAAGAGCGCCTTCCACGTCGACTGGAAGGCCCGTCAGGTCCGTTGCCCCGCAGGCCGGATCAGCAGCAACTGGAACCCCGTCCGCCAGCACGGCCAGAACGCGATCGTCGTCACCTTCGCCAAAAGCACCTGCAGCCCGTGCCCCCACCACACCGCGTGCACCACCGCCCGCCAGGGCCGGCGCATGCTCACCGTCCGCCCCCAGGAACTGCACGAGACCCTCACCGCGGCCCGCATCGAGCAGAAGACCGAGACCTGGAAGGACAAGTACGCCCTGCGCTCGGGCATCGAGGGGACGATCAACCAGGCCCTCGACCTCACCGGCATCCGCCGAGCCCGCTACCGCGGCCTGCCCAAAGTCCGTCTCCAGCACGCCTTCTCCGCAACCGCGATCAACATCATCCGCCTCCACGCCCACTGGAGCGAACAACCCCTCGGCAGCACCCGGACCAGCCGCCTCACCCGCCTCAGCTACCACCTCACCGCATAACCGACGGGAATTGCGCAGCAGAGTCGTGAAGGGTGTCAAAACTCCAATCACGCTGCTGAACTGGGCGTTTCTGGTGGCGGCTGAAGAGGCGTGATGGACGCGGCGTGGTACTCGTTGAGCAGTCCGCCGAGTACTCGACGGCGCTGAACTGCTGCGGCGGGCAGGGGGATGACGTTGGGTTCGTCGTTGGGGGCTCGCAGCTGCAGGCTGCGGTGGGCGCGGCCGGTGTTGTAGTGCTCGGTGTACTTGCCGAGGACGGTGCGCAGGTGCCGTTCGCCGGTGATGAGGAGGCGGTCGGTGCATTCGGTGCGCAGGGTGCGTATCCAACGCTCCGCGAAGGCGTTCGACCGTGGGCTCTGCGGCGGGGTCTGGATGACCTCGATGTCGTTGCCGGCGAAGACGGTGTCGAAGGCGGTAGTGAACTTGGCATCGCGATCGCGGATGAGGAACCGGAAGCTCCCTGCTTCGTCTCCCAAGTCCATCAGCAGATTCCGGGCGAGCTGCGCTACCCACTCGCCGGTCGGATGCGCGGTGACCCCGAGAACGTGGACGCGCCGAGTCTTGATCTCCATGACGAAGAAGACGTAGAGACGCCTGAGAAGGACGGTGTCCACGTGCAGGAAGTCGCAGGCGAGCAGTGTGTGGGCCTCGCTGCGGAGGAAGGTGGACCAGGACTGTTAGGTGGCGCGCACCGGTGCGGGCGGAAGGCCGGTATACGCCGGATGGTGGCGGCCGCGACTCGGTGGCCGAGCCGCCGCAGCTCCCCCTGGATTCTGACGTATCCCCAGGTCGGATTCTGTGTCGCGAGGCGGCGGATGAGCGCGACGAGTTCCTCAGGCAGTTGTGGTCGGCCGGATCTGGTCGGCGGCTGACGCCACTTCCAGCGCACCAGACGCCGATGCCAGGACAGCAGTGTGCCTGGGGTGACCAGCCGATGGCGACGCAAGGCGGACGGCAGATGCCGCGCGAGAGCGGAAAGTACGGCGCGGTCGACCCACGACATCCGCGGTTGCCCGATCTGCCGTCGCAGTACGGCAACCTCATGGCGCAGAGCAAGGATCTCGGCCTTGTGCGCGGCAGAGGACCGCCCCAGCAGCGTCAGCCAGCCCAGCAGCCGACAAAAGATCACGTACATCAGTCGCAGACCCACGAACCGCGATCATGCCCGGGACGCGGGTGTCTGCAAAGCCGCTGCTCAGCCACCATGCGGCAGTAAAGACACCCTTCACCCATGGCGTCGGTGGACCGTCCGTGGAAGTGGTCCTGCATGGGACCGAACCGAAAGAAATCCGGGATGAGACCTCCGTACGCATCGCCAGCGGGCTGCATTCCGGCCTTGGTTTCGAACCTGTCGATGAGCTGGGTGAGTGGCGTTCCGTCGACGCTCGGGACGACCTCGAACACGCCACGCTCGTCTTTTTGCCGGTGCTCGAACCGGATCTCATTGCTGGCCACCCCTTGATTGTCCCAGTTCGGTTGTCGTCCCTCCGGCGAGCTTGGTGAAGGTGGGCATGCCCAGATTCGTGGTGCGGGCGTGCTGTTGGATTGCGGCGTCGACCTGAGCGAGCTTGTCCTCGGCGCCGGCCAGGCTGACGCGGAGTCCTTCGACTTCGCCGAGCCAGCCTTCGCGTTGGGCCTCGGCGATGCGGGCGATGAGGTTGTCGCGGATGTCGACGAGCCGTGCCCGTTGGGCGGGGTCTGGTCTCAGGAGTGAGCATCTGACACAAGCTTCTCTGAACCAGACCATCGCTTCTCTGCACTTTGCAACCCGACGGGCTGAGTAGACCTTGTGCCTGCGTAGGCTGCCCGCATGATCGTCCGCTGCATCCAAATCATCAGCCCGGCGACCGGAGAGGTTGTGACCGATCACCCCTCCATACGTGTCGGAGCGGAGTACCCGGTGCTGGAAGTCCTGACTACTGCGAACCGAGTGCTGCTCCGTATCCCTGAGCTGCTCGACACCACGGAGTACCGAGACAGCCCAGGACTGTGGGATGCAGCGATGTTCACGGTCGTCAGCAGCCGAATGCCGAGCTGCTGGGTCGCCGAGCTGGGGGACGGCAGGCTGACATTGGCGCCGCGGGAATGGCAGCGCGTCGGCTTTTGGGACGACTACTTCGACGTCGTGCCCGCTGCTGTCGACGAGTACGACCGGCTGAGAGCCGCGATCCTTGCCGACTCGTGATCGCCGAGCTCTGGTCATCGGTCGCTCTCTGCAGACCGGAGACCCGGCATGCTGAGGTTGACCGGCGCGATGCGAGCCAGCCGCTGGCTCTCTTCGCGTTTCTGACGGAGGAAGGTGAGGGTGAGGTCGATGCCCTCGATCTCACCGAGCCATCCCTCCTGCTCGGCACGGGCCCGGCGAGCCAGGAGATCGGTCTCGATCTCGTCGAGGCGAGGCAGCATGTTGGGGTTGATGTTGAGCATGGGACATCGCAAACAAGCTTCTCTGAACTAATCGATGACGGGCGCGAGCTCGGAGTCCGAGCGCATAGCAATAGGGAACTGGTCGCCGCTCCGGGGCGTTGGGTAGGCATGGTCATGACGGCAAGCTTGTTATTCATGGCGGT
>NZ_JARHTQ010000065.1 GCF_029223525.1 Streptantibioticus ferralitis | reverse complement strand
GTCAAACGCCTGAAACTCAAGTACGCCGACCCGCCGAAAGGTTGGAGACGTCAACCGACTCGACGCATCCAACCCAAGATCGTCAGACTCCTCCCCAGATTGGTTTAGAGGTCAAGCAACGGCATTGGCGGGCGGCCTCACTGCGCGGGACCGCGGTGTCGCGGACGGCGGTGACGGCCCGCTTGGTGACCGCTCGCACGTGGGTGTCGGGCAGGGTCATCAGTTCTGTCACCCACGGGGTTTGTGCGGACAGTCGTTTCCAGACGACCAGGGCTGCGATGTCCGTCTTGCCGAGGCTGCCGGTGCGCTCGGTTCGCTGCGCGACTTCGTGGAAGACCTCGTCGTAGTGGGGTGAGAGGTCGGCCAGGTAGTCGGCACGGGCGGGGATCAGGACGTCCCACACCCGGCCGCAGAGGGCAGCGAACTGCTCGCCAGCTGTGGAATCCGTGGTCTTCTTCACGGCCGCGTCATCCTGTTCGGGCCGGTTGGCGGGTGCGGGGGCGCCTTGCTTCTTCGGCGAGGTGGTCGAGCTGGATGGCTTCGAGTGATTTTTTGGTGATGCGTTCGGTGCCGTCGCAGATGGCGGTGATGGCGGCTTGGCGGATGAGGCGGGCGAGGCTTCCGATGCGGCCGGCGGTGCGCTGGTGGAGGTAGGCGGCGTGGGCCGGGAGGGTGCCGGGTTTGTGCTGGGTCAGGTCGAGGGCGGCTTCCATGTCGGTGACCAGGTCGGTGAAGGGGCGGCGGGTGCCGTGGCGGGCGGGGAGGGGGCCGCAGGTGATGAGGCTGGCGCGGCCGGCGAGTTGGGCGCCGCGCACTCCGGCGAACAGGGGTGTGGCGGCGACGTCGATGCCGGTGTAGACGAACGTGGCTTTGATGCGTTCGGTGAGGTCTTTGAGGAGGTCGGCGGCTTCGGCGCCGGTGGTGGTGCGGGGATTGAGGCGGTGGATTTCGTCGATGAGGACCAGGCGGACGCCGACGGCGGTGTAGGTGTGGCAGACGGCGCTGGTGATCTGGGCTTGGGTCATGCGGGTGGTGACGGGGATGCCGAGGTAGCGGGCGAATTCGGTGGCGAGGGTTTTCGCGGTGGCGCCGGGCGGCACCAGCAGGTACGCCACCGGCACCTGGTGGTGGGCGCGGCCGGGCGGGGCGGGGTGTTTGCGGGTGTGGGCGAGGTGGCAGGTGCGTCCGACCTCGAGGAGGGCGGTCGTTTTCCCGGCCGCGGCGGGGCCGGTGACGATCAGTGAGGGCCGGGCGGTGGTCTGCTGGTGGCGGCCGAGCAGCATCAGGGTGCGGACCTGGGTGGCGAGGGTGTCGATGGCGGGGGTGCGGACGGTGACGAACGCGGAGTGGTAGGCGAGGCGCTCTTGCGTGCTGCGGGGTGCATCGCCGGGCTCGGGCGGGGTTTGGGGTGGGGTGGTGGCGAAGTGCTGCCAGCCCTGCCAGGTGGTGATCGGCCATTGCGGCTCGGCCTCGTGCGCGTTGGGCCGCGTGGTGTCTGCTTCGGTGTGGATGGGTCGGCTTGCCGGGCTGGGGGAGTGGCTGGCGGGGGCGGTGGTGGTGTGCGGGTGGGTGGTCACCAGTTGAGGGCTTCCTGGGCGGGGTCGTAGAGGCCGCCTCCGGTGTACGGGACGGGGGCGTTGTTGTCGCCGGGTTCTTCGTCGTTGGCCTGCTCCTGGTCGTCGGGCAGGTCGTCGAGGTCGTCGAGGCTGTCGTCGTTCCCGCCGTCGGCTTGCGGATCCCGGTCGTGTGGAGGGCGGGTGTCGGCCGTCGTCGGAGGTGTTTTCAGCGGTGCGGTGCGGGCCAGGAGGCGCTGCTCGCTGGGGGTGGCGGTGCCGGTGTGGGCGCGGCGCATGAGTTGGTCGAGGGCGTCGGCGAGGTCGGCTTCGTGGCGGTCGCGGTCGCCGTGGCGGGTGGTGATGGTTTTGATGTGCTGCCAGGTGGCGGTGTTGAAGGGCTGGTGGATGTGGTCGCGGTGGATCCACGGGACTTCTGTCAGGTGTCCGTCGGGCAGGCGTACCCAGATCTGGCGGGCGTCGTGGGGGTCGGTGTGGACCTCCCATTTGCCGCCACGCGCGGTGATGGGGGAGGGCTGGCCACGGTAGGGGGCAAGGACGTCCGCGTCGTAGGTGCGGTGGTCGATGCGGATCCCGCGTTCGGTGATGGCCTGCCAGCGCACCGGCAGCAGTTCGAGGTAGTCATTGCCGCTCAAGGGGAGGGACACGTAGCCGGCCACGGCGATAAGGGCGGCCCACATCTGGTTCGGGGTGAGCGCCTTTTTGGGCAGGGTGGGGTGGCGCAGGCCTTCGTGGGGGCGGTGGTGGTAGTGGACCAGCCATTCGTCCAACAGGTCCTGTAGTTGGGCGACGCTGAAGCATGCTTCGGTTTCGGCGTCCGGCCCGCGGCGGGTGACATCACAGCCGGTGTAGCCGGGCAGGTGCTGGCACAGCAGGGCGTTGATGGTGCCGAAGGTGCGCTCGACGATGCCTTTGGCGGCCGGGGCGTGGGGCGGGGTGGGCTGGACGCTGATGCCCAGGGTTTCGCAGGCGGCGGTGAAGGCCGTGGACAAGTAGACCTTGCCCCGGTCGACGACGATCGTCTCGGGCACCACGACCGGCCGGGCCGCCGCGCCCTTGAGCCGTTCGTCCAGGTTCATCAGCCGTCCCAGCTGGGGGAGTTGGGCGTGGGCCAGGCGCAGTGCGTCGGGCCAGGTGGGGCGGGCCGGGTGAGGGACGGCCATCTCGGCCAGCAGCAGGGCCGCATCCACGGCCTTGGTGCCGGCTGGGCGCAGGACGGCGGCGAGGATGGCGCGGGTGGCGACGTCGACGGCGATGGTCAGCTCGGGCCGGCCGGTGGTGCCGTCGTCGAAGACGGCGAGGACGTCCAGGCGGGTGGTGTCGATCTGGACCTGTTCCCCGGGCCGTAACGCGACGGTTGGGGTGAACCCCCGCCCGTCCTGCGTGAGGGGTGGAGTGCGCACGGGGCGGCTGGGATGGTCTGCGGGATGGGCGAGTTGGCGGACGAGCCGGTAGAAGGTGGCCTGGGAGGGCAGGGGCACCGTGCCGCGGCCGTGCCGCTCGTGAAGGATCCGCGCGACCAGGGGTTTCAGGCCCGTGACGGTGCCCTTGGAACGGCCGCGCTGTCTGCGCAGTGCTTCCTCGATCGCGGCGATGACGCGTTCGTCGGTGCGCCCGGTGGGGCTGGGGCGGCGGGTGGTGCGGTGGTCGACCAGGCCCCACAGGCCCTGTTTGCGGTAGGCCAGGCGCAGGCGCTGCACCGTCGTGCGCGAGACGCGACCGGAACCGAGCGCGGTCAGCTCCTCGGCTTTGGCCTGCTCCCGCTCGGCCAGCGTGAAACGCTCGGGGTCGTATTGCGGCCGCACGGTCCCGCCGCTGCCGGGCCCGTCGGCAAGACCGCACTCGACTTCCCGGATATGCCGCTGCCAGGCCAGCGCCTTCTCGCGCGCCGCTGCGGGCGCGGTCTCGAACAGCCCCCACTGCGTCACCGCCTGGGGCATCTCGGCCCCCACGATGGTGAAGGACAGGTCGGCGAACAGATGTCCAGCCAGAACGGTCTCGTCTTCTCCCGTCTCACCGGCCAGGTGGACCTGCTGCCCCGCCAGAGCCACCACCTGCCAAGTGCGGTCACGGAAACGGATGTGCGCACCGACCTCAAGCACCGGCCTCCCACCGCGCCGCCCGCTCACCGCCCACCCCCGCTGTCCGGGCCGCAGGTTCGGCTACCGTCTGCCGTGCCCCCGAAAGCCTGCTGCGGGCTGCCGTCACAAGAACCGCCGCCTGGGGCATCGCCGTCGTCGCTGTCGTGACGGCCTGTCGTATCGCCGACGACGGGGAGGGCGCCCGGCCCGACCAGGACCCGCTCGTGCAGCGGGGTCTGAAGGGGCGTGGTGAGGTGGCCGTGCCACAGGGCGTGGAAGACGGCAGGCAAGACCTCGATCGGGTACCCGACTGCTTCGACGCCCTCGATCAGCGGCCGCGGCCGTGCGAACGCCTCGCACACGGCGGCCGTGAGACCAGGGCGGCCGCCGTTGCGGGGGTGGCGGTAGCCGGCCAGCCACTTCAAGTTCGCAGCCCACACCTTCTCCAGCGGCTCAAGACGCCGGTAGCCCCAGCCGACCTGCGCGCACGCCGCCTCGAGGGCCGCCGCGGCCCGCTGCGCCCGCTCGCCGCCAGCCTCCGGGTGGCCGGGGCAGTCGGCCAGCAGGGCGGTGCCGTCGCTGTAGCGGGCAAAGAGCTGCGGCACCCACGAGCGTACCCGTCCTTGGCCGTCGCGCCACAGCAGACGGACCGGCCGCCCGGCCATACCGACCACCTCAGGGTCGCGGTCCAGCACCATCAACTGCGCCCGCATTGCGGCCGACCCGCAGGCCACATGCCGGCCGGTCGTGGCCGACCACCACCGGCCCGGCCCCCACCGACGCCCCGGCACCACCGGGAACGCCGACACCGGATCCAGCTCCTCGAACGCCACCGCCAAGGCCGCGTCCGCCCACCGCTGCTGCACCACCTGCCCGACGGGGTCGACGAAGACCGCCTCGAACCCCGCCCCGATGCTCACCTTCACCCACCCCAGCCAAACAGGCCCCGCTACCAGCCGGAGCTGCTTTGCGCATTCTTGATCACACAGCGCCGGGCGATGAGGTACCGCCCCGCACCGCAGATGACGGCCCGTGTACGCCTCCCGCCGCCCGGTAGATGCTCACCGCTCGCCTCCGGACCGCTCGTTGTAGTGGTCCGCGAGCGCTTCGGCCAGGGCGCCGGCAGGCAGGCGGGCCCACTGCGCCAGGTCCTCCAACGCGACCCCGGCCTGCAGGGCTGCTGCTGCGGTCTCCCGCAGGGCCTGGTCGATCAGTGTGGCGGCGTGGCCGAGGTTGTCCAGCAACTGCCGTGCGGCATCGGCGGTCTTGCCGTACTGGGCGCCGCGCAGCTGGGTCAGCTGCTCTTCGGCGTCGTTGACCAGGCTGGTGATCAGCGCCCGCCGCTCGGCCGGTACCGCCGCGCGCCAGGTGGTGCCCGAGCCGGGCGAGTTGCGTTCCTTGGCCAGGACGCGCAGCTGGCTGGCCATGGGCGCGCTCTGGTGCTCCTGCTTCAGCCACCATGGGTTGTTGGCGTATCCGGGTGGTCCGCCTTCGCCGCGGCGCAGGCGGATGACGCTGCCCATCCAGGCGATCAGCGGCCCGCCGTAGTCGGTCGCGGCCAGCGGCCCCAGCCACTCTCGCCCCACCCGCACCCCCAACTCGCGGCAGAACGCCCCGTCGGCGGGCAGCAGCCGCGGCCGCTCACCCCCGCTGTCGGTCCACGCCAGCTGCGCCATGGCCGGGTCCAGCAGCGCGTCGGCTACAGCGACCACCTCGGGGAAGACGACCGCATCCCGCCCCACGATCCGCCACCGCTCCAAATCGGGCCCGGCGTCGCCGCCCGCGACCTGGTGCAGGCGGCGCGGCCAGATCTCTTCGCGCTCCCAGTACAAAGCCTGCTCCCACCACCGGGCGACCACCGCATGTGCCACAGCGAACACCTCGCCAGGCCCCGCCCCCACCCGGACGGCACGCCGCGCCACACCCGCCCACCGCCGCTGCGCCGCCACCACCTCCGGGACGCCGCCCAAGTCCAGGTGCTCCAGCGGCTGGTCGGCGTCTGCATCCAGCAGCCACCGCCCGTGCCGCCCGCACACCCGCTCCCAACGGTGCGCGTACCGCACGACCTGCACCCGCGCGCCCGTACGCCGCGCCGCACACAAGCGGCACCCGAACGCCACCGGACCCACCACCGCACCGCCCACCCGCCACACCGCCCGCGGCACGCCAGGCTCCTGCGTGGCGAGCCTGTCGTCCTCCCTCCCCCAGGACGGCAGCGCCCGGCCCAACAGCCCCTCGTCGACGCCACATAGCCGCGCCAGCACCTGTCGCCCAGCCGCATCGAGTAGCACCTCCGCATCGGCACGCTGCGCTCCGCCCTCGTGCCGCGGACGGTGGTTGCGCCACTGCCAGCAGCTCAGCAAGGACTTGACCTCCAGCCCGTAGACGGCGGCGATCCTGCCGATCAGCGACCATGTCGTCTCGCCAGAGAGCGGAGCGATACGCAAGACCCCCTCGCGCGCCCGGCAGCCAGCGCCGTCTGCCGCTGTGGCATCAGTCCCAAACACGGGGGACAGCTTGGCGGGTGGGCCGGACACCACGCCAACCCGGGCCGCAGCCCTCCAAGCGAACCTTGCGCCGCATTCTGGACACGGGCCTGGCGAACGGGCCCAGCCAGTGACGTCTCACCGCTGAGCGACGCCCTACAGATGACACCGACTGGCTGCCTGCCCGCAACCACCACACCGCAGGCAGCCAACAAGCTGCCGACCGCTGACTCTCGCAGCGCACCCACTCCGCGGGCAGCAGCCAACACCCCTCACACCGCCGCCCAGTCGAGTCCGAGGTCGGCCAGTCCATGCATCGGGGTCAGCGGCACGGCCGACGGTTCGGCATCGGCCGAGCCCTCCGCGGCGCGCAGCGCGACCAGCATCCGGCGCAGGCCGGAGAGGGTCTCCCGGCTGGCCGTCTCCACCGCGCCCAGTGCGTCTCTGGCCCGCTCCGGCTGAGTTATCACCCGGCGCGCCGCACCGGCCTGCAGCGCGACGATGCCGATGCTGTGCGCGACCATGTCGTGCAACTCGCGGGCGATCCGCGGCCGTTCGCCCGCCACCGCGCTGTCGGCCGCGTGTGCGCGCAGCTCGGCGTGGTGCTCGCGCGCCTGCCGCGACGAGTTGCCCAGCAGCCAGGCCACGACCGCCGTCAGCGCCACCGCCAGCATGGTCGAGGTGCCGATCACCCAGCCGATCGCCAGCCGCAGGGACGGATAGCCGATCAGCACCGTGGCGGTCATCGCCGCGGCGATGACCGCCACACGGCGCGGGCGGCTGGACGCGACGAACCAGAGCGCGACGTCCGCAGCTGAGCCCGAGCTACGAGGCAGAGGGCTACCGATCACCAGTTAGTGGCACGCCCCGGTCGTGCGCCGTTGTCGCGCAAAGGCAACGGTGATCGCTTGCAGTCACCTTCGCCATCGAACGTCAAAACGACGTCTAACATTTGCCTAAAAGCATGCCAGAATTCGTCTAAAGTGCTGTAGCCTTGAGGTATGGGCGATGACCAACTCGACGGTGTCGAGGCTTTGCTGGAAGAAGCACGCCTGACCGCACGGATGCCGCCTCCCGCCGAGCGGCAGCGGCTGCGGGAGGCGGCGGGACTCTCGCGCGCTCAGGTGGCGAATGCCGTCGGGGTGGGCCGTCAGACGATCGCCAACTGGGAGTCGGGTGACACCGATCCGCAGCCGCCGGGGCGGGTGAAGTACCTGCGCCTGCTGGAGGGCCTCGCCCAGATCCACCCCGCACCCGTGGCTGCCACGCCCCAGGCCCCTATCGAAACCACCACCCCGCAGGCACTCGTGCCTGCTTCGGACCTGCCGCAGTCCGCGTTTCGTCCGGATGGTCTGGTGGTGCAGGGTGAGCCTGAACCGTGCATCCGCTGCGGCGTGGTGACTCCGTTCAAGGCCACCGACGGCCGTTCGCTGCACCCCGGTGCGATGTGTCAGCCCGCTGTAGCCGCACTGTCCCAGCGCCCTGCGGAGCCCGGTGCGCCGCAGGCACCGGCGGCAGCTTCCACGACTCCGCAGACCGCCAACACTCCAGCCACCCCCGCCCCCAGGACGGCCGCCCCCGCCCCCGCCCCGGCCGCCGCGACGCCCTCACCCACCCCCGCACCGGTGCCGTCCCGGCCGCAGCGCCGGGCCAAGTCGGCAGCCCGCGCCCAAACCGAGACCAGCGGCCTGATCACCCGGGCTGTGCACGAGGAGTTGGAGCGTGCCGAAGGCGACGCGGACGCTGCGCTGCAGGCGTTGATCAAGCGTGCGATCCCCGACGTGATGCGGTTGTTCGAGGAGACCCGCGCGACCGCCCGCTACCAATACACCGCCTATCCGACCCTGCCCGACATCCTGCACAAGCCCTCGAAGCGGGAGCCGGACCACATCTGGGAGGCCCGCCCCAACTTCCACCACCCCCACTACTCCCTCAAAGCCACCGGTACCATCGCGGTCACGGCTTTGGACGCGAACGCGGCCTACCTCTCGGCGTTCAAATCCTGGCTGCCGATCGGGAAGTTGGAACACCACACCGGCAGCCACGGCGTGGACCCCAAACGCTCCGGCGTCCACCTGATCACCCCCGCACCGTGGAACCACCCGCACCTGCCCGACCCCCTCGGCGACCGCGACCAGCCCGGCCCCCTGTGGATCACCGACGCCACCCTGCGCCTCCTCCTGCGCCTGTCCGGCCCGAAATACGGCCTCATCGACCCACCGGCCATCCACGAGTCATGGACCTCGGGCGCGACGGAGAACTTCCTCGACGCGCTGCGGAAGGTCTTGGCCGCGGCCAGGGAAACGGCTATCGCCGAGGACGACAGCATCACCGAGGAGTACGTCAAGGCGATGTATTCGAAGTTCGTCTCCACGATGGGGGAGTCGATCCACAACCGCGCACTCCAGCGCCCGGACTGGATGCACATCATCCACAGCCAGGCCTACGCCAACCTGTGGGGCAAGGCCTACAAGGCGCACCAAGCCGGCCTGGAGGTCATCGCGATGATGGGCACCGACGAGCTGCACGTCACCGGCGACTGGCGCCGCGTCTTCTCCGAAGGCCGCGGGCTGGCCCAGATGAAGATCAAGCACAGCGACGCCAAGGCATCCGGTGAGTACACCGTCGGTAAGGTGGCCCGCTGATGGCCCAGGACTCCCGCTGGCGCCACTACGGCCACTACGGCGCTCGCGGCCTGCCCGGCTGGGTGGCGCTGGCCGAAGGCATCGACAAGATGGTCACCGGCATCGAATCGCCCGTCACCTCCGAACGCGGCCTCGCCGCCCGCCTGCGCTACCTGACCACCTCCGACGCCGGCTACGAAGCCATGGACCGCGCCGGCATCCACGTCCGCCCCGCCACCCTGATCGCCTGGCTGGCCGAGGAGCGAACGCCCAGCAAACCCCACTTGGCCCGGCTGGACGCCGCCTACTGGGCACTACGACGCCGCAACGTGGTTGCCGACCTCAAACGCCGGCTGGGCAACCGCGGCCGCGGCACCCGTATCGAGATCGACCCAGCCGACCAATCCTGGGTCGCCCCCCGGCACCGCCGCACCGTGCAGACGCGCTCGATCAACGTCCGCGGCAGCATCTGGGACCGGGCCGTCGATGCCTGGATCGCCGACGACACCCGCGAACTCGAAGCGATCTGGGACGAGATCATCCAAGGCGGCCTGGGCACCGACTGGGACGCCTACACCTTCGTCTCATCCGTCGGCTGGGCCGCCTGACCAGCACACGGAAGAAGGGCCCGGAATAAGGGTAATTGGCTCCGGGCCCGTACCCGCGTCACCGGACCCCGTCCGATACGCGCCGCACTCTGCGCCACAGGACAGGGAACGCGCTCAGCGGCCGGCCACGAGGTGCCAGGCACCGCTCACCCTCCATGTGTTGGTCCGTCACGCCGTTGCCCATTCCAGTCCGAGGGCGGCGAGTTGTTGGCGTTTGTCGTCGGCGAGCTTGGCCCGCCTCGACTTGGTGTTCGACAAGAACACCCCGAGTCGGACTTCGGTTCCGTCCGGCAGAACCTCTACGTGATCCCGGCTGATGGGCCCGACCGAGCCGGTGCGGGCCTTGTACTGTCCCAGGGCCGCGACACCTCGTTCGAAGGCGCCCTGCCGTGTCTTCGCCGACTCCTGCTTCTTGACCGGCTGTGGGGTGATGCCGAGTGCAGTCAGGCGTTCACACTGCCCGTCGCTCAGCTGCTCCCAGCCTTCGCGCTGGGCTTGCAGCCACGTACCGACGTCCTGACCGCGGTAGGTCACACCGGGCAGCACTTCGGCCAGCGTCGCGCCCCCGGCGAGCAGGTCAGCAAGGGCGGCGTAGCGGCGTTGCCAGTCGATCGGCCATGCAGGGTTCCAGTCCGGGTCGATCGCCGTCAGGGCCCGCCGTCGTTCTTCGGCCCGTTCTTCGTCCTTGCCCAGCCCGCCGGGTTTGCGGAGGTTGGCGAGCCATTGACCAACCGCGACCCCTTCCACCACGGCGTCCTTCGGGGCGGCGAGGCTGCCGTGCACCGCGTAGTACGTCCGCGCCGCGGCCAGGTTCTTCCAGAAGCGGGAGTCGGTGACGGACCAGACCATGCCCAGTTCGTCGAGGAGTTCGGCCCGCCATGCCTTCAGCGTCCCCGCACGGAACGCGCGCCGCTGCTCGCTGACCCATGCCCCCAACGCATACGTCCCACCCGCGCCTTCGCCACCGCAGCCGCCGTTGCCAGCGCCGACTTCCCCGTCGCTCTCGGTCGTTCCGATCGGCACGACGGCGTCCAGCGGCACCTGCGCATCGCCGTGCTCGGCGACCCATTTACGCAGGGCGTTGTAGCCGGCTAGCCAGACTTCTGAGTCCGGTCGCAGGACACGGGTGCGCAGGAAGCTGGCGATGACGTCGGGGTGACGCGGTAGCGAGAACCGCAGCAACGGCACCCCCGCCGCTCCGACCCCCTCACCCTCGCTCCCGCCCGGGCCGCTGTCAGCCTCCGCCGACGCCCGGCCGCCCGCAACGGCGACGCCCACCTCGGCGTCCTCCGCGGCGGGTCCCTCGGCGCCCTCACCGACAGCCGCCCGGCCCTCCTCCTCGTCCTCCTGGTCTTCTTCCTGCTGCGGGTCGAGCGCCACCACGGACACCGCCTTGCCTCGGGCGCCGCGGGTTCCCAAGACCATGCGTTCGATGATCCGCTCGTCGTGGGCCCGCAGGCCCTGCAACACAGCCACCAGCGGCCGGTAGCTGGCCGAGGCCATCATGTCCTCGGGATCCTCCCCGGGCTGCAGGAAGATCGGCACGATCAGCCGCGCCACCTTCCCCTCGCCCGGATCCTGCCGCAGGCCCCGCCCGGTGATCTGCACGATCTCCACCGGCGAACTCCGCGTATCAGCGAAGACCACCCCACCGACCCCACGCTTGCCGCGGATGTTGACGCCCTCGCCCAGCACCCGACAGGACGCAAGAACGCCGAAATCGGTCACCCATCCGTCGGAGTCCAGGCCGTCGGCGAACCGGTCCAGGACCGCCCGCCGGTGCGCGGCCGGGTGCTCCCCGCACAGCCACTCCGCTCCCACCCGCTTGGGATAGACGGCCGGGTTCATCTCGTGCAACTCGGCGGTGGTCTCCGGCAGCGCCCGGGTGAAAGCCATCGCATCCAATGTCCGGGAGTGGAACGTCATCAAGGACCGCACCCCGCACGCGTCGGCATGCTTGAGCAACGCGGCCTGTAGCGCTGCTAGGCGCCGACCGCGCACCTCCTCCAATGAGGCGTCCGGCCCTGGGGCTTCGGGGTCGCGGATCTCCAGGACGTCGATCTCGAAGCGAGCGAGGATGCCGCGCTCGATGCTCTCCATCAGCCCCAACTCGTACAAAACCGGGCCGTAGAGTTCCTCGTCATCCATCGAGGCGACCAGACGCCCCTCTAGGGCCGCTGAACCGCCCCCCAAGCCGCCGACTGCGCCCTCCCGACCCGACCCACCAGCCACGCTGGGGGACGCTTCCCACAGACGTGGCGTGGCGGTCATGTACAGCCGCCGCACCGCCGGAATCCGCCCCTGATCGTGAACCGCCGCCCACGCCTTCCCCAAGTCCCCGGAGCTGCGGTGCGCTTCGTCGACGACCAGCAGGTCGAAGGCCGGCATGCACTGCCCATACGAGCCCCGCAACGCCTGCTCCAGCACCCCCGGCGCCATCCCCGCCCCCACGCCCTCGACGTAGCCCATGCCGGGCTCCTGGTCGCCCTCCAGCCTCTGCTGGTCGTCTTCCAGCCCCTGGGGAGCGAGGCTGGCGTAGGTGGCGACGACCACCATCGGCCCGCCCCCACAGGTCCACAGGGCGAGTTGGGTGGGGTTGGTCGTGCACCGCACCCTCAGCTCCTCCAACAGCGGATCAGCCCCAAGAGAGCACACAGCCACCATCGGCGCAGCATGGCCGACCGCACGCCACGCCTGGACCGTCTGCGTCAGCAGATCCAACGTCGGCACCACCACGCCCACCAGCCCCCGCGGCACCATCCGGCGCGCCGCCACCGCCGCCGTGATGGTCTTTCCTGACCCGGTCGACGACACCACCTGACCGCGTAGCCCCCGGGCAGGAACCACACCATCAGCAGGTAGCTCAAGGCCCCGGATAATCGCGTCCAAGGCTTCTACCTGATGCCGCCAGAGACTGATCTCGTCCACTTCCTGAAACTCCCCACTCCCATAATCGTGAAAATTGTAAAGACCTGCACGTGTCCGTCCGGGACGAACTGTGCCGAACCGCCAGGCTTTAGCGTGGCGCCGCAGCGGGGCTTCCTCGAACTCCTCACTCCATACGGCTTCGAGCCAGAGGCGGGCGGTTTCGATGCGCTCGCAGATCACGATGCGCTCGGGCTGCTCGCTCAGCTGGTACACGCCATCGGGCCCATACCCGCGGGGAAGAGGACGCAGGCGGGGTTCGCCTGGTATGGAGCTGTCCGTCGCCCCAGGGACGTTGGCCGGGAAAGGCGACGACCCGGGTGACGCAGCACAGGGAGCCGTACTGGCACGGCTCGACTTGGTGCAGCTCGCCGCGCTGGCACTGCGAAGCGAGGGCAGGTCGGTGACCGTAGTGAGGAACCGCCGACGGGCGGACTCCTGCTGACAGGCCCCGCCCTGCGGCCCCTCCAGCCTCCTCGCGCCCTGAACTGACCGCACGCACAGCCTCTTCCGGCGAGCTGGCTTCAACGAAGGGGGTGACCGTCAACGCCCCGTAATGCGCGTCGTCCTGATGCTGCGCCACCAGGCCGTACCGCAGGGTTCGTCGGCGGTCATCGGGTCGCCTCGTGGGTGTAGGAGTCCATCCTCTACTCAGCCATGATGTAGCTGATGCGGTGCCATTCGGCATGGTTCCACTCAGCGTTGCGTCGGGAACCGTATCCCGGTTCGTCAATTCCGTGTCTGGTCGGACGGTCGCGTTTTCTCCGCCTCGGCAGCTACCTTTTTCTGAGCGAGTCCAGTGGCTTTATTCTGGGCAGTCCCACGGACCAGTTCGCATGCGGCAAATTCCTCGATCTGCATGATGTGATCGTTCCTGTGCGGGAACCCCCGAGACCCTGAGGGGTGGTGCTGCTTTTTCACAGACTCTACCCGGTATCATGGAGTGATGCAGTAGATTCGAGAAGATAGACACGAAGGAGACACATCGACTATCGTCGTCCATGGAAGTCGTCACAGGGTACCCCATCCCAGCGCCCTGACAGCACGTCAGACAGTAACAGGCAACACAAGACGACCCACCCAGGCAGGTTCCCGACACAACGCCACCCCACACTCCCATCTCCTTGTAGCTAGCCAAGTTTGAACAGGCACTACATGACCACCAGTCACCACCAGACTTGCGGTACCACTCCATACTTGGCGTGTGAATTCCGGAGGAATTCACCAGTAGTTCCGGAGGAACTACTAAAGCCCCGTAGGGGCTTAGCCACACCCGGAGGGTGTGGCATCTGACGACACGTAGTGTCGTGCGTCGTTCCTCCGGAGGAGGA
>NZ_JARHTQ010000064.1 GCF_029223525.1 Streptantibioticus ferralitis | reverse complement strand
CCGCGCACGCCTGCGCAAGCACCGCGAATACGGGTACATCACCCCGCTCGAAACCCGAGCCAGGCTCCGACAAGACTTCACCCCCGCAGCGTAGAAACCCGCTGTCCAAGAACAGGGGGGAACTTCAACTCCTCTGGCCAGGGCGATCTACGAGAGTTCCTTGCGCATCAGCGTGCACATCGTTTCGTAGCGACGCAACGAGCCGTCCGGGGCTTCCTCGTCCCACGAGTCGGATTGACGGTCGTACGCCACGTAGCCCAGCCGTTCGTACAGCGCTCGCGCTCGCGGGTTGTTCTCCTCCACGCCGAGCTCGGCTTGGCGCAGCCCGCGACTCCTGATCCGTAGCTCTGCGGCCTCAACAAGGAACGTACCGATCCCGCAGGACTGCAGTGCGGGATGGACAGCCAGCTGCCACAGGGTGCCTACGCCTTTTGACGATCTTTGCTCTGGCCTTCCTTGTCACCCGCCCCTACGGCATTGCGTACTCCTTGCGCCTGGCCGGGACCCCGGACACCTTCCAGGTCCTCTACTGCAGGCAGGTACCAAGCGGAAGGAGCACTGACACCGTGTGCGACGGCACCTTCCAGTCCGCTGACCGGCGTATCGTCGACGACGACGCGAGCCTGTGGAACGAGGTCGAGGACTTCAGGCTCGGCGAACGAGTACCGGTAACCAGAGCCGCGGCGTCGGACTACCACATGGCGCGCTGAGGCAAGCTGGTTGCTGATGCCCCTGCCGCTGTCAACGCCCCTGAGGTGGAAACGTTCATGACCACACCGCGGGACCTGTTCATTGTCTCCATGGACATGGAGTCCGATCGCCCGGTGGAGCGAGGTGATCTGTCGCTGGCACTCGCCGGAGCGGAGTTGATCGATCTCTTGGATGCCCAAGCCATCCACTTGGACGGCGGTCGCATCGTGCCGACCTGCCAGCTGGTAATCCCCGATCGTCTGCTGGCCGAGGCCGCGTCGTCGCTTGTGCGAGAAGCGCCGTATGAGTCGGTCGCCGATTGGCTGTGGCGCAGAGGTCGCAATCTGGCCGCGGCCTATCTGGCCGACCTTGAGGCGGACGGGCAGATCACCCGGCAGCAAGGTCGCCGCTGGATGCTCTTCCGGACCAGTCGTCTGGCGCTGGTCGATTCGCCCGCGCGCCGCCAGGCGACGGACCGCTGGACCTCGGACGAGCCTGTCCTGGCCACCCTTGCGGCGGACGTCGGAATCCACGGCAGGCGGACTGAAGACTCCCCGAGCACGGTCGACGACGCGGTGGCGGCAGTGCTCACTGCCCTGGCTGGTGCGTTGGGGGAGCTGTCGGAAGAACGACAAAGGCGAATCGGACGGCGCGAAGAGGCGGCCGAGGACAACCGTCAGCGAGGCTACTGACGACCGACCGGACGTGGGTGGCGATGGTGCCACCATCATTGATCACGGGTGGCGCCGCTCCTGCCGTAGCCCGTAGCCCGCAGTCGGTAGCTCTGATGGGGCGTCAATTACCTTGCGTAGGTGGCTTTTAGCCAGCTCTTGTCCGGCTTTCCGATCGGAGTGAGGGGAATGGCGTCCACCACGTGGATGGCACTGGGCGTGTACATCGGGCCCTTGTGTTCGCAGACGTAGCCGCGGAGCAGTTCGGGGGTGACGGTGTGGCCGGGGCGGGGGACGGCGGCGGCGTGGACTTCTTCGGTGGCGTCCTGGCGGCGGACGCCGAATACCGCGCAGGCGGCGACGTCGGGGTGGGTGAGGAGGAGTTCTTCCAGTTCGGTCGGGTACACATGGCCGCCGACGACGATGATCATGTCTTTGAGGCGGTCCACGAGGTACAGATAGCCCTCGTCGTCCAGATAGCCGACGTCTCCGGTGTGGACCCAACCGTCCCGCAGGACTTCGGCGGTGAGTTCTGGCTGTTTCCAGTAGCCGGTCATGGCCTGGCCGCTGCGGACGGTCACCTCTCCCGTCCGGCCCGGGGCCAGGGCGGTGCCCGCCGCATCGCGGATGGCGATCTCGACGTCCGGCAGGGCCCGGCCGACCGGCACGACCGGGCCGCCGAGCCGGGCCGGGGTGTGTTCCTCGGGGAGCAGTTGGGTGATTCCACCGGCCTCGGACTGGCCGTAGACCCCGTGCAGGACCGGCCCGAACCGCTCTACTGCCTGGCGCAGCCGGGCCGGGGACGCGGGGCAGCCGCCGTAGCTGATCCTGTGGAGGCTGGAGCGGTCCGTGCCGGTCACCTGGGGGTGGTCGAGGATCCGGTAGAGCAGTGGTGGGAGTAGCCAGAGGTGGGTGATGCGTTCGCGTTCGATGGCGGTGAGCACCTCGTGCGGGTCGAAGCCGCGGTGCAGGACGACGGACCCACCGGCGAGCAGGGTGGAGTCGGTGATGAGTCCAGCGAGGTGGGCGAGGGGCGAGCAGGCCAGGAAGCGGGGCGCCGTCCCGGCGTCGAAGGAGAGGGTGCCCAGGGCGTGCGCGTAGCCGGCGTGCGCCATGCGGATGCCCTTGGGGATGCCGGTGGTTCCTCCTGTGTGGCGGATGCACCAGTCGTCCTCGGACCGGGCCGCGCTTGCCAGCGGCTGGGCGTCCCGGCGTGCGGCGGACGCCAGGAGATCGTCGCCGAGCGGACTCGGACCGAGGGCCAGTACCGCGGCGGGCCGGGTGTGCGAGAGGAGTTCCTCGGCGGTCGCCTGTGCCTGCGGCTCGACGAGCAGTACAGCGGCCTCGACGCTCTGGACGATGTGCGCCAGCGTCTCGGCCGACATGCCCTCGTACAGGGCGACGATCCTGGCGCCGAGCAGGTTCGCCGCGTACCGGGCGGCGACGACCTCTGGCCGGTTGCCCGAGAGCAGCACGACCGTGCTGCCACGTTGGATGCCGCGCGAGGCGAGTTCCCGGGCCAGTTGGTAGACGCTGTCGCGAAACGGGCCAGCTGTGACCTGTCGGCCCTCGGCCGTGGTGAAGACCACCCGCTGCGGATCCCGCGCGAGCGCGCCGAGGACCGACTCGACGTAACTGACGAACCCGCTCGGTGATTTGACGGGCGCCGGCCCGGCCATGGGACCTCCTTCTCCATCGCAGGGAACCACGGTTCCCGGCCACTGGTCAGCTCGTGCAAGCCACGCGGACCGCAGTGTTCCGTCCGGCTTCGACAGTTGCCTTCCCGGGCTCCCGTCGGGGAGACACCCGTAGTGGTCAAACTACCCCTTCGGCCGGAGATACCCGCCGGACCCACACGGCTGTTGCCAATCGGGCAGGCCGCGTCGGTCGAGCATGGGCGAATGGGTATGACGGCGCGGCGTACGGAAACGCCGTGGCACCCCTCCGGAACGGTGTGCCAGGCTGGTGGCGATCAGTCACGAGGGTGGGGACCGTTGGAAGCGCACGAGTACGCACATCTTGATGCGGTCGGCCTGAGTGAGTTGATCCAGGCAAATGAGGTGAGCGCCGCGGAGGTCGAGGCGGTTGCCCGACGGGCGCTGGAAGAGGCCGACGCCGACCTCAACGCACTCGCACAGCCGCTGTTCGAAACCGCGCTTGCCCACGAGCCGCAGGGGCCACTGGCCGGCGTGCCTTTCGTGATCAAGGACAGTGGGCCGTTCGCGCGAGGAGTACCGTTCGCGCTCGGCAGTCGCAGCATCCGGGGCGCCGCGGCGCGGGTCGACCATGACCTGATGTCACGCTTTCGTACCGCCGGTCTGGTGGCCTTGGGCCAGAGCACAGCCCCGGAGTTCGGTCTCAGCTTCTCGACCGAGCCCGTGCGGTACGGGCGGACTCGCAACCCCTGGGACCTCACACGGGGCGTCGGCGGGTCGAGCGGCGGCTCGGCCGCACTCGTCGCCGCCGGGGCCGTGCCGCTCGCCCACGGCAACGACGGGGCCGGGTCGGTACGGATTCCGGCCGCGTGCTGCGGGCTGGTCGGCCTCAAGCCGAGCCGCGGCCGTACCCCCTGCGGCCCCCTCACCGGCGAGACCGGGTTCGGACAGATCGTCGAGTTCGCGCTCACCCGGACCGTCCGCGACACCGCACACCTCCTCGACGCGGTCTGCGCGCCGACCGTCGGCGACAAGTACATCGCGCCGCCACCGACCCGTCGATACACCGAGGAACTGTGTACCCGCCCAGACCGCCTGCGCGTCGCACTCATGACCACTGCGTGGTCGGGCACGCCGGTCGACCCACAGGTCGCCCAGGCCACCGTCGCCGTCGGCCAGGTGCTGGAGTGGATCGGGCACGACGTGGCCGAGGCCCATCCGGCTGTCGATGCCGACGCACTCGTCGAGGCATCCATGCTCGCCGCGGTCGCGACGGGAGCGGCGCTGCTCACCGCACCACGCCGACCCGACCCGTCCCTGCTCGAAGCCGTGTCACGGCAGGTTCTCATCGAGACCGAGGCGTTCACCGCACTCGACGTCATGGCCGCGGCCGATGCCCAACACCGGGTGACCCGCCCCGTCGGCCGGTTCTTGACCGACCATGACCTGCTCGTGACACCGACACTCGCGCAGCTCCCGGCACCGCACGGCACACTGGACTACGACGACCCCCGCCACACGGTGCGTTCCTGGCTGCGGCGCATCTTCGAGTACGGCCCGTTCACCGCCGCGTTCAACGTCTCCGGAAACCCCGCGATCAGCCTGCCGCTCGGGCAGAGCCGTGAAGGGCTGCCGATCGGGGTGCAACTCGTCGCCGCCCTCGGCAGGGAGGACCTGCTGCTGCGGACGGCCGCACAGCTGGAGCAGGCAGTGCCCTGGAAGGATCGCGAGCCTGCGACCTTCGTCGGCTGACGACTTGGTAGCGACAGCGGAGATACGCCTCAGGGGGACGAGTTGGACCGCTAGCGGACTCAGACGGGATAGCCGATCCCCTGCTGTCAGGGCTGTGGCCGACACGGCCAGCGCGCCACAACCGCCGAGCAGGCCCGCGATTCTGGCGTCCCGGCGATCCGCCACCCCGCTGAGGTGGGCCCGTGCGGCGATCATGACGGCGATGCCTGCGGCCACGAACCACGCCGCCGACGACTTTGAGCACACCGGTCAACCACAACACCGCGACGAAGCCGGGATTGCGGTCCTGCGCCAGCTTGACCAGTGATGGTGAAATCGTGGACGCGGCCCCGGCCAAACCGCCCATCGCCCAGTAGAAGCTCGGAACCGCGGACACGAAACCCCATACGGCAGCGGCATATCCGGCCATCTGGCTGGGACGCTCGGCGTGTCAAAACGCAGACCCATGACCGCGATTCTGCCCGGCTCACTGACGAATCGTACGAGGCAGCGACCCATCGCACCCCGCTCGCCAACTCGCCTCCCGGGCGTGCAGGGCTTGGATGAACCAGTCGAGCATCGGCGCCAGGCTTTCCGGGGCAGGCCAGCCGTTGATCACCGCGAGTCGCTGAACGTACCGCTCCCTGCGAGGGTCGTTCGCGGTCTCCAGCCGGGTCAACAGCCAGCGGTGTAGGCCTACGTCGTCGGGGCGGTCCAGCAGCCGCGCGCAGCGGTCCGTCACCGTTGCGACGACCCGATCTGCCTGGGGTGACGCCGGGTCGATCCCGGCCGCCGTAGCTGGGCCGACCTGCTCACGGACCACTGCGGCCGGGTCGCGGCGCAGGCACACGGTGTCACCGTGGGCACGCTCGGCCGCGTGCCCCTCGGCCATCCGCCGCATGCTGGCGCGAAATCCCGGATCCTGGGAGAGTTCGGCCAACTCCGCCCACGCTTCGACCTGTTCGGGCTCGGGGTTGTCGGGCAGCTCGGGTGTCAATGACCGCCTGATCGCCGGGAATTCGGGGTGGACGTCCAGGCCGTCAAAGGCACTGTCAAGGAAATCGTCGATCAGACGGCGGCGTTCGTCCTCGGAGAGCTTGGCCAGTTTGTGCATGAGATCCATCTCCTCAGGGGTAGACCCGCGTTTGGCGACCGCCGTCAACACCGCGCGCCGCAGGCGCAGCATTCGGATCTGCACCGACAGTGCTTCGGCGTGCGCCGCGGCGACTTCGGGAAGCGAGATCTCCTGGTCCACGACCTTCCGGATCGTGGGAAGGTCCAGCCCGAGGTCGCGAAGCGTCCGTACGAGATCCAACTGCGCGACGGCGTCGATGCCGTAGCGGCGGTAGCCAGCCGGGCTCCGGTCAGTTGGCGGCACGATCCCGCAGTCGGAATAGAACCGAATGGTCTTGACCGTCAGCCCGGTCCGCCGAGCCAGATCACCGATCGAGTAGAGCGTGTCGCCGTCCATACCCCCACCCTCGCGTCTCCCCCAACAGGAGACTCAAGCCCATTCGCCCGCCGACAGCAAACCGCCCCTTGTCCCTGGCGGACTTGACGGCCCCCAGTTCCGCCAGCACGCCGATCCAGAAGAGGAGGATGCTGTCAGCACCGCTCGCCTTGTGAGCATTTCTCTCGGAGCTGGCCCTGCCAGAGGCGCCAGTCCCAGGAGACAGATCCGGAAGGGAACCGCATGCCCGAGGTGCGCCAGGCCCGCGTCTCCGATCACCGTACGATCGTCGGGTGCGTGCGGAAGTGGTGGAGTGACTCACGCCCCCCTGATCAGGCCCGCGAGTTGTCCCTGCTGCTGCCGAAGCTGTACTTGCAGTTCTTCTCCAGCACCAGCCTGGTGGTGGAGGACAGCGGTGGGATCAGAGCGTTCCTCGTCGGCTTCTACTCGGCGGACAACGCAACCGAATCAACAAGATCCCGGCCGAATATGGTTTCGAAGACTGAGCGAAGCCACTGAATACGCTGTCTGCGTGAGCCCACCCGCACCTGTCGGATGAATCAACCGACATTGCCCAAACGAGTCCAATGACGCGACAGAACAGTCTGGCTGAAAACCACTCAGGTCGAGTTCTGGGACGACGTCCGTGATTTTCAGCTGGCCTGCCGCGGTGTGTGGCTGGTTTCTTCCCATCTCGTTCCCGTACGCTTCCCCTACCGCAGTGGAGTCACTGACTCTGAAGGGCCACCGAATCCCGAGCGTCGTGAGGAGAACCCGGATGAGCGGTGTGCGGAACACGGGCATGGGGGCACCGGCTGCCGGAGATGGGCAGACGTTGGGGACCCCTGTCCCGGATGGCATGACGCCGTTCGACCACATCTACGATCAGCCGGATCCTCGGGCGTATTTCCGGGCGTTGGGCCCACTGGAGTACCAGGCGCCGCACCACGGACAGGGCATCTTCCGTCGGGCGCTCACGGCCCGCGGACAGCAGGGCCGTGCGGCAGAACCGGAAACAGTGCTGGACATCTGCTGCTCGTACGGCATCAACGCCGCGCTCCTCAACCATGAGGTGACGCTGGACGAGCTCTACGCGCATTACACATCGCCACAGGCCACCGCGCTCACCACAGCCGAGCTGATCGAGTGGGACCGCAACTACTACGCGGCTCGTAGACGCCATGACGCGGCCCGGGTCATCGGGCTCGACGCGGCCACGAACGCCATCTCCTACGCACGCGCGGTCGGCCTGCTGGCGGAAGGCTTCGCCGAGAATCTCGAAACCTTGCCACCTTCCCCGTCGCTGCTCCGCGCCGTGCAGCACACCCGCCTGATCACGATCACCGGAGGGAGCACCTTCCTGTCCCCGCGCACTTTCCAGCCGCTCCTGGCCTGTGCCCATGAACCGGTGTGGGTTGCCGCCCTGGTGTTGCGCACCAGTTCCTACACGTCCATCGCGGCCTGCCTGGCCTCTTACGGCCTGGTCACCGAGAAGGCCACCGCGCACACCTTCCCGCAACGACGCTTCACCGACGCGGACGAACAGCAATACGCCGTCCATGCGGTGACCGCGGGCGGCGAGGACCCGTACGGGAAGGAGACGGACGGCTACTTCCACGCCTCGCTGCACCTGTCACGCCCACCGGAGGACGTGATGGCGTTTCCGCTGGCCGATCTGATGGCGAGCGCGTGAGGCCGGTCCCGCGCTGCGCGCTACCCGTTTGACCGACCCCGGTACCAGGCGGACAGGGAGGCCGCCACCGCCTGGAGTGTTCCGCTCTCCACCGCCTGGCCGATGGTTCCGTAGCCGAACCGCTCTCCCCGCACGATGGCCGTGGCCAGGCGGACCGCTTCGGCCGGGGCGAGTTGCCCGCCGTCCGGCACTGCACGAGGGCGCTGCCGCATCCAGTGGTAGGCGGGCGTGACCGCGCCCACTTCGGCCAGCGCGCGACAGGCCCGCTCCACCCGCTCGGCATAGTCCGGGTAGCCGCCCACCATGACACCGTCCGCCCGCCGTTCCGTCTGCTTCCAGCGGATGTCCTCCTCGTCGTGCGGCAGGGCTGCGAACTCGTCGGCGACGGCCAGCAACCGGCGCCAGGCATCGGCCCGTTCGGCGGTGACGTCCAGTTGCGCCAGCAGCGCGGCATCGTCGGGATCGCCGTTCTCGCTCATCGCAGAACGATAGCCGCGAGGCGCACCTCGGCTTCCTCGGGGGGCGTGACCGACACGGTCAGGACCGTGAGCGACATGGCCAAGACGAACGGGCCGAGGCGATCGAGACCATCGCCGGCATCGGGCCCTGCTCGGCACCGAGTGCCTCATCACCACGCGGCCTGTGTGTCAGGAGGCGTCGCGCTTATCGGTGGACGTCTCACGGTCAAGGCCGGATCTCAGCGCTGGGACTCAGGCGCGGGCGGTAGTGGGAAGCGCAGCGAAGCGGCGGCGATGTGCTCCTGCAACGGGGTCTCGGTCTTCACGTGCTTGACCGTGCCGCTCTCGTCGATCACCGTCGTCACGAGTTCGTCGATGACATCCGGGGTGTGCCGCGTCGACTCGCCGCAGAGCGGGCAGGTCTCGCCCTCGAGGGCCAGCCAGCCATCCCGGTCGCAGACCACCCCCGGCGTCACCTCCTCGTCGTGCACGAACAGCGTCTGCACCGCGGCGACTGAGCCCGCCCACAGGCAGGGGCGCAACCCGACCACGGCCGGTTTTCCGGCCGCCGCGGCCCCCACCACCTCGTCGACGAGGCGGCGCTGCTCCTCCTGCTCGTAGTTGTGCACGATGGCGTCGACGCTCTTGCGGAGGTCAGCCGGGGTGGCGGATTCGGGGTCGATGGTGAAGGTGCCTGCGATCCGCTCGCGTAGCTCGCGAG
Source organism: Streptantibioticus ferralitis (assembly GCF_029223525.1). Taxonomy (GTDB): domain Bacteria; phylum Actinomycetota; class Actinomycetes; order Streptomycetales; family Streptomycetaceae; genus Streptantibioticus_A; species Streptantibioticus_A ferralitis. The sequence goes on along the minus strand of NZ_JARHTQ010000064.1, from coordinate 7,347 downwards.
GAAGGAACTCCGTGAAGACGGCCACCTCGTGCGGGTGGCCGCCGATGACGAGGAGATCGAACCCCCTGCCGCGGAACAGGTCGGCCAGGTGACCCGCCGCCCGCCGGAAGTGCTTCTTGCTGAGCTCGTCGGACTTGTTGCGGACATGCCATTCCTCGAACGGGGAGGCGTAGGCCGTCTTCCGTATGGTCCGGTCACGGAAGGACCCGATTTCGTGCATCTCGTCCATATAGAGCTCCCACACCCGCGCCCATGCCTTGTCGATCCACACGGCGCAGGTGCGGTGGTACTCATCCAGCACCGCGGCCAACGGGCGGATCCACGGTGTCGCGTCGATGTGGACCCGGTCGTGCACCGGGCGGGGCAGCGAGACCTCCTCGAAGAGGCCCCGGGCGCTGCACGAGAGGAACGCGGCCGTCCCAGGCTTGATGGGCTCCCGCTCGGCCACCTCCGCGATCCGTGCGACGTCGTCACGCAGCGACATCCGCGCGTCGTGGTCGAGCTTGGTGTCATCGGCCGTCGGACGGATCTGGTCCAACAGCTCGTTCACACGTGTGCGGAAGTCCCTGCGGCCGACCGGACCCACGTCGGCCCGCGCGTAGACCGAGACCACCGGGATTCCGTGCCCTTCGAACCGGATGAGCCTGTCGACCGTCTCCTGTGTGATCATCTCTGCTGCTCCTCGCCGTTAGGCCCCCGCCTCACCTGGAGTGACTACGATGCGTGGCCGCGATGACCTGGTCGTGAGCGTGGTCTTCGCCTCAGAACACGTAAGGCTCCGGATCTTCCCAGCAAACGCCCCGCGAGCCCGACTGGCAAACGGGCGCCCGGCGCGCGGCGAGTCCGCACTCCGGCGGCGCGCACGTACCACGCGATCGCTGCCGCCACCGTCCGGCACGCCTTTGCGTACGGTCTCCTTGAGCTCGCCGCTGGTGACGAGTTCCCGCTCGTTCATCTCGACATCGATGTCCTCGCGCTGGACGTCAGGCAGTCCGACCTCGACCACGTACACGTCATCGGTTTCGGATAGGTCGGCCAGGGGTGCCCAGGCAGGGCTTAGGCGAAGTGTCGTGATGCCCGGTTCGTGTTCATGTGAGCCCGAGGAGTGCGAGCGGTCGGCGGCTGTCGCGGGCGTTGTGCCGCAGTGCGGAGGCAATGTTCGTCCCGCCGGCCAGGCGGAGAGCGCCGATGGCGGGGTTGCGCCAGGTGGCCATGGCCCGAGGTGTGGTGCCCGTAGGCAGTTGTGAAGCGTCCTCGGCGAACGTCACGTTTCGGACGTGGTGCAGGGTCTCGATCTTCCAGTGGCCGCGGATCAGGTTCGCGAGCTGGGCGGGTGTGGCCTGCTCGGCGGTGAGGCTGGTGGCGGCGTAGACGGTCTTGACGCTGATCCTGCCGGTCTTGCGGTCCAGCCGGCGGCGCTTGAGCTGGATGGCCCGGCGGGCCCCGGGGAAGAGCAGGTTGTTCACTGTGCACACCTTGATCCGGCGGATCTCGCCTCTGCCGTGCCCGGCGTCGCGGGTGCGTGACTGCAGCGGAATCTGCTTCCACGGAAGGGACTTGAGCTGCTTGCGAAGCTTCTTCTGGTTCCCTTTCACGATCACGATGTAGTGCGCGTTGCGGCCGAGCAGGTACGCCGCATGTTCGCGCTGGGTGTGCATCGCGTCGCTGGTTACGACTGTGCCCGTCAGATCGGTGAGGACCTCCAGCAGCGGCTGGAAGCAGGTGATCTCGTTGGTCTTCTCACCCACGTCGATCTGGGCCAGGACCAGGCCGCGGACGTGGTCGCAGGCGGCGAGGAGGTGGATTTTCCGGCCCTTGGCCCGGGCCGCTCCGCGCAGGCTCTTGCCGTCAACCGCCAGCCCGCGCAGCCGTCCGTCGGTGCTGGTGCGCCGGTCGGCCAGCCAGCGGCCCACCGCCCGGTCCAACGCGTCGCCGTCGATGCGGCCCAGTAACCGCCGTACTGTCGCTTCCGCAGGCAGGCGCCGCTTGGGAACAGCGGATCGGGTTGTACTCCAAAGTTGGAAGCCCGTGCCTGTCTCGTTCCTGGAATCTCGCCCAGCTGACAGATCCTCACGAACCCGGCGTCAAGCGGCCATGCCGAGGCCCTGGTCGTCAAACATGCCAAGTCCAGGCCGCGTTCGTCACTGGACGGTGAGCGGCGAGCTCAGCGGGCGCTGCCGATGTTGCGGTCCGCTTCGGAGCCCTGGAGCATCAGCGTGGTCTCCTCTATGCGGCTGAAGCGGCCATCGGCTGCCAGGTCGGCGAACACGTAGACCTCGGTGCGCACGGTCGAGCCGTCCTTCTTCGTGATGTTGACCGTGTGGCGGTCGGCGTACTTGGTGCCGTCGTAGAGCTCGTCGTGGACCTCGACAGAGCCTTCGGCGACGAGTGTGCGCACGTGGGCGATGTGCTCGATGAAGCCGGCACGGTCGGCCCACTGCCCGTCCGTGCGCTGCCGGTAGCCGGGGGTGAAGTGGCGGTCGGCGGCTTCTTCGACGGTGATGTCGGTGTTGAAGATCAGGTCGGTGAGGGCGGCGGCGACGCCAGTGGGGTTCATGGGGGATTCCTTTCACGTTGAACACCAAGTAAGTGCGTGCGTTGCGCACGCTCCGCTTTGACTGTAGCACCTGATGCGTGCGCGGCGCACGCTATTGTGTGGGTATGGAGAACGAGGTAGGACACGAGATCGCCGATGCGCTGGGCATCCTGCTCAAACGCACCACCCGCACCCAGCTGCACAAGCACCTGACCGAAGGCATGGGGAAGGCAGTGGACGAGCTGACCTACCCGATCCTCAGCGCACTGGCCAGGACCGGCCCTCGCAGCGCCGCCGACCTGGCTCCGGACGCCGGACTCGACCGGTCCGGCGTCACGCGCCGCGCCTCCCGCCTGGAGGCCGCCGGACTCATCCGCCGCGAACCGGACCCCACCGACCGTCGCGCATCCCTACTGGTCCTCACCGACAAGGGAGAACACACCGTGGCCGAACTACGCGAGCGCCTGGCCGCCCACATCGCCGCAAGCCTCAACTCCTGGCCCCCCGGGGACGCCCAGACCTTCGCCCGCCACCTCCGCCGCTTCATCACCGAAGGCCCCTTCGTATAGCCGCCTCACACCACCGGGCCGTCGCCGTCCAGTTGAGGCACCGGCTCGATTCCGGCGTCGCAGTCGGAGTGTCCATGTGCGGCTCCGTCAACTGAAGCGCGCTACTGCACCAACCCATGGGCTCACCCGCTGCCGTGTCCGGTTGATCACCCGAGCGGTCGGCCGAGTGCAGGGGGAGTTGACTGCTGTTCGGGCAGTCCACGACCGTGACTGCGACGGTCAGGCCATTGGCGCCGGGTGCGAAGGCCCTGCACCATGCCCGAGACGTGACGTTCACCGAGGACGCTTCACAACCGCGGACGAGCACCACACCTCGGGCCATGGCCACCGCGGTTCTCTCGGCCGCAGGGTGAGCATGCGGCGCCCCAGCCTGGAGGTGGTGCACTGGTTCTGGAAGGGGCAGGGGCGGCAGGCCAGCACGCTGAAGGTGACGACGATCGCGTCCTGGCCGTGCTGCTTGACGGGGTTCCAGTTCATGTTGGTGTGACCGGCGGGGCAGCGGACCTGGCGGACCTTCCAGTCGATGGTGAAGGCGGTCTTGTCGAAGCCGCCTGCGGCACGGGCCTGGGGTGAGTGGTCCAGCAGGACCGGGGTGACCATGGTGATCTGCTGCTTGCGGGCGGCGGTGATCAGGTCGGCGGAGGGGTATCCGGCATCGAGGTAGTGCTCGGCGGGCTTGAGGTCATGCTCGGCCAGACGCTGCTGGATGGGGGCGGTCGCCTTCACATCCGGCACGGTCGCCTCGGTGGTGTGCACGTCCGTGATCAGATTCGGTGCCGAACCGCTCTTCTTGACGGCCTCGGCTTGGGCTTCGGCTTGGGCTTGGGTGGGAGCGTGGCAGGTTTCGGTGAGGTGGACCTTGTAGCCGCACCAGAACACCTCGTCGCCCTTGGCGGACCAGCGGGCGTCGGGGTCATACGGTGAGGCCAGGCGCAGATGGCCGGGCGGGATGCCCTCGTCGTCGGCTTCCTGCTTCTTGATCACCTCGCGTCCCCGGGTATCGGTGGTGTGGACGTAGTAGGTCTGCACGAGGACCTGCCTCAGGACCCGCACGGCCTCGATCTCGCGGATCCACACCGGGGCGTCGGCGGCCCAGGCGGCCCGGCACAGTGCGTATCCGTCCTGGGCGAAGACCACCGCGAGCCGGTCGCGTTTGGTCTTCGATGACGGCAGGGTCCAGCCGTTGACGCGTGGCCCGTAGCGGTGGGCGAACTCCGCAACGTCGATCTGGCCGACCAGCCACGTGGGGGCGGCCACGGCCAGGGCCTCCAGGGCGGCCCGGACGCTCTCCCCTGCCAGCTCCAGCCGGTTCAGGTCACGAACCGCGCTGATCACGTGCGTGGAGTCGGTACGCTGTTTACCCCCGGCACCGATCAGTTGGGCGTCCTTGCAGTGCTCCAAGAGCCGGTCGAAGACGACACGCTCCAGACCACGGCCGACCAGCCGGGCACGAAACTTGCTGAGCACGCTCGCGTCGAAGCCGGTGTCGCCCAGCTCGACCCCCAGTGCGTATTTCCAGTCGATGGCCCGTACCGCCATCGCCGCGGCCTGCCGATCCGTCAGGTCCTCGGCGAACTGCAACACCGTGACCAGCGATAACACAGCCGGAGACAGTCCCGGAGCACCGCGCACGCCGAACGCCTCGGCGAACGGCTTGTCGGCGAAGACCTCGGCGAGCCGGTCCCTCACCCGTATCGCCAGGCTGCCCTTCGGAAACGCTGCCCGCGCCACCGCCACGGTGTGCTCCGGGATCTGCGGCAACCCCTTCGGCTGCATCGACATCCACACCACTCCCGCGGCCGGCACGACAGGACAACGACCCGACGCCCTGATGCGGCCCCGCCAGACACAGGCACCCACCGCGCAAGGCGGCCGGATGGTCACCGACACCTTCTACGACACCCGCGGCTGGAAGACGGCGACATACAACGGCTGGTGGGACTCCGCCACCACCCCCAACACCGCACTGGTCTCCGCCGCCAACCTCAAGGACGAGGTCCCGAACCAGGACTACTACACCTACGACGGCCTCGGCCGCGTGGTGGTGGACAACTCCGAGAAGGACAACGTCGTGGTATCCGCCACCACGACCCTCTACAACGGCGACCGCACCACGGTCATCCCACCCACCGGCGGCGTCACCAAGACCACGATCACCGACCCCACCGGCCGCACCAACGAACTCGACGAATACACCGCCGCCCCCACCCTCAACACCCCCTCCAACACCTTCACCGGCATCTGGACCGTCTCCGGCGGCACCACCCAGGCCACCACCTACGGCTTTGACGGCCATGGCAACCAGAACAGCGTCACGGCAGGCGGCAGCACGTGGGCTACCTCCTACAAGCTGCTGGGCGAAGCCACCGGCAAGAACGACCCGGACGCCGGAAACTCGACGCTGCAGTACGACGCGGTCGGCAACCTCACCCAGGCGACCGACGCCCGCGGCAAGACCATCAGCTACACCTACGACGCCTTGAGCCGAAAGACCGCCGAATACGACGCACCCACCAGCGGACAGTCCAGTAGCAACCAACTCTCCGCCTGGACCTACGACAACTCCAACAACGTCGTCTCCGGCATGAAGTACCCCATCGGCCACCTCACCACGCAAACCGCCTACTCGGGCGGCGCCGCCTACACCACCCAGGCCAAGGGCTTCAACGTCTTCGGTGAATCCATCGGCGAGACCGTCACCATCCCCTCCAGCACCGAGGGCACCACCCTCGGCACCAGCTACACCTTCCTGCACACCTACTCCACCACCACCGGCCTGCCACTGAAGGACGTTTACCCCTCCGGCGGCGGCCTGCCGTCCGAAACGGTCACCCACGGCTACGCCGGAGCACTCGACCTACCCGACGTACTCGGCGGCACCAACGGCTACGCCAACGGCGTGGTCCACGACGCCTACGGCCGTGTACAGCAGGAAACTCTCGGCTCGGTCAGCGGCAGCCAGGCGTGGATCACCAACACCTACGACATCCACACCAGCAGGCTCACCGACCAACTCGTCACCCGCTCCACCGCCACCCCCACCAACGTTGACGAGCAGGCATACACCTACGACCTCGCCGGAAACCTCACCCATCAGGCATCCACCCGCCTGGGCTCAAGCTCCAGCAGCGAAACCCAGTGCTACCAGTACGACACCCTCGACCGACTCACCCAAGCCTGGACCGCCACCGACTCCTGTGCCGCCACCCCCACCACCGGAAACTCCTCAACCGTCGGCGACAACCTGGACAGCGCCAGCGCCTACTGGACCGCCTGGAGCTTCGACCCTCTGGGGAAGGGGCTGCGAACCCAGCAGGTTGACCACTCCACCACCGGTGGCACCGACACCACGACCACCTACGCCTACGACGGCAACAACGCCGGTCAACCCCACACTCTCACCGCCACTAACACCACCGGCGGCACCACGGTGTCGACCAGCGCCAGTTACGACGCCGACGGCAACACCACCACCCGCACCACACCCGCCGCGGGTACACAGAACCTCACCTGGAGCGACAACGGTCGACTCACCGCGATAACCGGTGGCACAGCAGGCGACAGCCACTACGTCTACAACGCTGACGGCAGCCTTCTACTCCAAAAAGACCCCGGCACCACCACCCTCTACCTCCCCGGCGAACAACTCGCCCTCTCCGTCACCGGAACCCGCTACTACCCCTGCCTGGCGGCGGCACAGCGGTACGTACCGGCAGCAGCACCTTCCAGTTCGAAGTCACCGACCCGCACGGCAGTTCTGGCCTGTTCCTCGACTCGACCGCACAGACTCCGACCTGGCGGCAGTTCACCCCGTACGGTGCGCCCCGCGGAACTGCCACCACGTGGATCGACAACCGCGGCTTCCTCAACGCCCCCAACGACTCCAGCACCAAACTCACCATCATCGGTGCCCGCCAATACGACCCCACCACAGGCCGCTTCATCAGCCTCGACCCACTCCTCGAAGCCACCAGCCCCCAGGAACTCAACGGCTACACCTACGCAGCCAACAACCCCGTTACCCTCAGCGACCCCACCGGACTGCGCCCCATCGGCCCTGGCGACAACCCCCAAGAGGACCAGGAGTGGGCCCAGCAGAACCACATCCTCAATTATGAAGTTCCCCCCTGTTCTTGGACAGCGGGTTTCTACGCTGCGGGGGTGAAGTCTTGTCGGAGCCTGGCTCGGGTTTCGAGCGGGGTGATGTACCCGTATTCGCGGTGCTTGCGCAGGCGTGCGCGG
>NZ_JARHTQ010000063.1 GCF_029223525.1 Streptantibioticus ferralitis | reverse complement strand
CAGCGGCCGTTCTCTTGTACTTCGTGACTCGACATCTCGAAGCGTGGAGAACGGCCGCCTCCGCTGTCCCGGAAAGAACCGCAGATCAGCAGGTCGGGTGACCTGCGACGTTAAACGTCAAGCTCAGAAGCCATCCGCTTTCCGAACGTGACCGTTTGTTCGGGCCGGTCACCGCATGAACTCCGCTGGTCGGCGGGAAAGATGGGGTGGTTCGTCTGCTCGCGTCGCTCGTGTTGGGCCGATGAGCCGTCGAGCGGGGGTGCGGAGCCAGCCAGGGCCGCGGTGGTCGGGTCGGTGGTGCCACGGCGGGCCAAGGGCATCGGCGTGGAGGCTCTCGCACCGGAGTACCAGCAGATCGTGCGGGTTGTGGGTGCGGGAAAGTGCATCCATGCTGGTCAGACACCCCATGTCGTTTGAGGTCAAGCGGCATGGAGGTGTGCGTGGTGCGACCAGGCGGTCGCTTCGTCGTAGAGGGTGCGGGTCTTGGGACATCCGTGGAGGATGCCGACGAGGCGGTTGCCGACCTGCCGCAGGGCTGGGTTGTAACCGGCCTCGCGGGCACGTTGCTTGTCGTAGTAGCGGCGGGCGCCGGGCGAGGCCCGCAGGGCGGAGAACGCATGGGTCCGCAGGGCATCGGCGAGCCGGTTGTTGCGGACGTAGCGGGCCTGGACGGTGTGGCCGTCGCGTCGCTGTGGGGGCGCCGCGGAGGTAGAACACCCGGTCCGCAGCGGACCCCGCCCAGCACCTGCACCCCAGGCCATCCTGGCCGGCCAGGTGGCTGATCCGGGTCAGGTCGTAGCCGGAATCTGCGGGCCGACCCGGACGACGCCCAGCAACGCCGTCCACGCGCTCGCGCCCCATTCCAGCCCGGCAGCGAAGGAGTAGGGCCAACCCGGCAGGGTCTTGCGGGAGCCGTCGCAGCGGCAGGAGGCATAGCAGTGGCACCGCTCCGTGCCGTTCTCCGCGTCCGGGCGAGCCCACGGGGAGACAGCCACCGCGATCTTCAGCGGCCCGTCGTCTATCGGTTCCCACGCGGCGCCCAGCAGGCCGCCCAGGGCCTCAGTATTGATCTTTCCGCAGGCCAGCGCGTCGTACGGAGCGCCGTGTCCACGCCGGATGGCCTTCTCCTCACACAGCGCCATCAGCGACTCGACACCACCGCCCGCGGCCAGCACCGCGTCAGTCAGCTCGAACGGTTGCTCGGCTGGGGCTCCATGTACGGACCGATCGGCGCGGTGCCGGTACAGCTCGGGGACGTGGTCAAGACGAGCAGGGCGTTGCCGGCCTGGCCCGGCCGCCCCGCCTTGTGCTTCAAGGGACGGGTTACGGTGTGCTGAAGCCTGCGTCGACCGGCAGCGCGATCCCCGTGACGTAGCGGGCCTCGTCCGACACCAGCCAGGCGACCGCGCTGCTGACGTCACTCGCATCCAGCATCGTCACGTTGAGGATGTGCCCGACCTCGGCACCGGTGGTCGGCGGCTTGACGTGCACCGACTTCACCGCGTCGTTGATGAGCATCGGCGTCCGGACGCCGGTGGTGTGGATCGAGTTGACCCGGATGTTGTGCGCGCCGAGCCACCTCGCCCACGCCCGGGTCAGGCCGAGCAGCGCGTGTTTGGCGGCGACGTAGCCCTCGGCGCCGCCCGTCGGGCTGCCGATCTTGCCGCTCAGCCCCATCACCGAGCTGATCACGACGACGACCCCGCCCTTGTCGTACTCGATCATCTTGGGCGCCGCGGCGTGCACGGTGTTCCACGCGCCGATCGTGTTGATCTCGAGCTGGTCGCGGAACGCCTGCTCGTTGCTGGTCGACGGATGCGCCATGCCCACGCCCGCGTTGGCCACGAGGATGTCGAGGCTGCCGAGCTCCGTGGTGCCGCGTTCGACGGCCGCCCGCAGTGCCTCCGCGTCCCGTGTGTCGGCCTGCACCGCCACGACCCGGCGCCCGAGCTTCTCCACCTGGGCAACGGTCTCGGCGAGATCGTCCTCCGAGGCGAGGGAGTAGGCCAGGGTGTCGATGTTCTGGCAGATGTCCACCAGGATCAGGTCAGCGCCTTCCTCGGCGAGCCGCAGGGCGTGACTGCGGCCCTGCCCGCGGGCCGCACCGGTGATCATGGCGACCTTGCCGGTGAGTCGTTCGGTCATTGCTGCCATTCCCCCTCTCGTCCGTGCATCACACGAGCTGATCGACATAGATCGACTTCAGGACCTGGTACTCGGCGAGCCCCTCCGGGCCGAGCTCGTAGCCGAGCCCGCTGGCCTTCCGGCCGCCGAACGGCGCGACCGGGTCGTTGGCGTAACCGTTGACCCCGACGGAGCCGGTCTGGATCCGGCGGGCGAAGGCCAGGCCGCGCTCGGCGTCGGAGGTCCACACGGAGCCGCCGAGGCCGTAGTCGCTGTCGTTGGCTATCGCCACGGCTTCGTCCTCGTCGGCGTACGGAATGAGCGAGAGGACCGGCCCGAAGATCTCCTCCTGGGCGATCGCGGACTTGTTGTCCACGTCGGCGAAGACCGTCGCCTCGACGAACCAGCCGCGATCCGCCCCGGACGGGCGGCCGCCGCCGGTGGTGAGGCGGGCGCCGTCGCTCAGGCCCTTGGCGATGTAGGACTCGACCCGGTCCCGCTGCCGGGCCGACACCAGCGGGCCCAACTGGGTCGCCGGATCCAGCGGGTCGCCCACCACGAGCGCGCTCGCCATCGCGGTGACGGCGTCGACAAGTTCGTCGTACCGGGACCGGGGCGCCAGGATCCGGGTGCCGAGCCAGCAGACCTGGCCGTTGTTCAGCAGCGTGGCCCGGAAGAACCGATCCATCATGCCGGTGAGGTCGGCGTCCGCCAGCACGACCGCGGCGGACTTCCCGCCCAGTTCCAGCGAGACGGGCCGCAGCAGGCGGCCGCAGGCCTCCGCGATCGTCCGGCCGACGGCGGTCGAGCCGGTGAACGACACCTTGTCCACGCCGGGATGGCTGACCAGATAGCGGCCGACCGCCGGCCCGCCGGGGACCACGTTGATCAGCCCGGTCGGCAGCCCGACCGCCGCGGCGGCCTCCGCCATGTGGAACGCGTCGAGCACGGTCTCCGGAGCCGGCTTCAGCACCACCGAGCACCCAGCCGCCAGGGCCGGAGCGATCTTCATGAAGGTGATCCCCTGGGGCACGTTCCACGGGACGATCGCCGCGACCACGCCGACCGGCTCGGCGACGACGATCGCCTGGCCGCCGAACCTGCCGGGCCGGCGGTCCGCAGTCTCGGTCTCGGCAGCCAGCGCGGCGTAGTAGCGCAGCAGCAACGGCGGTGCCGAAGCCTCAAGTAAGCCAGCCAGGCTGATCGGCATGCCGTTCTGCAGGCTGACCCTCCGGGCGATCTCGGGGCCGTGGCCCTGCAGAGCCGTCGCAAACCGGTCCAGCGCCTCGGCCCGTGCCTGCGGCGTCCACGACCGCCATCCCGCCGGGTCGTCGAAGGCGGTCCGGGCCGCGGCGACGGCCGCGTCCACGTCCGCCGGGTACGCCTCCGGCACGCTGCCGACGAGTTCGCCCGTGCCTGCGGCGTGCACCTGGATCCGGTACTCCGTCTTCGGCGCGATCCATTCACCGCCGACGTAGAAATCGTTGTAGTCGATCGCCATGCGACCTCCGCGTGTCCTCGATAGGAATGGCCACCTCGTTTGCGCACGCCGGAAAGGGCGCAAGTCACCAGTGGGTGAGCACCACCTTGATCGCGCCCCCACGCGCCTGCGTCCGGATCACCTGGTTGATGTCGGCGAACGGCACCGTGGTGACGATGCGGTCGATCGGGAATCGCCCCTGCAGATGCTTGTCGAGCAGCCAGGGGATGAACTCGTGCGGATCGCTGTCGCCCTCTACGACGCCGACCACTGTCAGCCCGAGGATCTGACTCAGGCCAAGACTCAGCGGCAGCACGGCGGTCGGCTCGGCCGGGACGCCGAGCAGGGCGATGCTGCCCCGCTTGGCCATGGCCGGCACGACCTCGCCGAGCACCGTCGGCTTGGCGGTCGTGTCCACCGCGTACCGGACGCCCTGCGGCACTATCTCGCGGATCTGATCAGTGAGCTGCCCGGCCACCGGGTCGAGGACATGGGTCGCGCCGACGTCCTTCGCGGTCAGCCGCCGCGATTCGAGCGGCTCCGCCACGATGATGGTCTCCGCACCGGCGAGCACAGCGGCCATCACGGCGCTCAGGCCGACCGAGCCGCCGCCGAGGATCAGCACCGAGCCACCGGGCCTGACCTGCAGCGACCTCAGCACCGCCCCGGCCCCGGTCTGGATGCCGCAGCCCAGCGGCGCGGCCAGGGCTAGCGGCACCTCGGTGGAGATCTTCACCACGGACCTGGCGTTCGCCACGGCGTGCGACGCGAAGCTCGACTGGCCGAAAAAGTTCGAGCCGAGCGGTTCGCCGTCCAGCGTCAGCGTCCGGGTGCCGTCGATACGCGAGCCGACGAAGTTCCGGGCGATGAAGGTGTCGCAGTAGGAGGGCACGCCGTCACGGCAGTTGCGGCACTCGCCGCAACTGTTGAACGAAAGGCATACGTGGTCGCCGACCGAGAGGCCGGACACGCCGGCCCCCACGGAGCGCACGATGCCGCTCCCCTCGTGGCCCAGGACGCCGGGCAGCGGAAAGGGCGTGTGCCCATGCTGGACCGCCAGGTCGGTGTGGCACAGGCCGGAGCCGTGCAGCTCGACCAGCACCTCGTCCCGGCCCGGATCGACAAGCTCGACCTCCTTGAGGACGAACGGGGATCCGACCTGGTCGAGCACTGCTGCGGTGATGTTCATCTCGTGCGGGCTCCTCTACGCGGATCCGAGCGCGATGCGGACGAGGGCGTCGGCGTCAGCGGTCATCAGGTCGGTGTCGTCATCCTCAGGCGCCGCCGGGTCCGGGGCGTCGTCGGCCAGTGCCAGTACGGCATCGAGCAGGCCGGCGTCCCGGAGCTTGGTCAGGGGAACGGACAGCAGCTTGCGGCGGATCTCCTCGTCGGGTTCCCCCGCCGCTCCGCCGACCATGCCTTCCAGCAGGTCGGCGAGCTTGGCCGGGTTGGGATAGTCGAAGACGAGCGTCGCGGGTAGGGCGAGACCCGTCACCGCCTGCAGCCGGTTCCGCAGTTCGACAGCGGTCAGCGAGTCGAAACCGGCCTCCCGGAAGGCCAGCCCGGGGTCTACGTCAGCGCCGCTGCTGTGGCCCAGCACGGCCGCGGCGTGATCCCGGACCAGGGCGGTCAGATGGTTCCGCCGCGCGTCCGCCGGCATCGCTGCCATCCGCCCGGCGAACGCGGTCGCGTCGCTGTCGGCGCCGGGCTCGGCCACGCCCGGGCCGGCCTCCGGGAGCAGGGCGAACAGCCGACTCGGCCTGGCAAGCGAGAACGCGGGCGCGAACTTCGACCAGTCCATGTCGGAGACGGTCACCGTGGTCTCGTCGTCCTCGAGAACGCGCTGCATAGCGGTGATGGCCGGTTCGGGCTGCATCGGCAGCACGCCCAGCCGCATGAGGTAATCGCTGTTGCCGGTGTTGGCCGCGGCCATGCCGACCTCGGCCCAGGTGCCCCAGGCGATGGAGGTGGCGGTCCGGCCTTGCGAGCGCCGGTACTCGGCCAGGCTGTCCAGGCAGGCGTTGCCCGCCGCGTATCCACCCTGGCCGCTGCCACCCCACGAAGCGGCGCCCGAGGAGAACAGCACGAACGCGTCCAGCTTCAGACCGGCGGTCAGCTCGTCCAGCAGCAGTGCGCCAGTGACCTTCGCCCGCAGAGTCTCGTGCAACTTCGCCAGCGGAAGCGTCTCGACGGCCAGGGGTTCGTGCAGGATGCCGGCGGTGTGGACCACCGTCCGCAACGGCAGGTCAGCGGGGATACCGGCGAAGACCTCGGTCACCGCCGCCCGGTCGGCGACGTCGCCCGCGAGCACGCTCACCTTGGCTCCAGCGGATTCCAGCTCGGCCTGCAGCTCGGCCGCGCCCGGGGCCTCCGGACCACGCCGGGAGAGCAGCATCACGTGCTCCGCGCCCCGCTCGACCAGCCACCGGGCCACATACCCGCCCAGCCCGCCGGTGCCGCCGGTGACCAGCGCTGTTCCGCTGGTCCGCCACGGCTTGCCCGTGCCCCGGCCGGGAGCACGCACCAGGCGGCGAGCCAGCACACCCGAGGCGCGTACCGCGAGTTGGTCCTCACCGTGGTCCCCTGACAGCACACCCGCCAGCCGCTTGACCGTCGACGGGACGAGATCCTCGGGCAGGTCGACCAGGCCGCCCCACAGGCCGGGCAGTTCCAGGGCCGCGACCCGGCCCAGCCCCCAGACCCCGCCCTGCCACACGTCCCTGACCTGCTCGCCCGGGCGCACCGCGACCGCTGCGCGGGTGACCACCCACAGCGGCATGGTCAGCCCCGACTGCCGCAGCCCCTGCACCAATTGCAGCGTCGCCGCCACCCCGGCCTCGTCGCCGCCGGACAGCGACACGACGCCGGTGCAGCCGGCCCCGGCCAGCGCGAGTTGCTCGGCGTCGACCGCCTCGGGGCCGAGCACCGACACATCCGGGCCCAGCGACTCCAGCACCGCGGCAGCCCACGGGTCGTCGCCGTCCGGAACGATCGCCAGCCAGCGCTGCGTCAGGGCCGTGTCCGGCCGGACGCTGTCGACGGGGACCCACTGCTGGCGGTAGCACCAGTCATCGGACACCGCCTCCCGGAGGCGTCGCTCACGCCAGCGCAGCAGGGCCGGGAGCACACCCGACAGCACGTCTTCCTCGACACCGAGCGAGCGGGCCAGCTGTCCGGCGTCGCCCTCGACCGACTCCCAGAACAGGGCGTCCACCGGGTCGCGGCCCGACCCCCGCTCCGGCAACACCCGCGGCCAGTAGCGGCGGCGCTGGAACGCATACGTCGGCAGGTCCACCCGCGGCGCGCGGCGCCCGGCAAACAGAGCGTCCCAGTCGACCGACCCGCCCCGCACGTACAGCTGCGCCAACGCATGCAGCACGACCGGCAGGCCGGCGCGGTCGCCGCGTTGCAGGGCCACCGCGGTGGCCTCGGGCAGGCCGTTGTGCTCGACCAGACCGGACAACACCGCGTCGGGGCCGGCCTCCACGAAGGTGTCCACCCCGCGCTCGGCCAGCCAGCGCAGCCCGTCGGCGAACCGAACCGTGGACCGGACCTGCTCCACCCAGTACTGCGGGCCTGCCATATCCGCTGGCGCGCCGGTCACGTTCGACACGACGGGAATCACCGGTTCGGCGAAGGCCAACTGTGCGAGCTCCGCAGCGAAATCGTCGAGCATCGGATCCATCAGGGCGGAATGGAAGGCGTGCGACACCCGCAACCGCCGCGTCCGCCGGCCCAGCGCCGCGAAGTGTTCCGTCACCGCGTTCACGGTGTCCTCCGGGCCCGCGACGACCAACGACTCGGTCGCATTGACCGCCGCGATCGACACACCGCCAGTGAGCTGGGCGGTTATCTCCGACTCGGTCGCGGCGATGGCGGCCATCGCCCCGCCGGCCGGCAGAGCCTGCATCAAGCGGGCCCGGGCGGTGACCAGCCGGCACGCGTCCGGCAGCGAGAACACGCCGGCCACGTGGGCGGCAGCGACCTCACCGATCGAGTGTCCTAGCAGATAGTCCGGCTCGACGCCCCAGGACTGCAGCACCCGGAATAACCCGACCTCGATCGCGAACAGCGCCGGCTGCGCCCATCCGGTCTGGTTGAGCAGTTCTGGATCGCCGCCCCACAGCACGTCCCGCAACCGACCGCCGAGATGCCGGTCGAGCTCGTCGGCCGCCTCGTCGAACGCGGCCGCGAACACCGGCGACTGCTCATGGAGCAGGTGTCCCATGCCGAGCCGCTGCCCGCCCTGACCGGTGAACAAAACCGCCACCCCGCGGCGCGTACGGGCCACCCCTTCGATCACGTTCGCGGCCGGTTCCCCGGCAGCGAGCGCCCGCAGGCCAGCGGTGAGCTCGTCGCGGTCCGCACCGAGGACGACCGCCCGGTGCTCGAACAGCGACCGGGAGGTCAGCAGCGAACGGCCCACCTCGGCGACGGTCAGATCGGGGTCGGCCAGTACCCGTTCCAGCAAGCGCCCGGCCTGCCCGGCCAGCGCCTTCGCGGACCGGCCCGACACCACCCACACCGTCTCGGCGCCCGGCGTCGCCTCTGGCTCGGCGTCCGCGGGCTCGGCGTCGTTCACGACGTCGGGGGTGGGCGCCGCTTCGAGGATCAGGTGTGCGTTGGTGCCCGAGATGCCGAACGAGGAGACACCCGCGCGGTGGGGACGCCCGGTCTGCGGCCACGGCACCGGCTCGGTCAGCAGCCGTACCTGGCCTTGGTTCCAGTCGACGTGCGAGGTGGGTTGGTCCGCGTGCAGGGTGCGCGGTAGCACCCCGTGGCGCATCGCCTGCACCATCTTGATCACACCGGCTACCCCGGCCGCCGCCTGAGTGTGACCGATGTTGGACTTCACCGTGCCCAGCCACAGTGGCTGGTCCTCGGGCCGGTCCTGGCCATAAGTGGCCAGCAGCGCCTGCGCTTCGATCGGGTCTCCCAGCGTCGTGCCGGTGCCGTGCGCCTCCACCGCGTCGACCTCGGCGGGGGAGAGTCCGGCGACCGCCAGGGCGTGCCGGATCACCCGCTGCTGCGACGGCCCGTTCGGGGCGGTCAGCCCGTTTGACGCACCGTCCTGGTTCACCGCGCTCGATCGCACCACCGCGAGAACCGGGTGGCCGTTGCGCTGGGCGTCCGAAAGCCGTTCCAGCACCACGACACCGGTACCCTCGCCGAATCCGGTGCCGTCGGCGGCCTCGGCGAATGCCTTGCAGCGGCCGTCACCGGCCAGGCCGCCTTGGCGGGTGAACTCGACGAACGTGCCGGGGGTGGCCATCACGGTGACGCCGCCGGCTAGCGCGAGGGTGCTTTCGCCGGTGCGTAGGGACTGCCCGGCCCAGTGCATGGCGACCAGTGACGAGGAGCATGCGGTGTCGATGGTGGCGGCGGGGCCTTCGAGACCGAGGACGTAGGCGATGCGGCCGGACAGGACGCTCTGCGCGCTGCCGGTCATCAGCTGGGCGGGGGGCTCGTCGGTGGCCTGGGCGACGATGTCGCCGTAGCCGGAGTGGTAGCTGCCGATGAACACGCCGGTGGGGCTTGCGGCGAGGGTGGCCGGGTCGATTCCGGCGTGTTCGAGGGCTTCCCAGGCGACTTCGAGGACCAGCCGCTGCTGTGGGTCCATCGAGAGGGCTTCGCGGGGGGAGATCCCGAAGAAGCCTGCGTCGAAGTCGGCCGCTGCGGTCAGGAATCCGCCCTCGCGGGCAACCGAGGTGCCGGGGCGGCTGCCTGACGGGTCGAACAGTGTGTCGAGGTTCCAGCCGCGGTCGGCGGGGAACGGGGACATCGCGTCGCTGCCGGTGGCGATCAGGTCCCACAGGTCGTCCGGGCTGGTCACCCCGCCGGGGAAGCGGCAGGCCATGCCGACGACCACGATCGGGTCGTCGGTCACCGAGACCAGCGTTGGCAGCGCCTGCCGGACGGCGGTCTCGGTGGCGTGGCCTAACTGCTCGGCGAGGTGGGCCGCCAGCCGGGTTGCGTTCGGGTAGTCGAAGACCAGGGTGGCGGGCAACGCCAGCCCGGTCGCTGTTTGCAGTCGGTTGCGTAGTTCGACCGCGGTCAGTGAGTCGAAGCCGGCCTCGCGGAACGCCTGGGCAGGGTCGACATCGTTCCCGCCGCTGTGGCCGAGGACGATGGCGACGTGGTCGCGGACTAGGGTGAGCAGGTGCTGGCCGCGTTGCTGGGTGGTGAGTCCGGCCAACTGCTGGGCGAGGCCGTCGGGTTGCTGGTGGTTGCCGGCCGTGGCTCGCCGTGGCCGGGCGCCGACCAGTGCCCGGAGCATGACCGGCAAGTCGGGCTGGCCTCGCAACGCGGGGGTGTCGAGCCGGGCCAGGGCCACCAGTGGGATGTCCGCGATGACGGCCTGGTCGAACAGGTGCATGCCCTGGGCCACCGATAGGGGTGGCATTCCCGAGCGTTCCAGTCGGTGGATGTCGGCTTCCGACAGCGTGCCGGTGAGCCCGACTTCGGGGGTCCACGGGCCCCAGGCCATCGACACACCGGGCAGGCCGTCGTGTCGGCGTTGGGTGATCAGGGCGTCGAGGAACACGTTCCCGGCCGCGTAGTTGCCTTGTCCTGGGCTGCCGATCAGGCCGGACATCGAGGAGAACACCGCGAACAGCGACAGGTTCATGTCCCGGGTCAGTTCGTGCAGGTGCCAGGCGGCGTCCACCTTGGGCGCCAGCACCGGATGGATCCGGTCGGCGGTCAGCGAGGAGATCACGCCGTCATCGACGATGCCCGCGGTGTGTACAACTGCGGTTAGTGGGTGCTCGGTTGGGATGCTGGCCAGGACGCGGGCGAGGGCGTCGCGATCGCTGACGTCGCATGCCTCGACGGTGACCCGGGCTCCGTGCCCGGACAGTTCCTCGACCAGGTTCTCGGCCCCTGGGGCCTGCATTCCGCGTCGCGACAGCAGCACCAGATCCCGTACGCCGTGGGTCGTGACCAGGTGCCGGGCCACCTCGCTGCCCAGGCCGCCGGTACCCCCGGTGACCAGGACCGTGCCCGTGCCGACGAGCTGCTGCCGTACGGTCAGCACGATCTTACCGACGTGCCGGGCCTGGCTCATGTACCGGAACGCCTCAGGCGCCCGCCGCACATCCCACTCGACGACCGGAAGGGGTTGCAGGATCCCGGCCTCGAAGAGACGGACCAGCTCGGCGAGCATCTGCTGGAGCCGTTCCGGGCCCGATTCCACCAGGTCGAAGGAGCGGTAGCGGACGCCGTCGTAGTGGGCGGCCACTTCGTCGGTCTGCCGGAGGTCGGCCTTGCCCATCTCGATGAACCGGCCACCGTTCGGCATCAGCCGCAGCGACGCGTCGATGAAGTCGCCGGTGAGGGAGTTGAGCACGACATCCACACCACGACCGTCCGTGGCCTGTAAGAACGCGGCTTCGAAGTCCAGCGACCGGGACGACGCCAGGTGACGGTCGTCGATCCCCCGTGCCCGCAGCAGATCGCGCTTGCCGTCACTGGCGGTCGTGTAGACCTCGGCGCCCAGGTGCTTCGCCAGCTGGATCGCGGCCATGCCCACACCACCGGCACCGGCGTGCACCAAGGCCCGCTCACCCGACCGCAGTTCGGCCAGGTCCACCAGGGCGTAGTACGCGGTCAGGAAGACCGTCGGCATGGAGGCGGCCGTCGCGAACGACCAGCCCGCCGGGATCGGCACGACCAGCCGCCGGTCGGTCACCACCACCGAGCCGAACCCGCCGTCGGTGATACCCATGACCCGGTCACCCACCCGCAGGTCCGACACGTCCGGGCCCACTTCGGTGACCACACCCGCGACCTCGCTGCCCAGCAGCTCGTCCGGGTCGGGATACAGGCCCAGGGCGTTGAGGACGTCGCGGAAGTTCAGGCCCGCGGCACGGACCCGGATGCGGATCTCGCCGCTGCCGAGCTCCTGCTCGGCCTGCGGGAACGGCACCAGCCGCAGGTTCTCCAGGGTGCCCTTCGCGAGCGAGTCCAGGTGCCACGCGCCCGTACGCGGCATGGCCAGGTCGGCATCGACCCGCGACAGCCGGGCGCCGCACACCGTACCGGCCCGGATCGCCAGTTGTGTGTCGCCGCAAGCCAGTGCCGCGGCGAGCAGGCCCGCCGAGACGTCGGCGGCGGGGTCGGTGTCGATCAGCGTGATCCGGCCCGGGTGCTCCGCCTGCGCCGAGCGCACCAGGCCCCAGGCCGTGGCGGCGGCCAGATCGGCCACCGCCTCCCGGGGGCCGGCGCCGACCGCACCGCGGGTCAGCACCAGCAGCGTCGAGCCGGCGAACCGGTCGTCTCCCAGCCAGGACTGCAACTGCTCCAGGAGCCACCGGCTGCACCGGTGTGCCGCCTCCACCACCGGACCGTCCTGGGTCGACACGGCCAGCACCACCGGCAGGCCGGAGTCCGGCCGCACCTCGTCGAGACTCTGGCGGGTCGGCACGCCCGGCAGCCACGGCACCTGGGCGTCCGGGCCCGCCACCACGGCGCTGAGCACCGTGTCGAGGCCGCCGGTCTCCCGGGCCTCGGCCTTCAGTTCGGTCCACTCAACGGCCAGCACAGTCTCGTCCTGGCCGTCGCTGGCGGCGGTCAGCGCCTGCGGCGTCAACGGGCGCATCACCAGCGACTCCAGCGACAGCACCGCGCCGCCGGCCGCGTCCGTGACCAGAACCGACAGCGAATCCGGGCCGGTCCGTGTCAGGCAGGCCCGTACCCGGGTCGCCCCGGAGGCGTGCAGCACCACATCCCCGAAGCTGAACGGCAACCGGCCAAACTCCGCGGGCTCCAGGTCCACGAAGAGCGAAGCGTGCAGCACCGCATCGAGCAGTCCCGGGTGGATACCGAACGCTCCGGCCCGGCCCCACTGCTGCTCCGGCAGAGCCACCTCGGCGAAGATCCGGCCGTCGAGGCGCCATGCCCGGGCCAGGCCCTGGAACGACGGCCCGTAGGCGAAACCACCGTCGGCGATCTCCTCGTAGATGCCGTCAGTGTCCAGCGCCTCCGCGCCGACCGGCGGCCACACACCGGCCAGAGCAGCGAACGCGGACCCCTCGGCCCCTCCGGTCACACCCTCGGCCGCCTCCTCGACGACACCGCTGGCGTGCCGGGACCAGGACTGTCCGCTCCCCGCATCAGGACGCGCGAACACCGTCACCGGACGGCGCCCGTCCGTCAACTCACCCACCACGACCTGGACTTGAACGCCACCACGCTCCGGAAGCACCAACGGCGCCTCCACGATCAACTCCGCGACCCGCCCACACCCGACCACATCAGCCGCATGGACCACCAACTCCACAAAACCGGTCCCCGGGAACAGCACCACACCCTGAACCGCGTGATCCGCCAACCACGGCTGCGATGCCACCGACAACCGCGAAGTGAACACCACCCCGCCACCATCAGGAGACGACAACACCGCACCCAGCAACGGATGCTCCACCGCCACCAGACCCGCAGCAGCCACATCAGCAGCCACCACACCACCCTCAGGCCAGTAACGCCGCCGCTGGAACGCATACGTCGGCAGATCCACCCACCTCGGCCTCCGCCCAGCGAACAACCCGTCCCACGTCACCGGCACACCCTGCACGAACAGGCTCGCCGCGGAGAGCAGCAGCCGGACCTGGCCGCCCTCGTTGCGGCGCAGCGTGCCGCTGACCACGGCGTCCTCGCCGAGGGTCTCCTGCACCGGCATCGTCAGTACCGGATGCGGGCTGACCTCGACGAACGCCGAATAGCCGTCAGCGGCCAGCGCGCGGACGGTGTCCTCGAAGCGCACGGTCTGGCGCAGATTGCGGTACCAGTAACCGGAATCCAGCTCAGTGGTGTCGATCAGCGCGCCGGTCACCGTCGAGTACATCGGCACTGAGCCCGACGCCGGAGTAACGGCGGACAGGTCCCGGGCCAGTCGTTGCTCGATCTGTTCGACCGCCGCCGAGTGCGAGGCGTAGTCCACCGGGACCCGCCGCGCCCGCACCTCGATGCTCTCGCAGTGGGCGAGGAATTCGTCCAGCGCGGCCGGCACGCCGGAGACGACGACCGAGCCGGGGCCGTTGATCGTCGCCACCGACAGCCGGTCGCCCCAGCGGTCGATCAGCTCTTGTGCCTGGTCCACCGGCAAGGGCACGGCAACCATTCCGCCGACTCCGGCCAGTTCCTCGGCGATCGCCCGGCTGCGCAGCGCGACCACCCGGGCGCCGTCGGAGAGGGACAGCCCACCCGCGACGCAGGCCGCGGCGATCTCGCCCTGCGAATGGCCCACCACCGCCGCGGGCCGGACACCCAGCGACTGCCAGACCCGTGCCAGCGACACCATCACCGCCCACAGGGCGGGCTGCACGACGTCGACGCGGGCGAGCGCGACCGGGTCGCGCAGGGCGTCCAACAGTGACCAGTCGACGAACTCGCCGAGTGCGTCGGCGCACTCGGCGAGGGCATCGGCGAACACCGGCGACGACTCCAGCAGCTCGGTGGCCATCCCGACCCACTGCGCACCCTGGCCCGGGAAGACGAACACCACCTGGTGGCCGGGCCGGGCAACGCCTTCGATCATGGTGGCGGACGGCACCCCGGCGGCCAGCGCGCGCAGCCCGGCCGTCAGCTCGTCGCGGTCGGTACCCACGATCACGGCGCGGTGCTCGAACAGCGACCGGGACCGCAGCAGCGACCACGCCACACCAGCGGTGTCCAGTTCCGCGTCGTGCTCCACCTGCTCCAGCAGCCGCTCGGCTTGCCCTGCCACCGCCGCGGCGGACCGGCCCGACACCACCCACACTGTCCCGGCGCCCAGGGCATCGCCCGGCTCGCCGCCAGCGTTCTCGCCGTCGGGGCGCTCACTGTCGGGGGCGGCTTCCAGGATCAGGTGCGCGTTGGTGCCGGAGACGCCGAAGGATGACACGCCGGCTCGGCGCGGACGCCCGTTCTGCGGCCATGCCACCGCCTCGGTCAGCAGTCGCACCTGGCCCTGGCTCCAGTCCACCTGAGTGGTCGGCTCGTCCACGTGCAAGGTGCGCGGCAGCACGCTGTGGCGCATCGCCTGGACCATCTTGATCACACCGGCCACACCGGCCGCCGCCTGCGAGTGGCCGATGTTGGACTTCACTGTCCCCAGCCACAGCGGCTGATCCTCGGCCCGGCCCTGACCGTAGGTCGACAGCAGCGCCTGAGCCTCGATCGGATCACCCAGCCGCGTACCGGTGCCGTGCGCCTCCACCACGTCCACGTCGGTCGGGGACAGCCCGGCCGCGGCCAGCGCCTGGCGGATCACCCGCTGCTGCGACGGTCCGTTCGGGGCGGTCAGGCCGTTCGACGCGCCGTCCTGGTTCACCGCGCTCGACCGCACCACGGCGAGCACGCGGTGCCCGTTGCGGCGGGCGTCGGAGAGCCGTTCCAGGACGACCACCCCGGCGCCCTCGGACCAGCTCGTCCCGTCCGCCGCCTCCGCGAACGCCTTGCACCGGCCGTCGCCCGCCAGCCCGTCTTGGCGGGTGAACTCCACGAAGCCAGCCGGGCTCACCAGCACGTTCACGCCGCCGGCCAGGGCCAGAGAACACTCTCCCGAGCGCAGCGCCTGCCCGGCCCAATGCATCGCCACCAGCGACGACGAGCACGCCGTGTCGACGGTCACCGCCGGACCTTCCAGCCCCAGGGTGTACGCCAACCGGCCCGAGATCACACTCAGCAGTCCGCTGGTCAACCGATGGCTCTCGGTCTCGGCCAGGCCCTCGATCGCCTCTGGGTAACCCGACCAAGACGCTCCGACGAAGACGCCGGTAGCCGTACCGGCCAGGGTCGCCGGGTCGATCCCGGCATGCTCGAGCGACTCCCAGGCCACCTCGAGCAGCAGCCGCTGCTGCGGATCCATCGCCAGGGCCTCGCGAGGTGAGATCCCGAAGAAGCCGGCGTCGAACTCCACCGCCGACTCGACGAAGCCGCCCTCGCGGGTGGATGTCGTGCCCGGCGCACCTGCGGGGTCGTACAGCCCGTCGACGTCCCAGCCGCGGTCCGCAGGGAAGACTGACACCGCGTCGGTGCCCGAGGCCACGAGGTCCCACAGGTCGTCCGGTCCCGCCACCCCGCCCGGATAACGACACGCCATGCCCACGATGGCAAGAGGCTCGTCCCGCCGGCTCTTGATCTCGTTCAGCTGCCGCTGCGCCTCACGCGAGTTCGCCACGGCCATCTTGAGATAGGAACGAAGCTGTTCTTCACTGGCCATTGAAGGTAAGACCTCGCTATATCAGTTGTCACTCGTGGTCAGAAGTCGACAGGGAATCGGACGTCCAACCGCTGTCGTGGTCGACCATGGAGAACAGCTCGTCGTCGGAGGCAGCCTCGATGTCGTCGCACTGCGCGGCGGACGATCCGTTGACGACCTCAAGCACCTGCCGCAGGATGACTTCCAGCTGGTCGCGGACCGCCGGGTTGGCGGCGAACGCCTGCAGCCGCTCCTTCAGAGCGAGCAGCCCGGTTGACCCCAAGCCCCCGGCGGGTTCGTTGATGCCCAGCTGCTCGGTCAGATGGTCGATGAGCTTGCTGGGGCTGGGGTAGTCGAAGACGAGCGTCGCGGGAAGGGCGAGGCCGGTGATCTTCTGCAGCCGGTTGCGCAGCTCGACCGCGGTGAGCGAGTCGAAGCCGGCCTCGCGGAACGCCAGGGTGGGGTCGATGTCGTTGCCGCTGCCGTGACCCAGCACCGCGGCGGTGTGCTCCCGGACGAGAGTGCTCAGGTGTCCGCGCCGCTGCTCAGGCAGCATCGCTGCCATCCGTGCGGCAAACTCCGTGCCCTCGGCGTCGTGTTCGGCTGTCTCCGGGGCCGGAGCGGCTTCGGGAAGCAGGGCGAAGAGGTTGCTGGGGCGGGCCAGGGTGAACGCCGGGACGAACTTGCCCCAGTCCATGTCGGAGACGGTGACCGTCGTCTCGTCGTCCTCGAGGACGCGCTGCAGCGCGGTGATGGCGAGTTCGGGCGCCATGGCCGAGACGCCGAGGCGCTGCAGGTACTCATTGCCTTCGACGCTGCCCGCGGCCATCCCGACTTCGGCCCAGGTGCCCCAGGCGATGGAGGTGGCGGTCCGGCCTTGCGAGCGCCGGTACTCGGCCAGGCTGTCCAGGCAGGCGTTGCCCGCCGCGTATCCACCCTGGCCGCTGCCGCCCCATGAGGCCGCGCCCGAGGAGAACAGCACGAACGCGTCCAGCTCCAGACCGGCGGTCAGCTCGTCCAGCAGCAGTGCGCCGCTGGCCTTGACCCGCAGCTCGTCATGCAACTGGTCGAGCGTCAAGGACTCCACCGGCGTCAGCGTGCTGCCCACCCCGGCGGCGTGCACCACGGTCCGCAACGGCAGGTCGGCCGGTATGCCAGCGAAGACCTCGGTCATCGCCGCCCGGTCGGCCACGTCGCAGGCGAGCACGCTCACCCGCGCTCCGGTC
>NZ_JARHTQ010000062.1 GCF_029223525.1 Streptantibioticus ferralitis | reverse complement strand
CGTCTGCACTCCGCCCTCGACTACCTTCCACCCGAGGAATTCGAGGCCGAGTACTACCGTTCCCTGGCGACCCCGAACACCGCCTGAAAACTCACAAACCGGCCGCTACGAAACTCGGGGCAGCTCACTGCTTCAATGCATCGGGAAGCAGCTTGACGAAGGGCTTTACGGTCAAGTTCCAGGAGAACGCCCTGCCCCGGCAGGCGGTTCTGTGGCAAGCCACCTACTGGGGTCCCAAGCACAAGACCTGCTCGCCGTGGATCCGTACCACAGGGCAGGTGTACGCGGCGGTCTACGGCAAGGCTCACGCGGACGTTCAGGTTTGGGTATACACCCCCTGACCTGGCGCTGCCGGGCCCCGCGCTGCGGGGTCCGGCAGCCCGGTGCCGACGGTCACATAATTCCCCACCAGCAGCGTCAGCTTCCCCGCCCAGACGTTCGAGCCCGACACACTGTCAGTGCATCGGGCTCGGTATGTGTTGTGGTCAGTCCCACCAGCCGCCACCGGCGCGCCAGCGCTGCACCCATTCCAGGAAGCCGAGCGCTTCGGGCATGGGATACGGGTAGGCGCCGACATCGCTGACGAGCCAGACCTTGCCCCGTTGGGGGCCGGTGACGACGAGGACCCAGTAAGAGAGTTCGTCGTCGGTGCCGAGCACAACGGAGCCGTGGTTGTAGACGTCGCCGACGCGTTCGTAGTGGCCTTCGGCCAAGGGCTCGCCTTCCCAAGCCCAGGTCTCCTGGAGCGGGAAGGGGGCTGCGGGATTCCGAGCGCCCTGGTCGGGCCAGCCAGGCGGGAGCCATCCGAGTGACAGGAGGCCCCCGTCTTCCGGTGGCCCTAGGGAGGACCCGTTGGCGATCTCTGCAACCAGGGTTCGGTACGGCTCCGGAAGGACTACCCCGTTTTCAGATTCCCACGCCGACACGGCTTCGTGTCCGAGTGCTGGCTCGCGCCACTCAGGCTCGAAGGCCGAGTGCAGGAACTCAAGGGTGGCCTCGTCGGGGCGCTGATCGGGTGATGTGGTTGTCACGGCAGCATGCTGGCAGAAGCGGCTGACAGAGGACGCTAGGAGCGCGTCCCGCTCGAATGTCTGGGCGGGGAAGCTGACGCTGCTGGTGGGGAATTACGTGACGTTCCACACCCGGTAGGCGCGGCCACCGTATGGGGCCGTGCTTCGGGCCCAGTGGGCTCCCTGATACGTGGCCCCGCTCGCGGCCGCAGCCAAGGCCCTCGATCTTGCCGGCCTTGGGGTGCCGGCCACGGTGCACTGGCCCACCGGCCGCGGCCGGATCACAGGGTGGTGGCCGATCCGGCCAGCGCTCCGAGAGGCGGTCACGCTTGGCCGGACATCGGCCACAACGCTGCGACTTGAGGTGTAACCGCAGTGAGCAAGCACTTGCGCAACCGGCTCTGTTCTGCCGCCGGGGGACTCGATGGGCTGGC
The DNA here is from genome assembly GCF_029223525.1 of Streptantibioticus ferralitis. GTDB lineage: Bacteria > Actinomycetota > Actinomycetes > Streptomycetales > Streptomycetaceae > Streptantibioticus_A > Streptantibioticus_A ferralitis. The sequence goes on along the minus strand of NZ_JARHTQ010000062.1, from coordinate 17,705 downwards.
CCTACGCCGGGGTCAGCAGCCGGTGGAGGATCGCGGCGGTGGCTTCCTCCATGTCGCAGCCCAGGGCGGTGTTGAGATCATCGAGGCGCAGCGCGGCACGTTCCAGGGCGTCGTGGTCGCCGATGGCGTGGTAGCCGCGGAAGAGTGCGCGGTAGAGGAGTTCGGATTCGGGGGCGGCGCTGAGTCCCTTGGTGGCGGCCCAGATCGCGGCCCGAGGGTTGCCGTCGGCCAGGTTGCGTTCGGCGAGTTCGGCGGCTGCGTCGACGATGGCCGCGATCATTTCCTGCATGAGCGGCTCGGCCCAGACGTACCGGCGCGGGGGGATCGCTGCGAACGGGCGGCCGCGGACCAGTTGCAGGGCCTGGTGGAGTCCGTGGTCGCTGCCGTCGGCCACGAGGGTCTGGAACCGGTGCCAGTCGCACGTGACCGATTCGGCCATGCGGTAGCGGGCGTCGGCGGTGGTGGCGATCGGAGGCAGGTACGCGGTGCCGTCGGCAGCGGTGCCCAGCCAGGACCGCAGCCGGCTGATCCACGGGTTACGTGTCTTGCGGGAGACCTCCCGGCCCGGCCAGATCGCCTCATCGAGCGCGCGGTGATCCCTGCCAGGGTGCAGCACCATCCACGCGGCGATCTCGGTCAGGGTACGCAGGTAGCGCTGTTCGGTGCTGCCGGCGCCGGTGACGTCGACGGGGCCCATGACACGGATGACCGGTTCGGCCACCGTCTCGATCGCAGGCTCGTCCGGCTCGGCTACCGGGACTTCGATTACGGGGGCGCTGGACGAGGCAGACGTGGAGGGCAGCGGTACTGAGGGAGCTGCGGGTACGGGCTTGGCGTCGTCGGCGGTGTCGGCTGGTGCGGACTCGTCGACACCCAGGTCGGCGAAGGACGCCATGAGACCGCTGGCGTCCTGGTCGTCGTGATCGTCTGGTGAGTGTGCGCCCGGCGTGGCAACGGCGGCGGTCGGTGGTTCGGCGGGCAGGGCGGGATCGGGTGCCACGACCTGTTCGGGGACGAAGTCGAGGCGCTGTGGCTCCTGCTGGGCGGGGATGTCCGGGGTGTTGGCGGCGGAGGTTGCGATGATTTCCAGGACGTCGGTGTAGTCCCGGTCGGACAACTCCTGCAGGGTGCACACCAGGTCGACGCCGGGGAGCCGAACCAGGCCGCCGTCGGCGACAACGCTCCACCCCTCGTCCGCGCGTGGGGCGGTGTTCGGGTCGGTGGTCAGGACGGCCGTCGCGGTGCGCGGATGGTTCCGAGTGACCGCGGCCAGCTCCTGTACGACGTGTGCTGCGGGGTCCTCACCGGCGGCGAGGATGATGTGCGGCGTCCATGCGGCAGGGGTGTCGGCGCCGAGCCGGGCCTGCCGCATGGATGCGGCGCCCGCCGTGGTCAACGCCTGCTGCTGGCCGCTGTGGTGGGCGGTGATCGCGCGGAGAGCGGCCTGCGGGTCCTGGTGCTCGGTGCACCGCTCGGGCAACAGGGCAGCCAGGCCGGGGCAGGCCGGCCCGAGCATGGTGACGTCGATGTGGTCGGCCAGTGTGGACGTTGCCAGCTCCACCGCGAGTGCCCGCATCACCTGGTGGCGCCGCGGCCCGCTGATGCGCACCATCCCGTACCGCTCCAGGTCGATCACTCTCCGCAGGCCGTCGTTGCCTTCCCGGCTTCTGCCTCCAGGCGGGCTCTCGGTGCCACGACACACGTCAGTGCCCCGGAAGGCCCGATGCTGCTCAGAACCCAGGTAGTAAGCCGGCGGGTACCAGGGCGGCGTCGTAACTCTCGACGGCCCAGGGCAGCACCACGCAGGACAGCAGGAACCAGTCGCTGTAGCGGTGCAGGTCCCACTCCTCGACGGGGAAGCGGAAACCTTCGTGGATGTCCTGGCAGGAGCCCTCGAAGCGGCCGAGCGCCGCACGGAGTCCGGCTTCCGTGCTCAGGCCGGCCCGCCCCACTCGGGGAACAGATCGGTTTCGACGTCCCCGGACAGGGAGGGTGTTCCACGATGCAGTCCACGGCGGTGTTCCGGATGTAGGACGCCGCGCGCGTGGCGTCGTACTCGGACCGTTCTCGTACAGCTACCGCCAGTTGGGGTGTAGCGCTGAGTAACAGTCAGTCGGGCAACAAATCGTGTTCTTTTGTTCACTCCCGTTCCGCCTCGCCACGCTTGGTGATCCATTTGGTTGGGTGAGGGAGCACGGGAGGCCTGGGAGCCGGAGGACCTGATCGAGGTCTGGACGCTGCTTGAAGACGACATGAAGAAGGTGCGGAACACATCGGGGGCGAGGGAATGTTTGTTCGATGGCGAGCCGTTGAGGGGCTGGGTTCGATGAGAGCGGAACTGAGGCAAGAGGGTGGGGGGCAAGGCTCCGCCGGGCTCTGCCGGGCAGGTCAGCGTGGCGGCGGCGATGTGCTGCAGCTGTTCGGGGAGCGGGTGCGGGCCAGTCCTGATGCTGTGGCCGTCGTCGACCGCGGCGGGCGCATGACGTATGCAGAAGTTGATGGGTCTGCCGACCGGCTGGCCGGAGTGTTGGTGGAGCGCGGTGTGGCTGCTGAGAGCGTGGTCGCGGTCAATCTGCCGCGGGGGCGCGAGCTGGTGACGGCGATTCTGGCGGTGCTGAAGTCCGGTGCTGCGTACCTGCCGCTCGACCGGGCATTGCCGGCCGCTCGCCGTGGATACCAGTTGGAGGCGGCCGGTGTCACTCTGCTGATTGGAGCCGATGGTGGTGACGGTGTCGAGGTGGTCGACCCGGCCGCTGCCGAGCCGGCCGGCCGGTCCGTGCAGGATTCGTCGGTGGCGGTCGATCCTGGCGACCTCGCCTATGTGATCTTCACCTCGGGATCGACCGGGCGCCCCAAGGCGGTGGCAGTCACCCACGCGTCGCTGGCGAACCACGCGGCTGCCGTAGGCGCAGCTTTCGAACTGACCGAGGCTGACCGGGTGCTGCAGTTCGCCGGGCCGGGCTTTGACGTGTTCGGGGAGGAGGTGTTCCCGACCCTGCTGGCCGGTGCTCGGGTCGTGGTGGCGCCCGATCCGGTGCCGTCACCCGCTGAGCTGGAGGAGTTCATACGCCGCGAGCGGGTCACGGTGGCCAACCTGCCGACGCCGTACTGGGACCAGTGGGTTGGTGACCTCGATGCCGAACCTCGAAAGGTGCCCGAGGCGCTGCGGCTTCTGGTCGTGGGCAGTGATGTCGGCCTCACCCGTACGCTGGCGGGCTGGCGACGGCACGCTGCGGTGCCTGTGTTCAACGCCTACGGTCTGACCGAGACCACCATCACCGCCACGCTCCAGGCGTTCACCGGGGAGTCGCTGCCCGAGGGCGACACGCTGCCGATCGGGCGGCCTGTGGCCGGGGCTCGGGCGTACCTGTTGGACGCCGAGCTGGAGCCGGTCCCGGCGGGCACCCGGGGCGAGCTGTACCTCGGCGGGGCGGTGCTGGCTCGCGGTTACCTGGGGCGGCCGGGACTGACAGCCGACCGTTTCGTGCCGGACCCGTTCGGCGACACGCCCGGTGGGCGGCTCTACCGGACCGGCGACCTCGCGGTGGTGTGCGCCGACGGTGCCCTGGCCTTCGTCGGCCGGGCCGACGATCAGGTGAAGATCCGCGGTCAGCGGGTCGAACCGGCGGAGATCAGCGCGGCCCTGTGTACGCATCCTGCGGTGCGTCAGGCGCACGTGCGGGCGGTGGACGACGAGGCGGGTGGTAAGCGACTGGTCGCTTACGTGGTCGCTACCGAGGTCGAGCCGTCACAGCTGCGCGCCCACCTGGCCGTGCACCTGCCCGCCGCCATGGTCCCGGCCTCCTACGTGTTGCTCGGCGAACTGCCGGTGACCGCGAACGGCAAGATCGACCACAGGGCGCTTCTGGGGTCGCCCGCCGGTGACGCGGCGTCCGCCGCGCCGCAGGTGGTGACGCTGACCGGTCTGGAGGAGCAGATAGCGGCGGTGTGGCGCGAGGTGCTGCGGGTCGGCCAGGTGGGGCTGGACGACAGTTTCTTCGAGATCGGCGGCCACTCCTTGCTGCTCGTGCAGGTGCAGCGCAAGCTGAGCGGGGCGCTCGGACGGCAGGTTCCCGGCGTCGCGCTCTTCGCCCATCCGACCATTCGCAAGCTCGCTGCCCATCTGCGCGAGGGGGACGGCTCCGACCCGGCCATCGGCGCGCTCGGTGACGAGCGGGCCGACGAGCGTCGCAGCGGGCGCGCTCGGCTCCAGCAGCGCCGCGCCCGCCAGAGCGCCCGGGGTACCCGATGACGCGGGCGGCACAGCCGGTGGATCCGGACAGCCCCTTCCTCGCTGTGGTCGGCATGGCCGGGCGGTACCCGGGAGCGCGTGATCTCGGTGAGTTCTGGGAAAATCTGATCAAGGGCGTGGAGTCGGTCACTCGCTTCCCCGGTGACCCGTCCACGCCCGGGTATGTCCCCGCGTTCGGCGTGCTGGAGGGCGCGGACGAGTTCGACGCCGGGTTCTTCGGCTACTCGCCGCGCGAGGCGTTGATCCTCGACCCGCAGCAGCGGCTCTTTTTGACCGGCGCCTGGGAGGCGCTGGAGGACGCCGGGTACGACGCGAGGTCCTGCGCCGGGCCGATCGGCGTGTACGCGGGCAGTAGCCAGACCGGTTACCTGGACACCTTGATGGCCCACCGCGACCGGCTCGGCCCGGTCAGCGAATGGCAGTTGCGGCTGGCCACGGGCATTGACTTCCTCACCTCAAGGGTCGCCCACCGGCTCGGGCTCACCGGGCCCGCGGTGACGGTGCAGACCGCCTGCTCGACGTCGCTGGTCGCCGTCCACGTCGCCGCACAGGCGCTGCTGTCCGGCGAGTGCGACCTGGCACTGGCCGGCGGAGCCAGCGTCAACTTCCCGACGCGTCTGCCCGAGTACTCCGAAGGCGGTGTCATCTCACCCGACGGACGCTGCCGGGCCTTCGACGCCCAGGCCCGCGGGACCGTGGGCGCCAACGGTGTCGGTATCGTGGTCCTCAAACGGCTCGCCGACGCGCTGGAGGACGGCGACCACATCCGTGCGGTACTGCGCGGCACCGCCGTGAACAACGACGGCATGGACAAGGTGGGCTTCACCGCGCCGGGAGTGGCCGGCCAGGCGGAGGTCATCCGCGCGGCCCACTTGGTGGCCGAGGTCGAGCCGGACAGTATCGGCTATGTCGAAACGCACGGTACCGGCACGCCGCTGGGTGACCCGATCGAACTGGCCGCGCTGACCCAGGCCTTCCGGCGCGGCACCGAACGGCGCGGGTACTGCCGGATCGGGTCGGTGAAGACCAACATCGGCCACACCGACGCGGCCGCCGGGGTGGCGGGCTTCATCAAAGCGGTGCTTGCCGTCCAGCACGGCCTGATTCCGTCGAGTCTGCACTACACCTCGCCCAACCCGGAGATCCCGTTCGAGGACAGCCCGTTCATGGTGAACACCGAGCTGTACGAGTGGCGCTCGGACGGTCCCCGCCGGGCCGGGGTCAGCTCGTTCGGGATCGGCGGCACCAACGCGCACGCGGTCCTGGAGGAGCCGCCCGCGCGAGCTCCCCGACCCGCCGCGCCCGGCAGCCACCTGTTGGTGCTGTCCGCCAGGACCGCCCACGAGCTGGACCGCGCTGCCACCCGGCTCGCCGAGCACCTGCAGGGGCAGGCGTCCGGTTCCGGCCCTGGTCGAGACCTGGCGGAGACCGCCTGGACGCTGCAGACCGGCCGCCGCGCCTTCGCGCACCGCAGGTTCGCCGTGGCCGCCGATCGCACCGAAGCGATCGAGGCACTGGCCTGTGCCGACGCCGGCGGCCACCCGCCTGTACCAGGCGAGCGTCCGGTGGTGTTCGTCTTTCCCGGGCACGGCGGACAGCACGCCGGCATGGGCCGCGAACTGTACGAGGACGACCCGGTATTCCGCGGCGAGGTCGACGCGTGCTGTGCGTATCTCGCACCCACGCTCGGCCTCGACCTGCGGACGGTTTTGTACCCTGCCGGGGAGCAGCAGACCACGGCGGCCGAAGCGGCCCTGCGCGACATGGGCGTGGCCCAGCCGGCCGTCTTCGTGGTGGAGTATGCCCTCGCCCGGATGTGGCAACGGCGAGGGGTGCGGCCGGCTGCCGTCGCTGGGCACAGCCTTGGGGCCTTCGCCGCCGCGTGCGTGGCCGGTGTGCTCTGCCTACCCGACGCGCTGCGGCTGGTCGCCGAGCGCGGCAGGCTGATGCGGACCCTGCCCGCCGGGGCGATGCTGGCCGTGCCGCTGGCCGAGCACGACGCCACCGAACTGCTCGGCGACGGCCTGGAGCTGGCGGCCGTCAACGGACCGAACCAGTGCGTGCTGTCGGGGCCGCAGGAGGCGATCGACGCGGTGTTCACACGGCTGACGGCTGAGGGTGTCGACGTGCGTCGGCTGGACATCGCCGCCGGTGGACACAGCGCTCTGGTGGAGCCGATCCTCAACCGATTCGCCGCCATGATCACCGAACTCGACCTCAAGGCGCCTTCCATCCCCTGGGTCGGGGACACCACCGGAGACTGGGTTCGCATGGACCGCGCTCCGGGTGCCGAGTTCTGGACCACCCACATGCGCCAGCCGGTGCGCTTCGGCGACACCCTCGCCACCCTGCTCGCCGAGCCCGACCGGATCCTGCTCGAAGTCGGCCCCGGCCGTGCCCTGACCACCCTCGCCCGCCGGCACCCGGCCCGCACGGAGGGCCACCTGGCGCTGCCCAGCCTGCCGCACCCTGCCGATGAGGAGTCCGCTCTGCGGACCTCGCTGGCCGCTGCCGGACGCCTCTGGGCGGCTGGCGTCGAACTCGACTGGGCGGGGTTGCACGAAGGCAACCTGCCGGGCCGGACCGCGCTGCCGACCTACCCGTTCAGCCCGCAGCGGTACTCCCCGCTCCCTGCCGACGGTCCCGCGCCGACCGTCACCGCCGAGCCATCGTCGACCGTCCCGCAGCCCGCACGAGAGGGCGACACCGAAGCACAACTCGCCCAGCTTTTTGGTCAACTGCTCGGACTGGACAAGCTAGCGGCGCAGGACGACTTCTTCGACCTGGGCGGGGACTCGCTGATCGCCGTTCAGCTCGTCTCCGCCCTCCGCGCTGCCTTCGGCGTGCGCATCACGGTCAAGCAGGTCTTCACCGCTCCCACCGCGCGCCGACTGGCCCGGGTGGTCGACGACGCCCGGCAGCAGGCCTGAACCGTCACCTGACACACCGACCCGAAAGGGACAGCCATGTTCGAGGAGAACGACGGGCGGACCTACGAGGTGGTCCGCAACAGTGAGGAGCAGTTTTCCGTCTGGCCGGCAGACCGGGCGCTGCCGGCCGGGTGGGAGCGGGCGGGTGGATCGGGCACCAAAGCGGACTGCCTCGCCCTGATCGACACTCTGTGGAGCGACCTTCGGCCCAAGAGCATACGGGAGCGGGCATCCGACCGATGACGCAACCAGACCCGCCACCAGGGCTGCTGCGCCACCAGGGCTTCAGACGGCTGTGGGCCGCCCAGGCGGTCAGCGTGCTCGGCGCCCAGATCTGCGAACTCGCGCTGCCACTCGCGGCCGTGGAGGTGCTGAAGGCCACACCGTTTCAGGTCGGCCTGCTGGCCGCCGTGCAGTACCTGCCGTTCCTGCTCTTCGGCCTGCCGGCCGGGGCATGGGTGGACCGGATGCGCCGACGGCCCGTCATGATCACCGCGGACCTGGTGCGCTTCGCGGTCCTGCTGACCGTGCCGGCGGCCGCATTCTGCGGGGTTCTGAGGATGTGGCTGCTGTATCCGGTCGCCTTCGCGGTCGGGGTCATGACGGTCTTTTTCGACGTGGCGTCACAGTCCTTCCTGCCGACGCTGGTGGGCGAGGAGCGGCTCGTTGAGGCCAACACCAAACTGCAGCTGTCCCAGACTGCCGGGCAGCTGGCCGGCCCGAGCGCCGGCGGATTCCTGGTCCAGCTGCTGACCGCCCCGGTCGCCGTGCTCGCCAACGCGCTCGGCTACGCCGGGTCGGCCGTCCTGCTCCTGCTCGTGCGGGCGGCGGAGCCCCCGATCCGCGACATGGTACGGCCGGGGCTGGTGGCCGAGGTCAAAGACGGCCTCAGGTACCTCTTCCGGCACCCGCTGCTGCGCCCGATCACGCTGAGCGCGGGCATCACCAACCTCTTCGGCCTGTTCGGGATGGTCCAGGCGATCCTGGTGCTGTACGCGGTCCGTGACCTGCGGCTCTCACCGGCCGCGCTGGGCACCACGCTCGCGATCGCGAACGGGGGCGTGCTGTTCGGCTCGCTCGCCAACGGCCAGGTGGTGCGACGCCTCGGCGTCGGCCCGTCACTTGCCTGGGCCACCTTTGGGCTGGGCGGCAGCGTCCTGCTGCTGCCACTGGCTACCCCCGGCACCGCCATGCCCGTACTGGCGGTCGCGATGGCCCTGGCCGGGCTCTGCGCCTCGGTCTTCAACATCAACCAGATCAGCCTGCGGCAGACCCTCACCCCCGCCTCGATGCGCGGGCGGATGACCGCGACGCTGCGGTTCGTGGTCTGGGGCGTCATCCCTGTCGGCACCTTCGTCGGCGGCGCGCTGGCCCGCCCGCTCGGACTGCGCGGCGTTCTTTGGATCGCCGGCACCGGCAGTGTCCTCGCGGGGCTGCCGCTGCTTGCCTCCGCCGTGCGCTCGCTGCGGACGATACCGATTGCCACGCCCAACGCCCACCCCATGGGCCAGGAGACCCTGAATGTCTGATGTTCCCAAGCACACCGCTCGGCGCTGGCTGGCCAACCGCCGCAAGCGCCCCGAAGCCGCGATTCGCCTGTACTGCTTCGCCCACAGCGGCGGCTCGGCCGCCGAGTACGTCCGCTGGGGCGACGACCTGCCCGACATCGAGGTATGGGGCATCCAGCTGCCCGGCCGCGGCTCACGGCTCGACGACCCCCTGTACACCCGGGTCGGCCCGCTGATTGAGGACCTCGTCGAACAGGCCGGCTTCCAAGGACCGTTCGCCTTCTTCGGACACAGCCTGGGCGCCCTGCTTGCCTACGAGACCGCACGCGCCTTGGACGCACGCGGCCTTCCTGGCCCCGAGCGCCTGCTGCTGTCCGCCTGCCCGGCTCCGCACCGGCCTCGCGGACTGCCGCCGATCCACCACCTTGGTGACCGTGATCTGTTCGCCGCTATCCAGAGGCAGTACGCCTCTCTCCCGGACGAGGTGGCCGAGGACCCGGACTTGCTGGCGATCGTGATGGCCTCGCACCGCGGCGACTTCGAACTGGTCGACAGCTACCGCCACACCCCCGGTGACCCCCTTGACCTGCCGCTGCACGTCTTCGGCGGCGCCGAGGACCGGCTCACCGCCGGCGAACTCGGCCAATGGCAGGACCACAGCCGTGGACCGTTCTCCCTGCACCTGCTCCCCGGTGGCCACTTCTACCTCCGCGAGCAGCGCACGGCCCTGCTCGAACTGATCCAAACCGCTCTGGCCGACCGCCGCCACGCCGAGTCGCCCGTCGACGCGCTCTCTGACGACCTGTGAAAGCAGACATGGCTCACCACACCATCACGCCGGCCGGGTTCCTCGCCGAGCTCCACCTGGGACGCCTGCGCTGGGACCTGATCAGCCCTTTTCCCACCTCATCCGATGAGGATCACGCCCGTGGCGACGCCGCCGTCGCCGAGCTGATGCGTTTCCTCCAGGAGACCGTCGATCCGACCGAGGTGGACCGCACCGCGAAGCTCCCCGACGGCTTCCACGAGGCCTGTGCCGCCCGCGGCTACTTCCGGCTGCAGGATTCGCCCGAGCACGGCGGGCTGGGTCTCTCCGCCCGCAACGCCTTCCGGATGATCCAGGCCGCGGCCAGCTGGTCGGTGACCGCCTGTTACGCGATGTCCGTCCATCTTGGGCTGGGTGCCGGCGCCTACCTGCCGATCCTGGCCGACGGCGAGCTGAAGTCCGAACTCCAGCGGCTGCTTGCGACGGGCGTGATCTCCGGCGACGCCGACACCGAGCCCACCGGCGCGATCAACCGGACCCGTGCCACCACCGCGGTACCCACCGAGGACGGCACCGGATTTTGGATCAGCGGCGAGAAAGTGTTCATTCAAAACGGCCCCATCGCCGGCCTGCTGCGCGTCTCGGCCACCGTGCACGAGAACGGCCGGGAGTACATCCGGCTGTTCTTCGTCGACACCACCGACCCCGGCTTCACGGTCAAGTCCTGGCATGAGTACCTGGGCTTGAAGGGCCTGCCCAACGCAGCCCTCACCTTCGACCGGGTCTTCGTCCCCCACAGCCGCGTCTTCACTCTCGACGGCCTGAGCGCCGAGGACGAGTGGCGTCTGGCCCCGGAACTGCACACCATCAGCGTCCGAGGCCGGATGTACCCCATCTCAGCGCCCGCTCTGGCGATCGGCCGGCTCTGCGTGCACTGGTCACGGGAATTCGTCCGGCGACGTTCGGTCGGCGGGCTCGGGCTGGAGCAGTACGACGAGATCCAACGCATCCTCGCTGCCAACCTCGCCGAGACCTTCGCCATGGAGAGCGTGATCGAGTGGTGCCTACTGGCCGAGGAGCGCCATCCAGGGATCGACCTGGACCCGGAGCAGACAGTAGCCAAGAACATCAACTCGATGACCAGCTGGCGCATCATCGACCGCACCCTGTCCCTGCTGGCCGCCGAGGGCTTCGAAACCGCAACGAGCAAGGCCCGGCGCGGCGCCCAGCCGCTACCGGTGGAGCGGTTCTTCCGCGACGCACGCGCCCTGCGCGTGGCCGGCGGAGTGGACTTCTTGGTGGACCACTGGGCGGCCCGGCACCTGCTCTCGCGCCACTACCCAAAACCACAGACCGTCGCGACAATCCCGACCGACCTCACTGCAGCGGACGCATCCCTGTCCCCGCGCAACCGGGACCACCTGCTCTTCGTGGCCGACCAAGCCGTGCATTTCGCCCGCCTCTGCCGCGACCTGGTGGACCGTCACCCTGAGCCCGAGGAGCTTTTCGCCAAGGAACGCACGCTGATCCTGCTCAACCAGCTCTCCGCCGAACTGTTCAGTATGTCCGTGGTACTGGCCAGGGCCGCCCGGCTGCACCCCGACGGCACCGGCCCGGCCCAGGACCTCGCCGACGTGTTCTGCGCCGAAGCACGCCACCGGATAGCGGACGCCCAGCGGCGACTGACTGATACCGACGGACCCGACCACGCCGGCGTCAGCGCGCAGTGGCTCCACGGCGATGGCCTGGAGTTCCTGCTCCGCGACACCGTCACCGCCACCCCACCCGCCCGCTGAGCAGGCGTCCGCGACGGCCCCGCCACGGCCAGAACGCCCAAGTCCACTGCCCCGGAAAGGGCCGCACCGATGTTCAACCTCTCCCGTTCCCAGGAGATCGTCTGGCTGCACGAGGAGCTCTTCCCCGACAGCCCCGCCTACAACTTCACCGCCGCCCTCGACCTGCACGGCCCGCTGGACGAGCCGGCCCTGCGGCAGAGCCTGGCAACGGTTCTCACCCGTCACGAGGCGTTCCAACTCGAACTCGATCCCGAGGCCTTCCCGCCGACACAGCACGTGAACGACGCTTGCGCACTGCGCTATCGCACCGTGGACCTGACCGGAACCGAGCACCAAGAGGCAGCCTTCGAGGAACTATGGCGCAAGCAGCACGACGCGCCCTTCGACACCGCCGAGGCACCCATGGTTCGGTGGACCCTGATCCGGCTGGCCGAGGACCACCACCGGCTGCTTCAGACCGAGCACCACCTGGTACACGACGGCTGGTCCTTCGGCCTGGTCCTGCGCGACCTGTTCACCACCTACCGCGCCCTCACCCAGAGCATCCCGGCCGACCTGCCCGAGCCCCGTTCCTACCTTGAGCACGTCCGCCAGTCAGTGGCCACGGAGGAACAACCGGGTAACCAGGACCAAGCCGTGGCGTATTGGCGCAGCACCCTGAACGGCGCCGCCTTCGACCTGCCGCTGTCCGGCCTGGTCAACCCGGGACGAGTCCGCGACATCCCGCACGGCGACCAGCTGCGCCAACTACTGGAGCCCGAACTGGCCGAACGCCTGCGGTCCGCCGCCCGGCGGGACGGGCACACCCCGTTCTCGGTCCTGCTCACCCTCTTTGCGGAGCTGCTGCGCCGGCAGAGCGGCCGGGCCGATCTGGTGATCGGCAGTGCGGTGGGCAACCGCCCACCCGGCTTCCGGGAGACCGTCGGGATGTTCGTCAACACCATCCCTCTGCGCATCCGGCTCCAGCCCGACGACAGTGCGCTGGAGGCAGTCGACGAGGTCACCGAGGTGCTGATCCGCTCGCTGCCCCACCAGGGCGTCCCGGTCCAGGACCTGGCCCGCGAGCTCGGCGTGCACTCCAGCGCCGGCCTGGACAACCCGCTGTTCCACGTCATGTTCAGCGCGCACGATGCGCCGCTCCCGCATGTCGAGGGCCTGGACCTTCAGGTCTCCATCCACGAGGCGTTCAACACCGGTACCTCCCGTTTCGACCTCGACGTGGTACTGATCCCCGACTCCCGCCGGACGGTCAACGCCCGCTCGGGCCCCGGCGGCATGCTGCTCATCTGGGACTTCGCTACCGACCTGTACGACAGCGTGCAGATCGGCGGACTTCAGCGGCAGTTCAGCGCGCTGCTGGAGGCCTACCTTGCCGACGGCGCAACCGGCCTCGCAGCCCTCGCTGCAGCAGCAAACGGCTGAACTCACCCCCCCCGAAACCATGCCCCGAGGAGACGAGATGCCCCTCCACGAACCCACCGGCCAGCAGCTGCCCAGCATCGCCTGGGGTGGTGAGCCGGCGCCCGCTCCCGCACCGGGGGCGGGACCGCTTGAGTGGTTCGACAGCTGGCTGGCCAAGCAGCCGGAGGCCCCTGCGGTCGTGGACGGCACCGCCGTCCACAGCTACCGGGAGCTCGACCAGGCCGCCGCCCGGATCATCCGCGCCCTCAACGGCAAGGTCGCTCGCGGCGATCTGGTAGGGGTCTGCCTGGAGCGCTCCACGCTGCTGGTGGCCGTAGCGATCGCGCTGGCCCGGATCGGCGCGGTCTACCTCTCCCTCGGCCCGCAACCGGGGGCCGCGCGGGTGAAGTCCATCACCGAGGACGCAGGCATCCGCTGCCTGCTCATCGACGGCGCTACCACCTCGCCGTCCGGCTGGACCGTTGAACCGGCCGACGCGGTGGACGGCCTCATGCTCGCCTTGGGCGGTGGACACGCAAAGGGTGCGCCCAGCGAGGCCTTCTGCGCCGTCAGTACCTCGGGCAGTACCGGCAAACCCAAGATCGCACTACTGCCGCAGGGGGCGATGGCCAACCTGGTCCGCTGGACCTGCGACCGGCTTGAGATCGGCCCCGAGTCCCGAGTCGGCCTCTTCGTCGGCACCACCTTCGACGCCCACCTCAAGGAGGTGTGGGAGGCACTGTCGTCGGGCGCGACCTTGTACGTCGCGCCCGAGGACGCCCGCGGCTCGATGGCCGAACTGTTCCAGTGGTGGCAGGAATCGGGCCTGACCCACTGCCTGCTGCCGACACCACTCGCCGAGCTCGCCTTCGCCCAGCCATGGCCTGCAGGCCTGGCCATGCGCCACATCCTGGTAGGCGGCGACCGGATGCAGGTGCGGCCGCCCGCGCAGTGCACGGCGGTCGTACACAACGTGTACGGGCCGGCCGAGGCCACCGTGCTCACCACGACCCATCGCCTGCGGCCCGAGAGCGACGACCCGGCCGCCGTCGTGCCGATCGGAGAGCCACTGACCGGCTACACCGTCCTCGTCACCGACGAGGACGGCCTAATCGTGCCCAGAGGACAGGCCGGAGAAGTCCGGATCGGCGGCGCGGGTCTGGCGCTCGGCTACGTGGACCCGGAGCGGACCGCCGAACGGTTCGTGCCGGCGCCCGCGGGACAGCCCTACGTGGACCGGGTCTACCGGAGCGGCGACAAGGCGGTGATGCGCGCCGACGGACTGCTGGAGTTCCTCGGCCGCATGGACGACCAGGTCAAGATCAGCGGCGCACGGATCGAACCGGCCGAGGTCGAAGCGGCCCTGGAAGCCCACGAGTCGGTGCGACATGCCGTCGTGGTCCCGTTCCGGAGCAACACCGGCACGCTTCGGCTGGGCGCCTTCCTTCTGCTCGCCGAGGGGGCGCAGGCCGACGAGGACGCGGTGCTGACCGCCGTCCGCGCGCGGGTGCTGAAACAGGCAGTGCCCGCCGTGGTGCGCTTCGTGGACGCCTTCCCGCTGAACGCCAACGGGAAGGTCGACCGCGCAGTGCTCGCCCAGCAGGCGACCCCTGCGGCGTCCACCACGGGGGCGGCGCCGACCCCGTCGACATCGCAAGCCGAGGACACCGAGGCGTTTCTGCTCGCGGCCTGTCGCCAGTTGCTCGATCAGCCCGACCTCACGCCTGCCGACAACTTCACCGATGCGGGCGGGACTTCACTGGCTGTCGCGCGCCTGGTTGCCCTGATCGAAAGCGTCTACCCGATCCGAGTCAAGGCCGCTGAGGTCATGCGCCAGCCCGACCTGGCCGCCCTGGCAGCCCTGGTTGCCACCCGCCGCGCATCGTCGACACACCGCTGAGCACTCCCCACCGCCCGCGCCCTGCTGGTTGAGAGGACTTTCGATGGACCGATCCATCCTGACCGAGCGGTATCTGGCCGAACTGAGCCAAAGCACCGCCACCACAGCCGAACTGCTCGGCCCTGCAGAGCAGGATACTTTGCTCACCACCTACTACCAGGGCGGGTTCCTGCCCCGCCCGCTCTTCCTCGGTCACGAGGAGCGCATTCAGCTGATGGAAGACCTGGAAGTGCTCCGCACCGCGCTGTTCAGCCTGCCCGACAAGCTCTTCGACGGCGACCTTGCCGCGTTCGCCCGGGCTGTTGGCATGACCGAGGCCCAGATCGAGGTGATCCTGCGTAGCCAGGGCGCCGCCGCGACCCGCATGGCCCGCGCGGACCTGTGCGTCGACGACAGCGGATTCAAGGTCCTGGAAGTCAACGTGACCAGCTCGCTCGGCGGCATGGACAACGGCGTGCTGGCCTGGGCCCTGCTGAAGCACCCGTTCCTCGCCGACTTCGCCGAGCGGCACAGGCTCGGCTTCGTCGACACCGCGAGCGAACTGCTGCACACCATGTACACCGCCACCGGGTTCGATCCGCAGTCCCGGCCATTCATCGCGGTCGCGGACTGGCCGAGCAGCTACCTGAGCGGTTGGGGCACCTTCCTGGAAGAGTTCTGCGCCCACCTGCGGGCCCTTGGCGCCGACGCCCATCCCTGCCACGTCGGCCAGTTCGACTACCGCGACGGACGAGTGTGGCTCGGCGACCGGGCCGTCGACATCATCCACCGCATCTTCCTCGCCGAGGACCTGCTCGAATCCCCCGAGGCCCCCGCGCTGATGGACCAGGTCGTCAGCGCGGCCTCGGCCGGCCAGGTGAAGCTGTTCGTCCCACTGGACGCGGAGCTCTACGCGAGCAAGACCACACTCGCGATGCTCTCGGACGAGGACAACCGGCACCTGTTCAGCGCCAAGGAACTGGCCGCCTTGGACCGCATCCTGCCATGGACCCGAACCCTGCGGCCTGGCAAGGTGACACTGGAGAGCGGACAAACGGTCGAACTGCTCGACTACGCCCGGACCAACCGGCACGACCTCGTATTGAAGCCCACGGTGCTGCAC
This sequence comes from Streptantibioticus ferralitis, assembly GCF_029223525.1. Classification (GTDB taxonomy): domain Bacteria; phylum Actinomycetota; class Actinomycetes; order Streptomycetales; family Streptomycetaceae; genus Streptantibioticus_A; species Streptantibioticus_A ferralitis. Next base: position 2,050 of record NZ_JARHTQ010000062.1, on the reverse strand, counting down.
GGCGGCAGCGGCGTAGTGCTGGGCTCAGACACGACCGAGGAGGAGTGGGCCACCCACCTCGACGCCTCGATCGACAGACCCTACGTCCTGCAGCGTCGGATCCGCCCGGTCACCGAACTGTTCCCCGACGAGAACGGCCAGTTGCATCCCTGGCTGACCGTCTGGGGCGTGTTCACCATGGCGCGCGGCTTCGCCGGCGTCATGGCGCGCGGCACCCGCCTGGAAGCCAACATCGGCGTGGTGAACGTCGCCAACGGCGCACACGGCGGCACGGGACTGTACGAGCTGCCCCCCGCAGGCGGCAGGTGAATTGCCAGAGGCCTTTCCCAGCACCCTGCAGCGGGCCTTCGCCCGCCAGCGTGAGGAGGCGGAGCGGGCCGAAGCCGAACGGCGCCGACAGCAGGAGTGGGGGGGAGCAGCAGGCCGCCTGGGCGCGAGAGGCCGAAGAAGCGGCACGGGAGCCGGAACCTTTGTGCGAGTTGTGCGGCGGGCCTCGGGACGGCAACCCGTCCGTCATCGACCCCGAACTGGCCGATGCGTCGCCGCCGGACGGGCTGCACTGCCCGAGCTGCCGCCTCCAGCTCGCGGCCCAGCCCAAGACACGTCTTGGGCGCATGCTGCGCCGGTTGGCGTAGGGCTGCGGGCAAGCGAGGAGGGGACCCGGCGACGTCCGCGGGTCCCCTGTCGTAGCCGTCGGTCAACGCAGGAGAGACCGAACCAAGGCCAATACCAGGACTCTGTTGGCGATCTTTCGAGGGGTGGTGACGGCGGGGTGAGTTGGTGCTTCGCTGGTGGGGTGCGGGGTGGCCTCGGCTGAGGCAGTGGCGAGGCATCGCGACCCGCTACGAGAAGACCGCGAACATCTAGCTGGCCGGACTCCACATCGCCGGCATCTTCCTCTGGTCCGACCGATGATCCAAACGAAACGACCTAGCTGAGTTCGCTGCTCAAGACGGCGAGTACGTGTGCTCGTTGGATGCGGCGTATAGCGGAGGGTGTCTGTCCGGATGCCAGTAGTTCGTCGACGAGATTGATGTGTACGGCGGCCAGCAAGATGTGCGCCAGGTATTCGGCGTCCTTGGCTGTCAGGGTGGGGACGGCCTCCGTCACGGTCTGCGCCAGCAGGTCCCGCATCCACCGGTATTGCTCGCTTTGCAGCAGTCCTGATGTTGCGGCTTCCCGAGCTCTCAGCAGGTTGCGGTTGTCGAGCTTGAAGGTGAGCACCGCATCAAGGAAGGCGACGGCTCGGGTCCGCGCAGGGGCTCCAGGCCCTAGCGGTGGGGGGCCGTTGTCCACCTGGTCCCGCAGATCTTGGGCTTTGGTGGCCCACAGTGCGTCCAGGAGGCCGTCGCGACTACCGAAGAGTCGGAAGATTGTCCCTTTCCCGACATGTGCCGCCGCTGCGATGTCATCCACGGAGACGCTGCTGACGTCGGCTTGCGCGAAGAGGTCGTTCGCGGCCGCGAGCACGACCGCAGGCGAGGTCGAAGGGCGGCCTCGCCTCCGCTCTACATTTTCGGACTGACGGTCCGTAATGGTGTTAGGCTCTTCAGGACACACAGGTCGGAAACCTCACTGGAGACATGATGACGTCATCATCCACCCTGCCGCCCTGGTTTTCTCGCGCACTCGACTCGCTGTGGGCCGGTGACCTCGACGGCTTCACATCGATCTTCGCTCCAGACGCGCTCTACGAGATTCCCTTCACCCCGGCTGGCCCGGTGCGGCTCGAGGGCCGCGAGGAGATCGATACTTTCATGCGTGGCCTGCTTGACGGCGGTCGGCTTCGCTACGGCTCTCTTACGGAAGTCCGAGCCTACGAGACCGGGGATGACCTGATCGTCGAGGCAGTCGCTCGTCATCACCGCTCCGCAGACGGATCGCCGCTCGACCTGAGTTACATCTGGTTTGTCACGCGGCGAGGGGTGTGTCAACTTAACGGCTGATCTTGGTTGTTGAGTGGTCAGTTGTTGCTCGGGGTCAGGCGGCCCTCGAAGGCGATCTGGAAGGCGTTCAAGGGTGCCTTCCAGCGCATGGTCCACCGCTTGCG
>NZ_JARHTQ010000061.1 GCF_029223525.1 Streptantibioticus ferralitis | reverse complement strand
CCCGGCCCGGGACGGCCGCCCGGTTCGAAGAACAGACACCGCGCCAAGCGCCACGACGTCGGCAAGACCGTCAAACGCGCCGAGACCATCAAGGAACACCAAGCCCGCCGAGGATAAACGTCAAGCTAAGAAGCTGTTGTCTTTTCGATCTTGAGTGGTGTCCGTCGAACGGGAGTCTCGATCGGGTGATTGCGGCCGGTGCCGGGCATGGGAACAGAGCCTCTTGGTAGCTCGGAGGGTGTCTACGCCAACTCGCCTGCCAGGAGGCCCTGTTGTTGCAGTTGTATGCCACCGCGGAGACGGAGTCCACTTCGGTCACTCTCGTGTGTGACTGTCTGGCTCACCGGTTCGGGAACGCCTGAAGGGTGTCATTACTACCGCACGGCGGCTGAGCAGCGGCTTTGCAAGCGCGGGCTGCCCGGGCGTGATCGCGGTTCGTGGGCCTGCGACTGCTGTACTTGATCTTCTGTCGACTGCTGGACTGGCTGACGCTCCTGGGACGGTCCTCTGCGGCACACAAGGCCGAGATCCTCGCTCTGCGCCATGAAGTCGCCGTGCTCCGACGGCAGGTCGGGCGACCGCGGGTGTCATGGGCCGACCGCGCCGCACTCGCCGCTCTCGCGCGGCATCTGCCGTCCGCCCTGCGCCGCAACCGGCTGGTCACCCCGAACACTCTGCTCTCCTGGCACCGGCACCTGGTGCGATGGAAGTGGCGCCAGCCACCGGCCAGGCCCGGCCGACCACCTGTGCCGCTCGAAAATACGATTCTGGTCCTGAACTGCGGGTTTACCGACCTGATGCTGTGGCCTGCATGGCGTCTGGGACGATCCTTCGGTGCCCCTGTCGATCGTCACCGAGCTGGTCCGCAACCTGGTCACGGTGCCCGCTGCCGTACTGCGGAGCCGGGTGGCCAAGGATGCGGAAGTGCTCGCGCTTCGGCATGAGAACGCGGTGCTGCGTCGTCAGATTGCCCGGGTCCGTTACGAACCCGCCGACCGGATCTGGTTCGCCCTGCTGTCCCGGCTGGTCCCGCGCAAGCGGTGGCGCCAGATCTTCGCGGTCACCCCGTCCACACTGCTGGCCTGGCACCGCCAACTCGTTGCACACAAGTGGACGTTCACCCAGCACCGGCGCCCCGGTAGACCCTCCACCGCGTACACCATCAAGCAGCTCATCCTGCGGCTGGCCCGGGAGAACCACACCTGGGGTCACCGGCGCATACAGGGCGAGCTCGCTCGTCTCGGCTACCCGATCGCCCCGTCCACAGTCTGGGAGATCCTGCACGCCGCCGGCATCGATCCCGCCCCGCAGCGCTGCGGCCCGACCTGGCGGCAGTTCCTCACCTCCCAGGCCCACGGCATCATTGCCGCCGACTTCCTCCACCTCGACACCATCTCACTCAAGCGCCTGTACGCCCTGGTCTTCATCGAACACCGCACCAGGCGCTTACACCTCGCCGGCATTACCGCGCACCCCACCGCCCAGTGGACTATCCAGCAGGCCAGGAACCTCACCATGACGTTGGGGCGCCGCATGGAGTCGCTGCGCTTCCTTCTGCGGGACCGGGATGGCAAGTACACCCGTTCCTTTGACGCCGTCTTCGAGGCCGAGAACGTGGAGATCGTGCTCAGCCCACCCCGGGCACCGAGAGCGAACGCGATCTGCGAGAGAGCCGTGGGCACACTCCGCCGCGAACTCCTCGACCGGATCCTGATCTACGACCACGCTCATGCCCATGCAGTGCTTACCGAATACATCGAGCACTACAACCGCCACCGCCCCCACCAATCCCGGCAGCAACTGCCCCCGGAAAGCACCGATCCTCCCACTCCGGCCACCGTCACCGACCTCCAGGCCTGCCGAGTCCGGCGACAACCGGTCCTGGGCGGCCTGGTCAACGAGTACCACCACGTTGCCTGACCGAACGGCATCGCCGCAGCTCACAGGACCAAATCGTATTTTCGAGCGGCACACGACCGGGGCGGGCACGCGGCCGACGCCCAATTCCTCACGAACGCAGCCGGATACGCAGCCGCAATCGCGTTCTTGCAGGCCCACGGCAGCGTCGCCGCGATCGGGGTGGAGGGCACCTCCTCCTACGGCTCGGGCTTCACCCACGCCGCTCGGCAGGCCGGCCTGACAGTCGTCGAGGTCAACCGGCCCGACAAAGCCGAACGCCGCAGGATCGGCAAGTCCGACCCGATCGACGCCTACGCCGCGGCCCGTGCCGTCGTCTCCGGACGGGCGACGAGCGCTCCGAAGGACGAGGCCATCGTCGGGATACGCGCCCTGCAAACCGCGGCACGCTCCGCAATCAAGGCCCGCACCGCGACGCTCAACCAGATCGCGCATCTGCTGGTCACCGCGCCAGACTCCATCCGCGCCAAGTACCCTGCCGTGCCCGGCGACAAGCGCGTCGCCGCCCTCGCCCGCCTCCGGCCGACCACCGACCCCGCGCACGCACCGCTCCTGACAGCACTGCGCACGCTGGCCAGACGCGTCCAGAGCCTGACGGAGGAGCACACCGCCCTGACCGCCGAGCTGGACAGGCTGGTTACCGCCCTCAACCCAGGTCTGCGCGCCACCTACGGGGGGTTTCCCCGCGAACAGACCGATCGCCAACACCGTCCCACGCGGAGAAGCTGCACGTCAGCGGTTCCCAAGAATCAGGCGACAGAGTCCCGCAGGGATGTCCGCGGCTAGGCCGACGGAGTCGGGCGCGGATCCGAGGGCGTATGCGCCGCCGTGGAAGTAGAGGATCGCGGCCGGCGGATCGAGGTTCGGGGTCTCGACGATGACGACGGGCACGCCGCCGAGTTCGTCCTGCTTGATGGAAACATCGTCAGACAGCGGGACGGAGGCGATCATCTCGTGGAAGATCGCGCGCTGCTCGGCGATGTCGCCGCCGGCGTCGAGCGGGCCGTGCCGAAGGAGTTCGTCGAGTGCTTGGCGCCGCTGCCGCGTCATGGTGGGGCCTTTCCGGGGTATGGATGCTGACGAACGGCTCAGCGCGGCGGTCCGACGATGATGTTGCCGTACTTGTCCGCGAGGCCGGGGTCGGGTTTGACTTCGTAGCCGTCCGGGCGCGGTGTGGCCTTGTCGCGGCCGGTCTCCCGGAACATCCCTTCGATGCCGGCCGGTGTGTTGATCATCAGTAGGTCGGCTTTCTGCGAGGTGATGCGGTAGCCGTGCGGAATGTTGCGGGGCAGGTAGACGATGCCGCCTTCGGCGAGTTCGTATTCCTGGTCGTCGCACCACACCAGCGCGGTGCCCTTGATCAGCAGGAAGACCTCGTCCTCGCGGGTGTGCTTGTGGTAGGGCGGGGCCTCGCCCTCGGCGACGTCGAAGCGGCCGATCATCAACTGTCCGTCGGTGGCCTTGCCGTCGAGCAGCATCGCGAGGGTGCCGCCGTCGAGCCATTCGAGTTGCTGCTGCTGGTCGGGCTGCGCGAGATAGGCCATGCTCATGGTTTGCTCCGTTCAGGCATTGGGGCGGGGACGCTCGTGCAGTCGGAGCGTCGAAGGGTGCGTGCGGTCGTGGTGGTAGGTGTCGGTGCCGACCTTGGTCCCGTAGAAGTGGGTCATCGGTGCGTCGGTGATCAGCGAGTCCTGATTGGTGATCTCCAGTCTGATCCGGTCGCCTCGGCGGGCGAGGAAGGACATCGGCAGCAGTTCCACGCGCAGCTCGTAGACTTCGCCGGGCACGAGCGGTTCCACCTGCGAGTGCTGATGGAACGGGCGCATGTCGGAGGTCAGTTCCGGGTCCTCGGTGCGGTGCGAGGCGCGCAGCCAGCCCTGGGTCACCTTGACCGGCAGCCCGGCCTCGGGATCGCCAGAGACCAAGGACACCTTCACGAAGAGGTCGAGGTCGGTCTGGTCAGTCGACGCGTAGAGCGTCAGCACGCCGTGGCCGGTGAACTCCCGGTCCCGGTCCATCGGCGTGGTGGTGAACGTGTTGACGCGCGCGACGTGGTCGGACACTCCGTGCTTGTCGAACACGGTGACACCAGCCATCCATTGCGGGTCCGGGTAGGACCATGAGGTGGCATCCTGCTCGGCCTCCGGCGCGGTCTCGGTGAGCGAGCCGTCATTGAGCGAGGCGACGGCGCCGCTGTGCTCGCCGGAAAGGTGGAAGACGGTCGGTGCCGCATCCGGCGGCGGCCAGGACTCTGCGGAGCGGTAGGTGTCCTCCCCGTTGACGTAGAAGCGTGCCGCGGGCTGCTTCATCACTCCGTTCTCGATGCCTTTGAGGTGGTGGTCGTACCAGGGCAGTAGCTCATCGCGGTGGAACTGCTCGTCGAAGTAGTACTGCTGCGCAGCGGCGAAGCCGGCGGGGTGCGCGACCAGGAGCTTCTTCGGTCCGCGGACGCGTTCGAAGCCGTAGAAGTTGCCGCGCAGGTGCAGCGCGGCCTTACCCCACACCCCGATCGAGAACACCGGGATCTCCACCTCCGGCAGTTCCCAGAACGGTGATCTGCGCCGGTGCCACTCGTCGTCGAGGGGGTGGGAAAGGACGTCGTAGACGAACTCGTGCTTTTCGCCGACGTGGAAGTCGATCCCGCGCAGCTCGTGCTGGTAGAGCACTGATCCGAACAGCCAGGTGCTCAGGAAGCCCTGGATCGGGATGCCGCCGTGGTACATCCAGTCGCGGTACATGTCGGTCGCGCCGTCGTAGGCCACGATCGTCTTGAGGTGCGGTGGACGGGTGCGCGCGGCGTTCCACTGGCTCCAGCAGTAGTGCGACATGCCGATCATGCCGACGGCGCCTGTGCTCCACGGTAGGAGCGCGACGTGCTCGATCATGTCGTGGATCGCCTCACCCTCGGCACGCGAGACCGGGTCCCAGGTCCCCTCGGAGCGACCTGTGCCGGGAAGGTCCATCGCGACGTAGGCGTAGCCGTTGTCGAGGTAGAGCTGGATCGGGCCGTATTCGGTGAACGGGAACACCGGGCTCGGCGGTAGGTACCGCAGGGCCTTCTGATAAGGGGACGCGCCCAGCACGATCGGGAAGGGCCCGTCGCTACCCGAGGGAAGGTATACGTCGGCGCGCAGGAGGTTTCCCGTGTGGCCGCGCACCTCAACTTCAATCGGCTCTACGTTCACGTCGACCATGTCGATCCGTTCCGTATCCATTGCGTCTTGCCGGGGTGGGCCGCTTGCGCGGGTGAATCGGTGCTCAGTGCTTGGCACAGCCGCCGTCGACGTTGGTGATCTGGCCGGTGAGAAAGGCCGCGTCGTCGCAGGCCAGCAAGAACACCGGGCCGGCCAGGTCCTCGGGCTGCTCGTCGCGGTGCGGTGCCCGTGCATCGCGCTGCCCGCGAGGAAGGCGGCTGGGAAGCTGTGCCGGACGGCCTCGGTGGCGGTCAGACCGGGAGTGGTGCTGTTGACGGTGTTGCCGTGCTCGCCGAGGACGTGGGCCAGGCTGCGGGTGAAGCCGATGATGCCGGCCTTGGCGGCGACATAGGCGACCTGGTCCGCGACGCCGCTGTAGACGGCGGCCGAGCTGAAGTAGATGATCCGGCCCGAACCCTGCTCCTTCATGAGGGGAGCGAGCACACGGGTGATCAAGGAGGTTCTGGTCAGGTTGACGTCGATGATGTGGCGCCACTGCGCTGTGGTCATGGTCTCGAAGCTCCAGGACGGTGAAGTATCCGGCGCGGTTGACCAGGACGTCGAGGCGGCCAAAGCGGTCGCGGACGAGCGGGGCCACGTGCTCGCCGTCTTCCTCGGAGCAGACATCGGCGGCCACCGACTGGACCGCGACGGCGCGACGCCTCGTGGACATCTATCTCGCTGGCATGGCCCCCACGACACCGTCCCCCGGCCCCGGCACGTGATGAGTGCTCGGCCACGCTTCCTTGCTCTGCTCCACCATCCTTGCGTAGGTATCGGCGTTCACCTCGTTCTCGATCGCGAACCGAAGTAGTCCGTTGGACCACTCGTCGAATAGTGAGAACACCCGGTCCGCCATCACAATCGCCTTTCCGCGCTGGAGGTCGTCGAGCCTTGGCAGGCTCGATTCCGCGACCTCCGGGGACTTGATGCTGTGGGACGCCTCCGCGGCGTAATGCTTAGTGCCGAAGAACTCGCATTCCTGCCCGTCGCGCAGACTGATTCCCTGGCAATGTTCGAATATGGTGACGGACACCGCCTCGATGGCCTCCACCATCGCGAAGGCGGCGTACGCCGGCGCGCCGGCAGCGAGCGACGCCAGTTCGAGGCACAGGCGTCGAGAGTGGGCGAACTCCGGTCCCCAGAGCACGCGGGTGGCCTCGGACAGCGGCATCCGGCCGTCGGCTCCGAGCTTCTCCAGGTCCTGCAGCATCCACTGCCAATGGAAGTCTTCTTCGTAGGTGTGGGCATTCAGCAACGCCTGCAGGGGATCGAGGTGAGCATCCCCCTCGCCCTTGCGGAAGACGTACTTGTTGAGATCCGAGTAGCCCATGATGAACGGGATGACACTCGGCGCCCACGCCAGGCGCCGCTCGCCGGGCAGCGTCGTGTCAGCCAGCAGCTTGACAAGGAAATCATGTCTCTCGTATGCCTTACGTCGACCTTCGATATGGTCGATGACTACTTGCATCGTCAGCTCCCTGATGAGTGTTTGAAACGTCTTGTCCGTTGAGCGCGCCTTCGTTCAGGTGCTGATCAGGCGGCCGCGTTGCCGACGGTCGCCGCGGCTCCCTTGGCGCGGGCGTGCGCGGCGTAGCGGACGGTCAACAGGCCCGCGACGGCTAGGCCGACCAGCTGGACGGAGGCGGCGGCGAGGCTCTTGTGGGTGGCGTGGTAGGCCAACGCGATCAACGGCGCGGTGACGGTGAAGGCCGCGGCCCAGAACGCGCTGATGGTCATGTTCACCTTGAGGAAGCGGGGCTCCGTCCAGATCTCCTTGGGCGTGCTCTGCTTGGCGAAGTCCATCGTGAACGGCTTGCGCACGGCCATGCTGAACCACGCGACCAGCCCCAGGAAGGCATGGGATCCGGCGCCCGAGTAAGGCCGAAGGCCGGAGTGCGGGGAGACGGAGGCGAAGGCGGCGAGAAGGACGAAGTAGGCGAGCGTGCCGACATCAAGGATCAGATCCTCCCATCCGGTATCGGCGCGGCGCTTCTGTACCACGATCACGAGCGAGCTCGCGGCGGCGGCGATGGCGGCGGCCTGCCAGCTCTTCGAGCCCAGCACGGTGAAGAAGATCCACGGGAAGGCGCTGCGGAGAAGGCTCACGGCGGTACCTCTTTCGACCGCCCGACTTGTGACCTCACCGAGGCCGGCCGTGGCGAACTGCACCGCTGGATGGCCGAGACCGAACCCAACCGCGTTCAGCGCAACGAGACCCTGCTGCGGATCTTCTTCCTCGGCAACCTGACCCACAAGCAGGCCGCCGACTACCTGCGGCAGGAAGCCGAAGTGATCCGAAGTAGGCAGCAGATCCTCGACCACGTCGAGAACACGGCCGACTGGGAGCGAGACGACATCGCGGTCTACGGCCACCTGGCCCTCGAATACGGTCACCGGCTCATGGCTATGAACCTCGAGTGGACGGACTGGGCCATCGGGCAGCTTGACGCACGGCCGGCACGCGCCGACGAGTCCGGCTGACCGGCGCGCCCGCAGCTCGCGAAGCCGCCGCGCGCCGCTGTCAATCGATAGCGGCGGCCAGCTCGGCGGCTACCTGGGCCGGCGAAGCCATAGCCTTGATCTCGGCGGCCACGCGCTGCGCGGCTTCCTTGTAGCCGGGCGTCTCGAGGACGGACGCGACCGCCTCGGCGACGTCCCCGGGCTTGAACTCTCCGACCGGGAAGGCGATCCCGGCGCCCGCCGCGGCGGCGCGGCCGGCGTGCACGGGCTGGTCGGCGGCCAAGGGGGTCAGGACCATGGGGAGCCCGTGGGCGAGCGTGCCGAGGATCGTGCCCGCTCCGCCGATCGTCACCACCGCGTCGACGTCGCTGAGCAGTTGGGCCAGCGGGGTGAAGCCTACGAACTCGACGCGGTCCGAATCGACGTCGAACTCCTCGGCGGTCCGCATCGGACCAAGGGTGACGCGGATATCGAGATGACGGGTCAGCAGCGCTTGGACGATCGGGGTGATGACCTCGGGGATGACGAAGAGCGTGCCGAAGTTCACCAGCACCCGCGGCCTGGCCCGGCTCCCGCCGGGCGCGGGAACGGCGGCACCGCCGGTGTAGGCCTCGGGGCGCAGGGCCAGGCGCGTCGCCGGGGCCCGGAAGTCGTCGAACTGCAGGGCGGGCGGGCAGGTGTCCAGATACCAGCGGGCCTTGTGCGGCGTCAGACCGCGTGTGGCGTGGCTCTCCGCGGACCGCGCGTCGGCGGCGGCCACGCTCTCCGGGCGCACGGCGGGGCCGAGTGCGATCACCGCGTGCGGGATATCCAACGCGCTGGCCACGATCCGGCCGACGTAGTCCATCGCGTCCACGACGATCAGGTCCGGCGTGAACTCGCGCGCCGCGGCCAGGGAGTCCTCGTAGCCGAGGTCGATCCGGGCGCCGGCGAAGATCTCCGCCTCGACCTCGGCGCTCGGCGGCGCGGCGAGGATGTCGACGCCCGTGGTGCGCTTGAGTTCGCCCACGAGTTCCGGGACCTCGGGCCCCGCGGCCAGCAGGGCGATCTCCTCCGCCTCGAGCAGCGGGCCGAGGGAGGCGGCAGCGACGAAGGCCACCTGGTCCCCTCGGTCGCGCATCGCCCGGGCCAACGGCAACTGCGGGACGGCGTGGCCGAAGCCGGGGCAGCCGAAGAACAGAACACGCATCGCTAATCCATGGCTTTCTTGATCGGGATCATGTGGGTGGTCGACGTCATGATGGACAGTAGTGGTCACCCGGCCCCGGGAAATTGGACGCCGGCGCCACCCGGATGGGACTTCCGCGCCCAATTTCAGCGCGCTCGCGGTAGCGTGGGCTCGTGGCTCGAGGCGGCGGCGTGGACCCCGAGGACAGCACTCAGCGGCCCTCGATCGACATCACCGTGCCCTTTGCGCACGAGCGACGGAACGAACTGCTGATCAGCCAGTGGGAGCGGCAGGGGGGCAGCCTCCTACCGCCGCCCCCGCTGACCCTGCCGCGGCACGGCACCGGCGACTACACGGTGCGCCTCAAAAGGCTGAGTTTCCACGACGTCTTCATCGAGAATCAGTACAGCGACGCCCTTTCCGGCAGCACCGGCAGCCCGCACGGCCACCTCGCGGATCACGTCGTCGCCCACTTCAACTTCCACGGCCGGATGACCTACGCCTCCGAGCGTGCGACCGTCACAACCCGCCCCGGCCAACTGTGCACACGCAGGAACGGCACGTCCTGGAACTTCGAGGTCGGTCCGGGAACACACGCGGTCACACTCGCGCTGCCCGCCGAGAACATCCGCTTCCCCTCCATCGGCCCGATCATCGCCGCCGAGCAGGACACCCCGGCCGCGCGCCTGCTGCTGGCCCATCTGCGCGCCTGCGCGGAGATCGGCGGCCGGGACCGGCTCGGCGTGGCGGCCCGTAACGCCGCCGTCGAACTGCTCCAGGGCGTGCTCGACGACCAGGTCATCGACGATCCGCGCCTGTTCCCCACCCTGGTGAAGGCGGCGCAGGAGTACGTCGAAAGCCGACTGGCGGACCCCGACCTCGACCCCCGCGCCATCGCCCACGCCCTCCACGTCTCCGTCCGCACTCTCCACCGCGCCTTCGCCACCCGGGAGACCTCGATCATGGAGCACGTGCGGCAACGACGTCTCGAACGCGCCCGCGCCGACCTGCTCTCCACCGCCTGGACCGTCGCGGAGATCGCCGCCCGCTGGCACTTCCACGACAGCAGCCACTTCATCAGGGCCCACAAGAAGCGATACGGCGAGACCCCGACCACCCTGCGGAGGCGGGCAGAGCCCCGATCCACCTGAATCGCCCGTAACGGCGGCGAAGAACGACGCGGCCACAGCATGGAGTCGGCACGGTTTTCCTCCTTGCGGGTGCCGAAAACCCCATCCATGGCCTGTGGCCTGCAGGTTCTCGCGAAACGGCGGGCGGTCGCCGGACAGGCATGTCAGGCTGATCGATCGTGCTGTTGCGACTGCCCTACCTCGCCGTGTCGAGCGTCTTCGCCCTCATACGGCTGCTTCCAATGAGCGACACCGACAAGGACATCGAAATATTGACGCTGCGCCACCAACTGACGGTCCTGCAACGGCAGATCGACAGGCCACGCGTCACCCCGGCGGACCGCGCCTTCCTGGCTGCGCTCCTCCACCAGTTGCCTCGCGCCCGACTGCGGACGCTCCACCTGATCGTCTCCCCGGACACGATCCTGCGGTGGCACCGAAACCTCATCCGACGCCGCCATACCCGCATCTCCCTGAAGGGTGTCTTTACTGCCGTACAGCGGCTGACCAACAGCTTTGCGAGCGGCCGTGCTCCGGGCATGATCCCGGTTCGTGGGTTTACGACTGCTGTACTTGATCTTCTGCCGACTGCTGAGCCGGCTGACACTGCTGGGGCGCTCCTGCGCCGCACACAAGGCCGAGATCCTCGCCCTGCGCCACGAGGTCGCCGTCCTGCGCCGACAGGTCAAGCGGCCGCGGATCTCGTGGGCCGACCGCGCCATGCTCTCCGCTCTCGCGCCGCATCTGCCATCCGCCCTGCGGCGGCACCGGTTGGTCACCCCGGGCACGCTGCTGACCTGACACCGGCGCCTGGCGCGCTGGAAGTGGCGCCAACCACCGAGCAAGCCCGGCCGACCACCGCTGCCCGACGAGATCGTCGCACTCATCCAGCGCCTGGCCGAGGAGAATCCGACCTGGGGGTACGTCAGGATCCAAGGTGAGCTGCGACGGCTCGGCCACCGGGTCGCCGCTGCCACCATCGTGATCGCGGCCGCGGTCGCACTTGCCAAGATCCCGTGGCCCTGCGAGCGCACCCGCAAGACCTTCCACGACTGAGTGTCGCCGGTGGCGCGGGCCGCGGAATGGTTCGTCAACGCCGTGGCTGTGGCTCGGCCAGCGGTTCAACGTCGGACGGATGGCGGTCGACGCCATCCTGGCGGCGTTTGGCGCCGCGCTTCCTCAATCGGTGGTCACCCTGGCCGCCGTCCCACTGGCGGCACCGCGCAGGCCCGCGACAATCGCAAATAGTGGTTCGGGACAGCTTCTGGTGGCGAGAGGTGTCCTTCCACAAGAGGCTGCGAGGAGGAGCGTCATGACGCAGACTGAGAAGATTTCGGAGACGTTTCTCGGCGTCGGTTACACAAGAGACCGAGCTGGGTTGCCGCTCGAGGCGGTGCGTGTTCCCGTCCCGCAGCCGGCGGCCGATCAGGTGCTGATCCGCGTCGCCGCCTCGTCGCTCAACCCATTGGAGTACAAGCTGGCTGACCTCAATTTCATGGGACGGACGCCCCCTGTCGTTCTCGGTCTTGACCTGGCGGGCGTGGTGGTCGCCGTGGGCCGCGATGTGAATGGCGTGGCCATCGGGGATGCGGTGGCTGCCATGGCCGATTTGAACGGTGATGGCGGCTGGGCCGCAACGGGCGGGAACGGAGGCGAGGGCGGGTATGCCCTCGCGCACCGATTCCCACCGTTTGCAAGCCACCGACTGTGAGCTTCCACGATGCAGCGGTACTGCCGATGGCCTTCCTGTCCGCCTTCTCAGGTCTTTACCGGGCGGTCCAGGCCGACGATACGGGCTATATCCCGGGTGGTGGGGGCGGCGTCGGGCATCTCGCCGTGCAGATGGCGGCGCGTTCCCTGGAGGCCGGACTGGTTATCGGCAGCGGCAGCACGCCGCAATCAATCGCACTGGCCCGGCAGTCCGGCGCCCACCACGTTTTCAATTACAAGCGCGACGACATTGCCGCCGAAATCGCCAAGCTGACCGGTGACCGGGGTGTTGACCTCGTCTTCGACACCACCTACAGCGAGCAGGGATTCGTCGAGACCGCGAAGGCCGTCCGGCGAGACGGCAGTTGGATCGTGCTCGGCGTCGGGCCCGGCAAGACGACACGTCTGGCCGAAACACACAGCCCGGTAGATGCCATCCTGGCCGAGCGTGGCGCCAAACGTGTCGACGTCAATCTGCTGCGCTACTTCTCCGAACCCGCCACGCTCGACAGGGAGGCGCGCGCCTTTCTCCAGCGCGGGATGGCTCTGGCGATGGAGTGGGCGACGCAGGGACTTGTGGTCCCGTACATCGGCCAGACCATCGACAGCACCGTCGAGGCAATCAATGCGGGACTGCAGTCGATGAGGGCGGGCCATGGCGCAGGGGGCAAGGTGGCGGTGATCGTGGATCGCGACCTGGCCCTGAGTGCTTCTTCTGTACGCTCACGATAGCCCGCTCACCGGCGCATATGCCGGCAGGGGGCTTTTGCGTGCGTCCGGTGGTATGAGGCCCGAGCCCAGCACCCATGTGGTCTCCCGCTCAATGGCTGGGCTGTTCGGCAGCCGGGGAGCGCCGCCTTGCCCATCACCGATCAGCCGAGGCCCGGGCACGACGTCGCCAGCATGGCCCTCACCACCCACGGCGCCGACCCGAACCTATTCGCGGCCCTTGATGACGGCCCGATCACCCCGCCGATCAAGAACCCACCCCACCCGGCTGCAACCTTCAGTGCGCATGAGAAAGCACAGAGTTACGATCTTCCCGTGGCGGACGAGAGCTATGACGTGATGGTGATCGGGACCAGCCAGGGCGGCCGGTTCCTCCCCCTGGATCTGGCGAAGGCAGGCAAGAAGGTGGCGCTCGTCGAGCGCGACCACCTGGGCGGCGTCTGCGTGAACACCGGGTGCACCCCGACCAAGACAATGATCGCCAGCGCGCGCCTCGCCTACCAGGCGCGGCGCGGCGCGGAGTACGGCGTGCGGACCGGTCCGGTGTCGGTCGACCTCGCCGCCGTGCGGGAGCGCAAGCGGGCGATGGTCGCGGGCGCGCGGGAGAACTACGCGAGCCGCCTGACCCAGGACGGGCTCGACGTGATCGAAGGCGAGGCCCATTTCACGGGGCCCAAGACCGTCGAGATCGCCTTGAGCGACGGCGGGAGGCGACAGATCAGCGCGCCGGTGATCGTCATCGACACGGGCACCAGGCCCAAGCCGCTGGCGATCAGCGGCGCGCAGAACGTCACTGTCCTGGACTCGACATCGATCATGGAGCTGGACGCGCTCCCTGAGCATCTGATCATCCTTGGAGGGGGCTACATCGGCCTGGAGTTCGGGCAGATGTTCCGCAGGTTCGGCAGCGAGGTCACGATCGTTCAGACCGGCCCGCGCCTGCTGATGAAGGAGGACGACGACGTCTCTGACGAGGCCGCAGCCATCCTGCGCGACGACGGGATCACGGTCCTGACCTCTACGATGCCGGACCAGGTCGAGGAGGCAGGCGGCGGGCGGCTGCGTCTGACCGTTGGCACGCCGGACGGCGAGCGGCAGATCGAGGGCTCCCACCTGCTGTCGGCCATCGGCCGCGTCCCCAACACCGAGAGACTCACGCTGGCGGCGGCCGGCATCCGGCTGCGCGACAACGGCTTCATCGCGGTCGATGAGTCCCTGGAGACCTCCGTCCCCGGCATCTACGCCATGGGAGACGTCAAGGGCGGCCCCGCTTTCACCCATCTCTCCTACGACGATTACCGCATCCTGCACGCCAACTTGCTCGGCCGCGAGAAGGCGAGCACGCGGGACAGGATCGTCCCGTACACCGTCTTCATTGACCCGCAACTCGGCCGCGTTGGCATGACCGAGCGGCAGGCCAGGGAGGAGAACCGCGCGGTGCGCGTCGCGAAGCTGCCGATGAGCGCCGTCATCCGGGCCCTTGAGACCGGGGACACGCGCGGCTTCATGAAGGCCGTCATCGACGCGCACACCCAGCAGATCCTCGGCGCCGCCGTGCTCGGCGCAGAAGGCGGCGAGATCATGACGATCATCCAGGTCGCCATGCTGGGCAAGCTCCCGTACACCGCCATGGCGAACGCCATCTTCACGCACCCGTTGCTGGCGGAGGGTCTTAACAGCCTCTTCATGACGCTCGACGCCTACTGAGGTTTTCGGCTTGTTGTCGGTGGTGACGGTAACTGCCGCTCGCGGTACGCCGGTTGCATGCGATACGCGCAAGGGGGCGGGCTGACCGCTGAGCGGCAGGCGTTCAGAGAACGGATCCGGATGGAGGCAAGCGAGCGATTCATCCGGGGCGAGAAGACCACGACGATCGCCCGGGACCTGCGGGTGAGTAAGCGGTCGGTTGAGCGGTGGCGCCGTGCCTGGCGTGAGGGCGGGATACAAGCCTTGCAGTCCCAAGGCCCGGCCAAACAGCCGAAACTAACCGATGAACAGTTCGCTGTGCTGGAGGAACTGCTGGCCCAGGGGCCTACCGTGCATGGCTGGACGGACCAGCGATGGACCCTGGTGCGAGTGAAAACGGTGATCGGCAGACGCTTCCACCTGACCGTGTCGGTAGCCGGAGTGTGTCGTCTGCTGCGCCGAGGCGGCTGGTCCTGGCAGTGCCCGGCCCGTCGTGCCATGGAACGCAACGAGCACGCGGTGCAGTTGTGGAAGAAAGACGTGTGGCCGCACGTGGAAGCACCGCCGCGGCGCTCGGGGCCTGGATCGTCTTCGAAGACGAGGCCGGCTTCTCGATGACTCGATGACGCCGCCACGCGCCCATACCTGGGGCCGCCGCGGGCACACCCCTGTGGTGCGGGTCAGGGGCCGGTCCTACCGGCGCATCTCGATCGCGGCCATGGCCTGCTACCGGCCCGGCGAACGGCCCCGCCTGATCTACCGGCCCCGCGTCTACGAAAAGCGCAAACGCGAACGGACAAGCTTCGACTGAACCGGCTACCGGGACCTGATCGCCTGCGCTCACCAGCAACTGGGCGGCCCCATCATCCTTGTCTGGGACAATTTGAACACTCATCGCGCCGCAGGGATACGGCAGTACTGCCCTTGCCGATAACCTCATCCGGCCTGGTGAGAGGCGGTGTGTCACGGCACATGGGACGTCGACCGTATCGCCCGATCCGGCGCTCTGGCAGGCTGGACCATCACCCGCCATGATGATCGGCCGTGCTGTTGAGACTGGCCTACCTGGGTGTGACGAACGCGTTCGCGATGCTGCGGTTACTGCCGATGAGCGAGCGGGAAAAGGATGTGGAGATCCTGGCGCTGCGTCATCAGATCGCGGTGCTGGAAAGGCAGCTGAGTGGACAGCGGGTACGGTTCAGCGCGGGCGATCGGGCGTTCCTGGCGGCGCTGTTGCACCAGTTGCCAACGCAGGCGCTACGCCGGATCCGCTTGCTGGTGCGGCCAGACACGGTGCTGCGTTGGCACCGCGACGTGGTCGCCCGCCGTCACGCGGCCCAGTCCCGTCCCCATCGCGGAGGCCGGCCCCGCACCGTGCGCTCCATCCGATCCCTGGTGCTGCGGCTGGCCCACGAGAATCCGCGTTGGCTGCCGTCGGATCCAGGGCGAATTGGTTCGGCTCGGGCATTCGGTCGGCTCGACGACGGTCTGGGGAATCGTGTGTCACGAACGCGGAAGGGAGCTCAGCATGTTGTAGGTCGTTGAGCTGAGCATCCTTGATGCGGTGCTGTACGGGAGATGAAGGATTGGCCCTTCGGAGTCGCCCTGCGGGGGGAGGCTTCAAACCGCCTCATGCTGCGTTGGCTGAAGACCGTCGTGGTGAGCGATGAGGAAAAGGCGCCCGAGAGGCGTCAGGTAGGGGCAGGGAAGACGATCACTGTTTGAAGCGTCGAAACAGACTCAGACGACATCGAAACCGGGGCGTAGATTTCCGGTCCGGGATGAGCCTGGCGGGAGCCCGCCGACTGGCCAGGCGGTGTCCGGCGTAGAGGTGACGTGAGCCCTGCCTGCCGCTCCCGTACGGAACGTGAGAAGGCGTGTCCTCGCACTGCCGCGGTTCAGCGCGCGGTAACCGGGAGTGCCCGAGTCGGGAGTTCCCCGTAGGGACGTGAGTACCGTCGCGGGACACGCCGGCGGACCGGCTCGTAGTAGTGCCGAAACCCCTGTAACGGGGGTGGAGCGAAGGGGCCGGGTCGTTCGTGGCTTTGTTCGTTCGGTCAACCAGAAGTGCTCTGGGAGGAGCCCGATGGACGAGTTGAAAGCATCTGACAAGCCGTTCCGCATCTCCAAGCGGGAGGTGTGGGACGCCTGGACCAAGGTGAAGGGCAATCAGGGAGCGCCCGGTGTGGACGGGCAGTCCGTCGAGGGGGTTCGAGAAGGACCTGCGGGGCAACCTGTACAGGATCTGGAACCGGATGTCCTCGGGGACGTACTTCCCGCCCCCGGTCAAGGCGGTGGAGATCCCCAAGGCGCACGGTGCCGCAGGTACACGTGTGCTCGGGGTGCCTACTGTCGCCGACCGGGTGGCGCAGACGGTGGTGGCCGCGCACCTGGAGGAGCGGGTGGAGCCCGTGTTCCACCTGGACTCCTACGGGTATCGGCCGAGCCGTTCGGCGTTGAACGCGGTCGAGGTCTGCCGCAGGCGCTGCTGGGAGTACGACTGGGTGATCGATCTGGACATCCGGAAGTTCTTCGACAGCGTCCGGTGGGACCTCGTCCTCAAGGCCGTGGAAGCGCACACTGACGCCCGCTGGGTGACGTTGTATGTGAAGCGGTGGCTGGCCGCTCCGCTGCAACTGCCCGACGGGAGCCTGCTGGAGCGGGATCGAGGCACCCCACAGGGTTCATCGGTCTCGCCCGTCCTGGCGAATCTGTTCCTGCACTACGCGTTCGACGCTTGGCTGGCCCGGGAGTTCCCGGCCGTCGTCTTCGAACGATACGCGGACGATGCGGTGGTGCACTGCACCACCGAGTACCAGGCCCGCAGGGTCCTGGCCGCGCTGCACGAGCGGATGGCCCAGGTGGGACTGGAACTGCACGCGGACAAGACGAGGATTGCGTACTGCAAGGACAGCAACCGGCGCGGTGCCTTCGAGTGCACGTCGTTCACGTTCCTGGGGTACACCTTCCAACCGCGTGCGGCCCGCCGGAAGGATGGGGTGCAGTACACCCGCTTCCTTCCGGCCGTCAGCAAGGACGCTCTGAAGAAGATGAACGTGGTCGTGCGGTCCTGGCGACTGGACCACCGCGTCAGCAGCACCGAAGCTGACCTCGCACGCATGATCAACCCGATCGTGCGGGGATGGATGGCCTACTACGGGGCCTTCCACCGCTCGGCGCTGACGCCCCTGCTCTACCGCATCAACACCTACCTGCTGCGGTGGATCAGAAAGAAGTACAAGAAGTTGCGGGGATGGAGAACGGCCCTCGACGCGATGCGCGTCGCTGCCGCCCGTCAGCCGCGGTACTTCGCTCACTGGATCTGGGTGAAACCGGCCCCCAGATGACCAGAACGACAAGAGCCGTATGACGGGAGACTGTCACGTACGGATTCTGTGGGAGCCCGAGGGTGAGATTCCCTCGGGCTACCCGACCTCCAAGCCGAAGGCATCGACCCCGCACCCGACCGCGCCACCACGACCTGGGCCGCCTTCCTACGCTCCCAAGCCGACGCCCTCCTGGCCTGCGACTTCATCGAAACCGTCACGCTGACCGGCCAACGCCAGTACATTCTCGCGGTCATCGAACACGCTACCCGCCGCATCAGGATCCTCGGCACCACGGCGCATCCCACCGCGCCATGGGTGAGCCAGGCCGCACGAAACCTCGTCATGGACCTCGAGGACGCCGCAGCCACCGTCACGTACCTGATCCGGGACCGGGACGCGAAGTTCCCCGCGCTCTTCGACCAGATCCTTACAGCCGCCGGCATCCAGGTCGTGCTCACCGGCGTCCGCATGCCACGCATGAACGCCATCATGGAGCGCTGGGTCCAGACCTGCCGCCACGAACTCCTAGACCGCACCTCATCTGGAACGAGCGCCACCTGCGCCACGCCCTCCGCCAGTTCGAGCTGCACCACACCAAGCGATCAATCAGGCGGCGCCCCTACGCGCCGTCCCCGAACCGCGCGACTCCAGACAGGCCACGCACATGAACATACGCCGCAGAGACCGCCTCGGCGGAGTCATCCACGAGTACCACCATGCCGCTTGAACTGCACGGATGGGTTTTCGGCAGGCGCAGAGCTGCCGCCGGGGACTGGGGCGCCTACGCAGCCGAGATCAGCCGCCGAAACCCTACCGCTTCAGTCGGCAAGGGTGAGTACCTCAGTTGGCTTGCAGCCGCCCATACAGCGGTCCGCTCTCCGCCAAATTGAGCGGCAGCCGACCACACACTGCCTATACCTTCGGGCGCATGGCTGATGAGATCTTCGGGTATCCACGGCTGGCAGCGATCTACGACCCGCTTGATCCAGATCGCACTGACCTCCACGCCTACCTCGTCCTCGCTCAGCAACTCGACGCGAAGCGGGTCCTGGATATCGGCTGCGGCACCGGCGTGTTCGCACTCCTGCTAGCCGATCGCGGGATCGAGGTCGTCGGCGTCGATCCCGCCCAAGCCTCCATCGACGTGGCCAGGGGAAAGCCGGGCAGCGATCGCGTCCGCTGGATCTGCGGTGACGCGGCAGTTCTTCCTCCTCTGAAGGTGGACCTTGCCACCATGACGGCGAACGTCGCACAGGAGATCGTCGCCCCGGAGGCATGGCAGCAGACGCTGCGGGGGGCTCATGGGGCACTGCGGCCCGGTGGACATCTGGTGTTCGAGACCAGGGATCCGGCTGCACGCGCCTGGGAGTCGTGGAACCGCGCAGCATCGCCCCGAGTCACGGAGATCCCGGGTGTCGGCGCGGTCGAGAGCTGGATTGAGCTGGTCGAAGTGAGCCAACCCGTCGTGACGTTTCGGTGGAACTACGTGTTCGCTGCGGACGGGCAGCACCTCATGTCCGATTCGACCCTCAGATTCCGGGGCCGCCAGGAGGTTGAGGCCGATCTGATCGCGCAGGGCTACGTGCTGCGAGAGGTCCGGGACGCTCCCGATCGTCCGGGCAAGGAGTTCGTCTTCGTCGCTCAAAGACCATGACCCTCGCGATTCTGTCGCCCAGCGACTGAGCACCGGGCCGGCCAACTCTCGCGCTCAGGGGCAGCTGAAGCGCTCAACCCCAGGAACAACTCCTGAGCCTGGGTATTCCGAGAGTTCCAATACCCGACTCCACCATTAGCGATTTACCCGGAGGACGTGATCTCCCATCACCGGGCCTTCATCGCCCGCCGCAGAACCGAGCGGCCCAGCGAGGAGTACCGCGAGCTCACCGCCACCGAGTGGGACGAATTCCTGGCCCACTTCGAGCTCCGCAAGGTTGCCCTGGGGACCTGCGGTCGCGACTACGCGACCCCGTGCCAGCATGAAAACGCCCCGTTGACTGAACGAACTCTAGAGATTGCCCAGTTCAATGGGCGGATGAAGGCATCGAGCACTACGGTCACCGGTCGTGATGAACGATGCTCCCCGACGAGATTTGGCGGCCCTGGTGGTTCCC
>NZ_JARHTQ010000060.1 GCF_029223525.1 Streptantibioticus ferralitis | reverse complement strand
CGCCGGCCTGAGCCTCTACTCAGTCATCCGCGAGATACAGACACTCCTCGCAACCTGGACCGGCGCCTGCCCCACATGCCACCGCGACATACCCACCCCAATACCAATCTGACCAAGCACTACTAGGATCCCTCCATGGCCAACCTCTATGACATTCCGCTGCGCACCCTCACCGGTGAGCCCGCCACGCTCGCCGACCACCAGGGCAGGGCGCTGCTCATCGTCAACGTCGCCTCGAAGTGCGGGCTCACCCCGCAGTACGAGGGCCTGGAGCGCTTGCAGAAGCGTTACGCCGACCGCGGCTTCACGGTGCTCGGCTTTCCCTGCAACCAGTTCGGCGGCCAGGAGCCGGGTACCGCCGAGGAGATCGAGACCTTCTGCTCGACGACCTACGGGGTGAGCTTCCCGCTCTACGCCAAGGCCGACGTCAACGGCGACGGGCAGCAACCGCTCTACGCCGAGCTGACCCGGACCGTGGACGCGGACGGCGAGGCGGGCC
Source organism: Streptantibioticus ferralitis (assembly GCF_029223525.1). Taxonomy (GTDB): domain Bacteria; phylum Actinomycetota; class Actinomycetes; order Streptomycetales; family Streptomycetaceae; genus Streptantibioticus_A; species Streptantibioticus_A ferralitis. The sequence continues at coordinate 20,318 of NZ_JARHTQ010000060.1, read as the reverse complement.
CCATCCAGTGGAACTTCGAGAAGTTCCTGATCGGCCCCGACGGTACGGTGGCGGGCCGGTTCCGGCCGCGCACCGAGCCGGAAGCGGCGGAGCTCATCGCCGCGATCGAGGGGCTGCTGCCCCACTGAGGACGGATGTTCGGGGGGACCAGTCCCCCCGAACCCCCACACGGTCAGGGGACCAGCCCCCGGACTCTCCTCAGACCTGCTTGGCGATCTCCTCAAGGCGTACCGGCCGCTCCTCCAGGCGGGACACCTCGCAGGCCTCGGCGACCAGCAGGGCGTGCAGCGCCTCCCGGCCGGAGCAGGGGTTGGGCGCTTCACCGCGCGCGGCCTGGACGAAGGCGGCCAACTCCGCCCGGTACGCGCTGTCGAACCGCTCCAGGAATCCGGTCCACGGCCGCGCGGGCCGCTGAGGCCCACCGGGCTCCGCGGAGGTGAACGGGGTACGGGCGTCCAGACCGACGACGAACTGGTCCCGCTCGCCGGACAGTTCCATCCGGACGTCGTAGCCCGCGCCGTTGTAGCGGGTGGCGGTCGCGGTGACCAGGGTGCCGTCGTCCAGGGTGAGCAGCGCGGCGGCGGTGTCCACATCGCCCGCCTGGCGGAAGAACGCCGCGCCACCGGCGGATCCGCGGGCGAACACCTCCACCACCTCGCGGCCGGTCAGCCACCGCACCGCGTCGAAGTCATGCACCAGGCAGTCCCTGATCAGCCCGCCGGACAGCGGGAGGAACTCCGGTGGCGGCGGAGCCGGGTCCGAGGTGATGGCACGGATGGTGTGCACCCTGCCGAGCCGCCCGTCGCGGTACGCCTCGCGGGCGGCCAGGTATCCGGCGTCGAAGCGCCGCTGGAAGCCCATCTGCAGCATGGTTCCGGCGGACTCGACCTCGTGGAGCGCGCGCAGTGTGCCCGCCAGGTCCAAGGCGATGGGCTTCTCGCAGTACGCGGGGAGCCCGGCGCGCGCGGCGCGGGTGATCAGGTCGGCGTGCGACGAGGTGGCCGAGGCGATCACGACCGCTTCGACGCCCGCGGCGAAGAGTCCGTCCACCGATCCGGCCGCCCGTGCGCCGATGCGGGCGGCGACCTCGGCCGCCCGGGCCGGATCGGCGTCGGCCACCACCAACTCGCTCACGGCGGGCTGCGCCCGCAGGGCCTCGGCGTGGAAGGAGCCGATCCGGCCGGTGCCCACAAGTCCGATTCGCATAGCGGTCCTTAACTACTAGAGGGCAGGGCGGTCTTCAGCTGTACAGGGCCGGGCGCTCGATCATCTCGACCTCCACCCGGCGGCCCTCGGCCTGCGCCCTGACTCCGGCCTCGCAGACCGCGGCCGCCGCATAGCCGTCCCAGGTGCTGGGGCCCTCGACCTGGCCGCGCCGGGTGGCGTTGACCCAGCTCTGCACCTCTCGGTCGTAGGCCTCCTCGAAGCGCTCGACGAAGTCCGGGGCGATGGTGCCGCCCCAGCGGCCCGCGGTGTTGGTGAGCAGGGTGTGCGCCTCGCCGATCCGCGCGGTGCCCTGCTCGCAGACCACCTCGGCCTGCACCTGGTAGCCGAAGCGGCAGTTGACGTTGATCTCGACGTCGACGAGTGCGCCGCCGTCGGTCTCGAAGACGACGAACTGCGGGTCGTCGAGACCCTCGGGGGCGTTACCGGAGGCCGTCGGACGCAGCACGGTGACCGCGGTGATCTCCTGGTCGAGCAACCAGCGGGTCACGTCCATCTCGTGCACGACCGAGTCGTTGATCAGCATGGCGTTGGTGAAGCCGGGCGGGGTGGAGGCGTTGCGGTGCCGGTTGTGCAGCATCAGCGGGCGGCCCAGTCCACCGTCGTCCAGCAGTGCCTTGAGCCGCAGGTACTCCGAGTCGTAGCGGCGCATGAAGCCGACCTGGACCAGGCGGTGGCCCAGCTTCTGCTCGGCTTCCAGCACCCGTAGCGCGGAGGCGGCGTCCGGGGTCAGCGGCTTTTCGCAGAGCACCGGCAGATCGCGCTCGAACGCGGCCAGCAGCGCGTCCTCGTGCGCCGGTCCCGGGGAGGCGATCAGCACCGTGTCGACGTCGAAGGCGGCCATCGCGGCGGCCGGGTCGGTGTAGGCGGTACACCCCTCGATGCCGTCGGCGATCCGTCCGGCGCGCTCGGCGTCGATGTCCACCACGGCGGCCACCCGCGCCCCGCTGATCACGTCGTTGATACGGCGCACGTGGTCGGCGCCCATCCGCCCGGTACCGATCACGGCCACGCCGAGTGTTCCCTGCATCGCTTTCTCGTCCTTCCTGAGGGCCCGGGGCCCGGCCCCGGGATTTTCCTTCACACACCAAGGGGGTTGGCAGACCCTCCGATCCAGCCGCCCACGGGGGTTCGGGGGCTGGCCCGGGGTTTCGGGGGCGAAGCCCCGGAGAGGGCCTTCCCCCTGGGGGAGGCGGGCCGTTCCGACCCGGCCGCCCACGGGGGTTCGGGGGCTGGCCCGGGGCTGCGGGGGCGGAGCCCCCGAGAGCGCCTTCCCCCTACGGGAAGCAGACCGTTCCGGCCCGGCCGGCGAGGCCTACGTGTCCGCCGGGGGCCCGGGGGCTGGCCCCCGGAACAGTCATTCACCCGCCGCCCCGGCCCGGCCGGCGAGGCCTACGCTCCGCAGCCCCGTAGGAAGCGGCGGGTGCGCTGGGCGATCGGCAGCGGCTGGTCCGGCGGGCACGGGTACATGTCCTGCTCGACGATCGCGAAGAGGTCCACGCCGAGGTCCTGTGCGGCGGCCAGCACGGGCGGCAGTTCAGGCACACCCCGCGGCGGCTCGCACATCACCCCGCGCCGGACCGCGGGGCCGAACGGCACCTGGTTGGCGACCACATCGGCGAGGATGTCCGGGTCCACCTGCTTCAGATGCAGATAGCCGATCCGCTCGCCGTAGGTCTTGATCAGCTTGACGCTGTCGCCGCCGCAGTAGGCGTAGTGACCGGTGTCCAGACAGAGGTTGACCAGGTCGGAGTCGGTGGAGTCGAGGAAGCGGACCACGTGCTCCTCGGTGTCGATGTGGGTGTCGGCGTGCGGGTGGACCATGATGTCCAGCCCGTAGCGCTCACGTACCTCGTGGGCCAGCCTCTCCATGCCGCCGGCCAGGTGGCCCCACTGCTCGCCGGTCAGCTCGCTGCTCTCGATCAGCTCCGCCGTCTTGTCGTCGCGCCAGAAGGACGGGATGACGACGAGATGCCGTGCGCCCATCGCCTTGGTCAGTTCGGCGACTTCCGCGACATGCTCCCAGGTGGCGTCCCAGACGCCCGGGCCGCGGTGCAGTGCGGTGAAGACGGTTCCGGCGGAGACCTTCAGCGAGCGGCGGGCCAGTTCGTCGACGAGCCGCAGCGGATCGGTCGGCAGATACCCGTACGGCCCCAGTTCGATCCATTCGTAACCGGCTTCGCTGACCTCGTCCAGAAAGCGGGTCCAGGGCACCTGCTGCGGGTCGTCCGGGAACCACACCCCCCAGGAGTCGGGTGCCGAACCGACCCGGATGCGGTCCAGTACGGGGGAGGAGGTAGTGGTCATCTGCGGTGGTCTCCTTGCCGGTTGCGGGCGTTCAGGGGGCAGGGGCGGAGGCGGACGGGAGTTCGGAAGGCTCCGGCAGCACATCGGTGTCGACGCCGCGGACCTGTGCCAACTCGTGTTTGAGCGCCGCCAGTTCGGCGCCCCCCGCCATGTGGTTCGTCAGCTCTTCCAGGCTGACTTCGCTACGTGCCGCGCTCAGCTCCAGCGTGCCCAGCCGCAGCACGGTGAAGTGATCGCCGACCATGTAGGCGTGGTGCGGGTTGTGGGTGATGAAGATGACGCCCAGGCCGCGGTCCCGGGCGGCGGCGATGTACTTGAGGACGACTCCGGACTGTTTGACGCCGAGCGCCGCGGTCGGCTCGTCGAGGATCAGCACCCGGGCGCCGAAGTAGACCGCGCGGGCGATCGCCACTGACTGGCGCTGGCCGCCGGACAGACTTCCGATGGGCTGTTCCAGGTCGTCGAGGACGATGCCCATGTTGCGCAGTTCCTGGTCGGCGGTCTCCTTCATCCGGGCGATGTCCAACCGGCGCAGCGGCCAGCGCCCGCGGGTCATCTCCGAGCCCAGGAAGAAGTTCCGCCACACCGGCATCAACGGCACGGTGGCCAGATCCTGGTAGACGGTGGCGATGCCGCGGGCCAGCGCGTCGCGCGGGGTGCCGAGCCGTACGGGTTCGCCGTCGATGCGGAACTCGCCCTCGGTGTGCTGGTGCAGCCCCGAGATGATCTTGATGAGGGTGGACTTCCCCGCGCCGTTGTCGCCGAGCACACAGGTCACCTCGCCGGGGCTGACCGTCAGGTCGACCCCGTGCAGGGCGCGGATGTTGCCGTAGGACTTGCCGACGCCGCTCAGCTCGACGATGGGCTGCCGGTCCGTGCCGGAGGTTTCGTTGGTCGCCATGGTGATCACTTCCGGGTTGCCTGACGGCGGATCCACAGATTGATGAGGGTCGCGCCGAGGAGCATGACCCCCAGGAACAGCTTGAACCAGTCGGGGTTCCAGTTGGCGTAGACGATGCCCTGGGTGACCATGCCGAACATGAAGGCGCCGATGACCGTGCCGATCGCCGAGCCGTAGCCGCCGGTGAGCAGGCAGCCGCCGATCACCGCTGCGGCGATGTACAGCAGCTCGTTGCCGACGCCCTCACCGGACTGCACGGTGTTGAACGCGAAGAGCTGGTGCATGCCGACGAACCAGGCGCCGAAGCCCACCGCCATGAACAGCGTGATCTTGGTGAAGGCCACCGGTACGCCGACGGCTCGCGCGCTCTCCTTGTTGCCGCCGACGGCGAAGACCCAGTTGCCGTACTTGGTGCGCAGCAGCACCCAGCTGGCGATGGCGGCGAAGGCCAGCCACCACAACACGGTGATCTTGACCGACACCCCCGCGATGGTGATGTCGGAGGAGAAAACCGCCTTGGCCTGGTTGAACCCGTCCATGTCGCTGATCGAGTCGGTCGCGACATTGCCGGTGATCAGTTTGGTGACCGCCAGATTGAGGCCCTGCAGCATCAGGAAGGTGCCAAGTGTCACCAGGAAGCTGGGTAGTCCGGTCTTGACCAGCAGATATCCGTTGAGCGCGCCGATGGCCAGCGAGACCACCAGCGCCACGGCGACGCCCACCCATACGTTCATCGTCAGCTGGTAGCTGACCATGCTGGCGGTCAGCGCCGAGGTGACCACCCCGACCCCGGCCGACAGGTCGAACTCGCCGCCGATCATCAGCAGCGCCACCGGGAGCGCCATGATGCCGATGGTCGAGGACTGATAGAGCACGGTGGCCAGCGAGTCGGCCTGCCGGAAGGTGGGGGCCACCGCGAAGAAGAAGACGAAGACGGCGATCGCACCGACCGCGACCCCGACTTCCGGCCGGGCCAGCAGCCTGCGGGCCGCCGAGCGCTGGGCCGTCCGGCCGTCGGTCTGTGCGGGGGAGGGCGCTGGTGGCGAGGCCGCCGGTGCGTCCTGCTGGGTCATCGTCATCACCGGGTCCCGTTCTGCGCGAACTTGGCGATGGCCGCGACGTTGTTCTTGTCGACGAAGGCCGGGCCGGTCAGCACCGGCGAGGTGCCACCACCGCTGAAGTTGCCGTTGTTCTTGTAGAGCCACAGTCCGTCGACCGCGAGGTAGCCCTGCAGGTACGGCTGCTGGTCGACGGCGAACTGGACCTTGCCGTCCGTGACGGCGTTGACCAGGTCCTTGTTGAGGTCGAAGGTGGCCACCTTGGCCTTGCTGCCCGCGTCGGAGACCGACTGCGTGGCGGTGAGCGCGAACGGGGCGCCGAGGGTGACGACCTCGTCGATCGAGTGGTCCTGCTGGAGTTTGGCGGTGATGGTCGACTTCACCGACGGCATGTCCTGGCCGTTGACGTACAGCAGGTCGGTGGTGCCCTTGAAGTTCTTCTTCACTCCGGCGCAGCGGTCCTCAAGGGAGACGTTGCCCTGCTCGTGGACGACGCAGACGACGTGCTGGGCGCCGAGTTGGTTGAGCTTGTCGCCGACCGCTTGACCGGCGATGGTCTCGTCCTGGCCGAAGTACTCCAGCAGCCCCTGCTGCTTCCAGACGTCGATGCCGCCGTTGAGGCCGACCACCGGGATGCCGCTCTGCTCGGCCTTGGCGACCACGCCCTTCATCGCGTCGGGCTTGGCCAGGGTGACCGCGATCCCGTCGACCTTCTGGTCGATCGCGTTCTGCACCAGGTTGGCCTGGTTGGCGGCGTTGGGGTCGGAGGAGTAGACGAGCTGGATGTTGTCCTTGGCGGCGGCGGCTTGAGCTCCCTTGCGTACCAGGTCCCAGAAGGTGTCACCCGGGGCCTGATGGGTGATCATCGCGACCTTGATCCGGGGGGTGTCGGCGTGGCCTGCCGATATGCCGTTGGCGGAGTCGGCGGCCTTCTTGCCGCCGGAGCCGCTGGCGCATCCGGCGAGCAGGAGGGCGCCTGCCGCGAAGGCGGCAACGGTGGCTGTTCTGCGGGTTCTGGCGGAGATTTCCATCGGTCCTGATACCTCGCTGCGGGGAAGGGGGAGGCGGATCGGGGGCAATGGAGTCCGGGAGGACTCGGGGTGACAGCCGGGCCGGGTGGTGTGACGCGCTTAACGCGGCTGTTGCAAACGGGAGCCAACCCCTTGCCGAGAGCCCTGTCAAGGGTTTGTTATGACATCAGTTCATCTCGACGTAACGACGCGATAACGTCCCCATGGGACCCGATCCAGAGGCGCGGCCCCAAAACGCGGGGTCAGGAGGCCCTCCACCCCCACCGGCGGCGAACGGTCAGGACGTTCGAATGTAAAGACAAAGCGTTGACAGGGTCAACGCGCGAGCAGTAGACCTGTCAGGGCCGGGCGTTCGGACCGGCGCGTGAGGGACCACAAGGAGCCATGCCCATGACCGAGCCGTACGACCTGATCACGATGGGCCGGATCGGGGTGGACATCTATCCGTTGCAGACCGGGGTGCCGCTGGCGCAGGTCGAGACCTTCGGCAAGTTCCTGGGCGGCTCGGCGACCAACGTGGCGGTGGCCGCCGCCCGCCTCGGCCGGACCAGCGCGGTGATCAGCCGCACCGGCCAGGACCCCTTCGGCATGTACGTCCACCAGGCACTGAAGGAGTTCGGGGTGGACGACCGCTGGGTGACACCGGTGGAGCGGTACCCCACACCGGTCACCTTCTGCGAGATCTTCCCGCCCGATGACTTCCCGCTGTACTTCTACCGCCAGCCCAAGGCCCCCGACCTGGAGATCCACGAGGGGGAGCTCGACCTCGGCGCCGTCCGCGCGGCCCGGATCTTCTGGATGACCGGCACCGGCCTGTGCGCCGAACCCAGCCGCTCGGCCACGCTCACCGCGCTACGGGCTCGCGACAAGTGCGGCACCACCGTCTTCGACCTCGACTGGCGGCCGATGTTCTGGAACGACCCCGAACAGGCCCGCCCCTTCTACACCGAGGCGCTGGCACACGCCACCGTCGCCGTGGGCAACCTCGACGAGTGCGAGATCGCCACCGGCGTACGGGAGCCATGGGCCTGCGCACGCGCCCTGCTGACGGCCGGAGTCGAGCTGGCGGTGGTCAAGCAGGGACCCAAGGGCGTGCTCGCCGTGCACCGCGACGGCCGGTCCGCCGAAGTGCCGCCGGTGCGGGTCGAGGTCGTCAACGGCCTCGGCGCGGGCGATGCGTTCGGTGGCGCGCTGTGCCACGGGCTGCTCGCCGACTGGGAGTTGGGCCACATCATGCGCTACGCCAACGCCGCCGGAGCACTGGTCGCCTCCCGCCTCGCCTGCTCCTCCGCCATGCCCACCGAGTCCGAGGTCGAGGACCTCCTCGCACATGGCTGACCCACTGCTTCCCGTGAAAGCGAGCACCCCTTGAGCATCAGCATCAGCGACCTCGTCAAGGTGCGCGCCCAGCACCCCGAGGCCATCGCCGAAGCCGCGGCGCGCCGGGTCAGACGGCCTCTGATCGGACCCGGTGGCCGACTGATGATCATCGCCGCCGACCATCCGGCGCGCGGCGCGCTCGCCGTCGGCGACCACAACCTGGCCATGGCCAACCGGGCCGACCTGCTGGAACGGTTGTGCACCGCGCTCTCCCGGCCCGGCGTCGACGGGGTGCTCGGCACCGCTGACATCCTGGAGGACCTGCTGCTGCTCGGCGCGCTCGACGGCAAGATCGTCATGGGCTCGATGAACCGCGGCGGGCTCGCCGGGGCCTCCTTCGAGCTGGACGACCGCTTCACCGGCCACCGCGCTCAGGACATCGCCCGGTTGGGCTTCGACGCGGGCAAGCTGCTGCTGCGCATCGACTACGCCGACGCCGGGTCGCTGACCACCCTGCACTCCACCGCCCGGGCCATCGACGAGATGGCGGAACTGCGACTGCCGGTCTTCGTCGAGCCGTTCATCTCCCGGCGGGCGGGCGGCAAGGTGACCAACGACCTGAGCGCGCCGGCCGTCACCAAGTCCATCGCCATCGCCTCCGGACTCGCCGGAACCTCCGCCTACACCTGGCTGAAGGTGCCGGTCACCGAGAACGTCGACGACATGGCGGCCGTCATGGAGACCTCCACGCTGCCCGCCGTGCTGCTCGGCGGTGAGGTGAGCAAGGACCAGGAGGGGCTGTACGAGAAGTGGCGCAAGGCGCTGCGGCTGCCCACCGTCCAGGGCCTGGTCGTCGGCCGTTCGCTGCTCTATCCGGCGGAGGGCAGCGTGCAGACCGCCGTCGACACCGCCGTCGGCCTGCTCTGAACCCGCCCAGTGCCAGGAGACTTGAGATCATGACCTCCCACGACTTCCATCTCCCCGCCGGAAGCGCCGCCGAGGGCCCCTACGCGGTGGACATCGACCCCAAGCGGGCCGACTGGGGATACTCCGCACTGCGCGTCCTCGAACTGCCGCCCGGCGGCTCGCACTCCCTGGCGACCGGCGACAGCGAGTGGATCGTGTTGCCGCTCAGCGGCGGATGCACCGTGGCCACCGAAGGGCAGACCTTCGAACTGCACGGCCGCGACAGCGTGTTCGCCGCCGTCACGGACTTCGCCTATCTGCCACGCGACGCGCACGCCCGGATCGACAGCCGCGCGGGCGGCCGCTTCGCCCTCACCGGCGCCCGCTGCACCCGCAGACTGCCCGCCCGCTACGGACCGGCCTGCGACGTGCCGGTGGAACTGCGCGGCACCGGCAACTGCTCCCGCCAGGTCAACAACTTCGCCGCCGCAGGCGTCTTGGAGTGCGACAAGCTCATCGCCGTCGAAGTCCTCACCCCCGGCGGCAACTGGTCCTCGTACCCGCCGCACAAGCACGACGAGTGCCGTCCGGGCCAGGAGTCACAGCTGGAGGAGATCTACTACTTCGAGATCGCCGCCGCGCACGGCACCGAAGGCGTCGGCTACCAGCGGGTCACCCCCTCCGGGCACGGCCGTGGCCCTGACGTGCTCGCCGAGGTCCGGCACGGCGACACCGTACTGATCCCCGACGGCTGGCACGGGCCGTCGATCGCCGCACCCGGCCACGACATGTACTACCTCAACGTGATGGCCGGTCCGGGCGCCGAGCGCGAGTGGCTGATCTGCGACCACCCCGACCACGCCTGGATCCGCGGCAGTTGGGAAGGCCGGCCCGTCGACCCCCGGCTACCTCTTTACACCGCCCCATGTGGAGGAGCGCGATGACTACACGACGGCTCACCGTCGCCCAGGCACTGGTGGAGTTCCTGGCCCACCAGTACACCGAGCGGGACGGCCGCAAGTCCCGCCTGATCAGCGCCTGCTGGGGCATCTTCGGGCACGGCAACGTCGCCGGACTCGGCCAGGCGCTGCTGGAGTCCGGTCGCTCCGCGATGCCGTACCTCCAGGGCCGCAACGAGCAGGCCATGGTGCACGCGGCCGTCGGCTACGCCCGGCAGTCCAACCGGCTGTCCGCGCACGCGGTCACCACCTCCGTCGGCCCGGGCGCCACCAACCTCGTCACCGGTGCGGCACTGGCCACCGTCAACCGCATCCCGGTACTGCTGCTGCCCGGCGACACCTTCGCCACCCGTACCGCCGACCCGGTGCTCCAGCAGCTTGAGGTGCCCTACGCGGGGGACGTCTCGGTCAACGACACGCTGCGGCCGGTGTCCCGCTACTTCGACCGGGTGGTGCGCCCCGAGGCGCTGATCCCGGCGGCGCTGCAGGCGATGCGGGTGCTCGCCGACCCGGTCGAGACCGGTGCCGTCACCCTCGCCCTGCCGCAGGACGTGCAGGCCGAAGCCTTCGACTGGCCCGAGGAGTTCTTCGCCGAACGGGTGTTGCAGGTGCGCCGCCCGGCCCCGGACCCGGTGGAGCTGGCGGCGGCGGTCACCGCGATCCGTGGCGCCCGGCGTCCGCTGATCGTCGCGGGCGGCGGTGTCCACCACAGCGAGGCAGAGGAGGCGCTGCGGGCCCTGGTCGACGCGACCGGCATCCCGGTGGCGTCGACACAGGCGGGCAAGGGCTCGCTGCGCCATGACCACCCCGCGGACCTGGGCGGCATCGGCCACACCGGCACCGCGGCCGCCGACGACCTGGCCCGCACCGCCGACCTGGTCATCGGCGTGGGCACCCGGTACACCGACTTCACCACGGCCTCCCGCACCCTCTTCGCCGCCGACGGCGTGCGCTTCGTCAACCTCAACATCGCGGCCTTCGACGCCCACAAACTGAGCGCGGTACCGCTGGTCGCCGACGCCCGGGCCGGCCTCCAGGCGCTCACCGAAGCGCTCACCGGCCATCGCGTCGACGAGGCGTACCAGGCCGAATACCGTACGGGCAAGGTGCGTTGGGACCGGGTCGTGGACGCCGCCTACGCGGCCGAGGACGAGGACGCGCGTCCCACCCAGACCCAGGTGCTCGGCGCCCTGGACTCGGTGGTCGGCGATGACGACGTCATCATCAACGCGGCCGGTTCGCTCCCCGGCGACCTGCACAAGCTGTGGCGCGCCCGCTCGCCGCGCCAGTACCACCTGGAGTACGGCTACTCCTGCATGGGCTACGAGATCCCCGCCGGCATCGGAGTGCGGCTTGCCGCCCCGGACCGACCGGTCTGGTCACTGGTCGGCGACGGCACGTATCTGATGATGCCCACCGAGATCGTCACGGCCGTCCAGGAGGGCGTCAATGTCAACATCGTCCTGATCCAGAACCACGGCTACGCGTCCATCGGCGGTCTGTCCGAGCAGATCGGCGCCGAACGCTTCGGCACCGCCTACCGGTTCCGGTCCGAGGACGGCGCTTACGACGGCGACCCGCTGCCGGTCGACCTCGCCGCCAACGCCGCCAGCCTCGGCATGGAGGTGATCCGCGCTGCCACCGTCCGCGAACTGCGCGCCGCCCTGACCACCGCCCGCGCCTCGGCCAGGCCGACCTGTGTGTACGTCGAGACGGATCCCGGGCAGACCTCGCCTGGCGCCCAGGCGTGGTGGGACGTGCCGGTGGCCGAGACCGCCACCCGGCCCGCCGCGGTCAAGGCACGCAAGGAGTACGACCGGCAGGTGGCCGCCCGGCGACACCATCTGTGACCCCCGGCACCGCGTGGCAGACGCGCGGAAGCACGGGTACCAGGGCCGAGAAACCCCACATGTCAGGACAATGTGATGTCAGACTTTCCTGTCAGCTTTACCGGCGGATATTCTCGGCCCGTGCCCAAGCCTGAGTCCGCAAGCCTTGACTTCGCGGTGGACCGGTCGAGCCCCGTGCCGCTCTACTACCAACTCGCCCAGCAGTTGGAGAGTGCCATCGAGCACGGTCGGCTCGCCCCGGGCAGTCTGCTGGGTAACGAGATCGAGTTGGCCGGGCGGCTCGGCCTGTCCCGGCCGACCGTCCGCCAGGCCATCCAGTCGCTCGTCGACAAGGGGCTGCTGGTCCGCCGCCGCGGCATCGGAACCCAGGTCGTACACAGCCAGGTCAAGCGCCCGCTCGAACTGAGCAGCCTCTACGACGACCTGCAGGCCGCCGGACAGAGCCCGGCCACCCGGGTGCTGCGCAACGAGACCGAGCCCGCGTCGGCCGAGGTCGCCGCCGCCCTGGGGATCGCCGAGGGCAGCGAGGTCCAGGTGATCGAGCGGCTGCGCCTCACCCACGGCGAGCCGATGGCGTACCTGTGCAACTACCTGCCCGCCGAGCTGCTGGACCTCGACAGCGCGAGGTTGGAGGAGACCGGCCTGTACCGGCTGATGCGCGGCGCGGGCATCACCCTGCACAGCGCCCGGCAGGCGGTCGGTGCCCGCACCGCCACCGCCGAGGAGGGCGAGCAGCTCATGGAGCCGGAAGGGGCCGCGCTGCTGACCATGCAGCGCACGACGTACGACGACACCGGCCGCGCGGTGGAGTACGGCACGCACATCTACCGCGCCTCGCGCTACGCCTTCGAGTTCCAGCTGCTGGTCAGGCCCTGATCTCGGGGTCCGGCCCGCCGTCATGAACAATGGACGGTCGGCAGGTCCCCGAGGAAGGCAAGGAATCAGTGGCGAGCGTAGAAAGGCGGCTGCGCGCGGTCGGTGCCATCATGGCGGCCGCCCTGGCCGCGACCGCGGCGGGATGCAGCAGCACCGGGGGACTGCGAGCCGAGGAGCGGGCCAAGCAGGCCGCGGCCAACGGCAAGGTCGTCACCACCCCTCGGTGGACGGTGGCCATGGTCACGCACTCCGGAGCCGGTGACACCTTCTGGGACATCGTCCAGAACGGCGCCAAGCAGGCCGCCGTCAAGGACAACATCAACTTCCTGTACTCCAACAGCGACCAGAGCGACCAGCAGGCACAGCTGGTGCAGGCCGCCATCGACCAGCACGTCGACGGGCTCATCGTCACCCTCGCCAAGCCGGACGCGATGAAGGCCGTGGTCGCCAAGGCGGAGCGAGCCGGCATACCGGTGATCACCATCAACTCCGGCGCCGAGGAGTCCAAGGCGTTCGGTGCGCTCACCCACGTAGGCCAGGACGAGACGATCGCCGGTCAGGCGGTCGGTGACGCGCTCGACCAACGCGGCAGGAAGCACGCCCTGTGCGTGCTGCACGAGCAGGGCAACGTCGGCCACGAGCAGCGCTGCGCCGGAGTGAAGCAGGCCTTCCACGGCACGGTGGACAACCTCTACGTCAACGGCACCAACATGCCCGACGTGCAGTCCGCGATCCAGGCCAAGCTGGCCTCCGACAAGTCGGTCGACGCCGTGGTCACCCTGGGCGCGCCGTTCGCCGCCACCGCGGTGAAGGCCAAGCAACAAGCCGGCAGCGGCGCCGAGATCGACACCTTCGACCTCAACGCCCAGGTCGCCCAGGGGCTGTCCGACGGCAGCCTGGGCTTCGCCGTCGACCAGCAGCCGTACCTGCAGGGGTACGAGGCCGTGGACCTGCTGTGGCTCTACAAGTACAACCGGGACGGCCTCGGCGGCGGCAAGCCGGTGCTCACCGGCCCGCAGATCGTCACCAAGGACGACGCGGACGCGCTGCGCCAGTACACCCAGCGGGGCACCCGATGACCGAAGCCACCGCCGACGAGCGCCTGGTGCGACGTTCCCTGTCGCGAGGCCTGCTGGCCCGCCCCGAACTGGGTTCGGTGGTCGGGGCCCTCGCGGTACTCCTCTTCTTCTCCTTCGCCGCCGACTCCTTCCTGCAGGCGTCCAGCCTCGGCACCGTGCTGTACGCCTCCTCGACCATCGGGATCATGGCGGTCCCGGTGGCCCTGCTGATGATCGGCGGCGAGTTCGACCTGTCGGCCGGGGTGATGGTCACCACGTCCGCGCTGGTCTCGTCGATGTTCAGCTACCAGATGACCGCGAACGTCTGGGTCGGCGTCGGCGTCTCCCTGCTGGTCACCTTGGCCATCGGGTTCTTCAACGGCTTCGTGCTGACCCGCACCAAGCTGCCGAGCTTCATCATCACGCTCGGCACCTTCCTGATGCTCACCGGGCTCAACCTGGGCTTCACCAAGCTGATCAGCGGCACGGTGTCCACCAAGAGCATCTCCGACATGGAGGGCTTCGACTCCGCCCGCGCGGTGTTCGCCTCGCACCTGACCATCGGCTCCGTCGACCTGCAGATCACCATCGTGTGGTGGCTCGCCCTGGTGGCGGTGGCCACCTGGGTCCTGCTGCGCACCCGGGCCGGCAACTGGGTCTTCGCGGTGGGCGGGGGCGCCGAGGCCGCCCGCGCGGTGGGCGTTCCGGTGGCGCGTACGAAGATCGGCCTCTACATGGCCGTGGCGCTGTGCGCCTGGATCTCCGGCCAGCATCTGCTGCTCTCGTTCGACGTGGTGCAGTCCGGTGAGGGCGTCGGCAACGAACTGCTCTACATCATCGCGGCCGTCATCGGCGGCTGTCTGATGACCGGCGGCTACGGCTCGGCGATCGGCTCGGCCGTCGGCGCGTTCATCTTCGGCATGACCAGCAAGGGCATCGTGTACGCGCAGTGGAACCCCGACTGGTTCAAGTTCTTCCTCGGGGCGATGCTGCTGCTCGCCACCCTGCTCAACCACTGGGTACGCAAACGGGCGGAGGCGGCCGCATGACGACAGCGCTGGTGGAGCTGACCGACGTCAGCAAGTTCTACGGCAACATCAAGGCGCTGGAAGGCGTCTCGCTCCAGGTGTACCCGGGCGAGATCACCTGCGTGCTCGGCGACAACGGGGCGGGCAAGTCCACCCTCATCAAGATCGTCTCCGGGCTGCACCAGCACGACGGCGGAACGTACCGGATCGAGGGCGAGGAGGTGCGGCACGCCTCACCGCGTGAGGCCCTGGACCGCGGAATCGCCACCGTCTACCAGGACCTGGCCGTCGTGCCGCTGATGCCGGTCTGGCGGAACTTCTTCCTCGGCTCCGAGCCCAGGAAGGGGCGCGGCCCCTTCAAACGCCTCGACGTCCACACGATGCGCGAGACCACCCGCAGCGAACTGCTGCGGATGGGCATCGATCTGCGCGATGTCGACCAGCCCATCGGCACGCTGTCCGGTGGCGAGCGGCAGTGCGTGGCGATCGCCCGCGCCGTGTACTTCGGCGCGAAGGTCCTGGTGCTCGACGAGCCGACCGCCGCGCTCGGTGTCAAGCAGTCCGGCGTCGTGCTGAAGTACGTGGCCGCCGCGCGCGACGCGGGACTCGGTGTGGTGCTCATCACACACAACCCGCACCACGCCCATCTGGTCGGCGACCGGTTCGTCCTGCTGAAGCGCGGTGCGATGGCGGGCAGCCACGCCAAGGCGGAGATCACCCTGGACGAACTCACCCGCCAGATGGCGGGCGGTAGTGAATTGGAGCAGCTCAGCCACGAACTGCGGCGGACCACGGCGGCCGACAGGTAGACGTCCCGCCGGCCACGCCCCCGGAATCCCCAATCACCGTGCCGATGAGGCAGAATCGGCCAGGAGAGCCCCCGACCCGGAGAGACCCCTTGAGCGCCTACCGCGAACGCGTCCACCGTACGGGCGCGGCGCGAGCCACCGTCCTGCAGACCGTCGGCCGCCGCGAACGCCGCTCGCATCTCACCGCGCCCCGGGTGCCCACGGTGGGCATCGACATCGGCGGCACCAAGGTGATGGCGGGCGTCGTGGACGCCGACGGCAACATCCTGGAGAAGCTGCGCACCGAGACTCCGCACAAGTCCAAGAGTCCCAAGGTGGTTGAGGACACCATCGTCGAGCTGGTGCTCGACCTGTCCGAGCGGCACGATGTGCACGCCGTCGGCATCGGCGCCGCGGGCTGGGTGGACGCCGACCGCTCCAGGGTGCTCTTCGCCCCGCATCTGTCCTGGCGCGACGAACCCCTGCGCGACCGGCTCGCCGAGCGGCTGCTGGTGCCGGTCATGGTGGACAACGACGCCAACGCCGCGGCCTGGGCGGAGTGGCGGTTCGGTGCCGGGCGCGGTACGGACGACCTCGTCATGATCACGCTGGGCACCGGCATCGGCGGCGCGATCCTGGAGGACGGCCAGGTCAAGCGGGGCCGGTACGGCGTCGCGGGCGAATTCGGCCATATGCAGGTGGTGCCCGGCGGACACCGCTGCCCGTGCGGCAACCGCGGCTGCTGGGAGCAGTACAGCTCGGGCAACGCCCTGGTCCGCGAGGCCCGCGAACTCGCGGCCGCCGAGTCCCCGGTGGCGTACGGGATCATCGACCGGGTCGACGGAAACATCGCCGAGATCACCGGGCCGCTGATCACCGAGCTGGCCCGCGAGGGCGACGCGATGTGCGTCGAACTGTTCCAGGACATCGGCCAGTGGCTCGGTGTCGGCATCGCCAATCTCGCCGCCGCCCTCGACCCGTCCTGCTTCGTCATCGGCGGAGGTGTGAGCGCGGCCGACGACCTGCTGATCGGTCCGGCCCGGGACGCCTTCCGCCGCACCCTGACCGGTCGCGGCTACCGGCCGGAGGCACGCATCATCAAGGCCGAACTGGGACCCGAGGCGGGCATGGTGGGGGCCGCGGACCTCGCCCGGCTGGTCGCCCGCCGCTTCCGCCGTACCAACCGGCGGCGGGTGGAACGGTATGAGCGCACCGGGCTCACCACGCTACTGGCGCCGCGCGGCCGGGAGGACGACCGATGACCCCGCCCGCCGTACCGATACGCCCTGGTTCCGAGTACCCGCCGGGCGGGACGCCGCCGAAGCGGCGCCGGTGGGTGCAGTGGATCGTGGTCGCCGTGCTGATCCTCGTCCCGTCCGGCTACGGGGCGGTCGCCGCGGTGCAGAGCCGTGACACCGACGGGGCCAAGTCGCTGAAGGCCGAGATGGCCGGACTGGTCGACGACTGGCCGGCGCGGACGCAGCGCAGCATCTACCAGGTGCCGATCCCCTACAACGCCACCAAGGTCGCCTACTTCGAGACGAACTCGTGGCAGACCAGCTCGCTGTACGTGCAGTTCACCACCACCGCGGGCGGACTCGACACGTTCCTGGCCCAGTTGGGCGCGGGGCGTGCGGACCTCAGGAACGGCGCGGTGTCCGTCACGGCCGACCAGGCCGGTCGGGTCGGCTGGAAGTTCTCGCCCGGCCACGACTGGGCGGGGACCGTCCTTCCCGCGCACGGTGACAAGCCGCGGCACGAGATCACGGTTAACCTCGACAACCCGGACAAGCCATCCGTTTACCTGGTTTCCACGGCGACTTTCCACTGAGCTGCTGCCCGACGGGTCGTGACCGCTGGGGTGGGGGTGGGTCTGGCGCCCGCATGAACGCCGGTCCGATTCATCGTGTTTCGTCCCTGTGAGGCGCTCCGCGGGCTGGCCGCCGCCGACCGCTGGACCTGGCTCGTCATTGCCGCCCACACCCAACTCCGCCTCGCCCGGCCCCTCGCGGAAGCCCCCCGCGGAAGCCCCCCCGCAAACCCTGGGAGCGGCCCGCGCGCCAGGGACGCCTCACATTCGCACGCGTCCGTGGGGGATTTCGCCGCCTCCGCGGGAAAACCCCTCGACTGGCTGGCGCACCGAAAACGAGCACCGCAGGCCCCGGCCGACCAGCCGGCATCGGGAACAAGCACCGGAGAACTTCCGCCCCCGCAAGGCCGGACGTCGGGCCCTGCTCGCCCGATCAGGGCGTTGCCCCCTTGGTGGGTCGGACTGCAAACGCGTTCGTGAGGGCCTTGCGGAACGCGTGTGCTGCGGGTGACGGTGGTGTGCGTTCGAGCAGGTGGATTCGCCTGGTGACCACGGGATCGGCCAGTGGTCGGACGGCGAGCGCCTGGGAGCCGAGGAGCGGCAGGACTCCTGTTGGTACGGCGCTGACGCCGATGTTCGCCGCGACCAGTCCGGCCACCGTGGGCACCCCCCGGGCGGTGACGAGCGCGCGGGGGCTGGTGCTTGCTGCGTCGAATCCGAAGTCGGTCAGCGCGCGGACGCTGCTTCCGGGCAACAGGGCGACAAACGGGTGCTGCGCCAGTTGCGCCCAGGTGATCTCGTCCAGGGCGGCGAGGGGGCTGTCCGGGGGTGTGACGGCGACCAGCGTGTCGGTGGTCAGCAGTTCGACATCGGCGAAGTCGGGAGCCAGGTGCGTCTGCCGGGCCTCGCACATCGCCAGATCGACGTGTCCGGCCCTGAGCAGGTCCACGCCTTCGTCGGCCGGTACATCGAAGACGGTGACCGAACGGCCTGGCCTGCCGCGTGTGAACTCTCTGACAGCGGCTGGCAGCACAGTGGCCGCCACGGAGGGCAGCACGGCGACGGCGACCTCGCCGTTCTCGCCCGCCTGGTATCCGTCCCATTGCCGGTGGCCGCGGTCGGCGGCAGCGAGGACGTTCCGGGCGATCGCAAGGTAGGCGCGGCCGGCATCCGTCAGTTCTACCGCCCGCGTGGTGCGTGTGAACAGCGTGGCGTTCACCACGCGCTCTACGAGAGCCACGGTCCGTGACACCACCGGCTGGCCGATGTGCAGGTCGCGGGCCGCGCCGCTGAACGAGCGGTTGCGGGCCACGGCGTCGAGGACCGCCATCTGGGACAGGGACACGTCCATGTCGACAGAGCATAGGTCCATGCGCAATCAATGTCTTCTCGTAGGTAAATGGTCGACCTAGCGTGGAGGCATCGCCCGCCTGAATACAGGCAAATCGCTTCTTTCGTCCGGAAGTAGGTGCCATGGGAGTCGGGATGCTCGCGGCAACCCGGATCGGCTGCGGGGCCGGGTTCGCCGGCGACCGCTTCGCCCCGGCGTCCGACCTGCTGATGCCGACTGTCCATGGTCGCGCACGCGGATGACTCGGACACGGCCGCGCGGCTCGGTGAGGAGGTCACCGCGCTGTACACCAACGGCCCCGCCGGAGGAGGCGGCGTTCGGGTGACCACCGAACCGGTTCTCGGCGTGGTGTCCAGCACTGTGCACCGCAGTGCCGCTGTCCCCTCGATCGACCTGCTGGGGAGCCGCTCATGACCCCGGCGAGTGCACCCGGCCCGACCCTGCGCGAGCTGGCCCCTGCGCGCGCCGGCGACAAGGGACGCAGCCTGACTCTGACCGTCGTGGCCCGCAACGCGGCCAACTACCCGATGCTGCGCGCGGGCCTGACCGCCGCCGCCGTACGCGAGCACCTGTCACCGCGCATCAGCGGCGACGTCCACCGCTATGAGATGCCCGCCACCGCAACGCTGCTGTTCCTGTCCGAACGCACTCCCGACGACTCCGTCAACACCTCGCTGCACCGCGACCGGCACGGCAAGACCCTCTCCGGCCTCCTCCTGGACCTCCCCATCCCCACCGAACCGACCACCCCCTCCCGAAGCTTGGAATCAACATGACCGCACCCGACGTACCCGCGACCACGCAGACGCTCCAGGTCCAGGGCAAGACCCGCACACTGACCGTCGTAGGCCGAACGGGCCGGCAGCCGCGACCGGTCGTCCTGCTGCTGCACGGCTCCAACCAGACGGCTGCCAAGCTACGTGCCTTCACCGCCCATGCCTTCGACCGCCTCGCCGCGGACGGCGCAGCCGTGCTCGCCTATCTCGACGGCTACAAGCAGCACTGGAACGACGCCCGCATCTCCAACCAGTTCGCCGCGCGCACCGAGGACTACGACGACGTCGCCTTCGTGCGCGACGCCATCGACCACCTGGTGCTTCGCCACGGCGGTGACCCCTCCCGGGTGTACGTGGTCGGATTCTCCAACGGCGGTCAGATGGCGATCCGCCTCGTCCACGAGATCCCCGACCTCCTGGCCGGCGCCGCGGTGATCTCCGCCACCCAGCCGGCCGAAGAGAACTTCGCCCCCACCAACCCCGTGCACCACCCACTGCCGATCATGCTCGTACACGGCACCAAGGACCCGCTCGTGCCCTACAACGGCGGCATGGCCAGCATGTGGGGCTTCCGCCCCCGTGGCCTCGGCCTGTCGGCACCCCAGACCGCCCGCTACTACGCTCAGCGCAACAGGATCAGTGCCGAGCCGGTCACCGAACAGGTCGAAAACACAGCGGGCGGCGGCGCCGGGCGTACCAAGACCTCCGTGACGGCGCTTCACTATCGCCAGTCCGGGCGCCAGCCGGTCTCCCTCTACACGGTCAACGGCGGCGGCCACACCATCCCCGGCACGAAGAAGGCGCCCTTCCTCATGGGCCGCACCGACCTGGCCTTCGACACGGCCGCCGCCGTCGCCGCCTTCTACGCCCTGCCCGCGATACTGAACGAGCTGGACGAGGTGGGCGAACTCCGCTCCACGAGCGCTCTCAGAGCTGAGCACTGACGGTGGGCGTGTCAGGGACTTTGTGTAAGTCCTTGGCGTTCACCGGACGTTGAGCCGGTCCTCGAAGAAGAGTGAGAACTGGTTCAGCGCCTTCTTCCAGTGTGGCGCGACTTGGTTGAGATCGCGGGCCT
>NZ_JARHTQ010000005.1 GCF_029223525.1 Streptantibioticus ferralitis | reverse complement strand
ACCCCAGCCTGCCGCTCAAGCAGCCGACGCACGACGGCAGCAGCGTCCAGCAAGCCATCAACCCCGATGACCGGGACATTCCCTCCCGTCAACTCGTCTATGTGTGCAGTACGGCTTGCTCCTTGAGTGGTGGGCCAACTGCCTGAGGCAATGGCGTGGCATCGCCACCCGCTACGCGAAGACGGTGACCATCGACCTGGCTGGACTCCGCATTGCCGGGATCTCCCTGTGGACCGCGTGGTGATCCCAACCAAGCCACCCGGTCCCGAGGCCTGGCGGCACGAGAATTCCGGCCGCGGTACCTGAGGGTCGTACGAGTGAAAGGGCGGAAATGAAGGCATGCGGAGTGACCGGGAGTGAACAGGACGTCGTTCTCCTGGAATTGACTGACCCGCCTTCTCCCGCCACTGGTCAGATCCTGGTCGAGGTCGAGGCGGCTGGGGTCGGGCCGTGGGACCGGCTGCTGAACGGCAGCGGCTGGAACGTCGATCTGCGGCCTCCCGCCGCCCTCGGAGTGGAGGGCGTGGGCCGCGTGCTCGCGGTCGGTCCTGATGTCCACGAGTTCGCCCTCGGCGATCGGGTGCTCGCGCATGAGGCTCCACTGGCCGGCGGAAGCGGATTCTGGGCCGAACGCGTCCTGATCACCGCGGCTCATGCGACCCGATGCCCTACCGGACTGGATCCCGTTGAGGCGGCCGCGCTGCCGGTCAACGGCCTCACCGCGTGGCAGGCCCTCGCCATGCTGGCGCTTGGTCGAAGCGAGCGGCTCCTGGTCACCAACGGAGGCGGCAACACCGGGTCCCTGGCAGTTCAACTGGCCGCGGCCATGGGGATCGAGGTGACCGCGACCGCATCGGCCTCCGCCACCGGCCGCCTGCGCAGCCTCGGGGCGCCGCACGTCGTCGACTACCACGACCCGGACTGGCCGAGCCGTGTCAGCCCACCGTTCGACGGTGTGCTGGCGGCGGCCCCCGGTACCGCCGAAGTCGCCCTGCCCCTGGTACGTGACGGCGGCCGGCTGTGCTCCCTGACCTCGGACGCGCCCCCATCGGAGCGAGGCATCACCAGTACGGACATGTACGTCCAACCCGACCCCGCCCAACTCGCCGCACTGGCGGAGCGACTCAGTGAGGGAGCCTTGCAGATCACGCCGGAACCTCTCCCCCTGAGCGAGGGGCCGGCCGCATTCGCACGGGTGGTCGCCGGACAGGCCGGCGGCAAGAAGATCGTTCTCGTTCCCTCCGCGTCTCGTTGACGCGGGGGCCGGTCCTTCCGATGAGCCTCTTCTCTTCATCAACCAGTGCTCGTAGCAGGGCAGTAGCCATGGCCGCGTGGTGGCTCGGGCGGGGATCCTGAGAGTGCGTCGAGGGGGAGGCTGATGGGGACTGCGAGGTGCATCCCGATGGGGGTGGCGGCGACGGCGGCCAGGCAAAGGCGGTGGCAAAGGGGACAGCAGCGGTGGCAAAGGAAGCGGCAGTGCCGGTGAGGCCAGCGGTGGTGGCGGGGCCAGCGGCAGTGGCGGAGGCGGCGTCAGTGGAGGCGGGTGAACAAGTGCTCAGCCCCGCGCAGTTGAGCGTGCGGCGTTGGCACCTCGGGGCTATGGGCTGACCAGTCGGCAGGGGATGTCGAGGTCTTCGGTGAGGTGATAGGCGGCGCAGACGCGGTGATATCCGTCGACGATGAGCAGCGGCGCCCCACGGACGAGGAGGACTGGGCTGAGCTTCTTGCCGTCGCGGACCTTGTGGATGTTGTGCCGCACGTGGACGTTGTCTGCGGGCAGCAGCGGTAGTTGGGACGCCCGCATGACGTCCTTCGCCTTCTTGGCCCGCGTCGGGGCTTCGCGGAGCCGGGCCACGATCCGCTCCACCTGATCCGCGTCGACGATCAGGTCCAGGTAGTCGGCCGCCGCCGGAAAATCATGCTCCTCGGGATCCGGAAGCCACAGGTCCGCGGCAGACATGGTGGTGGTCACGGCTTTCTCCCCATGGCCGGAATGCGCTTACTGAGATGGTACGGCGGGCTTGTCGCCAACCGGGCGCATACGTACCGCAACACGCCTGAACGCCGACAGCGAGCCGCGGTGACCGAGCGAGGAGCCTCCCGCCGAGCTCTCGTGGGCCACGCCGTCTCCCAGCGTGCCGCCTTGTCCCTCGGCGGCCCAGAGATCTGCCCCTCGCCCGCCCAGAGAGGTGTGGGCCGTCGGTCAGGCGCCCGCGTGAGCGGTGAACGCAGCCGCGTCCCAGTTCCCGCCAAGGGCGGGCGCCAGCCAACCGGCGGCCGCCTTGCGGAAGTCGGCGGGCGACAGGGCTCCCGCCCCCCGCGGAACCGCGCCCAGCAGCGGTGCGCCAGCCACCTCCGGCAGATCGGCTAGATTGCACCGCGCCGCAAGATCAGGCCGCTCGGGCCAACTGCCCACCACCACGCCGAGGCAGTCCACCCCCCGGCCGCGCAGCTCTCGCGCGGTCAGTTCGGTCGTGTTCAAGGTGCCCAGTCCGGCCGCCGCGACCAGCAGCACCGGCGCGCCGACCAGCCCGGCGGCGTCCGCCAGCGTCCCGCCCCGCTCGTCGAAGCGCACCAGCAGCCCGCCCGCGCCCTCCACCAGGACGAGGTCGTGGTCGATGGCCAACTTGCCTGCGGCGTCCGCGATCTGCTGCGGATCCACCGTGGGCAGACCGGCGCGCCGGGCGGCGGTGCCCGGGGCCAACGGCTCCGGATAGCGCGCGAGTTCGCACGACGTCACCTCTCCGGCCAGCCGGGCCACCTCGGCGGCATCACCGGTCTCGTCCGCCGCCACACCGGTCTGCGCCGGTTTGAGGACGGCCACTGTGCGGCCGAGCGCCAACGCGGTCGCGGCCACGGCGGCGGTCACCACCGTCTTGCCGATCTCCGTTCCGGTCCCCGAGACGACGATCACCGGCATGTCGTACCCGTCTTCCGTCCTCAACCTTGCCGCGCCGCGGCCAGTACCGCCGCGCAGATCCGTGCCACGTCCTCGTCCCCGGTGACGTACGGCGGCATCGTGTACACCAGATCACGGAACGGCCGCAGCCATACGCCACTGCGGACCGCGGCCCGGGTAGCGGCCGCGATGTCCACCTCGTGGTCGAGTTGGACGACTCCGATCGCACCCAGGACCCGTACGTCGCGTACCCTCGCGATCGACGACGCGTCCGCCAGCCCCTCGCGCAGGCCCGACTCGATCCGCTTGACCTCCAACGCCCAGTCCTGGCCGAGCAGGAGGTCGATCGAGGCGTTGGCGACCGCCGCCGCCAGCGGATTGCCCATGAACGTGGGGCCGTGCGCCAGCACCGGCACCTCGCCGCGGGAGATGCCCTCGGCGACCCGGGTGGTGCACAGCGTCGCGGCCATCGTCAGATAGCCGCCGGTCAACGCCTTGCCGAGGCACATCACATCAGGCGCGATCCCGGCGTGCCCGGCCGCGAACAACGCGCCGGTACGTCCGAAGCCCGTGGCGATCTCGTCCAGCACCAGCAGCACATCGTGCTCGTCGCACGCCTCGCGCAGTACCCGTAGATAGCCGGGGGAGTGGAAGCGCATCCCACCGGCCCCCTGCACCACGGGTTCGACGATCACCGCGGCCAGCTCATCGGCGTGCCGCGCGATCAACTCCCGTACGTGTGCGGCGTACCGCGGGTCGGGCGGGTCGTCGAAGCCGCCCGGTGGCGTGTCGGCGAAGACCTGATGGGGCAGTACACCGGACCACAGGTGGTGCATCCCGCCGTCCGGATCGCACACCGACATCGGCTGCCAGGTGTCACCGTGGTATCCGCCCCGCCAGGTCAACAGCCGCCGTTTGCCGGGCCGTCCACGCGAGCGCCAGTACTGCAGGCACATCTTGACCGCGACCTCGACCGATACCGAGCCGGAGTCGGCGAGGAAGACATGGCGCAGCGGTTCCGGGGTGATCTCGACCAGCCGGGCGGCGAGCCGGACGGCGGGCTCATGGGTGAGCCCGCCGAACATCACATGGCTCATCCGGTCCAGTTGGCCGCGCGCCGCCTCGTTGAGCACCGGGTGGTTGTAGCCGTGGATGGCCGACCACCACGAGGACATCCCGTCCACCAGTTCGGCGCGGTCGCCCGCGGGGTCGGTGACCCGCAGCCGGACGCCGCTGGCCGACTCGACCAGGAGCGGCTCCGCACGGCCGGGCATCGGGCCGTACGGGTGCCACACATGCTCCCGGTCGAGATCCAGCAGCTCACGCACCGCGAGCGGCTCAGGCATTGGGCGGCAGGTCCGTGCCCACGCCGCGGCGGCGCACCGCGACCAGGTCGGTACGGGCGGCCGCGGCGGATGCCGCCACCGGCTCCGGCTCCGCGGCGCACGGCGCGCAGGCGCTCTGCTGCGAACCGCAGCCCGACGCACTGGCGCCCTCGTGCGAACCGCAGCCCGACCCCGCGTCGCGCCGGTGCTCGGGCAGGGTGGTGGTGTCCGCGCCCTCCACCTCGAAACCCGCGTCGGCGATCATCTCCAGGTCGGCCTGGCCCGCCTGGCCCTCACTGGTCAGGTAGTCGCCCAGGAAGATGGAGTTGACCAGGTGCAGCGCCAGCGGCTGGAGCGTGCGCAGGTGGATCTCCCGGCCACCCGCCAGCCGGACCTCCACATCCGGACAGACGAAGCGGACCATCGCCAGGATGCGCAGACAGCGCTGCGGGGTCAGCGACCACTTCTCCGCCAGCGGGGTGCCCTCGAACGGGATGAGGAAGTTGACCGGCACCGAGTCCGGGTCCATGTCGCGCAGAGCGAAGACCACATCGACCAGATCGGTGTCGGATTCACCCATTCCGGCGATCAGCCCGGAGCACGCCGACAGGCCCGCGGCCTGCGCCTGCCGGACGGTGTCGACCCGGTCGGAGAAGTCGTGGGTGGTGCAGATGTCGCCGTACGTTCCCTCGGAGGTGTTGAGGTTGTGGTTGTAGGCGTCCGCGCCGGCCGCCCGCAGCCGATCGGCCTGGCCCTCGGAGAGGAGCCCGAGGCAGGCGCAGATCTCCACGTCCTTGTGCTCGTTCTTGATGGCCTCGATGGTCTTCGAGACCCGGTCCACGTCCCGGTCGGTCGGACCGCGCCCACTGGCCACCAGGCAGACCCGCTTGGCGCCGCCCGCGATCCCGGCGCCCGCCGCGCCCGCCGCCTCATCCGGCTTCAGCCACGTGTACTTCAGGATCTCGGCCTTCGAGCCGAGCCGCTGGGAGCAGTACGAGCAGTCCTCGGGGCACAGCCCGGACTTCAGGTTGACCAGGTAGTTCAGCTTCACCCGGCGTCCGAACCACTGGCGCCGGACCTTCCCGGCAGCGGCCACCACGTCGAGCAGTTCATCGTCGGAGGTGGCCAGTACGGCCAGCGCCTCGTCCCGGGTCGGCAGTTCGCGCCGCAGCCCCTTGTCCACCAGCGTGTTCAGCAGGTCCATGGCGATGATCCTCGCCCAGGGGAGCGCCATGGGCCAATGGCAAACCACACAACACCCGCCGAGCAACATGTGTGTATCGCCACACCACGTTTCGCGCCGTACGCCCGTTAGGTTTCACGCAAACCCGGTGCGACCCCGTGCGCCCGCCCGAGCTCCTGGACGACTGGACGACCATGACCCGTGACCCGTTCGACTGGATCGACGCCAGCGCCGAGGCCCGCCGCCGCGCCGGGCTGGTCCGTACGCTGCGCCCCCGGCCCGCCGAGCCGGACCTGCTCGACCTGGCCAGCAACGACTACCTGGGGCTCGCCCGGCACCCCGAGGTCACCGGGGCCGCCGCGCGGGCCGCGCAGCGGTGGGGCGCGGGCTCGACCGGGTCGCGGCTGGTCACCGGAACGACCGAGCTGCACGCCGAACTGGAGGCGGAACTCGCCGCGTTCTGCGGTTTCGAGGCGGCCCTGGTCTTCGCCACGGGCTATGCCGCCAACCTCGCCGCGGTCACCGCGCTCACCCCGTCGGGGGCGCTGATCGTCTCCGACGCCGGCAACCACGCCTCGCTGATCGACGGCTGCCGCCTCTCGCGCGCCGAGACCTCCGTCGTACCGCACCGCGACCCGGACGCGTTCCGCAAGACCCTGGACGGGCATGACGGGCCCGCGCTCGCCATCACCGACTCGGTCTTCTCGGTCGACGGCGACGCCGCGCCGCTGCGTGAACTGGCCGCTGTCTGCCAAGAGGCGGGCGCGGGGCTGCTGGTCGACGACGCGCACGGGCTCGGGGTGCTGGGCGACGGCGGCCGGGGCACGGCGGCCGAGGCGGGGCTGTCCGGTGCGCCCGGCCTGGTGTGCACGGTCACGCTGTCGAAGTCGCTGGGCAGCCAAGGGGGTGCGGTGCTCGGTCCGGCCCCGGTCATCGAACATCTGGTCAACTCCGCACGTACGTTCATCTTCGACACCGGGCTCGCCCCGGCCGCGGCGGGTGGAGCGCTGGCCGCACTGCGCCTGCTGCGCGGCGAACCGGGCCGGGCGGCGCGCGCCCGTACCGTCGCCCGTGAACTGCACCAGCGGCTGACCTCGGCCGGTCTTGAGTCGGCCGCGCCCGACGCCTGTGTGCTGTCGGTACGGGCGCCGGGGCCGCAGGCCGCGGTGCAGTGGGCCGCGGACTGCCGGGCGGCGGGTATCGCCGTCGGCTGCTTCCGTCCGCCGTCCGTGCCGGACGGAATCTCGCGGCTACGGCTCTCCGCCCGCGCCGATATGACGGAGGGTGATATCGCCGAAGCCTGCGACGTGATCATCCGCACCGCCCCGCGCGGCTGAACCTGAGTGTGCCCGCGACGGCCTAACACGGTATTCCCCAATAGAGTTCACCGCTTTGGGGGACAGAGCAAAGCAGCGCTTGGCGGACCACCCGTATCGGCGGCAGCATGGATCGCACTCTGAGAAAAGCAACTGTCCGTAGTCGTGCCACTGACATATCCACAGGCGGCAGGGCGCGGACAGTCCGCTCTCGGAGCCCCAAGCCGGCGGAAGAGGGACAGCGTCGCCATGGCAGATCACCAGGAAGCATCCGTCACCCTGCCGAGCGATCCCGCCTCGGTGACCGTGGCGCGTAGATACGTAACCGGGGTGCTCGACGATTGGGGCCTGCCGGACACCGCGCCGGCCGCGGACACCGTACGGCTGATCGTGTCGGAGTTGGCGACCAACGCCGTGCAGCACACTCTCGGACAGTCGCCGACGTTCACCGTCGATCTGCTCCTCGACCACGACGAGCGGTTGCGCATCGGTGTCAGTGACAGCCATCCGCGCTGGCCCCAACGGCTTCCGGCGGCGGTGCAGCAGGACAACGGGCGGGGGATGGCCATCATCCGCTACCTCACCGCGGAGTCGGGCGGCCGGATGTCCGTCGCGCCGCGACCGGAGGGCGGTAAAACGGTGTGGATCGCGCTGCCCTGGCCCGCACTGTCCGGCGCCCGGGGCGAGTTATGGGACAGGTCGTGCGAACGCACCCCGTGACAGAGCTCGTTGGGCGTTCGGCACGGCGTCCCGTCGGCTGCCCGGTTGCCGTAGCCGCCGGAACTGTCACGCCGCCAAGTCACCACTTGTCCAACGGCGTTGCCGCCAAGGCGGTGGCCCGGGAACCGCGGCGGCAGTCGCAGATGCCGCGGTTCCCGGGCCACCAGGGTCAACGCACCCGTCCGTACCAGACGTGGCGGGTCCAGATCCGTTCGAGGCGCACTCGTGTGCCGGTCTTGGGGGCGTGCAGGATCTTGTTGTGCCCCGCGTAGACGCCCACGTGGTAGACGTAACCTCCGTAGTGGAAGAAGACCAGGTCACCTGGACGGCGGGCGCCGGCAGGGATATGGCGGGTCCGGTAGTACTGGGCCGCCGCGGTCCTTGGCAGTCTGTGGCCCGCCTTCCGGAAGGCGTAGGACGTCAGTCCCGAACAGTCGAAGCTGTACGGGCCCGTGGCGCCCCACCGGTAGGGGGAGCCCTGCTTGGCCGTGGCGATCTTCAGGGCCCTGATGGATACGGGGGAGGCACTCGCCTGTTGTGCGAGCCCCGGGGCCACGATGGTCCCGGCCAGAGCGGCGGTGGCCAGTGCCACGGTCGCGCTGACACGGGAGAGCAGTACAGACGGATTTATCGGCGCACTCATGCGCACCCCTTCGTCGTCCGCCTACGAAGGGTGGCCTGTCGGGTTCGGGCTGGCGAAGTTGCCCGGCCGCCGTGGCGGCTTCACCCCGAGGGACCGTCCTCGGTTTCCCGGACGACCCCGTACTGCTCGGGTCCTCCGCTCCTGCCGTTGCTGCGTCGACTCGGCATCCAGGCGGCGGCAGGACTCGGCGTCCGCCCGGACCGCCCCGTCGCTGTGGCGGGGGCTTGTCGTCGCAGGGATCATTACCCACGAATCACATCGAATCCGACCGCAGGGTCCTCCGTTCGGGCTTCCGGGAGACGGTTCGGACCCGCAATCAGGCCGCTGTCGGCGCTTTTGGGATCCCGCCCGCGAATGGTCCGTCAGAGTGGTGGCGGGGGGATGGCGGGTAGTCGGGTACGCCGCTCGCCGTCCAGCACGCGCAGCGCCCGCACCAGTGCCGGGCCGTGCACTTCGCGCTCGCCGCGCTCGTACATCAGCTCAAGTGCCTCGCGCAGCGCGTTCGCCGTGCCCGTCAGGGCCTGGGCGGCGCGCAGTGCCGAGTACGTTTCGGTGCAGCGGGCCGGGTTGATCCGCCCCAGCAGGTCCACCGTCTCCAGATAGCGGTCCACCAGCGCGCCCTCGGCACGGGTGAGTGCGGGCAGCCGCGGCAGTTCGGGGAGCACCGGCGGTCACCGCTCCCTGAACGGCAGGGCCGTCTTGCGGCTGCTGGTGAGGTGGTCGACCAGCCCGTATGCCAGGGCGCCTTCGCCGTCCAGGACGGTGGCGCGTTCGAGGTCCCCGCGAACCCGTTCCACCGGCTGGCCGGTGTGGTGGGCCAGCAACTGTTCCGTCAACTCACGCTGCCGCTGTACCTCGTTCGCCTGGATCTCCAGGTCCGAGGGTTGGCCGCGCACCGGTTCCGCGATACCCGGCTGGTCGAGGAGGACCCTTGCGCCGGGCAGGGCGAGGCGTTTGCCGGGGGAGCCCGCGGCCAGTAGGACGGCGGCGGCCGAGGCTGCCTGGCCCAGGCATACCGTCTGGATCTCGCAGGAGATGAACCGCATGGTGTCGTACACCGCCGACATCGCGGTGAACGATCCGCCAGGCGAGTTGATGTAGAGCTGGATGTCCTGTTCCGGGGCGGTGTGTTCGAGCTGCAGCAACTGCACCATCACATCGTTCGCCGAGGTGTCGTCGATGGGTGCGCCGAGGAAGACCACCCGTTCGGAGAGCAGCTTGGAGTACGGGTCCATCGTGCGCAGGCCTTGCGTGGTGCGCTCGGTGAACTCGGGAAGGACATACCGGGCGGTCGATTGGATCATGCGGCACCTCCATGCGCGCCAGGGCACCCCTTCGGCCCAAGGGGGCCGGCCTTCTGTGCAAAATGTACAGGATGTACATGACGTTATGATGGGAGCATGGCGTATGAAGTCCCGGTGACACAAGCCCGCGCGGAGCTCGCGGAACTGATCAACCGTGTGGTGTACGGCGGTGAGCGGGTGGTCGTGACCCGGCACGGCAAGCCGCTGGTTGCCCTGGTGTCCGCCGATGACCTGCGACGACTCGAAGAGGGCGAGGAGAAGGAGGGGGAGCGGGTGATCAGCACGGTCTCCACGCATGTCCCCGGCTCGTCCGCCACGGGCGAACGCCGCCGCTTCGGCATCGCCGCCCAGCACATCGACCCGATGGCCTCCCGCCGCGACACCACCTGACGGCTCAGGCACCCCCCATCGCGACCGCGCTAGCTCCTTAACGCGGCGGAAACAGCACCGATCCAGTGGCGTAACCACCCTGCAAAATCCTGAGAACCGGCAGGTGAAACAGGGGTCTGCCACGACTACGGTGCGCGCGGCGCCGCCCGGCGAGGGCGCGGCCGTCCTGCGTTCCGGCCGGTCGCCGGATCAACTGTGAGGTGGTGCGTGTGCAACTGACTCCGCACGAGCAGGAGCGCCTGCTGATCCACGTCGCCGCCGATGTGGCGGAGAAGCGACGGGCCCGGGGGTTGAAGCTCAACCATCCCGAGGCCGTCGCCCTCATCACCTCACATGTCCTGGAAGGCGCCAGGGACGGCAACACGGTGGCCGAACTGATGGCCTCCGGCCGCAAGGTGCTCACCCGCGACGAGGTGATGGACGGCATTCCCGAGATGCTGCACTCGGTACAGGTCGAGGCCACCTTCCCGGACGGAACCAAGCTGGTCACCGTCCATGACCCGATCGTCTGAACCGGCTGACAGGACACGCCACTTCATGATCCCCGGAGAGATACTCGTCGCCGACGAGCCGGTAACCCTCAACGAGGGCCGGCCGGTTACCCGGCTCACCGTGCTCAACGCCGCCGACCGTCCCGTACAGGTCGGCTCCCACTACCATTTCGCCGAGGCCAACCCCGCCCTGCGTTTCGACCGGGCCGCCGCGCACGGCATGCGCCTGGGGATCGCCGCGGGCACCGCCGTACGCTTCGAGCCCGGTATCCCGGTCGAGGTCGCACTGGTGCCCATCGCGGGCGCCCGGATCGTCGCCGGACTGCGTGGACAGACGGCGGGGGCACTCGATGACTGACTCCCTGCGCGAGCCGATCCGGCTGAGCCGTGCCGTCTACGCCGACCTGTTCGGACCCACCACCGGCGACCTCATCCGGCTCGCCGACACCGATCTGCTGGTCGAGATCGAACGCGACCTGTCCGGTGGACCGGGCAACAGCGGTGACGAGGCGGTCTTCGGCGGCGGCAAGGTGATCCGCGAGTCCATGGGACAGTCCCGGGTCACCCGCGCCCAGGGCGCGCCGGACACCGTGATCACCGGCGCGGTGATCATCGACCACTGGGGCATCATCAAGGCCGATATCGGCATCCGTGATGGACGTATCGCCGCCATCGGCAAGGCCGGTAATCCGGAGACGATGGACGGGATTCACCCAGGGCTGGTCATCGGCCCGGAAACCGAGATCGTCGCGGGCAACGGCAAGATCATCACGGCCGGTGCCATCGACGCACACGTCCACTTCGTCTGCCCGCAGATCGTCGACGAAGCGCTGGCCTCGGGCGTGACCACCCTGGTCGGCGGGGGTACCGGACCCGCCGAGGGCACCAAGGCCACCACCATCACCCCCGGCGCCTGGCACCTTGGCAGGATGTTCGAAGCGCTGGAGTCGTCGCCGGTCAACATCGGTCTGCTGGGCAAGGGCAATACGGTCAGCGCCGAGTCGATGTACGACCAACTGCGCGCCGGAGTACTGGGCTTCAAGGTGCACGAGGACTGGGGAGCCACCCCCGCCGCGATCGACGCCTGCCTGACGGTGTGCGAAGCAAGCGGTGCCCAACTCGCCGTGCACACCGACACATTGAACGAGGCCGGGTTCGTGGAGGACACCCTGGCCGCTATCGCCGGACGCGCAATCCACGCCTACCACACCGAGGGCGCGGGCGGCGGACACGCACCGGACATCATCACCGTGGTCTCCCGGCCCAACGTACTGCCGTCCTCGACCAATCCCACCCGTCCGCACACCGTCAACACCGTCGAGGAGCACCTCGACATGCTGATGGTCTGCCATCACCTCAACCCGACGGTGCCCGAGGACCTCGCCTTCGCCGAGTCCCGTATCCGGCCGTCCACCATCGCCGCCGAGGATGTACTGCATGATCTCGGCGCGATATCCATCATCTCCTCGGACTCGCAGGCGATGGGCCGGATCGGCGAGGTCGTGCTGCGCACCTGGCAGACCGCCCATGTGATGAAGAGGCGTCGCGGCTCCCTACCGGGCGACGGCAGGGCGGACAACCACCGGGTTCGTCGCTATGTCGCCAAATACACCATCAACCCCGCGGTCGCCCAGGGCCTCGACGGCGAGATCGGCTCGGTCGAGGAGGGCAAACTCGCCGACCTGGTGCTGTGGGAGCCCGCCTTCTTCGGCGTCAAACCTCAACTGGTCATCAAGGGCGGGCAGATCGCGTACGCGCAGATGGGCGATGCCAACGCCTCCATCCCGACCCCCCAACCCATGCTGCCGCGGCCGATGTTCGGAGCGACCGGTCGGGCACCGTCGGGCAACTCCGTCAACTTCGTGACCCAGACGGCGCTCGACGACGGGCTCGTGGACCGGCTGGGGCTCGGCAAACGGTTCGCCGCCATCCGCAGCACCCGCGCGGTCACCAAGGCGGACATGCGGGAGAACGACGCGCTGCCGCGGGTGGACGTCGACCCGGACTCCTTCACGGTGCGCATTGACGGGGAGGCCATCGATCCGGCACCGGCCGTCGAACTGCCCATGGCCCAGCGCTACTTCCTGTTCTGAGGCCTGCGGGGTACGCCATGACGATCACCACGACGGCACCGGCCAACCGCGCCGCGCTGCTCGTCCTCGCGGACGGGCGCTTCCCGGCGGGCGGGCATGCCCACTCCGGAGGCGCCGAGGCGGCGGTGGCGGCCGGCCGGCTGTATGACGCCACGTCCCTGGAGGCGTTCTGCCGGGGGCGGCTGGACACCGCCGGACTGGTGGCCGCCGCTCTCGCCGCTGCCGCGGCGGCCGGAGTCGATCCGCTGCTGCTGGACGAGGCGGCCGATGCCCGTACCCCCTCGCCCGCGTTGCGGGCCACCGCTCGCAAGCTCGGCCGCCAGATGATGCGCGCGGCCCGCGCCTGCTGGCCGTCGCCCGTGCTGGACGCGCTGGCGGCGGCTCGGCCGCGCGGCGCCCATCAACCCGTGGTGCTCGGGGTGACCGCCAGCGCGGCCGGGCTCGGGCCGCTCGACGCGGCGCACGCGGCGGCGTACGAGGCGGTCAGCGGACCGGCGACAGCGGCGGTGCGGCTGCTCAGCCTCGATCCGTTCGACGCCACCGCCGTCCTCGCCCGACTCGCCCCCGACCTCGACCGCGTCGCCCAACAGGCGGTGGACTCCGCCCGGTTGGCCCTCGACAGCGATGTCGACGCCCTGCCGGCCGCCTCCGCGCCCCTGCTGGAGATCGCCGCCGAGCGGCACGCCGCCTGGCCGGTCCGACTCTTCGCCTCCTAGCCGCCCCGTACCCCCGATCCGCCCGGAGCCGACCATGCATCTGGACCACCCCGAGACCTACCCGCAGCGGTACTCCCACCCGTCGCCCGCCACCGCCCTTTCAGGGAAGCACCCCGCGCCCACCTCTTCGAGCGCTCCGACCGTGCGGCCGGACGGCACCCGACGGGCGCTGCGGATCGGCCTGGGCGGGCCGGTCGGCTCCGGGAAGACCGCCACGGTCGCCGCGATCTGCCGCCAGCTGCGAGACGAGTTGTCCATCGCCGTTGTCACCAATGACATCTACACCCGGGAAGACGCGGAGTTCCTGCTGCGCAACGCGGTGCTGCCGGCCGAGCGGATCACCGCGGTGGAGACCGGCGCATGCCCGCACACCGCCATCCGGGATGACATCTCCGCCAACCTCGAAGCGGTCGAGGATCTGGAGGAGACGGTGGGGCCGCTCGACCTCGTCCTCGTCGAATCGGGCGGCGACAACCTCACCGCCACCTTCTCCAAGGGGCTGGTCGACGCGCAGATCTTCGTGATCGACGTCGCGGGCGGCGACAAGATCCCGCGCAAGGGCGGCCCGGGGGTGTCCACTGCCGATCTCCTGGTGGTCAACAAGACCGACCTCGCCCCGCTGGTCGGCGCCGACCTGGGGGTCATGGCGCGGGACGCCAGGACCCAGCGGGGTGAACTGCCGGTCGCCTTCACCTCGTTGACCGAACCGGATGGGATAGCTCCGGTCATCGGCTGGGTCCGGGAGCGGCTCGCCGGATGGACCGCGGCGGCCGCATGACCGCCGTCGTGCCGACCCGGGCCACCGCACCGGCCAGCGGGGTGCGCGCTGCCGCCCGGATCGTGGCCGCACCGGACGGCCGCGGCGGGACGGCGCTGCCGGTACTCGACGGAGCGGGGCCGCTCGCCCTGCGCCGCACTCGGGCCGTCGCACCGGGCACCGCCCAGGTCACCGTCGTCGGGGCGATGAGCGCGCCGCTGGGCGGCGACCACCTCTCGCTGGACACGCGGGTACGTACCGGGGCCCGGCTCGCGGTGGGCTCGGCGGCGGCCACGGTCTCGCTGCCGGGGCGGTGCGGGCGCTCCGCCACGTATGACGTGCGGCTGACGGTGGATTCGGACGCCGAGCTGTGCTGGCTGCCGGAGCCGTTGATCGCGGCGGCCGGGAGCGATCTGGCGATGACCACCCGGGTGGACCTTGCAGAGGGGGCCCGACTGGTGCTCCGTGAGGAACTGGTGCTGGGTCGGGCGGGGGAGCGGCCGGGGCGGCTGGTGAGCAGGCTGACCGTCCGGCTGGACGGCCGTGCGCTGCTCGATCAGGGACTCGCCCTGGGCCCGGGGGCGCCCGGTTGGTCGGGGCCCGCGGTGCTCGACCGGTACCGGGCCGTCGGCCAACTCCTGGTCGTGGAACCACGGTTCCGGGACCGGCCCTGCCAGGTTGCGGTGCTGCCGTCGGATCCGGCCGAGGGCGAGGCGATGCTCACTCCGCTCGCTGGACCGGCGGCCCTGGTGACCGCGCTGGCCGAGGACGCCCTGATGGTGCGTCGGCTGCTCGACGCCGGCCGGCAGGCCGCGGCGGCCGCCGCGGGGTAGGCCACGCGGAGACGGGAATCCGCCGGACCGGCGCTACGCCGACCGGCGGCATTCGGCTGGCGGAGCGTCAACCCACAAGCCAGTCTTACGAAATGGTAAAGAAATCTCTTGAATATCTGTGCGGATCCTCTAAGTGGACGAAAGGATCTCCCTGGACCTGCTTGATCGCTGCCGCTACCAGCGGCACACCAGCAGAGAGGGGAAATTCTTTGAAACGCATTGCCGTGCTCGGCGCGACCGGTGCCCTGATCGCGGGCACCATCGCGGCAGCTCCCGCGGCCAGCGCGGGGGACCAGACGCCGGGCGGTAGCGCCTACGGCGCGAGTGCCGAGGCGCACGGGGTGGACGTCGCGGCCACGCGCGCCGCGAAGGCCGGAATCCACTGGACCGACTGCCCGTCGGACTGGGGGTTCAAGGCCCCCATCCAGTGTGGGTTCGTGACGGTCCCCATCGATTACGCGAAGCCCGACGGAGCCACCATCAAGCTCGCGGTGGACCGCGTCCGCAGCACCGGGACCCCGGCGCAGCGCCAGGGCGCGCTGCTGTACAACCCGGGTGGACCGGGCGGCTCCGGCATGAAGTTCCCCATGCGGGTCACGACCAAGAACCCGCTGTGGACCAGGACCGCACAGGCGTACGACTTCGTGGGCTTCGACCCACGCGGCGTGGGCCACTCCTCCCCGATCAGCTGCGAGGACCCCCGCGAGTTCGTCAAGGCCCCCAAGGCCGACCCGGTACCGGGCGACCAGGCGGACAAGCTGGCGCAGCGCAAGCTCGCCAAGGAGTACGCGGACGGGTGCGCGCACCGCAGCGGCCCGCTGCTGCGCTATATGACGACGCCCAACGCCGCCCGCGACATGGACGTCATCCGCGCGGCGCTCGGTGAGAAGAAGCTGAACTACCTCGGCGTCTCGTACGGCACCTACCTCGGCGCCGTCTACGCGACGCTGTTCCCGACCCATGTCCGCCGCCTGCTGGTGGACAGCGTCGTCAATCCCAACCCCGACCAGATCTGGTACCAGAACAACCTGAACCAGGACGTGGCTTTCGAGGGCCGGTGGAAGGACTTCGAGAACTGGGTCGCCCAGCATGACGCCGCGTACCACCTCGGTACCACCCGGGCGAAGGTCGAGCAGCAGTGGCAGCGGCTCCGCGCCACCGCCAAGAGCCATCAGCTCGGCGGTGTGGTCGGCCCGGCCGAACTGATCGCCTTCTTCCAGAACGCCCCGTACTTCGACCAGTACTGGCCGATCATCGCCGACGCGTGGGGCAAGTACGCCGCTGGCGACGCCAAGCCGCTGATCAAGGCGGCGGGGCCGGACTACAGCAATGTGGCCGGCAACACCACGGCGGAGAACAGCAACGCCGTGTACACCGCCGTGGAGTGCAACGACGCCCACTGGCCCACCAGTTGGCGCACGTGGGATCGCGACAACACCGCGCTGAACGCCAAGTACCCGTTCCTGACCTGGTCCAACGCATGGATGAACCTGCCGTGCGCCACCTGGACCCAGCCGCAGCACACCCCGCTCGACGTCCGCTCGCGGGGTGGTCTGCCGAGCGTACTGATCGTGCAGAGCACGCGTGACGCGGCAACCCCGTACTCGGGCGCCGTGGAACTTCACCGCAGGCTGCGCGGCTCGGAGATGATCACCGAGCGGGATGCGGGCTCGCACGGTGTGACCGGTCTGGTCAACCCCTGCATCAACGACCGGGTGACCGCCTACTTCGTCGACGGCCGACTCGACGGCCATGACGTCGTCTGTGGTCCGCACGCCGTGCCGACCGAGGCCATCGGCAAGGCGAGCGCCGAGTGACCTTCGGCTAGCCGGAGTTGATGATGGTGCCGCATCCGTACCACGGGTGCGGCACCATTGGTTTGCCGGAGCTGGTCAGGCGATGCGTATGCCCGTCGTCCCGGTGTTGCCGTCACCGTTGTTGACCGTGCCGCGCGGTTCGAACATCAGGATCCGGGTGCCCTGCTCGGCGCGCGGGCGATGCGGAGTGCCGCGCCCCACCGTGAAGACGTCGTTCGGGCCGAGCGTCACCGTGCGGTCCGGCAGATCGAGGTGCAGCCGACCGGCGAGCACGAGGAAGAACTCGTCGGTGTCCGCGTGGACATGCTCGGGGAACTCCCCCTCGACATTGGCGACCTTGACGTCGTAGTCATTGACCTCGGCGACCACATGCGGCAGCCACTTCTCGGCGACCGCGTCCATCACGGAGTCGATGCTGAGCTGGGCGTCTGACATCTCTGCTCCTCCTCGCGCGTCTTCCAGTGGCCGACGCAAGATCAGCCTAGTCAGCGCCGACAGGGCCAGGCCAGCGTATTGCCGGTGACGACTATCGCGATATAACGTGAGTTCTGTCGTTAGCCCGCGCACGCCGTGGAAGAGGATGCCCTGATGCCCGCATCGGCCCCCGTACCCGCCCCGGAGCCCGCTCGGCTGTCCAAACTGCCCGGTGTCGCGCCTGACTTGCGTGCCTCCGACGAGGAGCGTGACCGCGTGGCGGCCATACTCGCGGACGCGCTGGCCACCGGACGCCTGGCACCCGAGGAGCACGCCGAGCGGCTTGAGGCGGTGTACGCCTCCCGCACCGTCGGTGAACTCGCCCCGCTCACCCGCGATCTGCCCGAGCCCGCGGGCGGCCCGGCGCCCGCCGTGCACCTCGATGCCGCCCCGGTCCAGGCGGTGTTCAGCAAGATCCGGCGTGGTGGGCAGTGGCCGGTCCCTCCGGTGACGCTGGTCCGCTCCACCTTCGGCGCCGCCGTGATCGATCTGCGGCATGCGGTGTTCACCCGGCGCGAGGTCGTCATCGAGGCGAACTCCTTCGGCGGCAAGATCGAGATCCTGGTCCCGGACAACGCCCGCGTCTACGACACCGGGACCGCGCTGTTCGGCAAGCGCTCACTGCCCGGCGGCAAGGGCCCGCAGGACGAGGACGGCCCCATCGTCCGGATCACCGGACGGTCGGTGTTCGGCCATGTGCGGGTGATGCGCGGCGGCTTCAGGTGGCCCTGGCACGAATTCCGTTGAGTCGCGGGGCCGTCCAACGGGACCGTCTCGCAGACATGGTCCAGCACGGGGTCGATCGCCGATCCGGTCTCCGCCACGGTCGGCGGGTATGGATCGGCGGCGTTGAGCACCCGCGACCAGGGCCTGCGCGCCGCCAGCGGTACCAACTCCGCGGTGTTCGCGCTGTGGGAGGTGTGGAAGCGGCTCTCACCGCGGTACGCCGGCACCCGCACCGGACGCTTGTCCAGCGCCCGCTTGACGAAGTACAGCTCGCGCGGCAGCCGGGAGCGCGGCCCGTGGACGGCGCCCGCGCGCAGCAGGGCCGTCGGCGGCGCGTCGCCCGCGGCCGTCAACTCCCGTTCCAGAGCTGCCTTCAGGGTCGAGTAACCGCGGTCACCTGCAGGCACGGTGCGCTGTGTCTCCGGCACCGGTGCCGGGTGGGGGGGGAAGCCGTCCGGCTCCTCCTGGATGACGGATCCGCGCCCGCGTTCGTCCCCGTACACCGTGATGCTGGAGATGACGACCGCCGAGCCGATCCGCTCGGACAGCCCGGCCATCTGTCGCATTGCCCCGATCACGAAGACGGTTCCTGCCATGGCAGCGACATCACGCACCTCGGTCGCCGTACCCGGTGGTGTTCGCTGTGCGCTGACTACGCGGCCCCGCGCGGGTGGTGTGCGGTGCCGTTCCGCGTCAACTCGGCCTTGACCTCGGCGGCGTAGCGGTCCACGTACTCCTGGCCGGACAGCTCCATGATCGCGTACATGATCTCGTCGACGATCGAGCGCAGCACGAACCGGTCGCCCTCCAGCCCCTCGAACCGGGAGAAGTCCAGCGGCTTGCCGAACCGGATGGTCACCCGGCGGATCTTCGGCAGCAGCCGTCCCGGCGGCTGGATCTCGAACGTGCCGACCATCGCGCACGGTACGACGGGCGCGTGCGCCTTGAGCGCCATCACCGCCACACCGGTTCGCCCCTTGTAGAGCCGTCCGTCGTGCGAGCGGGTGCCCTCCGGGTAGACGCCCATCAGCTCACCGCGTCCGAGCACGGCGAGTGCCTCCGTCACGGCCGGGTGCGCCGCCTTCCCACCGGTGCGGTCCACCGGGATCTGACCCGCGCTGCGGAAGAACGAGGCGATCAGCGCGCCCTTGAGCCCCGGTCCGGTGAAGTACTCCTGTTTGGCGAGGAAGGTGATCCGGCGCGGCAGGATCGCGGGCATCAGGAAGTGGTCGGAGAAGGAGAGGTGATTGCCCGCGATGATGGCCGGGCCCTCTTCCGGAATGTTCTCCAGGCCTGCGATGCGCGGCCGGAACAGCAGCTTCAGCAGTGGGCCGAGCACCAGGTACTTCAGCAGGTAATAGAACACGGTGGACGCCTCCCGAGTGCACCACGATGACCGCGGTCAGGTCCGGCGGGTCAGTGCGCTGCCCGCGGTCAGCAGACCCAGCACCACCCAGCCGAACCACAGCCACCCGTTGCTGCCCAGCGCGACTGTGTACGCGGTGACCAGCACCAAGACCAGCAACGTGCACACCGTCATCGCCTTCGCGGATCCCGGCATCGTCCCAGCCACCTCCAGGAACCATCGTCGCCCCGCAGCGGTCCCTACCGCTACGGGGCGACAACACCGGAAAACGCGCGATGTCAGCGGCCGCGCCCCTGGAGCGAGGCCAGATAGGCGTTGTACGCCACCAGCTCCTGGTCGCCGTTGCGGTCCGCCGCGCGGTCCTTGCGCCGGGACTGCCGCTGCTCCGAGAAGTACCACTGCATGACCAGCGCGATCAGCACCAGCACCGACGGGATCTCGCTGAACGCCCAGGCGATGGCACCGCCCGCGTGCATGTCGGCCAGCGGGTCCACGCCGAGCGAGGCGGGCGGATGCTCGAAGGTCTTGATCATTGGCTGGCTGGCCATCATCAGCGCGATGCCGAAGAACGCGTGGAACGGCATCCCCATGAACAGCTCCAGGATGCGCATCACATACCCCGGCCGGTGCGGCCCGGGGTCCACGCCCATGATCGGCCAGAAGAAGACCAGGCCCACCGCGAGGAAGTGCACCATCATCGCGATGTGCCCGATCCGGCTGCCCATCAGGAAGTCGAACAGCGGCGTGAAGTACAGCGCGTACAGGCTCGCGATGAACAGCGGGATGGTGAACGCCGGATGCGTGATGATCCGCATGTAGCGGCTGTGCAGCAGGGCCACCAGCAGCTCACGTGGTCCCTTGCGGCCCCGGCCCGCCGTGGGCAGCGCCCGCAACGTCAGCGTCACCGGTGCGCCG
This sequence comes from Streptantibioticus ferralitis, assembly GCF_029223525.1. Lineage (GTDB taxonomy): Bacteria > Actinomycetota > Actinomycetes > Streptomycetales > Streptomycetaceae > Streptantibioticus_A > Streptantibioticus_A ferralitis. The sequence goes on along the minus strand of NZ_JARHTQ010000005.1, from coordinate 357,313 downwards.
AGCAGCAACAGGATGGGCGAGAGCATGCTGATGACCATGTGCTGCACCATGTGCACGCTAAACAGGACCATGCCGTAGTCGTTCAGCTTGGTGCACATCGTCAGGCCCACGGTCAGCACACCGGTGGCGAACGCGACGGTGCGTACCACCGGCCACGCGTCGCCGCGGCGGCGCAGCCGGATCACCGCCCAGCCGTACAGGCCCAGCGCCAGCACACAACCGATCAGGAAGAACGGATCGCCACTGAACTGCAGGCCCCGTCCCAGCGTGAACGGCGGCATATCCATGTCCATGCCGTGCATGCCCGACATGCCGTGCCCGCTGTGATCCATCCGCACTCTCCTGTCGCACCTCGCGCAGGGCGCCCCTTTGTAACCGATTCGACCGGTGCGCCCGCACCAGACTAGAGCCGCCCCCTCCCGAGGCTTCGGGCGGGGGCGGCTCTGGGGTGTCGGGGGAGGCCCTTCGAACGGGGGTCCGGGGGCCGTGCCCCGGAAAGGTCCTCCTTAAGCTGCTGTCACAGCACGCACTCGGCCTCGACGTACCGCTCGGCGGGCACCGTCTTCAGATGGTCGACAGCCTCGGCCAGCGGCACCAGCACGATGTCGGTGCCGCGCAGCGCCGTCATCATCCCGAAGTCGCCGTTGTGCGCCGCCTCCACCGCGTGCCAGCCGAACCGGGTGGCCAGCACCCGGTCGTAGGCGGTCGGCGTACCGCCGCGCTGCACATGGCCGAGGATCACCGGACGTGCTTCCTTGCCGAGCCGCTGCTCCAGCTCGACCGACAACTGCCGGGCCACTCCGGCGAATCGCTCGTGCCCGTACATGTCGGTGCCGCCGGTCTCGAAGGCCATCGACCCCTCACGCGGCTTGGCGCCCTCGGAGACCACCACGATCGCGAACTTCTTGCCCGCCGCGAACCGCTTGCCGACCAGCGCGGTCAGCTCCTCGATATCGAACGGCCGCTCCGGAACCACGATCGCGTGCGCACCGGCCGCCATGCCCGAGTGCAGTGCGATCCAGCCGGTGTGGCGGCCCATCACCTCGACGATCAGCACCCGCTGATGGGACTCGGCGGTGGTCTTCAACCGGTCCAGCGCCTCGGTCGCGACCATCACCGCGGTGTCGAAACCGAAGGTGACGTCGGTCGAGGAGATGTCGTTGTCGATGGTCTTGGGCACCCCGACGATCGGCAGCCCCGCGTCGGACAGCAGCCGGGCCGCCTTCAGCGTGCCCTCGCCGCCGATCGGGATGATCGCGTCCAGGCCGAGGTCCTTGACATGGCCCTTGGCCTGCTCCACACCACCGCGCAGATGGGCGGGCTGCACGCGGGACGAGCCGAGGATGGTGCCGCCGCGGGCGAGGATGCCACCGACCGCGTCCAGGTCCAGCTTGCGGTAGTCGCCCTCGAGCAGACCCTTCCAGCCGTCGTGGAAGCCGATCACCTCGTCACCGTGGTCGGCCACGGCGCGGTGCACCACCGACCGGATGACGGCGTTCAGTCCGGGGCAGTCGCCGCCGCTGGTCAGCACACCAATACGCATTGCTCTCGCTACTCCTGCACCTGCAAGTCAACCGGCGACCGGACCCCGTCGTCCGGAAGGACCCCGCCAGCCTATCCGTACGGGGGAAACATCGGTCCGTCGTGCCGGTTTCGTCCGGATGACGGAACCCCACGCTCCGTGGGGGTGGCCTCAGGCCGACGCCTGCGTCGCGGCCGCGATCCGCTCGGCGCGCAGCGCCTCGTACCACTGCTCGTCGACCGGCGGCAGCGCGTGCACGTCGAGCGCGAGTTTCAGCAGCATGTCGGCGATCAGCGGGTTGCGGGCCATCACCGGGCCGTGCGCGTAGGTACCGAAGACCGTGTCGCACCAAGCGCCCTCGGTGCCGTCGCCGGTGCCGTTGCCGCTGCCGAACCGGAGCCGGGCGAAGGGGCGGGCGCCGGGGCCGACAACCGTATTTCCCTGGTGGTTCTCGAAGCCGGTCAGCGGCGGCAGGCCGAGTCGCTCGTCGATGTCGCCCATGATGTCGCCGACGTGCCGGGAGCCCTCGTTGCGGACGCTGCGCACATCGAGGATGCCCAGGCCCGGCTCGGGGCGGCCGAGGTCGTTGATGAACTCGGTGCCCAGGATCTGGTAGCCCGCGCAGACCGAGAAGACGATGGCGCCGTTGCCCACCGCCCGGTTCAGTCCGCCGTCCCGCCGCAGCCGCTCCGCGGCGAGCCGCTGCGGCCGGTCCTCACCGCCACCGATCAGATAGATGTCGCCCGAGGTGGGGATCGGCTGGTCGGAACGTACGTCGATACGGGTGACGGGGATGTGCCGCTGCTGGGCGCGGCGCTCCACCACCAGGGCGTTGCCCTGGTCACCGTAGGTGCTCAGCAGGTCGGGGTAGACCCACACCAGGCGCAGGCTGGTGTCGCTCATGCTCGCAATCCTTCTGTAGGAGTCCTGGTAGGCGGGTCAGTTGCCCACGACGCGGCGCAGATCCTGGAACGCCGTGTAGTTGGCGATGACCTCGATCTTGCCGGGGGGCGCCGAGCGCACCGCCTCGTCCACATCGGCGCAGACCTGGAACTGCAGTCCGGCCACCTCAAGGCGGACCGCGAGGTCCAGCTTGCGGTCGCCGATCACGTAGATCGGGTGACCGGCGAGCCGGGTGTAGTCCACGTCCCACAGCCAGGAGGTGTCGGTGCCGTCCGCGCCGCGGGCGTTGACGGACAGCAGTACCGGCGCGGGCGGGCCGTCGATCAGCGAGAAGGTCTCCAACCAGCCCGCCGGGTTCTTCGCCAGCAGCAGCCGCAGGTCACGGCCGAGGTACGAGACCACGTCGTACCGTCCGGCGACCGCCTGCACCGCGTACATCCGCTCCAGCGCGATCTTCGGGGCCACGCCGAAGACCGCGGCGACGGCGGCCGAGGTGGCCGCGTTCGCCTTGTTGGCCCGGCCGGGCAGCTGCAGCTGGATCGGCCAGGCGACACCGTCCGGGGCGATGACGTAGTCGCCGGAGAGCGCCCAGGTGGGCTGCGGGCGGCGGAAGCCGCACTCGCCGCAGAACCAGTCGTCACCGGGGCGCTGCAGCACACCGCCGCAGGACGGGCACGACCAGGCGTCGTCCTTCCACTCCTGGCCCGCGGCCACCCACACCACGGTCGGGCAGGAGGACGCGGCCCAGGCCACCAGCGGGTCGTCGGCGTTGGCGATCACGATCGCGTGGGTACCGGCCAGGCCCTCGCGCCACTTCTCGGCGAGCATCCGGGTCTCGGCGGCGCGGTCGAGCTGGTCGCGCGACAGGTTGAGCAACGCGATGGCCTTCGGCGTGACATCGCGGGCGACTCCCGCCAGGTACTTCTCGTCGACCTCTATGACGCCGTACCGGGCGTCCGAGCCGCCCGCCAGGGCGGAGGTGATACCGGCGGGCATGTTGGCGCCCAGCGCGTTGGATACGACAGGACCGGCTGCCCCCAGCGCCTCGGCGATCAGGCGGGTGGTGGTGGTCTTGCCGTTGGTCGCCGACACCAGGACCACGTCCAGGTGGTGAGCGAGCCGGCCCAGCAGCTCGGGGTCGAGCTTGAGGGCCACCCGGCCGCCGATCACCGATCCGCTGCCGCGGCCCGCGGCGCGCGACACCGCCGCCGCAGCCTTGCCCGCCGTCACGGCCAGCTTCGCCCGCGGCGACAGCGGCTCCGAGTTGCCTGCCATCGTCTTTCGATCCTCCTCGCGTCCGGCACCGCGCCTCCGGGCGCGTGGTCCACCACCGCCTGGATGGGGGTGGCGTAGCGCGTCCGCCGGTGCCGCGCCGCGGGTGGGATACCCCCCGCGGTCCGCGCCGGTCCGCCGGGGCGGGAGGCTTCGGTCTCGGATCAGCCTATCGAGTCCTCGGCCCGGCCCCGCACCGCGCCACCGGCCGACGGGCCGCTGGCCGGGCCCGTCGGGGGCCGCCGCCGGGGAGTGGTAGGCCGTCGGGGAGGTGAAACACCCCGGTTGGGGCGGGTGTTGGGGGGGATTGGGGTGCTGAGAGCTCCCGGTGGATCTTCGGTGGGCTGCGCGGGTTGGGCACCGCCGGTCCGCGTGGGCGGACCACTCGGGGTTACGGCGGGCATCGCCGCGGGGTGAGTTCCAACCCTCGGCGGCTCGCCCCCGACAGACTGGTCCGCCGGGGCGGGACCGTAATCTTGCCGCCATGAAACGCGCCGCGATCCCCGGCAGCTCCGGAACCGTCCGGCCCATGCGGCTGCTCGGCGACCCCGTGCTGCGGTCGGCGGCCGCCGAGGTGGCCGACTTCGACCAGGAGCTGGCGCGGCTGGTCGAGGACATGTACGCCACGATGTACGCCGCCGACGGCGTGGGTCTGGCCGCGCCGCAAATCGGCGTACCGGCGAGGGTGTTCGTCTATGACTGCCCGGACGACGAGGACCGCCGCCACCTCGGGTACGTGGTCAATCCGCGCTTGACGGCGGTGGACGGCGTCGTGGTCGCCGGATCGGAAGGGTGTCTGTCGCTGCCTGGTGTCACCGCGGCGACCCCGCGCTTCGACCACGCGGTCGTGGAGGGCTTCGACCTGCGGGGCGAGCCGGTGCGGATCGAGGGGACCGGGTTCTTCGCCCGCTGCCTGCAGCATGAATGCGACCACCTCGGCGGCGAGTTGTTCATCGACCGGCTCACCGGTGTGCGTCGGTGGCGCGCCTTGCGCGCCGCCCGGCGGGTGCGGTAGGTCGCTTCCGGCGGATCCTGGTGGGGGGTGCGGCGGGTTCGGACACCGCTGGTCCCCGCCGCGGGGGTTGCTCGCCGCCGCGGCGGATGTTTTCCTGTGGGCACGCTCCCCACGGACTTTCCGGTCGGGGGCAAGCTCCTGACACCGCCCGGGGCTTGGGGCGCGACCGTCAGCCGGACCCGTACCCGGGAGGTCTGTGGGCTCGCCCCCTAAGAGGGTTCGGGGGGCTCGCCCCAGGAAATCTCCGCCGCGTCGGCGCGCAACCACGGTGTCGTGGTCCGGCGGTAGCCAACTCACCGCACCTGGCGAATCCCGTCCGCCGCGGGCGCCCCCGGTCAGAACCCGGGTCCGCCCGGGGCATCGCCCGCCGCCGCCAGGCGCCCCCAGAGCAGATCGGCCAGATGAGCCACCAACTGGCTGCGCTCGCAGGGGCGTTCGCCGAGCCACCAGTCACCGGCCGCGTGCATCATGCCGACGATTCCGTGGCCCCAGACCCGGGCAAGCTCCTCGCTGTTGGGGCCGAGGTCGAGGCGTTCGGCGATGATCTTCGCCAACTCCTCGCCGAGTCGGCGCAGTAGCGGCGCGGAGTGGCGTCTGGTGTCGAAATCCTTCTCGGCGTCCGCGGCCTCGGTGGGATGCATCAGAAAGCGGTACACCTGCGGGCGCGCCTCGATTGCCGCCAGGTACGCGTCCAAGGTGGCCTCGACCCGCTCGCGGCGGGCGGCCGGGGTGTCCAGCGCGGCACGCAGCGTGTCCAGCAGCGCGTCGGTGTGGCGCTTGGCGAGCGCGCGGTACAGCCCGCTCTTGTCACCGAAGTGGCGGTAGAGGATCGGTTTGGTGATCCCCGCCTCGGCCGCGATCGCGTTCATGGACGCCTCGGGCCCGTCGCGCAGCACCACCCGGTCCGCGGCTTCGAGCAGCTCCCGACGCCTGTTCTCCGCCGCCTGTTGCTGGTCCAGTCGCTGGCTGGTCTGCACTCGAGCCTCCCCGCCCGTTCGATTCCGCGCTGTGCGCAACGTACTGCATTTTCCGCGGAATGCCGCAACGCTCTGCGGCTCTCTCGCGGCCCGGCCCCGGATCCGGCGCGAGTACGGCCGCTGGGCGGACCGCGGTTGACATCCTTACTCGCTGGTAACACACTGCGGTTACCGCAAGTAACAAGCAGGTGGAGGGGAACGATGGGCGACTTCGGCCTGGAGCTCAACGACGACCAGAAGGGGGTCCGCGACTGGGTGCACGGCTTCGCCGCCGATGTGATGCGCCCGGCCGCCGCCGAGTGGGACGAGCGCGAGGAGACCCCGTGGCCGGTGATCCAGGAGGCCGCCAAGATCGGCCTGTACTCCATGGACTTCTACGCCCAGGCGTTCTTCGACCCGACCGGCCTCGGCATCCCGGTCGCCATGGAGGAACTGTTCTGGGGAGACGCCGGCATCGGCCTGTCCATCGTGGGCACCACGCTGGCCGCCGTCGGCGTACTCGCCAACGGCACCGAGGAGCAGATCGGCACCTGGGTCCCGCAGATGTTCGGCACCGCCGACGATGTGAAGGTCGCCGCCTTCTGCTCCTCCGAGCCGGATGCCGGATCGGATGTCTCCGCCATGCGTACCCGCGCGGTCTACGACGAGGCCAAGGACGAATGGGTGCTGAACGGCACCAAGACCTGGGCCACCAACGGTGGCATCGCCAACGTCCATGTGGTCGTCGCGGTCGTCGACTCCGAACTCGGCGCCCGCGGTCAGGCGTCGTTCATCGTCCCGCCGGGCACACCGGGCCTGTCCCAGGGGCAGAAGTTCAAGAAGCACGGCATACGCGCCTCGCACACCGCCGAGGTCGTCCTGGGCCAGGTGCGGGTCCCGGGCTCCTGTCTGCTCGGCGGCAAGGAGAAGCTGGAGGAGCGGCTGGCCCGCGCCCGGGAGAAGCAGCGCGCGGGCGGCGAGCGGATCAAGAACGCGGCGATGGCCACCTTCGAGGCCTCCCGTCCGGCGGTCGGTGCGCAGGCGGTCGGTATCGCCCGGGCCGCGTACGAGGTCGCCCTCGACTACGCCAAGACCCGGGTCCAGTTCGGCCGCCCCATCATCGACAACCAGGGCGTGGCCTTCACTCTCGCCGACATGCGGACACGGATCGACGCCGCCCGGCTGCTGGTGTGGCGCGCCTCGTGGATGGCCACCGCGGGCAAGCCCTTCACCGCCGCGGAGGGGTCGATGTCCAAGCTGTATGCGGGCGAGACGGCGAAGTGGGTCACCGCGTCGGCCATGCAGATCCTCGGCGGCAACGGATTCACCCGTGAGTACCCGGTGGAGCGGATGCACCGGGACGCCGCCATCTACACCATCTTCGAAGGCACCAGCGAGATCCAGCGACTGGTGATCGCCCGCACCATCTCGGGTCTGCCGATCCGCTGAACCATCGCGTTCCCGGTGTCTTGGGCGTCACGTCGGACGGGGGTAGATGTAAGGGGCATCAGTCCGCTATGCTTGCCGTGTCGGGCGCCGCTTCCCCCGTGCGGCGCCCGCATCATCCTTCCCCCGTACGGCAGTTGACGTCGAGGGGCCGGGGCGCCAGGTCTTCGAGCGCCTCCGTGATGGGCTCCGCGGCCCGTGCCGGCACCGGGTCCGCGGGCCGTCCCCGTTCCGCCGCGCCAGCGCCCTCGGCGCCTCGGGTGCGCCGTCGCCAAGAGGGGCCCGGCGCTCGCGGATCGCCTGGGCCCCGGACGCCGTCGCCGAGCGCAGCGCCACGGTGAACGCGTCGGCCTCCGGTTACCGGCGGCGCGTCGCGACCCGGCAGATGAGCCTCCAGTGGCATCCCGCCACGCCCCGTCAAGGTCAGTGCGTCCTTGGCGAGTTCACCCGCCCGGGGTGACGGACCACGGTGCCGCACAGGCTCCGCGCGGGCCCGGCCGACCGCCTGGTCCCAGGCCGGCCGCGCCGAGCGGAAGTCAAGCAGCGCCTCACACACCTGCCGGTGGCGGCGGCGCTCCGCCGGGTGGAGATAGTAAGGAGAATCGCGGCAAAACGGATGGCTCCGTCGTTGTGGGCAGTTCGTGGAGGGGGCGGTGTGGGCCGTGCTCTTTCCGGCCGGATTTCCGGCCGGAAAGATGCGTACCGCATCAACTCGCGCGATGGATACACACCTTCTGGTTCAATGGGGCCATGGCCAGCTTGATTGACACCGCGACGGGTCGTAGTGACCTTGAGCCGTTCTGGCCGTCCCGGCAGGCGCACCACTTCGACCGTCTGTGTTGCCGCGCGACCTCCGCGCGGGCCCGCGTCCACGGCTGAACCGTCAACGGCCACTGCCGTCGTCACCGCCCGGCCCCGCGCACGACGTCCATGCGTCCCCTTCGCGCGAAAGAGCCGAGACCCCATGTCGAACATCTCGAACACCCAGCCCCTGCACGCCCCCGTACCGGCCCGGCAGCGGCTGCGCGCCGTACGCCCTGACGAGGTGGTTCCGGCGCCGGACTTCCTGCCGCCCGGCGCCACCTGGATGCCAGCTCCCGGACACACCCTGCCCGCTGTGGCCGGACAGCCGCCGATGGTCGGCTATCTGGTCCTCGTCCCCGCCGACCAGGCCCCACCTTCGGTGGCGGCCGGGCCCGCGGAGTCGGACGATCCGATCCAGATCGATCTCGACCGCCGCACGGCGAGCATCGACGGCCGTGTGCTGGATCTGACCTATCTCGAATTCGAGCTGCTGGCACACCTGGTGGCCCATCCGCACCGGGTGCACACCCGTGACCAACTGGTGAACACGGTCTGGGGCTACGGCCATGTCGGTGACGGCCGCACCGTCGACGTGCATGTGGCACGGCTGCGCCGCAAGCTCGGCCCCGAGCACCGGGCGGGCATCGTCACCGTCCGCCGGGTCGGATACAAGTACGCGCCGGTCACCCGCGACTGACCGGCGCCCAGCTGGCCGCGGGGTCCGAGCGGCGGGCGCCGCGGCACGGTGGCGTGACCATGGTGCCCCTGGCACCGTTGTTGGTGCTGGGTCGTCCGGGCGGGGAACCAACAGCCGTGGGATGGACGTCCTGACATCCATCACCGATGCTCCGACCGGCTTAAGGATGCGCCAGCGATGAACGCGAACCAGGACGCCGACCGATCAGCGCCGGACACCGCGCCGCCCCCCGAGGCCCCGGAGGACCCCCAGCCGCGGCGCCAGCGGCAACGCGTCGACGTGCGTCGCCGGTTGATGGCGCTGCGCCGCTGGTAGCCCGCGCGAGCCGGCACTCAATGGCCGACCCCGTTCCACCGCCACGGCCGGTCAACCCGTAGCCTTACCTCCGCGTTCACCCGCGATGTGGAAGGCGAGGCACCACCGATGCCCGAAGTCAGCCCACTGGATGCGGCCGTAAGCGGCCCGTTCGGCCCGCACAATCTCCCCTACGGGGTCTTCACCACCGCCGACGCCCCCGGATCACCCCGGATCGGCGTCCGGATCGGTGACCATGTGCTCGACGCGGGCGCCGCCGCCCGAGCCCTCGGCTCCGAGGACGCGGAACTCCTGGCGCATCCGGTGCTCAATCCGCTGATGGCGGCGGGACGGCAGACCTGGCAGCGGGTGCGCGGTGCGCTCACCGAATGGCTCACCGAGCCCGAGCACCGGCGGACCGTCGAACCGCTGCTGCACCCGCTGGAGGCGGTCGTGCTGCGACTGCCGTTCGAGGTCGCCGACTACGTGGACTTCTACGCCAGTGAGCACCACGCCACGACCGTCGGCCGGATCTTCCGGCCGGACGGCGAGGCGCTGACGCCGAACTGGAAGCATCTGCCCATCGGTTACCACGGGCGGGCCGGCACGGTCGTCGTCTCGGGCACCGATGTCGTACGTCCGGCCGGTCAGCACAAGGCAGCCCATGATCCCGAGCCGGTCTTCGGCCCCTCGGCGCGGCTGGACTTCGAGGCCGAGGTCGGCTTCGTGGTCGGCACTCCGTCGCGGCAGGCGGAGCGGGTGCCGCTGGACGCGCTGGCCGACCATGTCTTCGGTGTCTGCCTGGTCAACGACTGGTCCGCGCGCGACATCCAGGCCTGGGAGTACGTACCGCTGGGACCGTTCCTCGGCAAGTCCTTCGCGACGTCGGTCTCGCCGTGGATCGTTCCGCTGGACGCGCTGCAGGCCGCACGGGTCGCACCGCCGCCCCGGGACGCCCCGTTGCTTCCGTACCTCGACGACGCCAAGGCCGAGGGGTGGGGGCTGGACCTGCGCCTTGAGGTGGCGCTGAACGGCGAGGTCATCTCGCGTCCGCCGTTCGCCGCGATGTACTGGACGGCGGCCCAGCAACTGGCCCATATGACGGTCAACGGCGCTTCCTTGCGCACCGGCGACCTCTTCGCCTCCGGCACGGTCAGCGGTCCGGGCGACGACGAGCGCGGCTGCCTGCTGGAGCAGACCTGGAACGGCCGTGATCCGCTGCGCCTTGGCGGCGGAGCGTCCCGGACCTTCCTGGAGGACGCCGACGAGGTCACCATCACCGCGTGGGCACCGGCTCCGGACGGCAAGCGGATCGGATTCGGCGAGGTCACCGGCCGGGTGCTGCCCGCAGTGCGGTAGCCGGCCACCGGCGGGCCCGGTCGCGGTCGGGCCCGCCCGGGGCACGGCGCACAATGGCCCTATGAGCGATACGGAGGGGAACGGCCGGTCTTCGGCGGACGGCCCGGCACACCAGCCCGAGGGAATGCGGCAGCTCGGTGGGCAGTTGCACGCACGGCTCGACCGGATGGAGCGGTTGCTTCAGGACGCGGCGGCCGCCGAGCCGCGCGCCGAGCGGACGGCCGTGCCCGCCTGGCGACGCTCTACACAGGGCGAGCAGCGTTGGGCGGTCACCGTGGCGATCGTCGTCGCCGTCGGCCTGCAGTGGGCACTGCCACCGCGGTTCACCATCCACCCGCACTGGCTGCTGCCGCTGTTGGAGATCATTCTGCTGGTGGGGCTGGTCGCCGCCAGTCCGTACCGGATCGAGCGGCACTCGCGACCGCTGCGCACCGCCAGTCTGATACTGACCGCGCTGGTCAGCGTGGCCAACGGCTGGTCCGCCTTCAGCCTGGTGCGCGCCCTGGTGCGCGGTACGGCGGGGGCGGACGCCGGGCCGCTGCTGATGACGGGTGCCGGAATCTGGATCACCAACATCATTGTCTTCGCGCTCTGGTACTGGGAGTGGGACCGGGGCGGTCCGGCCAGTCGGGCGGCGGGCGCGAGCCCGTACCCCGACTTCCTCTTCCCGCAGATGCAGGAGCGGGAGCTCGCCCCCGCACACTGGGAGCCGGGCTTCCTCGACTATCTGTACGTCTCGTTCACCAACGCGACCGCGTTCAGCCCCACTGATGTGATGCCGTTGTCGCGCTGGGCGAAGATGCTGATGCTCGGGCAGTCCCTGGTGTCGTTGATCACGGTCGTACTGGTCATCGCGCGCGCCGTCAACATCTTCAAGTGACACGGCGCTTGGTGACGACGGCGCCCGGACCGGCTGCGCGGCCCGGGCGACCAATCGCTTTCACGCTACCGCGAGACGACCGTCAGTAGCGGATGACGCTCGGCCGTTTGGCGGGCGCGTGGGGAGTACGGGCGACGCCGCTGCCCTGCGTCATGGAGAACGAGCCGTTGGACAGCGGGCCCGGTGAGTAGCCGCCGCTGGTGAACGTCTGCGGGTTGGCGGCGTCGAACGGCTGACCGTCCACCGTCACTCCGGAGAAGTCCAGCCTGCTGAAGGACGGATAGCTCTGGGTGGGGGACTCGATCACCGCTTCGGCGCTGACGTTCTCGCCGCCGAGGTTCTGGTCTACGTGCTCGGTCCAGCCCTTGGTGTTGTCGGTGAGCGTCAGGGTGTAGCTGCCACCGCCGTTGGAGACCACCGAGGCCGTGATGCTGTCGCCCTCGGATACCGGGTCGTTCCAGTACACCGGCGCGGCGGGGTACATCTCGTACCAGGCGGAGAGCACCGGCGAACCGCTTGAGCAGTCGGTCTGCACGCCGGTCTGCTCGACGGTCTGCGAACCGTAGCCGTCCAGGCCGACCCAGGGGGCGAACAGGTCGTTGCTGCTGTTGCAGGTGACATGCGGTTCGGTCCAGGAGCCGCTGATGGTGCTGAAGCTGCCCGAGGCGACGTAGCCGCCCCAGTTGCTGTCCTGGAAGCGGCCGGCGTGCGGGCCGAAGCCCGCCGCTGTGGCGGCCGCTGACGACCCGGCACCTGCCGGGACGAGAGCGGCGGCCGCGAGCAGCAGACTCGCGGCCGCTGCCCTGCCGGTGAAGCGATTACGTCTTGTTCCTGCATTCGTGCCCATGTACCGGTCTCCTGTGGGGGATGGAGTCGATGTTCGGGGGCCTGTCAGACCGGGGTTCATCGTGGGTCTGGCCTGCGTGAACCCTCAAGAGCCAAGCGCCAACCGGAACCCGCCATGGCGAGAACATGACACAATAGTTGGTGGTGGCGGGTACCGCTCGTCGAGCTTCACCCGCCCGGAACCGAAGGGCGGTCAGGGTGTTCCCAGCCGGTTTCCACACGGTGTCAGGCGGAACCCAGTCGGCCTCTGCGTCAGTGCGCGCGGCCTCGGGCGGTCTGCTCGAAGGCCTTGGCATCCCTGAAGCGGAACAGAACACCTATCTACGTGTACTGGCCTGTCCGCACTGTACGGCAGCTGGTCTCGCCGCGGAGCTCGGCATCACGCCCGACCGCGCCGAGCGACTGCTGGCCGCGCTCACCCAACGCGGTCTGGTCACCCGGCATGACGGCGTTCCGGCCCGCTGGTCGGCCGCCGCTCCGGACGTCGCCGTCGAGGCGCTGCTGCTACGCCGAGAGGAGGAACTGCTGCGAACTCGCGGCCGGGTGAGCGAGCTGATGCGGGCTTACCGGCGGTCCCAGCAGCCGCAGGCGGCCGACCTCGTCGAGGTGGTCACCGGCCAGGCCGCCATCGCCGAGCGCTGGCGGCAGATGCAGGACGGCGCACGGCGGCACCTGCTGCTGTTCGACAAGCCTCCGCACATCTCGCGCACCGACACCGAGCTGGAGCGCTCCTTGCTGGGCCGGGGAGTGCGCATCCGCGCGGTGTACGAGGCGGGTTCGGTCAGTGCCCCCGGCCGACTGGCCGAGATCCGCGATGTGGTGGCGGCGGGGGAGGAGGCCCGGATGCTCCCGGAACTCCCGTGCAAGCTGGCCATGGTGGACGACCGCTGGGCGATGCTGCCGGTCGCCACCGGGTCGGAGTTGAGGGCCGCGGTACTGCTCCGTGCCTCGTCCCTGCTGGACGCGCTGGCCGGGATGTTCGAGGCGTACTGGCACCGGGCGGTACGGGTGCCCGACGTGATCGGCCCGGCGCGGGGGGCGGGCGACCGCAAGGGTGAACTTCTGACGCTGCTTTCGGCCGGGTTCACCGACGACAGCATCGCGCGGCAGTTGGGCGTCTCACCGCGCACCGTCCAACGGTGGGTGCGTGAGGTGATGGACGCGCTCGGTGCGCGCACCAGATTCCAGGCGGGCATCCAGGCGGCTCGCGCCGGACTGCTGTAGCGCCTTACGGTTTGTGATGTTTTGCCGAGGACTTGCCGCTATGAGTGTGGTGTCCGACCGGTGGCGCGCCGGGCGAAATTATTTCTTGAGGAATCCTGCGTAATTTCGGACGGCGGTCGTCGGGCCGGCCAACGCGGGTGACGCTGCGTCAGGCGCCACCCTGAGGCCGCTCCGTTGCCAGCCCTTGGCTAATGCGTTACCGCAGGTAGGTGCAGTTGCGGCAAGGGGCCACGGATGGCGTCGGGTTGGCGGTGTTGCCGCCGGTCGAGGGGTTGCGGATCTCGAACACCCCTTCCATATGGGGGGCGTGGCCTGGTTACATGGGTGTTTCGCGGTGCCCGTGAGGTGGTTGCGGCCTTGTCCCGAGGCGGTCCGTTCGGCTAGCTTCCTAGCGCCAGACACCACTCAGCGGGGTGGCAGTTTCGCTGCATGTCATGGGCATGCCTGACCTGTCATCCATGTGCTACCCCCACCCCTGTCGTGCCCCAATCACGTCAGGGAGCAGCACGCGCACGAGTGGCGATTTCCCGGGATCGCGTCCGGATCGCTCCACCCGACGAGGGTGGCGACCGCGCCGTCCCCATCCCCCCAGGGAGGGCCGTTCATTGCACATATCGTCTCCCTCCGCGCACAAGCGCAAGCGCGGACTTCGTAAGGGCACCATCGCCGCGGCGTCGCTCAGCGCGTTGGTCGCCGGTACCTACGCGCTCGTCGCTCCGGCGGGTGCGGCGTCCACGACGTCGGCCACCGCCAGCCAGCCGCAGGTCAAGCGGATGTGTTCGCAGCCCAGCAAGCCGGGCATGATGGCCTGCCTCGGGCTGGTGCGGACCGACATGGTCAAGCACCACGTGGCCGGCGCCAACGACACCCCGCAGGGCTTCGGCCCCGATGACCTGCGCAAGGCGTACAACCTCACCGGGGACGGCTCGGGCCAGACGGTCGCCATCGTCGACGCCCAGGACGACCCCAACGCCGCGCAGGACCTGGCCGCCTACCGCAAGCAGTACGGGCTGCCGGACTGCGGCGACGGCTGCTTCAAGAAGATCGACCAGAACGGCGGCACCAACTACCCGTCGGCCGACGCCGGCTGGGCCGGTGAGATCTCGCTCGACCTGGACATGGTCTCGGCCATCGCGCCCAAGGCCAACATCCTCCTGGTCGAGGCGAACTCGGCGAACATGAGCGACCTCGGCGCGGCGGTCAACCAGGCCGTCAAGTCCGGTGCCAAGTTCGTCTCCAACAGCTACGGCGGTGGCGAGGACGCCTCGGACGCCCAGGCGGACACCCAGTACTTCAACCACCCCGGTGTCGTCATCACCGCCTCGGCGGGCGACTCCGGTTTCGGCGTGGAGTACCCGGCGGCCTCGCCGAACGTGACGTCGGTCGGCGGCACCTCGCTCACCAAGGACTCCAGCTCCCGCGGCTGGACCGAGAAGGTGTGGGGTACCAGCGGCGGCGGCGAGGGCACCGGCTCCGGCTGCTCGACGGTCGCGGCCAAGCCCAGCTGGCAGAAGGACACCGGCTGCGCGAAGCGTACGGTGGCGGACGTGTCCGCCGTCGCCGACCCGGCGACCGGTGTGGCGGTCTACGACACCTACCAGTCGAACGGTTGGCAGGTCGTCGGCGGCACCAGCGCCTCGTCGCCGATCATCGCCAGCGTGTACGCGCTGGCCGGTGCGCCGTCCTCGGGCAGCAACCCGGCGTCGTTCCCGTACAAGAACCCGTCCGCGCTGAACGACGTGACCTCGGGCTCCAACGGCTCGTGCAACCCGTCGTACCTGTGCAACGCGGGTCAGGGCTACGACGGCCCGACCGGTCTCGGCACCCCGAACGGCCTCAAGGCGTTCACCGGCTGACGTCCGTCAGGTAGTACACCGGGCCCCGGCCGCGCTCCATGCGGCCGGGGCCCGGTGCCATGCGCTGAACCGGCCCGGCGAGGGCTGATTCCCGATCACGCCCACCGGGGTAGCGGTGTGTTGGGGCAGGTGGCCGGGAACTGCCGTGGAACGCCTTGGAGTACGGCCAGGGGGGCCGCCACAGGGTCGAATGTCCCGCTTCGTAGGTGAATTCCGGTCAAGGAGTGGTCATTAGAGGGCAAATAATCACGCAGGGAGGTAAAGCATTTGATAGTAAAAACAAAACACTCTTGTCCTGGTCATGACCTGCCAGATGGGATCGCCGCAGTCGTCTGAGTACGACTTCCCTCCATACAAGGAGAGTTCATGCGAAGAGTTCGTCCCCGGCCGCGCGCCGTGGCCGCAGCCGCCGGGGCCACCGCCCTTGCCGCCGCTGCGGCGATTTCCCCGCTGAGCGGGACAGCGGCCGCCGCGCCGCAGGTCAAGGCGGTCCCGGCGATCGCAGGCCACTCCCTGATCAAGGGCGTCGGTAGCCCGCTGACCACGGAGCAGTGCCAGGCGAAGTGGAAGCTCGCCTGCTACAGCCCGCTGCAGTACCGTCAGGCGTACAACCTGAACCCGCTGTACAAGAAGGGCGTCACCGGCAAGGGGCGCACGATCGTGATAGTCGACTCGTTCGGTTCGCCGACGGTCCAGCACGATCTGGACGTGTACAGCAAGCAGTTCGGCATCCCCAGCACCAAGGTCGAGGTCAAGAAGTGGGGCAACGTCCCGCCGTGGGACCCGAAGAACGCCGACATGACCGGCTGGGCCGGGGAGACCACGCTGGACGTCGAGATGGCCCACGCCATCGCGCCGGACGCGAAGATCGTCCTGATCGAGACCGCGGTGGCGGAGACCGAGGGCGTCACCGGCCTGCCGGAGATGATGGACGCCGAGAAGTGGGCGATCGACCACAACATCGGCGATGTCATCACCCAGAGCTTCGGGGCCACCGAGAACACGTTCCCGGGCTTCGACAAGGGTGACTTCTCCAGCATCAACAACCTGCGGTACGCGTTCAAGGACGCGGCCAAGCACGGTGTGACGGTGCTCGCGTCCTCCGGTGACGGCGGCGCGACCGACAACACCGCGGACGGCAAGGGCTACTACAAGTACCGGGTGAACTCCTGGCCGTCCTCGGACCCGCTGGTCACCTCGATCGGCGGTACCCAGCTGCACCTGAACGACAAGGGCGACCGCATCAAGCCCGAGAGCGTGTACAACGACCATGGCGCCGGCGGTGGCGGGCAGTCACACGTCTTCACCCGCCCGGCGTTCCAGAACAGCGTGAAGAACGTGGTCGGCACCCGCCGCGGTACCCCGGACATCTCCATGGCCGCGGCTGTCGACGGTGGCGCCTGGGTCTACTCCAGCTACGACCCGACCTCGGTCGGCTGGGACGTCTCCGGCGGCACCAGCGAGGCCAGCCCGCTGTTCTCCGGCATCATCGCGCTCGCCGACCAGCAGGCGGGCCACCGGGTGGGCGACATCCACAAGGCGCTGTACAAGCTGAACAGCGAGTCCGCGCACAACCCGAACACCGGGATCGTGGACGTCAAGGACGGCACGAACAACAGCTACGCGGGTGTCACCGGCTACACCGCGGTGAAGGGCTACGACATGGCGACCGGCGTCGGCACCGTCGACGCGGTCCGCTTCGTCCCGGCCCTCGCGCGTGCGAGCTGGATGCGCTGATTCTCCCCGGGGGGTGATGGTTCTCCGGGGGGTTTCAACCCCCGGGTCCCCCGAGTGACCGAAGGCCCGGCCCCCTCTGCGGAGGGAGCCGGGCCTGCCGGTGTTCGGACTTCGATGCGTCGGCCTAGCGGTGCCACGGCTCGCCGGACCGCACCTGGCGGACGTACCGCTCGATGAGCCTGCGCAGCACCCGCACGGTGGCGTCGATGTCCCGCTCGTCGATGTCGTGCAGTGCCTGGTGCAGGCTGTCGCGGTTCGAGCGGCGCAGCCGCGACAGAACGGACGTGCCCATTGGCGTGATCGTGATGTTGCGCGCACGGCGGTCGGTCTGATCGGGGGTGCGCTCCACCAGCCCCTGCAACTGGAGTTGCGCCACCTGGCGGGTCACATGGGAGGGCTCCACCAGCAGTCGCGCGGCCAGATCTCCCACCCGGCAGGAGCCGCCGTCGTTCTCCAGCGCCATCAGCAGGTGTACATCGGACCTGCCTATCTGGACATCCGCCTTGGTCACCGAGCGGTCGTGCGCCTGTGGGCGGGTGAGCAGGTACGACAGCGAGAGCAGAACCCGTTCGAGGGCGGCGGTGGCGTCGTCGGCATCGCAGGCGTCGGCGGCGGCATCGGGCATGCCGGGAACTCTAGCGGCGAAGCGGATCGCGGGCGGCGGATCGCCTGGTATCGGCCAAGTTCTGTCCGGTGCCCCCCGAGCCCTGTTTCGAGGACCGGCACCGGAGTTAGCGTGGCAACAGCATTAATTGCCTTTGTTAGGTATCTAGTTGCCAGGTACCGGGTCGACCCGATGGAGGACAGGCCCTATGCGAGTCAGTGTCGACACTCACCGCTGCTGCGGCTCAGGCCAGTGCGTGCTGGCCGTACCCGAGGTCTTCGACCAGCGCGAGGAGGACGGGATCGTCCGCCTCCTCGACCACCGGCCGCCCGCCGAACTCCACGCCGATGTCCGTACCGCCGCCACCGTCTGTCCGTCCGGAGCCATCGAAGTGCACGAGGCGTAACCGCGCGGGCGCACCCGCACCGGGGCCGTACCGCCGCGTTCCGCACCTGACCGTGAAGGAGATATCCGCGATGACGACCGCGCACCCCGTAGAACCGCTGAGCTTTCCCGCACCCCGGGGCGCCTGCCCCTTCGCCCCGCCACCCGCCTACGAGCAGGCGCGCCGGGAGCAGCCGGTCAGCCGGGTCACCCTGTGGGACGGTTCGCAGTGCTGGATGGTCACCCGGCACGCCGAGGTCCGCACCGTACTGCGCGACCAGCGGTTCAGCTCCGACGCCAGCCTCCCCGGTTTCCCCTTCGTCACCGACGGCCGACGTGCGCTCGCCAACGAGACCATCAGCAACTTAATCCGCCTTGACGACCCCGAACACGCTCGGCTGCGCCGGATGCTCACCGCTGACTTCATGATCAAGAAGACCGAGGTGCTACGGCCGCGGATACAGCGCATCGTCGACGACTTCCTGGACCGGATGGTCGCGCACGGCGCGCCCGCCGACCTCGTCACCGAATACGCCCTGCCCATACCGTCGTTGGTGATCTGTCTGCTGCTCGGGGTCGACTACGTGGACCACGCGTACTTCCAGGAACGCAGCCGGGTCATGCTGCACAACCACTCGACGGTCGACCAGATCCGGCAGGCTCGCGACGAACTGACCGACTACCTGCAGCAGTTGGCGGAGCGCAAGCGGCGCGAACCCGATGACGGCATCATCAGCCGTCTGGTGGCCCGTGGCGAGCTCGGTGACGACGAAGTGGCCACCATGGGCCTGCTCCTGTTGGTCGCGGGCCATGAGACCACCGCCAACATGACCTCACTGTCCGCGCTCGCGTTGCTTCGCGACCCGGCCCAACTGGCCAGGCTGCGGGCCGAACCCGCGCTGGTGAAGACCGCGGTGGAGGAACTGCTGCGCTTCCTCAGCATCGTGCACAGCGGGCTGCCCCGGGTCGCCACCGAGGACATGGTGGTCGGGGGCGAGACCATACGCGCGGGCGAGGGCGTGCTGTGCATGATCTCCGCGGCCAACCGGGACGAGGAGGTGTTCGCCACCGCCGACCAACTGGACCTGGCACGCGAGTCACGCCGTCATGTCGCGTTCGGCTTCGGCGTCCATCAGTGCCTCGGCCAGCCGCTGGCCCGTGTGGAGTTGCAGATCGCCGTGGAGACCCTGTTCCGGCGCCTGCCGGGGCTGCAACTGGCCATCCCCTACGAGGACATCCGCTTCCGTACCGACATGGCGATCTACGGTGTCCATGAACTGCCGGTGACCTGGTGACGCGACCGTCACGGTGACCGGCGGCCCGTAAGGGCCCGGGGCCTGGACCGCTTCCGACCGCTCCGGGGCGGTCCAGGCCCATGCGAGGGCGCCGTCGTGAGGTGCCGTCAGCTGCGAGCGGGCACGCCGGGCGCGTAGGGCTCGGCGGGCAGGATCGGCGTCGTGATCACCGCCGGTGTGCTCGGCGCCGCGGGCACGGTCGGCGTGCTGGGTACGGTGGGCGTGCTGGGTACGGTTGCCGTGCTTGGCAGGGCGGGGGGCTGGGTCGGGCTGGGCAGGTTCGAGACCGACAGACCGCTGGCGGTGAGGACCGCCGAGACGACGCTGACGGTGGACAGCGCGGCGGCGTTGACCGCGTCCAGGATCTTCGTCGGGTTGTTGGTGTCCACGGCGTTGACCACGGAGTTCAGCAGCGCCTCAAGCTGGCTCACCGCCTTGGTGACGAGGTCGTCGGAGGCGTCCGCGGCCGTACGGGGCGCGAGCGTGGCGCCGGCGTGGGGGCTGGGCGAGGCGGACGCCGCCGGGGCGGCGATCTTGCCGGTGGCCGAGCCGGTACCGCCCGGCTTGGCGACCACGCCCGGCTTGGTGGTCTTGCCCGGCTTGGCGACCACGCCCGGCTTGGTGGTCTTGCCCGGCTTGGTGGTCTTGGCGGTCTTGGCGGTCTTGCTGGGTTTGCTGGTCTTCCCCGGTGCGGCGGCGGTGGGGGTGCTGGCGGCCATGGCGTCCAGCTGCCGCTTCGCCTGATTGACGAGTTGGGTGACCTTGGCGGGGTCCTGCTTTCCGGCCATGGCCGCCTGCAGTGACTCGACGACCTTGCTGACCGCGCCGAGGTTGGCCAGCTGACTGAGGGCCGCGTTCGGGTCGGGCGCCTGGACGGCGGGCCGGGCGGGCGGATCAGCGGTGACGGCGGCGGCCGCGGCACCGACGGTGCCGAGCGAGAGCGCGGCGACCGTGGCGGAGGAGACGAGGATGCCGGTCTTCCGGGATATACGCATGTGGGCCAAATCCCTTCACGTACGGGGCGGGCTTCAGACTCGACCACCGTGCGAGAGGTGACCACGCAGCGCAACTGGTGGTGCGCCATACGTGACGAAGGGGCGGGCCCGTGTCGGATACGACGAGGCCCGCACCCAGTGCGCACCGAACGGCAACGTCACACGGCCGGTTGGCCGCTCCCCGCGGGCGGATCACCGAGCAGGGCGTGTATGTAGAGGGCGAGGGTGTCCTCGGTGAAGTACGAGCTGTAGGAGATATCGGGAGTGTCGCCGCCCGTGTGGTAGCCGCCGATCACGCCGATCAGTGCGTAGCCGAACGGGTCTCGCACCAGGAAGGGCCCGCCGGAGGTGCCGTCGATGTACGCCGCGCAGGCGATCTCCAGGAAGTCACCCGGGGCGCCCGGATCCGTGCTGGTGTACTTGTCCGTGGAGGACCAGCAGTCCAGTGGCTTGGGATGGCTGGCGTCGCTGAACCCCGGATATCCGATGAGGCGCACATGGGAATGCGCGTACCCCGGGTAGGGCGCCAGATCGAAGCCGCCGACCACGTCCTCGACCTCACGCCCGTCCTCCCGCGGCGCAAGCCGTTCCACCGAGTAGTCCCAGCGAGCGCCCTTGCCCGAGCCCAGCGAGTAGTACCGGGGATCGATGTAGATCGCCTGAACGGGGAAGATGCCATGCGGCTTGAGTCCGTCGTGGTACTGCGGGACGAACGACAGATACCTCTTGGGGTCCGGGTGGCTCAGGCAGTGCCCGGCGCTGACCACCAGATCGCGCCGCGGGCTGCGGACGACGGTCGCCCCGCAGAAGCGGCCGACGTTGTTCCCGTCGGTCCAGAAGAACGTGCCCACCTGCGGCAGCCCGTTGAACGGATGGCTCGGCGGTACGGCCGCGTCGGACTGTAGCGGCGCCGAACTCGGCTTGCCGTCCGCGACCGGCTGCGCCGCCTCCATGCGCTGCGCCGTCCAGTACGAGTCGACGGTGCCCGCGGCCGCCGGCGCCGAACCGCCGGGCGAGGGGGGTGGCGGCGCGGCGGCGTACGAGGCGGGGCCGGGGTAGACGACGGCCAGCGCTCCGAGGAGCACGGCGGCGAGGGCACGAAGAGCGGTCGATCTGCGCATGAGCGGTTCCTCCACGGGAAACGGGTGCGGGACCGGCGACACGAGCGGCACAACGCTGTCATCGTCTTACGAACGGCAGGTGAGTGACGAGTGGTCAGCGCGCAAAGACCCGGGGGAGGTGGGGGCCACGGGGTCGGCGGGCCGTTCTCAGGAACCGTTCAGGATCGTTCCCTATCAACTCCTCATGCACTCAACGCGAATGACGCAAGTACCGACGACGCATCGCAGGCGCGGCCGGGTCCGGCGCGCTGTTCCGTTCCTGGCCGCCGCCACCGCACTGGTGGCCGCGGCCACCTGTGTCGCGGCCAATGCCGGTCCCACCCGTCCGACCGCCGCGCCGCGGGTCGACGGCAACCGGGTCGACGTCCCCGTCCAGGGCGGTACCGCCACCATCGACACGGCCACCCTGCGGGTGACCGCGCGCACCGACGACGGCCGTTCCGTGCGGCTGTCCGACGCGCCCGCCACCGCTCCCGGTACACCGGGACGTATCACCGTCTCCGACGGCGCCGCCCACTGGAGCTATTCCGGATCCGGGCTGGACTTCACCGCCCGCCCCGACCACGGACGGCTGCAGATCACCGCCGCAGCACACCGCGACACCACCTTGAACTGGCCGGTCACCGGCACCGACCCGGCCGCCGACGCCGTGCAGTTCCCGCGCGGTGAAGGGCTCTCCGTTCCGGTCCATGACCGGTTCTGGAACTCGCCCGCGGCCGGGCTCGCGGGCAGTGACGCCGACATGTCCTCCGACCTGAGCATGCCCATGTGGGGCTACACCATCGGCGGGCGCGGCGTCAGCTACCTCGTCCCCACCGATATCGGCAGCACCCTGCACTTCGCCTCCGACCGGGGTCGGCTGCACACCACCACCAGCCACCGCTTCTCACGCGCCAACGCCACCGGCGACTACACGGTCACCTTCGCCCTGACCGACGGCTCGCCGGTCGCCACGGCCGTCGACTACCGAGGCTGGCTGGCGCAGCACGGCCAACTCGGCAGCCTGCGCGACAAGATCGCCGCCAGTCCGCAGAACGCCAAGCTGCTCGGTGCGTTCCACGCCTACCTGTGGGGCGACGCCCGTACCCCCGACGGCATCGCGCGCCTGAAGAAGCTGGGCGTCTCCCGGATGTGGCTCGGCTACGACGCCGATGACTCACCGATGAGCCCCGCCGCCGTGAGCGCCGCCAAGAAGGCGGGGTATCTGGTCGGCCCGTACGACTCGTTCGCCAACGGCCAGGACCCCAAGACCTCGGACAGCCCCACCTCCACCTGGCCCGGCACGGTGTACCCCGACTTCTGTGTACAGAGCCCGGACGGCAAGCCGTTGAGCGGCTTCCACGGCCGCGGCTGCTACCTCAGCTCGCAGGCGTTCGAACAGGCCGAGCCCACCCGCCACTACCTCGCGGACCGCGCCCGGCAGATGACGGCCAACGGCGTCAACAGCTACTTCCTCGACGTGGACGCCGCGGGCGAGTTGTACCAGGACCACAGCGCCGCGCACCCCATGACCCAGGCCCAGGACCGGGCCGACCGGCTGGCCCGGATGAAGCGGCTGTCCGGTGACGACAAGCTGGTCCTCGGCTCGGAGGCGGCGGGTGCCTGGGCCAACCAGGTCCTGGCCTACGACCACGGCTCCACGACGCCCGTCGCGGACGGCCTGTGGAAGCTGGAGAAGGACAAGCAGGCCTGGGGCGGCTACGCCCCGGCCAAGGCGCCCGGGACCTTCTTCAAGCCGGTGGGCCTGCCCGCGGACCTGGCCACCGCGATGTACGACCCGCGGTACCGGGTTCCGCTCTACGAGACGGCGCTGCACGACTCGGTGGTCAACGTGGAGCGCTGGGAGCTGTCGTTCGACAAGCTGCCGCAGCAGAAGAACACCCGCGCGCTGCTCGCCATGCTGTACAACATCCCGCTCAACTTCGTCCTGGACGGCCCCTCGTTGCAGCAGCACGGCGCCGAACTCGCCGCCCTGCAGAAGTACTTCGCCCCGCTGCACCAGGCCGCGGGCGCCCAGCCCATGACCTCGTTCCGCTACCTCACCGGCGACCACCAGCTGCAGCGCACCGTCTTCGGCGACGGAACGCTGACCGTGACCGCCAACTTCGGCGCCACCCCGCACGACGGGCTGCCCGGCGGTTGCGTCGACGCCTCGTTGCGCGGTGAGCACCGCGCACACCGGCTCTGCCCGGCGGACGTCACCGGCTGACGGAGCGCATGGCCGACCGTAACGATCCGGCCAGGAGCGGGAGAAGCATTTCCGCCATGGGCATGGAAGTGTTGTCACCCGCTGTCCAGAGACAGGAACACCGTGGTCAGAGCAGGTCTGGAGAAGGATCCGGCGGAGGTCGCCGCCATGTTCGACGAGGTCGCGCAAGGTTACGACCGCACGCGTGCCCGGTTGTGGCTCGGCCGGATGAACAGTTGGGGCCGCCGGACGGCCGAGACCGTTCAGGCCGCGCCCGGCCGCCGGATCCTCGATGTCGCAGCGGGCACCGGCACCTCCGGCATGGCGCTGACCGCCCGTGGCGCGCGGGTCGTCGCCTGCGACTTCTCGGCAGGCATGCTGGCCATCGGCCGCCACCGCCATCCGGCGATGGACTTCGTCGTCGCTGACGGTCACCAACTGCCCTTCGCAGAAGGGACGTTCGATGCCGTGGCCATATCCTTCGGGCTGCGCAACGTCGCTGACGCCCCGCAGGTGCTGGCCGAGATGCTCCGGGTCACCCGGCCCGGCGGGCTGCTGGCGGTGTGCGAGTTCAGCCTGCCGGTGACACCGGTGCGGCGCGCGCTGTTCCGTACGTATCTGCGGCATCTCGTCCCGCTGATCGCCCGCAGGGTGAGCAGCAATCCGGAGGCGTACGCCTACCTGGGCGAGTCCATAGAAGCCTGGCCGGATCCGGCGGTCCTCGGTGCGCGCATCACCGCCGCCGGTTGGGACCGCGTCCGCTGGCGTCCGCTCGACGGCGGAGTGGTCCATCTGCACACCGGCACCGCCCCGCACGGCTGACCGCGGCCGATACCGCAGCCTTGGGGGTGACACGTGGACGTGCCGCCCCCAAGGCGGTGCCGTCGTACCCAGCACCCGCCGGGTGGGAGAAGGGCTGTTCCACCGGACGGGTGGACAGCGGCAACGGGACGCGTACGCCATGCGCTCGGCGGGCGGCCAGGGGAAGAATCGGCACATGGCTGACAACGAGATTCTGCGCTGGCACGAAGAGGCGATCGACTTCTTCACCACTGCGGTGCACGCCGTACACGATGACCAGTGGGACGCCCCCACCCCCTGTGCCGACTGGTCGGTGCGCGATCTGGTGAACCACCTGACCGTCGAACAGCTCTGGGTGCCGGACCTCGTGCTCGACGGGGCGACCATCGCGGACGTCGGCGAAGCCTACGACGGGGACCAGCTCGGTGATGACCCGGTGAGCGCCTGGGACCGTGCGTCAGCCGCTTCCTACGAGGCGTTCCGCATGCCGGGCGCACTCGACGGCACGGTCCATCTGTCCTACGGGGACAGTTCGGCGAGCGCCTACTGCGCCCAGATGACCACGGACGCGGCCGTCCACGGCTGGGATCTGGCCCGGGCGATCGGCGCCGACGAGAAGATGCCGGAAGAACTGGCCACCGCGTGTCTACGCGAGGTCGAACCGTATGCGAAGGGCCTGTCCAAGAGCGGTCTGTTCGCGCCGGCGGTGAAGCCGCCGGCCGGGGCGGACGACCAGACCAAGCTGCTGTGCCTGCTGGGGCGGCGCCCCTAGAGGCGCCCGAGCACGGGCCGCCGCGCGTACACCTCGATCTCGATCTTCATACGGGGATCCGCGAGGCCGCACACACGCGATGACCGCAGCCCCCTGGTCGCACGGTTCCTGGAGGTGGCGCGCGATGCGTCCGGCCGGGACGCGAGCGCGCGTCGGGACTGATCCGACGACGGTGGTGCGCGGGTGCGGTCCGGCGGCGGTAGCGCGCGGCGGCGTACCCGAAGGGCCGTCATGCGACGGTCCCCGGCAACTGCCGGGGACCGTCGATCGACAGGCCGCTGGATGGAGCCTGGTCAGAAGTGCCCGAGGAAGCCGCGGTGACCGCCCCAGGCCCAGTTGCCCTGCCAGCCATCGTTCCAGAGGTGGTGGTGATGGTGGTGATGATGGTGGTGGTGGCGGCAGTGCTTCTGGTGCTCGGGGTGGTTCCAGGTCGGAGTCATGGCCTGGGCCACGCCGGCCAGCGGCAGGACGATGGCGGCGGAGAGGAAGGCGGCAGCGGCGCCTCGGGCAAGGGACTTCTTCACGATCGAGCTCCTCGAATCGCGCGAATGGGACGTAAGTGACGCTATGTGCGCCGCGGCGGTCTGTCGCGGCGAGCGGGAGTGTCGCTGCTCCATCGGGGCGGTGCCCGCCGGTGGGATGGGGAGGGGTGGCATGCGGGCATCGCGGAGTGCGGCTCCGAGGAGTGCTGGTGACGGTGCGAGAGGTACGCGAAACAGGTGATTCAGCCGTTGAACGTCACCATTGCGCCGACTGCGGCACGGGTATTCACCTGTTCGAGGGGCATTGCGCCACAAATAGGGCAGCCGTGCGTTGGTCAGTGTCCCAGCCGCCTGTCGGCGGGGAGCGTGATCCGCTGATCTTCATGCATGAAAGGACTCGAGCATGTCGCGTATCGCCAAGGCTCTCGTGGTGACCGCCGTAAGTGGGGCCGCTGTCGCGGGCAGTGCCGGACTGGCTGCGGCCGATTCGGGTGCCGCCGCTGCCGCAGTCGGCTCCCCGGGTGTGATCTCGGGCAATGTCATCCAGGTGCCGGTTTCGGTCCCGATCAACCTCTGCGGCAACACGATCGACGCCGTCGGCATTCTGAACCCCGCTTTCGGCAACGCCTGCATCAACCGGTAAGCCCTCGCGGGGACATACCCCCCGCGACGCGTCCGCTACGGCCGAAGGGCCTGCTGCACGGCGCCCACCCGCGAATTCCCCGGGTGGGCGCCGCCGTGTTCTCGGCGGCCCGCGTGGCCGCAGGCCCGCTGCCTGCCAGGTGGAGGCGGAGCATCAACCGATCGGTGGATGCTGTCCACCAGCCGGTGGGCGCATCGTTTCCACCGGACCGATGCGCCGTCCTATCCGGTCGGGCGAGGCGCGGCGTAGGGTCCGCGCGGGAGGCTCTGAGTGGCCTGACAACGGCGGACGAGGAGCTGATCGGCATGGCGGTCATCGAGGTTGAGGACCTCACCAAGACTTACGGCGGGCGCACAGCCCTGGGCGGGGTTTCCTTCGCCGTTGACGACGGTGAGATCTTCGGTCTGCTCGGTCCCAACGGTGCCGGGAAGACCACCGCGGTGGAGTGCGTCGAAGGGCTGCGGCGCGCCGATTCAGGCTCGGTACGCGTACTCGGCCTGGACCCGGTGCGGCAGGGGCGGCAACTGCGTCGCCAGATAGGCGTACAGCTGCAGCAGGCCCATCTGCCCGACGCCCTACGGGTCCACGAGGCGCTCGAACTGTACGCGTCCTTCTACCCGCGGCCCCGGGACCCCGACGAACTGCTGTCCCAGTGGGGCCTGGAGGACAAGCGCGACACGAAGTTCGGCAAGCTGTCGGGCGGTCAGAAGCAGCGGCTGTTCATAGCGCTCGCCCTGGTCGGCGATCCTCGCGTGGTGTTCCTCGATGAACTCACCACCGGCCTGGACCCACAGGCCCGCCGCGCCACCTGGGACCTGGTCCGGCAGATGCGTGACGGCGGGGTGACGGTCGTCCTGGTGTCGCACTTCATGGACGAGGTGGCGGCGCTGTGCGATCGAGCCGCCATCCTCGACAAGGGCCGCATCGTCGCCGCCGGCACCCCCACCGAGCTGATATTCGGCGCGGGTGAGCAGACCGCACTGAGTTTCCGGCCCACCGCGGAACTGGACCTGGCGACCCTGTCCGCGTTGCCCAGCGTGGCCCGCGTCGAACAGTGCGGAGACACCGTGACGGTCAGCGGCAGCGGAGCCGTGACCGATGAGGTGACCGCCGTACTCGCCCGCAACCAGATCGTCGTCGCCAACCTGCGCATCCACGACCGCACTCTGGACGACGCCTACGCAGCCATCACCGAAGGCACCGAATGAGCGCGCCCACCACCGACCGCGTCATCCAAGCCGCCGCACCGAGCGGCACCACCGTGCACGCCCTGCGCAAACTCACCATCACCGAGGGCCGGTTGTTCCTACGGGACCCGGCCGCGGCGTTCTTCACCCTCGCCTTTCCGGTGCTGCTGCTGGCGATTCTCGGGTCCGTTCCCGCCTTCCGCAAGGCGACGCCGAAACTGCACGGTCTGTCGACCATCGAGGTCTACGCGCCGGTCATGGTGATCTTCACGCTCGTCATGCTGGCGACGAACGGAATCACCCCGGTCCTCACCGCCTACCGCGAAAAGGGCATACTGCGGCGGCTGTCGGCGAGCCCGGCGCCCGCCGCGATGATATTGGGCGCGCTGGTCACCCTGTACGCCATCGTCGCCGTGGTCTCCCTGCTGCTGGTGGCGGTGGTCGGGCGGCTCGCCTTCCATATCGCGCTACCGCAGGCGCCGTTGGCGTTTCTGGTCGCCCTCGTCATGTCCGCGGCCTCGCTGTTCGCCGTCGGCCTGCTGCTCGCGGCGCTGGCGCCGTCCGCCAAGGCGGGCAACGCCATCGGTGTCGCGTCCTTCTTCCCGATGATGTTCTTCTCGGGACTGTGGGTGCCGCGTGACCTGATGCCCGGCACGCTGCGCCGCATCGGGGACTTCATACCCAGCGGCGCCGCCACCCAGGCGGTGCTGGACGCCTGGCACGGCAGTTGGCCGCACGCCGGTGATCTGACGAAAATGGCGGTGTTCGCCCTGGTCGCCGGGTGCGCGGCGGCCAAACTCTTCCGCTGGGAGTGAGTCCGGCAGACCACCAGGGGAAGACAGCCGGGGGAAGGGACCGAACATGCTCGGCACGGTCGAGAGTAGGCCGCTCACGTCCGAAGACGATCGACTGGAGATGTGGGAACGGCGCGTGCAGGCCAT
This sequence comes from Streptantibioticus ferralitis, assembly GCF_029223525.1. GTDB lineage: Bacteria > Actinomycetota > Actinomycetes > Streptomycetales > Streptomycetaceae > Streptantibioticus_A > Streptantibioticus_A ferralitis. The sequence goes on along the minus strand of NZ_JARHTQ010000005.1, from coordinate 329,089 downwards.
GCTGGTCTACCTGCCGTACGCGGCGCTGGTGGTCTCCGTCCTACTGGCCGTCACGGTCCCCGTCCCGACCGCGAAACCCTTCCCGTACAGCCTCACCCTGTCCGCCACAGCGCTCGGTTGGCTGCTGCTGCGGGCGGCGATGGACCGCTATGACCACTACGACAGGCTCGGCGCCGCCGACGGCCGACTGTGGCTGACCGTGCTGCACTTCGCGGGCCTGATCGCGCTGATCTTCCTGATGATCCTGGCCAATCCGGTCTTCGGGTACTTCGGCTTCGCGGGATATCTGCACGCGATGCGCTATCTGCGCGGGAGCTGGCGGAGCATCGGCGGGCTGGTGACCGCGCTGCCGGTGTCCGTCTCACAGACCGGCGGAATGCTGCCGACGTCCACCGCGGCCTACCTCAACCTCGCGGTGACGTTCCTGTTCAACGTGGTCTCGGTCGGCGCGGTGCTCGCCCTGGACGGGATCACCGAGCGGCAGAGCAACCGCCGGAAGCAGTCCAACGCGGCCCTGACCGCGGCCAACGTACGGCTGGCGGCGATGCTCGCCGAGAACCGCGGACTGCACGCCCAACTCATCAGCCAGGCCCGGGAAGCGGGCGTGCTGGACGAACGCCAGCGCATGGCGAGGGAGATCCATGACACCCTGGCCCAGGCGTTCGCCGGGATCGTCACCCAACTCCACGCGGTGGATCAGGCGCGGGAGCGCGGCGGCCACGATGCCGACCGCCGCCACCTGGCGAACGCGGCCCGGCTGGCCAGGGAGGGACTGACCGATGCCCGTCGCGCGGTGCGGGCACTGTGTCCGGAGCCGCTGGAGAACGCGGAGCTGCCCGACGCGCTCGCCGAGGCCGTCGGCCAGTGGCGGGAACTACACGGCACCGAGGCGAAGTTGACCATCACAGGCACCGCCCGACCGCTCCATCCCGAGGTGGAGATAACCCTGCTGCGCGCCGCGCAGGAGGCGCTCGCCAATGTGGCCAAGCACGCCGGAGCGTCCCGGGTCGGCCTGACCCTGTCGTACATGGAGGATGTGGTGACCTTGGACGTTCGCGACGACGGCGCGGGCTTCGATCTGCCGACCCTGCCGGAGCCGGGCAGTGCGAGAGCGGCGGGCGGCGGGTTCGGGCTGACCGTGATGCGCCAGCGGGTGCAGGGCCTCAGCGGGCGGCTGGCGATCGAGTCCGAGCGCGGCGGCGGTACGGCGGTCTCCGCCACGCTGCCCGCGATCACCCGGGGCGGCCTCGATGGTTGAGTCCACGGCGCACGGTGCGCCCCTCCGCTTGCTCATCGCCGACGACCACCCGGTGGTGCGGGACGGGCTGCGCGGGATGTTCGACGGCGACCCCGGCTTCGAGGTGGTGGCCGAGGCGGGTGACGGCGCCGAGGCGGTGACGCTGGCCGAGCGGCTGAGCCCCGATGTGGTGCTGATGGATCTGCGCATGCCGCGGCTCGACGGAGTCGCCGCGATCCGTGCGATGGCGGAACGAGGCCTGCCCGCACGGGTGTTGGTGCTCACCACCTACGACACCGACAGCGATGTGCTGCCCGCGGTCAAGGCGGGCGCCACCGGCTATCTGCTCAAGGACACCGCACGGGAGGAACTGGTCCGCGCGGTGCGGGCGGCGGCGCGGGGTGAATCGGTGCTCTCTCCCGCGGTGGCCACCCGGGTGCTCGGCCAGGTCCGTACCCCAGAGCGGGAACCGCTCAGTCCGCGCGAGGTCGAGGTACTGGGCCTGGTCGCCGCCGGTTCCACCAACCGTGAGACCGCCGCGCGTCTGTTCATCAGTGAGGCCACGGTCAAGACCCACCTGCTGCACATCTACGCCAAGCTCGGCGTCAAGGACCGAGCCGCCGCGGTCGCCGCCGCGTACGAGAGGGGGCTGTTGCGTGTTCCCGGACGGTAACGGCGTTAATTGTTAGGAGTATTGACAGTCGCTTGGTCTAGTCCAATCATGTTCCAGCATCGAGGCTCTCCCCACGCTGCCTCACCCTGCTGGGAGCAAACATGAGACGACTCAGATCGATTCGCGCTGCCCTGACTGCCGTGGCCACGGCCGCGACCTCCGTGGGACTCATGGTGACCGGCGGTGGCGCGGCGCATGCCGCGACTCCGCTTCCCACCCATGTCTTCGCCCCCTACTTCGAGGCCTACAGGGGCGACAGCCCGGCCGCGCTGTCGGCCGCGTCAGGGGCGAAGTACCTGACGATGGCGTTCATCCAGGCCGCGTCGAAGGGCTCATGCACCCCCTACTGGAACGGAGACGCCGGCAAGCCGATCGCCGCCTCGTCGTTCGGCTCGGACATCGCCACCATCCAGTCGAAGGGCGGTGATGTCATACCCTCCTTCGGCGGCTACACCGCGGACAACACCGGCACGGAGATCGCCGACAGCTGTACCGATGTCTCCGCCATCGCCGCCGCGTACGAGAGCGTCGTCACCACCTACGGCATCACCCGCATCGACCTCGACACCGAGGACAACTCGCTCACCAACAGCGCCGGTGTCGACCGCCGCAACAAGGCGATCAAGCAGGTCGAGGACTGGGCGGCGGCCAACGGCCGTACCGTGCAGTTCTCCTACACCCTGCCGACCACCACGAGCGGGCTGGCCGCCAGCGGCCTCGCGGTGCTGCAGAACGCCGTGTCCAACGGTGCGCGCATCGACATCGTCAACATCATGACGTTCGACTACTACGACGGTGCCACGCATGAGATGGCGACGGACACCGAGCACGCCGCCTCGGGGCTGTACGGCCAACTCGCCAACCTCTACCCGTCGAAGACCCCGGCGCAGCTGTGGGCCATGGTCGGCATCACCGAGATGCCCGGGATCGACGACTACGGCGCCGCCGAAACCTTCACCACCGCCGACGCGGCGACGGTCTACAACTGGGCGGTACAGAAGGGGATCAGCAGCCTGTCGTTCTGGGCGCTGCAGCGCGACAACGGCGGCTGCCCGGGCACCGGCGGCTCCGACACCTGCTCCGGCATCGCGCAGAGCCAGTGGTACTTCAGCAGCACCTTCGCCCCCTTCACCGGCGGCGGCGGTCCGGTGGCCGATGACTTCTCGGTGGCCGTGTCACCGGCCGCGGCCTCGGTGCCGCCCGGCGGTACGGCGAGCGCGACGGTCAGTACGGCCGTGACCGCGGGCAGCGCGCAGAACGTGGGCCTCACGGCGACCGGGGCCCCCGCGGGAGTGACGGTGAAGTTCAGTCCGGCGTCGGTGAGCGCGGGCGGGTCGTCGACGCTGACGGCGCAGGTCTCCTCGTCGGCCGCGCCCGGCAGTTATCCCGTCACCGTCACCGGATCGGCTGCTTCCGGGAGCCATTCGGCCACGTACACCCTGACCGTCACCGGATCCGGCGGAGGCTCGGGGACCATCGTCAACGGCGGCTTCGAGAGCGGAAGCCCGAGCCCGTGGACCTGCCAGCCGGGCAGTACCGTGGTCAGCGGCCCTGTCCACTCCGGAAGCCATGCGCTTCAGGTGACCCCGACGCCGAGCCAGACCGGTGAATGCGACCAGTCCCTCACCCTCGCCCCGAACACCGCCTACACGCTGACCGGTTGGGTGCAGGGCGACTACGCGTTCATCGGCGTCAGCGGTGGTGCGACGGCCAACACCTGGGCCTCGTCCACCGGTTGGACCCAACTGACGGTGCCGTTCACCACCGGTTCCACCGGCAGCGTGACGGTCTACCTGCACGGCTGGTACGGGCAGGGCAATGTGTACGGGGACGACTTCTCGCTCAGCTAGCGAGTCGGCCCGGTCGGGCCCGCGTCACGGGTGCGGCAGGCCCGCGGGATGCGATCCCGCGGGCCTGCGGCGTCGTGTCGACCGCCGTCAGGCGGTCCGTGGTCCGGCGGTGAGCGCGGCGACCGTCGCCGCCGCGAGGGCGTCCAGACCGAGCGGGTACTTGAGGCGTACGAGCAGCACACCGGCAAACAGCCGCACCCCGGAACACCGCACGCGGTCTTCCCGACCCGCCCCCGACTCCCAGGCGTAGGCCGTCCGGGTGAATCGCCGGCTGCCGGTCAGCGAATGGTGCGGTGCGGTCTTCGCCGTAGTCGGCCGGAGGCTGGGAATCCGCCTGCGACCCGATCCGGGCGCCCGGCCCGGGACCGTATGCCGGGCCAGCGGCGTCTCGCTCGGGCGGTATCGCAGCGGGTACGCCCAAGTCGCCGCGGACCGCAACTCCAAGGCGGTTTCGCTGGTTTCGGCGCACCAACCGGCAGCGTCTTCACCGGAATCCTACAGACGGCGGGTATCACCAAAGCAGGGCGGTACGCCGTCACCGCCCACTGCTCCACCGGTCCGCACCCGGACTCGGCGGCGCTGACAACGGCTGGAATTCCCGGGACAGCGGTGGGCGGTGCCCATACCGCAGCCGCCCTCGCGTCCGGTCCGCCGTGCTGCCCGCCGCGAACGGCGGACAGGTCTGATCGCCGATCTCCCGATCAGGCTCTGACCGCCGGTGCCCCCGTACCGCCTCAGGCGCGGTACGGGGGCGCTTGTTTCTCAACGCGCTGTGTTCAGGCGTGCCGTGGGCAGTACGTGTCCGCGTCGCCGCACTGTCGCACCACGGTGAACAAGTCGGTCAGCCGGGCAAGGCGCAGCACCCGCTCCAGCCACGGGTCGGTGACGACCAGGGTCACCCGGCCACCCCGACGCCCCATCTGGCAGGCGGTGCGGACCAGCGGTCCGAGACCCGTGGCGTCCATGAAGGTCACCGATCTCAGGTCAACGACGATGTCCGAAGTGGTGAGCGCCGCGGCGGCAAGCAGGCCGGTGGTGCGTGCGGTGGTGAGCAGATCCAGCTCACCGTCGAGCGTCACGGTGGTCGCCATGGCGTGCTCCTCTCCCGAGCGCGCTTCCGCGGACGGTGGGAAGATCAGCCTAGAGGCGTTGGCGCCCACTTCACGGGGATTGCCGAAAGTCGGCCGTCGGCTCTGGAGGCCCATACGGCCAGAGCCCGTTCACCGTGCACCGGTGCGCCGGGCATGCGCCGTGGTCAACCGGTCAGCTCGCGCTCCAGCGGGGTACGGAAACTCGGCCTGATCCGGGTGCCGCCCAGCCATCCGGCGAGCCGGTCGGCCTCGGCGCCGATCGCCGACCGGGCCTGCCGCCCCGCGTCGGTGAGCAGGCGGTAGGCGATGGAACCGTCCGGGCGCTGTGCCCAACCGCCGATCACCCGGCCGTTCCACCACACGGTGGGGCCGATGTTGCCGTTGCGGTCGAAGAGCGGCTGCCGCAACTCCGGGTCGGCGTACCAGTCGCGGTGCCGCCAGCCCATCGCGGTCGGGTCGAGCGCGGGCAACAACGCCGCCCACGGCTCGGGTTCCGCGATGGACTCCGTGTCGTCCGGCAGCAGATGGCCGGTGCCCTCGTCGAGGTCGACGGCGACGGCCCCGGTCGCGGCGATCGCCTTACGGGTGTCGGTGAGCGTCCAACCGGTCCACCACTTCAGGTCGTCGGCCGTGACGGGTCCGAAGGACGCCAGATAGCGGCGGGCGAGGTCGGCCTTCGCCGGGCCTTCCGGCAACCGTGCGAGCGGCTCCGCCACGGCCCACCGGAACTGGCTCGACGTCCAGCCGCCCAGCGGCCTGGCCCGCCGGATCCTGCCCTCCGCCGCGAGGACGCCCAGGATCCTGCTGGACACCCGCTGCCTGGCCTCGTACGGCTTCCCCGGCGAGACCACGATCTGCTCGCGCAGCGCGGGCACATCCGCTGCCAGCTCGGCGGCGCCGGCCTGACCGCGTTCCCGGAGCGCCGCCAGGGCGGCCTCTTCGGCGGCGGCGATCCATTCGGCGGTGAACCCCCCGGCCCGCAGCAGGAGTTTCGCGTGGTGGGCGCGTTCCCGCAACGCGACCGGGCGCGCGGTGGAGGCGTTGACGACCGGGGCGAGTTCGGCGGGGACGACGAACATGGTGCGCCGCATACAGAGCATCCGGGCCAACGTCAGGTCGTCGTACAGGCCGCGCTCGACCTCCGCGACGCTCGGGGCGGTGAGGCGGGCGCACGCGGCGAGGTGGACCGTCGCCGGATCGGTGGCGTGCAGCGCCACGAGCGCGTGCGCGACGTCCTCCACCGCCGCCCCCTTGGCGCCGGGCGCCAGCAGATGCCGGACACCGAGCCGGGCCCGCCGCTGCCCGGCTGCCACCCGCGGCCGGGCACTCACCGGCGTACCGAGCGACGGGCCGCGGTGGGCGGGTTCGTGCGCTGCATACGACAACTCCCGGGAGGGCTGCGGTAGGTCCTGACCAGGCGACCACGGTACCTCTCCCGGCGACGGGCCCGATGGCGCGCCTCGTACCCATGAGCGGACGGATCGCCGACGATTGAGCCATGACGGCGAATGCGGCAGAGGGCAACGCGGCGGGAGGCATCCGGCTGGCCGGTGCGCGCGGACGGTGGGTCCTGCTGGCCACGGTGCTCGGTTCCGGAATGGCACTGCTCGACGGCACGGTGGTCAACGTGGCCCTGCCGCGGCTGGGGGAGAGCCTGCATGCCTCCTTGGCCGCCTTGCAGTGGACCGTGAACGCCTATCTGCTGACCCTGGCCGGGCTCATCCTGCTCGGCGGATCGCTCGGCGACCGGTTCGGCAGGCGCCGGGTCTTCGTGGTGGGCACGGTGTGGTTCGCCCTCGCCTCCGCGACCTGCGGGCTCGCGCCCAACCCCGTCGTGCTGATCGCGGCCCGCGCGCTGCAGGGCGTGGGCGGCGCCCTGCTGACGCCCGGGTCACTCGCGCTCATCCAGGCCACCTATGTCGAGGAGGACCGTTCCCGGGCGGTCGGTGCCTGGTCGGGGCTGGGGGGTGTGGCCGGAGCCATCGGCCCGTTCGTCGGCGGCTGGCTGGTCGACGGACCCGGCTGGCGCTGGGTGTTCCTCATCAACTGTCCGGTGGCCCTGGTGGTGGTGGCGGTCGCGGTGCGCTGGATTCCGGAGAGCCGGGAGGGCGAACGGACCGGTTCCTTCGATGTGGCCGGGGCCGCCCTGGCAGCGCTGGCGCTGGCGGCTCTCACCTACGCGCTGGTCGAAGCGCCGACCGCCGGCGTTTCCGCCCCGGTCCTCGGGTGCGCGGTCGCGGCCTGTGCGTTCGGTGCCGGGTTCGTCGTGCTGGAGCGGCGGCGGGCCCATCCGATGCTGCCGCCCGCGTTGTTCGCGTCCCGGATGTTCACCGTCGTCAATGTGATCACCCTGTGCCTGTACGCGCCGTTGAGCGGGGTCCTGTTCCTGCTGCCGGTACAGCTCCAAGTGGCGTCCGGATACAGCGCGTTGCAGGCCGGTGTCGCCATGCTGCCCATCACCGTGTTGATGCTGGCGCTGTCCGCCCGTGCCGGGGACCTCGCCCGGCGCATCGGCCCACGACTGCCGCTGACCGTGGGGCCGCTACTGGCGGCCGCGGGCATCGCGCTGCTGTACCGGGTGGGCCCCAAGGGCGCCTACTGGAGCACGGTGCTGCCCGCCGCCATCGTGCAGGGGCTGGGGATGGCGCTGTTCGTCGCACCGCTGACCGCCACCGTGCTGGCCGCCGTGCCGGTGCGGTGGGCGGGGATCGCCAGCGGCGTCAACAACGCGGCCGCCAGGGCCGCCGGTCTCCTCGCCGTCGCGGCGCTGCCGCTCGCCGTGGGGCTCTCCGGTGGGCAGTACACCTCCGGGCCCGCCGTGCACCGTGCGTTCCAGGAGGCGGTGGTCATCTGCGCGGTGGTGATGGCCGCCGGGGGCGTACTCGCCTGGTTCACCGTACGGGAACCGCGCCTCGCGGTGCCCTGCGCGCATCCGCAGTGCTCGGTGTACTGCGGCGTCCAGGCACCGCCGCTGGACCCGGGCGGCGGGTAGTCCAGTCCGGCGGTGCCGCTCCCGCCGCGAGCCACGGCACCCCGGTCGTCAAAGCCAAGCGTTCACCGGGTGGACGCGCCCCCATCACCTTGGCAACACCGGAGTCCGGCAGCCTTCTCGGGTCCTGCCGACCGAAAGACGGAACGCTCATGACCACTTCCCCCGTGGACACCGACGAGCAGCTCCCCGCCCCCTCCCGCCTGGCCGACGTCCCTGGCTGGTTCTTCCCGGTCGATCAACTGCTCTTCGACTGGTTCCTGACCCGCCAGCGCCAACGCGACGAATCCGGCGACCTGTTGGAGGTCGGCGTCTATCTGGGCAAGAGCGCGATCTTCAGCGGTGCCTATGTACGCGACGGTGACCGCTTCACCGTGTGCGACCTGTTCGACTCGCCCGCCGAGGACTCCTCCAACAGCGCCGAGATGGCCAAGTCGTACTCCACCTTGACCCGGCGGGCGTTCGAGGCCAACTACCTCTCCTTCCACGACGAACTGCCCACCGTCGTACAGGGCCCGTCCTCGTTCGTCCCGGACCACGTCGACAAGGACAGTTGCCGCTTCGTCCACATCGACGCCTCGCACCTGTACGACCATGTGCACGCCGACATCGTGTGCGCCCGCACCCTGCTGCGGCCGCACGGCATCGTCGCGCTGGACGACTTCCGCGCCGAGCACTGCCCGGGCGTGGCCGCCGCCACCTGGCAGGCGGTGACCAGCGGCGGACTGCAGGCCGTCTGCATCACCAGCACCAAGTTCTACGGCACATGGGGCGATCCGGGCCCGGTGCGCGACGAACTGCTCAGCTGGCTGAGCGGGCGCCGCGACCTGTGGTACGAGGTGCAGTCTGTGGCGGGTGGCCCGCTGATCCGCGTCGACGGCAAGAAGGCCGTCGCCCCGCCGCACCCCGCGTCCCGGCACCCGGCGGCCGACCTGAACCGGCAGGCGTCCGCCCCGGCGGCGAGCGACCGCCCCCGGCCCACGGCACGACGCCTCGCCGCCCGGGTCCTCCCCTCCTCGTTGGCCAAGGCGGTGAGCGCCGCACGACGACGCGGCTGACACAGAAGCATCACGCTGTGTCGTGAAGTGAGCGCAAACCTCCTCGGGTTGGCACGTCCACGTGGCGGCCCGGCGCTTTGCCGGGCATGCTGCGGTGTGCAGGCCACAACCCGGGCGAAGGAGGGACACTGTGGGAACGGCCTTCGCGCTGCCGCTCGTTGGTGTCGCGTTCGCTATGGTGGCGCCGCGGATACTGGCGCGGGCCCGCTGGCAGGACCGCGAACCCGTGGTCGCGCTGTGGGTGTGGCAGTGTGTCGTCGCCGCCGTACTGCTGTGTTTCGGACTGTCCCTGCTCGTCACCGCCGCCGCCCTGTGGGCACCGCTGCGCGACCGGCTCTTCTGGATCGCGCCGCGCGGTGTCCAGGACTCCTACGACCTGACCGTGGGCGGGGCCTGGCGGGGGGTGTTCGCCGCCGTACTGGTGACCGCCGCCATCCACCTCGTACTGCACCTGGTCCGGGAAGCGCACCTCGCCCGCATCAGCCGTCGCCGCCGCTACCACGAACTACGGGAGGCGGCTCCACCGCTGCCGTACGAGCAGCCGCACCGCTGGCGGATCCGGCGGGATGAGCGGCTTTTGGTCATGGAAAGCCCACGACCGCAGGCCTGGTCGCTGCCACTGCCGCGCAAGCCGCTGCAACTCGTCGTTTCCACAGGGGCGATGCGGCGGCTCAGCCGTGAGCAGTTGGACGCGGTCCTCGCCCATGAACGCGCCCACGCCAGGGCCCGCCACCATCTGCTGCTGCAGTCCGCGGGCGCGCTGGCCACCGCGTTCCCCGGTGCGACGCTGTTCACCGCCTACGCGGACCGCTCCGCGCGGCTGGTGGAGTTGGCCGCCGACGACGCGGCGGCGTACCGGCACGGCCATCTGGCCACCGCTCTCGCCCTGTTGGACCTGAACGAGACCCGGCTCGGCACGGCCCGCCCGGTGCCCGCCGTCTGGGCTCCCGGGACACCTCCGCCACCGCCGGTCGAACAGGTCGCCGCGCGCGTCGACCGGCTGCTCACCGGGCCGCCCCGGCTGCGCCCGGTGCAGCGGCTCAACCTGACCGCGGTGGGCCTGATGATGATCATGGTCCCGGTGCTGGTGGCGCTCGCTCCCGGACTGGACACGCTGCTCACGGTGGGCTGGCGAGGCTGAGACCGGCCCCGGCCCAACGGACGCCGGGCCCACATGTGGTAGGCATGCGGCGAACCGGCAACCGCCCGCAGCGTCGCGGGCGGCAGCGGCACCGTAGACACCGGGAGACGACATGAGCGACGCGATGACGGCCGGAACGGTCACCATCACCGCGGGGAACGGCGATCCCATCGAGGCATACCTCGCACGGCCGACGGACCGCCCCGGGTACGGCGGGGTGGTGGTGATCCACCACATGCCGGGTTATGACGCGGCCACCAAGCAGATGGTGCGTGACTTCGCGGCCAACGGCTACGCGGCGCTGTGCCCGAACCTGTACTCGCGTCAGGCACCCGGGGCCAGCCCGGACGACGCGGCGGCCGCGGTCCGGGCCGCGGGGGGCGTCGCCGACGACCAGTTGACCGGTGATGTGGAGGGTGCGGTACGCCATCTGAAGTCACTGGAGGGCGCGAACGGCAAGATCGGGGTGATCGGCCACTGCTCCGGCGGCCGTCAGGCGTTCCTGGCCGCCTGCTCGATGCAGTTGGACGCGGCGGTGGACTGCTACGGCGCCTTCGTCGTCAACGATCCGCCCGCCTCGATGCCCGCCACCATGAAGCCGGTGATCGGCCTCGCGCCGCAGTTGTCGTGTCCGCTGCTCGGCCTGTTCGGCGCCGAGGACTCCTACCCGGCGCCGGAGGAGACCGCCCAACTCGCCGCCGAACTGGAGCGGTTGGGCAAGGAGTACGCGTTCCACACCTACGAGGGCGCCGGGCACGCGTTCTTCTCCGTCGACCGGCCCAGCCACCGGCCGGCGGCCGCCGTGGACGGCTGGCAGCGGATCTTCGACTTCTTCGGCCGCCATCTCTCCGCCTGACACCGTCCCCCTTCCGCCTGACCAGGAGTCCAGCATGTGCACGTACCTCACCGAGAAGATCTCCGTCGAGGGCAGCGGCAAAGGGGCGCGCGGCTGGTTCCCGCTGACCCATGCGACCGTCTATGTCGACCACCCCCAGCACGCGCCGCAGGAGCACACCCTCAACATCGACTTCATCAACCCCGAGCAGGGTCCCGGGGCGCGGGTGGCGGTGGAGTTGACCGAGGAGTCCGCCCTGGCACTGGTACGCGCCATCCACGACGCGCTGGCCGCCGCCCCGCCCGGCCTCGCGTCGGGCGGCGGCACCGTGAGGCCGGGCGGAGCCGCGGTCTCCACGGCGGGACAGCCGGTCAGCTCGTGATCTCGTTGAAGATCCTGGAGTACGCGTATCCGGTGCCCTTGTCGTAGCCGTCGACCTCCCAGAACGACAGTTCCTGAACGCCCTTGGCGGCGGCGAAGCGCTCCAGTGTGGTGGCGTTGGACTGGGTGAAGTTCTCGTTGTCGTCGTTCTTCCCGGCGATCGGGGTGAGCCCGATGCGCCCCCACACCTGCGACGACGAACCGCCGTAGAGTCCGGCGAGCTGGCCGTGCGTGGCGTTGGCGGCCGACTCGGCGTCGGCGAGCGCGTTGTGGCCGTTGCCGAAGTCCATCGTCATGATGTTGACCAGGTTGACCTTGACGCCCTTGCTCTTGGCGTCCCTCAGCAGGTTGAGGGCGTTGGACTCCAGGCCGGTCGGGGCGACCGGCACGGTGTAGTCGATCTGGACCGACGGGTTCGCCTTCTGCAGCGCGGCCAGGGCCTGGTCGCGGCGGGAGTTGGCCGATGAGTCGTCGAGGACGCCGCCTTCGATGTCGAAGTCCAGACGGGTGACGCCGTAGGTGGTGACCACCTTGCTGTACGCGGCGGTGAGTCGGGAGACCGAGGTGCAGGTCTGCGCCAGCTCACCGCCCGCCTCGCCGCCGAACGAGATGATGACATCGCCGCCGGCCGCCTTCAGCGACTTCACCTGGGAGGCGAACGCGCCGAGCGAGTCGCCGCCGTCCTCCCACTGCGGTGTGCACCCCGATTTGGGGGTGAGGAAGGCCAGTGTGTAGTCGCGTACGCCCGTGGTCTTCATGTCCGCCGCCATGTCACCGGCGTCCGAGTGGCTGATCTGGAGGTACGGGGCGGCGTAGTGCGCGGGGAACGAGGCCGCCGCATGGGCTGGAGCGGTGGCGATCAGCAGTGCGGCGGGGATCAGGCCGGATGTCGCCAGTACGGACGCCTGAAATGATCTGCGCATGACAGGAAGCCCCTCATATGCGCCCTGGACGGGCATGGCGGGAGACTGGAAGGAAAGTTTCCTAACTGGTTTGGGTGAGAATGGCCCCGCCGCCAACCGGTGTCAAGGCATGCGACAGGGCCGACCGTTGCCGGTCGGCCGGATCACGTGATGCCGTGCGCTCAGCGGTAGTTGCCGGTGTGGCCCAGGCTGTAGCGGCCGGGCTGCGGGAAGAACGCGAGTCCGTGCGGGTTGGCGCCGACCCGTATCCGGGCCAGCAGCCGCCCGTCGGCGGTGCCGAAGACATACACCTCGTCGTGGTCACGGCCGGAGAGCCACAGTTGTGTGCCGTCGGCGCTGACCCCGCCCATGTCGGGGGAGCCGCCGCCGGGTATTCGCCAGGTGGCCGTCGTGGTGCGTCTGCCGGGGTCCACCACACTGACCGACCCGTCCTGGCGGTTGGACACATACAGCAGGGTTCCGTCCCTGCTGGGGTATATCCCGTGCGCACCGGCCCCGGTGGGGATCGTCCCCTCCTGGCGCATGGTCGCTCCGTCGACAGCGATCAGGTCGCCGTCATGGAAACCGGCGACATAGAACGTGCGCCCGTCCGGGCCGAGCCGGACGTCCTGCGGCATCGCGTTCGGGCCGAGGTCGAGCTCTCCGAGGATCCGCAGCGTGGCCGTGTCGAACTTCAGCAGCTGCCCGGAGAACTCGCAGCTGGCGATGAAGTAGCTGCCGTCCGGCGAGAAGTCGGCGTGATTGATACCGGAACAGGGCGCGGTGACGGTGCGCCGCAAGGCCATGGTGTGCGGGTCCCGGACATCCAGATGGTTCCGGCGCTCCGCCATGACGAGCGCGGAGCCGCCGTCCGGGGTGAAGTACAGGTTGTACGGGGCGTCCACCGGAACCGGCTTGCCGGGCTTGGCGGTTCGGGGGTCCAGCGGTACGAGCTGGTTGCTGCCGCTGGCGTCGACCCAGAGCGTCCGCAGGTCCCAGGACGGGGTGACGTGCTGCGGCAGCCTGCCGACCGGGAAATGGCCGACGATCCGGAAGGACTTGGGGTCTATCACGGTCACGGTGTCGCGGTCGCGGCTGGACGAGATGTTGGTGCCGCCCATGCCGGTCTCGCCGCTGTTGGGCACGTAGACCAGTTCGGGGTCCTTGGCGACGGTGGGGCTGAGCATCCCCGTTCGGGTGAACGCGTAGGCGTCCGCCAGGGCGAGCGGGCGACTGAACGGGTTCGCCGCGCCGGCCTGCGCTATCCAGGGGATGCCGCCGGACGGGTGGTGCACACCGGTGGCGGCGTGCCCGGCCCGCACCGGCGCCGGGCGGCCCGGACGGGTTGACGCGCTGGCGTTGTTGTCGGGGGCGGCCAGCGTACTGACCGCCACGACGCCCGCGGTGAGCGCGAGGCCGCAGACCAATGCGATGCGGAGGGGGCGCGCACGCACAGGGTCCTCCCGTCGTCGATGAACTGGATACGGGACAAACCTAGGCACAGCGCACCGATGGCGCGACTCGCCGCCCCTGGTGCGGCGGGGGTTGGGGCTGCCCTACGAAGATCGACTCGCGGAAGGGCGTGGAAGGACGTAGACGTTCGACGTGCCGGGCGGACAACGGTGACCGCTGCGTGTGTGCCACACGTGGTGCCCGGTCGATAGTGGGGGGACCGGCAGGGCACCACGTGTGGCGGCGGCGAGCTGGACTCGCACTTCCGCAACGCGCCTGCCCCGATCCACATCCGGCAAACAAAATCGATTCCGCACCGGTCCACCGCCGCCTACCGAGGTGTTGACCGCGGGTGTCCGGCAACTCGAATGAGCGGACCGCCGCGATGCCCGGATCGCTGCTCAAGTAGCGGTAGCCGCCAAGCCCCCACGCCTCATGACTCGTCACCGCGTCGGCCACCTTGTACGCGTCGTATCCGTTGGCGTCGCTTCACCAGGCGGTCTGGTTCGGCGGGTCGTACGGCAGTTCGTTCTGGAAGAAGTGCCTCCGCCCGCCGCGGAACGGCTTCTCCCGCGTGGTCGGTGCCTGACCGGCCACGGTGTAGGGCGGGTTGGGGAAGTTGCCGGCGGGCGGATTGGTGTCGCCGACGAACACCATGTTCCAGTCGGACCCGGTCCAGCCTCCCCATTCGGTGTTCCGCGAAAGCCACTGCTGCCGGCTGCCCGACCGCGGCTGCCCGTCGATCACCGAGTCGGCGGTGGAACCACCGCTGGACCAGCCCCCGTCGTACAGGCGCAGCGAACCGCGCAGGTGCTTACTGAGGTACGGCGCCGCCGGGGAGACCGCCCACTGGTCCGTACCCGACGAGGGGTTGGCCGAGAGGTTCTCCGCACCGTGCCTGATGGTGCGTCAAAGCGTTGGCGCGGACTTGACGGCGCCGTCCCGCGTCACGCGCCGGCCGGTCCGGTGGCGGACCGCACCCGCATAGGATGAGCGTCGGATGCCGAATCCCGTGGGGGTCTCCCCGGGAAGCCCCCGGATGGCGATCGAGGAGCCAGGAATGAGTGTCCGCGTCGAGCGCGACGGTCCGGTCACCACGGTCGTACTGTCCCGGCCGGAGTGCCGCAACGCGGTGGACGGGGTGACCGCGGCCGCGCTCGCCGAGGCGTTCCGTGCCTTCGACGCCGATCCGCGGGCGAGGGTGGCCGTGCTGTGGGGCGAAGGCGGAACGTTTTGTTCCGGCGCTGACCTCAAGGCGGTCGGCACCGAGCGCGGCAACCGGGTCGCGCCGGACGGCGACGGCCCCATGGGCCCCACCAGGCTGCGACTGACGAAACCCGTGATCGCCGCGGTGAGCGGGCATGCGGTGGCGGGCGGGCTGGAACTCGCCCTCTGGTGCGACCTGCGGGTGGCCGAGGAGGACGCGGTGTTCGGCGTCTTCTGCCGACGCTGGGGCGTGCCGCTGATCGACGGGGGTACGGTACGGCTCCCGCGGCTCATCGGCACCAGCCGTGCGATGGACCTGATCTTGACCGGTCGGCCGGTACCCGCCGCCGAGGCGCACGCCATCGGACTGGCCAACCGCGTTGTACCGACCGGCCGTTCACGGGCCGCCGCCGAGGAGCTCGCGGGGCAGATCGCCCGGTTCCCGCAGACCTGCCTGCGCGGCGACCGGGCCTCCGTCCTCGCCCAGGACGGTCTCACGGAACAGGAGGCGATGGCCGTCGAGCTGCGGCACGGCCAGGCGGCCATGGCGGAGGCGCTCAGCGGCGCCGCACGGTTCGCCGCGGGCGCCGGCCGGCACGGGGACTTCAGCCAGCTCTGAGGTCCGCCCGGCCCGGGAGGGCTGACGGTACGGCCAGTGTCGGGCGCGGCCCCGGGCTCGCGTACCGCTTGCATCCGCGGACCCAGCGGGTAACGGTGGGTTACGGGGGAGGGCCACGGGCGGTGACCCGCTGTCCGCGGCCGCTGGTGCCTATCCGGAGGAAGGCCGCCATGACCTCGCGAAAATCGCTGGCGGAGTACCACCGCAAACGCGACTTCTCGAAGACTCCCGAGCCCCAGGGCGGCCGGGGCGGCGGACCGCGGGGGTCCCGCTACGTCGTGCAACTGCACGACGCCAGCACCCGCCACTTCGACTTCCGCATGGAGGTCGACGGGGTACTGAAGTCCTGGGCGATTCCGAAGGGCCCCTCCACCGACCCGCACGACAAGCGGCTGGCGGTGCCCACCGAGGACCACCCACTGGACTACCAGGACTTCGAGGGCGTCATCGGCGACGACCAGTACGGCGCGGGAACCGTGCTGGTCTGGGACTCCGGGACGTACCGCAATCTGAGCGAGCGGGACGGCGAGGAGATCCCCATCGCCGAGGCGCTGGCCCGCGGCCATGCCTCGTTCTGGCTCGACGGAAGGAAACTGCACGGCGGATTCGCCCTCACCCGCATCCGTCCGGAGGCCTGGCTGCTGGTGAAGAGGGACGACGGGCACGCGTCCTCGGCGGGTACGCCGGAGCCGGGCCGCGCCAAGTCGGTCCGCACCCGTCGCACCCTGAAGCAGATCGCGGCCGACGCAGAGGCGGCCCGGAAGGACAGGCAGCGTGCCGACGACGCGCATCGGCACGGCACCCGGTCATGACCGTGACCGAGGTGCTGCGGCGGCTGCCGCCGGAGCAGCGTGACCTGCTGCGCCCCGCCCCGCACCCCCGCGAGGTGCGCCCGATGCTGGCCGTGCTCAGCGACCGCAAGTCCTTCGACAGCGGCTGGATCTTCGAGCGCAAGCTCGACGGGGTACGGGCGCTGGGCTTCCGCATCGGTGGCCGCGCGGGTCTGCTGTCCCGTACCGGACGGCCGATGGACTCCACCTACCCCGAGATCATCGACGTCCTGGAGCGGCAGGAGTGCCAGGACTTCCTGGTGGACGGCGAGATCGTCGCCCTGGACGACCAGGGCCGCACCAGCTTCGCCCGGCTGCAGCGGCGCATGGGCCTCACCAAGCCCCACGACGTGCGAATGAGCGGCGTGGCGGTGACGTACTACCTCTTCGATCTGCTCCGCCTCGACGGCCAGGACCTCACGCGGCTGCCGCTGCGCACCCGCGCGTCACTGCTGCGCCGCGCCATCGACGTCCAGCCCCCGCTGCGCTTCACCACCCACCGCAGCTCCGGAGGACCGGAGCTGCTGGCCCGCGCCTGTGAGCAGGGCTGGGAAGGGCTGATCGCCAAGCGGGCCGAGGGACGCTACGTACAAAAGCGGTCAGCGGACTGGCTGAAGCTGAAGTGCTCGGCCGGACAGGAAATGGTGGTCGGCGGGTTCACCGAACCGGCCGGCAGCCGCGTCGGCTTCGGTGCGCTGCTGGTGGGCTACTACGAGGACGACCGGCTGCGCTACGCGGGCAAGGCGGGCACCGGATTCGACACCGCCACCCTGCTGCGGCTCAGAGCCCGCCTCGACGAGCTCGAACAGGGCAGCTCGCCCTTCGCCGAGCCGGTCCGGGAACGGGCGGCGCACTGGGTCAGACCCGAGCTGGTCGCACAGATCGGCTTCACCGAGTGGACGCGCGACGGAAAGCTGCGGCACCCCCGCTTCCTCGGGCTGCGCGATGACAAGAGCCCCCGCGAGGTGGTGCGCGAGCGGGCGACCGGGGCGTAGTCCGCCGGGGCCCGGCGGCCGGCCGTGCGGCGCCGGGGTGGCGGCCCGTCAACCATGCCCGCAACGTCTACTGTGGAATGATCATTCTTGTCAGGTATTGCTCCCCGGCTCACCTTGCCCTCACCTCACCTGGTTCGACCGCGACACGAGGGGTGTATGCACATGGAGTCGCCGCCCGCAGCCGCTCTCGTGACGCCCAAGAACCCCGGTCTCAAGCGAGAGATCGGACTGGTCGGCCTGGTCTGGGCCTCGGAAGGGTCCGTCATCGGTTCCGGCTGGCTGTTCGGGGCGCTCTACGCCGCACAAGCCGCCGGAACCGCCGCATTGCTGTCCTGGGGGATCGGCGCGCTCGCCATCATCGTCCTGGCCTTCGTGCACGCCGAGCTGGGGGCGATGTATCCGGTCGCGGGCGGCACCGCGCGCTTTCCGCACTACGCCTTCGGCAGCGTCGCCGGAGCCTCCTTCGGCTGGTTCTCCTGGCTGCAGGCGGTCACCGTGGCGCCGGTCGAGGTCATGGCCTCGCTGAACTACCTCAGTGTGCACGCCAATTGGGTGCAGACGAGCAAGAACCACCTGACCGCGGGCGGCTACGGGCTGGCCGTCGCCTTCATGGCGTTCTTCGTCGTCGTCAACTTCCTGGGCATCAGGTGGCTGGCCCATACGAACAGTGCCGCGACCTGGTGGAAGATCGCGGTTCCGGTGTTCACCATCGTGGTGCTCGCGGTGACCCGGTTCCACGGCGGCAACTTCGGCTACCAGGGCTTCTCCCCGTTCGGCGCCAAGGGCGTGCTCTCCGCGGTGAGCACCAGCGGTGTCATCTTCGCGCTGCTCGGGTTCGAGCAGGCCGACCAACTGGCCGGTGAGAGCCGCAACCCGGCCAGGGACATCCCGCGGGCGGTGATCGGCTCGATCCTCATCGGCACGCTGCTGTACGCGGCCCTGCAGGTGGTCTTCATCGCGGCCCTGCCGCACAGTGCCTTCGTCCACGGGTGGGCCAACCTCACGTTCAGCGGCAAGGCGGGTCCGTTCGCCGGTCTGGCCGCCTCGGTCGGGCTCGGCTGGCTGGCCGCCCTCCTCTATGTCGACGCGGTCGTCTCGCCGACCGGTACCGGTCTGATCTACGTGACCGCGACATCCCGTGTCTCATACGGCCTGTCCCGCAACGGCTATGTGCCCGAGATCTTCGAACGCACCACCAGGCGCGGCGTTCCGTGGTTCAGCCTGCTGTTCGCCTTCGTCATCGGACTCATCGTCTTCCTGCCCTTCCCCACCTGGCAGAAGCTGGTCGGATTCATCACCTCCGCCAGTGTGCTGATGTACGCGGGGGCGCCGCTCGCCTTCGGCTGCCTGCGCAAGCAGGACCCGGACCGGCCCCGCCCCTACCGGTTGCCGGGCGGAGGGATCTGGGCGCCGGTGGCCTTCATCGTGGCGAACCTGATCATCTACTGGGCGGGGTGGGACACGCTCTGGCGGCTGGGAACGGCGATCGTGCTCGGCTATGTGCTGCTGGGTGGCTCGGTGGCGCTCAAGCTCAACCCGCGGGCCCCGCATCTGGACTGGAAGTCCGCACAGTGGCTGCCGGTATATCTGGTCGGCATGGGCGTGATCTCCTGGCAGGGCGGCTTCTGCAGCAGCGGACCGGCGTCCAAGGTTGCCTGCGGCGCTGCCGACCGTATTCCGCTGTGGTGGGACATCGTCATCATCGCTGCGTTCAGCCTGGTCATCTACTACTGGGCGCAGCTGGTCCGACTGCCCGCTGAGCGGACCCAGGAGTACATCGGCGTCAAGGTCGTACCGGCCGACTGAGCCGACCGCCAACGCGGGCCGTGTACAGCGTGGTTGTGCCGCCGCGGCACAGGAACGGACGTGCGGCCCGTCCCCCGGCCGTGCGGTGCGGGTGCGTCCGTCGACCCTCGGCGTGCCTACCGCGTCACCCCGGCGTCGCGGTTCGATAGCGCCTCTGGCTGACCCCCGGCGTGGGGTCCGGGCACTCGGCTGGCGCCGTGCCTATGGTGAGGCTCCGTCTGAGGGTGGGTCAGCGGGGAGCAGGACTGCGCACGCAGCGCGCAAGTCGACCCTGTCAACCAGCAACGCCGAGGTACCTCAGAGCGAGCCGCGAGTCAAGAGACCGTGCTCCGTGCGCGGTTGGCTCGTTGACCCGTACGACCACGCCGAGCGCAGACCAGCAGAACGCAGCCCTGAAGACCGCAGAACCGAAGGAGGAGGCGTGCCCCCATACGCTCCTGCTGCCGGACCGGAGTCCCGGTCGCGCAGCGCGCCTGCTGCCCCGCGGCAGCGAAACCGGTACGCGTCCGAGTGGCCGGACGGGGAGGATGACGGCTGCGGCGGCGAGCCGCCGGGCCCGCGGTCGGCACGGCACCGGGCGCAGGGCCGGGATCGCCTCGCATGGCTGGTCTGCGCCTGCGTCGGCCTGGGGGTGCTCGGCACCACCGCCCTGTACGCGAATCCAGGCGCGATGTTCCGCTCCAGCAGGTCGGCGTCCGCCGAGGTACGACCCGCGCGCCCGGCGAGCACGGCGCACAGTGCCGCACCGGGTCCGCAACCTCGCCCGTCGGTACGGCGGTTGCCGGGAATCGGCCCGCGGCTCGGCGCCGCGATCCCGGCGGACGCCCGGCAGGCACTCGTGGTGGTCGGCCAGGGGCCGGACTCCTGGATGTCCGCCGCGACGCTGTGGAGCCGTGACGACCACGGGGACTGGCATCCAGGGACGACCTGGACCGCGCACAACGCGCTGCGCGGCTGGACCGCCTACCACCGGACCGACGACCTGCGCAGCCCGGTCGGCGTCTACTCGCTCAGCGCCGCCGGGGGACTCGCCCCGAACCCGGGCACCCGGCTTCCGTATGACCATTCCCCGGCCTTTCGCGCCGTGGGGGCGGGTTTCGAGGGCGAGCCGCTGACCGGCTCCTTCGACTATGTGGTGGCGATCGACTACAACCGTGTCCCGGGCGGTTCACCCCTCGACTCCCGCACGCCGCTCGGCCGGGGCCGCGGCGCGGGGCTGTGGGTGCACGTGGACCACCAGGGCCCGACACACGGCTGTGTCGCGCTGTCCCGCGAGCACATGATCGAGCTGCTGCGAAAGCTGAATCCCGCCGCCCACCCGGTGATCGTCATGGGCGACAGGGCAGCGCTGCGGCAGTGACCGGCGCCGGTTCATGACGATCGGCCGTCGGACAGGGACCCGCGAGGTGACGCGCCCGGCGGCCCGGTGTCAGTGGGGCGCGGGATGATGGCGGTATGGAAGACCCGCCGCGCCACGACGACATCATGGCCCTGGTTACCGCCCGCGCCAAGGAGCGTTGTGCTCCACTGCAACCTCCAGTTTCCGAGGGCGAGTTGGCGGCGGCCGAGAAGGGTTTGGGATTCCCGTTGCATCCGCTGCTGGCGCGACTGTACCGGGAGGTCGCCGACGGGGGCTTCGGGCCCGAGTACGGCCTGTTCCGCCTCTCCACATCCGCCGGCAGCCGGGTGAGCGAGACGGCAGGCCCGCTGACCGCCGCCTACCGGGACCGCCGGGCCCCCGATCCAGGGGATGACGGCTGGTTCTGGCCGGAAGGCGTGGTACCGATCATGACGTGGGGGTGCGGCATGCTCGCCTGTGTGGACTGCCGCAGTCCGCAGGGCACCGTCCTGCTCTTCGAGCCCAACCCGGTCGGCGACGACTGGGCGGACGCCTGGTTTGTCGACTCCAACAGCCTGGCCTCCTGGCTGGAGACCTCTCTCAACGGCACCGGCTGGTACAGCGATCCGGACGCCGAGGACGACTGGGCCGACTTCGACGCCGCCGAGGACACCGCGGCGCCGGAGGCACTGCGGCGCTGGGGCGCGCAGGCCCGGGCCCGGTCCGGCAGTTGACGGTCATTCGGCGATGCCGCGGGTCAGCAGGACCACCGTGACGAACGTCCGGTACAGCCGGATCGGGTCATCGTCGGTGATCCGCACGGTCAGGTTGTCGACGCGGAGCACCCCGGTGATCCAGGTCGCCATCTCGGCGAGATCGGCGTTGCGGAACCGCACGGTCAGCGTCGCGGGCAGTGCGATGCCGGGAGCGGAGAGCTCGGCCAGTCCGCGCGTCGCATCCTCGGCGGCGGCCCTGATCAGCTCGCGCGCCGCCTCGGGGTGCAGACTGTCGGCGGCGAACCGCGACACGGACGTCTTCACGACGGCGCTGCGGATGCCGGGGCAGAACGGCTGGATCTCCGCCGCCGTGATGTCGTCGCCCGTGATCAGCGCCACCGGCACACCGTGTCCGAGCGCGACCAGCGCGTTGATACCGGCCTCGCCCGCCGGAGTACCGTTCAGCCGCACTTCGCTGATGGCCTGCGGGTTGTACGTATGCGACAGCACCGATGACTCGCCGGACATCGAGCCGTGGTAGGAGACGAAGAAGACCCCGTCGAACGAGGCATCCAGGCCCTGCATCATGTACAGCGGCTTGTGGCGGCCCGACAGATAGCGGGCCCGGCCAGCGAGCGCGTCCGGGCGCAGGTTGGCCATCTTCGAGTGCGAGTCGTTGACCAGGAACGCGGACGCGCCAGCCGCCATCGCGCCCTCGATCGCGGCGTTCACCTCCTCCTGGAGCAGGCCGCGGTGGTATCCGTATTCCGCCTCCAGCGGCCTGCACTGGTTCCAGTCCACGATCCCGGCCGTGCCCTCCATGTCGGAGGAGACGAAGATCTTCATCCGGGAGATTTTACCCGTGAACCAGCCTGCGTGGCCTGCGATTTCGCGCCCACCGGAAACTGGCCGCAGGCCAGGAGAACCCCGCGCACAGTGACGGCGTCCTCGACCTCGGGTCCGCCGCCTCGACGTCAGGCGAGGTTCTTCTCCAAAGCGGCGATGTAGTTGTGCATGGAGTGGTCACGCACACCGTCGCTTGCCGGGGCGAAGGCGTCGGCCGTGAGGCCCTTGGCGCGGTCCGCCAGGCCGCCCAGCAACGTCGTCGAGTCGCGAAGCCTGCCGGTGGAGTCGATGTACCTGAGGGTGTCGACGTGGGTGTAGACCGGCTCCGGCGGGAGCTGCGGCACGATGTCGTTGTTGTTGACGAAGCGGTACATGCGGTTCTTGAAGCCCTTGTTGCAGGCGGCGGCGAGGATTCGGTCGCAGGTGCGGGGCTGGCCGAAGGTGTAGACGCCGTCCGCTTGGACCCGCGGCTCCTCCAGGTACATCCGGGCTCCG
This sequence comes from Streptantibioticus ferralitis, assembly GCF_029223525.1. Lineage (GTDB taxonomy): Bacteria > Actinomycetota > Actinomycetes > Streptomycetales > Streptomycetaceae > Streptantibioticus_A > Streptantibioticus_A ferralitis. The sequence goes on along the minus strand of NZ_JARHTQ010000005.1, from coordinate 306,628 downwards.
GCGAGCATCGCCAGCGCGCCGCCGAGGCTGTGGCCGGTGAACCACACGCTCTGGCCGTTGGTGCGCAGCTCCGCCAGGGCCCGCTTGACGTCGGGGAAGATCGACTGCAGGGCCTCGGCGAAGCCGAAGTGGACGTAGCCGGTCTCGGCTGGGCCGGGCCACGGCGGAGTATTGGCGTCCGAGAGCCAGTCGCGGATCTCCCTGGGCTCCGTGCCGCGGAACGCGGTGATGACCATGTGGTCGCTGGCCATGGTGTAGCCCTGGGTGTCCTGGAGCGGAAACGGCGGTGTGAACCGGGTCTGGTGGTGGCGCACGCGGTCGAAGCCCCAGGCGCGGGCCTGCTGGTCGATGGTGGACTCGTCTTTGTATGCGAGGTCGGAGGCTTTGGCGAGCCAGTAGGCGTGCGGAAGGCTGTATCCGGTGGCCTGGTGGTCAATCGCGGACGGTACGGGCATGACGAGGTCCCCTCTCGTGACTGTTCCTGCTGGTCGTCGACATGCGGGCCGACGCGGGCGTTGAGCCCTGTCGTATCCACCCCGAGCCCGTAGCTGGGCGTCGCCGCGCTTGGTTGTCACCCCGATGGGCGTCCCGTGTGCGGTCAGAGCGGCTGCCTCCGTCTTCGGCCGGCAGGGGAGTGGGCAGGCGGCCAGGGAGTGTCCGGTGCGTGATGAGCGGAGCCGCGAGACGACATGCCGGATGAGACAACCGGGCTGTTCATATGACCTTTTCGCCCTGGGAGTTGCCCATTTGGAGGAGGGGCAGCATGACAGCATGATGAGCATTCGCAGAGCCGTATCGGCTCTCTTCGCCGTGGGCATCGCCCTCGGCGTGCCCGCTACCGCGGTAGCCGACGCCGGCGCCGCCGGCCAACCGCCCAGAGCCGCCCATCACTGCTACACGGTCGAGCAGGCCCGCGTCGAGCTCGCCCGCCGTGCAGCGGCGGTCACGCCTGGCAAGAAGGTCCGGCTGATGGTGCCGGTGTGCCAGTCCACCGGTACCGCACGTTGTGACGCGCCGAGCCACACGCTGTTGTGTGGCCAGTTCTGCCAGGACTGCGACGGCCTGGTGTGCTCGCAGCCGTACTTCTCCGAGTACGCCTGCGGAAGCTGCTGACATCGCCGAGTTGGGGGGAATGATGAGATCGGCAAGGGTGCTGCGCAGGTTCCGTGGACCTGCCCTGGCGGCCGCGTCGGCGCTCGTGCTGCTGACGGCGCTGCCTGGCAGTACGCAAGCGGCGAGCGGCTCGTACACGTATGTGACGGCGGCGGGGCAGGGCGTCCAGGTCCTCGACCCGCAGAGTGACACCTGCCTGCCGCTTACGGGCGGCGCGGTGAGGTTCTCGAACGACACCACCGACACGGCATTCCTGTACGGGGACTCCTCGTGCGGCGGGGGCTGGGCCCTGGTGGGGGTCGGCGCTACATGGGACGCGCCCACCGGCGTGCAGGCGTTCGCCGTGCGCTTCGGCTCGACCAGCACGAACAACAGCCCATCGAGGGGAGCCCGTCCATGACACTTCTCAGGCGAGGTGGCAGGGCCCTGGTGACGATGGTCTCCGTCCTGGCCGCCGTGCTCGTCTTCCACACGTCCGCGTGGGCCGGCACCGGGGGCGGTGACGCTGTCCGCTCTGGCATCTCCGGCGACACCCGACCGGGCGTCGCCGCCACCGCGTACAAGTGGTTCAGCTGGGGGGACCTGAAGGTCGGCGACTGCCACCAGACCGGCGGCTACCTGCGGCTCTACTCGGACGGCACGCTCACGTTCAGCGCACGGACCTGGACGGACTTCACGCTCAGCGGTGACATCTGGCACGCGCGCTTCCAGCTGAAGGACTCCTCGGGCCAGAGCCTGTTCACCACGGCCACCTATGACAGCCCGACGATGTGGGCGAGCAAGAAGCACGACTGGACGGCGAACGGCACCTACGAACCCAGCGTCTACAACGCCACCGTCAAGGTGACGCAATGGGCCTCGTGCTGAACGAGCCCCAAGCGGCGGTGGCTTCGCGGCTGACGATGGGTTGCTTGATCACGCGGCGGGGGCGGGTCTGCCGCGCCAGCGGAGGCACATCTCGCCACGGATGCGGGCGCGTTCCGCGCGGCCGTGGTCGCGGTGACGGCGGAGCGAACCCAGAGACGGCAGGCATGGTTGAGCCGGACGTTCCTCATCCAGCGCGCCTCGTAACGCTTGGCTTCATTCCGGAGGAGCCGGTACTTGTGGATCAGGTGGTCCGGCGGGCTGCACTCGTCGGTCTGGCGGTGGGGGAAGCGCTTGCGGATCTTCCGGTTGTTCTCACCGTGCCGGGCCACCTCCCGGAAACGGTGTCGCCGGTAGAAGGCATGAGCACGGGGATTGACCACGAGCACGTCAAGTACCAGGTCCGACCTTCGGTGATGACCTGCCAGCTGCCCGGATCGAAACCGCGCTCCTGATAGGCGCGTTGGTCACAGGGCCCTGCGCGGATGCGTCTCGGGGCCGGTCGACGACCCGGTCATCACCACGTAGGAACTGCCCGCCTGCCCGGCCGCGCCACCGTGCCTGCCGTCCGGGGTGAGGGCGAGTGCCCGCAGTTCGGAGCGGAAGGCGTCCGGCAAGGTGGCCGCGTCCCGGAGCGCGGTGTGGCAGGCCTCGGCGGGATCGTGCCCGGAGGCGAGCAGATCGACGACGGTACGTGCGGTGCCGCCGCGCATCGCCAGCTCTCCGCGCCCGGTGCAGGCGGCGCCGCCCGCCCGTAGGTCGCACCAGTTGCCCGCGCCGGGAATCGCCGAATCGCCCACCCGCCCCGGGTACTTGTACGGGAAGCCGGACGTCGACACGCCGACGCACATCTCGCCGGACGTGTCCAGCGCGATGATGTTGATGGTGCCCCACGGCTCGGCGTGCGGTGCCAACCGGCGGATCAACTCGACGGCGTTGGCGCGGTAGTGGTGGTCGCCGTCGAGCGCCGCCGTGTTCTCGCCCTCGACGGCCTCGGTGGACCACGCGACCTGCTGCCGCCACATCGTCCGTGACTCGTCAGTGATCAACTCTGCGGTCTCGAAGCCGCATTCCCGGGCGAACAACGCCGCCCCTTCGCCCACCAGCAGGCAGTGCTGCGGCAGTTGCTCCAGTACCGCGCGGGCCACCGAAATGGGATGCGGATAGTCGCGCAGCGCCGCCACCGCGCCGAAGCGCCGGGTGGAGCCGAGCATCAGCGAAGCGTCCAGCTCCACCACGCCCTGGGCATTGGGCAGCCCTGCGGTGCCCACGTAATGGTCGTTCGGATTGTCCTCGCAACGGTGCATCGCCGCCTCCACCGCATCGGGGGCGGAACCGCCGCGCCGTAGCACCTCCATCCCCGCCGGCAGGCCGATCTCGCTGCGCTCGCTTCCGATGATGATGGCGTCCGCCATGGCACTCCGTAGGTAGGACGTGCAGATGCTCGGGCGCAGTCTGGCACCGCACACCGCGTCCATACCAGAACGCATGCTGCCTTATGGGCGATTCGCGTCAGAACTAAGGTTGCGCAAGGTGATCGGCGGTAGGTACTCGCGGATCAGCGTGCGCTCCCACCAGGCGCCGGTGAGCCGCAACTCCCGCCAACCGCTGAACCGGTACTCGTAGAGCCGGGCGCGGACATACGTCGGTGGGGAGCCGCGGAACGGATTGGTCCGCAGCAGCTTGATGGTGGGCGGATCGTTGTGCAGCAGTTTGGCGGCGAAGGGCAGGAACCACGACTCGGCGTAGATGGACGACATTCCGGCGAACCACATCAGCCAGTCCAGCCGCAGGTGGTACGGGGCCCACTGGCGCGGCAGCCGCTTCGGGTCGCCCGGCTTTCCCTTGAACTCGTACTCCCGCCACACGGTGTCGGGCGTGATCTCCTGCTCGTCGGTGCCCTCGACGACGATCTCGGTGCGGATGCGGTTGATGCTGCCGAAAGCGCCGTAGGCGTTGACCAGATGGAACCGGTTGAACGAGTAGTTCATCATCTGGCCGCGCGAGACCAGGTTGCGCGCGGGCCAGTAGCTGAGGACGACCACGCCCGCGACGAAGGCGAGCACCAGGACCTCGTACCACAGTGGAGCGGCGGGTAGCGCGGGCGGTTTGGGCAGCGGCAGCACTTCGGCGGCGCGGGAGCCGTCGATGGCGGCGAGCGCGATGACGATCGTCAGCCAGTTCAGCCAGGCGAAGTTGCCGGAGGCGACCAGCCACAGCTGGGTGACGATGATGAGTCCCGCGGCCACGCTCGCGATCGGCTGCGGAGTGAACAGCGCGAACGGCAGCACGAGCTGGGCGAAGTGGTTGCCCGCCACCTCGGCCCGGTGCAGCGGCTCCGGCAGATGGTGGAAGAACCAGCTCAGCGGTCCCGGCATGGGCTGGGTCTCATGGTGGTAGTACAGGCAGGTCAGATCGCGCCAACACGGGTCACCGCGCAGCTTGATCAGACCCGCGCCGAACTCGACCCGGAACACCAGCCAGCGGAACAGCCACAGCACCAGAACCGGCGGAGCGGTACGGCTGTTGCCGAGGAAGACCGCGAGGAAACCGGCTTCGAGCAGCAGGGACTCCCAGCCGAAGCCGTACCAGAGCTGTCCGACGTTGACGATCGACAGGTACAGCACCCACAGGGCGAGCCACAGCAGCATCGACGCCCACAGCGGAACGAGGTCCGCCGCTCCCGCCACGATCGCGGCCGACAGCACCGCGCCGGTCCAGGCGACGAATGCGAAGAAGCGGTCCGAGTAGTGGAGGTGGAACAGGCTGGGCGCGCGGCGGAACGGTGCCCAGGCCAGAAATCGGGGGATGGGCAGCAGTCCGCGCTCGCCGAGCAGCGCCCGGAACTGGTTGGCGGCCACCAGGAAGGCGACGAAGTACAGCGCGGCCAGCGAACGTTGCAGGACCAGCCGGGTCAGCCAGGATCCGGGTGCGGTGAACCAGTCCATGCCAGCCACTCCTGGAAGGGCCCTTGCCTGGGGGCCTGGTGAGGGCGCTCACGCCCCATTGTGTGAACCGCCGCCCCTCCATCCGCAACGCGAACCCTTGCGCACACCTTGTCACCGAGCGCATAGTTGGTTGACGCCAGCTAACTAAATCCCGGCCCGGGGCGCAGCCCAGGAAATGCCGCTGAGCCCCGCGATTCGGGGCCCGGGGGCGGCAGCCTCCGGAAATGCCGCTGGCCCGCAATCTGGTGCCCGGGGGCACAGCCCCAGCAAAGTCCGCTCACCCCCGCGACCCGGGGCCCGGGGGCCATAGGCGCCCGGAAGACCGCTGAACCCCGCGCGGGAGGCGCAATGGCCGGACGCTGGACCGCCGAAGAGCACCCCCGCGCCAAATGGGTGGTGCTGTCCAACACCACCCTCGGCACGCTCCTCGCGATGATCAACAGCTCGGTCGTGCTGATCTCGCTGCCCGCGATCTTCAACGGACTCCGGCTCGACCCGCTTCAGCCCGGCAACATCAGCTATCTGCTGTGGATGCTCATGGGCTACATGCTGGTCACCGCGGTCCTGGTGGTCACTTTGGGCCGCCTGGGTGACATATTCGGCCGGGTCAGGATCTACAACGCCGGATTCCTGGTCTTCACCCTGACGTCCGTGGTGCTCTCGCTCGACCCGTTCCACGGCGGCGCCGGGGCGCTGTGGCTGATCGGCTGGCGGGTCGTGCAGGCGGTCGGCGGCTCGATGCTGATGGCCAGCTCCGCGGCGATCATCACCGACGCCTTCCCGGTCTCCCAACGCGGGATGGCACTGGGCGTCAACGTCGTCGCCGGAATCTCGGGTTCGTTCATCGGCCTGCTGCTCGGCGGGCTGCTCGCCCAGTGGAACTGGCGGTCGGTCTTCTGGGTCAATGTGCCGATCGGTCTGCTCGGCACCGTGTGGGCGTACCGCTCACTGCACGACACCGGGGTCCGTCGCCCGGCCCGGATCGACTGGTGGGGCAACATCACCTTCGCCGTCGGCCTGACCGCGCTGCTCGCCGCGATCACCTACGGCATCCAGCCCTACGGCGGTTCCACCATGGGCTGGGCCAACCCATGGGTACTGTCCGGGCTGATCGGCGGGACCGGGGTGCTGGCGCTGTTCTGCGTGATCGAGGCCAGGTCCGCCGAACCGATGTTCCCGCTGCGGCTGTTCCGCAACGCCACCTTCGCGGGAGGCAGCGCCGGCACGCTGCTCGGCTCGGTCGCCCGCGGTGGACTGCAGTTCATGCTGATCGTCTGGCTGCAGGGCATCTGGCTGCCGCTGCACGGCTACGACTACGCCGATACCCCGCTGTGGGCGGGCATATATCTGATACCGCTGACCATCGGCTTCCTGGCGGCCGGGCCGATCGCCGGGCATCTGTCGGACCGGTTCGGGGCGCGGCCGTTCGCGGCGGGCGGGCTGGTGGTCATCGCGGCCTCGTTCGGCGGACTGCTGGTGCTGCCCACCGACTTCGGCTACACCTCCTTCGCGCTGCTGGTGTTCCTCAACGGACTGGGCAGCGGCCTGTTCTCCGCGCCCAACACCTCGATGATCATGTCGAGTGTGCCCCCGGAGGCACGCGGCGCCGCCTCCGGTATGCGGGCCACCTTCCAGAACGCCGGGATGGTGCTGTCCATCGGTGTCTTCTTCTCCCTGATGGTGGCGGGCCTGTCCGGTTCGCTCCCGGCCACGTTGAGCGGCGGACTCACCGCGCAGGGCGTGCCCGCCCAGGCGGCGCACGCCTTCGCCGCGCTGCCTCCGGTCGGCACGCTGTTCGCCGCGTTCCTCGGGTACGACCCGATCCAGCAGCTGCTCGGACCACAGGTGCTGGGCCAGTTGCCGCCGGGCCACGCGGCGGTGTTGACGGGGCGTGAGTTCTTTCCGCATCTGATATCCGGCCCGTTCCACGATGGGCTGGTGGTGGTCTTCTGGCTGGCGATCGCGATGTCCCTGGTGGCCGCCGTCGCCTCGCTGGTGCGCGGCCGGGCCGGGAACACGGCGGGTACGGATACGGTGAGCGAGCCCGACGCCGCGGCCGCCCGAACCCGCTGACGACCAGGCGGCGTTCACGTACGGCTCCAGGGAGGGCCGCGATGGACATGGCCGATCCGAATCCGGGCAGAATCGATCCTGCGGTGACGTCCCGGCTGCGGCTGGCCATCGCACGCATCCACCGGCAGATGGTCCAGGCATCCAGCGGGCAGGGCCTGACGTTCGCCCAGCTGTCCGCGTTGGCCAGGGTCGAACAGTACGGTCCGCTGCGCCTCGGTGGGCTGGCGGCCCGTGAACGGGTGGCGGCCTCGTCGATGACCAGGACCCTGGCCCCGCTGACCGCGGACGGTTTGGTCGGCAAGGCCCCGGATCCGCAGGACGGCCGGTCCTGGCTGATCGGGATCACACCGCACGGCCGCCAGGTGCTCGCCGAGATCCGCCGGGAGCGCTCGGAGATGCTCGCCGCACGGATGGGCGGACTCACCGCCGACCAGTGCGCGGCCCTGTACGCGGCGATCCCGGTGCTGGAGGCACTGGCCGACGAGCCCGAGTAGCCCGTTCGGGTGCCCGCGGGACGGTGCCTGTGGCCGGGCGCCCCCTGGAGCGGCGCACTTGCGGGTTGGAGGGCACAGTAGGAGGAGCAACCAGGAGGACGACGGGACCATCCCTACGCTTCGCCCGCACGACGGCCCAGGTGCCCTGCGGGTGAGGCAGATGTGGAGCTCAGCGATGTTCGAGGCCGGCGACATCCGGGAGTGGCGCGGTCATGATGTGGTCGACGACGAGGGCAAGCGGATCGGCTTCCTGGAGTCGGTCTATGTGGACACGGCCACGGATCAGCCCGCCTTCGCCACGGTGACGACCGGCATCCCGACCCGGCGCCGACTGGTCTTCGTACCGCTGGCTGGGGCCACGGTCGGGCCCGCGTACCTCAGGGTCAGGTATCCCAGGAGCCAGGTGAAGGACGCCCCGTGGATCGGCACCGACGGCGAACTGCTGGCCACCCAGGAGGCGGCGGTGTTCGCCCACTACAACCTGGAGTACCGGACCGGCGCCGGCGGCGAACGGCGGCTGGCCCGCCGGTGACGGCGGTGCACACCGGGTCAGGCGCGGAAGGAGCGTGAGATGGCACTGATCCTGCTGGTGGTCATCCTGGCGATCGTGTTGGGCGTCATCGGTGTGGTCATCAAGGGGCTGTTCTATGTGCTCGTCATCGGCGTGGTTATCTTCCTCGCCGATCTGGTCTACCTGAGGATGCGGCTGCGCGGCAGGCGGCGGCGCTCACCGCGCTGAACCCTTCTCGGACATGGCACCGGGCCCCGGCCACGCGTTACGCAGCGGCGGGGGCCCGGTGTGCTTGGGCGGGCGGGCGTCAGCCGGTGAAGGCGGCGGTGCCGTTCGGGGTGCCGAGCCCGGTCGGACCGTCGTAGCCCTGCCCCGCGTTGCACAGGTACGACGGGTCGCACGAGCCGTTGGAGCCCGACGTCACGTCGTTCAGCGCGGAGGTGTTGTTGTACGGGAACGAGGCGGGGTTGCTGCCCGAGGACGGGGTACCGGCCAGGGCGTAGACGCTCGCGATGATCGGCGACGAGGCGCTGGTGCCGCCGTAGACGTTCCAACCGCTGGCCTGGTAGCTGTCGTAGACCGCGACACCGGTGGCCGGGTCGGCGACCGCGGAGACGTCCGCGACCGTACGGTTGGAGCAGCCGCTGTCGGTCTGCCAGCTGGGCTTGGCCTCAACGGTGGAGCAGCCGGAGCCGGTGCCGTTGCCGCCGGCGCTGGAGCCCCAGACACTCTCGGACCAGCCGCGGGAGCTGGAGTCCCTGGTGAGCGAGGTGCCACCGACCGACGTCACGTTCGGGGAGGCCGCCGGATACTCCACGCCGTAGCCGCTGTCGCCCGCCGAGGCGGTGATGACGACGCCGGGGTGGTTGAAGTACTGGCTGTCGGCCTGGGTGTCCGACGGGTCCTCGGAGCCGCCGTAGCTGTTGGAGACGTATCCGGCGCCGAGGCTCACGGCCTCGTTGACCGATGTGCCGAGGTCGCTCATGCTCGCCGAGTTCGCCTCGACCAGGATGATGTGCGCGTTGGGCGCGATGGCCGAGACCATGTCCAGGTCGAGGGATATCTCACCGGCCCAACCCGAGTCGGCCGACGGGTAGTTGGTGCTGCCGTCCTGGGCGACCTTGCTGAAGCAGCCGTTGGCGGTCGAGCACTCCGGCAGACCGTACTGCGAGCGGTAAGTGGCCAGGTCTGCCTCGGCGTTGGGGTCGTCCTGCGCGTCGACGATGGCGATCGTCGCACCGGCGCCGCCGTTGGCGGGCAGGTTGTAGGCGCTCAGCAGGTCGGACGGGCCGTAGCCGGAAGGCGTGGCGTTCGGGGACAGCGAGTGGTGCTGCATGATGTCGGTCCGGGCCACCGCGTTGCATGCCATCATGCCGGGCTTGCTGGGTGCCGAGCACAGCCGCTTGACGTGGGGGTGGTGAGCGGCCGGGGTCGCGACCGTGGCGCCGGCCGGAGCGGCGGTCGCCAGGCCCGCGGCGACCAGGGCGGCCACCGACAGGGACGCGGCGGCGGCCTGCCGAACGGCGCGTCTGGACAGCGATGCGGAGATGGTGCGCAAGGAACAGCCCTCCATGGGGGGTGGGGACGACCCACGACAGCGCCTGTGTGGGGTGGCGCTGCCGTACGAGTCCCGGTGCAGGGAAATGGAGCGTGAAGTGCGCTGTGCGAAGAGATCTCGGCAGAGTGCGGGGCGACGGCAGCCAGGGGAAGTAAGCCATGTGCATGACATTCGGCTGCCTGCCACCCCGCAAAGTGGTGTCTGACGAGGAGCAAATTAGCGGACATCCCCCCTGGCCACAAGGGAGTTGACCTAGCGGAGCCCGGTGAACTCGCGCTTATGGCCAGGTGAGCGCCCGTGGTTGACGGGTGGACGACCCCGTCGGGAAGCGGCTCCGGCCCGGATTCAGGGCGCCGAGACCGGCACGTCGGGGCTGTCGGAGAAGGCCTGGATCGGCGACATCGCCACGCCGTTGACGGACACCGTCTTGAACGTGCTGACCTGGGCGCAGGCCTTCGACTGGTCGGCGGTCTGGGCATGCGCGTTGTTGGTCGCCGCCGCGGTGTCGGCCGGTACCGGGCTCGAACTGGGCGGGGCCGGGAAGGCGTTGCCGGTGGTCCAGTCGGTCCCGATCACCAGGGTCACACCGGATACGGAGCTGTCCTGCTTCAGGTGCGCGGCGGGCAGGTGTAGCGCCCGCGCCACCGTCTGGGCCTCCGCCTGCTTGCCCGCCGGGTAGCGCAGCGTGGTGGTCGAGGCGGGGGAGGGGGCGTTGCCGGAACTGGTCGACGGGCTGAACCCCTTGTCCACCAGCGATGCCGCCAGGTCGGCGGCCCGGCCGGTGACTCCGCTGCCGTTCTCCACCGCCACGGCTATCTGCGAGTCCGGCACGCTGCTGGGGGACGGCGAGGGCGTGGAGGTGGCCTTCGAGGTCGCCGCGGCGGCGGCCGAGGACTTGTCGCCGGTACCGGTGGTGAGCGACTGGTCGTTGGCCATGGCGTCGAACAGGTTCTGTGCGGCGGGGGAGACCAGGACCCGGGAGTCGTCCTGCGGGTCCGGGATGTTCTGCATGGTGGTGAAGGTGATGCGGTCGGACGGCACCTTGTTCAGGTCGTTGGCCAAGCCGAGCAGCTTGGGGATGCTGTCCAGTCCGTTGTCCACGGTGAGCGCCTTGGTCGCCGCGTCGGCGAGCCCGTACATGGCGCCCGGGTTGGTCAACGTGCCCGCGCTCTTGAGCGTGCGGATCATTGACGACAGGTATATGTGCTGCCCGTAGGTGCGCCCGAGGTCGCTGCCGTCGCCGAAGCCGTGCCGGGAGCGGACGAACTCCAGTGCCGAGACGCCCTTGAGGGTGTGCGTGCCCTTGGCCAGTTTGAGGTGCGAGTACGGGTCGTAGACGTTGTTGTCCACACATACCGGGACACCACCCACGGCATCCGACATGTTCACCACGCCGGAGAAGTCGACCATCATGAAGTGGTCGATGGGTATGCCGGTGAGTTGGTGCACGGCCGCCACCGTGCACCCGGGCCCGTACTGCAGCGTGCTGTTTATCTGGTCCCGGTGGGCGGACATCGTCGCGCCGCTCTGCGGATCCTTGCAGGCGGGCAGGTTGGTCATGGTGTCGCGGGGGACACTCATCACGGTCGCGTTGGAGCGGTCCGCCGAGACATGGACCACCATCTCCACATCGGCGTTCTGCCCACCCCCGCCGCAGTCGCCGCCCAGCTTGCAGTCCGCGGCGGTGTTACGGCCGTCGGAGCCGATGACCAGGACGTTGATCGGCGTGCGGCCGAAGGCGTCCGGCTTCTCCTTGCCCGCGTCTCCGCTGGCGCCGCCGAACAGCGGGACGCCCTTGATGTTGCCGTTGAGGTGTTCGTAGAGCATGGCGACCCCGCCTGCCGTGACGAGCACCAGCGCTGAGGCGGTTATCGCTATCGTGCGCCCGACCCGGCGCTTGCGCCGCGCCTGACCGGGCCGCTTCGTCCCGCTGCCCTCGGACGCCGTCGCGTCGGTCCCGCTGCCGCGCTGCTCGCTCACTGAAGCGTCGTCGATCGCCACTGGGGCGTCCGTGTTGTCCGTTGCATCAGTCATGCGTCACCCTCACGCGGTCAAGCCGGGTCATTCCGGCATTGGTTACAAGGCGACGGCACGGTGGGACAGGTGCGCGTCGCGGTGCATCCTTGGCGGGGTAGACGAACGAGGTCGAGCGCTGGTTGCACAGTTGCGCAATCTAGCAAGGCTCGCTGTGCCGTCGTACCGTCCCTGGACTGGGGCGATACGTTATGTCAAGCACGTATGGTGACCTTCGCGACGTCCCGGGTGAGCCGTTCGAGCATATGCTGGGCAGCCGTTGTGAGGTGCTGGTCGCTCACGGAGTACACATGGTGGCGGCCCTGTCTGCGGGCATGGGCCACTCCCGCGAGCTTCAGTTTTGCCAGATGCTGACTGACTGCTTGCGGCGTGCCGCCAACCCGTCGCGCCAACTGCGAGACATCGTTCTCTTGCTGTGCGAGGGCCCACACGATGTGCAGACGCATCGGAGACGACAAGAGTGCGAAAGCGGCCGCTGCCAGGTCCAGGGCTTGAGCCGGGGGAACCTCGCGTCTCGCAGCCGGTGCCGCCATCCGTTTCGGACCCCTCCGTCGCCAAAGTGCGTATCCGTGTACCCGCCACGGTCGCCGGGTGGCTCCAGAGTAGCCGAATAACTTGCTACATTGCGCAACTAAGCAAGTAGTGATCCGTTACGCGAAGTGCCCCACGGCGTAGCCGGATCGCCTTGCCCTGCCCACGGGGCAAGCCCAGCACGCCGCCGGACGGACACGCCGGCCGATCGATTGAGGGATTGCGTATGGCGGGCCGCCCAGCCGATGCCTTGGGGGAGAACGCGGAGCGGTGGCAGAACCAGAACGGATCAGGAGCTGAGCCGCTCTCGGCGCGGCGGGTGCCGCAGCAGGCGGCGACCCGTACCGCGAGCCGGTCGCGATCCGGGCGTGTCGCCGGATCCGCCGCACGGGTCCGGGCCGCCCGCGGCGCGGCGATCAGAGCCCGCAGAGGGGAACGGCAACCGGCGCGCGCCAGAGGCGTGGCCCTCCTGCTGGCGCTGCCGGTGATGGGTGCCGCCCTTGACGAGGCGGTCAGCTCCCAACTCGGCTGGGCCTTCCTGCTCATGGCGGTCGCCGCCGCCGCAGTCGCGGCGGCGTCCTGCTCACGGTCCGCGCTGTGGTGGCTGGTGCCCGCGCCGCCGTTGGTGGTGGCCGCGGTGACGGTCACCGCGGAACTGCTGCTCGGCCCGGCCGCGTTCCAGGGCGGCAAGGGGCTGACGACCGGCGCGGTGCGCTGGGGCGTCGACGCGTTCCCCGCGATGGCGGCGGCGGAGGCGGCCGTGCTGGCCGTGCTGCTGGTCCGCTATGCGCGGGCCCGGCTTGGCGGGAGGGCCGGGAGTGCCTGAGCGGGACGATGCCGGTCGGGCGCGGCCGGTCGGGCGCGGCATGCGGCGGATCTCGGAGCGGGTCGCCGGAGCGGGACGTACCGATCACAAGGGGCAGCGCCGCGGGACCACTTCACCGGTGACCCTAGCGGTCCGCATCACCCTGTGCTGCGCGTCGGCGCTGGTCCTGGTGGCCAGCGGCATGGCATGGGGCGCGTACCACTACCTGACCGGTGGTCTGAACACCTCCGACGCACTGGACGCGGTGCGCGGCCGGGCACCCGCGCATCTGGACAACTCGGTGAACCTACTGCTGATCGGCCTGGACAGCCGCAAGGACATGGACGGCAACGATCTGCCGAAGCAGTTCGTCGAGGACGAACTGCACGCCGGGTCCAGCGACATCGGCGGCTACAACACCAACACCCTGATCCTGATGCACATCCCGGCGAACGGCGGCAAGGTCACCGCCTTCTCCGTTCCACGGGACGACTACGTCCAGGTGCTGGACGGCGACGGCACCCCCGGCGGGATGCACAAGATGAAGGAGGCCTACGGACTGGCGAAGGCGGCCGCCGAGGACCGGCTGGCCGCGCAGGGCGTCAAGGGCGCGGACCTGGAGCACCAGAGCCGTGAGGTCGGCCGGGAGGCCACCCTCGCCACCGTGCAGCAGTTCCTCGGCGTGCCGATCGACCACTTCGCCGAGGTCAACCTGCTGGGCTTCTACGACATCACCAAGGTGCTGCAGCCCATCCAGGTGTGCCTGAGGCAGCCCGTCCACGACCGCTACTCCGGGGCCGACTTCCCTGCCGGATACCAGGAGCTGAACCCCCGGCAGGCCCTCGCCTTCGTGCGCCAGCGACACGGTCTGACCGGCGGTGACCTGGATCGTACCCATCGCCAGCAGGCGTTCTTGTCGTCCGTCACGCACAAGCTCAAAGTCCACGGAATCTTCGGCGACCTCAGCAAGCTGCAGGGGCTGCTGGACGTGGTGAAGCAGGACCTGGTCATCGACAGCAGCTGGAACGTCCTGGACTTCGCCCAGCAGGCGCCGAACCTCACCGGCGGGAACGTGGAGTTCCACACGCTGCCGATCGCGGGCTTCGCACAGCGTGGTGGCGAGTCGGTCAATCTCGTCGATCCGGAGCAGATCAGATCCATCGTCGGCAGGATGATCGGCCAGGACCCGGCCACCACCGGAGCACGGCAGAATCCGCCCGCGTCAGGCGCCCAAGGTGGCGCGTCGTTGGTGGTCGACGTGCGCAACGGATCCGGGGTGAGCGGCGCCGCCGCCACCGAGTCCAAGGCGTTGACCGCGTTGGGGTACACCGCGGGAGAGGTCACCAACGCCCCCGAACACGCCACGACCACGGTCGTCTACGGCGCCGGAGCCCAGGACGCGGCGCGGCAGATCGCCCCCGCGGTGGGCGTGGCCGCACCGCTGGCCAGCGCGGCCGTACCGGCCGGGCACGTCGTGGTGACCCTCGGGGCCGGATTCAACCCGCAGGACGCGGACGAGTCGGAATCCGACGACGTGCCGCCCCCGCCCGCCGCGTCCCCCGCGTCCTTCGGCCGGGCCGCTGCGTCGGACGCGCCGGACCCCGTACCGACCACGGCCTTCCAGGGCCAGACGGTCAAGATGGGCGGTATTCCCTGCGTCGACTAGCGCGCCCAGAGCTTGGCCCTACCCACCACAGTCAACCGACGATGCGAGAAGGAAAGGACGGTCGCCCAGCATGCCGCAGGGGGAAATACGTCAGCGGCGGGAGGTCAATCTGCGTATCGGTGCGGCCGTGGCCGAGATAGAGGGCCTGTACGCGGCACTGTTACAGACCACCCGACCGCAGCAACGGATCCGCCTTCTCGCCGAGTTGGCCAGGGCGGGTCGGCGCCTGACCTTCCTGGCGGCGCTGCCACCGGGCCGGCAGCCGCCGCCGAGTGCCCCTGGTTCGCGGCGGCGGCGGCGCCGGGTCCTGGCGGCGCGCGGCGCCGCCTGGATCATCGCCCGGTACGCGGGCCGCGACGGCGGTAACCGGAACGGGGGGTGACCGGCCGCGAACACGTCGGCCAGCGGCGGACCGTCATCTGTTGAACGGCCGCCGCAACCGGCCCCTGGTGGACCGGGCGTGGCGCCGCAGCCGGTGACCGAGCGCCGACTCGGCCGGTACGGTCCGCTGCAACTGGGCTGCCAGCCACTGCGACCGCTTCTCCACGTCGAGCTCGTCCAGCAGCCGGTCGATGCTGGCGATCAGCGCGCCGTGCAGCTGCCAGCCTTCCCACTGCTGCTGCGCCTCCGCGCGCAGCAGCGCGGAGATGTGGTCCCGGTCCTCGCGCGCGTCGCGCAGCGCCTGCTCCAGCTCGGCCTCCGCGCGTTCGGCGCCCGCGGTGACCTGTGCACTGATCAGACGGCCGAAACTGTCCACCGCGTCAGCGATATGGGTCAGCAGATGCTCCAGTTCCGCGGACAACTCGTCCTCATACACCGACTCCTGCTGACTTCGCTCCGTCGACAGGTCGGACAACGAGCGGCACAGTGTGCGCAGCACGACGACGCAGACCTCCAGGGTGTCCAGTCCGCTGCGCAGGATCAGCCGCGCCATCGCGCCCTGGCGGACCCGGGGATTGAGCCGGGTGCTCTCCTCCGCCCGGCGCAGGAACTCGTCGAACCGCGCGATGTCGTTGTCCAGCCGCCGTGCCTCGTGCAGCCAGGCGATGGTCTGGTCATAAGTGGCACCACTACGCAGCTCGATGCCGATACGGAGCAGGAACTGCCGGATCCGGGTGGCCAGTTCGGCGACCGCCTCGCCCGCGGGCTGGACGAAGACCGGGGGAGCGATCACCAGGTTCAACAGCACACCGACCGCGGCGCCGATCACCGTCTCCAGCACCCGGTCCAGCGCCTCGCTCGATGGAGTGGACACCCCGAGGATGAGCATGCCGCTGATGGCGACCTCCGCGACGAACTCGTCCACGCGGATCAGATGGCCGATGAGCAGCGAGGCCAGGATGATCAGGCCGAGGCTCCACCAAGTCAGCCCGAACAGCGCGCTGAACGCCACCGCGATCAGCACCCCGGCGACCACGCTGCCCACCCGGCGGACCCCCGTGGTGAGCGTGGTGTAGAGGGTGACCTGGACGACGAGGAGCGCGGTCAGCGGGGCGGTCAGCGGGCTCGGATTGTTCGACAGCCGCACGGCGGCGACATAGCTGATGACCGCGGCGGCCGTCGACCGCAGCATCTGTACGAGGACGGGTTCGTTGCGGAGCCTGATGAGGCCGACGAGAGGAGCGGGGACTGCGGGCACCTTGCAGCTATCCCCGCCGTGTGCGGCGGGGACACCGATGGGGTAGGCCAGCGGGGTGAATCGGTGCGAAAGCGGTCACTATATGGGCAATATTCGTCAGGCGGTCGACCGCCTGACTTCGCGTCAGGGCAGCACGGCGATGGCCTCCAGTTCCACCAGCGCCTCGCGGTCCCACAGCCGGGAGACGCCGATGACCGCCATCGCCGGATAGTCGCGGCCGACCAGCCGGTGCCAGAGGTGTCCGATGTCGGCGGCGTGCGCACGGTAGTCCTCGATGTCGACGGCGTAGACCGTGACCTTGGCCAGCTGGTCGGGCGCGCCGCCGCTCGACCGCAGCGCGGACAGCAGATTGGCCAGGGCCAACTCGAACTGTTCGACAATGCCGTCGCCGACGATCGCTCCCTGCATGGAGAGCGCCGTCTGCCCGGCGAGGAAGACAAGGGTGCCGCCGGTCGCGCGAACCGCATGGCTGAAACCGGTGTTGGGGGACAGCTGCGGCGGGTTGATCCGCTCCAGCCCGCCGTGCGTCCTGTCCGAGTTCGCGCGTACGCCGCTCATCTACCGGTCCTCTCGCCGCCGATCGCCCACACGCCGGTGATTCGTGTGGTGCTGTGCTGGTCAGTCTGGCGACACCACGACATCACGACGATCCCATTACGCGAATGTAGTCTCTTCGTGACGCATCGTAATGGAGTGAGATCATTCCGTTTGTACCGGCGGGCGCCGCTGGCCGCCACCGCCGCAATGGCCTTCCTCGCGGGCTTGGCCGGGCCGTCCCCCGCCGTCGCGAGTACCTCGGACTCCGCTGGAAACCAACTCACCGATCTGGTCAGCCCGTTTATGGGTACGGCGAACCAGAGCAATACATTCCCCGGCGCCACACTGCCGTTCGGGATGGTGCAACTGTCCCCTGACACCGGTTATGCCACCGGCTACGACTACGCCCAGCACACGATCCGCGGTTTCAGCTCGGTGCATCTGTCCGGCGTCGGCTGCCCGGCGGGCGGCGACCTGCCCATTCTGCCGACCATCGGAGATATCGGTTCCACCGATTACGCGAAATACGCCGTGCCGTACCGGCACCAGCGTGAGAAGGCCTCGCCGGGCTACTACCGGGTGGGCCTGTCCAACGGGATCACCAGCGAGCTGACCGCGACCACCCGTACCGGATGGCAGCGCTACACGTTCCCCGCCACCCGCAAGGCCAATGTGCTGCTCAACAGTGGTCAGGCGCTGCACAAGGTCGTCTCCAGCGAGGTCACCGTGCTCGACGACCACACGGTGGCGGCCACCATCACCGGCAGCGGTTTCTGCTCGGACACCCGGCCCTACTCCCTCCACACCGTGACCCGCTTCAACCGGTCCTTCACCGCGCACGGCACCTGGTCCGGCGGCCGGGTCAGCGACGGGTCAAGCCACTCCAGCGGGGCCGGGCCGCGCGGTGCGTACGTCAGGTTCGACACCCGCGGCGATCGCACGGTGACGGCCACCACCGCGCTGAGCTACGTCAGCCTCGCCGGGGCCCGGCGCAATCTGGAGCGGGAGGGGAGGGGTGACTTCGACACCGTCAGAGCCGCCGCGCGGCAGGCGTGGGAGCGGCGACTGGACCAGGTACGGGTACAGGGCGGCACCGAGGTACGGCGGCGGATGTTCTACTCCGCGCTCTACCGGACCCTGCTGTCGCCGAACACCGGCAGCGACGCCGATGGCTCGTATAACGGCTGGGACGGTCGCGTACATAAGGCCGAGCACTTCACGTACTACCAGAACTGGTCGCTGTGGGACACCTACCGCACCCAGGCGCAGCTGCTGTCGCTTCTCGCTCCCGCGCAGACCCGGGACATGGCGCTGTCGCTGCTACGGGTGCGGGCGGAGGGCGGCTGGTTGCCCAAGTGGGGCTACGGCACCGTCGAGACCAACATCATGAGTGGTGACCCGGTCACCCCGTTCCTGGTGAACGCCTACAACCAGGGGCTGTTGGCGGGGCACGAGGAGGAGGCCTACCAGGCGCTGCGGCAGAACGCCGACTCGGTACCGCCCGCGAACTCCGCCTTCGAGGGGCGCGGCGGCAACCCGCGCTACTTCGCCAAGGGTTACGTCCCCCTGGACACCAACGCACGCCACAAACCAGGCGACTTCGACTCCCTGCACGGCCCGTCGGCCACCTTGGAGTACGCGCTCGCCGACGCCGCGCTGGCCACCATGGCGCGCGGCCTCGGCCATGACGACGACGCCCGGCGCTACGCCGAGCGCGGGAAGAACTACCGCAACGTCTTCGACCGGCGCACCCGGTTCATCCGGGCCCGGGACGCCGACGGCGCCTTCCTCGGCTCGGCGGACCCGAAGGAGAGCGTGGGCTTCCACGAGGGCACGGCCTGGCAGTACCAGTGGCTGGTGCCGCAGGACATGCCCGGCCTGGTCAGGCTGATCGGCGGCAACAACGCGGCCAACGCCCGCCTTGACCAGTTCTTCGCCTACCGCCACCTGCTACGCGACCCGGCGGACACCGCGCGCCACTCATGGGTCAACGGCCCGACCGCGTACTACCACCAGGACCGGTACAACCCCGAGAACGAGCCGGACCTGAACGCCCCGTACACCTATCTGTCGACCGGTCAGCCGTGGAAGACCGCTGACGTGGTGCAGGCGGCGCTGACCCTCTTCAGCGACCGGCCGGACGGCATCACCGGCAATGACGACATGGGGACGATGACGGCCTGGGCGGTGCTGTCCGCGCTGGGCCTCTACCCGGTCGAGCCAGGGATGGCCGTGTGGGGACTGACCACCCCGGCGTTCGGGCGGGTGGACCTCACACTGGACCCCCGGTACTACCCGGGCGGCCATCTGGCCATCACCGCCGTGGGTACTTCGCCGAGCAACCGCTACATCCAGTCGGTACGCGTCGGCGGTCAGCCGCGGTCGGCCACCTATGTCACCGGTGCCGATCTGCGCAGTGCTCACACCATCGAGTTCACCGTGGGCGGTAGGCCGTCCCGCTGGGGCACGGGTGCCGCCGACATTCCGCCGCCCCTCACCGGTCGCTGAGCGGTCGGTCGTCGGCAGATCGCGGCGGGCCCCAACCACCAGTCGGTCGGGGCCCGCCGCGATCCGTCGCGGAACGCGAGCAGGGCCGATGCGGTGTCCGGCACCGCCAGCGCGGCGGCCACCGGGCACCGGCTCCACCACGTCGGTACAGCTGATGTCTCCTCAGGGCCGGTCTGCCAACGGCTCAAAGGAGGTTCGTACGTCTGAGGGGGGAGCGGATGTCCGGGGCCGCCAGGCGGCTACTTGCAGACGTTGCCGATGGCCGGGTTGAGCAGCCCGACCGCATTGAACGTGTTGCCGCAGACGTTGATCGGGATATTGACCGGTACCTGGACCACGTCCCCGGAAAGGATGCCAGGGGAGCCAACGGCGAACCCGGCTGCGTGAGCGCCGCCGGGTTCACCGGCCGAAGCGGCACCGGCGGCGCCGATGACCGCCGCACAGGTGGCCGCGGCCAGGGCGGTGGCCGTGATGATTCGCTTCATTCTCGTCCTCCTCATTCAGGTGGTGGAATCGAATCCGTCATATCAATGAATAGGGCGATAAGCGGTATTTCTCGGCCCTTGCTGGTGTGAGTGCACCCGGAGTGCCTAATGCCGTGGCCCGCTGGCGGCCCTGGGCGCCGATGTGCTCACCGGCCCGCACCGGCGCACCGGCCGGTGAAGGCATGAGGGCCGGGCGGACGCCGTCGCCTGCGTCCGCCCGGCCCGCGTACGGCGACCTGCCGGGAGGAATGGCGGAAGGTCGCCGGGTCTACGGTCCAACCGTCTGAAGAATCGATTCCCCGGACCGGATTCGACATGCTCCGTCAACACGCCCCCACGTGCGACTGCTACTCCTGGTGAACGATCCCCAGCCGTGATCGGCAACGCCCTCCGCCGACTGATCACCTGTCCGGGCGAACGCCAAGGGGAGCCACGGGGCGCCCCGCGGTCACACCGCGGGCCCCCGGTGGGGCAGTCGGGCCGCCGCGACATCGTCGGCACGCCGGATCCGCGGGTGCGGTGCACGGGTGACCGCGGCCGGGGAGGAGGCGGCGCGGCACACCGGCGGCACCGAAGGTACGACCGGCGGCACCGAAGGGGCCGCGGACACCACGCGGGGCCCGTCGTCGACGCGCGCACCGGTCGGTGCGGTCTCACGCGAGAGGGATAACGCCAGCCGCGGCAGCAGGCCCGGCACCGCGAGTCCCGGGAGCAGGTACTTCCACATCTTCGTCACTCGGTACCTCAGGTCGCGCCGTTCGTCGTAGACCTGGGAGAGCAGTTGGATCCCGGTGAACGATCCGACGATGAGCTGCGCGACCTCGCCCGGCTCCACCGTCGCCAGGAGTTCACCGCCCGCCTCCGCCTCCCGGAGCAGGCCGCGGATGACGTCCGCGGAGCTGCGGTAGGGCAGTGCGTCCGGGTGCTTGAACGAGGCCTGACCCAACGTCAGCCGAACCGCCGCACGTAACACGGTGTCGTGCTGTAACCGGTCCGCGAAGCTCAGGGTGAGGTCGATCGCCGCCTGGAGCTTCACCGGGCGCTCGGGCGGCACCAGTGCCTCCGCCTGCGCGGCCACCACCGCGTCCGCGATGGCCTCCTTGGAGGGGAAGTGGAAGTACAGGGCGCCTCTGGTGAGCCCGCATCTGGCGAGGATCTCGGTGGTGCTTGCCCCCTCGTAGCCCAACTCGTCGAAGACGGCGGCCGCCGTCTCCACGATCACCCGGCGGGTCCTCGCGGCCCTGTCCTGCTGCCCCATCTCGTCCCTCGCGTGCCTTGCCCCGGTCATCCCGGTCCCGGGTCGACTGTTCCGCCGTCCGACGGGTGTGCTGTCCGGCTGTGGCAATGCTTGTCTGGTTGTCCCGTCTGGTTGCTGTTCTGTCTGGAAATGCTGTCGGTCCGCTGGCGGCTTCGGCAAGTACGGATCTTCAGCCACAGTGGCATCATCCTTGGCCAACGCAGCGTCGGATCTCGGGGTGAATCTGTATCCGGTGCTGCTGAGGGATCGTCATAGCACCCGTAGCCTGCCACACTGGTTGAATCAGGAATCGCCATGTCGGTCCGCGGATGCCGCCCACCGACGGGCTCGTCGGCCTCAACGCTGAGGAGACGTCGCCGTGATACACCCAGATCCCCTGCCCGGCGATATAGGGCTCGCTCAAATCCCCGGTCCCGTAGGCGTGTTCATCCGTGTCGGGCAGTGGGCGAACGGCAACGGGTTCGCCGACTACGAACACGCCTTCCTCGTACTGCCCGACGGCCAGCTGCTGCAGGCGGAGCCCGGGGGCGCTCGGATGGCCTCACTTGAGGAATACGCCGGGAAGCACACGCTCTACGCTTACCCGGCGGGGCTCACCGACGAGCAGCGCGTGGCGATCTGCACGGCCGCCGCCCGCTATGTCGGTGTGCCGTACAGCTTCCTCGACTACATGGCGATCGGCGCACACCGGTTCCGGCTGCCGGTTCCAGGGCTGCGCAGGTACGTGGCCTCCACCCGGCACATGATCTGCTCGCAACTGGTGGACCAGTGCTACCAGGACGCGGGCGTCCACCTCTTCAGCGACAACCGGTGGCCCGGCTACGTCACGCCGGAGGCGCTCTACGACCTCCTGGCGAGGGAGGAGCGGCAGCGCGCGGCGGCCTGACGTCACGGCGGGAGTCCGTCCGGTGCGCGGGTCGGATCCTACCGCTGCGACGCCGCGGGCTGTCCCGCGGCGGGTGGCGGGCCGCCGTCGAGGAGGCCCTGGCCGCGGTCGGTTTGACCGGTCAGGCGCCGCTGCACCCCTGGCGGCTGTCCGGCGGCACGCAGCAGCGCGTCGCCATCGCCCGGGCCCTGGCCTGCCATCCGCTACTGCTGCTGGTGGACGAACCGTTCGGCTCGGTGGACGCACAAGGTCGCGAGGGGTTGGAGGACCTGCTGCCGGCGGTACGGGACCGGCACCGGATGACCGTTGCGCCGGCCACCCATGACATCGACGGGAGCGTCTGTCTCGGTGGCCGGATCCTGATGCTGAAAGCACCGCCCGGGCGGGTGGTGGCGGAGCTGCCGGTGCCGCTGCCGTCGGAGTGGGGCCAGATCGGCACCAGGGCGCTGCCGGGGTCCGTGTCCCTGCGGGCCACGGTGGGCCGGACGGTACGCGACGGCCGATGCCCTGGGGTCGGCTGAGGCTTCCGCCCCGCACGGCTCACACGCCCGCTCGGCGGTCCGCTTCGGTGCGCGCCGGATGTCGCTCGGCGGCGGAGCCGAGGATCGGCACCTCGATCACCGTGGGACGCCGGGAGCGTAGGGCGTCCGCGATGGCGGGGGCGATCCGCGCGGTGTGCTCGACCCGTACCGCGTCCAGCCCCAACGAGCGGGCCAGCAGCGGCCATTGCACCGCGGGCCGCACCAGGTCGATCCCCGGATAGCCGGCCGCCTCCTCGGGATCCGCCGGTTCCCGGACCGCGCGGTATTCGGCGTTGTTGAGCACCACCACGACGATGGGCGCCTGCTGAGCGGCCGCGCTCCACAGCCCCTGCACACCGAACATCGCCGAACCGTCGCCCACCACCGCCACCACCGGCCGCGTCGGATGGGCGAGTTGGAGGCCGACCGCCGCGCCGATGCCCCAGCCCAGCCCGCCGCCGACGGTGTGGTGGTAGTCGCCCGGGCGTCGTATGCGCAGCGCTCGCCACAGTGCCGGACCGGAGCTGACGGCCTCCTCCACCACCACCGCCGACTCGGGCAGGGCGTCGGCCACCGCCTGCACCGCCGCCCTGTGGTGCATCGGTGCCGCTGCGGCCGCCGCGCGGGACTGCTCCCGCCAGGCCAGCCGCCGCGCGACCAGCCGCTCCCCGATGCGCGCGGCCCGCTGGACGGCCTCGACGGCGGCCTCCGGCCGGCGCCGGGACCGCACCTCGGCGGCCAGTGCGGCGAGCGTCGGGCGCATCGCGCCCACCATGCCGACCTCGACCGGAAAGTTCCTTCCTATCTGCGCCGGATCGGTGTCCAGCTGGACCAGCGTCACCTCCTCCGGCACCGCGCTCTGCGGCCGGAAGTGGTGCGGACGGATGGTGACCCCGGCGAAGAGGACGCTGTCGTGCTCCGCCAGCACGCGATGGACGACCGCGTTGTCCGGCGGCAATGGCCAGGCGGTGAGCGGATGTTCCGAGTCGGCGTTGACCGCGTCGAACATGGGCTGAGGGTAGACCACCGCGCCCAGAACCTCGGCCAGGGCGCGCAGTTCGGCGTCCGCGCCGCCCTGCCCGACCCGGTCACCGGCGACGATCGCGGGCCGCCGCGCCCGGATCAGGACCTCCGCCGCCCGGTCGGCCTCGGGCGCGGTACCCAGCTCGGGCAGCGGGGAGCGCGGTGGGAGGGCCAGCCGGGCCGGAACGGAGAGCACATCGGTGGGGACGGAGACGAAGACCGGCCCCTGTGGTGCGGTCCTGGCCCGGCGGAACGCCCGGCGCATCACCACCGGCAGGTCCTGCGCGTGGTGCACCTGCTCGGCGCAGTGTGCGACCGGCGCGGCCATCGCGACCAGGTCCCCGGTGAGCATCGGCCCCTGGGCGAGGTGGCGTTGGTCCTGCTGGCAGGCGAGGACCACCATCGGGGTGCCGGAGCGCAGTGCGTTGAGCATCCCGATCACACCGTTGGCCAAGCCTCCCGCGGCGTGCAGGCTGACGAACGAGGGGCGGCCGGTGCCGCGCGCGTATCCGTCCGCCATGGACACCGCGGAGTGCTCCTGCAAGGCGAGTACGTACGGCAGGTCGCCCGCCGCCGCCACCTCCCTGATCAGCGGAAGCTCGGTGGTGCCCGGGTTGCCGAACACCCGGTCCACCCCTTCGTCGCGCAGCAGGTCGACCAGGAGCCGGGCAGGCGGCTCCAGGGAACGCTGATATGTCGTCATGCGTGGATCCCCCGTAGTCCTCGTCCTTCCACCGCACGGTGCTCCGGTGGCCATGTCGCCCCAACCGCCAAGGTTTTCCCGGTAGTTGCCCTGAGGAGCGGCCGGAAGCATTGGCAACCACGAACACGCGCAACCGCGAGGGACGGTTGCCTGCGGTCAGTGCCGACGTGCGTACGAGAGGTAGAAGGTGGCGACGACCATGCCGCCGCCGAAGGCAAGGCCCAGGAGGGAGGACTTGAGCAGCGTGGCGCCGCTGAGGTTGATCAGGTATCCCATCGCCATACCGAAGACCACCCCGTAGGCGATCGCCTGGCTCTCCGCCTGCATCCAGCGCTGCCGCCTGCCGATCAGGAAGCAGACCGCCGCCATGACCACCGCGGCGACCAGCCCGCGCAGCGCGGCCGTCCCGGCGGACACGCCGTTGGCCTGTTCGAGGAAGAGTGCGTACGCGCCGAAGATGACGCCGAGCACCGTGGGCACCACCCAGGAGGAGCGGTGAGCTTGCGCGGTCCGGTGGTGCGGCCTGCCGTGCCGCACCGGTCCAGCGGTGTGCGTCGTGCTCATGGCGGGCCTCCGTTCCCCCTCGCCCAGTGCCCCCTCCTCATCAGGTCACACCCGCGGGTCGGGGTCGGCAAGTCGATCAGCGGCTGGCCGGGCCTGGCGGTTCTTCACCCGTGCCGCCGGCTCAGCGCCAACCGGGGACGGCGTACAGGTGGTAGTGCGCCGGTGGGGGTCCGCCGGGCAGGTTGGGGGCGAGGGGCGGCGCGCTGGTGAAGTACCGCAGATGGCGGGCGGCGGCGAAGGCGCGTTCCAGGGAGTCGCGGTTGATCCGCTCGCCGGTCTTGAGCACGACCGCATACGGCCGCCCACCGCGGGCTCGGCTGATGTCCTGCAGGATGAGCCGGATCGGCGGGTACGCGGTGTCGAGGTCGAGTTCCTGTCCCGGCGCGGCCGCCTGCCAGGGCGGCTCCACCAGGTAGATGTCCCGTGGCCCCCGGGGCGCCACGGCCTGCGGGAGATCGCGGCAGTGCACGTTGTGCAGGCGCACACCGGCCCCGGCTCGGGCCAGGTAGGCGTTGCTGACCTCCTGGGTGAAGGCGTCCGGTTCGGCGGCGAACACGGTTCCGCCCAGTCTTCGGGCGAGTTCGAAGCCGAGTGTGCCCGGCCCCCGGAACAGGTCGACGACCAACGGCGGCGCCAGTTGCCGCGGGAGCTGCGTGAGAGCGTTGGAAAGGGCCGTGATGACACGGCTGTCGCAGCCGGTGGACCACGCGCCCGCCACCCTTCGTAACGGTTCGCGCGGGGCCGTCAGCAGCGCGGTGGCCCGGCGGGCGTACGGGGAGACGATGCCGGAGTCCCGGGACAGGCTGCGACCCATCTCGACGAGTTCCTCGTCCGTCAGGAGACGGTTGTAGGCAGGCCAGAGTGGATCGGTTCCCATTCGGCGGGAATCCGCGTGGCGCGGCGGTTCCTGGTGCCCGTGTGTCACGTGTGTCCTCCGCGCGGGGCCGGGGCGGGGAAGGCGCCGCCGGGAGACGTTACCCAGAGGGGGTCGATTTCGGAAGTCACATTCCGCATAGCGGTAGACGTGGCGGTGGCCGGGGCGCCGGACAGCATCGCTCAGTCGCCGTCCGACGCGGTGGCACTGCTCACCAGTACGTCCGGGTTCCGGAACCAGTCCCCCCGTACCGCCTGTTGAACGAGCATCAGCAGTGCGCCGGCCACCAGTGAGCCGACACCGATGACGCTGACCCCGCCGGTGGCGCCGAGCAGCGGCAGGTCGATCGAGGTGTGGCCGTACGACGGGTCCGCGTAGACGTCGAAGGCCGCGTAGCAGAAGAAGAACAACAGCAGCAGGCCGCCGAGACCCGGCAGGATCCCCCGGAACCACGCGTCGCGCATACTGCGGGTCAATGTGCGGCGGAAGTACCAGACGCAGGCGAAACCGGTGAGTCCGTAGTAGAACGCGATGCCCAGCCCGACCGACGAGATGGAGTCGCTGAGCACATTGCCGCTGATCCTGGTCAGCCCGACGTAGAAGGCGATGGATGCCAGCCCCATGCCGACGGTCGACCAGGTCGGGGTGAGGAACTTGCGGTGCACCCGGGCGAACTGGGCCGGGAGCGCCTTGTGCGCCGCCATGGAGAACGCGGTGCGGGCGGTCGGCAGGATCGTGGTCTGGGTGGAGGCGGCGGAGGACGTCAGCACCATGAAGATGAGCAACTTGGCCAGGAATCCGCCGAATCCATGGCCGCCGAAGACGGACGTGCCCAAAGTAGACAGCACATCAGCGGAGTTGTCGGGGTTGGCCAGGCCGAGCCCCCTGGTGCCGACCCCCGCGAAGGCCTGCGCCGAGGTGGCGACCAGGCCGTAGAGGAGCAGCAGCAGGACCGTGGAGGCGACGGCCGCGCGGCCGGGGATGCGCCTGCTGTCCGCGGTCTCCTCGTTCACCGAGACCGCGGTGTCCCATCCCCAGTAGATGAAGACCGCGAGCAGCATGCCCGAGGTGAACGCGCTCACCGAGGCGACGTCGAAGGGGTTGAACCAGGAGGCGGCGATACGGATCGACGTTCCAGGCGGATGACTTCCGTACACCCGCACCAGCGCGGTCACCGAGAGCAGGGCCAGTACCGCGATCTCGACGCACAGCAGCCAGCGCTGCAGGGCGGCGGAAATCTCAATGCCGACGTAGCAGATGACCGTCATCACGACGATCCACGAGACCCCCGCCACGGTGGTCCACAGCGTGCTGGCCGCCAGTGAACCGAGGCCGAGCAGCTGGAAGCCGTACGAGCCCGCGATCTGCGCCAGGTTGGCCATCACGATGATGTCGGCGACGACGATGCCCCAGCCGCCCATCCAGCCGGTACGCGGGCCGAACGCACGAGCGGCCCAGGTGAAGGTGGTCCCACAGTCGGGGTCGACCGCGTTCAACTCCCGGTAGGCGTACGCGATCAGCAGCATCGGGACAAACGCCAGGACGATGATGATCGGCGCCTGCAGTCCGACGCCCGCGACGATCAGGCCGAGGGTCGCCGCCAGGCTGTACGCGGGGGCGGTGGAGGCCAGCCCGATGGCCACGGAGGAGAACAGGCCCAGCGCACCGGTCTTGAGGCCCTTCTCGCCAGCGGTGGAGCCGCCGCTCGCGGGGGCGACGGCCGGGAGGGGGTGGTCGTCGGGAACTGGCGTCATACTCCACTCCCAATTTTGCGCTCAACCTTTTCGTCCTTAATTCTTGTCCCACTGTGGGTCTCGTGCACCCAGAGGGCAAGCCTTCGTACCGGCTTCACAGGTGGGACGAGCCGGGGCTGTTTGCCGTGTCTGCATTACTTCCGGCCGCCCTGCTGCGGCCGTGTTCGACGAGGACTCGCCCCTCAACGCCGCATCGCGCGGATACCTGAGCGCGCTGATGACCGTGGCCGAACCCGCGGTGCCCCGTCAACCGCCCTCTGCCGGACGGACTTCGACGGTGTCCCGTGGGTCGATCACCAGCGGGACGCTGCCGACCGGCCGTCCCGTCGGGAGCGTCTTGTGCAGCACGCCGTCGGTCGCGGTCAGCCGTACCTCGCGGGTCGCCATGCGCAGCAGCGCCGGACGGTGGGTGGTCATCACCACGGTCCGGTCGGTGACCAGCCGGCGCAGTGCGGCGACGACCAGGCGCTCGGCCTCCATGTCGAGCCCCGACGTCGGTTCGTCCAGCAGCACGATCGGCGCGTCGGCGAGCAGGGCCCGGGCGATGCCCACCCGTTGCCGCTGGCCGCCGGACAGCCCGGTACCGCCGTCGCCGAGTCGGGTCTCCAGACCGTCCGGGAGCCGTTGGGCGAAATCGGTGACCAGTGCGGCCTCGGCGGCCTCGGCCACCTCGCGGGGGGAGGCGTCGGGCCGTGAGTAGCGGATGTTGTCCGCCAGCGTGCCGGAGAACAGGAAGGTGTCCTGGAGCACCATGGCGGCCTGGCGGTGCAGCCACTGCTCGGGCAGGTCGGTGGTCGCGCGGCCGTCAATCCGTACCGCACCCCGGGTGGGCCGGTACAGACCGGCGATCAGGGCGAGCGCCGTCGACTTGCCCACACCGTTCGGCCCGGTCAGCGCCACCCGTTCGCCGGGGCTGATGGAAAGGTCCAGGCGGCGCAGCGCGGGCCGTCGGCCGTAGGCCATGGCGACCCCGCTGAAGTCGATCCGCCCGGTGGCACGGGCGGGCAGGTCCGCGGTGGTCCCGCTGGTCGGACGCGGTTCGTCGAGGATCGAGATGATCCGTTCGGCTGATGCCTGCCCCTGACTGAACGTGATGGACAGCTTCGACAGTGACCGCAGCGGGTTGACCATCCCGGCGAGGTAGCTGAGCGCGACCACCAGATGGCCGACACTCCACCAGCCGTGGGTCACGCCCGTGCCGCCGACCCACAGCAGTGACGCGGTGCCGAAGGCCGTCGCCACCTCCAGCATCGGCACCCGCCGGGCCTGGATGTCGGTCGCGTCCAGCCCGGCCCGCAGGGTGCCGTCGCTCTCGGCCGCGAAGTGCTGGTCGTGCAGGTCCTGTCGGCCGAAAGAGTGCACGGTCTTGATGCCGTGCAGGGACTCGGTGACCAGACCGGCCAGCCGTCCTTCGGCCGCCCGCTGCCGTCGCGCCGCCCGATGGCCGAGCCGGTGGTTGCGGGCCCCGGTGACCAGGACCAGCGGAATGCAGCCCAGGCCGATGAGGCCGAACCGCCAGTCGAGGAAGAGCAGGGCGGTCGCGAAGCTGGTGATGGACAGCAGCCCGGGGAACAAGGTGGAGAACAGCGCCACCAGACTGTCCTTGATCCGGCCGCAGTCGGTGATGATCCGGCTCGTCGACTCGCCCACCGACTGCCGGTCGTGATAGCT
The DNA here is from genome assembly GCF_029223525.1 of Streptantibioticus ferralitis. Lineage (GTDB taxonomy): Bacteria > Actinomycetota > Actinomycetes > Streptomycetales > Streptomycetaceae > Streptantibioticus_A > Streptantibioticus_A ferralitis. The sequence continues at coordinate 277,608 of NZ_JARHTQ010000005.1, read as the reverse complement.
CATCGGCAGCCGCTGCAGATGGGCGTAGGCGTCCGCACGGATCGCCACGCTGATGCGTTCGCCGGTCCCGTTCATCACCCGGTCACCCGCGTAGTCGAACGCCCCGGACACCACGGCCAGCAGCACCACGGCGGCGGCCGCGGTGGTCAGCATGGCGGTTTTCCCGGTACCGAACAGATCCAGTAGTGAACTGAGCGGATTGTGCGAGGAACTCATTCCGAGTACACGGTCGATGACCGCGGCGACCGGCCACGGGGTCGCCAGGTCCGCGGTCATCTCACAGATACGCAGACCGAATCCCAGCGAAAGTATCCGCAGATACGGCGTGCCGAACCCACGGAATCGCCATAGTGCGTGCTGGGTCTTGTGGGTGCCGCTCATGTCGTCACCACCGGGGTGGATGTGCTTCTTATCCGGGCCCGCAACTCCGCATTGCTGCCCTGCGAATGGATGCCGTGGTCGGCCATGGCGGCCAGCACGGCAGGGGCGAGTACGGGATCGGCGGTGAGGAGTTCGCGCAGCGACTCGGAGAAGCGGTTGCGTCGGTCCTGCTCCTCCCGCACCGGCCCGTCGGACCCGCCGAGCCCCGACAGGCCGCCCAGCAGCATGCGGTTGAAGCGCTCGCTGTCACCGCCCTCCGCCAGCACCCGGGCCCGCGCGGACCACAGGGCCGAGGCCCAGATGGTCCCGTTGGCATGCGCGTGGCCGCTGGACTTGGGCCGGAGGAAGGCCATGGTCCAGCGGGCGTCGAGCTTGCGCCGCCGCGGGTCCCACTCCGGAATGTGCGCCCGGTGCCAGCCGTAGATGTCGGGGGTGCCCAGCAGCAGCGCGGTCAGGAAGTCGGCGGTGCCCTCGTCGAGGGCGACCTTGCCGCTGTGCTGGGCGTCCGGCGGCCGCAGGCGGTTCACCCGGAAGTCGGCGGTGTGGCGGCAGATGTGGTGGCCGACCTCGTGGTAGACGATCGCCGGATTGTGCGCCGGGGCGTGGAAGTACGGTGTGGCCGACCCCAGGACGAAGGCGCGGCCGCTGCCGAGGTGGACTTCTCCGGTCGGCGCCACCGGGTGCGGCTCGGGCGGGTTCGCCGCTCCGGGAAGCCGGTAGTGGCCGCCTCCCCAGCGGGTGGGGGAGGAGTGGGCGCCGATCCGCACCAGCAGGTGCGGCAGCGGTGTCTCCAGCAGGGCGGCGGCCGACCGCAGGGCGCGTTGCGCGTGGTACGCGGCGTTGGTGAGGCCGAACGCCCGCGCCTGCCGCTCCGCCTCGGCGGCGGCCAGCGGGCCGCCGCCCGCCGCCGGGTCGTACACCAGGTCGGCGCCGTGCAGCAGTTCGCCACCGCGTTCGTCGCACACCGTCACCTCGGGCAGCACGAGCTCGGCGGGCCCGACGACCGTCGCGTCGAGTTCCACCTCAGCCAGCCGGCCCGGCCCGGTACCGCCGTCCGGCAGATAGGCGGCGACGCGCATCACTGTGCGAGGGCGTGGTCGGCCAGCAGATCAAGCGCCGCCCCTTCGGCGAGCTGGGCGGGGGACAGTACCGGCAATCCGGTGACGGCGGCGGCCTCGCGCGCCGCCAGCGGGCTGGCCGTCACCAGACCGCTGACGGCCAGCACCGGCACGCCGGTCGACCGGAGCAGATCGACACCGGCGCGGGCGGCGAGCGCGTCGCCCACCGCGAGCACCGTGCCGTGGCAGACCGCGGACAAGGAGGCGGTCAGCAGCCGTGTCTCGTCCTGCAACAACCCGTCCGCGATCTCCAGCACGATCGCGTTCGCCCCGTCGTGTACCAGGGTGTCCCGCATGGCGATCATCGTGGAGCGGAGCCGGTCGGTGGGGTAGCCGAACGTCGAGGACATCCCGAAGTCCAGGAAGTCGACCACATGGGCCGCCCCCGCGTCGATATAGGTCCAGCGGTCCTTGCCGCTGCCGGATCCGGTCACCTTCGCGGCGCCCGCCACCAGCCCGGCGCGGGCCCAGCCGCTGATCAGACCGGCCGCGGTGGTGGTCTTCCCGGAGTTCATCGAGGAACCCACCACCGCGATGGCGTGCGCCCCGGCCCCGGGCTCCGGTAGCTCGGCGGACGCCGCCGCGGGACGGGGCCTGGCGAAGTGCTCCAGGGACAGTGGCAGGTTGTCCTCATTGGTGAGCGCGCCCACGATTTCCAGTTCGGTGGGCGCCAGACAGCTGGTGTGCCAGGAGACGGCGGTGCCGATCACGCCGCCCGCGGTGAGCAGGTGCGCCCGTGGACCGGGCCGGTGGTAGCCCTCGTAGAAGTCGGTCGCATACCGGTTGCCGCATGCGCCGACCACGAGATCACCCTTGTGCAGGCGGACACCCCGGCCGTGGGCGTCCTCCAGCCGTTCATGGCCGCCCACACGGGTAACCTCCGCAACGACCAAATCACCGAGTTGCGGTGGTGAGGCCAGTCCGCCCAGCCGACATCGCCTCATGTCGGGGACTCGGCGGGTGACATGACTCCATTTCGCCGTGGACAAGTCCCTCATCGGTACTCCCAACAGGCCCAAAGCCTCGACCGGCGAGGAGCCTTACGTTGATTTAAAAGCCGCACTGTCGCGGCTCCTTGCCGGAAGCGGAGGCGTTTGCACGGGCATTGCGGCTACGCCGGAATCAGACTGATCGAAAGCTGCGGCAGTGCCATCCGCACAATCATCGTGATTCCTTCCACCTCCCCTCGCAATCCGGCGCGCCAGTCTGGTAGGCCAGCTGGGTAACGTGCCCCATTTCACCGGTGTTCTGACGGGGTGGCGGGTGCCCTCCTGACGGTGAATCGAACACCTTGGCGGCCACGGTGACGGCCGCTTTTGTCGGCCATATGGGCCACGGTTTACGGCAGTTCACCGCGCGGAGCCGTGCTCGGCGCGGGGCGGCGGGCCGGTCTCCTGTCGAGGATGGACGAAATGTCCGGTATGGCAGAGATTCGGATGAGGTTCCCCTCTGCCGGCGGATCGCCGAGCTGGCCGATCGGGTCCCGACAGACCGTCGCGTCGATGTCGCGGGCGTGCGCTCCGGCCGGGTGCCCCAACCCGCTATGCGGCCTCTGTGAGTTAGCTGTGAAGTCGCCGGGACTTCATGGCCGCGCGGTACCCGACGTAAAGAGAAATTCTTGGTAAATTCCCGCCCGTGCATGGCCGGTGCGGTCGCCGGGCGGCCCGATTCTGGAACGGGCCGGAACAGTGCGCGGGGCTTGGCCGCCGGGGGGATGTGGGCGGATGTGCGTAGTTGCCGACCGCTGCCGGTCATCGTGCTCGCTCGTTACCCCGGCGGCGGGGAACCAAATCCCTGGGAATCGCATTCTTGTACAACGGATAACCTCTTCGAGTACGGGAGGGGGGCGCGGCACGATCTGCCGCTGTCGCCTTGCCGTGCCCAGGGCCGGACGGCGTCCGGCAGGTGCCGAAGACGACAAGCAATTCCCGAGGGACCATGACAGACACGAGCCGGCTGCTGCACTCCAAACGGATTGTCAGGATCGGTCGTGCCCCCGACAACGACATCGTCGTCAGCGACCTCATGGCCTCCAGATACCACGCCGAGCTCCACGCCACCGAAGAGGGCGAGTTCGAGGTCGTGGACCTGGACAGCTCCAACGGAACCTATGTCAACGGCCATGCGGTCGAGCGGTGCGCGATAGGTCCGAGCGACCTGGTGGGCATAGGCCAGACCACGTTCCAGCTCGACGACGACCGGTTGGTGGAGCGCGGCGACGCCGAATCCGGCACCTTCACCGCCCGGGAGCTGACGGTCAGGGAACGGCATCGCGGCGAGTACAAGACCCTGCTGGACTCGGTCAGCTTCGATCTGCCGGAGAAGTCCCTGGTCGCGATCATCGGCCCGTCCGGCTCGGGGAAGTCCACGCTGCTGCGCGCACTGACCGGATACCGGCCCGCTGACTCCGGTGAAGTGCTGTACGACGGGCGCGACCTCTACCAGCAGTTCGCCGAACTGCGGCACCGCATCGGCCTGGTACCGCAGGATGACATCCTGCACCCGCAGCTCACCGTGATGAAGGCGCTGCGCTATGCGGCGCGGTTGCGCTTCCCGCAGGACACCGACGCCGCCGAGCGGGACGCCCGAGTCACCGAGGTACTGGCCGAGTTGGGGCTGTCCCACCGGGCCGAGAACCGCATCACCGCGCTCTCCGGCGGCCAGCGAAAGCGCGTCTCGGTCGCTCTGGAACTGCTCACCAAGCCCGCGATGCTGCTCCTCGACGAGCCGACCTCCGGTCTTGACCCGGGTCTCGACCGGCAGGTGATGCAGATGCTGCGAGGCCTCGCCGACGGCGGCCGCAGGGTCGCGGTGGTCACCCACAGCGTGGCCAACCTCCATATGTGCGACCGGCTGCTGGTACTGGCCCCCGGTGGCCGCACCGCGTACTTCGGCCCGCCGCAGTACGCGCTGGACTTCTTCGGACACCAGGACTGGGCCGACGTCTTCCGCGACTTCGACCAGTACCCCGACCGCGACTGGGCCGCCATCTACCGGGAGTCGATCCACCACCGCACTTACACCGCGGGCAAGTCGGAAGAGCCGGACCAACCATCGGACGACGACGCCGTCCAGCCGCAGAGCGTACCCGCCGTACGGCCGCCGAAGCCGCCGAGCTGGGGCTCCCAGTTGGTGACCCTGGTACGGCGCAACTTCTCGGTGATCGCGGCGGACCGCGGCATGTCGGACTGCTCGCCGCGCTGCCGCTGATCATGGGGGTGCTGAGCGCCGCGGTGCCCGCGGCGTACGGCTTCCTGGCCGCGAACCAGCCCAGCGGCCGTCCACTCGCCTGCGGACCGATCGCCAACGTCGACGCCCAGTGCGTACTGCTGGTCCTCGCCATCGGAGCCTGTCTGACCGGCACCGCCAACTCGGTGCGCGAGCTCGTACAGGAGCGGGTGATCTACCAACGGGATCGGGCCACCGGACTGTCCAGATCGGCGTACGTCCTGTCCAAGGTCACCGTGCTCGGAGTGATAACGGCGGCCCAGGGGCTGGTACTCGCCGTGATCGGCCTCGCGGGCCGCCGTCTGCCGACCGCCGGTCTGGTCACCCAACTCTCCGCGGTGGAGCTGGTGTTGGTGGTGGTGCTGCTCTCCATCACCTCGATGATGCTCGGCCTGATCATCTCCGCGCTGGTGCGTACCGCGGAGAAGACCATGCCGCTGCTGGTGGTGTCCACCGTGGCGCAGGTGATGTTCACCGGTGCCATCTTCCCCATGTTCAACGACACCGGGCTGGCCCAGCTGTCCTGGCTCGCCCCGTCCAGGTGGGCGGTCGCGGCGCAGGCCGCCACCATCGACCTGACCAGGATCGGGCCGCCCGCGGACGCCGCGCACCCGAACCTGTCCGATCCGCTCTGGGCGCACACCGCGACCCAGTGGACCCTGGACGTCGGGGTGCTGGTCGGACTCGGCGTGATGGGCGTGGCGGTGGTGACCGGAATGCTGCGGCGGCACGAACCACAGGTCATGCGCCGCCGCTGACCGAGGCCGTCACGTCGTGGCCGTCCCCACCGGGACCGGGCTCGCCTGCCCGGCCGGTCACCCCGCCGCCGACCGTACGGCTCCCAGCAGTGGCTGAAGGCCGCTGCCGCCCCGTCGCCGGGATGCGATCAGCTCCCGGCCGGGGTGCCATGGGACTGAGGAGGTGGTGGTGCCATGGCGCATGCGGTCTGGGGCGGCGCGCTCTCGTTCGGTCTGGTCACCGTGCCGGTGCAGATGTTCGGCGCGACAGAGAGCCACACGATCCGCTTCCACCAGATCCAGCGCGGCACCGCCGACCGGGTGCGCAACAAGCGTGTCAACGAGCGCACCGGAGAGGACGTCGCGCTGTCGGACATCGTCAAGGGCTACGACATCGGGGACGAGTACGTGGTGGTCGAGCCGGACGAACTGGACGAGATCGCCCCCGGCCGGTCGAAGAACCTGGAGATCAGCGGATTCGTCGACCTGGACAAGATCGACCCGGTCTACTTCGACAAGACGTACTACCTGGCACCGCGCGGCGAGGAGTACGCGAAGGTCTACGCCCTGCTGGTGGAAGCCCTGAAGAAGGCCGGAAAGGCCGGGATCGCCACCTTCGTGATGCGCAACCGCGAGTACCTGGTGGCGGTCAAGCCGGTGGACGACGTCCTGGTCGTGCACACCCTGCACTGGGCGGACGAGGTGCGCGATCCGCACCGGGAGATCGGCGGACTCCCGGAGAACACACAGGTCCAAAAGCGTGAGCTGGACACCGCGGTGCAGTTGGTCGACGCACTGAGCGTCGACTGGGATCCCAGGGAATACCGTGACACCTACCAGGAGCGGGTACGCGAACTCCTGGAGGCCAAGCGCTCGGGTGGCACGGTGGAGAAGGCGGAACCGGCACCGCGGTCCACCAACGTCATCGACCTCACCGATGCCCTGCGAGCCAGCCTGGAGCGGGCGAAGGGGAAGGGCGGTGAGGCCGGCGCGAAGAAGCGCGCTCCCGCCCGCGCGGAGAAGAAGACCGACAAGGCGGGTGCCACGGAGAAGAGGCGCGCGAGGAAGACCACCCGGGCGGCGGATCTCGCGGGGCTGAGCAAGACCGCGCTGTATGAGATGGCCGCCGAAGCCGACATCCCCGGCAGGTCCACGATGAGCCGCGAAGAACTGATCGAAGCGCTCTCCGCCGCCGGCCGACGGCGCAAAGCCAAGGCATCGGCCTGACCGCGATGCCGGTAGCGCCGGACCGGCAGGTGCTGGACGTCGACGGCCACCGCCTGGTCCTCACCCATCTGGACAAGGTCCTCTTCCCCGATACGGGCACCACCAAGGCCGCCGTGCTGCACTACTTCGTGCGGGTGGCGCCGGAGATGCTGGACCACTGCGCCGGACGGGCGGCTTCCTTCGTCCGTGCGCCGGACGGCCCCGACGGCCAGATCTGGTACGCCAAGAACCCGCCACCGGGCCTCCCGGACTGGGTCACCACCACCCGGGTGGCCAGCCGGGAGGGCCCGGCGCGCTATGTGGTGATCGACTCCGCCGCGGCACTGCTCGCCATGGTCAACCTCGGCGCCTACGAGATCCACGTACCGCAGTGGACGACCGCGAACGGGCCGGACGCGCACGACCGGCTGGTGTTCGACCTGGACCCCGGCGAGGGCGCCGACCTCGTGCTGTGCTGCCGGATCGCACAGGGCCTGCGGCAACTCCTGGCGGACGACGGCCTGGAGGCCTATCCGGTGTTCTCCGGCTCCAAGGGGCTGCACCTGTACGTACCGCTGCGCCCCGCTCCGGAGAAGCAGGCGTCCGGCTACGCCAGGGCGTTGGCGGTGCGGATGCAGCGGGAGCACCCCGACCTGGTGACGGCGGTGATGACACGCGCCGTACGGGCGGGCAAGGTGTTCATCGACTGGTCGCAGAACGCCTCGGCGAAGACCACGGCCGCCCCCTACACCCTTCGGGTCAAACGACGCCCGGCCGTCACCGCCCCCGTGACCTGGGACGAGGTCATCGCCTGCGAGCACCGGGACGACCTGGCCTTCACACCGGACCAGGTCGCGGAACGCGTCGCCGAGCGGGGTGATCCGCTGGCGGGCCTGGCGGACCCGGCCAACGCAGCCGAGCTTTCGCGCTGATGGGCCTCAGGAACCGGCGGTGCCGCCTGCCGCTCGGGTGAGCCGGGTGCCCAGCGCACCCAGGTACTCGGCCAGTTGCGGCGGCTCGTGCACCTCGAACTCGCAGCCCAGCGCGGCCAGTCGGAGCGTCGGCCACTCCAGGGAGTCCGCCCTGCTGTGCAGTCGGCAGCTGCGCTCGTCGATCGGCTCCAACTGACCGGCGGCGCGGCCCAGTCGGCGCGCCACCTCCTCGACCGGGGCGTACAGCGTCGCCACCGCCCGGTAGCTGGGGGGAAGACCGGACAGCTTGCGGGCGACGTAGGCTGCCGCGTTCCGGGTGAAGAGCTTCGCGGCGGGCATCGGCGTCCAGCTTACTGTGGTGGGTGGCGGGCGGCCTGCTGGCGGTCTTCGCCCTGATGTCCGCGCTGCCGAAGCGGGCGCCGCGGCACGCCGACGAGCCGGTGGCGGTGAACGAGTCCCAGGACGCGCCGCGGGAGACGACCGACGAGCCGGCGCTTGTGAGCTGACCCGTTCGGCGTGCGTCGGCACCGTGACCTCCGGGGGCGGTCACGGTGCCGACGCACGTCCGGTCAGGAACCGCCGATCTGCTTCAGGGAGGGAACGTTGTCGGTGACGTTCGCCCCGTTCTGGCTACCGGCGTTCTTGACGCCGTTGACCGTGTTCTGGATCTGGTTGAAGTCGCTGTCGGTGGCGTTGCCGCCCTTGATCTTCGAGCCCAGGTCCTTGAGCTTGTCGACGCCGCCGGTGAGCGGCGCCACCGCCTTCGACAGCAGCGGGTCGCCCTGGGCGTCGCGGATCGCCGCCTTGAACCGGTTGTATGCGAAGGCCGCGGCCAGACCACCCTTCACCAGGGCGGCGGTGCGCCCCCTGGCGCCCTTCTGGAACGTCCCGGCCTTGTACGGCTTGTAGATCCACTGGTACACGGCGCCTGACGCCAGGCTCGCGTTGGCCACGAACTTCGTCTTGGCGAACCGGACCTTGTCCTGCGAGGCCGACGCCGAGGCCGGGGAGGACGATGTCTGCTTGGTCTTGCTCGAACAAGCGGGCAGCAACAGCAGCAGCGCCGACATCAGTACCGCGAGAACACCGTGGCCTAGCCGGGAGGGTGACGACAGCACCGGATCACTTCCCTTGGTTTCGCGGCTCGTCCCCGCATGCGGTGGGCTGAGCGGTTTCGGGTATCCGTCGAGGCGGTCGCCCCTGATCGGACTCTTTCCCGGCCGTCGGCGCCGCACCACCTCAAGGGCGCCAATCGGGTGAACGGCTGCCACATGCCGCGAAATACTCCAAATGTGGCGAGTCGCACGCTAGCCCGATAGTGTGACGTGACCGACTCATTCGCAGTAAGTGCATCTACTCATCAGGCAGTAGGTGCACTTCGTGACGATGGGAGAAGCGCAGTGAAAGCCATGACGTCCAACTCTGCTCGTCTCGCTGTTGTCGGAGCCCTGTCCGCCGCCCTGCTGGCCGGTGGTACGACGGGCGCGATCGCCGCATCGGCCGCGCCCAAACCCGCGCCCAGCGCGTCCGCCAAGTCGTCGCTCACCATCAAGGTGAGCCCCACCACCGTCAAGGCCGGGCAGCAGGTCACCATCGTCGGCGCGGCCAAGGGCCTGGCGACCGGTAGTACGGTCCAGCTGCAGCACCGGAACGGTTCCAAGTGGACCTCGCTGCAATCGAGCGCCAAGGTGCTCAAGGGCAACATCTACAAGCTGACGGCCAAGCTCAACACCAAGGGCAGGGAAGTGCTGCGCGTCCATGACGGTACGACCACCTCTTCCCCGGTCACCGTAACGGTGCGCTGACGCGCCGCTTCACTCGCACGCCTCATTCAGGGCCGCCCCGCACGCGGGGCGGCCCTGAATGACGTTCCACCGTCACATTCTCATCACACAAGCACCCTACGATCGCCACATGCCCGATGCGCTCGAACTCCCTGACGATCTGATCGCTCTGCAGTGCGCTGCGGACGCGGCCTTGGCGGCACTGGGTGGCCCCGACGTGGGGTCACCCTCGAACTGGTCGCCGCGACAGCGCCGAGAATGGGACGAGCGATGGGAGGCGTACCGGCGGGCGGCATACGCCCTGAACGAGCACCCCCTAATGCGCCGGGCGGCGGTCGAACGCCGCCACCGGGAAATGCGCAACGCACTGCGGGCCGCCGTACGTCATCGCTGACGCTAAGCGGGCGAATTCGACGCCGGGCGTCGAAAGGCCCCGAAAGGAGCAGCCCTTCGGCGGCGTACACACGAATGGGGTGCCACCGCCATAGCCGGGCGTCCGGCCGGAGATACGTTGCGGGCTCCGGAAAACGGCGGCGGAGGCGGCAGTTGACGCTTTCCGCCAGGTGGCTGTGTGGACAGTTCGGAAAACCGACAGAACGACCGCGGCGCAACAGATCTGACGTCTTGCCAATTGTCGGATAATCGCCTAGGGCTTTTGCCATGGCAGTAAACGGCGACGCCATCACTGCCAGTGAGCTCGCCAGGCTTTTTCCTGGTCCGTTTCAGGAGGGCAGGACGGCATGCAGGCAAAGTATCTCGCGTACGGGCTCGCCGCCGCGGTGGCGGCGGGCGCGGTGGGCGCACCGGCAGCGGCGGCCGCACCGGCGGCCCCCGGTGGGTACGCCTCAGGCTCATGGGACCATCTCGCGAACTGCGAGGCCAGCGGTAACTGGCACATAAACTCAGGGAACGGCTACTACGGCGGTCTGCAGATCAGCGGGCACACCTGGCACGCCTTCGGCGGCGGCGCCTACGCCGCGCGCGCTGACCAGGCCAGTCGTTCGCAGCAGATCGCGATCGCCAACAGGGTCCTGTCCAGTCAGGGGCTCGGTGCCTGGCCGGACTGCTCCGCACGAGCCACCGGACTGGGGTACGGCCGCCACCACCTGAGTAGCGGCTACTCGCGCCATACGTACCGGCACGCGTTCCGGTGGCACCGGTACCGGATTCATCTGCGCCACCGGCACTGGTTCCATGCCTATCACCGCTGGTTCCACGGGCGTCACTACCGGCTGCACTGGCGCCGGTACTGGGTTCACCGGCACCGGCACTGGGTCCGCTGACCATCGGGAGACGGCTGACCGGCCGGTCCGCGGGCAACGGAGCCCAAGCCCTGGCGGGCCGGTCGGCCGTCTCACCCGCGTGCCCCGTGCGGCGAACCGGGGGGAAACCGTGCTCCGTTCGAGGGAGTCGGGGCGTGTGAGCGCCGGGCGTGCAGTGCGCCGGGCTGCAATGGCCCAATGGACGCATTTGCACTACTGAGACGCGCCTCGCGATGCCGCTCAGGGCGAGGCGACCGACCTGCGATCTTCGCGGGACCCGGGGACGCTCCCCGGGAGGGCCTGGCGGTCGGAGCCGACTCATGACCGCGCGCCGGCGGCAGCGCCAGCCGGTCGAACGGTCACGGCGCGCTGTGCTGGGCATGGTGGCGATGGCCCTGACCACCGGCGCCGCACCCGCGTCGGCGCTCGCCACCCGCAGGAGTCCCCGGATCGACCCACCGGCCAAGTCCCGAAGCCTGCTCCTCGCGGCCGATCAGGCCAGTGAGCGGGTGCTGGTCCTCGACCCGCACGACGAGTCCTGGGAGGACCGCGGCAGACGCGCCCAGCGGTCCGCCGCGCGGGCGGCGCTGTGGTCCTGGTCGCCGGCTGACGACGGCAGCCTGAACGCCCTTAATCCGCAGCGCAGTTGGCGCAACGTGAGCGAGGCCAAGCACCGGGTGGTCAACGGCCGGCAGTGGCTGCTGACCTGTGCGTCGGGGGGCCTGGCAGCGATGGTGTCGTACCCGCACGGTGATGTCGCGTGGGCCGCCTTGGTCGGCGGAAACACCCACAGCCTGGAGCTCCTGCCCAACGGCAACGTGGCGGTCGCCGCCAGCACCGGAGGGTTCATCCGGATCTACACCGCCTCACAGGGGCCGCGTTCCGCGGGGTACGTCCAGTTCGACCTGCCTGGTGCGCACGGTGTGCAGTGGGACAACGCCAACGACACGCTGTGGGCCCTGGGCGAGAGCGAGTTGATCGGGCTGAAGGTCGACGGTACGGACGCCCGGCCCGAGGTGGAGGCGGGAGCGACCGTCAGCCTTTCCGACCGGGGCGGCCACGACCTGGCGGCGGTGGCGAAGGACGGCAACCGGCTGTGGGTCACCACCACCCACCATGTGCGTCAGTACTCCATCTCCGAAGACGCCTTTGTGGCGTACCCGGGGCAGCGCGGAATCGACCGGGCCGGAGTGAAGAGCGTCGGGGACGATCCGGACACCGGCCAAGTCCTCACGGTGACCCCGCAGTCGGGCAATCCATGCCAGTGGTGCACGTCCACCATTGACTTCCATTCGCCCGACGGCCGCCAGGACACCGCGGGAGCGAGCCTTTACAAGGCGCGTTGGCTGTTGCCGTCCGACGCGGACGGGGAGTGATCCAGTTCCCGTTGGCCGGAGTTGATCTTTTGGTGGGCTGGTCACGCGGCTAGTCTTCGCCGGGGGAGTCTGTCGAATGATCAGCGGGGGGAAGTATGGGCACGGTCAATGTGGGCGTGGTCGGGGTCGGCAACTGCGTTTCCTCGCTGGTACAGGGTGTGCGGTTCTATGCGGATGCGGCGGGTGCGCCTGCCGGATTGATGAACCCCGTGTGCGCCGGTTACGCCGTTTCCGATGTGGTGTTCACCTCGGCCTTCGACGTCAACACCGCGAAGATCGGAAAGGACCTCTCGGCGGCTATCTGGGCGCCGCCGAACAATGCTCGTGAATTCGCCGATGTGCCCCATCTCGGGGTGCCGGTGGTCGAGGGCGTCCTCGGTGACGGTGTCGGTCGGCACTGCGCGGACCGGATCGACGCGCGCGGCGGGGCCACGCTCGACGACGTGGTCCGGCACCTGGAGGACACGGACACCCACGTCGTGGTGAATTTCCTTCCCGTCGGGAGCCAGAGCGCCTCCGAGGTCTACGCCGAGGCGGCGCTGCGGGCCGGGTGCGCGTTCGTCAACTGCATCCCGGCGGTCATAGCGCGCTCGCCGCAGTGGGCGGGCAGGTTCGAGGCCGCTGGTCTCCCGTTGATCGGCGACGACCTCAAGAGCCAGTTCGGTTCCACCCTCGTACACCGCGCACTGCTGGACGTGCTGGCCGCGAACGGGGTGCGGCTGCGGAACACGTACCAGCTGAACAGCGGCGGCAACATGGACTTCCTCAACATGCAGGACGCCGACCGGATGCGGAGCAAGAAGGCCACCAAGGCGGCGGGGATGTCCGCCGGCGCGGGGCGAGGACCGGACATCGCCGCGGAGAACGTCCATGTCGGTGCGGACTACGTTCCGTTCCTGGCCGACCGGAAGGTCGCCTTCATCCGCGTCGAGGGGGAGGCGTTCGGCGGGACTCCGCTCGAACTCGATCTGCGGCTGAGCGTCGAGGACTCCCCGAGCGCCGCGGGCAACGTGCTCGACGCGGTGCGCTACATGAAGTCCGCGTTGGACCGGGGGGAGTCCGGGGTCATCGATCCGATCGCGGCACTGCTGATGAAGGCGGCTCCGCGGCCCGGCCGCTAGGTCAGCCGAGCCACCGGCGCGGTGCGGTCCGGTGCCGGGCGTTGCCGGGCGCTTAAGGCGGTGCTTTCGAGCTATCGAGGATGCCTTACCCGACTCGGACTAACCCCCGTTTGTGGATGGCGAGTTCGCACACGCAGCGCGGCCGGACGCCCGCTCGCGGGCAGTGCGCCGCTGCGCCGGGGGCGGCGCGGGAAAGCGTGGTGGGAAGGCTCAAATTACGCTCAAGTGATTCCCGTGGTCTTGTGACCGGTGGGTAATAAGTGGCTCCGCGTGGTCCCACTGAACTGGACTCTTGACCAGTTCTTTGCTAGTGGCGTGAGGGGCGGCTGAGAGGAGGAGACCTAGGGGAAACACGCAGGACACCAGCAAATTATCTCTGGAAGGTAACTATTCATCGTCGGCTCTTTGCGGACGTATGAACGCTCCCTACTCTGAGGCAACTCTTCTCAGCAAGCTCTGCCATTAATGGAGAGGCCCCTCATGGTCAGTGTTGACAAGTTCGCCCCGCAGACGGCGCGGGACCCCAGTACGCTCCGTCGGGATGTAGGCCTGATCGGACTGCTCTGGGCGTCTGTCGGTTCAATCATCGGTTCAGGATGGTTGTACGGGGCGCAGAAGGCCGTGGTCGTGGCTGGCCCGGCCGCCGTCATCTCTTGGACCATCGGCGCGATCGCGATCGTGCTGCTCGCCTTGGTCCATGCCGAGCTCGGCGGGCTCTTCCCGGTCGCGGGCGGTACCGCCCGCTATCCGCACTACGCCTTCGGCGGACTCGCCGGTATGTCCTTCGGCTGGTTCTCCTGGCTCCAGGCGGCCACGGTGGCCCCGATCGAGGTCGAGGCCATGATCGGCTACGCCGGCCACTGGTCGTGGGCACAGGGCTTCCTTAACAAGGACCAGACACTGACAGTCAGCGGCTTCATCGTCGCGCTGGTCCTCATGGCCGTCTTCGTCGCGGTGAACTTCCTCGGTGTCCGGCTGCTGGCACACACCAACAGCGCCGCCACCTGGTGGAAGGTCGCGGTCCCGCTGCTCGCGATCTTCGTGTTGGCCATCACCCACTTCCACGGTGGCAACTTCACCTCGCACGGCTTCGCACCGTTCGGCGCCAAGGGCGTCCTCGGCGCGATCAGCACCAGCGGCATCATCTTCGCGCTGCTCGGTTTCGAGCAGGCGATCCAGATCTCCGGTGAGAGCAAGAACCCCAAGCGGGACATCCCCCGGGCCACCATCGGCTCGGTGTTCATCGGCGCGGGGATCTACCTGGCGCTCCAGGTGGTGTACATCGGCGCGCTGCCCGCGAGCTCCTTCGCGAAGGGCTGGGCCAAGCTGGACTACGCCGGCATCAGTGGTCCGTTCGCCGGTCTGGCGACCGTCATCGGACTGGGCTGGCTGGCCTGGGTGCTGTACGTGGACGCCATCATCTCTCCCGGTGGTACCGGTCTGATCTACGCCACCTCCACCTCGCGTATCTCCTACGGTCTGAGCAAGAACGGCTACGCCCCGACGCTGTTCGAGCGCACCAACGCCCGCAGCGTTCCGTGGTTCGGTCTGATCATGGCCTTCGTGACCGGCGTGATCTGCTTCCTGCCGTTCCCGAGCTGGCAGCAGCTGGTCAGCTTCATCAGCTCGGCCAGTGTCCTGATGTACGCGGGTGCCCCGCTCGCCTTCGGCGCGCTGCGCAGCCGCCTGCCCGAGCGTGAGCGGCCGTACCGCCTGCCCGGCGGTGGCATCATCTCGCCGCTGTCCTTCGTGATCGCGAGCCTGATCATCTACTGGTCCGGCTGGGACACGCTGTGGCGCCTGGGTGTGGCGATCATCCTCGGCTACGTCCTGCTCGGTTCGTACGCCGTGTACGCCAGCCGGAAGGGTCTGCCGAACGCCCCGATGCTGAACTGGAAGTCCGCGCAGTGGCTGCCGGTCTACCTGATCGGCATCGGCCTGATCTCCTGGCAGGGCGGCTTCGGCAACGGAACCGGCACCATCCCGCTGTGGTGGGACATCGCGATCATCGCGGTGTTCTCGCTGGTGATCTACTACTGGGCCCGTGCCACGGCACTGCCCAGCGAGGAGATCCAGCGGAACATCGACTCGGTGACGGTGGTGGACGAGGGCGGGCACTGAGCCTTCCGCGTCCTGACATGAATGAGCCCGGCCGGTCCTCCGGCCGGGCTCAGTCGTTGCTACGTGGATTCGCCGCGCGCTACGGCGGGCCCTCGGTCCCGGCCGGGAATCCGCTGCCATGGGCGGCGGGACTCGATCTCGGCGGCCAGGCCGAGCAGGGTGTGCTCGCCGCCCAGCGGTGCGACGAGTTGCACCGCGCACGGCACCGCGTGGGACAGGCTGCCCATCGGCACGCTGATCGCGGGCCAACCTGCGAGGTTCCAGGGCGGGGTGAGCGGTGAGTACCGCGTGCTGGTGATCAGGTTCGACAGCCAGCCGCGCTCGTACGACGGGCCCGCCGCCGGGCCGGGACGGGCGAGGGCGGGCATGACCAGCACGTCGTGCCGGGCGAAGAACGGCGCCAGCCGCTCGCGCAGCCGGGTGCGCAGGTCGGCGTGCGGCAGCGGAGTGCGGGCGAGGACCCGCCCGAGTGCGGAGTGCCGCCGGGTGCGCCGGTTGAGCAGCCCGGCGGGCAGCCCCTCGGCGTCAGCGGCGGTGCCCGCGGTCCAGCGGGAGAGCACCGCGGCGCCCAGCCAGACCGGATAGGGCGGATCGGCCGGAGTGACGCGGTGTCCGGCCTGCCCGAGCAACTCGGCAGCGTCGCGGGCGGCCTGGGCGTACGGCGCGGTGACGCCGACGCCCGGCAGCGGGCTGCGTACCGAGACGGCGATGCGCAGCGGGCCGGACGCCGGGCGGTCCGCCCGGGGTGGGTCCTCCCCGGCCAGCACCGAGAACATCAACCGGGCGTCGGCGGCGGTCGTGGCCAGCGGGCCGTTCTCCGACATGCCGAACCAGTCGCCGTCGCCGATTCCGGCGGGCACGGTCCCGAAACCCGGCTTGAGGCCGATCAGTCCGCAGTTGGCGGCGGGTATGCGCACCGAACCCATACCGTCATTGCCGAGGGCGATGGGGACCATGCCGCCCGCCACCGCCGCCGCGCTGCCGCCGGAGGAGCCGCCGGCCGTGCGGGCCGGGTTCCATGGATTGCGGGCGATGCCGTAGACGCTGTCCGTCGTGCCGAAGACGCACAACTCGGGCACGTTGGTCAGACCGACCACAACGGCGCCGGCGGCACGCAGCCGTTGGACCGTGGGGTGGTCGGCCAGGGCGGGGGTGTCGGTGGTGGCCGCGGAACCGTTGCGGTTGGACTCGCCGCGTACCGGCAGGTTGTCCTTGACCGCCACCGGGACTCCGGCGAGCGGCAGTTGGGCGAGATCAGGCCGGGCGGCGACCGCATCCGCCTCGGCCAGGGCGAGTGCGGAGCGCACGGTCCGGAAGGCGCCGATTCCGGAGTCCTCGCGCTCGATGTGTGCCAGATGCCCAGCCACCACCTCGCGGGGCGTGGCCCAGCCCTCGCGTACGGCGGCTGCTATCTCAACGGCGGTACGTCCAGGCCACATTGGCATACGCGCTGACCTTTCCTCGGACCATGGTCGACGGCTGGTGTCGCGGCCCGCCGAGCATATTGCCGGGGCCGCCGGTCAGGCGAGGGCGCGATGCTCGCGCGCCGTCGCATCGTATTCACCGGCAACCGAGCGCAGCAGCAGCACGGCGATGTCGTCCGTGCGGTGCCTGGCCTGCTCCGCGTGCGCGGTGAGGGCGTCGGCCAGGGCGTCCAGCGGTCCGTCGTCGAAGCGGGCGAGTGTGCTGCCCAGCGCGTACAGCGCGTCGTCCATGTCGACGCCGGGCGCCTCGATCAGGCCGTCGGTGTACAGGGCCAGGACCGTGCCCACGGGCATCGCTATCCGGGTGAGCGGATAGCTGGCGATGGCCTCCGCGCCCAGCACTATCCCTCCGGCCACCTTGGGCACCCGTACCTCGCCCTCCGGGGTGCGCAACAGCGGTCGAGGGTGTCCGGCGGTTGCCAGCAGCGCGTACTTACCGCGTAGGTCAACCCGTAGATATATGCAACTCGCGATCAAATTCGTATCAAGGTCATTCATAAGGCGATTGGTCTGGGAAAGAACGGCGCCCGGGTCGGCACCCGCTGTCGCATATGCCCGTACAGCGGTGCGTATTTGGCCCATAAGCGCGGCGGCCGCCACATTGTGTCCCTGGACATCGCCGATGACCGCGCCCGCAGTGCAGCGGTCCACTCGCAGGATGTCGTAGAAGTCGCCGCCGATATCCATTCCCTCGGTTCCCGGGAGGTAGCGGGCGGCTGCCTCCAAACCGGGCAGAACGGGGAGGGCGTGCGGCAACAGGCTTTCCTGTAGACCGTGGGCGAGTTCCAGTTTGGCGTCGTACATCCGCGCCCGGTCCAGGGCCTGCGCGATCAGACCGCCCAGCGAGGTCAGTACCGCGCGTTCATGGACGGTGAAGCGGTGCGGCTCATCGAATGCCAGTACGCAGGTGCCCACCAGCCGTCCCGACGCCACCAGCGGCAGATATGCCCAGGCGGACATGGTGTCCCGCATCTCCGGCCGCACCGGATACATCCGCTCCAGCTCTTCCCGCGACTCGAAGAACGCAGGTGCCCCGGAGATCAGCGCGTGCACGCCCGGAGTCGCGGAGGTCAGGGGCGTGCCGTCGAAAGTGTCGATGAGGCCGGACGGATAGCCGCGGTGCCCGGCGATCAGCAGCCGGTCGCCTTCGGCGATCAGGATCGCCACTGCCTGCGCTCCGAAAGAGGGGACGATCTGGTCGGCGACCAGATCCACCACGTCCACCACTCCGGCGGCCTGGGTGAGCTTACTGGCGAGGTGCAGGATGTGGTAGTAAGCGCCCGAGCGGGTGGGCAGCTCGGCGTCGGCCGCCAGTATCGGGCCCGGCATGTCGTGCGGTGCCACATTGGCCTCGTTGACCCGCACGGTGATCCCGGAGGCATCGGGATAGAGCCGGAAGGCCAGCCACCGGTCGGGCGGCCGGAGCGCCACGAAGGACGAGATCTGCCGACTGGCCAGCGCCGCCCGGTAGCGGTCCTCGTACACCGGATCCCGTAGCCACGGCAGTACGTCCCAGGGCCGGGCGCCCAGCAGTCGGACCGCCGGGGCCCCGAGCAGGCTGGCCGCCCTGGGTGTGACCCAGACCAACCGGCCCCGGGGGTCCAGGGCGCACATCCCCTCCGGCAGCCGCTGGACCATCGCCGCGAGGCTCTCCGGACTGCCCGGGTCGCCGCTCTCCTCGGTCAAGATCAACGGCTGGGGACCGGCCCGCACCGAAAGGCCCGCCACCGCGGCTTCGCGCAGCAGACGGGCCAGGTCGGCGGAGAGTTCCATCAGGGCGTCGTGCTCGGTGTCCGACAGCTCCGGGGAGTGCCAGCCGGGCCAGCATGTGAAGATGGCCCCGATCGCCGCCCCCTCCGCGACCAGCGGTAGGGCGGCGAGCGAGAACGCGTACGGCAGGACCAGCGCGATGGCCGGATACAGCCGCACCATCGCCTCTTCGCTGCCCACCCACACCAGACGGCGGTCGCGCATCGCGTCCGACACCGGTGCCGAAGTGGCCAGCGCCACCCGCTCCCACGGTCCGATGAACTCCCGTGGCATCCCCAGCATCATCACGAGTTCCAGCACGTCCGCACCGGGCACCGGAACGTAGAGCGCGGCCACATGGGCGCCGAGCCGGTCCCTCGCCGCGTCCAGGCGTGCCATCAGAGCGTCGAGAGCCTGGCGAACGCCCGGGTCGATGGCGTCCGTCCCTGAGCCCGGCGAGGCGGACCGTGAGTCGCGAACCATTGCCACCTCCACGTCTGCCCATTCTTGCGCCGATCGCGGCGATGAACGACCGGTGCCGTCCGGCCTTCGGTGGCGGCCGCCGGCAGTGGCTACCGCCACTGTGCGTAGGCGGCCTATTGCGGTTCGTGATCATCATTGGTTCGCGGGCGCCTGGGTTCGCCCCTGGCGGTCAGTGCCGCGGTGGGCGGACGGTCGTCACCCACTCCAGAACGGCCATGGCGCTGGGCAGCTTCATCGCCGCCTGGGTCCAGGCCAGGGACCGCCGACCGTCCAGTACCGCCGGTGAGACCTCGTCCCCTCGATGGGCGGGCAGGTCATGCATGAACCAGGCGTCGGGCCAGCGGTTCACGAACTCCTGGTTCACATGGAAGGGGCGGAACGCCTGCCGCCAAGCCGGGTCCCGCCTGGTGGTGCCGGTGGTCCGCCAGCGTGTCGTGTAGACCACGTCCACCTCGTGCGGCAGGTGGCCCAGATCATGCAGTTGGTCGAGGTGCGCACCCGACCAGGCGGCACGTTTCGCGGCACGGGCCAACTCCGCGTCGGGCAGGCCGTATCCGAGCGGGCAGGCGAAGGTGATCCGGGCGCCGGGCACCGTGCTGAGCCCGTGCGCCAAGGCGACCGCGGTGTTGTTGCCCTCACCGACGTAGAGCAACCGCACCCCGGACAGGTCGCCGAAGCGCAGCTGGAGCGTGGCGAGGTCGCAGATGCCCTGAGTGGGGTGCTCCTCGGCGGCCATGGCGTTGACGGTGGGCAGCTGACCGTACTGGGACAGTACGCGCAGTTCCGTCAGTGGTCCGGCGGTGCGCGCCACCAGGGTGTCCAGCATGGCGCCGAGCACCCGGCCGGTGTCCGGAAGGGACTCGCCGGTGCTGAGTTGCAGATCGTCGGGCCCGTAGGTCACCGGTGTGCCGCCGAGCCGGACCGTGCCGACCGTGAAGGCGGTACGGGTACGGGTCGAGGTCCTGGTGAACAGTACGCCGATGACCTGGTCGCGCAGCGGGCGGTCATGGGCTTCGCGGTCGTCGAACAACTCGGTTGACCGGCTGGCCAGTCGAGTGATGGTCGCGGGTTCCAGGTCGGCCAGCGAGAACAGGCCGGACTCCGGCCCGGGCGGTCTTGACGCGATGTCCATCATGGCGGCTCCGTCTCACCTCGGGAATCGGGATGTCACACCAGAGACAGGGGTTGGCCGGCAACGAGCTCGACGACGACCAGAGGTGACGGCTGTTCCGGCGGGACGGCGGTGCCCGGAGCGCGATCCTGCACAGTGCCCCCTCGGTCGGCGGATCCGGCGCGGATTCAGCCGGTGGAACGTAGCAACCGGATCAACCCGGCACCATGCGCGGGGCAGGGAATCAGCCGGAAGAATCCGGCGGAAAGAGCAGGCGCCAGATCCCTGTCGGTCACCCGGTCGGCCCACCGCCGCGGCCATGAGGAAACCGGCCACTGCTGCGCCCCGGTGAACGCGTCGTCACGGTGCGTGGTTTCCTCCTGCGTGCGGGTAACCATCGCTGGGTGTCGCAACCGCCTGTGGAGGAGACGCCGCTACCCGACGCGGTGAACGCTGCCCGCACGGCTACCGGGGTCGCCGCGGCGGGCCTCGGAAACGCGGAGGTCAGAGGCGAGGAGCGCAAGCTCCACCGCGGACTGGGCTGCTGGGGCCTCGGCGCCATCGGGTTCAGCGACATCGTCGGCTCCGGTTGGCTGTTCGGCGCGATGTATGCCGCACGGATCGCGGGCCCCCTCTCCTTGCTGTGCTGGCTGGCGGTCGGTGCGCTGGCCGGGCTCGTCGCCATGGTGATGGTCGAGCTGGGGGCTTCCCGTCCGGAGGCCGGGGGCACCGTGCGCTGGCCGCTGTACGCCAACGGGCCGCTGGTGGCGAGCGTGATCAGCTGGGCGGTGCTGCTGTCGGTGGGGGCGCACGCCGCGGAGGTGACGGCGATCCTGGGCTACCTCTCGCACTGGCTGCCCTGGCTCTATGACGGCGCAAGGCTCAGCTGGGCGGGGGTGGCGCTGGCCATCGCCATCACCGTCTCGCTCGGTGCGCTCAACTGGTTCGGGGTGCGGCTGTTCGCCCGGGTCAACCTGCTGGTCAGCATCGTGAAGCTGGCCGTCCCCACGCTCACCGTGATCCTGCTGCTGGCCTCCGGCTTCCATCCGCACCGTCTCACCGAGCACGGCGGCTTCGCCCCCTACGGCTGGTCAGCGGGCCTGAGCGCGCTGTCGATGGGCGGCATCATCTACTCGGTCAACGGTTTCCAGGCACCCGTCGAGTTCTCCGGTGAGGCCCGCGATCCCCGGCGGGACGTGCCCCGGGCCGTGCTGACCGCGATCGCGCTGGCGGTACTGCTCTATGTCGGGCTGCAGTTGGCCTATTTGTTCGCCGTGCCGGAACAGGCACTGGTGCACGGCTGGCGGGGCGTCAGGTTCGACTCGCCGTTCGGCCAGCTCGCCCTGCTGCTCAACCTGCACTGGCTCGCCTTCCTGCTGTACGCCGATGCCGTTGTCTCACCCGGCGGCGGCGCCTTCGTCGGCGTGGCGGCGCACGCCCGGCGGACCTACGCACTGGCGAAGAACCGGATGCTGCCGCACTGGTTCATGCGGGTGCACGCCGGTTCCGGCATTCCGCGCCGTGGGCTCGCCCTGAACGTCGCGATGACGCTGCTGTTCCTACTGCCCTTCGGTGGCTGGCAGGACGTGGTCAGCACCGTCGGCGACCTGTTCCTGCTGGGGTACGCGACATCGGCGGTCGCCGCGTACACCCTGCGGGCGGTGGACCGTGGGCGGCTGTCCGGGTGGGTGCCGGGGGTGCGGTGGATCGCTCCGGTCAGTTTCGTGGTGGCCACGCTGTTCGTGTACTGGTCCAGCTGGCACCGTCTGCGGGTGACGCTGCCGCTGGCCCTGCTCGGTGCGCCGCTGTTCTGGCTGGTACGGAGGCATGAGCCAACCGCCGTACTGTTGCGTGAAGTTCGCAAGGGCTGCTGGCTGCTGGCCTGGCTCATCGGATTGCTGGCGCTCTCCGCTCTGGGCGACTTCGGTGGCGCCGGCGCTCTGCCGCAGCCCTACGACTCACTGCTGGTCGCCGGGTTCAGCCTCGGGATGTTCTGCTGGGGTGTGGGCTCGGGCAGACGACACCTCGCCGAGACCGACGCGCTGTCGAGGCCGGAGACGCCCTCCGCCCCGTAGTCGGGACCCCGCGAGTCGGCGCTCCACGCGAGCCGGACGTGTCGCATTTGTCAACTGGTAGGCAGCATGGCGCGTTCCGTTCTCCCCGAACACGATGGCGAGTTCTCTGCGCTGGGCGGAGTTGAGCCCGGTCGACGAACGGGAGCTTGCCAACCGCTGTGCGGAGAGTGGGTCCGGGACGATGCCGTGTACTTCGAGATGGACCGGTACGGCGGGCCGCGTCCGTACGCGATGCCCGCGACGTCGGGCGGCTGTGGCGCGATGAGTTCGACGGCGCCTACTCGCACGGCAGGTTGTTCCAACTCGCCCTGCGTCCACATCTGATCGGGCACCGCTCCCGGCTCATCGTTCTCGAAGAACTGCTGGACTACGTCCACGATCGCGGGGACGTCTGGTACGCCACACACGCCGAGATCGCCGAGTACGTGTGGCGCTGCGCCACGACGGACAACCGGCCGGTCCCCGGCGCTGGAAACCGGACCGGCGCCAGAAGTCGACGCGTGCTAGAAGTTGACCCGTGCCGCCTCGTCGGCACGGCCGACGGACTCCATGCCGTAGGCGCGCTTGTAGGCCGTGCGGATCTCCTCGATGTCCGCGTCCCGGGCGTGGGCCTCGGCCGCCGGGTAGAGCAGTATCAGCTCGTAGGACCGCTCGTGGTTGATGCTGCCGAACCGGTCGCGCCACTGGCCCCGGCCCTTCTGAATGGTCAGTCCCGACCCGAAGTGCGGCGTGACGTGCTGGGCGATGAAGGCCAGGAACTGCTGGT
Organism: Streptantibioticus ferralitis; assembly: GCF_029223525.1. GTDB lineage: Bacteria > Actinomycetota > Actinomycetes > Streptomycetales > Streptomycetaceae > Streptantibioticus_A > Streptantibioticus_A ferralitis. Next base: position 254,674 of record NZ_JARHTQ010000005.1, on the reverse strand, counting down.
CGGTGACGGGCGGTTCACCGTTGTGCCGCCCGGTGCCGAAGAACAGACGGGTGTCGATGTAGGCGTCGCCGCGCTGCACGCTGACCGCTGGAGCACACCCTCCGGACCCGAGAGCGGCGTGCACGGCGGGTGTTGCGGCGCCGAGCGCGACGAGTGCGATGGTCGCGGTGAGCGCGGCGAGGTACAGACGCGGCTTCGAGATGGGCAACGCGGCGGTTCCCTTCATTCCGGGGGGTTCGAAAGCGGGAGCAGTGCGGAAGGCGGGAGCAGTGCGGCGAGTTGGTGTGCGGCGTCCCGTAGCCGGGCGGGAGTGCCGGACCTCGACTGGATCGTGCGGATGGTGTGCCGCAGTGCGCTGACCGCCCGACCGGACCCGATCCCTCCGGCGTGCGGCATCAGCTGCTCCGCCACGTCGCGGGCCTCGGACCAGGCTCCGGCGTTCACCAGTGCGGAGAACAGCTCGGTGGTGAACAGAACGCGGTAGGGCGGGGAGCCGGGGGCCTGGACCTGTGTGGCACCCCGCAGCAGCGGAATCGCCTTGTCCCACTCCTGGAGTGCGGCGAGAGTGAAGCCGCGGTGGCCGTCGAGCTCGCTTTGGTCCACCCACCATGCCCAGGGCGGATCCTGTTCGGAGAGTCCTTCCTGGAACAGGCTGCCGGCCCGGTCGAACGCGTTCAGCGCGGCGGCTCGTTGGCCCGCCATGGCGAGCGCGCGGGCCTGCCGCACGGCGAAGACCGTCGCGACCCTGGCGGTGGGCGAGGTCTCCAGCCCGGTGGCGGCCGTGCGGAACGAGGTGTGCAATCGGCCGGTGTGCGCTTCCTGCATGCTCAGGTTCGCCAGTACCAGGCGTTCCGTCGAGCGGTCCTCGCACCGCCGGGACAGGGCCAAGGCCCGCTGGTTCAGCCGGTGGGCGAGGGTTTGCTCCTCGGCGTCGAAGAGGATCCAGGCGGCGACCTCCAGCAACTCCGCGACGGCGGCGCACAGTTCATGATCGGCGAGTACCTCGGCGTGCTCTTCTCCGCTTCGCAGCCTCGCGGCGGCGAGCGCGGCGGTCCGGGCCGCCGCCCGGGCGCCGGCCTCGCGGTCCAGGGTGAGCAGTCGCCGGGTCGTCGCGATGACGGACTGACGGCGATGGTGGAGGCCGCTGTTCTCCATGTGCCGGGCTCCTCCCTGGGATCTGGCTCAGCGGTGCGGCGGTCTGCGGAAGCTGTCGGCGACCCGTGTAAGCCAGGCGATCTCCTTGCCGAAGTCCTCGTTGCGGGCACCGGGGAACGCGGTCGTGGGCCCGGTTGGCGGCACCGCGTTGTCGGATCTGGCCCGTAGCGCCGCCTTGAGGCGCAGTGCCTCGTGGGTGGCGGAGGACGGCTCGTCGTGGGCGGGGCCCAACTGCTCGGCCTGCGGCCCGGCCAACGCATGGCAGAGATACGGGCGTAGCGCCAACTGCCCGTCCCTGATCTCGATCACCCGGCGGTATAGGCGGTATTCCAGGTCGCGCGGCGGCAGCAGGTCGAGCAGTGGGGACGGCGGAGGGTCGAGGGCGATGGCGGGAACCGCACGGTACAGAGCCCACCACAGCGGGCGCAGCCGCCGGTAGGACCGGTAGCTTTCGAGCCAGCGGGCGGCGGCCGACAGCCGGGGTCCCCAGGACGGGACGGTCCACCCGAACAGCTGCAGCAGTGAACCGATGTCTCCGGTGAACCAGTACAGCGAGTCCCACGGTGTGGTGTCGAAGCCCAGTCGGGTGGCCGCGATCTCGGCGTACCGGATGGTGCAGTACAGGAGGACGAACGTCGCTCCGGTGGTGACGGACCACATACCGAGCCGCAGCCAGAGCCGGTTGGCGATCCTGGCGTAGCGCAGCGACAGCCGGAAGGCCGCGATCTGCCCGACCGTGCATACGCCGATGTAGTAGCACAGGTATGCGGCGTAGTACGGGTTCTGCATGTTGAGCAGAACCGAGGTCTCCGCTGTCGTCGGGTGCCGGGTGGGGTCGACCACATAGAACATGGTCACCAGCACGACGAGCGCGATGCCGAATCCGAGCAGTCTTCGGCGTGTTCGGCGGCGGGCCTCGGCCGCCGGGTGCGACCAGTGGATGAGCACCACCTGCTGGGCCGCCGTCAGCGCCACCACCGCGGCCTGCACCAGGATGGTGGTGATGTTGGGATAGTCGAGGAGCCGGGAGATGGACGCACGGATGGCGTCCAGGTCCACCAGGAAGCTGAGCCCGGAACTCAGGAAGTAGACACAGAGCGCGAGCATCGCCGGATTGCGGTTGCTGTGCCACAGGGCCGGCAGCTTGTACAGGAACGCCGATAACCCCGCGACGGCACAGGTCCAGGACAGGATCTGGTAGACCATGGTCAGGCCGGTCCGGGGTCGGTGCCGTCGCGGACCACGGCGCAGGCTCCGGGGTCCGGGCCGACCACGCTCTCGATACGGGCGATGGCCTCCGCCTGTTCGAGGGAAGCGGTGGGCACGGGATCCGCGACCTGCCGCCGGGCCCGGGTGAGGATCAGCGAGGCCATCGTCTCGGCTTCCTGCTCGTCGTGGTCCGAATAGCCGGAGCGTTGCAGCATGCCGCGGACCACGTCCGGGCTGATGTCCGGGAACAGTTGCTCGGCCGTGCCGTCGTCGATCTTTCCGCCGCTGTGGTGCCCGCAGAGCATGTGGGAGAGCTCATGGGCGATGATGTGCTCCTGGTGCGGTTTGCTGGTGTGGGCCTCGTAGACGATGAGGTCCGCGACGTCGGTGGCGATCCACAACCCGTACAGCTGGGAACTTTGCAGCTCGACCGGTAAGAGGCGGATCGGGCGGCCGCGTCGTGCGCCGAGGTGCGCGCACAGCTCGGAGATGTCGCAGGTGCCGGGCACCGACAGACTGTCCAGGAGCGCTTCGCACGCGCCGCGCAGGCGCCTCAACTGCCGGCCGGTGGCCGGTTGTCCGGTTCGCCGTGAAGAGGTCATGGTTACTCCTCCACGGGAGGCAGTCCCTGCAGCTTGCGGACCTGGTCGAGAACGGCTGTGATCGCTTCCAGGCTTTCCGGTTGCAGCCCCACGGCACGCAGCGCGACCGCGCGCACGCCCGCCTGGGTCAGCTCCTCCAGGGCCGCGAGTTGGGCGCTGACCCGCTGCGCGTGGTCGGGGTCGACGAAGTAGGCGGGGGAGACCCCGAAGAACTCCGCTATCGCCGTCTGCAACTCCTGGGAGGGATGGGTGCGCTTGCCGGTCCGCAGCGCTGACAGATAGGCGCCGCTGACCCGGATCCGCGGGTACTTCTTCTTGATCTCGGCGGCCACCTCGTCGTTGGTCCACCGGCGGCCCGCGGGTCGGCTCCCGCGGAACAGTCCGTCCAGGCTCGCGGCGAGCGACGGATGTTCCTGACTGCCGGTCATCCGCGCCTCCCGTACAGGACGAAGTGAGTTTGACGAGTGGTTGAAGTCTAACGGCCGCCGCTCGTCCAGCGGTTGACGATGGCGTCAACGGTCTGGCGGCTTCCCGGACGTCTTCAACTGGTAGATGACCTAGCATAGTTGATATCAACCGCTGGTTGGCGGTAGCGGCCACGAAGCGGCTCCAAGGGGAATCCGAAGGCAACGCTTGACGCGGTCGGCGGACGAGGCCCGGGACGGTCTCGCCGCCTTACGGGGAGGCCACCAGCGTGTGCGACATCCTGCGATCCGCCAGTGACGGCCGGGGCCGGAGCGTGCTCATCGAAGGCACCGCGGGCATGGGCCGCACCAGACTGCTGCGCTCCGCCATGGATGCCGCCGATGAGTACGGGCTGCACCTACTGGCCGCGCGGGCCAGGGCGTTGGAGCAGCAGGCCGACTACAGCCTCGCCCAGCAACTCATGGCCGGGGTCGGAAGCATCCTGGACGATGCCGCGCCGGTGCCGGATCCAGGCATCGCCAGCGTGTTACCGGGGTCCGCTTCGGCCTGGAGCGGACACCTGCACTGCCCCTTTCCGTACGATCCGCAACCGGGCGCGCCCGCCCACGCGTTGCATCCTCTGACACGGTTGCTGACCACCGGCGTACCGCTGCTACTGGCCATCAACGACCTGCAGTGGGCGGACACCGCCTCGCTGCGCTGCCTCGGCTACCTGATGGCCCGGCTGGAGAACACACCGGTGGCCGTCATCGCCACGGTCGCACTGGGGGAAACGCCCAATGACCCCGGTCATGGCCGAGGTGCTCTCCGCCTTCCGGCTGCCGCGTCGGCGGGCGGCCACGACCGTGCGGGCCGCCGGCCATCCGGCTACCGTGACCCACGACTTCCGGCCGAAGCCACCGCACGGCACTACCGGTGGCAACGCAACATGATCAACGGCGGGTTGGCGAGGAAGTCGTCCCAGAACCCGGGCGAGAAGACCTGCTCCGCCGCGCCGGGAACCTCCAGCGGCACCCAGGTCACATCGGTGAAGCCCGCCGATGCGAGGGCGCGCTCGTACACCGCGCGCTCCGGGTAGTTGGTGTCGAAGGCGATCGGCGGGTCCAGCAGGGCGGTGATGCGCACCCGGGGGTCGATCGGTCCCGGACCGGTGGGCACGTAGGTGAACCCGTACTTCGCGGTCGTCGCCTCGGTGAACCGGAAGTCCGGGTTCTGGGTCAGTGCCAGGAACTCGCCGCCGTCGCGCAGGTTACGGAAGGCACCGGCGCACATCCGCTCCATGGCCTGCTCGCTGTCCGCGTAGTTGAGCAGATACACGGCGGTCACCGCGTCGAAGCGATCGATACCCGGAAGGTCCGTGGCATCGGCGACGGCGTAGCGCACACCCAGCGGTGCCCGCCACTCGATGGCCCGCGCGGCACCCACCATCTGCGGTGAGATGTCGAGTCCGAGCACGCCCGCCGCGCCGAGCCGCTTGATCTGCCGGGCGTAGAAGCCGGTGCCGCACGCCAGGTCGAGCACCGAGCGGTCGGTCACGTCGCCGAGCATCCGCAGGAAGCTGTGCTGCTCCGGATAGCGGGCCAGCGGCAGGGTCTTGAAACCCTCGTAGGACTCGCCGATGGCGTCGTACTGCTGGTGCCGCCGTGTCTTCAACTCGCTTCCCTTCCAGGGACGATGCTCCCGGGAACGATGCTCCCGGGAACGATGCTTCCCGGAACGATGCTTCCGGGGACGATGCGGGTGGGCGCCGAGCCGGCCGGTAGTGCCGCCACCGCCCGTCCGCGCAGCCGGTCCCCGACCAGCGCCATACGGCGACCCTGGTGGCGGACCGCGGCCATGGCCTGTCTCGTGGGATCCGGTCCGGCCGACAGTGCGTGCGAGGTCCCGTAGGGGTTGCCGCCCGCCGCCCGCACCGCGGGATCGGTATAGCCGGGCGGCACCGCCACCGCGCCGCAGTGCAACAGCATCTGATGCAGTGACAGTAGAGCGGTCTCGCTGCCTGCGTGCGGATAGGGGACGGAGGTGAAGCCGCTGACCGGCTTCCCGGCGAGCGGTCCCGCACCGGACGGTGGAAGCAGGGACTGTACGAAGCTCACCAGCGGGGCGGCCATCGTGCCCAGCCGTGCCTGCGCTCCGAACACCACCGCGTCGGCCCAGTCGATGTCCGCCGCGCTGACGGGGACGGCCGGGGGCGCACCGCTGCGCCAGGTGCGCACCACGGGGTCGGCCACCCGGCGCAGCCGCACCTCGGCGCCGCACTCGCGGGCGCCCGCGGCGCACTCCTGTGCCAGCAGCCGGGTGGCCTCGTCGCCCGCGTGATGGATCACCGCCACCTTCGTACGGCCGACGCCGGGCGGAACCGGTTCGGTCCGGGGCCGTGACCGCGCGGTGATGTCGGCCAGCCGTCTGCCGAGCGCCCAGGCGGCCTGCGACTCCACTGGTTCCGTGACCCGGCCCCGGCGGTAACTCACCGACAGCCCATAGGGATTGCCACCGGTGCCGGGAAACGCGGAGTCGGCGGGATCGGCGCCCACCACCCATGAACCCCAGTGGTACGCCGTCTGGTACAAGGCGAGCAGCGTGGCCTCCTGACCCCCGTGCAGCGAGGTCGCGGAGGTCATACCGGTCACCACCCGGTCGGTCAGCCGCCCCTCGGTCCACACCTTGTCGGTGGAGTCCAGGAACCGCTTGAACGCGGCGGAGACATTGCCGAAGTACGTCGGCGTGGCCAGCACCAGGCCATCCGCCCACAGCAGGTCCTCGGGTGTGGCGGGCGACTCCGCGGGAGCGTCGGACCGGGCGCCGCCGGCCTGGTCCGCGACCCGTAGCAGCCGCACCGTCGCGCCACCGGCCCGGGCGCCCGTCGCCGCGTGCCGGGCCAGCCGCCGCATCGTGCCCGACCGGCTGTGGTAGACGATCGCGACGTGTGTAGTCATGCGTCCTCCCGATCAGATGCCAGGGGGCGGGCGCGCAGTACCAGCCGCACGTCGTCATCGAGCCGTCCCACCGAGTCCAGCCGCAGCCGCCGTGCCTCGCCCAGCGATCGGACCCCGAAGTCGTCGAGCACCGTGCGCCCGCCGGAACCGATCAGAACCGGGGCCACATAGGCGACGACCCGGTCCAGCAGGTCCTGTGCGGCGAACGCGGCCGCCAGCCGACCCCCGCCTTCCAACAGCACGGATCGCACGCCCCGGCGGTTCAACTCGGCAGTCAGCGCGGACAGATCGATGCCGTCCGCGGTCGCGGGAAGGACCAGCGACTCATGGCTGTTCGGCAGCCGCGGCGGTGGAACGGAACGCTCCGTAACGCCCTCCGAACCATTTCCGGCCCGGTACCGAGACAACAAAAGTGCGGCCCTCCTTCCCCTACCGGTGGCAGGGGAGAAGGGCCGCACCGGCGCGTGCGAGCCGCTACGGCTTGGTGGCGAGTCCTGCCACGATGAGCTGTTCCCACACGGTGAGTTCACGCCGCGCGGCGCCCACGTGGGACACGCCGTCCGTGGTGTCGGGCCGCCAGTGCGCGGCCGCGACCACACCGGGCGGCAGGATCTCCATACCGCAGAAGAGGTCGTGGATCTCCTCGTCGCTGCGCCACCGGCCGCGCCCGAACGTCGCCTGGAGCACCCGCTCGGCCTCGGCGGTCTGCGGGTTGTGGCCGCTACGGAAGTGGCTGATGAAGAAGCAGCTGCCGGAAGGCACCTGGTCCTGCCAGTAGCGGACGACCGAGGCGGGGTCCTCGTCGTCGTTGAGGTGGTGCAGTACGGCGCTGAAGACGACCGCGACCGGCTGGTCGAAGTCGATGAGCTCGACGGTGTCCGGGTGCTGCCGGATGCCCTGCGGGTCGCGCACATCGGCGCGGATGACCCTGGTGTTGTCGTTCTCCTCCAGCAGCGCCCGGCCGTGTGCGAGGACGATGGGATCGCTGTCCACGTAGATCACCCGGGCGTCGGGGGTGTGCCGCCCGGCCACCTGGTGGACGTTGTCGGCGGTCGGCAGCCCGCTGCCCATGTCGATGAACTGCCGCACCCCCGTGTGCAGCGCGATGTCGCGGACCGCGCGCACCAGGGCCTGGCGGTTGCAGTGCGCGATGGCGACCGAGCCGGGCAGATCGTTGACGAACTTGTCGCCGATCTCCCGGTCCACCGCGTAGTTGTCCTTGCCGCCGAGCAGGTAGTCGTAGACACGGGCGATGCTCGGCTTCGTCTGGTCCACCTCGGAAACGTCCTCGACCATGTCAACTGCCCTTATCTACTGGGGTGTTCTGAGCAGCCCCATCGTAGGAGAACCAGGGCGGTCACACCCGCCACATCAGTGTCATGGCCGGGGACGACTTCCGGCACCGCGGATCAGCGCAGTGGCAGCGTCAGCTCGGACGGGTCGTTCGCCGGGGAACCGAAGGACACCCGGCTGCCCAGCGTGGTGTCGCTGCCGTACATCGGGTCCTTGGTGTCCAGGACCAGCGCGAGCCGGTGCCCGGCGGGCAGGTCGTAGGCGGTGGCGAACAGCTGGATGTCGAGCGGGACGGCCCGTCCCGGCGTGGTACCCGACCAGCTCTGCGGGGCGTGGGTGATCAGCTTGCCGAGACCGAGCGCGTTCACGTCGTAGAGGTAGGCGAACACGGTGCCCTTCGGTGCGGACGAGGTGACCGTGGTGTGGAACCTGGGCACACCGCGGATGTGCTGTACGTCGGAGTACGGCGCGGACTGCCAGACCGCGGCGACGGCGCGGGGCAGCATCGGGACCTCGACGGTCGGTGGGATGCCCAGGAACTGGTCGAGCCCGCCGGACAGTTCGGTGATGCCGGAGTCGGCGCCCGAATCCACGCCGCCGACGATGGACGTTCGCCATCCAGTGCCGCCCGCACCGCCCAGGGTGCCGGTGCCCAGGGCGTTCGCCGGGCCGAGCCGCAGCCGCTGGGTCCGGGAGCTGATCGCCTGCCAGCTGGGGTAGTCCTCCTGGCCGGCGTTCTCCCTGACCTGCAGTTGCACCGGCGGCTGGCGGTCGCCGGGGCTGTTCTTCAGATGCTGGTCGAACCACTTGCGTCCGTCGTCCCAGGCCGCGTTCTTCAGGCCCAGCATGCCGCCGATCTCCTGGGTGGCATGGTCGCCGGGACGCAGTTCCAACCGCTTGGGGCCGGTCAGCTTCTGGTAGAAGTCGGCGACCTGGCTGGGGTTGAAGATGCTGTCGGTCCAGGCGTTGGCGATGAACACCGCGGTGTGGTGGGCGTTGATGCGGTCCACATAGCTGCCCGGGGACCTGGTCCGGGCCCACTTGATGAGTTCCGGGATGTTCTGGTTGTCGAACATGTCGCTGATCGCCTGGTGGGTTTCCGGGCTCTGGCGGCCGGTCGGGATCTGTACCGCGGTCAGAATGCCGACCGCCCCCACATGCCGGGTCTGCCCGCTGTAGAGTGCGTTGACCAGGTCGCCCCAGGCGCTCATCGCGGCCACCGCCTTGACCCGCGGGTCGAAGGCGGCGCCCATCAGCGACATCCCGGCCCCCAGCGACAGGCCCGTCATGCCGATGCGCTGCGGGTCGGCCGGGGTGTTGGCGATGGTCCAGTCGATGACGGAGGAGATGTCGGCCACGTCCTTGGGCCCCGCGACGTCCACCTGGCCGCCGGAGAGCCAGAAGCCGCGCACCGTGTAGGTGACGACGACATAGCCGTCAGCGGCGAGCTTCCTGCTCTGCGCGAGGAACTCCAGGTCGTTCTGTCCCCAGGAGGCGGGCTCCACGATCGTCGGATAGCGGCCGTGCGCGTCCGCTCCGGGCGTACCGGCGGCGGGGGTGAGCACATCGGCCTTGAGGACGACGCCGTCCTTCATCGGGATGTCGGCCAGTCGGAAGGACCCGGCGGCGTTCGCGGCGGCTGCCTGGTGTCCGGAGTGCGGGGTGGCGGACGCCGGGGAGGCGGCGAAGGTGCCGCTGAGCGCAAGTGCCGTGACGGCCACGGTGCTTGTCACCCAGCGGCGGACGCGGTGCTGGTCGCGGTTGCGGCGTTCTCGGGTGGGGCCGGATCGCGTCATCGGTGTCCCATCAGGCTCGGACCGTGGTGCCCCTGCGGCACGCGTACGGCGGTGTGGTGCTCGGAGCCTAGGGGGGGCCAAGTAGCGGTGGTGAGACGGTGATCAGCCAAATCTACTGGCTGGTAACCGCATGCGGTCCGGTCGTGGCGGGCGGTGCCAATCCGTCAGCACCCCGAGGGGGATCCGTCGGAACTACCGGCGCTCACGGTTCGCCTCTCGGGGGCCAGCAGTGTAAACAGGGGCTATGGCCCGAGGTGAGGGCCGACCCTGGGCCGTGTCGGCCCCTGCGTTCCGCGGTCGGCGCCCCTGGAGTCGGCGTGAGCGCGTGCATACAGAGCGTGAGCGGAAAGATCGCTACGAACAGCAGGCGCCGCAGGCGACGCGGCGCCACGGGTCGCTGCGCCCGATGCGCAGTGTCTCCGGCCAGGTGTTCGTGCTGCAGGTCATCATCGTCCTGCTGCTCGTCCTGGCGGCCGGTGCGGAGCTGATCCTGCAGGCGCAGCATGACAGCCAGCGAGAGGCCAGCAACCGCTCGGTGGCCGTCGCCCAGACCTTCGCGCACTCGCCGGGCATCGTGCCCGCCCTGCAGTCCCCGAACCCGACGGCCATCCTCCAGCCACTCACCGAGGCGGCCCGTATCGATACCGGGGTCGACTTCATCGTGGTGATGAACAAGCAGGGGATCCGCTACACCCACCCCATCCCCAACCGCATCGGCAAGAAGTTCGTGGGCAACATCGGGCCCGCGCTCGCCGGGCAGACCGTCACCGAGACCATCAACGGGACCATAGGCCCCCTGGAGCAGGCCGTGGTGCCGGTCACCGACCAGCACGGCAAGATCGTGGGTCTGGTGTCCGCCGGAATCACGATCAGCAAGGTGAGCGGCGCGGTGAACCGACAGTTGCCGATCCTGTTCAGCGCGGCCGCCGTGGCGCTGGCCCTGGCCACCGGGGGAACGGCATTGGTCAGCAGACGGCTGCGGCGTCAGACGCACGGCCTGGAACCGGCCGAGATGACCCGAATGTACGAGCACCATGACGCGGTGCTGCACGCGGTGCGCGAAGGCGTGATCATCGTCGACGGCAACGGTCGGCTGATGCTGGCCAACGACGAGGCGATCCGGCTGCTGGACCTGCCGCCGAACGCGGAGGGCCGACAGGTCGGCGAACTCGGCATCGCTCCCCGCATGGCCGAACTGCTGGCCTCCGGGCGGGTGGCCACCGACGAGATGCTGCAGTCGGGGGACCGTCTGCTGGCGGTGAACAACCGGCCCACCGACCGCAACGGAGGCCCGCCCGGCAGCGTCGCCACGCTGCGGGACTCCACGGAGCTGCGGCTGCTGTCCGGCCGGGCCGAAGCAGCCCGAAAGCGCCTCAAACTGCTGTACGACGCCGGTGTGGGCATCGGCACCACCCTCGACATCCAGCGGACAGCGGAGGAACTCGCGCAGGTGGCCGTCCCCCGGTTCGCCGACTTCGTCACAGTCGACCTGGCGGAGCCGGTGCTGCGCGGCGAGGAGCCGGAGGTCGACGAGAGCGTGCAGATGGTGCGGGCCGCGCTCGGGGGCGTCCGGAAGGGCCAGCCCTTCTACCCGGTGGGCACCGTGATCGAGTTCGCCCGGTCCACCCCGCAGGCGCGCGGCTTCGGCAGGGGGTCGTCGGTGATCGAGCCCGATCTGCGGCTCGCCACGGGGTGGAAGGCGCAGGACGCGGTGCGGGCCAGAAGGCTGCTCGACTACGGGGTCCACTCCCTCATCACGGTGCCGTTGAACGCCCGGGGCGTGGTGCTGGGGGTGGTCAGCTTCTGGCGCTCGCGGGATCCGAACCCCTTCGACGAGGACGACGTCTCGCTCGCCGAGGAACTCGTCATCAGGGCGGCGGTGTCCATAGACAACGCCCGCCGCTACACCCGTGAGCACAAGATGGCGGTGACGCTGCAGCACAGCCTGCTGCCGCGCGGTCTGCCCGAGCAGAGCGCCGTCGACGTCGCCTACCGCTATCTGCCCGCACAGGAGGGGGTCGGCGGAGACTGGTTCGACGTCATCCCGCTGCCGGGAACCCGGGTCGCGCTGGTGGTCGGCGACGTGGTCGGCCACGGTCTGCACGCCGCGGCGACGATGGGCCGACTGCGTACCGCGGTGCACAACTTCACCACCTTGGACCTGCCGCCCGACGAACTCCTCAATCACCTGGACGAGTTGGTCACCCGGATCGACCGGGACGAGGCGACCAGGGGCGGCGAGGGCGCGATCACCGGGGCCACCTGTCTGTACGCGATCTACGATCCGGTCTCCGGGTACTGCACGATGTCCCGTGCGGGCCACGTACTGCCCGCGCTCGTGACGCCAGACGGCACCGTGCGGTTCCCCGACCTGCCCGCCGGCCCGCCGCTGGGCCTGGGCGGTCTGCCGTTCCAGACGGCGGAACTGCGGCTGGAGCCGGGCAGCCAGCTGGTGCTGTACACCGACGGTTTGGTGGACGAGCGCGACCGGGACATCGGCGTCGGCCTCGATCTGCTGACCGAGGCCCTGGCCCATGCCGACCGCCCGGCGGAGGAGACCTGCGAAGCGGTGCTGGACGCACTGCTGCCAGCGCGCCAGAGCGACGACATCGTGCTGCTGGTCGCCCGCCCGCAGTTCCTGGGTGCCGATCAGATCGCCCAGTGGGACGTGCCGTTCGACCCCGCGGCCGTCGCCGGAGTGCGCGCGCAGGTCACCGAGCAGCTGACGCGGTGGGGGCTGGTCGAGGCGGTGTTCACCACGGAGCTGGTGCTCAGCGAGCTGATCACCAACGCCATCCGCTACGCCACCAGCCCGATCAAGGTCCGGCTGATCCGCGATCGCACCCTGATCTGCGAGGTCTCCGACGCCAGCAGCACCTCTCCGCATCTGCGCTACGCCGCCACCATGGACGAGGGCGGCCGTGGTCTGTTCCTCGTCGCCCAGCTCGCCGAGCGCTGGGGCACCCGGTACACCAGCGGGGGCAAGGTCATCTGGGCCGAACTGCCGCTGACCTAGAACGATGCGGATTCATTGGCCGCCCGCGGTCGCGGCGGCCGGGTCAAGCGATCGGAAAGAAATCCGTCCGGCCATCGCGGAATTGAACCGGAACCACGCCCCCTACGTGTTGTTACCGTCATCCGCGCCTCGGCAAGATCGGTAATCCGACGGGGAGTTAGCCCGGGGCAGCGAAAGAAGTGTGGAGGAGAGTGGCCCCGTGCGCATTTCTCACCTAGCGGTCCTGGCCGCGGCTGGAGCAGCCGTGGCGGTCAGCGCCGCACCCGCCTTCGCCGGCGTCGGAATGGGGCAGATCACCGCCTCGCCGACGACGGTCGGCGTAGGGCAGACAGTGCATATCATGGGCACTTGCCCAAATAACGGCAGTGCATTGCAGTGGGTGGGTTCATCCGCGTTCTCCCCGAGGATGAACGACCAGTACACCGCCATGACCGGATCCGGCGGTTCGGCGTCCATGACGTCCACCAACCCCATGAATTTCTCGGGTTGGGCGAAGATATCCTCGCACGCCAAACCGGGAAGGACCGACGTGGTGGCGCGGTGCGGAGGGGTACGCGTCACCACGCAGATCGTGGTGGTGATAGCGGGCACCGGCGGAATGAAGCCAACCCCCAAGCCCAGCCAGTCCATGACGATGCCGCGTCCCACGATGTCGGCATCGCAGCCGGCCTCCGGGATGATGCCGATGCCTTCGTCCTCGATGTCCACGGCCCCCGGGCAGATCGGCACCATGCCGAGCGGCGCACCCAACACCGGAGCGGTCTCCTCCGGCGTTCCCGGCTACGCCACCGCGGGCGCCGTCGGCGGCCTGCTGCTCGGTGCGGGCGGCGCTGGCCTGCTGCTTCGGCGCCGGGCCAGGGCCCGCCGTTGACGCGGCACTCCGCCAGGGCCAGAACTTCGCCGGGTCGCCGCGGGGGCCGTCTGGCCACCACGGCGGCAGCGGTGATGGCGATGGCCGGAGCGGTCGGGCTCGGATTCGGCTACGCGGACTGGCGAGCGGCGTCTCGGCCCCCCGCGTCGGTCAGCAACCCGGGGAGTTCCGGACCGGCCAGCTCCGCCCCCGGCTCCTCGGCGAAGCCGCCGGGCGGGCTGACCATGGCCAGATCGGTCCCGGTGCGCCTGGACATCCCGTCGATCGGTGTGCACACCTCGCTGATGCAGTTGGGACTGAATCCGGACCGAACCGTTCAAGTTCCGCCCATTCAAAGCAACTCGCCGGCCGGTTGGTATCAGTTCTCACCCACCCCCGGACAACTCGGCCCTTCCGTCATACTCGGCCACGTAACCCTTGGTAATTTCGGCGACGGCGTCTTCTTCCGGCTGGCCGCACTGCACACCGGCGACCGGGTGGAAGTGTCCAGAGCGGACGGCAGTGTTGCCGTTTTCTCGGTGGACCAGACCGCCGAATACCCCAAGGAGAAGTTCCCCAGCCAAGCCGTGTACGGAAACATCGACCACGCCGGACTCCGGCTCATTACCTGTGGTGGCACGAAGAACACGACGACACACGCTTATCCGGACAATGTCGTCGTCTATGCGTCGCTGGTATCGGCCACGTCGGCATCGGCCTGACCGGAATTTCCACGGCAGGCGGGGAGATAGGAGTGAACAAGTGTCCATGCGCGCAGCGGCCGGCTACGCCCGCATAAACAACCCGGTAACCGTCACCAGCGGCGGCGGTCTTCTGACCGCCGCGACCTTCGCCGCCGCACCCCGCGGATGACGCGGGGGGATGGATGGGTTCCCGGACCGCGGACGACGAGACCTTGCGAACGCTGTACGACACGTACGCCGGTTCGCTGCTGAGATACGTACTCCGGCTGACCAGCGGCGACCGGCAGCGCGCGGAGGACGTGGTGCAAGAGACCATGCTCCGGGCCTGGCGCAGCTCCGGCGCGCTGGACCCGGAGCGCGGGTCGACTCGGGGATGGCTGTTCACCGTGGCACGCAACCTGGTCATCGACCAGGAACGGATGCGCCGGGCACGCCCCGCCGAGGTGGGCGACGAGTCGCTGATGCTGCAGCCCTCGTCAACTCCCGGCCCCGACGAGGCGTTCGCCCGCACCCTGTTGTCCTGGCAGCTCGCCGACGCGCTGTCCGGGCTGAGCCCGGACCACCGTGCGGTGCTGCTGGAGCTGTACTACCGAGAGCGCTCGGTCGCGGAAGCCGCCGAAACGCTCGGGATCGCACCGGGCACGGTCAAGTCCCGGGCCTACTACGCGGTTCGCGCGTTGCGTGTCGAATGTGAGGAGCGAGGGTTGAGCCGATGACGTTCTCCGGAACCCACGAGGAGTGCGAGCCGGTTCGGCTCTCGCTCGGCGCCTTTGTGCTGGGCGCGCTGACCACGGGCGAGTCCTTCGACGTGCGCCACCATCTGGCCGCCTGCCCGAACTGCCGCCAGGAGTACGACGAGCTGGCCGGAGTACCCCAGCTCCTCGGACTGGTGTCGAAGGCCGAGGCCGAGGCGGTGTGTTCCGCCTCGGCCTCGGCCGCCGCCCCTGTCCCCAGCCAGTGCATGCCCCTCGGACGGCTGCGGCGGCGGGGACGGCGGCGCAGAAACCGCCGCGGCACCATGGTCGCGGCCGTGCTGGGGGTGTCGGTGCTGGCCGGGATCGGCACTACGTGGTCGCTGAGCGGAGGCGGGCAAGCCGCCCCCGCCCATGTGGCGTCGGCCACCGACGGTACGACCGGCGTGGGCGCTTCCGTATCGGTGCAGCCGGTGGCCTGGGGCAGTCGGCTGACCCTCGCCCTGCACAACGCGCCACCGGGCTCCAGCTGTTCACTGGTCGCGGTGGGACGGCACGGCGAACGCCAGGTCGCGGCGAGCTGGACCGCGAAGTACCGCGGCAACCTCACGATTCCGGGTGCCATCGCGATGTCGCCGGGCGACGTCAGCAGATTCGACGTGGAGACGTTCGACGGTCATCGGCTTGTCTCCGTACCCGAATAGCCGACCGCCGGGGCTATCCGGGCACCCCCTGCTCTTCCAGCGTGCGCCTGAGTGCGCGCAGCCCGTAGTACACCCTTGACTTCACGGTGCCGTTGGGGATGCCGAGCACCGCCGCGGCCTGCTGGATGGTGCGCCCCGCCAGGTATGACTCCACGATGGCCTCGCGGTGCGCCGGGGTCAGGGTGGCCAGCGCGTCCGAAATGGTCATGGCGGACAGCGCGCGGTCGAACTCGTCCGGCCCGGGAAGGAGTTCCAGCGCCTTGTCACCCATCTCCTGCGGACGGGACCGGCGGCTGCGGTAGTCGTCTATCACGATGCGCCGTGCCACGGTCGCGAGCCAGGGGCGGGCACTGCGGGCCGGATCGGTGAGTTGGGCCGCGTGCCGCCATGCCCGTAGCAGGGTCTCCTGGACGACGTCCTCCGCCCAGTGCCGGTCACCGCCGGTGAGCGTCACCACATAGCTCAGCAGCGCGGCGGCGTGCTCGCGGTAGAGCCGTCTGACCAAGTCGGATTCCTCGTTCGCGGTACGAGAACGTTTTGACCGTCTGCGTTGGATTAGCATACGTCAGCCTTCACCCGCCGTTCCCGGTACGCCGATGCCCGTCAACTGGTCCGCCGTTTTATCGGCGGTGATATGCCAGAGGGGCTGGCAGCGGGTGTGCGGCGGTGCGGCCAGCCGGGCGAATTGGTGTACGCCCTCGTCAAAAGGGACACCGGGTAAGGCGTCGGCGATACCAGCCGCCAGACGGGATCCGGACGCCGATGCCGCGGTGGAGCCGCAGCGCTGGTGGGGGGACATGGCAACACGCTCCTCAGCGGGGCAGTCAGTGGCAGTGCGGCGGTCGCGACGTGCCGTGGGGGCGGCGCGCCGCCTGCATGGCGTGCGCAGTGCGTGCATGGAAGGCGACCCGGTAGGGCATGCCTTAGTTGGCGATCACGGGGTGCGGAGATCGGAATAGGAAAAGCCTGCGGGGACCGGGAACATCCAAGTGCCCCTCACTTCGGGGGAGTTACCCCGGAGTACCGCGAAGGTTAACCACAAGCGCGAGTACATATCAATGGGATGACGGCTTGCCCGGCGTGCAGATTCACCGCCAGGGGTTACCCGGCGTCCTGGAGAATTTCGGGAGGATGCGACACGATTCTCCCCGCGGTTCCAGCCAAAGTCCGTGCCAACCGGCAAAGAGACAGTAAATGGAATGTGTTTCAGTGAACCGCGTCCGAGGCCGGGCCGTATTGAACGGTCACACAGCACCGTCCAGCCCGCCTCCCCCGGGACTGGATCGGTGCTGTGTGTACCGGGGAGCCGATACAGCCGGATACAACGGGAGGTCGAGCGATGACCTATCTCGACGAACTGCTGTCCCTGCGCCAGAACGGGCGGGGACGGCACCGCGCGGTTCAGCACAAGCCCATGCCCACCACGACGACCGTGGTCGCCGCGCTGCGTACCGGGTACGCGTGGCTGGGCAGAACGCCGAGCATGGCCGCGCTCGGCGGCTTCCTGCTCTACGTCCTGCTCTCCTCGTACCTGGGCGAGTTGATGAGCCTTCCGGTGCCGGGCCTGTTCAACGTCGGTGTGTTACTGGGTCTGTTGCAGTTCGTCGGGTTCTTCGCGTTGGCCACCCGCGGTCCGCGCACCGACTGCCGGGGAGATCCGCACGGCGGTGAACTCGGTGAGCCCGTGGAGTCGTACCGATGACCAACTCCAACTCGGCTCAGACCGCCGCACTCGTGATCTTCTCCGTACTGGCCACGCTCGCCATGCTGCTGTGCATCCTGGCCGGCTCGGAACCCGATGACCTTGCGGACTTCTACACCGGCTACCGCACCCTGACGCCACCGCGGAACGGACTGGCCATCGCGGGCGACTACGTCTCCGCCGCCACCGTCCTGAGCACTTCCGGAATCGTCGCACTGAGCGGCTACGACGGCGTCGTCCTGGTGCTCAGCACCGTACTGTCCCTGCTGTTGCTGATGCGGCTGCTCGCCGAACCGCTGCGGAACGCGGGGAAGTTCACCATGGGCGATGTGCTGGCCCGTCGCATGCCGGGCCGCGCGGTGCGCGGGGCCGCGTGCGCGGTCACGCTCGTCGCCTCGCTGCCCTTCCTCCTCGTCCAACTGTCGGTGGCCGGATCGCTGCTGACGTTCATTCTGGGCATCTCGGCGGACGGGGCGAAGGCGGCCTGCATCTGCGTGGTCGGCGCCCTGATGATCGGTTACGCCGCGGTCGGGGGCATGAAGGGAACCGCCCTGGTCCAGATCATCAAGATGGTCATGCTGTTCGGCGCCAGCCTTGCCATCACCCTGCTGGTGCTCAGCCGTTTCCACTGGAGCCCCACCGCCTTGCTGTCCGCCGCCCGGGAGGGCAGCGGAGCGGGAGACGCGTATCTGCGCCAGGGGCTTGAGTTCGGCCCCAGCGCCCGCGGCAGACTCGACTTCCTCAGCGCGCAGATCAGCGTCGTCCTCGGAGCCGCCTGCCTGCCGCACGTCACCATGCGGGTGCACAGCGGTGCCGACGCCTCCGCGGTGCGCCGTTCGACGTCCTGGGCGGTCGGGTCGACCGTCGTCATCGCCCTGTTCGTCACCGTGATGGGTACCGCGGCGGCCGCGCTGGTCGGAAACCAGATGATCACCGCGAACGACCCGCAGGGCAGCACCTCGCTGATGCTGCTGTCCCGTGCGCTGGGCGCCGACTACCCCTCGCTCGGCGAGGCCGTGCTGTTCGCGTCCATCGGCGGTGCGATCTTCATGACCTTGCTCACCTCGGTCGCCGGACTGACCCTGGCCGCCGCGACCTCGGTCGCCCACGATCTGTTCGCCGGTACGGTACGCCGCGGGCAGGCCACCGAGCGCGGCGAGTTGGCCGTCGCCCGCTGGACGATCCTCGGCATCGGCCTGGTGGCGATCGTGCTCGCCGCGCTGGTACGCAACTGGAACCTGCAGGTGCTGATCGCCACCGCGTTCTGCATCGGCGCCTCGGCGGTGGCCCCCGCGTTGGTCTACAGCCTGTTCTGGAAGGGCTTCACCCGCGCTGGACTGCTGTGCACACTGCTCGGCGGTACGGCGTGCGTCGTGTTGCTGATGACGTTCTCCAGCGCCGTTTCCGGTACGCCGCACGCCCTCTTCCCCACCCATGACTTCCACTGGTTCCCGTTGCAGACCACCGGGATCGTCTCGGTGCCGGTGGGCTTCCTCAGCGGCTGGCTGGGGAGCCGGGTCCGCTGGCGGACGCTGGTCGGCGCTCTCAGAGAGGCGGACGTCCCTAGTGGATGACGGTCACCGACTTCAACCTGCCCTCCTGCAGAAGCTGCCACATGTGCCGTCGCCGCAGCTTTCCACTGGTGGTCCGCTTGAGCAGGCCGCGTCGCCCGGCGACGAGGGTCAGTGAGGGATCCGGCCCGAGCTCGCCGCGCAGCATCTCGGTCACCGCGTCCGTCCAGGGGCCGGGGGCCGCCTCCACGAAGACGGCCAACCCGGCGCGTCCGTGGTCGTTGACGGCCACCACGGCCGTGCGGTCCTTGTCGAGCCCGGCGGCCGCCGCGACCTTCGCGTCAAGGTCGTCGACGTACACACTGCGTCCGCGCAGCTTGAGGCTGTCGCCCATCCGGCCGAGCACGAACAGCTCTCCGTCGTGCACGAACCCCGCGTCCCCGGTGCGCAGTTCACCGTCGACGAACCGGGTGGACCCCCCGTCCCGGCCGCCGTGGTACCCCTGGGTCACCGAGGTGCCGGTGACGGCGACCTCGCCGAGGTGGCCGTCCGGTAGCGGCTGCCCCTCCTCGTCGAGGATCCGTAGGCCCACGCCGTCCTCGTGGTGCGGGGCGCCATGGCCGACGAGCCAACCCGAGCCCGGCTCGATGGGCTGGTCGCCCAGTTTGCCCGCCGCCTCGATCCGCACGGGCTCGCCAAGCCGCATCGAGGACCACTCGGGGCGTACCACCACGATCGGCGCCTCGGCGCCGGTGACCGCCAGCGTGTTCTCGGCCAGTCCGTACGAGGGCAGATAGGTGCCCAGGGCGAAGCCCACCGGTTCGGCGAACCGGGCGAACGTGTCCAGCGCCGCCGGGTCGACCACCTCGGCACCGACCACCACACTGCGCCAGCCGGACAGGTCCAACTCGGCGAGCCGCTGCGGCCGGACCCTGCGCGCCGCATAGGCGAAGGCGAACGACGGCGAGGCCGAGTGCGCCGCCTTGCCCGGGGCGAAACAGGCCAGCCAGCGCCCCGGATCGCGGATGAACTGTTCTGGCCGCATCAGCCACAGCGGGCTCTGCGAGGCGAAGGGGAACAGCACACAGCCGATCAGACCCATGTCGTGGTGGAGCGGCAGCCAGGAGGCGAAGCCGTCCCCGTCCCGCCAGCCGATCATGCGGCTTTGCAGTGCGTAGTTGGCGGCGAGGTTGTCCCACGACACCCGGACACCGCGTGGCCGGCCGGTGGAGCCCGAGGTGAACTGCAGTAGCGCGATCCCGGTCCGGGCGCTGTCCGGGATGGGGGCCTCGATGGTTCCCTCACGGGGAATCCACGGCGCGTCCGACCGGCCCGCCCGGACCATCGCGTCGGCCGCCAGCGACCTGAACTCCTCGGCGACGACCACCAGGGCGGGCTCGGCCTGCCGGAGGATTCCGGAGACGTACTCGACGTACTCGCCCTCGGACTGGAAGGACGGCGGGAGCAGTGGGGAGACGGTGGCCCCGGCCGCCCAGGCACCGAACAGCGCGGCCAGGCAGTCGCGTCCACTGGGCAGGATCAGGCAGACCACGTCACCGGGGCGCACCCCGGCCGCCGCCATCTCGGCGGCGACCCGGCGGGCCGAGGCGGCCAGTTCCCGGTACGGCACGAACTCCCAGTCGCCCGAGTCGGTGGCGAAGTGCACCCCGCGCTCCGGATGAGGCTGCGTCAGCCAGGAAATGAGACGTGACACGTCGGGAACCGTCCTATCGCTCGATGACCTGAGCGGCGTTCTCCACCGGCTGAGCGGCCTGCGCCGCGGCCGGAATCCTGCCCAGGCGGGGGAAGAAACGGCCGGTCTGCGTGATGTAGCCGCGGTACTCCGCGCCGAACTCGGAGGAGCTCAGACGCCGTTCCTCGCGCGCCGCAGTGGTGTTCAGGGACACCACTCCGTAGACGGCGAACACCAGCGTGCCCCAGTGCGGGAAGGCGAACAGGCTCGCCAGGAAGGCCAGCAGGAACGAGGAGTAGAAGGGGTGCCGGATCCGCCGGTAGGCGCCGTACGTCACGATGTGCCGGGGTGCGTCGTTCTCCTGGTGCCACAGCGCCAGCGGAATGCGGTGGGTGCCCAGCGTCATGAAGATCAGGGCGATGGAACCCACGCTCAACAGCACGGCGACGAGCGTCAGTCCGGTGAGCAGGCTGCCCGAGACGAACGGCTGCCAGCCGACGGCGAGCGCCGCCGCGACGTAGAGCGGGCACAGGAAGAACGGCGCGGCGGTCAGCCACCACTTCAGATTGAAGGTGCCGTCCGAGCGGAAGAAGAGCCGTGGCAGGGCACCGATGAAGATGAAGTTCAGCAGCAGCAGGAGAAGGGCGGAGTCATCCACGTGAGGGTGGATCCTTTCTGGCGGTTACGACCGGACGACGGACTCTTCGGACTCTTGGGTCCTGACGACGGGGGAGGGGCGGTCGGGGCGACCGGGCAGCCACCAGTTCCAGCGGCCCATCAGCTGCATGGCGGCGGGCACCACGACCAGCCGGATGATGGTGGCGTCCAGCGCGATGGCGATGGCGAGGCCGAACCCGAGCTGCTGGATGGGCATGATGCCGGTGAAGGCGAAGGCGCCGAAGACCGCGACCATCAGCACGGCAGCACCGGAGATCAACGGCGCGGTACGGGCCATGCCGTTGGCCACGCTAGTGGTGTTGTCCGCCCCGCTGTCGTACTCCTCGCGGATGCGGTGCAGCAGGAACACCTCGTAGTCGGTGCTCAGGCTGAACAGGATCGCCAGCAGCAGGATGGGAACGAAGTTCTGCAGATAGCCGAACTCCTGGAAGCCGAAGAGGCCGGCGCCGGACTTGTGTTGGAACACCAGCACCAGGGCGCCGTAAGTGGCCCCGAGTGACAGCAGGTTGATCAGGATCGCCTTGATCGGCAGTAGTACGGACCGGAAGGTGATCAGCAGCAGAAGGTAGATCACCACCAGCATGACCGCGACCACCGCGGGCAGCCGTTCCGAGATCGCGGAGTTGGCGTCAATGCCCTCCGCGGTCTCGCCGCCCACCACGGCGTGCAGCCCCGGCGCACCGAGGGTGTCCACGGTGGACCGCATGGCGGTGACGAGGTCGCGGGACGGGGCGCTGGAGGCGTAGTCGTCCGCGATGACCTCCAGCACGATGGTGCGTCGGTCGGCGGATACGAAGTGGTCGATGGTGACCCGGGCGTCGCCGGGCAGCCGGTTGAAGGCCGCGCTGTCCAGCGCGGCGAACGGGCGACCGGGGCTGACCGCCCGTAGCGCGTCCACCGGCGAGTTGACGCCGGTGACGTGCGGGAGCCTGGCCAACTGGTCCCGTAGCGCCAGGATGCGCCCGCTGTCCGACGAGGTGTTCAGCGGGGTGTCCGAGG
This sequence comes from Streptantibioticus ferralitis, assembly GCF_029223525.1. Lineage (GTDB taxonomy): Bacteria > Actinomycetota > Actinomycetes > Streptomycetales > Streptomycetaceae > Streptantibioticus_A > Streptantibioticus_A ferralitis. Next base: position 232,708 of record NZ_JARHTQ010000005.1, on the reverse strand, counting down.
TGATGACGACCTCGTTGGGCGAGGCGGTGCCCGGCCCGAACTGCTCGCGCATCGCGTCGTATCCCTGGCGGACCGGAGACGACTCGGGCACGATACGCGCGTCCGGGGTGAAGGTGCGCAACGACAGTGACGGCGAGGCGAGCGCCAGCATGGCGGCGATCGCCACCACCAGGAACAGCACGGGCCGGCGCATGATCTGCCGTGCCACGCTGCGCCAGCGGCGCCCCTGCTCCTCGGGCGTCCGCCGCTGCATGGGCAGTCGGCCCCACAGGATCCGATCTCCCAGCAGTAGCAGGACCAGCGGCAGCACGAGGACGGCGGCCAGCACCGCGAACGCCACCACCACGAGGATGCCCAGCGCGATCGACTGGATGACGTTGAGGTCCACCAGGAACAGGCTGGACATGGCCAGGATGACGATGAGCCCGGAGAAGGTGACGGTCTTGCCGCTGGTGCGCAACGTCGCGGCGAGCGCGGCCGTACGATCCCGCCCGCGGGAGAGTTCGTCGGTGTAGCGGGAGATGACGAACAGCGAGTAGTCGACGCTCACCCCCAGGCCGATCATGGTGGCCGCGTTCTCCACGAAGATGGACAACTCGAAGTGCTGGGCGAGTACGGACATCAGCCCGAGGGTGAAGACGATAGCCGTCGCGGAGACCACGAAGGAGACCACCGCCGAGGCGATGCCCCGGTACAGCAGCAGCAGAATCACCAACAGCAGCGGGAACGTGATGAGTTCCGCGGTCTGCAGGCCCTTCTGGCTGAGTGTGTTGATCTCTCCCCACAGCGTTCCGGCGCTGACCAGCGAAACCCGTAGCCCCTGCGGGGCGAAGCGGTGGTCGATGTCCTTCTGCACATCCGGTAGGACGCGACGGGCCGTACCGTCGTCCAGTTTCAGCCCGACGAGGGTGGTGGCGGTGTGCCGGTCCTTGCCGACGAACTGCCCGCGGGACGTCGGCGACAGGCTGAGCCAGCCGTAACTCCCCTTGGCCTCCAGCCGCTTGTCGCCGATGACCTGCCGCATGGCCTGGCCCACCCGCTGGTCGAACGCCGGGGTTCCGGCCGCGTTGCGCTCGTCCCGTACCACCAGGGTCAGATCGCTGGCGCCGCGGTCGGTGAAACCCGACTGGGTGGCGGTGATCGCCTTCTGCGAGCCGGAGCCGGGTACGTACCAGCCGCCGCCGCTCAGCCGGTCGGCGATGGGCAGCGCGGCCACCCCGGCGGCGACCAGCGCCACCAGCCATACGGCCAGCAGCGGCCAGCGGAATCTTTCGATCACGCGGATCAGACGTTCCGACATACCTAGCTCCGGTGAGAGGGGGGAATCCGGCGGGTAGGGGACTGCGGCGGGCGAGAGCCCAGTGGGCGGGAGGAGGCGAGACGGTCCGGGTCAGACCTTCGCGCCCACCAGCCCGGCGAGTTCGCCGAGCGTGGTGATCTCACGCAGCTCGTTCTGGGTGAAGATGGTGTCGAACTCCTCCTGCAGGTCGACCGCCATCTCGACCAGCAGGAAGCTGTCGGCGGCGAGTTCCCGCAGGGTGGTCTGCGGGGTCAGCTTCTCCACCGGTATGGACAGCGTGGAGCTGATGCGGTCGGCGACCTCGTCGAACGTGATCACGGATGGCACGGGTGTCTCTCTTCCTGGTGCGATGGATTGTGGTGTGCGGGTCTCGCCGTGGAACGCCGCGGCAATGGACAACTGCGCGTCGCGCAGCCGGGTGCTCGCATAGCCGAAGACCGCTTCGCGGTGCTGCCGCGTGCGGGCGCGGCCGCGGTGCGCCGCCGCGTCGAGGGTGGTGTAGTCGCGCAGCACGGTGTGCCGGTTGTCCGGATCGGCCTTGAACAGCGCCTCCTTGACCGTCCACAGCCGCAACTGCTCGGTGGCCCTCGCCGTGTCGGGGAGCGAGGCGAGCCAGGACCGCTCGCGCTCGTCCAGGAAGAAGCGAGTGGTGTCCACCCGCGCCTCCCGGTCGGTTTCGAGGTCGACCCCGACGCCCGCCAACTGCCGTGTGTCGCGCACCGCGCCCGCCGCCACCGCCGCCCCCTCGATGTGCGTCAGCGACAACCGGCGGTGCGGAAAGGCGTACCGGGTCGTGTCGAGCGGCAGCCCGAGTACGCCCAGCAGCAGCCGGAGGGCGTGCCGCGAGATCAGCCACTGCCGCCGTACCCGCTGCGGCAGGGCGGCGAGCCGCTCCCGCTCCCGGGAGGTCAGCGCGTCCACGACCAGCGGTTGACGCGTCCACACGGCGAGCACCCGCACGGTCATACTTCGGCGGCGGGAACGCTGAGGTCGACAGGTCCGTCGCCGAGGAAGACGATGCGTTCGCCGTACTCGGCAAGCGTCTTGGCGTAGACCTCCTCGTCGGCCGCGGTGAAGCGGGCGAGCGTGTCGTCGATCAGCTCCTGGCCGTACTTCTGCGCCATCTCCTGCAGCGCGTCGCGTACGTACTTCACATGCCAGCGCTCGTCTTCCATGATCGTCTCAATGGTCTGCCGCACCCGCGGATGGGTGTCCGGCGCCCGCAGGTGGCGGTGGTACTGGCCGATCACCCGCTTCTCGAAGACCTGGGTGATCGCCATGACCTCCATGAGGTTGGCGGGCAGTCCGACGGCTTCGAGGTACTGGTCCTGGTAGGCGCCGGACAGCTTCTCGGCGTTGTAGCCGAGGTCCTCGATGCAGCGCGTCCAGTACTTGGCGTGGTTGGCCTCGTCGGCGAAGTGGTGGGTCACATCGGCCTGCAGCGGGCCGCCGCGCAGGGTACGGGCGACCCGGCCGAAGAACAGGGCGCCGTTGATCTCGGAGGAGCGGTAGAAGCTGAGCAGCCACAGGTCGTTCTCGGAAAGCGTCACGGTGTCTCCTGGGTCCGGCGGCCCCACTTTGATTCGATGAGCCGTATGCAGGTGGTTTCCGCCAGCGCGATCGGGTCGGGGGCCGCGTAGCCGGGCCAGGCGGCCCGCAGTGCGTCGTTGCGGAAGGTCTTCGGTAGGTACAGCTGGTGGGCGAACGGCGAGACCGAGGAGAGCGACTGATGGATCGGGCCGCCGCGCAGCAGGTCGGCGGCGTCCAGCAGATCCTCGAAGCTCTCCTGGTCGCAGGGGAGCGGGCGGATCAACCCGCGCCGCCGGAAGCCCGCGTCACGCTCGAAGACCGTGAAGGCGATGTCGATGAGCTGGTCCAGCGTCGCCGTGTCGGCCGGGTCGGGGCAGATGTGGTAGATGCCGCCGGCGATCGCGGGATCGAGCAGCCTGGTGACCGCCGAGGTGGTGAACGTCGCCGTGGCCAGGCTCAGCGGTGTCGTGCCGTCCCCCGGTAGCAGCGAGAGCAGCCCGTAGTAGAAGAGCTTCAGGGTGTTGTGAAAGGCGTTGTACTGGGTGACCTGGCCGCTGTCGTCGTCGGCGATGAGCGTCGGCAGCCGCAGTACGGAGACCGGAAGGTCGCCGACGGCGTCCAGTACATGGTCCTCGGCGGCCCACTTCGACCACTCGTAGTGGTTGACGAAACCGGCGTCGTCGAACCGCTCCTCGTGGATGTCGCCGCGTCGGCGGCCCGCCGCGTACAGGGTGGACAGCATGGCCAGCCGCTGCAGATTGTCGCAGCGCGCCGCGAACGCCCGCAGCCGCACCGTGCCGTCCACGTTGACGCGCTGCGCGATGTCGCGCTCGACGTTGAAACGGGTGACGGCGGCCGCGTGCACGATACGGGTGATCGCCCGGGTGTCGATGTCCAGCAGCGCGTCGTCCAAGGAGAGGTCGGCCGCGGTGACTCTCGTCCGGCCCACCGCGTCCTGACCGAGTTGCCGGGCCAACCGGTCCTGCTTGGCGGTCAGTTCGGCGTTGTCCTTGGCGCGCACGGCGAGGATGAGATCGTCGTCGCCGTCGGCGAGCAGCGCGGCGGTGAGCCGACGCCCCAGATAGCCGTCCGCGCCCGTGATGAGCGTGGTTCCCCTCATGTCCTGCCTCCCCCCAGGCTTGACCGCACCTTGGTCGCGGCGTCCTCCAGCCTCGGCCAGCCGGCGGGGTCCGTGCCGTGGCGGTCGGTGATGGCGAACAGCCAGCGTTCGATGCCGAAGGCGACACAGCCGCTGTGGGTCGGTTCTCCGCCCCGGGTCAGTTCGAAGTTGACGCCGAAATGGTCGTGGTGGCGGTTGATCGAGGCGATGGCCAGATCACCGCCGTAGGTGGCCTCGTGCTTCACCGGCTCGACGCGCTGCATGATGTACCGCGGATTGGCGCGCGGCCGGAAGAACGGGTCGGTCGCGGTCAGCCACTCCAGCGGCAGGTCGACCAGTTCGAAGAACGCGTCGAGGGCCGCCCTGGCCCGCTGCAGGAAGTCGACGATCTCGGCGCTGGTGCCCAGGCAGACGACCTCCCGCATGGTGAAGCTGCTCAACCGGCGCAGTGGTACGTAGTACCGCTCGTGCCGGAAGCAGGTGTTACGGGTCGTCAGGTAGCGCGGTCCGTCGAACGACTCGCCCAGGTGGTCGCTGAAGACGTGGTAGCAGGCCGCCGGGGTCAGCACCTGGGAGACCGGCGCCAGTTCGGTGACGGCGATGGTGCCGCCCTCGTCGAGGACCGGGCCGTCCAGGAACGCGTCGAGGTTCGGCTCCTCGGGAGCCAGCCGTGCGGCGAAGGTCGCCTGGTGCGGGAACGAGCGCAGGTAGTCGACCCGTTGCAGGCGCTCGGCGGGCAGCGACGCGGGATGCCGCTCCTCGTCGGCCTGCCAGATCCCGGCGAGTGTGACGAAGGCACGGTCGCACTCCTCAGCGAGCCGCAGCAGCGGCCCGCGTAGCGCCGCCTGACCGGATGGCTGCCAGGACAGGCCGAGTTGGGCGAGCTCCGCCGACCGTACCGGATCGACGGCCGGCGCCGGTGCGGCCGTCATGGCGTCGCTCCGGCGTTGCCGAACCGCAGCACCATCGAGTCGATGTCGCGGAAGTCCCCTGGATTCAGGTCCTCCACATCGATCGGTGCGCCGCGCAGTCTCTCCAGTAGCAGGAGCAGTTCGGGCAGATGCACCGACCTGAGGTACCGCTCCTCGAACAGGGCGGTCTGGTCGGTGATCGCGGCACTGTCCCGGTCAGCGGCCTTGGTGAGCACCCAGGACCGCAGGCTGTCACGAATCTCCTGCTCAGAACGCATCGGCGGGCTCCTTGTCGAGAATGCCTGTCGAGATGAGAAAACCGACGACCTTCCTCGACACCTCGCGGCGGTGTTCCCGCTGCGCCGGTGCGGACCATGCTCGTTCGGCGATCTCCCACGGATCTTCGAGTCCGGCGTCCGCGTAGACGTCGGGGTTGTAGTACTCGCGCCAGGAGGCGGTGAAGTACTGCCGCAGATAGCCGCGCAGCTCCGCCACCGTGTCCTCGCCCCAGGACGGGGCGCACGCCTCCCACAGCGCCGTCACCAGACGGCGGCCGAAGATCAGGTGGCGCGACTCCTCGAAGTGGTGGTTGTGGTTGATGAACCGGGCCACCGGGTGCAGCCGGGAGTCCCTGGACTGCACCCAGTTGTAGTTGTCCACGATCTCCTCGAAGACCATGGTCTTGGCGAAGAAGAGGAAGTCCTCGATGTCGCGCGGCCGGGAGTCATGGGACTCCTCGAAGGAGAACTGGCGGCTGCGGTACACCCGTGAGTACCGGGTGCAGAAGCCACCGAAGTAGATGCTGTGCTTGTTCTCCTCGTCCAGGAAGTGGTGCAGGTACTCGGACACATCCAACAGGTCCTTGCGGTACAGCCGTTCGGCCAGGCCCTGCATCAGGGACTTCTCACCGTGGATGTTGAGGCTGTAGAAGTTGGCGGCCTCATGGAAGGCCAGGCGGCACCGAGTGGGCTCGTCCAACCGCTCCCAGTACTCCGTGCCGTACAGGCTCAGATACTCGGGGCTGCTGAACCACTCCTGCTCCGGCCGGACTTCCGCCGGCCATACCTGCAGTTCGGTGTACGGATTCTGGTATGAGCGCTGTGACAGATGGCTGAGCCTGCTGACCGTGGGGCCGAGCGAGGCGAGCGCCTCGGCCAGCTGGGCTTTCGGGACGTTCGAAGTACTCAAGCGGTCCTCATACGATGGAGGGGTGGCGGGTGTCCGGGGTCCCGGGGTCAGTCCCGGGCAGCGGCGGTGGCCACCGCTTCGGTGGCCTCGAGGATCACGCACTGCCAGTTCAACCCGAAGCCGGCCATGATGAGGGCGATGCGCTGGCCCGGGCACACCTGCCCGGTGGCGAGCAGCTCCGCGAGGTTGACCATGTTGTCGGCGGAGATGACATGGCCGACGTCGGGCATGGACGAGAAGAAAACCTTCTCGAAGCCCACCCCCAGCAGCCGGGCCAGGATCTGCCAGGCCTTGTCATTGGTGTTCTGGGTGACCACCCAGTCGAGGTCGGCGGCGGTCAGCCCGGCACGTTCCAGGGTCTCCCGGACCAGTCGGTGGGTGTAGGCGAAGTAGCTGCCCACCGTCTCGTCGTCACCGGCCTGGCCGAGCCCGCCATTGGTTATCTGATGCACCGTCACCAGTCGGAAGGCGGCGGGCTGGCGGCTGACCACACATGCGGCGGCGCCGTCCGAGATCAGGTTGTACGCCTGCTCGTACTTGGCCCCCTCGGGGAACCGGTCGGCCGTCACACACAGCACCCGGTTCCAGTCACGTTCCACCTGGAGCATCGCCTGCGCCAGCCGGACGGAGCCCAACATGGCCGTGCAGGCCTGCTGGTTGAGACCGATGACGACGGCGTTGTGCAGCCCGAAGTCGGCCTGCAGCCGACTGGCGGGGAAGTCCATCAGGTACTTGACGTCCCTGGTGCGCTCCCACTCCCGCGGGTCACCGGCGTTGCCGTTCAGCGGCAGACAGGTGGCGTAGACGATGGCGTCCACGTCGCCCAGCCGATCGGAGTCGGCGAGCTCTCCGGTGACCGCCTTCGCCAAGTCGTAGGCGGTGGTCCCGGGTTCGCACACGTGATGCCAGCGGAAGCCCGCGGACTCAAGGTCCTGCGCGGAAGAGATCAACCGGCCGGCCGCCGCCGTTTCATTGACGTGTATCTTGCGTTCGCCGAGCGAGTAGACGAACGAGTCGACGAAAACATCCGTCACTGACAACTCCCAGCCCCCCGTAACGAACCATGTGCCTGCCGCGGTCGCACCGTCTGCTCCATCGCGGACGGGACCATCGGTATAGGCTCACCGGAAAGCCCATGGTCTTCCGGTGGAGGGCGTCAAACCCTTGCGCCCTCGCGCCCCCTGCTCCATGCTTCCGTCTGGCTCCCTGCCGCGTCGATAGCCGCCTGCTGCGGATTGCTGGGGCCCGACTGTGCACCGAGCACAACAAGCGGTTGCGTGACATCTGCACCCACCAGCGGATCCGGCCGGACTATTCGGTCTCCGCCGAAGTCTGCGCCGAAGTCCGCGCGGGTGTGGTCAGCGGCAGTGTGTGCACCGCCACCAGCGCCATCTGGCAGGCGAGTTGATAGCGGTCGTCGTCCAGGCTGCTGCCGGTGAGCGCCTCCACCCTGCGCAGCCGGTTGAGCACGGTGTTGCGATGGCAGTGCAGCCGCTCGGCGGCCTTGGCGGCCGAACATCCGCAGCGGAACCAGGCGTCCAGCGTGGTCAGCAGTACGTCCCGCTCATCCGGCGGGCAGTCCAGCAGGCGGCCGAAGGCGCGCCGGGCGAGCCGCTGGGCGACGTGCGGACTGGTCACCACGAAGGCCTCCAACAGCCGGTCGTCGAAGGCCGCCACCCCGGTGGTCCCGTAGCGCAGTGTCTGCAGCGCGGTCTCGGCGAAGTGGTAGGCGGTGGCGATGTCGGCGAGGCTGTCGACCTCGCCGGAGATCCCCACCCGGTGCCCGGGATCGACGGAGAGCCAGTCGACCAACCGCCGCAGCGGGGTGCGCCCCAACTCCAGTACGCCGATCTCCCGGTCGGAACGCAGCCGCCAGACGGCCTGCACGGCGTGCGCGGGCAGGGCGGAGCACAGCGTCCGGGACGAGCCGCCGGTGTCCGCGTCCAGTGCGACGACCACGAACCGGCCGCGGGTCGGCAGGCCCAGCGCGACCCGTGCCTCCGCGGCGACCGCGGGCTCGACGCCGCGCCCCTCGATCAGTGCGTCGAACAGCGCGTCCCTGCGTGCCGCGTCCTGGCGGCGGGCGTCCGACTCCGCCGAGCGGTACCCCTCGACGAGCGCCAGCGAGTAGCTGTCCAGTACGTCCCACACCGGTCCGCTCTCGTCGAGGAGCCGTTGCAGCACCTCCGGTGACCTGGCCCGGGCCCCGTCGAAGAGTTTCTCCCACAGTAACCGCGCGGCCAGCCGGTGGACGCGGAGCATGGACTCCAGAGGCACCCCCTCCTGGGCACGGTACCGGCCCCAGGACATGGGCACGGTGAGCGGATCGGCGTCCGCCGTGGGCTTGTCCGCGAGGAACCGCAGGAAGCCCAGCACATGCTCGCGCAGCGAGCGGCGGATGTCGGCCGCGGACAACTGCTGGAAGTGCTCGACATCCCGGCTCGCGGCCAACTCCATGAGCTGCTCGATGAGTTGCGGGGCCTGCCGGATCAGCATCTCGGCCAGGGCCGGGACCACCGTCTCATGCCCGTCCGACGGCCGGGCACGAGGCATGGGTATCACGTCCGACTGGCCCTGCGCGTCGTTGGCGGTGGCGGAGGTGATCGCCCGTACCGAGGCGATGTGCGCGGGTACCGACATCTGTGCTCCTTTGCGCCATGGCCCGCCGAACATCGACGGGTCGCCCTCGTAGACTACGAGGCGTGACGAAAGGGTTGCCCAAAGTTCATGGCTGATGTGGCCAGCGCCACGTCGGCTATCCGCCGGTGTGCCACTCGATGGCCGCCGCCCCGGCGAAGTCCCCAGCGTGCGCGAAGCCGCCGAGGACGACCAGCGCGCCGTCGCTGATCCCGTCCGAGCGGACGGCGTGGTCCAACGTGATCGGGATGGCCGCGCCGAAGAGGTTGCCGCAGCGGTCGAAGGTGTCCGGATGGCGCTCGGGCGGCAGCTTCAACGCGTCCCGCCAGTTGCGCAGGAACATCCTGTTGGGCTGGTTGGTGACCAGCGTGTCGATGTCCGCGGTGTCCCTGCCGAGTTGTCGGCACAGTTCCGTGACCACTTCGGGGACCAGCCGGTTGCCACGGTCCAGCACCTTGCTGACCCCGGTCTCGGTGAAGCCGATCCGCAGCTGTGCCTCGCCCGGCTCCCAGTACCGGCGGCCGTCGTCGCGCACCATCGTCATGTCACCCGCGTACTCGGCGATGTGCCGGACCCGGACGCCCAGCACGGGACTCGGGCCTGAGGCGGTGACGTATCCCACGCCGCAGCCGTCGCCCGGAATCGCGGCCTGGGCGAGCCCGCGCACCTCGGACTGGGTGAACAACTGGCCCGCGGCGCTCTGCGCGTTGCAGATCAGGGCGGTCTTCGCCGTCGTGGTGGTGAGGATCTGCCGGGCCAGCCCCAGCATATGGACGAACGAGGCGCACCCGGCGTTGGCCACGTCGACCAGCCACTCGGGGGCCATCCCGAGCCGGCGGGCCACTTCGGTGCCCGCGCCCACGAACGGCACGTCCGGCAGCTGGCTGTGCACCAGCAGTACGTCCACGCCGCGGATCGCGTTCCGGCCGTGCCGTTCGATCAGCGGCTGGACCGCACGCTCGATCATGTCGACGTTGGTCTCGGCTGCGGCAACATGGTGCCGGAACGGCGGAACCTTGAACATCGGGCTGTCCCGCAGCTTGTCCTCCGCACCGGGGTAGCCGGTGTAGAACTCGGCGGGCACCGGCTCGCCCGGCAGGTAGCCCGACACATCGGTGAGGCTGACCGACGTCACCGGGCCACCGCCCGGACCGGCGGCACGCTGACCGGAAGGCCGTGTCCATGGCGGTGTTCCAGGATCGCCTTGAGGTTGTGCATCTCCACCGTGTGACCGGCGTAGAACAGGTCCCAGTACTCGCCCACCCATCGCCGGTCCGGGCGCGGTGCCCGCTCCGGGTACGGGTTGGCGTCGTAGTACGGATGGCGGCAGTTGGTCCAGGTGATGACCGAGCCCGGCTTGCCGAGCACCAGTGACGCCGGGACCACCCGCATCAGATAGACCATCCACAGTGTTTCGGCCTGGTCCCAGGCGCAGTGGTAATCCACCGTCATCGCCTCGGAGTTGGCCACCACCTTGCAGTAGATGCCGGTGCCCGGCTCCAGCAGGTCGCGGCCGAGCCACAGCCCCGGGGTCCCGGTCGGCCCGAAGTCCCGCAGGCTGCAGGTCCATTCCTCCAGGTGGTGTCCTTGGCGCAGGTAGTCGTAGACCTGTTCCGGCGGGCAGTCGACGTACTCCTCGATGGTGCAGTACCGCCCGTAGACCTGCTCGTGCGGATAGGCCTCCTGGGTCATCCGCGCGCAGTGGGCGGCCAGTTCCTGCGGGCTGGTGTTCTCCACTCGGATCAGCCCGGGGATGTCAGCCAACGTGGAGGGGTCCGCGGTCATCTGTGCTCTCCTCGGTGTGGACGGAATCCTGACCAGCTGCGGTCAGGAAGGGAAGGAACGGGGGGACTTCCCGGTGGTCGAAGTCCATGGCGGCGAGGGCCGGACCGGCACTGGTGTTGCTGCACAGCAGTGCCTGGCGCAGTTCGCGGGCGGATCGCGCCCGGGTCACCTCAAGGCCCGGGAACATGGCGGCCACGCCGGCGGCTATGTCGGACGGCCGGAAGACGTTCTCGGCGCGGGCGCCGCCCTGGAACAACTGCTCGCGGGTCACGCACATGGCGTGCGCGTTGTTGTTGAGGATGACGAAGGTGACCGGAGCGGCGTACTCGATCGCGGTGTGCACCTCCATGCCGTGCATGAAGAACGCGCCGTCCCCGGCCAGTACGTAGGTGCGGCGTCCGGTGGCGAGCGCCGCGCCGATGCCCGCACCGAAGGTGTAGCCCATGCCGCCCATGCCCACCGCCACCACGAAGCGGCCGTCGCGCGGCGCGGGCAGCAGATGGATGGCGCTGGCCCCGATGTTCCCGGCGTCCACGAAGACATGGGCGTCCTCGGGCAGCGCCGCCCCGATCGCGGCCAGCGCATCGGCGTAGGACGTGGCGGCCGCATCGAGCCGCGGCACGGTCAAGGGCCGCGGACCGGCATGCGCCGGTCGCACCCGCGGCCGCCGCTCCAGCCGGTCGACGAGCGTACGCAGCGTCGCGCGCGGGTCCCCCGGCAGCGCGATACCGGGTACGAACGGCGGCTCCGGGTCCACGCAGACCACCGGGGTGCCCAGCAACGCGGGGTCCAGACCGCCGCGTGCCATCAACGGCAGCCGGGTGCCGACCAGCACACAGGCGTCGGCCCGCCGCAGGCAGTCCTCGACGTTCTGATGTCCCATCACCCCGGCCACTCCGACGAACCGGGGGTCGCGGTTGTCGAACACGTCCTTGGCGTCCGGGCTGACCGCCACCCACGCCGCCAACCGCCCCGCCAGCTCGGCCAACTCCGACCGCGCACCGGCCGCGGCCACCCCCTCCCCGGCGATCAGCAGAACGCGGTTCGCGCCGCGCAGCAGCCGCACCGCGCGATCCAGGGCCGACGGATCCGGCCGCGGCGCCGTGGGCTCCGGTGCCGCCACCCGTGTGCTGGGCGCCGTGAGGAGCGCCTGCTGCGCGTCCTTGGGCAGCAGCAGCACCGCCGGGCCCTTGGGATCGCTGCGCGCCGCGCTGATCGCCCGCGCCAACAGCCCAGGGAACGCCTCCGGTTCGGTCACCCGCGCACAGAACCGGGACACCGGCGCGAAGACGTCCGCCGCGTCGAAGGAGCCGCCCTTGCCGCTGGAGTCCTGGAACGCCCCGCGCCCGTCGAGCCCGGTGGGCGGCTGCCCCACCAGCGCCAGCAGCGGAACACGCGAGGCGTACGCCTCCGCCAGCCCCGGCACCAGGTTCATCGCCCCGCCGCCGGACGTGGCGGCGACCACGCCGATCCGGCCGGTGGCGCGGGCGTAGCCGTCCGCCATGGTCGCCGCGGAGAACTCGTGCTTCGCCACCACGCCACGCACCACCCCCGAGGTGCCGTGCACGGCGTCGTACAGATCCTCGATGTTCGCACCGCCGACACCGAAGACGTACCGCATCCCGGCTCGGCCCAACTCCGCGGCCAGGTAGTCGACCAGGCGTACCTGGTCGGCCGCGGTCACAAGCCCACCTCCGCATGGCCGCTGTGGCCCGGCGCGACGATGACACCCGCGGGCGTCAGGACCTGGAAGCGCTGCCGGTACTCGCCCGGGGTGAGCCCCACGGCGCGGTTGAACGACCGCAGGAACGTCTCGGCGGCGGCGAATCCGCAGCGCCGGGCGACATGGCTGACGGGCAGCTCGGTGGTCTCCAGAAGCTCGCGGGCCCGCGCGATCCGCATGCGCTCGACGTACTGGCCCGGCGTCGTCCCCACCTCACGGCGGAACACCCGGGCGAAGTTGCGCGGGCTCATACTGGCCCGCCGCGCCAACTCCGTTACCGGCAGCGGGTGTTCGAGATTCCCCAGAACCCACTCCTGAGCGGCCCGGATCGGCAGCCGGTCGGCCAACTGCGCGTCCAGCACCGCGCTGAACTGCGACTGCCCGCCGTGCCGTTTGAAGAACAGCACCAGGTACCGGGCCGTCTCCAGCGCCACCGCGGCGCCGTGGTCGGCCTCCACCAGGGCCAGGGCCATGTCGATGCCGGTGGACACTCCCGCGGACGTCACATAGCGGCCGTCCCAGACGAAGATCGGCCCCGAGTCGACCGTCACCCGCGGATAGCGGCGGGCGAACTGCTCGCAGTACGCCCAGTGCGTGGTGGCCCGCCGACCGTCCAGCAGCCCCGCCTCGGCCAGCAGGAAGGCCCCACCGCACACCGAGGCGACCCGGCGCGACCGGGCCGCGGCCTGGCCGATCCACGAGATCAACTCCCGATCCCGCAACGCCTCCCGTAAGCCCCAGCCGCCGGGGACCAGCAGGGTGTCGATGGGACCCGCCCCCTCGTCCAGCGGCGCGGCCTCGATCACCAGCCCGGCGGAGGTCCGCACCAGGGGCGCCTCGGCGGAGACGCACTCGATGCGGTAGCCGACCCCCTGATCGGCTAACCGGCGGTTCACCGTGTCGAACACTTCAATGGGCCCGGTGACATCCAGCGCCTGCACGCCGGAGTAGACCACGACCACCACACGTCGCTGGATCACGATCACAGCGTGTATGCGACCGGAGACGGCCGCAATGACAGTCTGTTGATGATTCCTGCCAAACCGCTGACCGAACGCCAACTAGCCGCTGCTGAGCAGCGGTTGACGGGGCGTTCGATCAGCCGGGCGTGAGCGAGGTCACGCCCGTCAGACCCGGTGGCAGTGCCGGGCGGGCGGGCCTGGGTGGTTCCTGATCGCACGGTCCAGATTGGTGGCCGCGCTGATCAGCGCCAGGTGGGTGAAGGCCTGCGGGAAGTTGCCGAGCGCCTCGCCGGCCGGACCGATCTCCTCGGAGTACAGGCCCACATGGTTGGCCTGGGTGATCATCTTCTCGAAGACATAGCGGGCCTCACCCACCCGTCCGGCACGGGAGAGCGCCTCGACGTACCAGAAGGAGCACAGGTTGAAGGTGCCCTCCGAGTCGCTGAAGCCGTCGCTGCCGTCGACCCGGTAGCGGTGCACCAGGCTGTCGCTGACCAGGTACTCCTCGATGCGCCGCACGGTGGTGAGGAACCTCGGGTCCGACGGGGCGGCGAACTTCACCAGGGGCATCACCAGCAGCGAGGCGTCCAGCGTCGAACTGCCGGGGTAGCGCACGTACGCCCCGCGGTCCGGAGCGAAGCACATCTCCTGGACATGGCGGTAGGCCGCCGCCGCGGTGTCCCGCCAGCGCTCGATGGGGGCGGGCATTCCGCGCTGCCGTGCGATGCGCTGGGCCCGCTCGAAGGCGACCCAGGTCATCAACGCCGAGTAGGTGAAGCGCTGGCGCGGTCCGCGCCCCTCCCAGATCCCCTCGTCAGGCTCCTCCCAGTGCTTCTCCAACCACTCCAGCTGCCGGCTCAACGCCTCCCACAACTCATAGGAGATGGGCTGCCCGTACTTGTTGTAGAGGTAGACCGAGTCCATCAACTCGCCGTAGATGTCGAGCTGGAGCTGTCCCGCGGCCGCGTTGCCGATCCGTACCGGCCGCGATCCGCAGTAGCCGTCCAGGTGGTCCAGCACGGTCTCCGGCAGATCCGGCCGGCCGTCGATGCCGTAGAGCACCTGCAGCCCGCAGTCCGGCGGGACCTCCAGGCAGCGGCGCCGCAGCCAGTCGATGAAGGCCGCCGCCTCCTCGGTGAAGCCGAGCCGCATCAGCGCGTACAGGGTGAAGGCGGCATCGCGGATCCAGGTGTAGCGGTAGTCCCAGTTGCGTCCCCCACCGGGTGCCTCCGGCAGCGATGTGGTGGCCGCCGCGACCAGTGCCCCGCTGGGCTGGTAGACCAGCAGCTTCAGCGCGAGGGCGGAGCGCTCCACGATCTCCCGGTATCTGCCCTGGTAGCGGGAGTGCCGCAGCCAGCCGTCCCAGTAGGCCAGCGTGGAGTCCAGCAGCCGGGAGACCTCCGGGTCGCCGATCGGGCGGAGCTCACCACCCCACTCGATGGCGAACTCCAGGGTCTGCCCTGGCTCCAACTCGACCGTCGCCAGCGCCGCGTCGCCCTCGATCCGCAGTGGCGCGGACGACCGCAGCGCCAAGGTGCCGACGGGGCTGGTGAACACCGCCCCCAGACCCTCCACGGTGTGCACCTGGTGCGGCGCGCGGGCGTAGTCGAACGCGGGTCGGCACCGCATCTCCACCACGGCCCGTCCCCTGAGCACCCTGACCTGGCGGATGATCTGCCGGGCGCACGCCTTGGGGCACGAGGGGTGGTCGGGAACCATGAAGTCGTACAGCTCGGCGACGGAGTCATGGGCGAGAAACCGGGTCAGCAGGACGTTGGAGTCCGGCATGTACATCTGCTTGGTGCGTTCGGCCTTCGCGACCGAAACCGAGAAGGAGCCTCCGCGTTTGGCATCCAGCAGCGAGCCGAACACCGAGGGCGCGTCGAAGCGCGGAAGGCAGCACCAGTCGATCGTGCCGTTGTCTCCCACCAGGGCCACGGTGTGCAGATCGCCGATGATCCCGTGGTCCTCTATCGGTGTGTAGTCGGGACATCCACTCTGGGTGACGAGTTGCATGTGCACCCCTCCTCAGGGACGCGCGGACCCCGCCCTTTCCTGTATACCGCCGTACCGGCAGCGACGCGTCCGGTGCGGGCGGCGCACACCGCGCAGTGACCTGGTCCGTCAGGTCCGGTCGCACACCGACTGGAGCCAGGTGGTCTTCGGCTGGGAGCGCTGTACGGCGTCGAGCGTGCCGAGCTGGGTGGCGAGGGTGTCCGGGCGGGCCAGGAAGGTCAGCGCGGCCTGCACGAAGGCATCGCGCATCGCCGGCGGCATGGCGTCGGATCCGTCGAAGCAGTGGACCGCCGTCGAGTCGCGAAGCGTCTCGGCGAGCTTGTGTGTCGTCTGGTCGCCGCCGTAGGCGCTGACTGGCACGTCGGTGTCCGCGGAGAAGCCGTGCTGCTGCAGGCTCCACGTCTGCTGGGTGTCCTTCGAGGCCAGGTATCTGACGAAGTCGGCGGTGCCCGTGGTGCGGCGGAACATGGCCGCCAGGTCACCGGAGACCTCCCAGGTGCGAGAGGGCCGCGCATGCGGGATGAGCTGCGCGGAGGCGACGAAGTCGCCCTTCCCGTTCCTCCAGGGCGGGTCGGTGCGGATGAACGAGGCCTGGTGTTCCAGCCGGCAGATCGGCGGATTGGCGGTCACGCCCGCCGAAGCGGCCGAGTAGTCGTTCCTCAGGGCCCGCTCGGTCTGTGCGTTCTGTCCGGCGCCCACCATCTGCTGCCAGGTGCGCCACGCCTGCTCGACATGCGGATCCTGCCAGCGGATCCTGCCGGTCGCCCACTGCTGGTAGACCTGCCAGCCCGACTGCTGCAGCAGGATGTCCTCGATCCAGTCGGTGGCCGGCCAGCCGGAGGTCGCGTCGGAGCCCATGCCCAGACACCAGTCGCGGGATGCTGTCTTCGCGGCCGTCAGGCGGTCGCCGGGCACCGAAGACGGGTGCCAGACGATGCTCTTGAGGTCTGTCTTGAGCGGGAACCAGTAGTTGTGGGAACCTCCGCCACCGACATCGAGCCGCGACATCCAGGTCTGTCTGCCCTGGCTGTAACCCCGCTGGTCGACAAGGTCCTCCACCGGTTGCAGCTTTCCCATCCGGGCGTAGTCCGCCAGTTCGCCGGGGCCGGGCAGTACCACGATGTCGGGCGGGGTCCCGGCCTCCACATCGGCCTTCAGCACCTGGCTCTCCGCGGTGGTCCCCTGGTAGATGACGTGGACGCCGTACTTCTTCTCGAACGGGGCGATCACAGACGTCCTGAAGAGCGCCTCGTTGTCCCCGCTCCAGTTGGCCAGCACCGTGATGGACGGCTGGGGCCGGAGGGAACTCAGTACGACCACGGCTCCGGCGACCAGCGCCAGGCACACGGCGACTATGGCCAGCGTCCGCGGCTCCGGCCTGCTCATCGGGACCTGAACCCGTAGTCGCTGATGCGCGGTTGGAGCCCCCAGAAGACCAGGACCGCGACCATGGCGCCGCCGAACGGTATCCCGTAGGCGGTGGCGGTACGAAAGGCCGTGCCCCGCATGTCCCGGCCCACCCTCTCCTCGGCGTCGCTGATGTCCGAGGCGGTGAGCGACGGCCTCGGTGGCAGTGCGCTGTGTGCCTTCGCCAGCAGCGCGGTGTGCGCCCTTCCCAGTGCGGCATGGGTCTGCCAGGTGAACAGCCCGAGTACCAGCGGAGCGGCGAGCAGCACGGTGGCCGCCACCAGCGGGCGGTTGTACCGGCGCCGGAACCGCCGCCGCAGGAACAACTGGGCCTCCAGCACACCGACGCTCAAGGCGGCGAACAACACCAGCGTCGCGCCCCACCCCAACCACAGCGGCCAGCCGAAGGACGACTGCCGGCGCACTTCGTCGAGCTGGCGGCTCTGGAGTTGGTCGAGGCGGTCGATGATGCCGGTGCCCGCACTGTTGGTGAGCACACTGCGGGCGTAGCCGAGATAGGCGGTGCGCAGGATCGAGCCCTGCGGCTCCTGGTCCGCCTTCTGCACCCAACCCGTGTAGACCACGATCAGCCCGGCCACCGTCTGCAGGGTCTGCCTGCCCTCCAGCCCTCGGACGTTGCTGGCCGCGGCCTGCGAAAGGCTCTGCCCCGCCACCGACACCTGGGTTTGGAAGTCATCGCTGTCGGCCGCCCCCGAACCCGCCCCCCGTTGCGCCTGGTTCAGCGCGTACTCCGCCGTGTCCACCGCCAGGACCGCCGTCTTGCTGGTGGTGCGCAGCGCGCCCGCGTCGCTGTGCACCCCCTGGTAGGACGCGAAGAGCACGGCGGTACCCACCACGGTGAGCGCCAGCAGCAGTTGGAGCCGCCGGGTCAGATCGCGCCGGGTGGTGCTCACGGCCGCTCCCGGAACCCGCGACCGCATCCGGTGCAGTGACCGGCGTGGGCGGGGGACAGGGCGTCGCAGTCGGGGCAGGACCGGGTGGCGGTCGAGCCGCCCGAGCCGAAGTCGCCCGGGTCGTACGGAGGTTCGGGATCCGGCCCGTAGGTGCTGTGCGTGCTGGCCGTGATGAGGTGCTGGAAGTCGATGTCCGCGAGTTCGGCGCGAAGCCGCACCCGGCCCGCCGGTCCGTCGACGATGTCCACCAGCCGTGCCAGCTGGCGCAGTTGGCGGTCGTCTCGCAGCTGATGGGCGAGTGCGACGGCGGTCCCGAGTTCCTGCCGCGCCTGCTCGCGGTCCTTGGACCGGAAGGCCTGGTACGCCCGCTCCACGGTCCTGGCGAGTTGCTCGCACTGGTCGAAGTGGTCGACCTGACGGTCCGTCCGGGTGGCGGCCACCGGGTCGTCGGTCCACTGGACGACAATGGGCACGGGCTCGGGGTACCGCAACCGCGCCGAGCCGGCGGCCACTTCGACGAAGCCCAGCTGCAGGTCCTCCTCGCGCAACTGGTCGGCCGGGTCGGCGGACAGACACACGTGGTAGCGGCGGAACTCGTCGCCCCAGGCACGGGTGGTGTACTCGACGCTCCCATCGCCGGACGGGTGGCCGCTGTTCGCGAGGTCCATCTCGGTGGGGTACACCTGCTTGAAGAAGCGGATCTGCGCTCCGGGCATCGCGGTCACCCGGATCCGCAGCTCCGGGATGGCCTTGGCCAGCATGTCGCGCATCAACTTCTCGTAGGCGACCGGAAGTTGCGACTCCTCGCGCACGGCGTCGGCCTTGCCGTGCAGGCGACTCGCGATACGGATCAGCTCGTGAGCGTTCCAACCGTCGCCGATGCCCCAGGCGTCACAGATGAACCGCCCCTCGCAGGCCGCCAGTACCTCGTCCAGCGGGCGCTGTTCGTCATGCTCGTTCTTGCCGTCGGTGACCAGCAGCACATGCCGGATCGGCGCGGCCTGGCCGTCGAGCAGTTCTCGGGACAGGTCGAGCCAGGTGCCGATCGCGGTGCCGCCGGACGCGACCAGGCCGTGCACCCTCTCCTGTGCCGCGGCCCGCCGGTCGGGACCGGCGACCGGCATGGACGCGGTGTCCGGGTAGGCCATCTCCGCGACATGGGTGCCCTTGACCACGGCGAAGCGCGTACCGTCCGGCAGCAGCCGCAGCGCCGCGGCGGTGGCGTTCTTGGCCGCTCGGAACTTGGACTGCGGCCAGGTCATCGAGTCCGAGCAGTCCACCACCAGGACCTCGGCGAGACCGGCCGCACCGGACAGCCCGGCCGCCCCGCTCACCTTCACCGTCAAGATGGCGTGCATGCCGTGGTCCCTCGCCCGCACGGAGAGGAACTTCCACTGACTGAGCGCCAGATCCACGGTGCACTCGCGATCCGTACCGGCCGTGTCCGTACTCCTCGCCTCCTCAGGTGCTGGAACTGCCCGTCAGAACGTGCTCATCGGCCGTATGCCGTGGGCCCGGTCGATGAGCTCCGCGCGCTCGTCCGCGGTCCTCGCCTGCCCGGCCAGCTTCCAGAACGACTCCTCCAGCAGCTCGCGCAGCTGTCTGTCGGTGCCGTCCGGGCCGAACAGCCGGCCACCGGGAAACCGCTCGCCCCAGCCGGCCACCGGGCGGGACGCGAACACGGTCTCCCGGATCTCCGCCACCAGCCGCTCCCGGGACTCGCCGTCCGCCTCGCCGCCGTCCAGGTCGAGTTCCGGCAGCCGCTCGACCACCTCGCGCAGCTGGTCCACGGTCGGCGCGCGGTCGGCGAGCAGTCCCGCGTACACCCGCAGCGCGGCGATCCGGGCCGCGTCGTAGTGCCGGGAGGTCTTCGGTACCTGGTCGAGGATCCCGACGGCGCCCGCCCGGTCGCCGTGGCGCAGGTGGACACGGGCCAGCCCGAAGGCCGCGCTGCCCTGCGACCGGTCGCGCTGCCACACCGCCTCGTAGTAGGACCTGGCATCCGCCCCCGACTCGTCCTTGCGCCGCCACTCGGCGCAGTAGCCGAGGGCCAGCTTGGGTGCGTACTCCCCGGGCACCGTGCCGTAGACGGCGCCGAACTCCTCCTGGGCGCCGCTGACGTCACGCCTGCCGAGGCGCAGTACGCCGCGGTGCCAGGCGAGCCGCCAGTCGTACCCGGCGGCATCCGGCCCCAACCGCTTCGTCGCCTCGCCCAGCCAGTGGTCCGCCTGCCCCGGCTCGCCGCGCTGTAGGTAGGCGCGGCACAGCCACAGCGCGACCTCGACCGTCTGGAACCCGCGATCCTCGTTCTCCCGCTCCTCGATGCGCTCCGGGTTGTCCGCGGCCAGGCTGGTCAGCAGGGGGGCGGCGGGATCGTCCGGGCGCGGGATCGGGATCGGCAGCCCGCGGGCCGCCTCGACCGGGTCGGGCGGGTCGATGTCCAGCCGCAGGGGCTGGCCGCCGGTGCGCTCGGTCCAGTGGCTCAGCGGCGGAACCGCCCCCAGCCGGGAGCCGAACAGCACGGCGGTGGGGGTGAACAGCGTGGAGCGCTCCGGGTATTGCTCATGACGGGCCAGCGCGCGGTTCTCCCGCAGTACTTCCCACAGCTGCCGGGACATCTCCGCGGCCGAGCCGAAGCGCGCCGTGCGGTCCTGGTGTTTCGCCCGGTCGATCACCAGCCGGAACGAGCGGTCGGCCAGCCCGGTGGCGGGGACCGCGTGCTCGGCCAGGTACTCCAGGGTCCGGGCGACCGTGTACAGATCGGTGTCGACGTCGAAGTCTCCCCGGTCGCGTTCCGCCTTCGGCGGCGCGAACTTCTCCGTGTGCACCAGTACGGAGTCGTGGTCGTCGACGCGCCGCACCGCGCCCAGGTCGATGACCTTGATCTCCTTGTCGTAGTGGATCACATTGGCCGGTTTCATGTCGCAGTACAGCAGTCCCCGGCCGTGCAGGTACTCCAGTGCCCCGAGGATCTTGCAGCCGTAGGTGATGACATGGTCGAAGAGCATCGGGCCGCCGAAGATTCCCTCCAGGCCTGGGGATTCGAGGAGTTGCTGCAGAGAACGCCCGCCGATGTACTCCATGACGATGTATCCGGTCGGCTCCCGTGCGCCGGGGCCCAGATGCTGAACGTCCGTGATGACGCTGACGATGTCCGGGTGGTGGAGCGTGGCCAGGGAGCGGCGCTCCTCGGCGGCGCTGCGATGTGAGACCTCGTCACGTGTGTTGATCAGCCCCTTGAGGACGACGCGCAGGCCCTGCAGACGTATGTCCTCGGCCAGATAGATCCAGCCCTGGCCGCCGCATGCCAGGCAACCGACCACCCGGTAGTGGTCGACCAGGTCACCGGGGTGCAACTCGGGTACCAAGGAGTAGGCGGTACCGCACCTGGGACAGAAGCCCCGGCTGCGGGCGGGCTGTCTGCCGTAGCCGATGCCGATCAACTCGGTGCAGCCGTCCGCGCCGCAGCGCCGCCCGTGCGTGGGCGGCTGGGGGTCGCGGATGATGACGTCCGCCGGGTCGGGCGGGCTGACCGTCGGCAGCTCCAGCAGCCCATCACGGTCGAGGACGGCGCCGTGGTCATCCGTGGCGGAGCCGGCGGCCTCGGCCGCTCGCCGGTCGGCGGCGGTCCGTTGGGCGGGCACGGCGGACCGTGGTGGACGCCGTCGGCAGGTGTCGCAGAAGCCGGTGGCCATCAACCGGCCCTCGCAGGCAGGGTGTTCGCACGAGGTCATGGCGCTTCACCACCCACCTCGGTTGGTTGGTCCGGCAGGCCGTCCACGTACCGGGTGTAGCGGTCCACCGCCGCCTGCGCGGCAGTGATGTCGCAGGGGGCGCGGTACAGCAGGTGGTACGCCGCCAGATAGCGGGCCGACCCCTCCAGGTCCTCCCGGTCGGAGCCCTCCTGGGCGAGCACCTGGTAGGACTTGAGCCTGCCGCGCAACTCCTCGCGCTGCCGGATCAGTTCGTCGAGGTGCTCGATCATCTGGTTCAGCCGGGTGACCGCCCGCGCGGCGGCGCGTTCGTAGGGGGCCAGATCCACCGCCTGCTCCGGGTCGAGGGGCGGGTCGGCGAGCCGGCTCACATGCTCGCGCAAGGCGTACGCCTTGACCAGCACGTCGGTGGCCCGGCGGGTGTCGGACACCACCTGACTCATCCGCTCACGCAGTTCACCGGCGAGTCGATCGGTGATCTCGGCCAACCGTTCGCACAGCCGGGTCAGCCGCTCCCGCCAGGGACGTACGACGAGTTCGGACTCGGCCTGGTGGCGGCTGGCCGTGTGCGGGTCCCGGAAGACCAGCAGCAGTCGGCTGTCGTGCTCGGCCAGTACGCCCAGCAGTTCGAGCAGCGCCGCCGGGTCGGCGGCCCGGTCCACCCCGACCACGACGATGCTGAGCGTCACCGCGCCGGCGCGGATCCGGTCGGCGGGGGCCTGCCCGGCGCGTACGCCGAGCCCGGTCCGCGCGGCGATCCGCTCGGCGACCTCCGCGACGGTGCGGTCGGTGGCGTCGACCGCGAGGTCGAGACCGCCCGCGGGCGGGATGGTCGAAGGCGGGTGCTGCGATGCCTGGCCGGTCGAGGCGCTGCTGCGCAACTCGCGGTCGGCCAGCTTGATGGCGCGGCGCAACGTGGCGGCCCGGGGGCCGCGCTCATCGGCCACGACGCTGATCTTCACCGGGCGGCCGTGCCCCTCGAACCAGCGTGCCAACCGCTCCGCGAACGGCTGGTCGAGCGGTTCCTCACCGTTGCCGGACACCAGCGACTCGTCGACCGCGGACAGCCCGTGCGTCCACTGCGCCACCCGCGGCAGATGCTGCACGATCGTCTCGGTGGGACTCATGAACGAGAAGCCCGAGCCGTCCCGTTCCCGCACCCGGCTGAGCACCATGCCGATGACCTGGCCGGTCTGGTCGTCCACCACCCCGGCGCCGCTGAACCCCGGCCGGACCAGTTCGTTGCGGCGGACGGGGCTGAGCTGGACCTGGCCGTCCCGGCCGGTACCGCCGACGACATTGGCGCGGAAGTAGATGCCGCCGCTGTAGTCCTTCGGGAAGCCGTACATATGGGCGGTCCGGTGTGTCGGGGACAGCCGGTAGAGGGAGGCGGGCCGCACCCGCGGCCGCGGTTCGGCCAGCCGCAGCAGGGCGACGTCTCCGCTGGGATCCCCGTCCGAGTCCAGGGTCTCCGGAACCCAGCAGTCGGGTAGCACTTCGGCCCGTACCGGCTCCGCATCCGGTTCCCCGACGAACTCCAGGGTGAACCGCTGGTCCATGGGCGCGACATGGGCGCAGGTCAGCACCCGGTCCGCGGCCAGCAAGATGCCCGCCCCCGCGATCGACCCGTCGTCACGGCGGACGCGTACCGCCCAACCCGGCGGCCTGGCACCAAAGTTGCCGGGGAGCTCCCCCTGGTCCCCCATGGCACACCAGGGTACGCAAAGCCGCCCATGCCGTCAGCACTTCCGACACACACGGCCACCTGACCTCACGCAGTGTGTCGCCGCGGCGCGCGCCCGCGCGGCCCGTCACCGGGCTCCCGGCAGGGCGAGGGCGCTCGCCATGCGGCGGGCGTGGACCGCTACTACCGTGGAACGCGGACGTGTCATGAGGAGGCCTGCCATGGACTCGCGATCCGCATGCCGCCAGTTGCCGCTACGGCTCTCCGCCGGGGCCTTCTTCCTGAACTCCGGGCTCGGCAAACGCGGGGCTGACGAGGAGACCGCGCGCAACCTGCACGGCTTCGCCACCGGCAGCTATCCGTTCCTCGGCAAACTCGACCCGCAGCGCTTCGTCCGCCTGTTGTCCGCCGGGGAGCTCGCACTGGGCGCGGCGCTGCTGGTCCCGGTGGTGCCGGCCGCCGTGGCCGGTGCGGGCCTGACCGCGTTCTCGCTGGGCACGCTGGGCCTCTACCTGCGCACGCCCGGCATGCGGGAGGAGGGCAGCCTTCGCCCGACGGAGCAGGGGCTGCCGCTGGCCAAGGACGTATGGCTGGTCGGCATCGGACTGTCCCTGCTCCTCGACGGGCTGACCGGACGCTGCTGCGGTCGGCGGCGTTAGCGCGGAGCGATCCGTACGTGGTCGATGTCGACCGGCAGGGTCGGGAAGCCGTCGCCCGGGCCGTTCTGGTCGTCCTCGCCCGCGGCGGCGATCCTCCGCAACACGTCCATGCCGCCGGTCACTTGGCCGAACGGCGTGTAGGCGGGGGAGAGCTTGGTGTCCTTCCAGACCACGAAGAACTGGCTGCCGTTGGTGTTCGGGCCGGAGTTGGCCATGGCCACGGTGCCCGCCGGATACGTGGCGCCGGACAGGTTCTCGTCGCGGAAGGAGTAGCCGGGCCCACCGCTGCCGGTGCCCGTCGGGTCACCGCACTGCAGCACATAGATCTTCTGTGTGGTGAGCCGGTGGCAGTGCGTCCGGTCGAAGTAGGCGTGCTGGGCGAGGAAGCGGAAGGAGAACGTGGTGCACGGCGCCTTGTCGGTCAGCGCCCGGAAGGTGATACGGCCCTGGCTGGTACGCAGTGTTGCGGAGTACGGCCGAGCGGCCGCGGCGGGGTCGAAGGCGGGTATGCCCTTGAATCTGTCGGCGGGCACCGCCTTGGTGTAGCCGCACCCGTCCGCGGTGGGCCTGGCCGCCGCGGACCGGCGCACGCCGGTCTGCGCGTCCGCGGCCGCGACCGTGGTCAGCGTGAGAACGATGGACGCCGCCGCGGCGACGGGAACCCAGTGCTTGCGCATCATGTGACGGACCTCCGTGGTCTGTGGCACTCGCGGCACTCGATCAGGGGGCGTGCGCCGTCACCCTAAGGGCGCTGCACCGTCGAGGGCCACGGCCCGCAGGCGAGACGGCTGAGTCCCGCACCGGCCACCTTGGTGGCGTCGATGACGCTCTGCGGGGCACGCGGCATCTCGCTCACCGGCTTGAGCAGCAGCACGGCGCCCATGATGGAGTCGTCCCACATGATGGGCGCGGCGCACGAGTTCCAACCGGCCATGCACTCCTGCTGGCCGAGGGCGAAGCCCTGGTCCCGCACCTCGGCGAGCGAGGCCAGGAGCTCGTCGTTGTTCCGGAACACACCGGGGCCGGCCTCCTCGGGGACGGGTTCGGCGAGCACCCTGGCCTGAATCGTGTCGGGCAGGTAGGCCAGGATCGTGCGGCCGGAGGCACCGGTGCGCAGCGAGCGGGTCACCGACAGCACATCGCGCGGGGTCATCCCCAGCTCGACCAGGTCGGAGTCGCCCACGGCCATGTCGATGCACTGGCGCTGGGCGCCTCCGAAGGGCGCGAGCATGTAGAGGAAGGCCAGACCGCCGTCGGTCCGTGCCCGCAGCTCCTGGAGTACGGCCTGCCCGGCGTCGCCCTCGGGGCCGTGGGCCAGCGCCTGCAGGCCCAACTTGGCCGCCGAAAGGCCGAGTTGGTACTGGCCGCGCCCGACCCGGACGAAGTTCCCCTGGTAGACGCCGGACTGCAGAATGCGGTGCACCGCGGAGTCGTCGAGTCCGGTGACCTTGGCCAGTTCGCCGGGGCCGTGCGAGGTGCCGCCCAGCTCGGCGAAGGCCCGCTGCACCCGGAAGACCCGCTCGGCGTGGCTGGTGCCGCCCGATGCCGTCCGACCGTCCCGCGCACTGTGCCTGTTCATGCAGTGAGCCCGCCTCTACTCGCTCTGGCCGTGTCCCCCGGTCCCCCGCGGGGACACAGCCTTCCACGTATCCCGCCCGGTCAGCCGTCGGGATTCGGCCAAGGCGGGCATCGTGGTGAGGGGTGCCCACGGATGGCCCGATCCTACGGTGCCGTGGTCAAAACCAGCTTTCCGGTCTGGGTACGGGCCGCCAGATCGCGGTGTGCCTGGGCGGCTTGGGCCAGCGGGTAGGCGCCGCCGATCACGGGCCGCAGGTCGCCGGAGCGCACTGCGGCGGTCAGCGCCTTCATGCTCATGGGGAGTGCGTTGCGGTCCGAGTACAGGTGCGGCAGCCAGAATCCGGAGACGCTGATGGACTTCTGCATCAGCAGCTGGGTCGGCACGGTGCCGGATTCGCCCGAGGCGTACCCGTACACCGCCAGGCGGCCGCGCGGCGCCACCGCGGCCAGCGTCGCCTGCAGGGTCGGTCCGCCGGTCATCTCCAGGGCCGCGTGTACCGGGCCACCCGCCGCGTCCAGAATCCGCTCGGTGAGGCCTACGGTGGTGGACGAGTCAAGGGCGGCGTCCGCGCCGAGGTCCATGGCCAACCGCCGTTTGGCCTCGGTGCTGGCCAGCGCGATGACCTTGGCGCCGATCTGCTTCGCCAGCTGGACGGCGATACACCCCACGCCGCCCGCCGCGGCCGGGATGACCACGCTCTGACCGCTGGTCAACTGGGCGGCGGTGAAGAGCAGATGCCATGCGGTGTTGCCCTGCAGCGCCAGCGCCGCCGCCTGGTCGTCGGTGACGTCATCGGGGATGTCCCAGGCGACCCGGCGGTGTACGACCGCCTTCTCCGCGTAGCCGCCGCCAATGGTGAGGGCGGCGATGCGGCGGCCATCCGCGGTAATGCCCACGATTTCATTTCCGGGAATATAGGGAAGCGAAATCGGGGCTAGATATGTGTTTCCGCGGACGTGTACGTCAGCGTAATTGACTCCGGCTCGGGTGACATCCACCAGAAGGTGGCCCGCGCGGGCCTGGGGATCGGGCACCTCGGTGAGTTCGAGCACCTCGGGCCCGCCGAACCGACGCATGGTGATCGCGCGCATGTCTCTCCTTGGCTGGACGTTGCGGAGTGCCCGCCCCGACAGGCTAGGTCATGACCTGCCACGGGCCACCGGCGGGTCCGGAGGCCGCTTTCTCGCAGGGCGAGAAAGCGTGGAATCGTTATGTCCGAAACAGGGGATTCCGTTTGGCCTCGTTTCTCGCAGCGTGAGAAACGGGGCCGTCCTTGCGGGTTGACGGGTTTTTTGACATAGTGAAGTCAGTCGCGCTCGGGGTGGCAACCCGCCGGATCCACGGGGGAATTCGTTTCGGTGAGGTTGCTTCTGGGATTTCCCAGGCCCCGAGCGCGACTATTTTTCTTTTGCGCGGATTCTTCTGTGCGGCTTCTTTCGCGGATCGCGCCGACGCCCGGTCGGTGATGACGCCGCGCGTCCCTGTTGCGGAGCGCCGGCCGACCGCGGCGGCTCGACAGCGCGCCGCGTGCGCCAGCCGGTTACCGGTCGCGGTCATGCCTCTGCGGGGCGCGGAGCTTTGGCCGAAACGCTGTTATTCGCCGGGCCTGGCGATGGCATGCTGTTCTCGCCGGGTAACACCCGGCAACACAGTGTTCTTGGGGTGACGTTATGTCGTGGCGACACTGTACGGATCGCGGTGGGGCGGCCGAGTCAGCCGGTGCGCGACTGGCCCGCCAGGCGACGGCGTCGCTCGCGGAGCTGCTGGTGGAACGTGAGCTGTCCCGAAGGGAGCTCGCCGAGCGGATGGGCGTGTCGCCCGGGCGCATCAGTCAGATCCTGTCGGGTGACGAGAACCTGACGCTGAGGTCGATAGCCGCGGTGGCCACCGCCCTGGACGTCGATGTGGAGATCACGATCAGCGAGCCGTCGACGGCCGGACGGGCTCAGGGTGCGCGCGTGTGAGCCGCGCGAGATGCGTAAGCATGTACGAGTGGCGAACGTGTGACCGACTGGCGGGGTGGCGATTTTCGAGCGGTCGTCAGAAGCCGGCGGTGAGCGCCGCCGAACGGCATTCCGCCTGAGTGCCTGCCGGTTGCGGCCGGCACCGAGGCCGGGGGGATTTCGGGCTGCGCCCGGACCTCCGCGCACCGCGGAGGTCCGGGCGCAGCCCGTTTCGTGTCCGCGGCACTAGTCAAGCGGACGGGCGCTCGTGGGGCGGCTCAGCGCCTGGCGTCCGCCGCTGGCGAGCATTCTCACCTCTCCTTTTTCGCTGATCTCGGCCCGGATGATGCCGCTGTCGTCCGTGTACACCGCGCTGCCGCCCGGACCGGCGGTCTCGGTACGGCGGACCACCACCGTGTCGGCTGCTCCCTCCTCCTCACTTTGCGGGAAGGTCAGCTCGTATGCGGCGGGTTGTTGGTCCATGGCACCTCCCATTGAGCACATCAAGAACGCAGGGTGTAACCGCGATGTCCTGAGTTTCGCACCTTTGTCGTGTGGCCGCGCACGGACGGCGATCTTGTGGGAGCTGTTGACTATTGTTCAAAAGTGACCAGTCCTCCAGCCGTCGCCGGTTTCCAACGACCACTGCCGGGCGAGAAGTTGACCCTGGGGCCGCGAGAACACCGCTAACACACCATCGGGAGACCCGGCGAGCGAGGCAACGCGTTTTCGCGCCTCTGCCCTCCAGCGGCGCGGCGGCCAGGGCTACCGGTGCGGCGGTAGCCGGTGCAGCACGACCTCGGTGAGGCGTCCGGCGTCCGTCACGGCGGTCATGTAGGTGTGGAAGGGCTGGCGCCGCCGATCGGTCGGCGACCCGGGGTTCAGCAGCCGCAGGCCCCCGGGGGCCGTGGTGTCGTACGGGATGTGGCTGTGCCCGAAGACCAGCACGTCAAGGTCCGCGAACCGCTCGGCGCAGCGCCGCTCCCGCCCGCGCGCCGGGCCGGTGTCGTGGACGACGCCGAACCGCACCCCGTCCAGTTCGGCCCGGGCGACCTCCGGCAGCCGGGCCCGCAGTTCGGCGCCGTCGTTGTTGCCGTACACGCCGATCAGCCGCTTGGCCCGGGACGCGAAGAGCGTGAGGGTGGCCGCGTCGACCCAGTCCCCGGCATGGATCACCACGTCGGCGAGCGTCATCTGTGCCAGCAGTTCCTCCGGGAGTCGCCTGGCGCGTTTAGGCAGATGCGTGTCGGAGGTCAGGAGCAGACGCATGGACCGACGGTAGCGGCTGCCGCCAGCCGCCTCCGCTCGGCGGGAAGGCCGCCGGGTGTGCGGCTGTCCACGAGCTCGCGGGCGGGGACGTGGCGGAGCTGATGCGGGCCGCGCGGCGTATCCTGACCGAGATGCCGGCCGGGCAGCAGGGTCTGCCGGCCGAGCCGCGCGGGGCCGGTGGCCGGAGCGGGGAGCGGCCATGACTGGCGCCGGCCGTGACCGTGTTGCGAAGCTGTGACCCGTACGAGTGGTACATCCCCCCGGACGGTCGTAGCGTCGACAAGACAACAGCCGTTACGAGCTCCGCCGGAGCGGTTGAGGAGCGAACATGCAAAGTCGCATGTCAAAGACAGCAATCCTGGTCTGTGCTGGTACGGCGCTCGCGGCCGTCGCCGCCCCGTCGTCCGCTTCCGCGTCTGCGATCGCCCGCCCGCAATCGCCTACCCGCGTAGTCGTCGACTGCTTCTACCATCCGCAAGTCCGCCCCGCGACCTTCCTGATCGCCTGCGCCGACGGCAACAACTACCTGACCTCACTGCACTGGTCCCGGTGGGGGCAGAACGCCGCCACCGCCACCGGGCGGGACGTGGTGAACGACTGCAAGCCCTACTGTGCGGCGGGCAAGTTCCACAGCTACCCGGCCGGCGTGCGGCTCGACCGGGTACGGCGGTGGAACGGCCAGTCACAGCACTGGCAGTACGCCAGGTTGACCATCACCTACCCGGGAGCCAGGCCCGCGGACACGCCCAGGTCCATGACGTACCCGCTGTGGAGCTGACGCCTGGACGGGTGTCGGGCTGAACGGCTTCAGGGTGAGCCGTACCCGCCGCCACCCGGTGTCTCGATCACCAGCGCATCACCCGGCCGCACATCGACCGAGTCGCACCCGGCCATATGTGTGACCGTGCCGTCAGCCCGCTCGACGCGGTTGACCCCCAGCGATCCGGAAGAGCCCCCGGCCAGCCCGTAGGGCGGCACCCGCCGATGGCCGGACAGGGTGCTGACCGTCATCGCCGCACAGAACCTGATCCTGCGCACCGCTCCATCGCCGCCGCGCCAGCGGCCCGCACCGCCGCTGTCCGGCCGGATGGCGAATTCTTCCAGCAGTACGGGGAGGCGCCACTCAAGGACCTCGGGGTCGGTCAGGCGGGAGTTGGTCATATGGGTCTGCACCACGGGCGCCCCGTCGAACCCGGCACCGGCACCGGAGCCCGACGCGACGGTCTCGTAGTACTGGTGCCGCTCATTGCCGAAGGAGACGTTGTTCATGGTCCCGGACCCCTCGGCCTGCACACCCAGCGCGGCGTACAGCGCACCGGTGATCGCCTGCGAGGTCTCCACGTTTCCGGCGACGATCGCCGCCGGGTAGACCGGTGCGAGCAGGGAGCCGTCGGGGATGACGATGCGCAGCGGGCGCAGGCAGCCGTCGTTGAGCGGGATGTCATCGGCGACGAGCGTACGGAAGACATAGAGCACGGCGGCCGTCACCACCGACGACGGCGCGTTGAAGTTCGTGTCGAGTTGCCCGGAGGTGCCGGTGAAGTCCAGGGTCGCCGAACGCCGTTCACGATCCACCTGGACACGTACCGAGATCACCGCGCCGGAGTCCATCTCGTAGCGGTAGGCACCGTCGTCCAGCGCGTCGATGACCCGTCGCACCGCTTCCTCGGCGTTGTCCTGCACGTGCCGCATGTACGCCTGCACCACGTCAAGACCGAAGTGCCGGATCATCTTGCCGACTTCGTCAACGCCCTTGTGGTTGGCGGCGATCTGGGCGCGCAGATCCGCGAGGTTGGTGGCCGGGTTGCGGGACGGGTACGGCGCCCCGGTGAGCAGCCGTAGCGTCTCCGCCTCGCGCAGCGTGCCGTTCTCGACCAGCAGCCAGTTGTCGAACAGCACGCCCTCCTCGTGGATTTCGCGGCTGTTGGCGGGCATGGAGCCGGGTGTGATTCCGCCGATTTCCGCGTGGTGGCCGCGGGAGGCGACGAAGAACAGGATCCGCTGCCGACCGTCCGCTCCGGAACCGAAGACCGGGGTCACCACGGTGATGTCGGGCAGATGGGTGCCCCCGTGGTAGGGGTCGTTGACCGCATAGGCGTCGCCCGGCTTCATGGTTCCGGTGCGGCGCCGGATGACTTCCTTGACGCTGGTGCCCATGGAGCCGAGGTGCACCGGAATGTGCGGTGCGTTGGCGATGAGATTGCCGTCCGGGTCGAAGAGGGCACAGGAGAAGTCCAGCCGCTCCTTGATGTTGACCGACTGCGCGGTCGACTCCAGCCGTGCGCCCATCTGCTGGGCGATGGACATGAAGAGATTGTTGAAGATCTCCAGCATGACCGGGTCGGCCTCGGTTCCCACCGCCGCCTCGGCGCGCGCGTGCACCCGCTCAACCAGGAGATGTCCGAACGGCGTTACCGACGCCCGCCATCCGTCGTCCACCACGGTGGTGGCGTTGGCCTCGGTGATGATCGCCGGGCCGGTCACGGTCTCACCGGGGCGCATCCGCTCCCGTTGCCGTAGCGGTACGTCACGCCAGGCGTCCCCGGTGTACATATGGGCGGTGGCGGTCTCCTCGGACTCCGGGGTGGTGGCCGACGGGCCGAGGTGGTCCAGGTCGGGGCGCTCGGTGAGCCCGGTCGCCTCGACCGAGAGCGCCTCGACGATGATCGGACGGTCCATCAGGAACGAGTAGGTGGACCGGTGACTCTCCTCGAACGCGGCGGCCATCTCGTCCGGCTCCGCCAGTTCGACCGGCACGGCGGTGTCGGTACCGTCGTAGCGCAGATGGGCGCGGCGGGTCACCCGGATCCGCCCCTCCGGCACGTCCTCGTCGAGCAGTTCACCGCGCGCCGCCGACTCCAGCCCCGCCGCCACCGAACGCACCCGCTCCATCGCGTCGGGCGCCAGCCGTACCTCCACCGACTGCTGCCGCATGGCGGTGGTGTCGGCCAGGCCGATGCCGAGCGCGGAGAGCACACCCGCCATCGGCGGCACCAGTACCGTGCGGATGCCGAGGGAGTCCGCGACGGCACACGCGTGCTGGCCTCCGGCGCCGCCGAACGTGGTCAGTACGTACTCGGTGACATCGTGGCCCTGCTGTACGGAGATGCGTTTGACCGCGTTGGCGATGTTGGCGACGGCGATCTGCAGAAATCCCTCGGCGACCTGCTCCGCCGAGCGCTCGTCGCCGGTCCGGGCCCGGATGCCCGCGGCCAGCTCGGTGAACAACCGGTGCACGATGTCCTCGTCCAGCGGCTGGTCGCCGTCCGGCCCGAACACCTGGGGAAAGTGCTCGGGTTGGATGCGGCCCAGCATCACATTGGCATCGGTGACGGTCAGCGGGCCGCCGCCGCGGTAGCAGGACGGTCCCGGATCAGCCCCCGCCGAGTCCGGGCCGACCCGGTACCGGCTGCCGTCGAAGTGCAGCACGGACCCGCCTCCGGCCGCCACCGTGTGGATGTCCAGCATCGGGGCACGCAACCGGACGCCCGCCACCTGAGTGTTGAACACCCGCTCGTACTCGCCCGCGAAGTGCGACACATCGGTGGACGTGCCGCCCATGTCGAAGCCGATCACCTTCTCGAATCCAGCCTGTTGCGACATCCGGACCATGCCGACGATGCCCCCGGCCGGACCCGACAGGATCGCGTCCTTGCCCCGGAAGTGCCCGGCCTCCGCCAGCCCACCGCTGGACTGCATGAACATCAGCCGCACGCCCCGCATTTGCTCCGCGACCTGCCGTACGTACCGCTGGAGGACCGGGGAGAGATACGCGTCCACCACCGCTGTGTCGCCACGCGGTACCAGCTTCATCAGCGGGCTGGCCTCACTGGACAGCGACACCTGGGGAAAGCCGATCTGCTCGGCCAGCTTGCCGATCGCCTGTTCGTGGGCGGGGTGCAGATAGCTGTGCAGACAGACCACCGCGACCGCGCGGATGCCGTCGTCGTACGCCTGCCGCAGTTCTTCGCCCAGCCGGTCGAGATCCGGCGCGCGCAGCACCGTACCGTCCGCCGTGATCCGCTCGTCGGCCTCGATGACCCGGTCGTACAGCAACTCGGGGAGGACGATCTCACGGGCGAAGATCCGCGGCCGGTTCTGGTAGCCGATGCGCAGCGCGTCGCGGAACCCCTTGGTGATGACCAGTACGGTCCGCTCGCCCTTGCGCTCCAGCAGCGCGTTGGTCGCCACTGTCGTACCCATCCGTACCGCGTCGACCCGATCCGCTGGAACGGGATCGTCCGCGGAGAGTCCGAGCAGCGTGCGGATGCCCGCGACCGCGGGATCGCGGTAGCGGGCAGGGTTCTCCGACAGCAGCTTGTGCGTGGTCACCCGGCCGTCCGGGCCGCGGGCGACGATGTCGGTGAACGTGCCACCTCGGTCCACCCAGAACTGCCAACCCGCACCTGCCACGCCGGTTCCCCTTCCCCGTCGCGATCTATCGCAAACGATCGCGGCGCACCGCGGCCGATCAAGGCGGCCGACACACCCTCCGTTCCGCCGTGGATCACCGGTCGGCGCCCTGTGATCCTTGGGCCAAAGGGGGCTGGTCATCAGGTACAACCGGGCGGTCGGTGGGTATTTTCAGGCCATGAGGCTCACGGCTCGCGCGGCTCGCAAGGGGCGTTCGGGCGGCAGTGGCACTCTCCTTCCGCGCCCATGGACCGTGCGGCCGCCAAGGCGCCCGGTGGGTTGCGCATCCCTCGACCAAGGAGAAGCCGTGCACACCACAGCGTCGGGAACGGGCGGCGGCCCCGCCACCTCGGTCCAACCGGAACGCCTGCGCCGCGGCGCACTGGGCCTGGCCGACATCACCGCGTCCACCATGGCCAACATCGGACCGGCGATGAGCTTCTTCTTCGGCTTCGCGCTGATCGCGCAGACGGCGGGGGTCGCCTCCCCGCTGACGATCCTGGCGGCGGCGGTCGTGGTCGCCCTGCTCGGCAACACCCTCGCCGAGTTCTCCCGGTCCATACCGTCCACGGGTTCGTTCATCACGTTCATCGGCAAGACGTTCGGTCCGGTCGCCGCCATCACCACGACGATCGTGGTGTCGCTCGGCTACATCATCGCGATCTCCGCCGTGGTGGCCATCTCGGGCGGCTGGACATCGACCATCATCGCGCACTACACCGGGGTGCACATCGCCTGGCAGTGGTTCACCGCGCTCCTGACGCTGGCCTCCTTCGTGCTGGTGGTCAAGGGGGTATCGGTCTCCACCAAGTGGGCGGGTGCGCTGTTCGCCTTCGAGATGGGGCTGCTGGTCCTGGTGAGCGTGTGGGTGCTGGTCCGGCACAGCGGACATCTGACGATGGCTCCCTTCGACCCGGGCAGACTGGCGGGCGGATTCAAGGGACTCGGCCTGGGATTCCCGCTCGCCGTCTTCCTGTTCATCGGCTGGGAGAACTCGGCGGCGCTCGCCGAGGAGACCAACGACCCGCGCCGTGCGGTGCCTCGGGCGATCTACCTCTCCATCGCCGCGATGACGGTCAGCTATCTGCTGTTCGCCTACGTCACGGTGGTCGGCTTCGACTACGACACCGCCGCCCTCGCCAAGTCCGATGTGCCGTTCGTCGACGTCGCCCTGGGAATCCTCGGCGGCGGTGCGTTCCTCGCCTACCTCGCGGGGTTCACCTCGATCACCGGATCACTGATCTCGGCGGCCAACTCCCAGTCCCGGCTGATCTTCAACTCCGGCCGGGAGGGCCTGCTGCCGTCCGTCGTCGCCAAGGTCACCCCGCACACCCGTACCCCGTGGGTGAGCTTCGTCGTCTATCTCGCCGTCGCGCTCGGACTGGCCTTCGGCTGGGGCTGGAACATCGACCCGGTCACCTACTTCGGGCAGTCGGCCACCTTGGGCACCATCCTCATCGTGGTCACCTGGCTGGCGGCCAACCTCGCCCTTCCGGTGTACTACCGGCGCCACCACCGTGAGATGTTCTCGGTGGTCCGGCATCTGATCCTGCCGCTCGTCGGTGTCGCGGCCATCGGCTACCCGCTCTACCAGCTCGTCAAGCCGGGCCAGCCCGCGCCCTTCGACACCTTTCCGCCGATCAGCGGCGCCATCATCGCGATCGCACTGGTCTACGCGCTGGTGCTCAACGCGCGCGATCGCACACTGGGGGAGCGGGTGGGGTCGATCGTGGCCGACCTCGACTAGCGCCTTCTCCGGCGCGGATTCCTCGTTGGGCTACGGCGGGTTCACCACCGCCGGTCCACATCGAGGGGGTTGCCCGCCGTCGTGGCGGCAGAGGGTGTCGGGGGCAAGTCCCCGACACCCCCGGGGAGCTTGCCGCCCGCGCTGCGAGCGACGACGGCGGTGGGGCGAACCGGCCGCGAGGTGCGGTTCAAAGGGTGACCGCCAGTAGGTAGCCGCGCTTGGGGACGGTACGCACCAGCGCCGCGTGCGGACCGAGCGCGGCGCGCAGCCTGGCCACCGCGGCGTCGACCGCGTGCTCGTCGGCCCGCGTGGCGGGCCACACCCGGCGCAGCAACTCCGCCCGGCTGACCACCCGTCCCGGCTTGTCGGCGAGCGCCCGCAGCAGTGCCGCCAGCACCGGCGGCAACCCCACGGGCTCGCCGTCGAGGAACACCGCCCCACCCTGCAGCGCCACATGCAGCGAGCCACTCACCAACTCGCGGCGACCGCGGGCGGGCAGCGCCTCGGCGAGCGTACGTACCAGCGCGCCGAGGCGCCCGCGCTCCGGCCACACCGCCTCGACGCCCGCCTCCCGCAACGGCCGTGCGCACAGCGGGCCGACGCACACCGCCAGCACGTCGTCCCGCAGCGCGGCGAGCACCTCGGCCCGGCGGTCCAGGGCGTCCGCGGTCGCCAGCAGGGCGTCGATCGCCGGGGCGCTGGTGAAGGTCAGACAGTGCAGTTCGCGTCGTACGGTCAACTCCACCAGCCGCCGTACCGCCTCCGGGTCCTCGGGCGGTCCCCAGCGGTAGACCGGAACCGCGATGACCTCGGCACCGCGCTCGCGCAGCGCGGCGCTGAAGCCGTCGAGCGGCATCCCGTGCTCCTGTACGGCGATCCGACGGCCGCGCACGTCACGGGCGAGCAGCCAGGCGAGCAACTCGTCGTTGGCCTCGGACCCTGGTGAGTACGCCTCGTGCAGACCGCTGGCCCGCACCGCGCCGGTGGCTTTCGGGCCCCGGGTGAGGACGACCGCGCCCTGGCAGGCCTCGGCGAGACCGCCGCCGAGGCCCCAGCCGTCCGCCGCGCTCATCCAGCCCCGCCAGCCGACGCCGGTGGTGGCGATCACGTAGTCGAGCGGCGCGGTCAGGCACCGCTCGGTGGCCTGGCGCAGTGCGGTGTCATCGCCGAGCGGCATGATGCGCATGGTGGGCGCCTCGACCACGCGGGCGCCCCGGCGTTGCAGGAGTGCCACGAGTTCCTCGCGGCGGCGCGTCGCGGTCACCCCGACGGTGAACCCGGTCAGCGGTCCTGGTTGCAGTGGTGCCGTCGTGCCAGTTCCCATGGGGTGCAGGGTCAGCCAGCCGCGTTACGTACTGATTACCGACCGGTCACATGAGCGTTAGGGGCGGGCCCCCGGGCGTTACGGAAGATGTCCGTCCTCTCACCCCCTCCCGACTGCGGTGTGAGCAGGCCGTACCGTCACCGCAACACAGGTGACCCGGCCGCGTAACGGCCCGACGCGACGCTCACTGCATGACGACGACCGACACGCACTGCCCGTACTGCTCGCTGCAGTGCGGTATGCGGCTGGGTGCCGAGCGCGGCGGTGCGGTGCAGATCCTGGAGCGGCCCGAGTTCCCGGTGAACCGCGGGGCACTGTGCGGCAAGGGCCGCACCGCCGCCGCGGTGCTCTCGCCCGCGGCCCGGCTGACGGTTCCGCTGGTACGCGACGGGCGCCGGGGCAGGCTGCGGGAGGCGTCCTGGCCGGAGGCGCTGGACCGGGTGGCGCAGGGCCTGCGGCGCACCGCGCAGCGGCACGGCCGGGATGCGGTCGGCGTCTTCGGCGGCGGCGGGCTGACCAACGAAAAGGCCTATCTGCTCGGCAAGTTCGCCCGGGTGGTGCTGCGGACCGCCAACATCGACTACAACGGCCGGTTCTGCATGTCGTCCGCGGCCGCCGCGCACAAGGCCGCTTTCGGACTCGACCGCGGTCTGCCCTTCCCGCTGGCGGACATCGCCCGCACCGGCTGCGTGATCCTGGTCGGCGGCAATCCGGCCGAGACCATGCCGCCCGCGCTGCGCTACTTCCGGGAACTGCGGGAGAACGGCGGGCGGTTGATCGTCATCGACCCGCGCCGCACCCGCACCGCCGAACTGGCCGACCTCCATCTGCGGCCGGTGCCCGGCACCGATCTCGCGCTGGCGCTGGGGATGCTGCATCTGGTGATCGCCGAAGGGCTGGTGGACGAGGAGTTCGTCAGCACCCGCACCCGCGGCTTCGAACCGGCCACGGCGTCGGCCATGGCCCACTGGCCGGAGCGCGTGGAGCGGCTGACCGGGGTATCGGTGCCCGCCATGCGCGAGGCGGTGCGGATGTTCGCGCAGGCGGAGACCGGCATGGTGCTCACCGCACGGGGCGCCGAGCAGCACAGCAAGGGCACCGACACGGTCGGCGCCTGGATCAACCTGTGCCTGGCGGTGGGCAAGGCAGGGCGGCCGGGCTCCGGCTACGGCTGCCTGACCGGCCAGGGCAACGGGCAGGGCGGCCGCGAACACGGCCAGAAGGCCGACCAACTGCCCGGCTACCGCTCCATCGAGGACCCGGCGGCCCGTGCGCACATCGCCGAAGTATGGGGGATCGACCCCGACGAGCTGCCCGGACCGGG
The DNA here is from genome assembly GCF_029223525.1 of Streptantibioticus ferralitis. GTDB lineage: Bacteria > Actinomycetota > Actinomycetes > Streptomycetales > Streptomycetaceae > Streptantibioticus_A > Streptantibioticus_A ferralitis. The sequence goes on along the minus strand of NZ_JARHTQ010000005.1, from coordinate 195,560 downwards.
CCGTTCCGCCTATGAACTCCTGGACACCGCAGGACAGGACGGCGGTATACGGGCGCTGCTGCTGATGGGCTCCAACCCGGTGGTGTCCGCCCCCCGCGCGGGCCATGTGGCCGAGAGGCTGCGGGAGTTGGACTTCCTCGCCGTCAGCGATGTCGTGCTCTCGGAGACCGCACGGCTGGCCGATGTCGTCCTGCCGTCCGCGCAGTGGGCCGAGGAGACCGGCACCACGACCAATCTGGAGGGCAGGGTGATCCTGCGCCAGGCGGCGCTGACCCCGCCGCAGGGCGTACGCACCGATCTGCACGTGCTGCGCGAACTGGCCGCCGGGCTCGGCGTGGACAAGGGCTTCCCGGAGGATCCCGAGGAGGCGTTCGAGGAGCTGCGGCGCGCCTGCGCGGGCGGACCCGCGGACTACGCGGGCATCAGCTACCAGCGGATCCGCGCCGAGGACGGCGTCTTCTGGCCGTGCCCCGACGAGCACCACCCGGGCACCCCGCGTCTGTTCCTGGACCGCTTCGCGACGCCCGACGGCCGGGCCCGGTTCGCCGCCGTCTCGCACCGGCCGTCGGCGGAGGAGCCGGACGACGAGTATCCCGTGTACCTCACCACCGGGCGGGTGGTCTCCCAGTACCAGAGCGGAGCGCAGACCCGCCGGGTCCCCGAGCTCAACGAGGCCGCGCCGGGACCGTTCGTGGAACTGCATCCGCATCTGGCGCAGCGGCTGGGCGTCACCGACGGCGAACTGCTGACGGTGCGCAGCCGCCGCGGCCGCGCGGTCGCCCCGGCCCGGGTGACCGACGCCATCCGCCCGGACACCGTCTTCATGCCGTTCCACTGGGACGGCGCGGGCCGGGCCAACTCGCTGACCAATCCGGCCCTGGACCCCGTCTCCAGGATGCCGGAGTTCAAGGTGTGCGCGGTGAGCGTGGAGCGGGCGGCGGCGTCATGAGCGCGGTGTCGAACGGCGCCCGGCGCCGACGGATCGCGGTGGTCGGCGCGGGACTCGCGGCGGCCCGCTTCGCCCAGCAGTTCCTGGAGTCGGGCGGCGAGGCCGAGTTGACGCTCTACGGCGCCGAAGCCCGCCCCGCCTACAACCGGGTGCTGCTGGCCGACGTGCTGACCGGGCGGTACGACCCGGAGGCGATCACCCTGCCGTACGGCGAGCCCGGCGCCCGACTGCGCACCGGAACCGAGGTGGTGGCCATCGACGTCCGCGGGCGTACCCTGCGCCTGGCGAACGGCGAGAGCGCCGCATACGACGAACTGGTGCTGGCCACCGGCGCCAACCCGGTGCTGCCGCCGCTGCGCGGCCTCTATGCGGACGGCGAGTTGACCGCCGGGGCGCACTCCTTCCGTACCCTCGCCGACTGCGCCCGGCTCGCCGAGGACGCGGTACGCGCCCGGCGCGCCGTGGTCATCGGGGGCGGGGTGCTCGGGGTGAGCGCCGCCCGCGCGCTAGCCGCGCTCGGGCTGCCCGTGGAGATCGTCCACCAGGCGCCCCATCTGATAGAGCGACACCTCGACGAGCAGGCAGGCCAGGCGCTGCGGCGCGGCCTGCTGGCACTCGGGGTGGATGTCTACCCCGGCAACCGCGCCCGGGCACTGCACGGCGATGGGCGGGTGACCGGAGTGGAACTCGCCAACGGCTATGTGCTCGCCGCTGATCTGGTGGTGATCGCCTGCGGCGCCCGGCCGCGCACCGGCCTGGCCCACAGCGCGGGGCTGGCGGTGCGCAGGGGGGTGGTGGTCGACGATTGCCTCGCCACCTCCGCGCCCGGGGTGTACGCGATCGGGGACTGCGCCGAGCACCGCGGCACCGTGCACGGCCTGGCCGGACCCGCCTGGGAGCAGGCCGATGTGCTGGCCGCCCGGCTGTCCGGGGCGGACCCGGCCGCCCGGTACACCGGCTCCCGGCCGCTCGCCCGGCTGACCGCGGGGCCGCTGGAGTACGCCGCGTTCGGCGAGGTCGGCGAGGACCTGCCCGGCACCGACGTCCTCCGGCTCGCCGACGCCACCCGCGGCTCGTACAAGAAGCTCGTGCTGCGCGGCGACCGGCTCGTCGGCGGCATCCTCCTGGGCGACCTGGGCACGGTCGGCGCCCTGACCCGGGCGTACGAGCGGGACGACCCGCTGCCCGCTGACCCCCTGCACCTGCTGATCACGCAAGGAGCCGCGCAATGGTGAAGAAGGACCTGGTACTCATCGGCCACGGCATGGTCGGGCAGCGCTTCCTGGAGGCGTTCCTCGCCCAGGACGGGGCGGCCTGGGACTGGCGGGTGACCGTCCTCGCCGAGGAGCCGCGCCCCGCCTACGACCGGGTGCATCTGACGTCGTGGTTCTCCGGCACCTCGGCGGAGGAGCTGTCGCTGTGCCCGGCGTCGTTCATCGACGAGCACGGCATCGACCTGCGGCTCGGCGACCCCGCGGTGGCCGTGGACCGCGACCGCCGCACCGTCACCACCCGCTCCGGGCAACTGCTGCCGTACGACGCGCTGGTGCTGGCCACCGGCTCCTATCCGTTCGTACCGCCGGTTCCCGGCCATGACGCGCGCGGCTGCCATGTGTACCGCACCATCGAGGACCTTGCCGGGATCAAGGAGGCCGCCGCGACCGCCCGGGTGGGCGCCGTCGTCGGCGGCGGACTGCTCGGACTGGAGGCGGCGGGCGCACTTCGGGCCATGGAACTGGAGACCCATGTGGTCGAGTTCGCTCCACGGCTGATGGCGATCCAGGTGGACGACGGCGGTGGAGCGGTCCTGCGCCGCAAGATCGAGGAACTGGGCGTCATCGTGCACACCGGCGCCGGCACCCAGGCCGTCGACGTGGACGACGACGGCGCGGTGCGCACCATGCAGCTGTCCGACGGCACCGAACTCGCGGCGGACCTGGTGGTGTTCTCAGCCGGCGTGCGGCCGCGCGACCAACTCGCCCGGGACTGCGGCCTGTCGGTGGGCGAGCGCGGCGGTATCACCGTCGACGAGCGGTGCCGCACCAGCGATCCGCACATCTGGGCCATCGGTGAGTGCGCACAGGCCGCCGACGGGCGGGTCTACGGGCTGGTCGGCCCGGGGTACGCAATGGCGGAGGCGGCGGCCCTCGATCTCACCGGCGGAGCTGGTTCGTTCACCGGAGGCGACACCTCCACCAAGCTCAAGCTGCTGGGCGTGGACGTGGCCAGCTTCGGGGACGCACACGGCACGACGCACGGAGCGCTGGACGTGCTCTACACGGACAGCAGGGCGGGGGTGTACAAGAAGCTCGTCATCGGCGCCGACGGTGCGCTGCTCGGCGGAGTCCTGGTCGGCGACGCCGACGCCTACAGCGTGCTGCGTCCGCTCGCCGCCAGCGGCGCCGAACTGCCCGCCCCGCCCGAGCAGCTGCTGCTGCCCGCCTCCGTCGGCGCCCCCGGAGCGGGCGCGCTCCCCGACGAGGCGGTGGTCTGCTCGTGCCACAACGTCAGCAAGGCCGCCATCCGCGCGGCCGTCGGCGAACAGGGCTGCACCAGCGTGCCCGAGGTGAAGAAGTGCACCAAGGCCGGTACCGGCTGCGGAAGTTGCGTCAAACTGATGACCGGCATAGTCGAGGAGGAGCTCGCTGCGTCCGGAGTCGAGGTGGCGCGCGGGATCTGCGAGCACTTCACCCGCACCCGCGCCGAGTTGTACGAGATCATCCGGGCCAAGGGCATCACCTCCTTCTCCCGGGTGCTCGACGAGCACGGCACCGGCGAGGGCTGTGACCTCTGCAAACCTGTTGTCGCCTCGATCCTGGCCTCGCTCGGCAGCACCTACGTACTGGACGGTGAGCAGGCCGGACTGCAGGACACCAACGACCACTTCCTGGCCAACCTGCAGCGCAACGGCTCGTACTCGGTCGTACCCCGCATCCCCGGTGGCGAGATCACTCCCGACGGACTGATCACCATCGGGCGGATCGCCCGCGACTTCGGCCTCTACACCAAGATCACCGGTGGTCAGCGGATCGACATGTTCGGCGCGAGCGTCGACCAACTGCCGTTGATCTGGCAGCGCTTGGTGGACGCCGGATTCGAGTCCGGCCACGCCTACGGCAAGGCGCTGCGCACGGTGAAGTCCTGCGTCGGGCAGACCTGGTGCCGCTACGGCGTACAGGACTCGGTGGCGCTCGCCATCGAACTGGAGCTGCGGTACCGGGGGTTGCGCTCCCCGCACAAGCTGAAGGCCGCGGTCTCCGGCTGCGCCCGTGAGTGCGCGGAGGCGCAGAGCAAGGACTTCGGGGTGATCGCCACGGCCGAGGGCTGGAACCTGTACGTGGGCGGCAACGGCGGCATGACGCCCCGGCACGCCGATCTGCTCGCGGCCGACCTGGATCGCGAGTCGCTGATCCGCACCATCGACCGCTTTCTGATGTTCTACATCCGCACCGCCGACCGGCTGGAGCGCACCGCACCGTGGATTGAGCGGCTGGAAGGCGGACTTGACCATCTGCGCTCGGTGGTCTTGGACGACTCGCTCGGCATCTGCGACGATCTCGACGAGCTGATGGCCCGTCATGTCGGGACATACCAGGACGAGTGGGCCACGACCCTCGCCGACCCCGACCGAGTCCGCCGGTTCGTGTCCTTCGTCAACGCCCCCGGCGTACCCGATCCGACCGTGCGCTTCGTGTCCGAACGCGACCAGATCCGCCCTGCCCGCCCCGCGGAGGGCGGCCGCACCCTGGCACCGGCGCTGGTCGCCGGTCCCGAACTGGAGGTACGTACCCGATGACGATCCTGCACGAGACCAGGCCGACGGTCGCGACGGCGGTTGTCGAGATCGAGCACGACGGACGGTGGAAGCCGGTGTGCGGCTACGCGGACCTGCTTCCCGGCCGCGGGGTGGCCGTCCTGCTCGGCGCCGAGCAGGTGGCCCTCTTCCGCGACCGCGCCGGGCTGCTCTACGCGGTGGGCAACACCGATCCGTTCAGCGGCTCCGCGGTGATCTCCCGGGGCATCATGGGCAGCCGCGGCGCCGCGCCGGTGGTCGCCTCGCCGATGTACAAGCAGGCCTTCGACCTGCGCACCGGGGAGTGCCTCGACGAGGCCGCGACCCCCGACGGAAGCCCCGCGCGGCTCGGCGTCTGGCCGGTACGGGTGGTCTCATGACCACGCTCACCTCATCCGCGCCGCGCGCCGGGCTGACCCGGGCCATCGACGACTGGCGTCCCGAGGACCCGGCGTTCTGGGCGCGGACCGGCGCCAAGGTGGCGCGCCGCAATCTCGTCTACTCCGTCTTCAGCGAGCACATCGGCTTCTCGGTGTGGAGCCTGTGGTCGGTGCTGGTGCTCTTCCTCGGCCCGAAGTACGGCATAGACCCGGCGGGGAAGTTCGTGCTCACCGCGGTCCCCACGGCGGTCGGCGCGGTGCTTCGGCTGCCGTACACCTTCGCGGTCTCGGTCTTCGGCGGCCGGAACTGGACCGTGGTCAGCGCGCTGCTCCTGCTGGTGCCGACGGTGCTCGCCGGGCTGGTGCTGCGTCCCGGCGTCAGCTACGGCACGCTGCTCGCGGTGGCGGCGGTGGCCGGGGTCGGCGGCGGCAACTTCGCCTCCTCGATGGCGAACATCAACGCCTTCTACCCGCAGCGCCTCAAGGGCCGGGCGCTCGGGATCAACGCGGGCGGCGGCAACCTCGGTGTCGCCGCGGTGCAGTTGGTGGGCCTGCTGGTGCTGGCCACCGCGGGCGCCGCGCACCCCCGGCTACTGCCCCTGGTCTACGTTCCGCTGATCGTCCTCGCGGCGCTGGCGGCGGCGCTGCGGATGGACAACATCAGCGTCCAGCGCGACGACCGGCACGCGATGCGCGAAGTGGCCAGGAACCCCCACACCTGGGTGGTCTCCCTGCTCTACATCGGCACCTTCGGTTCCTTCATCGGCTTCGGGTTCGCCTTCGGCCAGGTGCTCCAGGTGCAGTTCCAGCACGACTTCAACACCCCGGTGAAGGTCGCGTACCTGACCTTCCTCGGGCCGCTGCTCGGTTCGCTGGCCCGCCCGGTCGGCGGTGCGCTGGCCGACCGGTGGGGTGGAGCCAGGATCACGCTGTGGAACTTCGCCGCCATGGCGCTCGGGGCGCTGACGGTACTGGTGGCCTCCCGGCAGGGTTCGCTGCCGCTGTTCGTCATCGGCTTCGTCGCCCTGTTCGTGTTCAGCGGGGTGGGCAACGGGTCCACGTACAAGATGATTCCGGTGATCTTCCAGAACCGGGCCAGGGCCGCCGTGGCCGCGGGCGTCGAGCCGCACCGGGCGGAACGCGACGCGCGTCGCCATGCCACCGCGGTGATCGGTCTGGCGGGGGCGGTGGGCGCGCTCGGCGGCGTACTGGTCAACATCGCCCTCCGCCACTCCTTCCAGGTCTCGCACAACGGCGACACGGCGTATCTGGTCTTCCTCGGCTACTACGCGCTGTGTCTGGGCGTCACATGGTCGGTGTACTGCCGACGGCACTCGGCGTCCCCGGCCGGGGACGCCGCCGCCGAGCCGGAGGGCGCGCGCTCGGTGTGAGGTCACCGTGAGCGGTGCCCCGGGATGCGCTGGCGGAGCACGCGGCAGCGACAATGGCCGGGTGAACCCCGTGAACTACCAGCAGATCCTGCACGACGCGATGGAGGCGGCCCGGCCGGTGCTCGGCCATGGCCGGGTCGCCGACTACATTCCGGCGCTGGCCGCGGTGGACCCGCAGGCGTTCGGCATGGCCCTCGCGACGAACGACGGTGAGTTCTACGGGGTAGGCGACCATGACACGCCCTTCTCCATCCAGAGCGTCTCCAAGCTGTTCACCCTGGCGCTGGCCCTCCCGGAGGGCGGCGTCGGCCTGTGGAAGCGGGTGGGCCGGGAACCGTCCGGCAACCCGTTCAACTCGCTGATACAGCTGGAGACCGAGCACGGCATACCGCGCAATCCGTTCATCAACGCCGGTGCCATCGTGGTCACCGACGTCCTGCACAGCCTGACCGGCGACGCGAGCGGTGCCGTACGCGACTTCCTGAGGGCCGAGTCGGGCAACCCGCTGATCGACACCGACCCTGAGGTCGCCGCCTCCGAGTCCGAGCACGGACTGCGCAACGCCGCGCTGGCCAACTTCATCGCCAGCTTCGGCAATCTGGAAAACCCCGTCGAGACGGTCCTTGAGCACTACTACGCACACTGCGCCCTGCGCGCCAGCTGCCGTGACCTGGCCCTGGCCGGGGGGTTCCTCGCCCGGCACGGCCTACGGGCGGACGGCACCCGGCTGCTCACCCGCAGCGACGCCAAGCGCGTCAACGCCGTGATGCTCACCTGCGGCACCTACGACGCGGCGGGCGACTTCGCCTACCGGGTCGGCCTGCCCGGCAAGAGCGGGGTGGGCGGTGCGATCCTCGCCATAATTCCTGGCGTGGGCACACTGTGCGCCTGGAGTCCGGGCCTGGACACCGCGGGCAACTCCGTCGGTGCGGCGGTGGCGCTCGACCACTTCACCACCGCCACCGGCTGCTCGGTGTTCTGAGCCGGGCCTCGGCCTCGTGGACGTGACTCAGCCGATCCTGGCCAGCAGTCGGTCGACCTGGTCCGCGGTGGCGTGCCCGCGGGCCAGAACGGCGCCCCGGTCGCCGTCGACGGCGAGCAGGGTGGGGTAGCCGTCCACGCCGATCTCGTGGGAGCGGCGGAAGTCGGCCTCGGCGGCAGCCTGAGCCGCGGGCGACCGCAGCGCGGCGACCACCCCGTCCGCGTCCAGCCCGGCGCTCTCGGCGATCTTCCGGTACGTCGCCGGATCCGACAGGCTCAGGCCGTCCACATAGAACGCCTCCTGCAGGGCGGCGGCCAGATGCACGGCACGGTCCGCCGCGGCGGTACGCAGTGCGGCCATACCGCGGGCGGCCGCCCCGGAGTCCATGACGAACGAACCGTCGGCGATCAGCCGCTGGTAGGCCGCGCCGAACCGGACTCCGGTCAGCTCGCTGATCTTGGCGTTCGAGTCCTGTACGTAGCCGAACTCGCGGATCGGTACCCGGCGGGCGCCGGTGAACAGGCCGCCGGAGACGACCTCGACCGGCAGCGCCGGGTGGCGGCGGGCGATCTCGCTCATGGCGGGGGCGAACCCGTACGACCAGCCGCAGTACGCGTCGAAGACGTAGACAAGCTTCATAGGGACCTTCCGAGGGATGGCGCGGACGCGATTCACCTGAGGGAACAGTATCTGACTCGTCAGGTATTCCGGCTGGTGGGCCCTGCGCCGGGGCTCAGCGCAGCCGGGGCAGCATGTCGCGAGCGCAGTGGCTGAGGGTGCGCAGATCGGCGGCGAACCGCTCGCGATGCGCCGCGGGCAGCGGGTCGAGGAAGTACCGCTGAACGTTCTCCGCATGCACCCGGGCCGCCCGCACCGCGGTCCGCTCCCCGAGCGGGGTCAACCGGACCAGTTGCATCCGCCGGTCGTCCCGCGCCGGTTCCCGGCTCACCAGCCCCGCCGCCTCCATCCGGTCCACCAGGCGGGTCGCCCCGCCGGTGGTCAGCACCTGCTCCTGGGCGATGCTCCGCATCGGCAGTCCCTCGCCGCCCGCCCGGCCCAGGATCAGCAGCACTTCGAACATCAGGTGGCTGATGCCGCACTCCTCCTCGATGGCGCGGCCGAGGATGTACTCCAGGCGGTTGGCGGCTCCCAGCAGGCGGCCGAACGCCAGCACCCGTGCGTCGTTGGCCGCCTGCTCCGCCGTCGCGATCCCCGTGTCGTCCGACACCTGCCCACGCCCTTCCCGCCGTACGTCACGCGTCTGCGCACCGGTCCATCATCCATCGAGGCCGGGTGCCGGGCGGGAGGGGAGGGGAGGGGTCAGACGGTCGGCGCCTTGGCGCGCAGTACCTCGATGAAGGCCCGGATCCACGCCGGGTGGTCGGGCCAGGCACGGGCCGAGACCAGAACGCCGTCCACCACGGCCTCGCCGTCCTCGTAACGGGCCCCGACCGCCGCGACCTCCGGCTCGATGGCGGGATAGGCGGCGGTACGGCGGCCCTTCAACACCCCTGCCGCGGCGGAGATCTGCGCGCCGTGGCAGATTTGCGCGACGGGCTTGTCGGCACCGAAGAAGTGCCGGACGATCCGCTGGAGTTCGGGATCGTTGCGCAGGTACTCGGGCGCCCGTCCGCCGGGGATGACCAAGGCGGCGTAGTCGGCCGGGTCCACCTCGGCGAAGGCGAGATCGGCGGGCCAGGTGTAGCCCGGCTTCTCGGTGTAGGTGTCGAAGCCGTCCTCGAAGTCGTGGACGACGAAGCGCAGCTGCTTGCGCTTCGGCGCTGCGATCTTGACGTCGTAGCCTTCTTCCCGAAGCCGTTGGTAGGGGTAGAGCACCTCCAGTGACTCCGCCGCGTCACCGGTGACTAGCAGGATCTTCGCCGCCATGGTCAGCACCGCCTCGTGATCGTGTTGGTGTGCTCCGACTGCCGTCGTCCCAGGGTTCCTTGGGACGGCGCCGGGGAACAACCTCCCGTATCGCACAGCGCTCCGCAACCATCCGCCGACCGTCCGTGACGCGGTGGAGATGACGGTGGTGGCGGCGCATGTGCGCGCCCCCACCACCGCGTCCCGGAGCCGCGGCTCATGGGGCCGGTTCTACTGCTGCGGCTGCTGGCTGGGCCCGGCGTACTCCTGGTGTCCGCATTCCATGCAGTAGGCGATACAGCTCTGGCCGTCGTCCTGGACGACCATGGGGCCGTGGCCGTTTTCGGACACGAGGGCTGTCCGACGCTCATTTCCCTCGCCTCGATTCTTGTCAGTGACAGATGAACCTGTACGTGCCTCCCCGCTCCAGCGCGGTCACCGGAAGAGGACAGCCTGCTGGGCAAGGCGGAGACGGGCGTTCCCTGTGCGCGGGGGTCTTACAGATGGAGCAGTACCAGCACGGTTCATGCGGGTACGTGACGTCCCACCACATCGGGTTATGGCAGGCGCGACACAGCATCAACGGAGGGTTCGGCGCGGGCGTCGTCATGCGGCGCATGATCCCTCAGGTGACCGTTTCAGGCGTCCGGATGGCGGCAGCGCCACTCGAACGGGTTGCGGCGGATGCACATGTGCGCTCCTTCGATGGTCGGTTTCCTGGAGCCCGCCCCGGCCGTTGGGGCCGTCCGGCGGTTGGCACGGCCGGGGCAAGGGCTTATGTGGCGCCGTTGGCTGTGGCGCCCACGTACAGAACGAACGCGATGATGCCGACGGCGGCGAGGAACTGCAGCAGAGCGGCCACCCGCGGGCGCCCGTTCACGGCAGCATGGGGGCCGAGGTGAGGCGGCCCGTCGGAATCCACTGGCCGTCCGCGGTGCGCTTCTCACCCTGGCAGGTCTCCACCCAGCCTCCGCTTAGAAGGACGCGCCGCATCATCACTCCGCGGATACGCTCGTTGTGAGAGAGACGCCCCCAGCCGAAGATCAGGCATACCCGCGGGCGGTCGCTTCCGGCGTCCTGCATCGCATGGAGAAGCAAGTCGAAGGCGGGCCTGCGGTCCGTCAGGGCCTCCTCGCCTTCATCGACCCACCATCCCCCGAAGCCCCAGCCCTGCGCGCTGGTGTACTTGGCGCACGCTTTGAGGCGCGCTTCGAGGAGTTCTCTGTGCGATGTGGCGCGGCGGTCATAGATGAACGCCAGCGGCTGATCGGCTGTCATGGTCGGCTCCACGCCCAAAGGGATTTACGTGAGGTAACCGACCGTAGACAGTTCGTGATAGGCCGCTCAATGGCACTTCCCATGCCCCCGGCCCGGAAGTGCCACCGAACGCTACACGTGCATGCCCACCGCGTCCGCGAGTTCCCGCATGTCCGTCGTCAGGGTCCGTCGCTTCGTGATGATCCGCTCCACGATGTCCCGGGCGTACCGCTGGTGTGGCAGCCACTGAGGCGCCACGCCCCGGATGCCCTTCAGCACGTCCACGGCGTCCGCGTACTGGCGCTGCCGCACGTGGGCGTTCGCCACATCGAGCCGGTGCCGATTGACGTTATTCGAGGTCGGCCGCAAACCCTTGGTTGGGATGGCGGCAGCGAGCTTCAGCACCTTGTCGGGCTCATCGGCGATCATCGCGGTCTCTGCTCGCTTCAGCGCAACCGTCACCGGTCCGAAGGTGCGCAGGAAGTCGCCCGGGGTCCGCTCAGCCCCCATGGCGACGGCCGCCGAGCGGGCGAGCCGTAGCGCGTCCTCGGCCTCACCGGGCCGATTATCGCGAATGGACGCAGCCGAAGCGCGAAGCAGCAGCCATCCCCACGCGCTCAGTTCCTCCGGGGTGGCACGTGACATGCGCGGCTCCACCTCGTCAGCCCACCGGATAGCGAGGTCCCTGGCGTCGGCGACGCGGCCCCGCCGTAGCATCAGCCAGCACTCGATGCTAACCGTCGTAGCACCGTCAAGCCGGTCGCCCGCATCGTCCATGGCCCGCTCCAGTGCGGTGGCCGCAGCATCGAACTGGCGCGTCTGCGTGAGCAGCCATCCAGTCAGTTGCAGCAGCCGACCACGGATGCGGCGCCCCTCCGGGGTGATCTCCACAAGGGTGTCGGCGTCGCGCAGCAGCGCGGGTAGAACCGTGCCCAGTTCCGCAAACTGGTCGGAGGCGAACAGTGGGAGAGCAGCGTCGATAGCCTGGCGAACCCCATTGGCGGTAGGCAGTTCACCAGGACCGGGGGGACCGGGCGTCAGCAGCGCGCGCCGCACGGCGCCCCAGTGGTCCATGGTGGTGGCGTCAGCACCGTCTTCGGGGTGTTCGGCGATGAAGCGGGTTGTGGGCACGCGCAGGGCGACGGCGAGTTGCCGGGCGGTCTCCAGCCGTGTATCGGCCCGCTCGCCCTGCTCCAACTTGCGGATGAGAGACAGGGAGACCCCGGACGCGGACGCAAGCCCCCGCTGCGTCAGCCCCCGCCGCTTTCGGACTTCCCTGAGCCGCGCGCCGATGTGGGAGTGAGTCTCCTCGGGCATACCGGACTCCGTTCTGACCTCGACAATCAGAACGGTACCCCCAGTCGGCTATGGGGGAACGATCGTTGGCCCTCGCTTCGGCGGGGGTCAACGCGTTTCATACGCCCTGCGGGGCCGGGCAGAGGCTCGATCCGTTTGCGGTCCCGCAGGCCGGTGTCCCGCACGGAGCCAGGGCCAATCTCGTAAGTTTCCTGCGGCACTCGCCCCGCGTTGAGTTCCTTCCCTCAGAAAGCCCGCAGGCCCTCCAGCCGCGCGATCTCGGCTTCGATCGGGGCCCGCGCTTTCGCTTCCTGTTGCGCGCGACGCTTTATCTGATCCATGTGCTCCGGATCAGAAAGCACCTTGATCACAATAGCCTTTACGTGCTTGTCCAGCACGCGCTGATCCGCGATGATCCTGCCGCAGCCGCCGTTATCCTTCGAACAGCAGTAACGCCGGGTCGGCTTGCCGTCCTCGTAATGGATGACCTTGCAGCCCGTATCCACCGAGCCCTTCAGCGTGTTCCCGCAGTTGCCGCATACGACGGCCCGCTGACCCGAGCACAACTGCGCCCCCGTGAAGGGGCGCCCGCCGCGCGCCTCGTGCCACTGCATAACCTGCTGCCCGATGGTCGGGTCCAGGATTGGGTCACCCCTGAGCCGCTCGACTATCCAACCGTTACGGCGAATGTAACCAGCCAGCCGCGGGTTGAGCATTACTCAGGTTGAACTCGTGATGTCCGCGTCCCGGTGACGTTCCTTGATCCCTGCGGTACAAGGGGTCCATGCGGTACGCGCAAGGGGGCGGGTTGACGCCGGGAGAGCAGGAGAAGCGGGAACGGGTGCGGCTGGAGGCCGCGGAGCGGTTCGCACGCGGTGAGAAGACCGAGGCCATCACGAAGGAGTTACGGGTGACCTCACGCTCGGTGCGGCGCTGGCGGCATATGTGGCAGCAGGGCGGTGTGCAGGCGCTGCGTTCGAGGGGGCCGGTGTCGGTCGAGCGGCTCAGCGCACGGCAATGGGCGCGGCTGGAGCAGGAGTTGAAGCGCGGTCCGCTGGCGCACGGGTGGGACGATGAGTTCCAGGGCTGGACGCTCAAGCGGGTCAAGCTGCTGATCGGGCGCATGTTCCATGTCCGTTACACGATTCAGGGCGTGTGGAAGCTGCTGCGCCGGCACGGCTGGTCCGCTCAGGTCCCGCCGCGGCGGGCGATCGAGCGCGACGAGGAGGCCATCGAGATGTGGAGGACGGGGGTGTGGCCGCGGGTAAAAGGACCGCGGCGGACCTGGGAGCCCACATCTGTTTCGAGGACGAGGCGGGCCAGGGGCTGAGGCCGCCGAAGGGACACACCTGGGCGCCCCGCGTGGCCCGGCCGGTGGTGCGGGTACGCGGCCGCAACCGGGGGCGGGTCAACATCGCGGGGGTGGTCTGCTACCGGCTGAGTACCTACCCGAAAGGCGACGCGGAAATGGCCGACCCTCGCGGTATCTCGCTTTGGAATTCGCTGACAATCGAGAGGAGATTTATTCCTGATCAGGGGCGCGTGACCTATCAACCACGCCAGGACTGGTTTACTATCGTGGCTCTTCTGCGAGGCTTATGCCAGTTTGAATACCCGGACGGTTCAGGCTGGCACCAGACCACACTCGTCTGCGGAGATACCTCTCGCCTCGTCGGTAAGAGCGCGGTTCGGCTTTGGCGGCCGCAGTCAGGGAAGCAGCGCGTCGAGGTGGCGTTCATCGCACTGCCTACGCAGCTCTTTCGGTACTACGCGGACGAACATCCGGAAGTCACCGTTCGTGACCTGTCGGCCCTGGAGACTCCGCGGGTTTTCGACCCCGTGGCCGCGGCCATGGCCCCCGGTTTGCTGCGTGCCCACGATGCGGGGGTGGGCGAGCACTACGCGTACAGAGCGGCGCATTACCTGACAGCCCATATACTCCATCCGCTCCACGACCTACAGTCGGACACTCCGGGCCTGAATCCGGAGCGACTTCTCACGGTGACCAACTACATGCACGAACACCTGGCGTCGCATATCACACTCGAAGACATGGCCAAGGAGGCCTTACTCAGCCGCTACCACTTCGTACGTCAGTTCGCTGCCGCCACGGGAAAAACGCCAGTACAGTACCTGACCGAGTTACGTGTCGATACCGCGTGTCGTCTCCTCACCACGAGCAACGAACTCATATCCCAGGTCGGCAGCCGCTGCGGCTTCCCCAATCCGGAGAATTTCGCCCGCGTCTTCAAAAAACACCTGGGCTGCTCACCACTCCAGTACCGGCAGCGATCCCTTCCGGCCTGACGCTCCCGAGTCACTGTCCCTCCGGTCACGACCGGTGGCAGTGAGGCGCTCCCGGACAGGTGGATCCGCCATCGGACCCGGAGCGCTTCAGTGGAAGCTGATCGGAAAATCGAGATGTGGGAGGGCAGGCGGCAGCATCCGGGCCGCTTGCGGACCGGATGTCGGTGGAGGCGGTCGGGACGATGTCGGGGTGAGGGTGACCTGGTGGCCGAGGGCCTGGAGCCGGCGGACAGGATCGCGGGTCTCGCGGAGCGGACCTCGGCCTCGGAGTCGACCTGACGAGCTGGCTCTTCATCGACGGGCCGAACGGCGAGGACTCCGCCAGAACGCGGACCCTGGTCGGCACCACCATGGAGCGGGCGCGGCATCACGAGCCAGAGGACATCGCCGCCCCACCCGAGGCCGTAACGGTCTCACTCGGCGGCTGCCTTGGCGCGGACGCCACCGAGATGGGTGTCCCGTCCTGCGGACGCCAGCCGGGTTCGCGGAACACGCGACCGACCCGCTCGCTCCAACTGTCGGCCATCTTGACGTCCTTGGCGATGGCCATGTACTCGTGCGAGGCCACCTTCAGCGGGTTGTACGTCCGGATGTTCTTGGTCAGCCCGTAAACGGGCCGCTCCATCTCCGCGACGAACGATCCGAACAGCCGGTCCCAGATGATGAGGACCCCGCCGTAATTGCGGTCCAGATAGTTTCCCTGGGACGCGTGGTGCACACGGTGGTGCGAAGGCGTGTTGAAGACGAACTCAAACCACCGGGGCATCTTGTCGATGCGCTCGGTGTGGATCCAGAACTGGTAGACGAGGTTCAAGGAGGAACAGAATGCCAGCACCGCCGGGTGCACACCGACAGCGACCATCGGGAGCAAAAAGAACCCTACGGTGAACGTCATCCAGGGTTGGCGCAGCGCGGTGGTCAGATTGAACTTCCGGCTGGAGTGGTGGACGACATGGCAGGCCCACAGGATCCGGATGACGTGGTGGCTTCGGTGGGACCAGTAGGAGAAGAAGTCCTGCGCGAGCAGCATCAGCGGAAGGGTCCACCACGATAACGGCACCCGCAGCGGCGTCAGTTCGTAGATGACGCCGTAGATCGCGACATCCTGGAACTTCCACAGGAAGCCGAAGAAGAGACTGCCGAGCCCCATGCTGACACTGGTCACCGCGTCCTTGGCTTCATATCCGGCGTCCTCCTCGTCGGGATGCAGCCGGACGAGGATGATTTCGACGACGGCGAGCAGAACGAAGGCAGGTATGGACCAGAATACGACGTCGGGGAGGTTCGACATGGACAGGAATGATAGGTCGCCCTCCAACCCGGGAGTTGACATATGTTGCCTGGTGGGCGCCTGGTATTGCTGCCGCAGCGCGGGCTGTCCATCCTGACGGTCCGCCAGGCGGCGTGTATGACGCGCCTGACGTCCTGGAGCTTCTTGCCGAGGACGGCGCCGTACTCCTTGATCGGACCCTCGTTGACTGCGTGTTGCCCCGCGATCGACACGTTGCGACCGCGCCGCTTCGACCGCCGCTCGTCGCTCTCGCGAGCGTAGGAGTCGAGCACAAGACCGCTGGTCGCTCCGCAACCATCCGCCGACGGCCCGTGACGCGGTGGAGATGACGGTGGTGGCGGCGCATGCGCGCGCCGCCACCACCGCCTCCCGGAGCCGCGGCTCAGGGATCCTGGCGCACCGTCAGTTCGGCGATACCGGGATGGCTCTGGCTGTCGGCCGCGCGCAGCGTCACCCGCGCATAGCGGGCGAGCGGCGATGCCGACGGCCGGTCGGAGCCGGGCTGGGGGGTCCAGTGCCTGCCGTCCAGCGAGGTCTGCACGCTGTACGAGGCCGGACGGGTGGCCGTCCAGCGCGGTGAGATCCCGGCGATGCGCACCGTCCGCCCGAGGTCGACGGTCAAGGTGCCCTGGCTGCCGCTCGGCACCCACGCCGTGGTGGTGTTGCCGTCCAGCGCGGCTTCCGCGTACATGCCTGGCTGCTCCGAACTGGCCGTCGCCTTCGCGCACCTGGCGACGTTCGTGGTGGCCGCGAGGTCGGGGCGCCGTGTCTTCAGCACCGCGGGCACGGACCGGCTCACCACCTGCCTGCCTTGCGGGGACTCCACGTCGAAGGGCCTGCCTCCGGTCAGACGTACGGTGGTGGCGTGCGCCCCGATGGCGACGTCGAACGTACGGCCCTGCCAGTGCAGACCCCTGAGCGTGACACCGTCCTTCAACTGCGGCGGCAGCGTGGGGTCGAGCCGCACTCCGTCCTCGCTCCAGCGCAGCCCGCCCAGGCCGTTGCCGAAGGTCTGCAGGAAGCCGCCCGCCCCGGTGAGGAAGTCCTGCGCGGGCGCGCCCGACAGCGGGTCCGCGGCCCCGGCCTTGCTGCCGCGCGCCTCGGAGAACTCGTCGAACGGGCCCCGGATGAACGGCTCGACCGAGCGCATCAGATACGTGTACGTCGAGCAGCCCGGCTCGCCGATGGTGGCGGCGTCGATCGCGTGGATGGAGTCCGTCATGGCCGGGCCGTCCGGATCGGTGCGCGCCGCGTAGTAGTCCAAGGTGGCCGCGGCCGACGTGCGGGACATCGGCCACTGCAGCGGATACATCAGCATGACCGCGTCCGCCTGCTTGATCAGCGAGCCCTTGTAGCCCGCGTACTGCTGGAAGACGTGGCTGCTCGGGTCGTACGGGATGCGCAGACCGTTGGCGATCTGCGTCCAGTCGGCGGGTGCGCCGCGGCCGAGGACCCGGGCGGCCCGGGTGGCGTCGCGCAGCGCCGTCGCGGCACCGGCGTTGGTGAACACTGCGTCGGTGACACCGTTGCTGTACTCGTCGGGACCGGCGACGTTCTTGATGGAGTAGCTGCCGTCGCCGTTGTGCGTGACGCGCCCGGCCCAGAACTCGGCGATCCCGTTCAGCACCGGCCAGCCGCGGTCACGCAGCCAGGCCGTGTCGCCGGTCGCCTGGTAGTACTGCCAGACGGCCAGCGCGATGTCGCTTTGCAGATGGATCTGGGTGACGCAGTGCGGCGGGCTCCAACTCTGGCACTCCGCCCACAGGTTGCCCTGACCGCCGCTCTCCCACGGGTAGAACACGCCCTGGTAACCGAGTTTCCGCGCGTTGGCCCGCGCCCCCGCCAGGGTCCGGTAGCGGTAGTCCACCACCGACTTGGCCAGTTCCGGGTGGTACGCGAGCAGGCTGGGGAACATCCATGTCTCGGCGTCCCAGAACACCAGCCCCGCGTAGTTGTCGGCGCTCAGACCAGTCGGCGCGATGCTGTTGGCGGAACCGGCGCGGATGCTGGAGAGCAGTCCGTACTCCGAGGAGCGGATCCACGACTGCAGTTCGGGCTGCCCGGCGACCTCGATGTCGCTGCGCCAGAGCCGGTCCCAGGCCGTCGAGTGCGCGGAGAACAGCGCGGACCAACCGCGCGCCGCCGCCTGCTGCGAGGCCGCCACGGCGGAGTCGTCCGGGGTACGGGAGGTGAGCCCGGTGTCAACGCCGACGTACTTGGTCAGCGTGTACGTGTGGTTGCCCCGCACCGGGAAGCCGACCGACTGACGTGCCGTCAAACCCCGCTGGCCCTGGGCCGATTGGGACGGCTGGACATCCCCGCTGGTACGCAGGGTGGAGGCGACGGCGCCCTCGGTCCCGGTTCCGTCGGTGCGGAACCCCACCCGCATGGTGTGTCCGCCCGGGCGGGCCCCGGCGCCGACCGGGGAGAGCATCCTGGCGCCGCGGCCGTCGACCAGATCGGTGACGGTCGCCTGCCCGCTCCAGTGCGGAGTCATCCGCAGCCGGACGGCGCCCACGTGCGGGTCGGCGCGGTCGGCGAAGACGTCGTAGACCAGGTCGGTGGCGTGACCGTCCGCCGCGGTCCAGGTCAGTGAGGTGCGGACCAGCCCGCAGCGCAGATGCAGGCTCTGCCGGTAGTGCGAGATGCGGGCGGTCGGGGTGTCCCCGCTGAACGTCTCGCCGCCGGTGCTGACCGTCATCCCGGTCCAGGCGGGGATGGCGGCGATGACCTGCCGGCCGCTGGCGGTCTGCTTGTTGTGCGCGTAGAGGCCGGAGACGAACGAGCCGTCGTAGCGCGGTGTGAACAGCGGCCAGCCGGTCTTGGCAGTGGACTCGAAGTAGCCGCTGCCGGTGTCCGGCACCCGCTGCCCCAGGTAGCCGTTGCCGACGAAGGCGTGGTAGCTGTCCTTCCGGTCGATCGCAGACGAGGAGAGCGTCCAGCCGGGGTCGGCGACGGTCCCGGTCCCGGTGCAGGGACTGTCGGCGGGAGCGTTGCTGGTGGTGGCGGCGTCCGGTCTGTCGGCCGCGGCGGCGACCGGCGAGGCGGAGGTCGCCGCCGCGATCAGCAGGACCGCCAGCGCGGGCGCGACCAGTCGTGGACATCGTTGCAGACGTGCGGGGCGTGCTCGCAGCGCTGGCAGGTTGCTCATCGTGGTCCGTTCTCGCTTTCCCTCGGTTCGCGATCACCGGCGAAGGCCGCTGCGAACATAAAGGGGTGAACGTGACGCGTCAATAAGCGGCGCACACCGTTCAAGAACTGAACGAACGACGGTGGCTGTAGACGCTCCTCTACCGACCTCTATCCCTTACTGACTGGTTTTGCAGCTCTTCATCACCCGTTAGGGACCTCTCGGCCCGATGCGGAGTTGTACGTCGATTTCCTGATCACCGTGGATCAGACCGTGTTCCGCCACGGTGAACGAGTCCTCAAGGGCGTGCTCCACCTTGCGCACCGCGTCCGGGCAGCCCTGGAGGTCCGCCGTGACCGAACCGGCCAGCGGTTCGGTCGAGGCGGCGTGGGTTCCATGACTCGATACGTCGAAGCTCTCGATCCACACGGTCTGCTGGCCCTGCCGAGTGCTGATCGGTGCCGCCGGAGCGCCGCTGGGGGAGGCCGGGAAGGCGGCGGTGAGCGAGCGGAACACCGTGTCGGCGTCTTCAGCCGCGCAGTCGTTGAGGACCACGGTCACCTGGGCCGCATCCTGCTGGGTACTCATGGCACGCTCCTTCGCTGGGACGCTCCTCGCCGAGGCGTGGGACGGGGTGCTCCGTCCATAACCGACGGTAAGCCCGCGCAGGCCAGGGTGCCTACCGGACCACCGGCGGAGGGAGGGCGGCCAGCCGCCCCAGGGGGTAGTCACAGCTGATCCGCAGAGCGTGACGTATGGTGCCCGGATGTCCGAAAACAACAGTGAAACGAGGAGTGACATGCCGGAAGTGATGCAACTGTCGCAGAAGACCGCGTCGGCGGAGCCGTCGCGCACCGACGCGCCGCAGGCGGCCGAGTCGCGGTCATCCAGCCATGAAGAGCCGAGGTCGCTGACTCCGGTGTTCAACGCGCTGGTTCGGGACTGGCGGGCCGAAGGCCGCGACATCCCGCTGCGACATAAGCCGGCGGTCTCCGCGCCGGCACGAGGTGCCGCCGCGTAAGAGCCGCCCGAGCACCAGTCGGCGAAGCGGTTACGTCAGGAACGGGCGCCCTGCCACACGCCGTTCACCAACGGCGCGACGGAGGGAGCCTGTTCCCGCCCGGCCCGCGCCGCGTCAGCACGCTTCGCCGGGTCCAGCACGTTGCGTCCTATCGCCTGGCGGGCGGACGCGTCCGGCGCGATGACGGCGACCTGGGCGCCATCGCGGCGCAGTCGGTCGGCCTGCTGGCTGGGGCCGGGCATCAGCGGGGTGTGCAGGGCGATCGGAGCCAGCACCACGACGCGCCGGAAGCCATGCGCGAGGTCGGCGTTGGCGCTGCTGCGTATGCCGCCGTCCATCCACTGCCGTCCGTCGATGGTCACGGAAGGCCACACTCCGGGCACCGCGCAACTCGCGGCCACCGCGTCGACGAGGGGTACCCCGCTGGCGCCGCTGAACGCCGTGAACTCGCCGGTCCGCGCGTCCACCGCGGTGACCAGCAACCGCTTCTCACGGGGCCACTGGTGTGAGGTGAGCCGTGACTCGATGGCCTTGCGCCGCTCCGACTCGGGCACGGTGTGCGCGGTGAGCGCCATTCGCCCGACGTGCCTGCGCGCGGAGCGCACATCCGGCGAGACAAGAGCGCTGCCGGCCATGGTGAACATGGTCCGTGCGCCGATCGCCATCGGTATCTCCCCGTCAGGCGGGGCGAGTTGCCGCTGGTAGAGCTCCTCCAGCGGTGTATCCGAGGTGAGCTGCGCCCCGACGACCGAACCAGCCGAGGTACCGATCACCAGGTCCGCGGCACCGAGGTCGAGTCCGGCGTCCGCCAGTCCGGCCAGCAGCCCCAACTCCCAGGCCACCCCGGTGACTCCGCCGCCGCCCAGAACCAATGCCCGCTCGCCCATGTCCACCCGGCTTCCCTCGGCGTTTGTGCCAGAGTAATGCGCCCCCGCCCGCTGCGCGACAGGCCCCGAGCCGCGCGAGTCCAACCGGTGGGCCCGCATCGGGTGCCGGTAGCGTCCATGGACATGCAGACGACGCTGTACGGCACCTCGGTCACCCTGCGGCCGGCGACGGTCGCCGACATCCCCGCGCTGGCCGACATCCGTACCACACCAGAGGTGTACCAACGGTGGCGCGGCGGCGAGGACTTGGTGGCGGCGGTGGCGGAGGACCTGGCCGAACCGGGCTCCCACCATCTGGCGATCGAGTACGAGGGCCGGGTGGTCGGCGCGATCCAATGGGCCGCCGAGCTGGAACCGGACTACCGCCATGCCAGCATCGACATCTACGTCGACCCGGCCGTGCACGGCCGCGGAGTGGGCACCGACGCCGTCCGTACCCTCGCCCGGCACCTGATCGCCGACCACGGACACCACCGCCTGGTGATCGATCCCGCGGCCGACAACACCGCCGCCATCCAGTGCTACCGCAACGTCGGCTTCCGGCCGGTCGGCATCATGCGGCAGTACGAACGCGGTCCTGACGGCAGCTGGCACGACGGGCTGCTGATGGATCTGCTGGCGGACGAGCTGACCGATCCTTCGCCGAAGAAGGAGGATTAGGAGGCTGTCCAATGCGGGACTTCGGCGCGGCCGAAGGCTGCCGGAGGCCGGACAGGACTCAGGCCTCGAACTGCCGCTGTGCGAAGCGGCGCAGGCGCACCGGCTGATCGAAGGCCGCACCACCACCGGCAGGTTGCTGCTCCGGATCGGGGGAGAGGGTTAACCCATCCGGCGCCCATCCGGCGGAATCCTCAGTACCCCGGCTGCTTGTGCGGCGCGGCGTCATGAGACCGCGTACGCCCGATGACCAGCGGCGACTACACAAGGTGGTCGTCGGTGGTCATCGCGTTAGCGGCCGTGGGGTCACTTCAGGCCGCCGGCCTTGGCGCACTGCCAGGCGCCCGGGCCCTGCATGGCCAGGAGCTTGTTGGCGACGGTGATCTGCTGGTCCTTGGAGGCGTAGTCGGCGCGGGGGGCGAACTTCAGGCCGCCGGCGGCTGCCCAGCTGGAGGGGGAGAACTGCAGGCCGCCGTAGTGGCCGTTGCCGCCGGTGTTGTGGTTGGACCAGTTGCCGCTGGATTCGCACTGGGCTACGCGGTCCCAGGTGGCGGTGGTGGCGGCGGAGGCGGTGGTGGCGCTGAGGACGGGGATGGTGATGGCGGCGGTGGCGATGCCGGCGAGCGTGGCGATGCGGGTGGTCTTGGAGGCATGGCTGAGCTTGGGCATGGGTGTGGTTCCTCACCGACGCCTGCGAGGTCAGCTGTCGGGTTCGGGCTGGTGAGTGCCCGGTCGCGGCTGGTGTGGCGCGCGGCTTTACCCCTAGCCGGTCCGTGTCGTGGGGTGGACCGGCGGTGGACCTTGGGTCCCCCGCTCCTGCCTTCGGCGCTGTCGCGTCGGGTGTTCCCGTCGGTTGGCGGCAGGATTCGGCGTTCCGACCGGCGGGGCCCGCGGCAGCGGGCGATGTCGACAGAAACATGGATCGCGGGGGTGGGGCAAGACCCCCCTGAAGGGGAGAAAACGGGCACTCGGTGATGCGGAATAAAGGAAACTGCAGGTCAGGGGGTATGAAGTCCGGAAATGAGGCTATTGGTCCGATATGCCGGAGAGAGGTAAGTCACACCCCCGACCCCGCGCATGCCCCTTTTGGTGTGGCCTGGCCCACACCTTCGTCGTGGCCTGGCCCACACCGGAAGCCGTACCCCGAGGGCGGGTCTCACCAGCGCAAGGCGGTGAAGTCGACAGGTTCGGGTCGCAGTTGCTGAACGCGCTTGGCCAGCCCCCGCAGCCGTTCGGTCATCTCCTCGGCGGGAAGGTACTGGCGGTCGCCGTGTCCCGGTAGCAACCACTCGAAGCGGAGCCGATCGACGCTGCGCGCGAGAGAGGCCGCCAACACCTCGATGGAGTACCAGGTGACGCTCTGCGCCACTTCGATGTCCTGCGTGCTGCGCGACCAGTAGAAGCTGTCGCCGCTGAAGCAGTAGCGCTGGTCCGCGACGTAGAGCACGCTCCCCTCGGTGTGCCCGGACAGCGGGTGTGCGATGACGCCCTCGGACACCTCGACCGGTTCGGTGCCGCGCAGTACCCGGTCGGCGTCTGGAGCGGCGTCCAGGTCGCCCTCGTGGATCCAGAGCCGGGCGCCGAAGCGGTCCGCGTAGCGTCGGCCGTGCGCGACATGGTCCCGGTGGGTCAGCAGCACCTCCGTGACCGGCCCCCATGCCTCGTACCGCGTGGCCAGCGCATCACTCCAGCGCGGGGTGTCGACCATCAGGTTCCCCGAAGGGCGAAGAAGCAGATAGGAGTTGGCCCCGGCGTTCTGCCGTGAGTTGTGACCGCAGAAGTAC
This sequence comes from Streptantibioticus ferralitis, assembly GCF_029223525.1. GTDB lineage: Bacteria > Actinomycetota > Actinomycetes > Streptomycetales > Streptomycetaceae > Streptantibioticus_A > Streptantibioticus_A ferralitis. Next base: position 172,569 of record NZ_JARHTQ010000005.1, on the reverse strand, counting down.
ACACCCTCGTCCAGCCGCAGCGGATACGGATCGAGCGCCGGGTCGAGCTGTCGGGAGGGATGGCGGATCGACCGGGTGTGGCAGGCGTACGCGGCGGCGTGCAACTGCCGCGACTCCTCCGCGTTCCGCGGCTGGTGCAGGATCCGTGAGACGCCGTCGACCTCGCCGATCAGTCCCGGGGCGAGTTGCCGCGCGACATCGCAGTTCGTACAGCGGTCGTCCACATACCAGCCGCCCGGGTCGTCGGATGGTCCGTTGGGCATGGTGCGCCCCCTTCTCTCATGTCTGACGTGCGGCGATGGCCGATGGCCCAACTCATGGATATCGCCTGGCCGACGAAGAAGAGAAGGGGGTCCGCTCCTTGTGCTTTGCCGCGCGATCGTCTCTCTCCACACCGCCCCGCACCGGCGATCAGGAGTTCAACCCCGCGGTCGCCACCTCCACCGCCCAGTACGTGAGGATGATCGTGGCGCCCGCCCGTCGGATCGAGGTGAGCGTCTCCCGGATGGCCCTGTCGCGGTCGATCCACCCGCGCGCGGCGGCCGCCTCGACCATGGCGAGCTCACCCGAGACCTGGTAGGCGGCCACCGGGAGGTCGCACCGGTCGGCGACGGTGCGGAGCACATCGAGGTAGCCCATGGCGGGTTTGACCATGACCATGTCGGCGCCCTCCGCCAGGTCCAACCGCAACTCCCGTAGCGCCTCGGCCGCGTTGGCGGGATCCATCTGGTAGGTCTTGCGGTCTCCGCGCAACTCGCACTCCACGGCGTCCCGGAACGGACCGTAGAAGGCCGAGGCGTACTTCGCCGTGTAGGCCAGGATCGACACATCGGCGAAGCCCGCGCCATCCAGTGCGGTCCGGATCGCTGCGACCTGGCCGTCCATCATGCCGCTGGGGCCGACCGTGTGCACTCCCGCCCGGGCCTGGGCGACCGCCATGTCGGCGTACCGCTCCAGCGTCGCGTCGTTGTCGACCCGGCCGCCCGCGTCGAGCAGTCCGCAGTGCCCGTGATCGGTGAACTCGTCGAGGCACAGGTCGCTCATGACCACCAACGCGTCGCCCGCCTCGTCAACGGCCTCATGGATGGCCCGCTGCAGAATGCCGTCGGGACTGGTGGCCTCGGAACCGACGGCGTCCTTGCGGCTCGGCACGGCGAACAGCATGATGCCGCCGACGCCCGCGTCAGCGGCCTCGCGGACCGCCTTCCGTAGTGAAACCAGGCCGTGTTGGACCACTCCGGGCATGGCGGGAATCGGCCGCGGCTCTCGGAGGTCTTCCTTGACGAAGACGGGCAGCACCAGGTTCTTGGCGTGCAACCGGGTTTCCGCGACGAGTTCGCGGATGGCCCCGCCGCTGCGCAGCCGACGGGGCCGAAGTGCGGGGTGAGCGGAATCGGAGGTCAACTTCAGGCTCCCGTCGAGGTGTTGTGGTCGGCCAGCAGGGTGTCGGCCAGGGTGTGGCCGGTGGCCGTGGCGTCGGTCGGGGACGCGGACATGGTCCGGTAGGTGCGGTGCCGTCCGTCGGGTGAGGTGATGACGGCGCACAGTTCCAGCCGGGCCCGGGACCGCGCGATCCGGGCATGGGCGCCGACCGGTGCGCTGCACCCCGCTTCCAGCCGGGCCAGGACCGCCCGTTCCGCTTCGACCGCACACCGGGTGTCCCGGTCGTCCAGGGCGCTCAGCAGCGCCAGCAGCCCCGGATCGTCCGAGCGGCACTCCACCGCCAGTGCGCCCTGGGCGGGGGCGGGGACGAAGGCGTCCGGGTCCAGGATCTGGCTGGCCTCGGCCAGCCGGCCGAGCCGGGCCAGGCCGGCGGCGGCCACGACGACGGCGTCCAGTTGTCCGCTACGGACCCTGCCGATCCTGGAGTCGACATTGCCGCGCAGTGGTACGACGTCCAACTGAGGATGCATCGAGAGCAACTGCCCCGCGCGGCGCGGCGATCCGGTGCCGACCCGTGCACCCGGCGGCAGTTGGGCCAGCGTACGGCCGTCGGCGGCGACGACGGCGTCCCGTGGATCCTCCCGGACCGGGACGGCCGCGATGGTGATGCCGTCCGGTACGGCGGTCGGCAGGTCCTTGTAGGAGTGCACCGCGAAGTCGATCTCCTCGGCCAGCAGGGCGGCCCGTACGGCCTGGACGAAGACCCCGGTGCTGCCCATCGTCGCGATGGCCGCGTTGCTGGTGTCGCCCTGGGTGGTGATGCCGACGGTCCGTACGGAGGCTCCGCTCACTTCGCTGAGTGCCGCGGCGAAGGAGGAGGACTGCGCCAGTGCCAGCGCACTGCCGCGGGTCCCCATCCTCAGTACGTGCGTCGAGGCCTGAGTGGTCACCGTTCTCCCCCGTTGCTGTTCGATGTGCGGGCGGTGCCCGCTGGCTCCGGCCCGAAGAGGTCGTGCAACACCTCGACATAGGTGTGGCCACCGGTTTCGGTGGCCATCTCCCGGACGCGGACCGTCGGCCGGTGGATGAGCTTGCGCGCGATCCGCCGGGCGGTCTGCTCGACCTCGCCGCGGAGCTGGCCGGGCAGGGTGGGCACCCGGTGCAGCAGGCGGTCCACCTCCTCGTCCACCACGGCCATCGCGGACTTCCGCATGGCCACGATGGCCGGTGTGGCGGCGTCCCGGTGGCGTTCCGTCTCGTAGCAGCGGGCCTCCGCGGCCACGATGCGGTGGGCCTCGGCGATCGGCACCCGCTCCGAGGCCTCCTTCAGCCGGGTCTCCAGCCGGACCAGGTCGATCAGCCGCACGCCTGCCAGTGAGGCGACGGACGGATCGATGTCCCGGGGGAGGGCCAGATCGATGAGGACCTTGGTGCTGCCGGGCCGTTCGGCGAGCGCGGCCACCACGAGATCGCGGGTCAGCACCGCGTTCCTGGCCCCCGTCGCCGAGACCACCAGCTCCGCACGGCACAGCGCCTCGGGCAGTTGGGCCCAGGCGACGGTACGGATGCCCAGCTCCGCGGCGAGCCGTTCGGCCGCCCGCGCGGTCCGGTTGACCACGGTGACCTCCGCCAGGCCTGCCCGGTGCAGTGCCACCGCGCTCAGGCTGCCCAGATTGCCGGAGCCGATCACCAGGGCCCGATGTCCTTCCAGCGGCCCGGCGAGTTCGGCGGCGGCGTCCAGGGCGATGGCGACCAGACCGGACGCCGCCCCGCCGAGACGGGTCTCGGTCTCCACCCGCTTGCCGGCGCGCAGCGCCCGCTGGAACAAGCCGTGCAACACCGGCCCGACGGTGCCGTGTTCGCGGGCCAGGTTGTACGCGGCGCGGACCTGGCCGCGGATCTGGTGGTCGCCGACCAGCAGCGAGTCCAGCCCGCTGGCCACCGTGAACAGATGCTCGGCGGCGCTCTGCCGCCGTCGGACGCGCAGCATCGACCGCAGTTCGCCGGTATCCTCACCGCCCGTCTCCGCGAGCGCGGCCACGAAGTGCGCCAGTACGGTGTCGGCGTCCTCGGTGTCGGCGTACAGCTCGGTACGGTTGCAGGTCGCCAGGACCACCGCCTCCGCCACGGCGGGGGACTCGGCCAGCCGGTCGAGCAGGCGGATGACGTCCGGGGTGGTGAGCGCGGTCGCTTCCAGGGTGGTCAGGGGAGCGGAGTGGTGACTGGTGCCAATGCTCAGCAGGGTCATCGACGTGCCTCATGAGGAATTGTTGCCGCGCGGTCGTCCGGGGTATCGGCCTCGACGGCCAGCCAGTCCCTCGGGCGCAGGTAGTCGGCCAGCCGGTCCTCGGCGCTGCCGGGCTCCGGCTGCGGGCGGAAGGTCCAACCGGCCAACGGCGGAAGGGACATCAAGATGGCGTCGATGTTGCCGCCGGTCTGCAGGCCGAACTGGGTGCCCCGGTCGTAGACCAGGTTGAACTCGACGTAGCGGCTGCGGCGGTGCAACTGCCAGCGCCGCTCGCGTTCGCCGTACTCGGTCTGCGTTCGGCGCAGCACTATCGGCAGGTAGCCGGGCACGAGACTGGTCAGCCCGTCCTCGACGAAACGCAGCGCACGGTCCCAGCCGTGCGGGCCCGGCGGACGCAGGCGGTCGAAGAAGATCCCTCCGACCCCGCGGGTCTCCCGCCGGTGCGGGAGGTAGAAGTAGCGGTCGCACTCCTGCTTCGCCGGGCCGTAGAAACCCGGCTCGAAACGGTCACAGCAGTCCTTGAGCGTCTGGTGCAGATGCCGGGCGTCCTCCTCGAAGCCGTACGACGGCGTCATGTCCGCACCGCCACCGAACCACCAGGTCTGCCCGTCATCGACCTCGAAGTAGCGGAAGTTGGCGTGGAAGGACGGAACCCAGGGGTTGCGGGGATGGACCACCATGGACAGTCCGGTGGCGAAGAAGCCGCGGTCCAGTTCACGGCCGGGTTCCGTCCTGGCGATGGACGGCGGTACGCGGTCGCCGTGCACCGCTGACACGTTCACACCCGCCCGCTCGAAGACCGCTCCGCCCTCGAGTATCCGAGCCCAGCCGCCGCCTCCCGCGGGGCGTTGCCAGTTGTGCTCCTGGAACCGTTCGCTGCCGTCGCACTCCTCGAAGGCGGCCACCAGTCGAGCCTGCTGGGCCCGTAGCAGGGCCAGCACCTTGTCGTGATCCCTCACCGGGTCTCCCTGTGGGTGGCTGCCTGCCGGCGGTCGAACGACCGGACGGCCTCGATGAGGTGACTGACATGGTCGGGGGGGACGTCAGGGCGGATGCCGTGCCCCAGGTTGAAGATGTGCGGCCCGCCGATCCCATGCCGCAGCACGTCATGTGCCAGTTCGGTGATGAGGTCCGGGTCCGCTGTCAGCACCGTGGGGTCGAGGTTGCCCTGCAGTGTCCTGGCGGGAAGCGCGGGCCGCACGGCGGACAGCGGAGCACGCCAGTCGACGCCGATCACCTCCGCGGGCAGGGTGGCCAACTGCTCCAGCAGATGATGGGTGTTGGTCCCGAAGTAGATGCGTGGGACGGACAGGTCACCGAGGCCGGCCAGTACCCGGGCCGCGTAGGGCCGGCCGAAGCGGGCGTAGAGCGCCGACGGGTGGACACCCGCCCAGGAGTCGAAGAGCTGGATCGCGTTGGCCCCCGCCGACACCTGCATGCGCAGATAGCGGATCGTCACCTCGGTGAGCTTGCCCAGCAGCGCGTGCGCCGCCGTGGGCTGCTGGTGCAGCCAGGACCGGAGCGCTGGGAAGCCGTCACCGCTGCCTCCGCTTTCCACCAGGTAGGCGGCGAGGGTGAGCGGCGCACCGGCGAATCCGATCAACGGTACGTGTGCGGCCTCGCGCACCATGGGAATCGCCGCGGCGACAAAGGGAGCGATCTCTTCCTGGTCCGGAACGCGCAGTCGCGCCACGTCAGCGGCGCTGCGTATCGGATGGGCGATCACCGGGCCCGGGGCGAAGTCGATGTCGACTCCCATCGCGGCCAGCGGGACCATGATGTCGCTGAACAAGATCGCCGCATCGAGATCGAACCGGCGCACCGGTTGCAGGGTCACTTCGGTGACGGCTTCCGGATTGCGGCACATTTCAAAGAATCCGTACCGCTCTTTGATAGCGCGGTACTCGGGAAGGTAACGGCCTGCTTGGCGCATGATCCAGACGGGCGCCCGCGCCGTGTCTTTGCCTAAGGCAACGTCCAGAAACAGACTCACCTGCGTTCCCCCAGTCCGACAGGAAGTTTGGACCTTAGACAGGTTGCAACTCCCTTGTCGGGCTGTCAAGTTGATGCAACAATCGCTGACTTGGCCATCAATGCCTGCTCGGTGCAACGAACCTGCCACGGAAGCACGCCAGTTGGGAATCCCGCATTCCGGGCGTTGATTCGGAGTGGCGCCGGGTGGCTGGATCACGCGCGAACTGGGGGAATGTTCGATGGTGAATCAGGAGCCGACCGGAATCGTTATGTTGAATCTCGGAGGGCCTCGCTCGCTCGACGAGGTCGAGCCATTTCTGCGCAACCTCTTCCTGGACCGGGAAATCATTCAACTGCCGGTGCAGGAGAGGCTGGGGGCGTTCATCGCGAAGCGCCGTGCGCCGAAGCTCCGCAAGCTCTACGAGGCCATCGGCGGCGGTTCGCCGCTGTACGACTGGACCGCCCGGCAGGGGCAGGGGATGGCCGAGCGGCTTGACGTCCTGTGCCCCGAGACCGCGCCGCACCGCTTCTACCTGGCGTTTCGCTACACCGATCCGACGAGCGAGCAGGCCCTGCGGCGGATGGCGGCCGACGGGGTACGGCGTGCGGTCGCCTTCGCGCAGTATCCCCAGTACTCCTGTACGACGACGGGGTCCAGCCTCAATGAACTGTGGCGCACCGCACGGCGGTTGGCGCTGGCCGAGTCCTTCGAATGGAGCGTCATCGACCGCTGGTCGGCCCACCCGGCCTTCGTTCGGGCCATGGCGGCGAAAGTCCGCGAAGGGCTGGCCCGCTTCGACGAGGCGGTCCGTGACGATGTCGTGCTGCTGTTTAGCGCGCACTCGCTGCCGCGCCGGGTCATTGACCGCGGGGACCCCTATCTCCAGGAAGTCGCGGCAACGGTGCATGACGTCATGTGTTCGATCGGCGGCGACCACGAGTACGCGTTGTCCTTTCAGGCCGATGTCGGGCCGGTGGCCTGGCAGGGGCCGAGTACGGAATCGGTGATCCGGGCTCTCGGTGCGCAGGGGCGGCGGCACGTATTGATTGTGGGAATCATTTTCACAACGGACCATCTGGATACGCTCTCCGAGATAGACATGGAGTTCGCCGAGGTGGCCCGGGAAGCCGGAGTCACCGATTTCCGCCGGGCGCCCGCGCCCAATGACGACCCGGTGTTCCTCGACGCGCTCGCCGAAGTGGTCGCCGACCATCTGCACGGCGAGCGCGGCTGCTCCCGCCAGTTCTCCCTGCGCTGCGCGGGCTGCACCAACGCGCAGTGCCGAGAGATCCTCAACCCGGCGCGGCCACACCGCCAGCCGCCGCTGCACCGCACCGAGCCGGTGCCCGGCGTCGGACGGCAGCCCGCGCTGCCCGGCTCCCGGTGAACGGCCGCCGTCCGCGTGTCGCCGTCATCGGCGGCGGCATCACCGGGCTGGTCGCCGCCTTCGAACTCGGCCGGACCCAACCGCTGTGCGAGGTAACGGTGTTCGAGGCGGCTGACGTGATCGGCGGCAAGATCGCCAGCCACTCGGCCGACGGATACACCGCGGACCTTGGCCCCAACGGCTTCCTCGACAGCGGCTCGGACCTGCGCCGGGTGGTGGACGCGTTGGGCCTCGCCGATGAGCTGGTCCCCGCGGCGGACCAGGCGCGCGACCGGTTCATCCTGACCGGCGGCCGTCTGCTGCCCGTGCCGTCCACGGCACGCTCGGTGCTGTCCACCCCGCTGCTGCCCGCGACCGCCAAGGCGCGGCTGCTCGCCGAGCCGCTGGTCGGCCGCGTCGAGGGGCCGGAGGAGACGGTTCACGCCTTTCTGGCCCGGCGGTTCGGGCGCCAGGCCGCCCAGTTGCTCGCCCCGCTCCTGGTGCACGGGGTGAGCGCGGGTGACCCCAGAATGATCAGCCTGGACGCGGCGTTTCCCCGGATCCGCGAGCTGGAGCGGCAGCATCGCGGTCTGCTGGCACTGGCCGCGCGCACCCGCTGGCGCCAACTGCGTTCCGGAACGGCCGCGGCCACCCGGCTGACCAGCTTCCGCGGCGGAATGCGCGTCCTGGTCGACGCGCTGGCGGCCAGGCTCGCCGGCGCCGTCCGCACCCGTTCCCCCGTGGACCGCCTGGAGCGGTGCGCCGCGGGAGGCTGGAGCATCTGGACGCCGCACGGCGAGATCCGCGCCGACCAGGTACTGCTGGCCGTCCCGGCCCCGGCCGCCGCCCGCCTGCTGCGGCAGCATCTCCCGTGCGCCGCCCAGCGGTTGAGGGCCGTCCACTACGCGCCGATCCGGGTCACGGCACTGGGGTACCGTCGGCGGGGCCTGCCCATGGTGCCGCGCGGGTTCGGCTTCCTGGCCGCGCCCGGGGAGCACACCCGGATGTTCGGCACGGTCTACAGCTCCTCCGTCTTCCCGGACACCGCACCGGCCGACGGCGTGCTGCTGCGGGTGTTCGCGGGCGGAGTCGAGCACCCGGAACTGACCCGGCTGCCCGCCGACCTGGCGATCGAGCGGTTCCACCGGGACCTGGCCCCGCTGCTCGGCCTGACCGAGCCGCCCGAGTTCACACATGACCATGTGTGGCGCGAGGGGATACCGCAGTACGAGCTGGGCCACCAGGCCCGGATCCAGAGCGTGTTGAGCGAGCTCGCGACCCTGCCGGGGCTGCACGCCGCGGGCAGCGCGTACCACGGTGTGGCCGTCAAGGACTGTGTGAGCGATGCCCGCCGGGCCGTCGCGGAGATCCGGTCGGCGATCAGCGCAGCAGGCGGCAGCACGACGCCCACCACGGGCAGCACCACATCCACCACGGGCAGCACCACGCCCACCACGGGCAGCACCACGCCCACCACGGGCAGCACCACGCCCACCACGGGCAGCACCACGCCCACCACGGGCAGTACCACATCCACCACGGCATGAGGGGGAGAGACTGATGGAGGACAAGAAGGCCCAGACCCGCCGGATGCTCAGCGAACGGCTGCAGCGCTATCTGGAACTGCGGGCCGAGCATGGTGCGGACAAGGCCAGGGAGATCCTGCTGGACGGCTACCCGCAGCGGCAGGCCGCCCGAATAGGGCCGCTGATCACCGGATGCTCGCTCGCCGAGGGAATCGGCAAGGCCCTGCCGAGGTTCGAGGCCATGGGCTTCCTCGAGGAGGCGATCGATGTCTCGACCGACACGGAGGACGCCGTCCTCGAAGCCTGCCGCACCTGTATGTGCCTGATGGCCGCCGAGGACCTGGGCCTGGAAGAGCCGCTGCCGATCCTGTGCGAGCTGGACTTCGAGGCGACCCGCCGGGCCTTCCCCGAGATGACCGTGGAGAGCCTGCGCCGGCAGACGGACGGCCACCACGTGTGCGCCTTCCGCTACGCCAGGCCGCGACGGGACTGATGGCCAGGGCCTGCCTCGCGATGTCCTTCCGGTCGAAGGGCAGGCCGGAGGTCCCGGCTGGGCGTCGGGGTCAGGCCCCGGGAGACGGCGCGGCGAGCAGCCCGGACGTCAGCAGGAGTCGTAGATCCGCCATGACCGTGCGCACCGCCTCCGGTGACCTGAGCACCTGCTCGCGTGCCCCCGCCAGCAGGTGCATCAGCAACTCGGCGTGCCGTTCCGGGTCGACCTCGGAGCGGAAGACGCCGTCCCGCCGCCCGCTGTCCAGCACCTCGGAGAGCAGGTGGCGCAGCCGGTCGGTGTGGTGGGTCATCCGCGCCCGGATGCTCGGGCTGATTCCGGCGGCCTGGAACTCCAGGGCGCGGGAGCGCCGTTCTGGCCGGGCGAAGTACTCCAGATGCGTCTGTATGAACGCTGTCAACCGCTCGCAGGGGCCGCCCGCCCGGTCCAGTCGGGAGCGCAGGTGCGCGTAGAACAGGTCCACTTCATCCTGCACCACGGCCAGCAGGACGCCCTCGACATGGCGGTAGTAGTTGTAGAGCGTCGCGCGTGAGACGTCCGCCCGCTCCGCGATCGCGGCCATCGTGGTGTTGGCCAGCCCCTTCTCCACCGCCACCTCAACCGCCGCCTGCTTGATGCGGGCCCGCACCTGTTCCTTGTGCTCGGCCACCACCTTGTCCCAACTGGAAACCATGACACCCCTTAGACAACTTGTCAGTTGATTTGCGATCCGTCTACGCTTTCCATCAAGCGTCGAACCGGAACAGCGTGCAGCGTAAGCCGTCCGAGCTCAGCCGGGGAACCGGACGATGCCGTGGAACGAGACGACAGGCGGAGGCTGACAGAGGTGAGTTCGCGCTTAGGCACGCGCGGGGGCCGGATCGGCACCGGCCGGTTGCGCCTGCTGCTGTGGGCCGTTGTGGTCGGCTGGCTCGGTGCGGCCGCCGCACTGGGCCCGGTCCAGGCCGAGTTGTCCAAGGCCGAGAGCAACGACAACGCCGCCTTCCTGCCGCGCTCGTCGGAGTCCGCGCAGGCAGCCCGGACGCTCACCGCGCGCTTCGCGACCGGTGACTCCCTCCCGGCCCTGATCGTCTACCAGCGTTCGACCGGACTGACCCCAGCCGACCGTGCCGCGGCGGTGGCGGACGCGGCCCGGCTGCGCGGGGTGGCGGACATCGGCCACCCGACGCTGCCGCCGCCCGCCACGGCCAGCGGCGCGCCGCGACTGGTGTCCGCGGACGGCACGGTCGCGGTGACCGTGGTACCGGTCACCGCGCACGGCCTGAAGGTCCGGCAGACCGTCGACGCCGTCAAGCGGCAACTGCGGCCGGTGCCCGGGCTGCGGACCTACGTCACCGGTCCGGCGGGCATCAGCGCCGATGCCATCAGCGTCTTCAGCAGCATCGACTTCCGGCTGCTGGCGGCCACCGTGGCGCTGGTGCTCGTACTGCTGCTGGTCGTCTACCGCTCCCCGGTACTGGCGCTCGTACCGCTTCTCGTTGTGGGCATGGCCTACGTGCTGGCGTCCGGCCTGGTCTACCTGCTGGCCACGCGGGGCGGCCTGCTGGTCAACAGCCAGGCGACCTCGCTGATACTGATCTTGATGTTCGGCGCCGGAACCGACTACTGCCTTCTGCTGATCGCCCGTTACCAGGACGAACTGCGCCGCCATGAATCCAGCGCGGCGGCCATGCGTTCCGCCCTGGGCAGGGCGTGGAGTTCCATCTTCTTCAGCGGCCTGACCGTCATCGCCTCGCTGGCCGCCCTGTTCGCCACCCGGCTGGGATCGACCAGGGTGATCGCCCCGGTCGGCATCATCGGCCTCGGCTGCGTCCTGCTGTCGGCGTTCACCCTGCTTCCCGCTCTGCTGGTGCTGCTCGGGCGCCGCGCGTTCTGGCCGCGGCCGCTACCGGTCGCCGCACCGGAGGTCCCCGATGCCGCCGCGGCCCTCGGTAGATGGGAGCGCATCGCCCGGGCCGTGCTCGCCCGGCCGTGGTGGGCCGTGGTGGGCACACTGGTGCTGCTGGCCGTCGGATCCCTCGGCGTGCTGCGCTACACCGACGACGTCAACCTGCTCAACGCCTTTCGCGCGCAGACCTCTTCCGCCGCCGGTTACCAGGCCATCGCACACGCCTTCCCGGCGGGAACGGCGGCGCCCACCACCATGCTGGTCGAGCGCACCGACGGACCGCTGCGCGACACCGACCTGACCCGCGCCACCGCGGCCCTGGGCAGGGTGCGGGACATCGCCTCCGCCGCGCCGCTGCCGGTACGTTCGCGGGACGGGCGGATCGGTGAAGTGCAGGTCGTGCTCACCATGGACCCGTACGGCGGCGCGGGACTGTCCCGGGTCGCCGACATCCGGCACGCGGAGTCCGCCCAACTCCCACCCGGAGTCAGGGCGTTGGTGGGCGGTGACCCCGCGGTGCAACTGGACACCATGCGCGCCGCCGATCGCGATCTGCGGGTCGTCGTACCGCTGGTCCTGGCGATCATCCTGCTCATCCTCGCGGCACTGCTGCGCGCACTGCTCGCCCCGCTGTATCTGATCGGCACCGTCATCGCCTCCTTCTTCGGTGCCTTCGGGATCTCGGTGTTCGTCTTCCGCGATCTGCTGCACCAGCAGGGGATCAACCCCGTGGAGCCGACCTTCGCGTTCCTGTTCCTGGTGGCGCTGGGCGTGGACTACAACATCTTCCTGATGGCCAGGGTCCGTGAGGACACCCGCGGCCATGACACCCGTACGGCGGTGGCCACCGGACTGCGCGCCACCGGTTCCGTCATCACCAGCGCCGGTGTCATCCTCGCCGGGACCTTCGCGGTACTGATGGTCCTGCCGCTGGTCATGCTGTTCCAACTCGGCTTCACCGTCTGCGTCGGCGTCCTGCTGGACACCTTCCTGGTGCGTACCGCGCTGGTGCCCGCGGTCACCTACCTGCTCGGCGACAAGGCGTGGTGGCCGGGACAGGCCAGCGGCCACCGCGACGGCGTGAACCCCCTGCCGCCGCAGCGGCGAGTGGCCCTACGGAGCGGACCGGCCGTGTCGCAGCATCCATCAGCGGCCCCCGGCCGCGGGGGACCGCAACCCGGTGAAGATCCGCCGAGCGGGCTTTGACGACCCAGTCCACCACGACAGTTCACCGGGAGCGGACTCCGCCATGGCCGATACGGAAAGCACCCAGTCGACGCTGAGCGAGGGCGAGCGGCGGCCCGCCGTCGACCGCGCCGCGTGGCGGCAGCTCGCGGCATGCACCGCGGTCGCCACACTGCTGCAACTCGACGGCACCATCGTCACGGTGGCGCTGCCGTCGGCGGGCGGCCACTTCGGCACCACCTCACAAGGCCAGTCCTGGATCCTCACCGCCTACTTCGCCACCTACGCCATCGGTCTGCTGCCCGGCGGCCGGGTCGTCGACCGCTTCGGCCCAAGACTCGCGGCGGTGCTCGGGCTGGCGGTGTTCGCCGCCGGAACCCTGATGGGCGCACTGGCCGGATCCCTCGCCATGCTCATCGCCTCACGGGTCGTGCAGGGCGTCGGCGCGGGCCTGGCCAGTCCCGCCGCGCTCACCGGCGCGGTCGGCGGCTTTCCGCCCAAGCGCCGCGGAACCGCCCTGGGCATCTGGGGCGCCGCCTCCGGTCTGGCGAACCTCGTCGGCCCGCTGGTCGGCGGCCTGCTCACCGCGGGCTGGGGCTGGCGCGCCAACTGGTGGACGCTGTTGGTACTAGGGCTGTTGGCGATCACCGCGACCCTCGGATGGGTACGGCTCGGCGCCACCGCCTCGTCGCCGAGCGCCGGTGCCGAGCGCACCGCGATGCGCACCGCGCGCGCCGCCTCGGTCACGGCCGCGCTCACCTTCGCCATGATGATCGGGACGTTCTTCGCCATCGAGCAGTATCTGCAACAGGCCGCGGGCTACGGGGCGTTGCCCGCGGCGGCGGCGCCCATGGTGCTCGCCCTGTTCATCGGCGCGGCCAGCCCCGTCGCCGGACGGACCACCGACCGGTACGGGGAGCGCGGCCCAGCGCTGTGCGGCTTCCTGGCCGCCGCCGCGGTGTTCGCGGTCTACGCGCTGCCCGCGCTGCCGCTGCACGGTCCCGCGCTGATTCCGGGCGGCGTGGTGCTCGGCTTCGCCCTCGGCCTGCTCTTCCCGTCGACCTCCCGCGCCGCGCTCAACTCCGTACCGGAGACGATGCACGGCCGCGTCTCGGCACAGCTGTCCGGCGGTCGGCTGGTGGGCGCCGCCGCGGGCGTGGCACTGGCCGGTTGGGCGTTCCGGCAGAACGTCACCGCAGATCGGCTGCACTGGGCGCTGGTCGGCGGTGCGGTACTCGCTCTCGCCGGAACCACGGTGGCGGCCACCGGGTTCCGCTCGGTGAGCGCCGCGCCTCAGTGATCGTGCGCCGCAACGCCGATCACGCCGTCGCCGTCGCCATCTCCTTCGCCGGCCGGTGCGGCAGCAGGGCCGCCACCAGTCCGCCCAGCAGTACGGCACCGGCGCCGACCAGTTGACCGGCCCGCAGACCGCTGGCGATGGTGTGGAGGTCGCCGCCGGTGCGCCCGGCGGCATCGTGACCGCCGAACTGGTCGAGGAGGTCCTCCACATCCCCTGCCGCGTCATCGACGACCCGGAGACGGGCACCCCGCTGGTCATTCCGACGGCGCGGCGACAGCCGTCCGTTCGACCAGAGCCTGCCGCCGCCTCGGGGTCGGCACGACGAGCGCACTGAACGTGAGCACGGTGCACACCGGATAGACCCAACCGAGGGCGACCAGGTACCAGGGCCGGGGGATGGTCCAGATGGACGGCTGCGCGGCGACCAGCCATGAGATGACATGGCTGCCGAGGGCAACCGCCCATGCCGTCAACGCGACAGTGTGTCCTCGGCCCCTGGCCGGTGCGTGGACCAGGGCGATCATCGCGGCCACGCACCAGACCCAGTGGTGGCACCAGGAGATGGGAGAGGCCAGCAGCCCGAACAGCTGGACCGCCACCAGCACCCCCAACCGGTCGCCCCGGCGCGCCGACCGGACGCAGGCGGCCAGCGCCAGGACCGCCGCCAGCGACACCGCGACCCACCATGGCGCGGTCAACCCGACGTCATGGCCGAGCGTCCTGGACAGCGCGCCGCGCAACGACTGGTTGGTGGCCGAGGCCACCGGCCCGATGCGCGAGGTGTCCGCGAGGACGTGGAACCAGAACTGGGCCGACACCTGCGGCGCCACCCACCAGGCCGCCGCCACGGTGGCCGCGAGACCGGCCGCGGACCAGCAGGCCGCGGACCATCGCCGGTGCGCCAGGAAGTACAGCGCGGTGACAGCGGGCGTCAGCTTGACGCCCGCGGCGGCGCCGACTCCCAGTCCCGCGCCGAGCGCCGACCGCCGTGCGATGCTGAGCACCGCGACGGCGGCGAGGATCAGGTTCACCTGCCCGAACCAGAGCGTGGCGTGCACCGGTTCGGCCCACAACGCGCCCGCCGTCCACAACAGGATCCGGCTGCGGCCCCGCGGATCCCGCCAGCCCGGCTCACCCGCCAGCTGCAGGCACCCGCTGACCAGCACCGCCAGGCACACCACGGAAAGCAACTGCCAGGCGCAGGCGAGGACGAGCCAGGGGACGGTCCGCAGCGGCAGGAACACCATCGCCGCGAACGGGGGATAGGTGAACGGCAACGGGAACATGCCCGGCCCTGACTCGTAGAGCCGGAACCCGTACAGGTCACCCGTCAACAGGTGGGGCGCGGCGAGCTGGTAGACGCGCAGGTCGAACATCCGCGGCCCCCGGCCGAGCTCGGTGAGCGGATGTAGCGCGAGCGAGAGGGCGCACACCGTGCCCGCATGGCGCCACAGCCAGCGCCGCCCGCCTGCCGGCCAGCGCTGGATCATGCCGGATCTTCCGTTCACTGCTTCTCTTCTCTGGTGGCCGATACCACTCCCGTGACCATCGGTAGCAGATGTACGCACGGGAAACTCTTGGTAAGTAAAACCAGGCGTGGCGGATCAGCGGCCGCAAAACCAAGGCAACATGAACAAGGAGTCATTCATGCGTCAACGCGCAATCCGGCTGGGTGTGGCGGTCGTTGCGGTTCTCGGTGTGTCGGCGGCCTTAGCCCCCGCCTCGTACGCCGCAGCGCCCGTGGAGTGCCGGAAGGGCAACTTCTGCCTGTTCAGCGGACCGCATCAGACGGGTGAGGTGCTGTACCAGGCCGACGCGAAGGTACGGAAGACCAAATTCACGTTCCCGGATGTCGACGCGCTCGAACTGCCCGCCAACCCGCGGTCGGCGCGCAACCCGATTCCGGACAGCTTCGGCTGCATCGTGCGCCTCAACGACAAGGCGCACTTCGCCGGTGACGAGCAGGAAATCGACGGTGGTGACTCGGAATTGTCCGGCGCACCGGTGGCGTCGATGACCGCTGACTGCGGCTGACGTCAGCCCGCCGGCCGCCATACGTAGCGGACATCGGGCTCGCGTTCCTCGTTGCCGTGCCCGTCGGTCTGCTCCGCGACGACGAAGCCGTGTCGCTCGTAGAACCGCCGTGCCGGACCGTTGACCTGGAAGGTCCACAGCTCAAGTCCCTCCGGCCGGAGGGACTTGGCCAGCGCGATGAACCGGTCGCCGATGCCTCGGCCCCGCCACACCGGATCCAGGTAGAGCTGGCTGAGCAGGCCCTCGGCCAGGACCATCATCCCCACCACCGAGCCGTCGGCGACCGACACCCAGGTCTCGCGTGCCGGTACGACCACATCGCGGATGTACGCCCGTACCTCCTCGTCCCCGCGGGGGCGGCGCACGGTGGGCAGCGCCGAGGCGAACGAGCGCAGCCAGACGTCCGCCACGGCGGACGCGTCGGAGTCGACAGCGCGGCGGATGACCAGATCGTCGATGCTCACAGTCGGGCACACTCGCACAACCGCGCTGTCGACGCATCTGGTTTCGCAACGGCTGCCGCGGCGCGCGACGACGCCTGACCACGATGCCGCGGACCGGCGGGCAGGCACCTGCCGGTGCCCCACGACATCGCGGGGCAGCAGCCGCCGGACCGGCTAGGAACGCAGCACGGCGGGGTCCTCGACGATGCGCCTTATGGCCGCCATACCGGCGCCGAGCAGCGGCCCCCGCCGTCCCAGCGCGGAGACCAGCAGCGCTTCCGGCTGCCAGGGCCGCAGGGTCCGGGCCGTCAGTTCCTGCCGTATCACCGGCAGCAGCCAGTCACCGAGCTCGGCGTACGCACCACCGAGCACCACGGCAGCCGGGTCGACCAGATTGACCGCCCCGGCAAGCGTCGTGCCCAAGGCCCTGCCCGCCCGTTCCAGCGCCGCCAGCACCCGGCGGTCGCCGTCCCGGGCCCGGTCCGCGAGCCGGTGCACGGCGTCCTCGGTCCGTACCAGACCCGCCTGTCGCAGCACCGCCTCCTCGCCCGCGTACTGCTCCAGGCACCCGTGGGCCCCGCAGGCGCAGGCCGGGCCGTCCGGACGCACCGGCATATGGCCGAGTTCGCCCGCGAAACCCCGCGCCCCGCGGAACAACCGGCCCCCGACGACCAGCGCGGCACCGATGCCCGCCGCGGCCGAGACATGGATGAAGTCCGTGGCCGCCGCACCCTGCCACAGCTCGGCCAGCGCGCCCAGATTGGCCTCGTTCTCGACCTCCAACGGCAGTTCCTGGGACCACAGTTCGGAGGCGGCGACATCGCGCCAACCCAGGTTCGGGGCGCGCCCCACCGTCCCGGGCACATCGCCGACCAGACCGGGCACCGCCAACACGGCGGCGATCGGGCGCAGTCGCATGTCCTGCGCCTCATGTACCGCGCGCTGGGACACCTCGGCCAGCTCGGCCAGGACCTCGCTCGGGGGCCGGTTCCGGTTGCTTGCCGCCACCTGCCGCCACACTCTGACCTCGCCGCGCAGATCGACGACGCAGGCGCCCAGATGACCCACTCCGACCTCAAGCCCCAGTCCGGCCGGGCCCTGCGCACTGAGGGCCAGCGCACGGCCGGGGCGGCCGACCCGACCGCTGGGCGCCGCAGCCAACTCGGCCAGCAGCCCGGCCGAGTTCAGTTCCTCCACCAGACTGGACACGGCGGCCCGGGTCAGTCCGGTACGGTCCGCGACTGCGGCCCGGGATATCGGCCCGTGCGCGGCCACGGTCGTCATCACCAGTGCCAGGTTCTGCCGCCGCATGCCCTGCTGGGAGGCGGCCCGCCCGGTGTGCGCCGGGGGCGCCCAGCCGTGGCTCATCGCGCGGGTCCGCGGGCGGAGGTGAACAGCGCCCCCGCGCCGCGCAGGGTGTCCTTGATCCGCTCCAGGGTTTCGGTGTCCCGCGGCGTCGGCTCCAGCAGCACCCCGTCGCGGGCACCCCAGCGCCGGGCCACCTCGTCCGGCGCCTCGCCGGTGAGCAGCCCAGCGGCCTGTGCCGCGGCACCGAGCGCCACCAACTCCTGGGCCGCGGGCACACACACCGGTCGGCCGGAGAGCCTGCGCACCGTGGCCCGCCAGGCCGCGCCCTTGGCGCCGCCGCCGACCAGCAGCAACGGAACCGCCGGGTCAACCGGCTCGCCACCGGCGCGCAGTACGTCGTCGACCGCCGTCAGCAGCGAGTAGGCGGCGCCGTCATAGGCGGCCTGTAGCAGCTGGCCCGGGCTGGTGTCATGGCGAAGGCCGTGCAACAGCCCTGACGCGTAGGGGAGGTTGGGGGTGCGCTCACCGTCCAGATAGGGCAGCACCACGGCGCCCCCGCCGGGTTCGACGGCCTCCCGGTCCAGGCTCAGCAACCCGGCGATCCGGTCCACGGCCAGCGTGCAGTTGAGGGTGCAGGCCAGCGGCAGCCAGTCGCCGCGCGCGTCGGCGAAACCGGCGATGGTGCCGGAGGGGTCCCGCGGCCTGCCGCGGGTGACCGCGTAGACCGTGCCGGAGGTGCCGAGGCTGACCACCGGCATGCCCGGCTCAAGGCCCAGGCCGAGCGCCGCCGCCATGTTGTCACCGGTACCGGCCGCCACCAGCGCGCCCTCCCGCAGCGGTGTGCCCGCACGGACCGCCCCGGCCGCCGTCCCGGGCGCCAGCACCTCGGGGAGCAGCGCGGGGTCGAGGCCCACGCGGTGCAGGATGTCCTTGTCGTAGCCCCGCGGCGTCCACCACCCGGTGCCCGAGGCATCGCCCCGGTCGGTGACCGCGACACCGGTCAGTCGCTCGGTGAGGTAGTCGTGCGGCAGCCGCACGGCGGCCACCCGGTCGGCGGCCTGGGGTTCGTTGGCACGCAGCCAGGCCCACTTGGCCACGGTGAAGGCGGCCGTGGGCGCACTACCGGTACGGCGTGCCCACTCCTCGGCGCCCAACTCCTCCAGCAACGCCGCGGCTTGCGGGGCGGAGCGCACATCGTTCCAGAGCAGCGCGGGCCGTACCGGCACGCCCCGCGAGTCCAGCGCCACCAGGCCGTGCTGCTGGGCGCCGACCGAGACGGCCGCCGCGCGGTCGGCGTGGCCGGTCCCGCGCACGGCCTCGGTGAACGCATCCCACCACTGCTCGGGTTCGCTCTCCCGGGCCGCTCCGGTGCTGACGGAGTGCGGGGCGCGGCCCACACCCAGCACGGCACCGGTGTCCACGTCGACGGCGACCGCTTTGGTCGCCTGTGTGGAGCTGTCGACGCCGATGACCACGCGCTGTACGGCCATCCCTGCCTCCTCGCCCATCCGTGCCCTCGTACATCCGCGGGGCTTCCCCGCGGTGCCCGCGCATACTAATTTGTTTTCCGCCATGACGAATAGGGTCTGGCGAACAAGGCCCAGCACCTGAGCACTCTCCGGCAACCGGGAGCCCCCGTGACCGACCACCTGACCCCCGTCCCCGAGGACAAGTTCACCTTCGGCCTGTGGACCGTGGGCTGGCCGGGCCGAGACCCGTTCGGCGAGGCCACCCGCGCCGCACTCGATCCGGCCGAGACCGTGCGGCGGCTCGCCGCGCTGGGCGCGTACGGGGTCACCTTCCATGATGACGACCTGATCCCGTTCGGTAGCGGCGAGGCCGAGCGCGAGGCGCACATCAAGCGCTTCCGGCAGGCGCTGGACGCCACCGGCATGAAGGTGCCGATGGCCACGACCAACCTGTTCACCCACCCGGTGTTCAAGGACGGTGCCTTCACCGCCAACGACCGCGACATCCGCCGCTACGCGCTGCGCAAGACCCTGCGCAACATCGACCTCGCCGCGGAACTCGGCGCATCGGTCTACGTCGCCTGGGGCGGTCGCGAAGGCGCCGAATCCGGTGCCGCCAAGGACGTGCGGACGGCCTTCGACCGGCTGAAGGAAGCGTTCGACCTGCTGGCCGAGTACGTGCAGGCGCAGGGCTACCCCCTGCGGTTCGCCATCGAACCCAAGCCCAACGAACCGCGCGGGGACATCCTGCTGCCGACCGTCGGCCACGCCCTGGCGTTCATCGAACGGCTGGAGCGTCCGGAGCTGTTCGGGGTGAACCCCGAGGTCGGCCATGAGCAGATGGCCGGCCTGAACTTCCCGCACGGCGTCGCACAGGCGCTGTGGGCGGGCAAACTGCTCCATATCGACCTCAACGGTCAGTCCGGCATCAAGTACGACCAGGACCTGCGGTTCGGCGCGGGCGATCTGCGCCAGGCGTTCTGGCTGGTCGACCTGCTGGAGTCGGCGGGCTACAGCGGGCCGCGGCACTTCGACTTCAAACCGCCGCGTACCGAGGACCTGGACGGCGTATGGGCCTCCGCCGCCGGATGCATGCGCAACTACCTCGCGCTCAAGGCGAAGGCCGCGGCCTTCCGCGCCGACCCCGCGGTCCAGGACGCCCTGCGCACCGCCCGGCTGGACCGACTCGCCCAAACCACCCTCGCACCCGGGGAGACCGTCACCGACCTGCTCGCCGACCGCTCCGCCTTCGAGGACTTCGACGTCAGTGCGGCAGCCGACCGCGGGATGGCCTTCGAACAGCTCGACCAGCTGGCCATGGACCATCTGCTCGGCCTTCGCTGACCTCCGGCGGCTCCCGGACGGTCGGCCCGGTCCCGGTCTCCGGCCGGCCGGGCCGTCGGCACGTTCGGACTGGTGATTCCGCATCCCTGTGTACCGCGTTTAGGGAGCGCACGTACGCTACCTCCCGCCCAGCATGAGTCACCGATGAGCGCGGTCCTCGACCACAGGGCCCGGAGAGCAGAACCAGGAGATACATCCATGCCCAGTCCGGACGGCCCCGCCGTGCAGCTGAACCATGGCACCGACAGGTACCCCGGCCGGGCCGCGAGCCGTCGGGGACAGACGGCCAGGCCGAGCGCCACCGGCTCGCCCGGGCGCGCCCGCTCACGGCGCGCCGCGAGCGGGCAGCAGCGAGCCGCTGCCCAACAACCCGGCGGCGTCGGCGGCGCGCTGGTGCGGCTGGGGCAGCTCATCGCCCTCGTGGTGGTGTCGTCGGTGATCCTCTTCGTGATCGTCGCCGTCGTCGGTGGGATATCGCTGTTGGTGTACACCAACAGCAAGTGACACCGCGGCCGATTCGGCCGTGGTCCAACTCCGCTACGCCCCCTGGACGTTCCACCGGTACAGATGCTCCGGGCGCCCGGTGGTCTACGGGCTGATCGTGGCGGGTGCCCTGTGCCATTGTCTTCGGTCCGTTGTTCACCGCCTACATCTGGCCGTGGGTGAGGGCGGAGATACCCGAATCCGCTCTGGCGGCTTTCACCACCACCACCGTGAGTGAGGACTGTGCGGACGGCGCGCCCCGCCGTGAACTGCCGTGCTTTTCGCTGACGATCGGCACCGTTCTGCTCCCCATCGCCCTGATGATGCTCAAGGCGGTCCGCGACACCGCCCAACCGTCGTCGGGGCGGGCGGCGGCTATTCGCAGGCGCTGCAGGATTCCGGAGTCGGCAACGCCATAGCCATGGCGGCGCGGCACTTCCACATCCCGCTGCTGCTACTCGCCTGGCTGGTCGCGGCGTTGAGGCGTACCGCCGCCGGTTCGGGCACCGTCGCCGCCGTCGCCGCGGCCGGAACCATCGGCCCGCTCGCACACGGACTCCCTCCGACGCAGACCGCACTGCCGGCGCTCGCGCTCGGCTCCGGCGCGGCCTTCCTCGGCCGTGGGGACCAACGGAGCAGCCGTTGGCGCTAAGCACTTGATCTTGGGGCGCGGGGAGTAGCGGAACGAAAATTAGCGGTAGGTCCTGGGCTCCTGTATCTGCCGTAGACCAGGACCCTTGGCGTCGCTCCCGCGCATAGAGTGAGCGGTATGCGATGGGGGACGCAGCCGCGCTGGGCGCGATGGGTGGCAGTGGTGTACATCATCGGATTCGTCGAAGGGACCGGCTCACACGCCTACGACTTGTTCGTCGGCGGGCTCCACGCATACCGCGGCTCGCCTTTGCCGAGCCAACTGCTCTTCCATGCGCTGCTCGGGCTCGACCTCTTGGCCGCCGCATGGGTCGCCCTGACGCGTCCGGCCGGCCCGATCCTGGGCGCAGCCATCATGGTGGCGGACCTGACGGCGAACTGGTGGGGGAACTGGACGGGCATCCTGCGCCACCCGCTCGACTACCTCCAGCCCGTCGGGCTGACGCCGATGACGCTCTTCGGGCTCTTCGTCTTCGCCACCGTGGCCCCGCTTCACCGGTCGTTCAGGGCTCCCTGGCTGCGGTCTTCTTCGGCTGACGGGGGACGGTCTTCTCGCGGTTGAGGTGTCCATAGACCGTGGAGCGGGGGACGCCGAACAGGTCGGCGATCTGCTGGACGGTCTTCTCGCGGGCGTCGTAGAGCTGCTGGGCGAGCGAGGCCTGCTCTGGGCTGAGACGGGGGCGCCGGCCGCCGACACGGCCGCGGGCCCGGGCCGAGGCGAGACCGTCCATCGTGTTCGCCACGATCAGCTCGCGCTGGAGCTCGGCGAGCACCGACAGCATGCCGAACATCGCGCGGCCTTCCACAGTGGAGGTGTCGATGCCCTGCTCGATGACGTGCAGCCCGATCCCGCGTTCGCGTAGCTCTGCGCCGAGGGTCACCAGATGCAGCACGGACCGGGAGAGCCGGTCGAGCCGGGTGATCTTCAGAGTGTCGCCGGGCCGCAGCAACTGCAGAACAAGTTCGAGCTTCGGGCGGGACGCCTTCGCGCCGCTCGCGGTGTCGACGTGGATGTCGCTGCGGTCCACACCGTGCCGCAGCAGTGCGTCGATCTGATGATCGGGGTTCTGGTCGGCGGTCGAGACGCGCGCGTAGCCGATGAGCATGTGTCGGAATCTATCTGACGGGCCGTTCTCCGACATTGAATTCCGACACCAGTTGCCGACACTGCCCACCTGCGGGTTCGTGATCGCGGTTGTCAGCTTTCGAAGTCGGCTGCGCTGATGTCCGAAGTCGGCTGCACTCGCTGACGGCGGATCATGCTGGGGTCAGCCAGGGTGTTGGCTGACCCCTCTCTCATCAGGCCTTGGTCACCGGTTCCTGGAGCTCGGTCACCCACTCGTTGTGATTGTCGGGGCATTCCAGGTTGACCTCCCGCGGGTAGCCGGTCGAGCGGTAGCCATTGGCGTCGATCCAGCGGCCCAGGGTCTGGATGGTGGGTAGGACGGTCTCCATCGAGCCGCGGTGCACGATGGTCGCCGCTCGCTCGACGGGAGGCAGGTCCACGATCCGCAGCCCGTCATCCTCCCTGAGGGACACAGCGACCTCGACGCCCGCGTGGATGAGGACCCCGCCGTCCGGGGCGTCCTCGTAGTAGGCGATACCGGGCCCGGAGGGAGCGATGGCCGCCCCCTCCAGACGCCGGAACAGCTCGCCGTACAGCGGCTGGATGACGGGTCCGATGGTGTCGAAGTCCGGTGCCACACCGGTAAGTTCGGCGACCCGAACGCTCGGCAGGCTTTTCAGTACGACGTCGTTGCTGGGCATCTGCCCCTCGCTCTCGATCGAGCGGAGCCTCGCCTCGACCTGGACCAGCCGGGCAGCCGTGGCCGTCATTGCAGCCTCCAGTTCGGCCCGTCGCAGCCGGAGCATGGCGCGCAGTTCCTCGGTTGTGACCTTCTCGTCCAGGATCTCCTGGACCTGCTGGAGGGTGAAGCCGAGGTCCTTGAGCGCGATGACGCGGTTGAGGCGGGCCAGCTGGGCGGCCGTGTAGTAGCGGTAGCCGGTGGATGGGTCGACGTGGGCCGGGCGCAGTAGGCCGGTCGCGTCGTAGTGACGCAGCATCCGGACCGATACGCGGCCGTGCCTGGCGAAGTCTCCGATGGTGAACATGATGTCTCCGAGTTGACCGCCTGACACGGTGAGAGGGTCAAGAACCTACTTCACGGCCGGGCGGCGGCTGCGGCGTGGCCGCAGTCAGCGGGGCGAGCAGTGCGCCAGCTGCGGTTTTGCCGCTTCTTGCCGCGGTCATCCCTGTAGGTAGCGGTGCAGGGAGGTCTTGGGGATGCCGGTCTTGGCGCTGATCTCGCCGTAGCTGGCACCCTGGCCCTTGAGAAGCCGGGCGTACTCGATCTTGTCGGAGGGGTGGGCGACAGGGCGGCCGATGCGGCGGCCGGCGGCTTCGGCGACGGCGCGGGCGTGAGCGGCGCGTTCGGCGGTGAAGGTGCGCTCCATTTCGGCGAACAGGGCCAAGAGAAGGAAGGCGATACGGCCCATTCCCTCGTCGGCGGTGTTGATCGGCAGCGGGTCGGCCAGCGAGCGCACCCCAATCTTCTTCTCGCCGAGGTCGTGGACGAGGTTGAGGACTTCGCGCAGGTTGCGGCCAAGCCGGTCGAGGGTGTGCACGACGATGGTGTCGCCGGGGCGGGCGTAGGCGAGTAGGTCGGTCAGGCCGGGGCGGTCGACGGTGGCGCCGCTCTTTTTGTCGACGTAGACCCGTTCGTCGGGAAGGCCGGCGTTGCTCAGGGCGTCGAGTTGGCGTTCCAGGCTCTGTTTGGTGGTGGAGACCCGGCAGTACCCCAGTTCGAGCCCCCCGGTGGGGTGGCGCTGATCGGTCGGCATGGCCGGAGCGTACCGGAAGTCGGCTCCGTGCGAGGTTTTCGGAACGCTTGTTGTGGAACGACATGCGGAACGGTCGGCGTGACGATCGGCCCAGGAATCAGTCTTCCTGACGGAGTGCCGGGCCGTGTGTTCCACTTCCAAGGATGTGGAACACGGTCAGATGAGATCGTGGCGGCCCAGTTCACGGGCGCTGGGCAGGAAGCCGGCCGGGATGCCTTCCCCGCAAAGGGAGGAGCGTTCCTGCTCGAAGGCGGCAAGCGTGCGGCATCCGCCGGTGAGCAGGCCGAGAAGTTGCCGTGCGGAGGCCGGGTCGGTGCGGGCTGAGGCGAGTGCCTCTTCCCACGTGTCCATGACGTCCTGCCAGGCGCGCTGGAGCGGGGAGGGCTCGTCGCCGCCGTAGACGGAGTGGAGCGGGGTCTGCAGGGCAGAAGCGAGACGCCCGCGGACGGTGATCAGGCCGTCGGCGGCCAGCTGGACCGCCGCGGCGGCGGCATCCCACATCGCCTCCCGAACCTCGTCTCGCAGCTGCTCGAAGGGGCGCCAGACGTTCAGGCCCGCGCGTTCCGGGTGGCCGGTGGTCTGCCAGATCAACCGCAACACGTCTTTTCCGTGGGCGCCTTGGGTACTCGTGGCGAGGCTGACCTCGTCCAGGAGGGAGCGCAGGAGGCGGAACCACACCCCGGCGTGCACGTTCCGGCCGGGCAAGGCGACCCGGCCGGTGGTGAGGGCCTGGTGGGTGTAGCGGTCCAGGGCGGCACGTGGCGCCTCCAGCGGCTCCCGGTGCATTTCCCGGCCCAGGATCAGCGCGGCGCGGACCTCGGAGATCTCCAGGAGGCGGCAGTCGTGCTCGACACAGCTCGAAATCAGCGCCAGCCGCCAGACCAAGGAGATGCCCCGGCCGGGGTCGGCGGCGCAGACCGGGCAGGCTCGCAGGGCGCCGGGGTAGGGAAGAAGCCACGGTCCCGCCCATTCCGGCTTGAAGCGCAGTACGTGATGCGTTCCAGCTTTGCGGGCGAAGAGGACGGAGTTGTCCCTCACGTAGGTGTCGAAGACCTGCTGCGCGTCCTGGACGCGTACGGGCAGCGTGTCGAAGAGCCAGGGCACCCAGCCGGCCAGGGTCATCGACCGCAGCCGGGCGAGTTCCACACCGGTCTTCTCGGCGAGCACCGCGAGCATCGCCATCGGCGGGTCGAGGTCGAGATCGCCAGGCAGGGCCAGGCCGACGAGACCGAGGTTGTGCAGCAGCAGGTCGTGCACGGGCATCTCGTAGAGCTCGGCGAGCCTGCCCAGCCACGACGACAGTGCCTCCAGCGGGCCGGGCTGAGGGTGCAGCGGCCAGCGGCGAAGGAGGTTCACGTCAGCTCGCGCTCGAACAGGCGGCGCCGTTCGCTCGGCCCGGCGTATGGCGCCAGCAGCAGGGTGCGCTGGTTGATGGCCTCCTCGCCGGACTCGATCGCCGCGACGGCGGCGTCGGTGAGCAGATGGGCCAGCTCTCCGATCGTGCCCTCGCTGCGGGTGAGCAGGTAGCCGGCCATCTCGGCGGTGGCGATCGACGAGGGCTGGCGCAGCGGGAACGACGCGGCGAAGCTCGCCAGCAGCGAGCAGGCGTCCTCGTCGGCTTCCGGCCCCGGGGATCAATCGAACCGTGGTTGGCGCTGAGATTGATCATGGTCCAGTCGACGCGAGGGTGCTGACCCGGTTCTCGTACTCGCGACGGGCCTTGCGCTGGGCGGGGACCGTCGGGGCGCCATGGCCGCCGTCGAGCGGCTGGCAGCGGGCGAGGAGTCCGCGGTGCACGGCGGGGACGGCGCTGACGCGGAGTGTGTAGCCCTGGCCGCGCCGTACGGTCACGCCCTGGTCGAGCGCGGCCCGCTCGGCGGGCTCCAGTTCGGCGGTGCGGAGGAAGTCGGCGACCTTGCCCGGCATGTCGAGGGTGACCGCGCTCTCCGGTGCTGGGGTGTCCTGCTGCTCGATGGCGGTGTGGTCGGGCATGAGGTCGGCCACGGCGGTGCGGATGGCGCCGCGGCTGACGCCGTGGTCGCGGGCGAGGGCGGCGATGGAGCGGCCTTCCAGGTACGCGGTGCGCACGTCGTCGGTCTTCGCGGCCGCCACGGCGGGGCGGCGTCCGCCCTTGCTGCCCTTGGCCTCGGCGGCCCGCAATCCGTCGTAGGTCAGCTCGCACTGGAGGTCGCGCTGAAGTTCGCCGGCGGCGGCGAGGGTCTGCACCATGAACTTCACGGTGGACAGCAGCTCACCGGTGCGCGGGTGGCGGGCGGTGAGGTCCATCGCGGAGAACGCGCCGTCATGGATGCGCAGGGCGAGGTGGTCGCGGTGGAAGACGTCGAGCACGTCGAGGATGTGCCCGGTGCCGCGTACGAGGCGGAACATCTCGGAGATGTGCACGGTGTCGCCCGGCCGCGCGTACGTGAGCAGCTCGCTGAACTTCGGACGTTGGAGCGGGTGGAGGCGGCTGGAGGTGCCCGGGTTCTCCTCGAAGACGACCGGGTCCTCGATTCCGGCCTCCTCCAGGACGAGGTTCTGCCGGGCGGTGGACTGCTGGTCGGTCGAGACCCGCTTGTAGACCAGGTTCGCCACCGAGGGCCCCTTCCGTGTGGAGGACCGGACCCTATCTGTCGTCAAACCCTGTCAGCAATCACCATCGGATCTGATTGGATTCGGGCCGCCGCGAACCCCCGGATTGCACGGGTTCATTGGACGCGTCGACAGCCTGTCGTCAAACGATCCTTTGCCGACAGGGAGCCCGTAGTCACGAGCCTCCGGCGGGATCGCTGCGCCCGCCCCCAGTCGTTAGCAACTCGGGTTGACTATCCTCGTTAGTCAACTACAGTTGCTTGCATGTCCGTCGGCGAGAATTCCCTTCCCCCTGAGCCCGCTGACGCTCTGGCGGCTGTCGTGGCGTTGCGGCGCCTTGCCGATCAACTGGAGGACGCCGCTGTCGAGCAGGCCATGCGGGCGGGCTGGAGCTGGCCGCAGGTCTCCGAGGCGCTCGGTGTCACCCGCCAAGCCGTCCACAAGAAGCACGCCAAGCGGCTCATCGCCGCCGGAGTCAAGCTGAGGAGGCGCGGCGATGAGCGCGTTTGACAAGTACCTGCATGCGGTCATCGTGCGGGCGATGGACGAAGCTCAGGATGATGGGTCGGCGACGATCGACGCGCACCATCTTCTGTTGTCGCTCGCCGCCGATCAGGGGTCTACCGCTCAGCAGGTCCTGACCTCGGCCGGGCTCGATCGCGCCACTGTCCGCGAGGCACTGGATCGAGAATTCGAGCACAGCCTGAGCATGGTTGGAGTGTCTCCGGCCGCCTACGGCCTTCCCGGGCCGAGCCACGCTTCCCAGCAGCCAAAAATGGGTGCGTCCGCCAGACTCGCGCTGGAGCGGAGCTTCGCCTGCGCTCGCAAGAAGGACCTGCGGTCAGCACATCTGCTGCTCGGGATCCTGCAGGCTCAATTCGGCACCGTGCCACGTGCTCTCGCCTTGGCCGGCATCGATCAGGCCGAGCTGGAGGACCACGTTCGGCAGACGCTCACCAGCCAGGAGTAGTGACCACCGGGATCAGCTGACGCGGCCAGTTCACCCCGCGGCCGTGCCCCTTGCCGTGATGTGCAGCGGGTCCGGTAGGCGTGCGCGAAGCGTCGCTCGCTGCGCTGGGCGTTAAGCCCCTGCTGAGAGCCGGTGGGCCAGTGAATCACGCCGTGGAGAGGGGCCGGGCGGTCATCCACGGGTCACACACGACAAGGAGGAGGACCACATGCACCAGCACACCGCTCATACAGACAGCGGCCGGCCGGGCGCCGAACCGGCCAAGGCAGGGGGCACGGTATCTGAGTCGGCGCCAGCCTCAGGGGCCGAGGGCCACGAGGCGGTCCAGCGCTTACTTCAGCAAGCTGTGGCTCAAGGCGGCCTTCCCGGCATTCTCGCTGAGGTTTGCGACGGCGGCCGACAGTGGTTCGGGACCGCAGGAGTGGCCGACACCCGAACCGGCCGCAAGCGTTCACCGCAGGACCGGTTCCGCATCGGCAGCATCAGCAAGACGTTCGTGGCCACCGTCGTGCTGCAGCTGGCGGCGGAAGGCAGACTGAGCCTGGACGACACCGCGGAACTGTGGCTGCCCGGGGTGGTGAATGGCCATCACCACGACGGTGCCAGGGTGAACGTCAGGATGCTGCTCAACCACACCAGCGGGATCTTCAACTACACCGATGACCAGGAAGCACTGAACCGTTACGAGACACACTCGCCCGAGTCACTGGTGCAGATCGCCATGTCCCATCCGCACACCTTCGCACCGGGTTCGGGCTGGGCGTATTCCAACACCAACTACGTCCTCGCAGGCCTGATCATCGAACGGGCCACCGGCCGTGCGCTTGCCGAGGAGATCACAGAGCGGATCTCCCGCCCATTCGGCCTGACTGGTACGTACCTGCCGCACGGCAGCGACCCGATGATCCACGGGCCACACTCCCGGCACTACACGAAGCTGTTCCAGACCGACCCCGGCGCGCCGGTCCACGACGCGACCGAGCTCGATTCATCCATGTTCTGGGCAGCCGGCGGCATGATCTCCACCGCCGGAGACCTCAACCGGTTCTTCCGCGCCCTGCTGGGGGGCCGGATACTGCCACCGGACCAACAACGCGACATGTTCACCACCGTGCCCACCCGCGGCTGGATTTCCAATGCCGCCTACGGCCTCGGCGTTTCCTCAGTGAGACTGCCCTGCGGGGAAACGGTCTGGGGCATGGGAGGTGCGCTCTTCGGATCGTGGTCCTACGCATACGGCGCTCGCCATGGCGAACGGATGGTCACCACCAACGTCAACGGCGACTGGAGCAATGGCGGTTGGGACGACCCCATCGGGATCTTCACCGATCTACTTGAGACGAAGTTCTGCCGCCGGAGCGATACCTGAACACCGGTCACGGGTCGGGCCTGGCCGGCTCCTGATACTCACTCACGCCCGCCGTCCTCGTCCTCGTCCAGCTCCGGCGCACCCGGGTCGCGCAGCGGGCGCAGGCCGCCGTCGACCGGGGTGGAGGAGCGGAAGCTGTAGCGGCCGAGCACGTTGAGGTTCGCGTGCTTGAGCGGGGAGACGCGGGCGACGTCTTCGTCCAGGACGTCGTGCTCGCGCTCCTCGGCGGGCAGGGCCCGCAACTCCTCGACTGCGGCGTCGAGATAGCGAGTCGTCCACAGTACGGCGGCATTCAGCACAAGACCGAGCGCCCCGAGCTGGTCCTCCTGTCCCGTCTTGTACGCCTGCATGATCTGCCCGCGCTTGCCGTGGCAGATGTCGCGGGCGAGCTTGTGGCGGGACTCCTGCACGGTGAGCTGCCGGTTCATCTGCCTGCGATAGGTGTCGTCGACCGGGTCGACCACGCGCAGCAGGTGCAGGGTCTTGGCGATCCGCCCGTACTCGGCGAACGCGGTACCCAGCGGGGTGGGACGTCCCTCGCGGCCGAACATCCGCAACAGGTCGTACGCCCGCACCTGCCCGGTGACCAAGGAGCCGACCACCCGGAGCATGTCCGGCCAGTGCGTGACCACCTTGTTCAGGTTCACCTTGTTGCAGGCCAGCGGCTCCAGTGGCCCGTACCCGCCGGTGTCCACGCCGGGCAGCTCCGCCCGCCAGAACCTCTGGTCGGCCAGGTCGCGGAAGCGGGGCGAGAAGTTGTAGCCGAGCAGGGAGAACAGGCCGAACACCATATCGGAGTAAGAGGCGTTGTCGGTGGCCACCATGTCCGGTTTCACCCCGGCGTCGAGGTTCAGCAGGGTGTCCAGGATGTGCAGGGAGTCGCGCGGGGTGCCGGGCACGACCATCTGTCCGATGCCCGCTACCTGGTCGTTGACTGCATTCAGCCATGTAATTCCGCGTTTGAAGTGGTAGTACTTCGGCGACGGCCCGGCGTTGATGGTTCGCTTCGGCACTACGAACCGCAGCCCGTCGACGGACGCGAGCAGGCCCTCGCCCCAGTGCTCCACGATCGGCACCCGCCCCTGGGCCTCGATCAGCTTCGCGTTCGCCGCAGCGATGGTGTCGGCGCGCAGGTAGTACTGGTCGACGTGGACCAGCCGGGCACGGGTGAGCGCCTCGTCGTCGGCATCGATGACGGGGGTGTAGCCGATGTTGCACGCCTCGCTCACCAGCAGCGCCACCAGGGACGTCTTCAGGTTCTCCATGCGGGTACGGCCGTCCCCCAAGTGCACGAAGGCGTCCAGGAATCCGGTCCAGGAGTCGACCTCGAACAGCAGGTCCGGCAGGTCGATCTTCGGGAGCATCTTCGCGGTGGTCCTGCGCAGCCACTTCAGAGACTCGCTCTCGCCGAGCGCGCCGAGCCGGTCGACGTTCAGCTTCAACCGGCCATTGGGCTGGACCTCGAAGCTGAGCTTCGCGTCCTGCCCGGCCTCCTCCAGACGCTCCGTCATCAGCTGCCAGGCCGCGTCCAGGGCCCGCACCCGCCCCGCCAGGTGTTCCTCGACCGGCTCGTCCAGGCTCAGGCCATGCAGTACGTCCTCGGAGACGGCCTCCCACTGCTTGCCGTCCAACAGCCGCGCCCGAGGGTCCGCCCACCGGTTCGACGGCGAGGCGAACACGTCGCGCCGGTTCAGCGCGCGGAACAGCTGCTCCAGCACGCACACCACGTACGCGTCACGGTCCACCGCCCCCTCGGGCAGCTCCGGGTTGGAGTACACCGCCTTCTTCCACGCCGCCGGCACCAATTTGGCGTCGATCTCACGCGGCAGCAGCGGCTTGGCCTTCACCTTCCGCCTCGCCAGCGCCGGGAGCCGCTTCACCGCCTCCAGAATCCGCTTGCCGCCGGAGGCCGCCCCCAGCGCCGGCGACTCCCCGAGCAGCGACAGGAAGGGGCGGACCGTGTTGTAGCGGGTGGCCAGCAGACGCCGCATCTCCGCCTCGGCCTCCTCGTCCGCGGGCCCGATCAGCTCTCCCAGCAGCGCCGAGGCGGCCATCACCTCCTCGCGCGGCCCGATCTCCGTCTCCAGCGCCCGCCACATCGCGCCCGCGTCCAGATCGGCATCGCTCTCGGTCACCAGGTCCAGCTGCTCGCTCCACAGCCGGAACACCCCATCGAGCATCCGCGACGCCTTCGCCACGCGAGGCCGGGCCGCGAGCCAGTCCCGGTCCGTCGCCCGCCGCGCGGCGCTGATCAGCTTCACCTGCATCAGCACCGAGAACAGATCCAGCGCGTCGTCGATCGCGGACGCCTCCAGGTGCCGCACCACCGACGTCAGCAGCGCCGTGCGCTTCGGCTCCGGCGTTCGCTCCATGATCGGCGCCTTCGACCCCAGACCGACCCGCGCCAGCGTCGCCAGCCGGTTCGGCGGCACCTTGTCCAGCTTCACCCGGCCCAGCCGGAACGCCGAGATCTCATCCACCCGCTCCAGCGCCTTCGCCAGGCTCGCGCCCGTCGTCCGCGTCGGCGGTCGGCGCAGCCGCTCCAACTCCGAGATCCGCCGCCCCTCCGGCACCCCGAGCAGCGCCACCAGATCCTTCGACAACGACGCGTCCGCCCGCCGCGCAGCGCCCGCCACCGTCGCGTACAGCCGTTTCTCCGCGACCCGACGTACAGATGCGACCTGCTTCGCCAGCACGCTCACGCCCGGCAGCAGCACCCGGTGGCGGCGCAGCCATCCCACCGCTTGGTTGAACAGAGCCACCGGTCCCTCGGCGCCCGTCCACGCCCTCCCGTGCAGGAACGCGCGGAACTTGCGCCCCCACTCCTCGTCCTCGAACGGGTGGTAGCCGTAGGCGTCCCGAATTTCCCACGCGTGTTCGTACGCGGTCTTCGCCCGCTCGGTGTACCGCTTCACCACCGACGCGTCCTCGATCTGCAACTGCGCGGCCAAGTGCTCGATGACCGACCACGGCACGTCCAGCGGATCGTCCACCAGGAACCGGCCGACGTACCGGACGGTGCACATCTGCACCGCGAAGCCCAGCTGGTGCGCCGCCGTGCGGCGCAACGCGATCAGGTCCCGGTCCATGTCGTCCAGGAAGAAGAACCGCTCCAGCTCCGGCCGCGTCGGCTCCTCCACGAACCGTCCGTACGCCGCCGCCTGCACATCAGTAAGAAATTCCACCGGCACGCGGCGGACGGTAGCCACCCGTCATCCGAGCCCACCGGACTTCCAGAGAAACCTGCCACCGCATCCCGGAACTGTGTTAAACGACGAAGATCAATCTCAGCGCCAACCACGGTTCGATTGATCCCCAAGGCCGGCTTCCCAGCGCGCCAGTGTCAGCGGCGCGAACCGGTTCTCCAGCTGGTCGTCCGCGCGGATGGCCAGGTAGGCGTCCCGGGTGCCGACGCCGACCAGCGGGATGCGCAGCTCGTTGCCCAGGTACCGCAGCAGGTTCAAGAACTCCCGGCGCCGGTCGCCGCTGCCGCCGAGCACGTTGTGCAGTTCGTCGATCACCAGGATCCGCACTATGGCCGAGCGCAGCAGCCGCAGCACCGTCTGCTCCAGGTCGGCTACCCGGTAGCCGGTCCTCAGCGGGGCGCCGAGCGCCGCCAGCAGCGCCGTATAGAAGCGGATGACCGACGGCTCGGAGGGCATCTGCATCACCAGGACCGGGATCTCTTCGCGGTCCGGATGCGACACCGGCGGGTGAGCGCGGCGGAACTTCTCCACGATCATCGACTTGCCGTTGTTGGTAGGCCCGAGCAGCAGCAGGTTCGGCATCCGCTGCTTGGACGGCCACGCCAGCAGCGTCTCCAGCCGCCCCAGAGCCTCGGTGGCACGGGGGTAGCCGATCCACCGGTCCGCCCGTACATAGCGCAGCCGCTCCCCGTCCGGCAGCCGCGCGATCTGCTGCGCGGCCGGGCACAGGTGCGACACGTCCACCGGAGAGTCCTCGTCCCTGTTCACCACTGCTCGATCACCTCGAACGGCCGGGCGCCGGCCTCGTCGTCCTGGCCCACGTCCGGGGCAGGCGGCTTCGCAGGCGTCACCTCCGACTGCGGCCGGGAGGGTGCCTCAGTGCACCGCTGCCGATCTCGGCGGGCCTTGCGGGTGGTGACTGCGGCGGTCTCGGTAATCTCGCGCATCTGCGCCACCATGGCGAACAGAGTGTTCTCGTCGACCTCGGCGCGGCCCAGCTCACGCAGTCGCGCGGCGGCGGCCTTCTGCTCCCACGCGCTGATCGGCGGCCGTGACAGCGTCCGGTAGGGCACCTCCACGTACTCGGTGCCGTCTGGGTCCAGAGCCCAGACGCGGCTGATATCACGCGGGTCGCGGCGCAGGACGAACCGGTCCAGCCGTTCACGGCGGGCGATCCAGGGCCTGAGCGCGTTGCAGTGGTACTGAACATGGTCGATCACGAACCCCGAGCGCGACAAGGTCCTGCGGATCACCGGCAGGAAGTCCACCAGGAAGGCGGTCTCGTTGGTCACCGTCACCGGCCTGCCCGCTCCGGCGGCCTTCTCGGCCCAGACCCCGGCCGGGGTGCGGCTCGGCGTCTCGTGGACCTGGCCGTGGTAACAGGCCACCGCCAACGCCATCCAGCGCTGCAACTCCCGTAGGGTCAGCGCCGCTTGTTCGTCGCTGTTGTAGGCGCTGCGCTCGGCGGTGCTGGAGAACGTGGTGCCCGGCAGCTCGTGCACGAGCTGCATCATGGTGCCGATCAGCCGCTCGATGATCCCGCCGAAGTGCGGCTGGCCGGGCGGCCGGTAACGCAAGGCGATGCCGTGCTGGTCGCAGCCACGGCGCAGGGCCTCGCTCTTGAACTCCGCGGCGTTGTCCACGTAGAGCTCGTGCGGCTTGCCGCTCATCGGCCAGAGCGCCTCCACGCCCAGCCGCTCCAGCCATGGCCGCTTGTCCATCGCCGCGTGCGCCAGGCACAGCCCGACCGAGGTTGCCGACGGCGCCTCCAGCGTCACAACCAGGCCCACCACGCACCGGCTGGCTACGTCGATCGTCGCCGTCAGACACGGACGGCCGATCGGCAGCCGGTGCCGCTCGTCGACCACGATCACATCCACTGGCGTGTGGTCGACCTGGACCTGCTCCAGTAGCCCGGTGACCGGCGGCGGCACACCCCCTGCCGACCGCAGCGGCCGGGTCGCCTCGCTTCCCTCACGTGCCGCGAGCGAGGACACCGGATCCAGTCGTGTGATCCGGCGGACCACCGTCCCCCTCGACGGAACCCTCAGGCCGCGGCTCCGGCACTGGCGCGTGATCTCCTTGCAGACCGCCGCCACCGAGCGGCGCTGCCGCGTCAAGTACCGGGTGCGCAGCACTTCCTGAACGATCGTCTCGACCTCGCTGGACAGCCGCCCGCCGCCACGGCCTCCGCTGGAACGG
Organism: Streptantibioticus ferralitis; assembly: GCF_029223525.1. Classification (GTDB taxonomy): domain Bacteria; phylum Actinomycetota; class Actinomycetes; order Streptomycetales; family Streptomycetaceae; genus Streptantibioticus_A; species Streptantibioticus_A ferralitis. The sequence goes on along the minus strand of NZ_JARHTQ010000005.1, from coordinate 138,275 downwards.
CCCGGCAACAGGTCCGACACTACTCCCTCGCCAGCACGCCACCGCCGGAGCAACACGTACACCTGGCGCCGGGAGATCCGCAGCCGCTCAGCGGCCTCGTCCGCATCGGCCAGCCCCACTGTGGCCTTCTCTGCGAGCGGCCCGATCACCTCGGCCTGCCGCACCGCGGTCTCCCATATCTGGGTCGGCGCGGACAACACCCCGCGCTCGGCCACCGGCTCCTCCGCCATCCGGAAGCCTCCTCGTCGCGCACACGACTACGGCCAAATTGACCGTAGCGCAGGCGACTTCGACCCGTCCGGGAGTCCGCAGCTCCCTGCACGCGGCAACAAAACCCCAGCTCATCCGTGCAGGCAACTACGAACATTCACAGCGGTGCCGAGTGTCGACAGACGGTCGTTTTTCGACACCAGTCTCCGAGGTGATCTTCACGGTTCTAGAGTTGGCACCATGGTTGAGCAAGGGGGCACAGCGGCGGCGGAGACGGATCATTCCGGGCGGCGCCGTCACGCGAGGCGTCGTTCGGGGGCCGCGTCCGGGGGGCTGCTGCGCTCGTCCGCATTGATGGCGGCGGGCAGCATGGTGTCGCGCGGAACGGGGATGTTCCGATTGATGCTCCAGGCCGCCGCGCTGGGCACGCTGGCAGTCGGGGGCGCGTACAACACTGCGAACACCCTGCCAACCAGTCTCTACACGCTGTTGATCGGCGGTGCGCTCAACTCGGTGCTCGTGCCGCAGCTTGTCCGGGCGCGTACCGAGCATGCTGATGGCGGTCAGGCCCACGAGCAGCGGCTGGTCACCTTGGTGCTGAGCGTGCTTGCGGTCGGGACCGTCGTCGGCGTGGTGCTCGCTCCGTTGATCGTGGGCCTCTACATGCCGGACACGCCGGGCAATCACCAGCTGTTCGAATTGACGGTGGCCTTCGCCCGGTTCCTGTTGCCGCAGATCTTCTTCTACGGGCTTTTCTTCATGCTGGGCCAGGTTCTCAATGCCCGCGGCAGGTTCGGGGCGATGATGTGGACGCCGGTCCTGAACAACATCGTGTTGATCACCATGTTCGGCCTGTACCGGTGGCTCGTGCCGGCCCCCGGTGACGCCGCGTCTGTGACACCGGCCGAGGTGCGGCTGCTGGGAATCGGCACCACGATCGGGATCGCCCTGCAGGCGGTCTGCCTGATCCCATACCTCGCCGAAACAGGGTTCAGGTGGCGCCCGCGCTTTGACTGGCGCGGCACGGGCCTGGGCAAGAGCGTGGCCGCGGCACGCTGGACCCTGCTGTTCGTGGGGGTCAACCAGGTCGCCCTGACAGTGGTGACGCGCTACGCCAACGCGGTAGACGCGGTCGCACCGAAGGCCGGCGCGGGCAACAGCGCCTACTTCTTCGCGCAGAACATCTGGATGCTCCCGCAGGGCATCATCACGGTCTCGGTGGTCACCGCGATGCTGCCGCGGATGAGCCGAGCGGTGGCCGAGCATCGTCTGGGCGACGTCCGCGAGGACCTGTCGCGGGGCCTGCGGGTGACCGGTGTGGCGATCGTCCCGGCCGCCTTCTTCTTCCTGGCCTTCGGACCGCAGATCGCCACGGTGATGTTCTCCTACAGCAGCAGCGGAGCGGCCTCGGCACAGCCACTGGGCCAGATGCTGCAGGCCTTCGCACTCGGCCTGGTCCCCTTCTCCGCCCAGTACCTGCTGCTACGCGGCTTCTACGCGTTCGAGGACACCCGCACCCCCTTCTGGATGGCGGTCTGGATCTCCGGCCTCGACATCATCCTGGCCACCGGCTGCCACCTCTTCCTGCCCCCGCGCTGGGCCGTCATCGGCATGGCAGCCGCCTATGCAGCGTCCTACGCCGGCGGCCTGCTCGTCACCGGGCTCAAGTTGCGCCACCGTTTGGAAGGCCTCCTGGACGGCAAGCGGCTCGTACGTACGTACGGGAAGCTCACGGCTGCGGCGGGCGCCGCCAGCGCCGTCGGCTGGGCGGTGGCGCGCATCTGCTCCGGTGCCGTCCCTGCTCCGGTCGTCGGCTCTGTGCTGGCGCTAGCTGCCGGCGGTGTCACGATGCTGGTGCTGTTCGTGCTGCTGGCCCGCCTGCTCCGCGTCTCGGAACTGCGGAGTCTGCCCGGTCTGGGCTGACCCAGTAGCCGCGGGGCGCGGGCATATCGGCAGATCTTTCTCGCACCGACGCCGCGACCTGCTGTCCCGGTCTGAACCGCGCGCCGTACGCTCCGGGTGCCGGGCGGGGAGTGTGAGGCCTCGCCCCGGCGTCCGGCTCATTCCTCCGCGCCGACGTCGTCATCATCGAGATAGACCGCGTCCGGGTCACGCAGGGGCCGCAGCCCATCGACCGGCTGGGAGGCGGTGAAGCTGTAGCGGCCCAGGCAGTTCAAGTTCCGGTGCTTGAGCGGGGACAACCGGGCGACATCCTCGTCGTGGATCTCGTGGCCCTCGGCGCGGAGCTGGGCGACGGCGGCGTCGATGTAGCGTGTCGTCCACAGGACAACTGCGTTCAATACGAGGCCAAGTGATCCTAGTTGGTCTTCCATTCCGTCCCGGTATGCCTGGTGGATGGTGCCCTTCTTGCCGTGGCAGATGTCGCGGGCGAGCTTGTGGCGGGACTCCTGGACGGTGAGCTGCTTGTGCATCTGTCGTCGGTAGGTGTCGTCGACCGGGTCGACGACGGCGAGCAGGTGCAGGGTCTTGGCGATCCGCCCGTACTCGGCGAACGCCTGCCCCAGCGGGGCGGGGTGGCCTTCACGGCCGAACATCCGCAGCAGGTCGTAGGCGCGGACCTGGTTGGTGACCAGGGAGCCGGCCACCCGCAGCATGTCCGGCCACGCCGTGAGCACCTTCTTCACGTTCACCTTGTTGCGGGCCAGTGCCTCCAGTGGCCCGTAGCTGTCCAGGGCCTCGCCGCTGGGCATCTGGGCCTTCCAGAACCGCTGGTCTTCGAGGTCCTTGAAACGCGGGGAGAAGCGGTAGCCGAGCATCTTGAAGATGCCGAACACCATGTCGGAGTAAGAGGCGTTGTCGGTGGCGACCATCTCCGGCTTCACCCCGCCGTCCAGGTTCAGCAGCGCGTCCAGGATGAACAGTGAGTCGCGCGGGGTGCCGGGCACCACCATCTGCCCGATCCCGATGACCTGGTCATTGACCGCGTTGAGCCAGGTGATGCCCTTCTTCTTCGCGAAGTACTTGGGGCTCGGCGCGGCGTTGATCGTGCGCACCGGGACGACGAAGCGCAGGCCGTCCACGGAGGCCAGCAGGCCCTTGCCCCAGAACTTCACGATGGGCACTTGGGCCTGGGCCTCGATCAGGGCGGCGTTGGCCGCGGCGATGGTCTCCGCACGCAGGTAGTACTGGTCGACGTGGACCAGGCGGGAGCGGGTCAGCGCCTCCACGTTCGGGTTGATGACCGGGGTCATCCCGATGTTGCACGCCTCCGAGACCAAGAGCGCCACGAGCGAGGTGGTGAGGTCCTTCATGCGGGTCTTGCCGTCGCCCAAGTGCACGAAGGCGTCCAGGAACCCGGTCCAGGCGTGCACCTCGAACAGCAGGTCCGGCAGGTCGATCTTCGGGAGCATCTTCTCGACCCGCTTGCGCAGCCAGGTCAGCGACTTCGGCTCGCCGAGCGCGTGGAGCTTCTCCACGTTCAGCTTCGCCCGCCCGTTGGGCTGCACCTCGATGCTGATCTTCGCGTCGTCGCCGGCCTCCTCCAGGCGCTCGGCCATCTGCTTCCACGCCGCGTCCAGAACGGCGACCAGGTCCCGAAGATGCTGCTCGGCGTCCGCGTCCAGGCTCAGGCCCGCCAGGACGTCCTCGCGGACTGCCTCCCACTCTTTGCCGTCCAGCAGGCGGGCACGCGGGTCGGACCAGCGGTGCGAGGGGGAGGCGAAGATGTCCCGGCGCTTGAGGGCGCGGAAGAGCTGCTCCAGCACGCACACCACGTACGCGTCGCGGTCCACCGCGCCCTCCGGCAGATCGGCGTTGGCGTACACCGCCTTGCGCCACACCGGCGGCACTAGCTTGTCGTCGATCTCGCGCGGCAGCAGCGGCTTCTCCGTCACCCGGCGCCGGGCCAGGGCGGGCAGCCGCTTCACCCCGGCCAGCACCCTCTTGCCGCCCGTCGCCGCCCCCAGCGCCGAGGTCTCGCCCAGCAGGGCCAGGAACGGCTTGACGGTGTTGTAGCGCATTGCCAGGGCATTGCGCATAGCGATCTCCGCCGAGTCGTCGTCCTCCGGGACCAGGCTCACCACCGTGGCCGCCGCGCTGGACAGCGTTACCCGCGGCGCGACCTCCTCCAAGGCCCGCCACAGCGCGGTCACGTCCACGTCGCAGCCGGTCTCCTCCAACAGCTCCAGCTCCTCGATGAACACCTTCGACGCGCGGGCCACGAGCCTGGACGCCTTCTCCAGCTGCGGCAGCGTGGACAGCCGTTCCTTGTCTGTGGCCCGCTTCGTCGTGCTGATCAACCGGGTGGCCATCAGCACCTCGAACAGGTCCAGCGCGTCATCGATCGCCTTCGCCTCCAGGTGCCGCATCACCGCGGTGAGCATTGCCGTGCGCTTCGGCTCACTGGCCCGCTCCAGCTTCGCCGCCTTCGTGCCCAGCCCATACCGGGCCAGCGCCGACAGCCGGTTCGGCGGGACCTTGTTCAGCTTCACCCGCCCCAGCCCGTACGCGGCGATCTCATCCACCCGCTGGAGCGCGCTCTTCATCGCGGTGCCCGTGGTCCGCGTCGGCGGCCGGCGCAACTGCTCCAGGTACGAGTACCGCTTGTCCTCCGGCGTCTTCAGCAACGCCACGAGGTCTCCCGGCAACGCCGGGTCCGCCCGCCGAGCAGCCTTGGCGACCGTGGCGTGCAGCCGCTTCTCCGCGATCGCACGGACCTCCGCCACCTGCCGGGCCAGCACCGAGACACCCGGCAGCAGCACCCGGTTCCGGCGCAGCCAGCCCACCGCGTGGTCGAACAGAGCCTTCGGCCCCTCCGAATGCGCCGTCCACGCCCGCCCGTGCAGGAAAGCCCTGAACTTCCGGCCCCACTCGTGATCCTCGAACTGGTGGTAGCCATACGCGTCCCGAATCTCCCACGCATGCTCGTACGCCGTCTTCAGCCGCTCCGTGTACTCCTTGACGCAGGAGACGTCCTCGATCCCCAGCTGCCCGGCCAGGTGATCGACCACCGGCCACGGCACATCGAGAGGGTCCTCCAAGAACAGCCCGACATACCTCACCGTGCAGAGTTGGAGAGCGAAGCCAAGGCGGTTGTGATCCCCACGCCGCTTCGCAATCAGCTTCCGGTCCTCGTCATCCAGGAAGAAGAACCGCTCCAGCTCGGGCCTCGTCGGCTCCTCGGCGAACTTCCCGTACGCCCCAGCCTGCTCATCAGATAAGAATTCGACCGCCACGCCCGGACGGTAGCCAGGCCCTACCCGTGATCAAGGATCTTTCCCTGAACCCGAGCGCCGGACCGTGTCACCGTGCTAACCGACCAAGATCAAGTGCTTAGCGCCAACGGCTGTTCCGTTGGTCCCCACGGCCGTTCCTCGGGCATGTGAACGACGCCCGGCCGCGACGGCCACATGATCGCCACCGTGTGCACCAGCGAAGCGTTCGGCGCGTTTCAGCCAGTGGCTGGACCAGGTGTCATCCCGATCACCGCGATGACTCGGCAGCCTGGGGCGCTGGCGAGAATCCGTTGGTACCTGTCATTCCAGCCCATGGTTCGAGCCCTGCCGCACTGCCTAGCGTGAGTGCGACAGTTACGGACCGAGAGAAATGAGGCGCGCACCGATGCTTGCCCAGTTCGTCGTCTTCGATGGCTTCGACTCGCTGGATGTCATCGCGCCTTTCCAGGTCTTCAGCGCCGCGAGGGCCCGCACCGCCCGGGTGGACGTCGAACTGGCCTGCGCCGACTGTGCGATCACGCGCCCACCCCGGTAAGCGCCTGACTCGTTCCCCCGTCCTCGAACCGAAAGCGCGCACGCACGCGTCATGACGAAAACCCTCCTCGCCCTCCACGTACTCGCGGCGATCATCGCTGTCGGACCGGTCGCCGTCGCGGGCAGCATGTTTCCTGTAGCGGCCCGCAAGGCCGCCGAGGCATCCGAAAGGCACGAAGCGATCGCCGCCGTGCGGGTGCTGCACCGCATCTGCCGCGTCTACGCCCTCATCGGCCTGACCATCCCCGTCTTCGGCTTCGCCACCGCCAGCAACCTGCATGTCCTGGGCAGCGCCTGGCTGATCGCCTCGATCGCCCTGACCGGGATCGCCGCCCTTGTGCTGGCGCTGCTGGTGCTGCCCGCCCAGGTGAGAATCCTCGCCGGCCTGACTGACTCCCCGTCCACTGCCGCGGCGGCGGCATCGGGTGTCGAGCGCGCCCTGACCGCACGGCTGGCCATGCTGACCGGCTCCTTCAACCTGCTGTGGGCGACGGTCACCGTTCTGATGATCGTCCGCCCTGGCTCCACCACGGGAGTGTGACCCATCACCGCCACCACCACCCCGACGGCGCGGCGCCCGCACCTGCCGCTACGCATCTGCGCGACGATCGAACTGATCAGCCTCGCCGTCCTGCTCCTCAACATGGCCACCCTGAACGCCCGGCAGATCGCCGCGCTGATCGGCCCCGTCCACGGTGTCGCCTGGCTGTTCGGCGTCATCGCCACCTGGCGCACCCCCCGCCGCACCACCGGCACGGCTGTGCGCGCCGTCATCCCCGGCATCGGCGGCATGCTCGCGCTCCGCGCGCTGGACCGCGCCGACGCACGTCCCGCCGAGGACTGAACACGTCGGCGGATCCGGCGACCGCGCGGCCGACGCCTACCCGGCTGACATGGCATCAGGAAATCCATGGAGACACCACGCAGGGGATGGCGGGCGAACGACCACCGCCACCCTGGCGCGGCTGCGAATCGTGCCCATCACGCCAGGTCAGTGCGCGCTGCAGCGAAGGCGGCGATCAGCCGAGCCGGCAGGGCCGGGACGGTGGCGGTCGCGGCAGCCCCCACGGTTGTCTTCGTCCTGTCCCGCATAGCCGTGGCCCGCTACCGGAACGCCAACTCCCGGGGCCGTGGTTCTCCAATGCCCAGAAGTAGCGGCCGCGGTCGCCGCCGTCGGCCAGGACGTATCCCGGCCATCACCTACGTGTCGGCTCCGGGTGGGTCCGGGGAGGCGAAACTTCCCGCCGCGGTGCCTGCGGCGGGGGACGTGGCGGCGATGAGTTCGGCGAGGAAGGCGTCGTCCACGGGGCGTCGCGCGATCAGTGCCTGGTAGAACAACGGGCCCACGATCCGGGCGAATGCCGCGTCACTGAGAGGACCGGTCGCCGTGCTCAGTGCCTTCTGGCGCAGTTCGGCGACCTGGCGCAACGCCTGCTCGCTGCCCGGGCTGCGTTCTGCCTGGGCCGCCAGCGCCGTCAGTGCCTCGATCGTGCCGGGTGCCCGCAGGTTGTCCCGTACGGCATGCAGGAAGTCGCCCACGCTGGTGGCGGGTTCGTGGGGGCCGGCGCCCCCGTGTTCCTGCTGATCCTCCAGGTAGTAGCGCAAGGTGAGGTCCACCAGAAGCTGTTCGGGCGTGGCCCAGTGGCGGTACAGGGTGTTGCGGGTGACGTGTGCCTCCCGGGCCACCGCGCTGAACGTCACCGCGTCGGCCCCCCGTTCCAGCAGGATCCGCCGCGCGGCGGCAAGGACGTGACGACGCGTGCGGTCGATCCGCGGATCCATCTGACACCTCCCTCGTTCCACCCTATCTATAGAACATGGTGTGCCATAAAGCGCAACCTGTGTGATAGTGAGGAGAGGCCACCCTCCGATCGAAGCGAGAGAGAGGCGACAGATGGCACCATCGAACGCTTCCGCCAGTGCACGGACCGCCCTGACCGCAGTCCGCGTCTTCGACGGGCAGCGGTTGACCGAGCCATGCACCGTCGTCATCGACGGGGATGTGATCGGCACCGACCCGAGCGGTGCCCGCGTCATCCGTGCTGAGGGGGCAGTGCTGCTGCCCGGCCTGATCGACGCCCATGTGCACCTCCACGGTCGTGACACCCTTGAGCAGTTCGCCACCTGGGGTGTGACCACCGGTCTGGACATGGCCACCTGGCCCGCCGAACTGCTCACCTCGCTACGTGGCATCGCGGGCGCGTCCGGCCTCGCGGACCTCCGTAGCAGTGGCCTGCCGGCCATCGGCCCGGACGGCCCCCACTCCAGGATCCCCAACATTCCGTCGGAAGCCGTCGTGACCAGCCCGGAGCAGGCCAGGCGATTCGTTGCCGACCGAGTGGCCGAGGGCGCCGACTACATCAAGGCCGTCGCTGAGGCTCCCGGCCGCGGTGGCCTCTCGCAGGACGTCCTCAACGCCCTGGTGCGCGCGGCTCGCGAGCAGGGCAGGAAGACGGTCGTCCATGCGGCGAGCCCCGGCGCCTACACCATGGCGGTGCGCACCGGGGCCGACATGATCACGCACATCCCCGTCGACCGCCCGCTGCCCGACGAGGAGATCGCCCGGATGAAAGCCGTCGGGCAGGTCGTCATTCCGACGCTGTCCATGATGGAAGGGATTGCCGCAGGCGCCCCGCTGTCCGCCGCCCTGCACAGCGTGGCCGCTCTGCGGAAGGCGGGGATTCCGGTCCTGGCCGGCACCGATGCCAACAGTCAGCCCGGCGTCCCCTTCCGGGTTCGGCACGGCGAGAGCATCCACCACGAACTGGAACTCCTGGTCGCCGCGGGCCTGAGCCCCGTTGAGGCACTGCGCGCGGCCACCGTACTGCCCGCCCGCCACTTCGGGCTCGAAGACCGCGGCGCCGTCACGCCGGGGCTACGCGCCGATCTGCTGCTGGTCGACGGCGATCCCACCACCGACATCCGCGCCACCCGCCAGGTCCGTGCCGTCTGGACGGCCGGCCAGGAGATCAGCGCCGCCACCAACTGAACAGCGAGCAGGGGCTGTTACGGAGGATCGCACCGTCATGACCGACATCGTCGACATCACTCAGCTCGTCCTGCATGAACGCCAGGGACGTGACCGCTCCTGGTGGGATCAGATGCGGGCCTGCTTCGCCCCGGATGCCACCGTACGTCTGAGTTGGTTCCGCGGCAGTGGCGCTGACTTCGTCACCGCCTCCCAGGAAATGACCGGGCGTGGCGAGGTCGCCACCCACCGCCTGTCCCCGCCCGTCGTCCACCAGCACGGCGACCGGGCCGTCGTGGAACTGCCCGCCGCCATCGAGATGCGGACCGTACTCGACGGCACCGAGGTCGACCTCACCTCCTACGCCCGTCTGCTGTACCGCGTCGAACGACGTGAGGGCGGGTGGCAGATCGTCTCGCTCGACTCGGTCTACGAACGGGACGTCCTCACCCCCGCGCTGCCCGGAGCCACCCTGGTCGTCGACCACGATGCGGTGGCCGCCTTTCGACGGCCCTACCGGCTGCTCGCTTACACCCTCACCCGGCGCGGTTACCAGATCGGGGACGACCTGTTCGGCGACGACCGCCCCCGGGAGGTCGCCGCCCTCTACGACGCGGCTCACACCTGGCTCGCCAACTCGCCCGGTTGATGGGCCTTCTGGACGCGTTCTTCGTCTAATTCATACGGACCTGGCCCGAGGACCGGCCACGGACCAGGGCATCCGTGGGCACCGGCTGGCAGCAGGCGCTCGATGGCCTATATGACCTCGTGAACCGTTTCGGCCGCTGTACGGAAACCCTTTCGGAGTGCCCCGCGCATGCGTCGGCTACGCTGAACCTGACATAGACGTCAGAGTCAAGTGATCTGTCGCGGGCCAAAAGGGAGGCGCTGATGCGCATCGGCGAGCTGGCCGCCAAGGCAGGCGTGAGCGTGCGGGCGCTGCGGTACTACGAGGAGCAGCAACTCCTGGTCTCGGAACGCAGCCCCGGCGGGCAGCGGCACTACGCGGAGAACGCGGCCGACCGCGTCCAGCTGATCCAGCAGCTGTACGCCGCGGGGCTGACGAGCAAGTCGATCCTGGAGATCCTGCCGTGCGTGGTGACCGGCGAGGTGAAGCCAGCGCTGCTCGACCGGCTGAAGGCGGAGCGGAACCGCATCGACGCGCAGGTCAGCACTTTGATCGACGCCCGGGACAGGCTCGACGGCATCATCGAGACCACGACCACGGTCTGGAGCACCGGCCAACGCTGCCGTCCTCAGTGAGTGACGGAGCTCGCTGGGGCGCCGGTGTCGCCGCGCACGGCAGGCCTTCGCCGTGGGGCGGCGCAAGGGGGAGGCCCCGGCAGGCGACGTCACGCCGGCAGGCGCGGATGAAGGAACGGCCCGGCCGTAACCTCCATCCGCGCCCACGCCGCGGGTCAGTACTGGTGGCTGGTGTAGTCGAGGTACCCGGTGTCGCCGCCCTGATAGAACGTCGCGGTGTCGGCTTCACGCAGCGGTGCTCCGGTGCGGAACCGCTCGACCAGGTCGGGGTTGGCGAGGTAGGCGCGCCCGTAACCGACCAAGTCCGCGCCCTGGTTGAGCCAGTGCTCTCCGATCGCCTGGTCGGTCGGCTTCGGGCCGATCTGGCCGCCGGGGTTGATGATGAAGGCGCCTGGCCATGCCTTGCGCAGGGCGATGAGTACGTCGTCTTCGGTGGTGGCCAGGACGTGGATGTAGGCGAGGCCGAGTGGGGCGAGGGCGTCGATGAGGGCCCCGTAGAGCTGGGGTACGTCCTCTTCGATCGTGTCCCAGACGGTGCCGCCGGGGGAGAGGCGGATGCCGACGCGGTCGGCGCCGATGGCGTCGGCGGTGGCCTCGGCCGCTTCGACGGCGAAGCGGATGCGACCGGTGACGGACCCGCCGTAGATGTCGTTGCGCTGGTTGGCGCCGGACGACAGGAACTGCTGGATCAGATAGCCGTTCGCGCCGTGCAGTTCGATGCCGTCGAACCCGGCGTCGATCGTTCGGCGTCCCGCGTCGGCGAAGACCTGCACCTCGCCCTTGACCTCGGAGGTGGACAGGGCGCGGGGGACGGGCGCGGGCAGCATCCCCTTGGCGCCGGTGAACAGTTGGCCGTTCAGGGCGATCGCGGACGGCGCCACCGGGTGGTAGCCAACGGTTTCCGGATGTCCGACGCGTCCGGCGTGCATGAGCTGGGCGAAGATCCTGCCGCCGTTGGTGTGCACGGCGTCGGTCACCGGCCGCCAGGCGGTGACCTGTTCATCGCTGTGCAGGCCGGGGGTGTTGGGGTTGGACTGGCCCTGCAGGCTCGGTTGTACGCCTTCGCTGACGATCAGTCCGGCGGTGGCCCGTTGGGCGTAGTAGGTCGCCGTCGAGGCGGTCGGTATGCCGTCCGCGCTTGCCCGCGCCCGGGTCATCGGGGCCATCACCAGGCGGTTGGGCAGCTTGAGGTTTCCGAGCTGATAGGTATCGAACAAGCTGGTCACGACGTGGTCCTGCGCCTTTCTGGAGTGCTTGAGGAGTGCGTGACCCACGCTAAAACCTGACGTTGACGTCAGAGTCAAGTGATGTGTCGCAGCTCACACGGCAGGCGTCGATGCGCATTCGCGAGCTCGCGGCGAAGGCAGCGGGCATCGCTGTGTACCTGCTGGAGCCCCGAAAGGGGCGAGCCCTCTTTGGTCTGGGCTGATCCGATAATCTCCGGGTATGGAGGAAACCGATCTCGAGCGTCGGCTGGCTGCCATGGAGCAGACCCAGCAGCGACTGCAGGCTGACTTGTCCCGGCTTGAGGAGGCCGTTGAGAACGCGAGGCGCCCGACGCTCTCCTTCCTGGTACGTATCGCTGTCTGGCTGATCGGGCTCGGTGTGCTCGTTGAGTTCATACCGGGCTTTGTGTTGGCAGGGGGCACCTCGCTCTACCGCTTCGGGGGACGGGGTGCTGTGTGGGGTGTTGTCCTCGGCTGCTTTGCCCTGCTTGCCATCGGCCTCGTCGTGGGGTCGACCGTACGTAACCGGGCGGCTCGCCGCCGGTAGTGGCCGAACCCGGCTGAGCGCAGGCGAGTCGGCGTGCTGCCGGCGCGGAGGAGGTGGCGCTCCTGATGGATGGGTTGTCGACCAAGACCGCCATTCCGCCTGGAGCTTCGTGTGCTTGTGCACCCAAGGTGGCAGCGTTGCCGTGAAGGGGATCAGGCCCTTGCGCGCGATCCCGACGGGACCGCGCGTGGCTCGTTCATGCCGCGTTGCGACCGCCGTCGACATCGAGGATGGCGCCGTGGACGAAGGTCGCGTCCTCGCTGACGAGATAGGTGATGGCGGCGGCGATCTCCTCGGGTGCCGCCGGTCGTCCGGCAGGAGCTAGTGAGGCGAGCTGGTCGACCTGGTCGCCGAACCGCCGGGTCCCCTCGGTGCGGGTCGGCCCCGGGCTGACCGCGTTGACCCGCACGCCGCTGGGACCGAACTCGGCCGCCCAGGCCTTGGTGAGCAGAGTCAGCGCCGCCTTGCTGGAACCGTAGAGTGCCATCCCGGCCACTCCGAAATGGGCGACCATGGTCACCACGTTGACGATGGCCCCCTGGCCGCGTGCTGCCATCGCGGGTGCGAGTTCGGCGACCAGGAGGAACGGCGCCCGGACGTTGACCGCGTACGCGCGGTCGATGTCATCGGCGGTGGTGGCGCAGGTGGGTCCGGCGGGATAGACGCCGGCGTTGTTGACGAGGATGTCGAGGTGCCCGCCGCCGATGTCGATGGCCTGGCGGGCCAGCGCCCGGACGGCGTCGGCGTCACCGAGGTCGCTCGCGATGAAGTCGGCCTTGCCTCCCAAGGAGCGGATCGAGGCGACGACGTCGTCGCCGCGGGCTTCGTCCCGGCCGCTGACGATCACCTGGGCGCCGCGTCTGGCGAGCGAGACGGCCGCCGCGCGGCCGATGCCGCTGGTGGCGCCGGTGACCAGCGCGGTGGCACCGGCGAGTTCGGTCGAGGTCATCGAATGTTCCCTTCGCTGTGTGGGTCTCGCCGCAACTGGGTTGGCTGACCCGTGGTCTGAATCAAAGCTGTTGCGCTTGACGGCCGCTCTCGTCAGCAGAGGCTGCTCGGCTGTGGAGATCTGCATCGTCGGTGCCGCGCCGGGGCCGACGGCCCTACCAGGCGAGAGAGTTGACGTAGCGTCAGGAACGGTCAGCCCGCCCTGCGCAGGATCGCTGCCAGTTCACCGGGCCGGTCGAACATCGGCCAGCGCCAGCCGGGCAGCTCCCGGCAGTCCAAGCCGTCGGTCGCCGTGTGTCGGAAGGCGGGGGACGCGGCGGCTTTCGCCCGAAGCCGCTCCATCGGAAAGCCGCGCAGCATGTGCAGCCGCGGCAGCCTCTCCCAGGCCCCGGACCAGAACCCGGGGAGAAGTGCGTAAGGTGCCATGCCGCACACGCTAGGACCGATACCGGACAGGATCCGCCCGGTATTCGCGGGATACTTCCAGGTATGAATCGACCGACCGCCCGGGTGCTCGCCCTGCTGGAGATCCTGCAGGCCGGCGGCACCCGCACCGTCGCCGACCTGGCCGACCGGCTCGGCGTGGACGAGCGCACCGTTCGGCGCTACGTCGACCACCTGATCGATCTGGACGTCCCGGTCCGGTCGGTGCGCGGCCGGTACGGCGGCTACCGGCTCGCCCCCGGCTACCGGATGCCCCCGCTGATGCTCACCGACGAGGAGGCGCTGGCCGTGCTGCTCGGCCTGGTCGCCGGTCGGCGGGCCGGGCTGGTGACCACCACCATCGCGGCGGCGGAGAGCGCCGCCGCCAAGGTGCGCCGCGTGCTGCCCGAGGCGCTCGGGCGCCGACTGGACGCGCTGCTGGCGACCGCCGACTTCACCGCCCCGCCCCGTCCCATGGTCATCCCGGAGACGGACGTGCTGCTGATGCTCGCTGAGGCCGCACGGCACCGCCAGCCGGTCGAGGTCGGCTACACCGCCTGGAAGGGGCGGCGCAGCGAGCGAACCGTGCACCCGTACGGGATCGTTGCCCACTCCGGGCGCTGGTATGTGACCGGGGCCGACTCGGCCAGCGGCGAGGTACGCACGTTCCGGCTGGACCGGATCCAGACCGCGAGGGTGCTGCCGGGCTCGTTCGAGGTGCCCACCGGATTCGACCCGGCCGGTCGGGTGTTGGCCGGGATCGCCGGGGTGCCCTACCTGCACGAGGTGGCGTTGCGGGTCCAGGGCACGGCCGAGCAGGTCCGCGCCCGGATCCCGGCCGGGCTCGCCACCGTGCGAGAGCTCCCGGATGACCCGACGCACGATCCCGCCGTGGCGGCAGCCGGTGATGCGTCTGAGCCCTGCGGACCACCAGCCGTCTCCGGGGCGCAGGAGGGTGCCGGGTGGGTGCGGGTCCAGCTGCGGGCCGAGCGGCTGGAGTGGGTGCCCTCCCTGCTCGCCTGGCTGGACCGCCCGTTCGTGATCGAGTCTCCGGAAGCCCTGCGCGACCACGTGCACGCCCTGGCCCGCCGGCTCGCCGCCTACGCCGACGCGGTCTCCGGTGCAGACGAAGGCGCGGGGCCAGCCCCGTCGAACCGCCCGTCGACCGCGATGGCACGGCCCGCACCAGCCCGGCGGCGCACTTCCGGAAGGACATATTCACAGGCCGGTCGCGGATTTGCCGAGGGGGAGGGGGGGCACTAGGCCACGACCTGTGCGGATGATCAATCGGCACCCGCACCGATGGGTGAGAGCCAGTGGCGTCCTGCGCGAGGCGCCGGATGCAGGGCCGCACCCTGAGCACGCCCTGTCCCGGGCCGGACGTTCCCGAGCCCGCACGACATCTGCTGCGCCTGGCCCGCCGCACCTCCGCGTGGCGACGCCTTCCTTGATCAGGGAGTCTCCTGGACGGTGGCGACCATGGCGTCTGCCGTCCCCGGCAGGTCCGGCGAACCCACCATAGACTCAAGGGGACGGACCTCACCGAGGGACCGCCCTGCTGATGACTCCACCGCCGGTTGGTGCGCAGGTAGGGGACGTACATGTCAGGTCCACCAAAGAGGCGCGCACGTGTGGGGCTGGTGCCCCTCACCGCCGTCGCCGGTGGGTTGCTGGTCGCGCTGATCGGGCTTGCCTTCACGCTGGTCCTCTGGTCGATCGTCGGCCTCGGTGAGTCGACGGCTTCCGAACGCCATACCCATACGGCACTCACTCAGGCGAGGACGGCCGAGGGGCTCATCGTCGACCTGGAGACAGGTCAGCGTGGCTTCGTCATCACCGGGCAGAACCAGTTTCTTGAGCCATGGGAGACCGCCCGGACCACGTTCTCCGGCCAGGCACAGCAACTCGTACGCCTCAGCACCACCCCCGGCCAGAGGAGACTGGCCCAGCAGATCAGCCAGGCCGGCGAGTCCCTGATCCGTGACTACTCGATTCCACTGGTCGCGGCGGCACGCCGAGGAGACCCCACTGCGCGCGGCGTGGCGGCGACGCTGGAAGGGAAGCGGCGCGTCGACGCGCTCAGGCAGCAGTTCCTCCGGTACGACTCGCGCCAGGAGGCTCTGATAGCAGCGCGTGAAAGCGCGGCCGACGATGACGTCCGGGAGGCGGTCGTCGCAGCGTCGATCGGCCTCACCGGCTCAATACTCCTGATCGCGGCCTTCGCCGGGTACGTGATCCGGGCCGTTGTCTGGCCGGTCCGCAAGGCGGCCGACGTGGCGTCCCGGCTCGCCGGCGGCGACCTCGCCGTGCGAATGCCCGAAACCGGCAGGGGCGAGATCGGGCAGCTCGGGACCGCGTTCAACACCATGGCCGGCTCACTTGAGGAGAGCCGTGAGCAGGCACGCCACGCTCACGAGCGCCTCAGGCTGTTGTACGAAGCCAGCTTTGTCATCGGCACGACTCTCGACGCGGAGCAGACCGCACAGGAACTGGTGCGCGTGGCAGTCCCCCGGTTCGCCGACTTCGTCACCGTCGACCTGGCCTTGCCCGTCCTGCTCGCCGACGAACCGCTCACGGACCACGGCACACAGGCTCGCCGCGTCGCCCTGGGCGGGGTCCGCGACGACCCCCCGCTCGACCTCGTGGGCTCACAGATCGCTCTCTCCTCCTTCACGCCGCACATCCGTGACATAGCCGGCGCAAGCGCGACCTTCGTGCCGGACCTTCGTACCTCCTCCGCATGGCAGGTCCGTCACGGCCGCCAGGCCCGCAGGCTGCTGGACTACGGCATGCACTCGCTGATCACCGCCCCGCTGTACTCACGGCGCATGCTTGTGGGTGCGGTCGGCTTCTGGCGATCGGAGAACCCCAGCCCGTTCGAGGAGGACGATCTGTCCGATGCCCAGGAAATCGCGGCCAAGGCCGCCGTCGCGATCGACAACGCCCGCCGCTACGCCCGCGAGCGCGACACCGCCTTGACCCTGCAGCGGAGCTTGCTGCCCCGCAGCCCCAAACCCCCAAGCGGTATCGAGATCGCCCACCGTTACACGCCCGCCTCCGACGGCAGTGAGGTCGGCGGCGACTGGTACGACGTGGCCGCCCTGAGCCCCGACAAGGCCGCCATCGCCATCGGCGACGTCATGGGGCACGGCATCCCCGCCGCCGCTGTCATGGGGCAGATGCGCTCCACACTCCGCGCCCTCGTCCGCCTGGACCTGCCACCCGACCAGCTCCTGCATCACCTTGATCAGGCCATGCAGGACCTCGACAGCCCCATCCTGGCCACATGCCTGTACGGCGTCTGTGACGCCGCAGCCAACCGCTGCTGGCTCGCCCGGGCCGGACACCCCCCACCTGCCCTGATCACCCCCGACGGCACCGCCCGCCTCATCGACCTACCCCCTGGCGCACCGCTCGGCATCGGCGGCATCACCTACACGACCACCGAGATCCCCGTCACTCCCGGGACCGTGCTCGTCCTCTACACCGACGGGCTCGTCGAAGCCCGCGGATACGACCTCGATGAGCGCCTGGAGGAGCTCACCCGCCTCCTCACCGGCATCCATCCGTCCCTCGACCAGCTCGCCGACACCCTCATCAACCGCCTCGCCCCAACCCCCGCGCAGGACGACATCGCCATCCTCATCGCCCGCGTCGGCACCCCGAACCCTCGGTGATCGCCCAAGGGACCCCCGGAGTCCCGAACAGCGCCATCGTGCGCCAGGGGCGCTTCGGGCACGCGCTCGCGGGAGGGAGGTGGCAGCCTGCCGCTCCCGGGGGGCGCGGTTCACGTCGGCTCGCCCAGTTGCAGGGAGATCTTCGCGAGCTGGTCGAGGCGGCGCTGCAGACTGGGGTGGGTGGAGAACAGGCTTGCCAGGCTGGCGCCTTCACCGAGAGCGGGGCTGAAGAAGAAGGCGTTGAACGGCTGCGCGGTGCGCAGGTCTTCCGTGGGAATGCGGGCGATGTCACCGCTGACCTTGGTCAGGGCGGAGGCCAGCGTCGAAGGGCGGCCGGTGAGCATGGCGGCGGAGCGGTCGGCGGCCAGCTCCCGGTAGCGGGACAGCGCCCTGATCAGCAGAAAGCTGATCACGTAGACAACGGCGGAGACGGCCATGATGATCGCGAGGAGGACGGCGGTGTTCTGGTCGTTGCGCTGGCCTCGGCCGCCGAACAGTTCCGAGTAGAACGCGAAGCGGACCAGAAGCCCGGCCAGCACCCCGAGGAACGAGGCGATCGTGATCACGGCCACGTCGCGGTGGGCGACGTGGGAGAGTTCGTGGGCGAGCACGCCTTCCAGCTCCTCGACCTCCAGTCGGCGCAGCAGGCCGGTGGTGACGCACAGGACCGCGTGGTCGGCGTTGCGGCCGGTGGCGAACGCGTTGGGCATGTCCATCTCGGAGATGGCCACCCGTGGTTTGGGCATGTCCGCGATCGCGCACAGCCGGTCGACGACGCCGTGCAGGCGAGGCTGCTCCTGTGCGCTCACCTCATGGGCGTGCATGGCGAACAGGGCGATCCTGTCGGAGTACCAGTACTGGGCGGCCAGCAGCCCGGCCGCGATGACCACGACCAGGACCCAGGACCTCAGCAGGGCGACCAGGGCCGCGATGAAGGCGACGTACAGCAGTCCCAGCAGGAACAACGTGACCAGCATGCGTGCGGTCAGCTGCCGGTCGGCGCGGAAGTGGCTTCGCATCGCACTCATCGCATGATCAAGCTCGCATTGGCCAGGAGCGCGTGCATTCGCCCGAGGCCGGTGTCGTGTTCGGGCAGTACCGGTACCGAGGGTGCGGGCGTCTCGGCAGGCAGCGGAGTCCCGAGGCGGTGCACGGTCGCCGGCAGGACTCGCGAGGCGGCTGCGAACGCCTGCTCGTTCGCAGCCCCAACGGCGTTCTGGAGTCGGGTGTCAAGCTGATTGAGCTCATCAAGGTGCGTTTCGGCGATGCCGTGCTGGCCTGCGCCGAGAATGCGAACGATCATGACTTCCTCTCCTCCGGCGAAGTGGCGGGCCCGTCCCCGGCATCCAAGGCCGGCGCGGCGGAAGAGGCCCTTAGCCGCGCCTTCATCCGGTCCAGCTCCGCCTCGATGTCGTGGCCCTCGGTGACGGCGTCGAGCTGGGCCTGCACGTCGTCGCGCCCTGCCGGAAGCGCGGCGTCCTCCAGCGCCCCCGAGGCGAGCAGCTCGTCCAGCGCGCCCGCGCGGGCCTGCAACTGCTCGGTCTTGTCCTGGGCACGCTGCATGGCCATCCCGATCTCGCCCATCTCCTCGGAGACGCCGGTAACAGCTTCGCCGATGTGGGTCCCGGCCTCGGCCGCGGTATGGCTGGCCTTGATCGTCTCCTTGCGGGTACGGAACGCATCCACCTGCGACTGCAGCCGCTGCGAGGCCAGCGTGAGCTTCTCCTCGTCCGCCTGGAGCGACACTTCCTGCTCCTGTAGATCGGTGATCTTTGACGTCACGGCCGCGCGCCGAGCCAACGCCTCGCGGGCAAGATCCTCACGTCCGACCGCCAGCGCCTGCTGCGCCCGGCCCCCCAACTTCGTGCCCGACTGGTTCAGCTGGGTGATCTGGCTCTCGACGCGTTTGCGGCTGGTGGCCACGTCCACCATGCCGCGCCGTACCTTCTGCAGCAGGTCCAGCTGCTTTTCGTAGGAGTAGTCGAGAAGCTCCCGCGGGTCCTCCGCGCGGTCCAGGGCCTTGTCCACCTTGATCCTGAACAGTGCCGCGATACGGCGGGTGATGCTGGTCATCGCGACCCACCTCCTCATCCTGCGCGGCCGCGCGCGCCCGCGCAGGTGTCTCGCCCCTACTGCCATGGTCGCTCCGCCCTCGTCGCAGGCGCAGGGGCCGGACGGCCCCTGGCGTTCGTGGCCGCGGTAGCAGGCCGATGGAACAGCACGATCGCGGGACCGC
The DNA here is from genome assembly GCF_029223525.1 of Streptantibioticus ferralitis. Lineage (GTDB taxonomy): Bacteria > Actinomycetota > Actinomycetes > Streptomycetales > Streptomycetaceae > Streptantibioticus_A > Streptantibioticus_A ferralitis. The sequence goes on along the minus strand of NZ_JARHTQ010000005.1, from coordinate 119,048 downwards.
CTCCCGCTTCCGAGGGGGCGGCACGGCTCATGCGCATCAGGTCTGCGGATCCATCGTCCGTCCTGCGACGGCTCGACAGCGGGTGCCAGGACAGTGCCCCTGACGGACGCCGTAGGGGAGACGGGAGGTGCGGCAATGCAGTGCCTTCGGGAGCGCAACGACAACCTGACGCTGGATGAGGTGGCGCCGAAGGCCAACCTGGACGCGTGGCGGCGCTGCCTGGCCGACCACGAGCTACAGGAGCGGGTGGCCCACCGCTCCGGGAGCGAAATGAACGGGCCCGGGCAATGGGATGGGAGCCTCGTCCGCCTGCCCGTCGAGCGCCGCCCGCGCCCTGCGGTCTGTTCGAGGCAGCGGTCAGAGTCCCAGCGCCACGTACTTGGTCTCGAGGTACTCGTCGATCCCGGCGACCCCGCCCTCGCGACCGAGACCTGAATGCTTCACCCCGCCGAACGGAGCTGCGGCATCCGACACCAGACCTCGGTTCAGCCCGACCATTCCCGACTGGAGTTGCTCCGTGAGCCGGATCGCCCGGCTGATGTCGCGCGTGTAGAGGTAGCTGACGAGCCCGAACTCGGTGTCGTTGGCAGAACGGATCATCTCCTGCTCGTCGGTGAACGACGAGATCGGTGCCACCGGGCCGAAGATCTCTTCTCGGGTCAGACGGGCGGAGGCCGGGACGTCGGCGAGCACCGTCGGTGGGTAGAAGTATCCGGCCCCGCTCGGCGCCTTGCCTCCGGTGACGATCCGGGCACCGCGGCTCACGGCGTCGTCGACGAGTCCGGCGACCCTGGCCCGCTGGGTGGCGTCGATCAGGGGCCCGACCTCGGCTCCTTCGTCGACGCCCCGCCCGATGGTCAGGGCGGCCATGCGGGTGGTCAGCTTCTCGGTGAACTCCTCGGCAACGTCGGCGTGTACGAAGAACCAGTTGGCGGCGATGCACGCCTCACCGAGGTTGCGCATCTTCGCGATCATCGCGCCGTCCACCGCCGCGTCCACATCGGCGTCGGCGCACACGATGAACGGTGCGTTGCCGCCCAGTTCCATCGACGTCCGCAGGACGTTGTCCGCCGCGCTCTCAAGCAGTGTCCTGCCCACCGCTGTCGACCCGGTGAACGACAGCTTCCGCAGTCGCCTGTCATGGATCAGGGGCTGGGTGACCGGCCCGGCCGCGGAGGTGGTCACCACGTTGAGCACGCCCTCCGGTAGGCCGGCTTCGGTCAGGACGTCGGCGAGCAGCAGTGCGGTCAGCGGCGTCTGGGGTGCCGGCTTCACGACCATCGTGCACCCCGCGGCGATCGCCGGCCCGATCTTGCGCGTCGGCATCGCCAGCGGGGCGTTCCACGGAGTGATCAGCAGACAGGGACCCACGGGCTGGCGCATGGTGACGATGCGGCCGTTTCCGGCACCGTTCACCTTCCACTCGCCGGAAATGCGGACTGCCTCCTCGGAGAACCACCGGAAGAACTCGGCGCCGTAGGAGACCTCGGCCCGCGACTCGGCCAAGGACTTGCCCATTTCGAGCGTGATCAGCAGCGCGATCTCCTCGGCGCGCTCGGTGAGCAGTTCGTAGGCGCGCCGGAGGATCTCGCCGCGTTCTCGGGGCGCCACCGCGGCCCAGGACGCCTGGGCAGCACTGGCGGCATCGAGGGCTGCCATCGCGTCCTCGGGCGATGCGTCCGCGACCTCGCACAGCGCCGCACCCGTCGCGGGATTCTCGACCGCGAACGTCCGGCCCCCGGTGGCGGCACGCCACCGTCCCCCGATGAAGAGCTTCTTCTCAACGCGCCCGATCACTGTGGTTTCGGAAATGGTGGTGCTCATCGGATCGAATTCCTCGCTCTCCACGTGCGGATCGAGACCTGCGACCAGTTCGCCGCACGGCCTCTGAGTTGTCGGTTCTCCCGGGGGTACGCGGTTCACCAGCGGCGCCGCGAGTTCTCGTTCTCACGCCGAGCACCTGGACGTGCTCGACAGCGGTCGTCGCCCGTCCACCGTCGAGGGGTGATCTCCACGGCGCCGCACGGACGTTGCCGACCCGAGCGATCTGCCGCCGTCGGCTGCGCACCGGGTTGATCGTGTCCTGCAGGTCTGTGTGTAGCCATGGCAGGGTCGCGGCGACGGCACTCCCGGCGCGGACGTGGACAGTGCGTTCGCCGTGGCGGACGGCACCGCTCGCGCTGGTTGACGCACCGCTGGACCACGTTCCGGCCGGCATCGAGGTCGAAGCGGGGTGGGCGGCCGCCGCGAGCGCTTGTCTCCCGACGCCGGCTGATCTGGCCGTCGTGTTCGGGGCTGGGGAACCCGATCCTGCGGGGCGACACGCCACCCTCGCCGAAGGATGGGGTGCGTACCTGGCCGGTACCCCGTGCGGCCTGCGATACAGCGAGAGTGCTTCGCCGAAGGGGCGCAGGACCGCGGACTGCGGTGATCCGCGGATGCCGACTCCGGTCTGACGGCACCCGCGGCCAGGCGACGGCCGGGGGACCGCGCTACAGCGGCCCCGCCGGGTTGGTCTCGACACGGAGGGGCCGGTGCAGCGCCCGCCAGCAGCAACCCTGTCGGCGGGTGGCTCCCGAGTCGACACCGTTCCGCTGATGCGACGCCTGCTCAGCCGAGCGCGGTGAGGACGGCGTCGGCCATCGCGCCACTCGATGCCGGGTTCTGACCGCTGATCAGGTGTCCGTCGCGCACGACGTTCGGCGCCCACACCGGACCACCCTCGAACTGCGCGCCCCGCTCACGCAGCCGCGATTCCAACAGCCAGGGGGCCTTCGCCGCGGTGCCGAACTCGGTCTCCTCCTCATCGGTGAGGCAGGTCAGCCGACGGTCGGCGAACAGCCACCTCCCGTTGGAGTCGGTAGCGCTGAGCAGGGCGGCCGGGCCGTGGCAGACCGAGGCGATGATCTTCCCGGCGGCGTCCGCGGCGGCGAGCAGACGGCCCATCGCGCGGTCGTCGGCCAGGTCTTCCATCGGCCCGTGCCCACCCGGGATCACCACCGCGTCGTAGCCGGCGACATCCACATCGGCCAGCTTCAGGGGGAAGCCGAGCATCTCGGAGAGGGAGTCGACGTACTCCGAGTAGTGCGCGGCGTCCGGTCCGGCGACGTCCGGCGTGAAGCTGAGCGGGTCCGGGGTCGGCCGCCGGCCGGCCGGGGTGGCGACCTCAACGGTGTGCCCGGCCTGGGTGAACTTCTCGTGAGGCACCACGAATTCCTCGGCCCAGTACCCACTCGGGTGCTTGGTGCCGTCGGCCAGGGTCCAGTGGTCGGCCCCGGACAGGACGATCAGGATGTTGCTCATTGGCCTCTCCTTGCTCTTTGGCAGTTGGTTCGGTTTGCCGCGTCGCCGGGTCACCAGAGCGCCTCAGCGCCCGTCCCACGACGTCGTGGGCTCGGTGTGGAGTGCAGTGGCCGTGGCGTGGCCGGCGGTGTTCCCCCCGGCCTGGTCGCCGGGCGGTCCGCTGAGGGGTTCGCCGATCAAGGCGGCGAGGACGCGGTCGGTGTGGCGGTTCATCGCCACCGTGACGCGGAGGCGGGGCTGGCGGTCATTGAACGGTCGTCAGGACCATCCGGAAGCGCGCGTCGTTGGACATCATCCGGTCGTAGGCCTCGGCGGCCTTCTCCAGCGGCATGGTCTCCACCATCGGGCGGACGCCCGTGATGCGGCAGAACCGCATGGTGTCCTCGGAGTCCTGCGAGGAGCCCGACGGGTGGCCGGCGACGGAGGTGGCCGGTCCGATGAGGTTCAACGCATTGAGTTCGATCGGCGTCTCGGCGGCTCCGAGCACCACCACCTGACCGCGCGGGGCGAGACCGGCGACCGTCGAGGCCACGGCCGACCCGCTGGTGGTGGTGGCGACGACGACGTCGGCGCCACCCAGTTCGGCGAGCGCCTCGCCGGCATCGCGGGCCTGCGAGTCGATGTAGTGGTGAGCGCCGAGCCGACACACCAGCTCCGCCTTCTCGGGCCCGCGCGAGATCGCGACGACCTCGCAACCCATCTTGACCGCGAACTGGATCGCCAGGTGCCCGAGCCCACCGACGCCGACCACCGCGACGCGGTCACCGGGACGCACCGGGCTGGAGCGCAGCCCGTGGAAGGCGGCGACGCCCGCGCACAGCAGCGGTGCGGCATCCTCGGCTGAGAGCTCGTCGGGCACTCGCGCCAGCGCGTCGGCCGGCACCACGACCGCCTCGGCGTATCCACCGTCGAAGGTGATGCCCGGGATCCGCCCGTTGCGACAGGTGATGAAATCTCCGCGACGGCACCGCTCGCAGTGGTAGCAGGCGCCACCGAACCAGCCCACACCCACCCGGTCACCGGGCGACCACGAGCCGCTCACCCCTGGGCCCACCTCGTCGATCAGGCCGACCACCTCGTGGCCCGGGATGATCGGAAACGGCGTGGCCTCGCCCATGAGGCCCTCCTTGGCGAACATGTCCGAGTGGCAGACCCCACAGGCCTGCACCCGCACCCGGACCTCGCCCTCGCCGGGCTCCGGCAGATCGCGCTCGACGAGCTCAAGGGGCCCTCCGGCCTTGGAGACCTGCACCGCTCGCATCGTGGCCATGCTCGTCCTCTCAAATGTCGGGATACTCAACGGATTTCGCTGCTCCGCGATCCCGATGCGGGACCGCGGACGCCCGGACGACCAAAGCGGAAGTCCGGCGAGCGAGGTGGCTCGCGTCCACCGCCATCAAGGCAATCAGGCTGGATACCGTTGCCCTCGCCCAAATCCGGCCCTGATCGACCTGGGTCCGGTCGACCACGGTTCGACAGAACCACCCTCGTCGGTCCCTGCCGCACGCCCGGTGTCGCACACTGGGGCAATGGAGCAGAACCTGGAGCTGAAGGAGTTCCTGAGCAGCCGCCGGGCCCGCCTCGACCCGCTCGACGCGGGGTTCGACACCCGCGCCGGCGTGCGCCGGGTACCCGGGTTGCGCCGCGAAGAGGTCGCGCAGTTGGCCGGGGTGAGCCCGGACTACTACAGCCGCCTGGAACAGGGCCGTGCCCTCCGTCCCTCCGACGAGGTGCTCGACGCGGTGGCCCGCGCCCTGCGCCTGGACCCGACGGAACGGGCCTATCTGTTCCAGATCGCCCAGGCTCCCCGGCAAACCCGCCGCAGGCCGCCTGCCCGCGTGCAACGGGTTCGCCCCGGCGTCCGCCGGCTCCTGGAGAGCCTCGGAGAAACAGTGCCGGCGTTCGTCTTCGGGCGCCGTATGGACGTCCTGGCCATCAACCGCCTTGCCGCAGCTCTCCTGACCGACTTCGAAGCGCTCCCCCCGCGCGACCGGAACATGCTCCGCTACACCTTTCTCGACGAGTCGGTCCGCGAGCTCTACGTCGACTGGGAGACGGTGGCCAGGGACAACGTCGGCATCCTGAGACTGGACGCCGGACGCCATCCCGACGATCCTCTCCTGGCGGAACTGGTCGGGGAACTCGCCGTCAAGAGCCCCGAGTTCCGCCGCTGGTGGGCCGACCACAACGTCCGCGAGCGCAGCCACGGCACCAAGCGGTACCACCACCCCGTCGTCGGTGACCTCACCATCGACTACGAATGCCTTCCCCTGCCCGGAGACCCGGACCAGACCCTGTGCACCTACACCACCGAAGCCGGCTCCCCTTCCGAAACCGCGCTGCGACTCCTCGCCAGCTGGACCGACCAACCGCACCACGCCCCGGCAGTGGACACGCCGCAGTACGACTGAGCCCGAACCCGGAGGCCGAGGTCGCCCTCCATGGGCGTGACGCCGAGCTTTGGGGGCAGGTGGTGGCCCCTGAAGGCACGGCGAGGCGATCCGGTGTCCACGGGGCATGGCCGCAACGTCGTATCCAGGAGGTTTGACGATGACCCCGGTCGTCCACACCGGCCGATCCCCGTTCTCCCTGCTCACCCACCTCGCGGGTGACCAGGAGCAGCTGGAGATCTTCTCCGGGCGCAGCTCGGTCGAGGGCTGGCTCGCCGCCGAGCGGGCGCTGGCCTGGGCCCAGGCCGAGCACGGCGTGATCAGCGACTCTGACGCCGACGCGATCGCGCGCGTCGCCGTCGTCGACACCATCGACCCCGAGGTGCTCTGGAAGACCGCCCGCAACGTCGGGTACCCGATCCTCGGCCTGGTCCGGGAAGTCGCCGCGGCGCTGCCGCCCGGCCCGGACGGCCGGGTGCACTACGGCGCCACCACCCAGGACATCATGGACACTGGCCTGGCCCTGCAGATGGCCCGGTCAATGGTCGCGCTGGACCGGCGGCTCAGCCTGCTCGGAGACGCCCTCGCCGAGCAGGTCGCCGAACACGCCCGCACCGTGATGGCCGCCCGCACGCACGCCCAGCAGGCCGTCCCGACCACGTTCGGCGCCACCCTCGGCGCCCTGCTCGCGCAGTTCACCCGGCAGCGCGAGCGGCTGGCGCAAGCGGCCCCGCGGATCGCCGTGATCTCGCTGTTCGGCGCCGGCGGCACCGCGGCCGCGCTCGGCCCGCACTCCGCCGAGGTCCGGGCGAGCATGGCCCGCCGGCTCGGCTTGTTCCACACCGACGTGCCGTGGCACGTCGACCGGGACGGCGTCGCCGAGTTCGGCTGGCTGTGCACGACGATCACCGCCACCTGCGCCAGGCTGGCCCGCAACGTCGTGGACCTGTCCCGCACCGAGATCGGCGAGGTTTTCGAGCCGTTCGAGAGCCACCGCGGTGCGTCCTCGACGATGCCGCAGAAGGTCAATCCGATCTCGTCGGAGATCGTCATCGGGTTGACCGGCACCGCGGGCGCGCTTGCCTCCTCGCTGGCCCGGCTGCAGGAGGCGGGCCACGAGCGGGCCGCCGGAGAGTGGCAGATCGAGTGGCAGGTGGTGCCGCAGCTGGCCGTGCTGGCCGGCACCGCGCTGTCCGAGACGCTCCTCGTTGTCCAGGGGATGCGGGTCGACGCCGAGCGGATGCGCGTCAACCTTGAGCAGGACGGCGGCCTGGTGATGGCCGAGGCTCAGATGATCTCGCTCGCCGGCGCGATGGGGCGCGAGCACGCGCACGACCTGGTCTACGAGGCGTCTGCACGGGCTCGCCGTACCGGCCGCACGCTGGCCGAGGTGCTGGCCGAGGTCGCCGACGAGCAGGGCAGGCGCGAGCTGCTGCCCGACCCGCCGGTCACCGCCGACGACTACGTCGGCGAGGCTGGCCGGATCGCCGACGCCGCCGTTCGCGGCTGGTCCGCCACCACCGCCCTCGACCTCGCCGCCGCGCCACTGTCGGAGCTGGCGTCGTGAGCGCCCGCGTCGGTGGTCCGGAATCACTTCGACCTGTTCCGCTCCCGGATCGACGGCCGAGCCGTCCTACGTATACCGCGCAGGGGTGTCCCAGGACACGAGTGAGGCCCACGCCCACCTGCCCCCCTGAGCAGGGGCACTGCTCGAAACGCTCGGGGGCGAGGTCAGCTGCGCGAGCGTGGGTCTGACGTATCGCCTCTGGACGCTTTCGGGGAGGTCACCGGTCGGCCTGGCCCGGTCCCGTGCTGGCGGGGCGGGCCCGTACGTGCATGCGCTCGCCCTGCGCTCCGAACAGGGAGAGGAACTCGACGGGCCGTTCGCCGGCGTTGGCGAAGCCGTGGGGCGTGCGGGTGTCGAACTCGGCGGCCTCGCCGGCGGTGAGGACGAGATCGTGCTCGCCCAGGGCCAGCCACAGCCGGCCGGACAGGACATAGAGCCACTCGTAACCCTCGTGCACTCCCAGCCCGGGCCGTACGCCTTCAGCCGCCTGCCGGGCGGGGATGATCTGCTTGTAGGCGTGCAGGCCGCCGAGGTGGCGGGTCAGCGGGATGAAGGTCTGGCCGTGGCGGGTGTAGGGGCGCGGGTGGATGCGGGGGTCGCCGGTGGGCGGCGCGCCGACCAGCTCGTCCAGCTGTACGCCGTGGGCCTTGGCCAGCGGCAGCAGCAGTTCCAGGGTGGGCTTGCGCTGTCCGGACTCCAGACGCGAGAGGGTGCTCAGCGAGATTCCGGTGGCCTGGCTCAGCTGCGCCAGGGTGGCGCCGCGCTCACGTCGCAACGCCCGCAGTCGCGGGCCAACTGCCGTCAGCACGCTGGGAATGTCGTCGTCTGCCACCCCTCTATTTGCCATGACAGCAAGAATGTTTGTCAAGTCGACGAATGCGGGCTGAGGATCTCCGGTGAACGGAGGTAGGAGATATGACGAAGCAGCATCAGCAGGTTCCGGGCGCGGTTTCCACGGGCCCGGAGCGGACTTATGACGTGGTGGTTGTCGGCGGTGGAGCGGCAGGGCTCAGCGGTGGGCTGGCTCTGGCGCGGGCGCGGCGTTCGGTGCTGGTGGTCGACGCGGGCGAGCCGCGCAACGCCGCGGCCGCGGGCGTGCACAACTACCTGGGTCGCGAGGGCACACCCCCGTCGGAGCTGCTGGCCACCGGCCGGGCGGAGGTGGCGCGCTATGGCGGGACGGTTCTCGCCGGTCGCGTCGTCTCGGCTCGGCGTCTGGCCGACGACGGAGGCGACCGCGAGGGCTTCGCGGTGGCGCTCGCCGACGGCACGCAGCTGGTGGCGCGGCGGCTCCTGGTGGCCGACGGCCTGGTCGACGAGCTGCCCGACATCGCCGGGCTGGCGCGGCGATGGGGGCGCGAGGTGCTGCACTGTCCCTACTGCCACGGTTGGGAGGTCCGCGATCAGGCGATCGGTGTACTGGCCACTGGGCCGAGCGGGGTGGGCCAGGCCCTGATGTTCCGGCAGTGGAGCGCGGAGGTGACCCTGTTCCTGCACACCGCGCCCGACCCGACCGACGAGCAGTGGGAGCAGCTCGCCGCGCGCGGCATCGCCGTGGTCCACGGCGAGGTCTCCGGGGTGGACATGACGGACGACCGGCTCACCGGCCTGCGGTTGCGCTCCGGTCGGGTGGTCGCGTGCCAGGCCGTGGCCGTCGCACCCCGGTTCACCGCCCGAAGTGATGTGCTGGCTTCCCTCGGCGTCGAGGTGGTCGAGCGGAAGGCGGGGGACCACGTCCTCGGCAGCGTCGCGGCGGCCGACCCGACCGGGGCCACCGAGGTGGCGGGAGTGTGGGTGGCCGGCAATGCCGCGGACCTGTACGCCGGCACGATCCAGGCCGCCGCCGGCGGGCTCACCGCCGCAGCCGCGATCAACGCCGACCTGATCGCGGAGGACACCGCCCGCGCCGTGACGGCCTTCCGCGCCCGAGTTCCGGCGACGCTCGAGCCGTTCTCCGCCCAGATGGAAGCGGACGTGTGTGAGCGCGTACTCGGTGACCGTCGCCATGGCCTGTGACGACGTAGGCCCCGGCACGCGAGGCGCGCAGCGCGGAAGAGCGACGATGACCGGTGAACTCCACGGCGAGGCCGAGTAGTTCTGGGAGTCGCGCTGCCCGGGACATGAACGCCTGTGGAGCGGGTGGCGAACCCCGTCCTGGTCGATGTCGCCGGACCGCGGCCGGCAGGTACGGCCCTGGACCTCGGCTGTGGTGAGGGAGGTGATGCGATCCGGTTGGCCGGGCCACCGCTGTCGACGTGCCCGGCACCGCGCTCGCCCGGGCCTCGGCCCAGGCAGCCGCAACCGGCATCGGGGACCGCATCGACTTCCGGTGACGCAACTTGTCCCACCCCGTCCCCGCCGGCCCCTTCGCCCTGGTCGGCGCCCAGTACTCGTAGTCGCCGTATGGCGTCGATGTCGGCTCCGGCCAGGACGGTGTCGATGCTGCGCTGGACCGGCCGGCGCGGTCCCGTACGGGATACCTGAAGTTCGCCGCAATGTCGCCGAGGTCGACCATCGGGTTGCCGGCATGCTGGGTGGTCCACGGTCCGTTGGGGTGGTCGGTGACGTCGAGGATGTGTGCGTATCGGGTGCCGACTTCCCTGGCGAAGAGGACTTAGCGGCGTTTCAGAACCAGCCGGTGCTGCCGCAGCGGCTTTGGGGGGCAGCCGGATCAGCGCGGCGAGAAGCACGCGGTCTGCCCAGTCCAGGCGCGGCCTTGGTGTGCTGCGGCGCAGGAGCGAGACCTCGTTGTGCGGTGCGAGCAGTTTGACGTCCTTCGATGCCGAGGAGCGGGCGACCAGCACGAACCAGCTCAGGACCCAGGTGAAGACCAGCTAGGCGAGGCGCAGCGACGCGACCCGTGATCATGCCCCGATGTCGGCTCCGTACGCATCGCCGCCGGTCAGAGAAGCGAGCCGAGTTCTGGAACCCCACACGCCCGCATGGCGGGGGTTCTTATGTCATATTGCGGACATACTCCAACGAAAGGCATGTCATGAAGTTCGCAGTCATCGGCGGTACCGGGCTGATCGGGTCGCAGGTCGTCAAGAAGCTGAACGCCGCCGGGCACGAGGCGGTACCGCACTCGCATTCCACCGGAGTCGACGTCATCAGTGGTCAGGGGCTGGACGAGGCGGTGGCGGGAGCTGATGTCGTCGTCAACCTGACGAACTCCCCGACCTTCGACGAAGCCTCCCCGGCCTTCTTCCAGACCTCGATGGACAACCTTCTGGCCGCGGCCCAGAAGGGCGGCGTCGGCCACTTCGTCATCCTCTCGATCGTCGGCACGGACCAGGTGCCGGAGCTGGACTACTACCGGGCCAAGGCGCTCCAGGAGAAGATCCTCGCGGCCGGGCCGATCCCCTACTCGATCGTCCGGGCGACGCAGTTCATGGAGTTCATGGACGCCGTCCTGTCCTGGACCGCCGACGCCGACACCGTCCGGTTGCCCGCCACGCCGATCCAGCCGATCGCCTCCAAGGACGTGGCCGCCGCGGTGGCGGAGGTCGCCGCGGGCGCCCCGCTGAGGGGCATTCGCAACATCGCCGGCCCCGAGATCTTCACCCTGGACGAGCTGGGCCGGATCACCCTGTCCCACAAGGGCGACAACCGCACCGTCATGACCGACCCCACCGCCGGCATGTTCGCCGCCGTCAAGGGCGACGTCCTCACCGACAAGGACGCCCACCTCGCCCCCACCCGCTACACCGACTGGCTCTCCTGACTCGCTCGCGCCTTCTCAGGCGCGCAGACCGCAGACCGCAGAGAGTCAAGCCCTGGCCCTTCGTGGGTGATGACAAGAACTCGGCACGGCGGCCAGGGGTGGTCTATGCCGCCTACTAACGGCGCGACGCGAGCACACAGTCACCACACAGTGCGCCCGTGGCGTCGGGTGCGGCGCGGTAGATCAGGCAGCAACTGTGGCGCCGGAACCGCCCGTCGCCGCTCGTCCGGGTGTGCGTGTCGCGTAGCGGAGGCTGTTCCAGCAGAACGGTGGCCACATCGCGTGCGTGTTCCGTCCATGCGGGCGCCGAGGCGGCGATGGCTGTCGCTGCTCCGTTGATCGCTGAGGCGACATTCCCCCACAGGACGTGGCGGGACACCGACAACCGCCTGGCTGCTTCGACGAGTTCCAGGATCGGTCCGTCGAGCAGGTTGGCCGCCATCTGGCCAGTCGAGCGGCGCACAATCTGCGCCTCCCGGGCCAGCGCTTCTCGTGGTATCGACAGGGGGAAGGCTCCGCCGAGCGAGGGCTGCCAGCGCAGGCTTTCGAGGCTGAGGGACAGCGGCAGGCCGTGCAGCGTGGCGACGGCCAGAACCGGGGAGACGAGGCGGGCGACCAGTCCCAGGTGGGTCACGGAGGCGGCGACTCGTAGCTCGACGGCCTCTGGTTGCCGACCGCTGCCGGCGGCGAGGAACGCGCGGACGGAGGTGACGCGGTCCAGCAAAGTGTGCGGTTCCCGTACCAGTTCGCTCATGGGCCGCCAGGGTTCCGTGGTGGTGGAGTCCTGGTCGTGGGTGTCGAAGGCGAAGAACGGTCCGAGGGCCGCGACCTGTTCGAGCGTCGCGGCCGTCGGGTCCGTCATGCCGCGCCGACCGGCTCGGGCTGTACCGGCGCGGGGTCCGCCGATGCCTGCTTGGCCGGGCTGAGCAGCCGCTCGGCCATGGGTCCGAAGACCAGGCCCAGGGTCGCCCACAGCAGGACCTGGGTGGCGACGGAGTAGAAGCGGAAGGAGAACAGTACGTCTGCGGGGAAGCCCGGGTAGACGATGGCGCCCTTGGGGTTGGTCAGGGGCAGTGGTGTCTCGGTGGCGTGGTGGCCGAACTCCTGCACGTTGGCGGAGAGTTCACCGAGGGCGGGCAGGAGTGCCATCACGATGCCGATCGCGATGATGTATCCGGCGCCAGCAAGGAGGGTGGCGTTCCAGTTGCCGAAGCGCGGCTGGAGTCGTTTGCCGAGCCAGGTGGCGGCGACGAGGAAGACCACCGAGCAGACCACCATGGCCAGGTAAAGGTTGCCGCGGTCCTTGATCGTCTCCGGGTGGCCGATGGATGGCGGGTTGGCCGGGTACTTCACGAAAGGCACGAAGTAGATGCCGAGGAACCCGCCCAGGGCAACCACGAGTGCCAGGTTGCGGGCGCGCAGGTTGCCGACCCGGCCGAGGCAGACGGCGTAGGCGACGGCGAACAGGGCTCCCATGGCGATGCCGAAGAAGACCATGCCCACGCCGATGCCGACGTTGGCCTGGATCGTCCGGCTGAAGATGTCGGGACCTGCCGCCTGTGGCGTGAGGCCCGCGGCTTTGTCCAGAGTCTCCTGGGCGGCGTCACGCCCGCTCTCGTAGTTGATCGCCGAGGCGATCTGCGGTTCGGCGAAGATCCGCGCGAAGACGAAGGCGAGCAGACCGGCCACTGCGCCGGCGATGACACCGCGCAGGATGAGTTTCTTCTCCATGTTTCAGACGCTCGTGCTTCCGTTGGTCAGTGGCAGGGGAAGCCGAGGAAGTGGCGGGAGTCGTGCACGAACTCGTGGATGTGCATGTCCTTGCCGAACACGGAGTACGCGCCCTGGTCGACACCGATGAAGTAGTAGACGGCCAGCGCGATCAACGCGGTACCGACCAGCCAGAGCACTGCCTTCGAGACCGGCAGGACGACCGGCGTCGTAGCGGCGGCAGGTGCGGACAGACTGCTCATCAGTGAGCCTCCTTCAGGGGATCGAGCGTCCCTCAGTCAGTGGAGCGTCGTGACGGCCAAGTGTCTGACTTCAGGTCCCTCTTCCGGGGGTCTGTTCACAGTGGCGCGACCGTGCTGGATTCTCACCAGCTTCCTTATGCCATCACTACAAGCGGAGCGTACGGATGCCCAAGGCGGTCCGTCAATCACGCAAATGGCCGAGACGGGACGGTCCTCGTGGCTGCCGCCCCGCGTCGCCCCGCCCGCGGTCCAGTCGCTGGCGCATCGCGCGACGCTGCCGACATCCGCGCTGTCGGCGACTTGAGCCTCCATCACCAAGACGGCCCGGGGGACGGGCGCGGTGGTCCTACCCGTCCCCCGAGGCTGCCGGGATCAGACCGCAGGGGTCTCCGCGGTGGCAACGATCGTCGCCCGACCCAGGATGTGCGACGCGATATTGAAGCCGAGGAACGCCGGGGTGCCCTCGGCGGGGACGCCGATGTCCGCCACATCCAGGGCGTGCACGGTGATGAAATAACGGTGTGGGCCATGACCGGCTGGCGGCGCGCCGCCGACGAAGCGAGCCATCCGTGCATCGTTCGGTAGCTGGAAGGCACCGGCCGGCAGGCCCGACCCGCTGTCGTCCCCGGCTCCCTCGGGGAGATCGGTGACATCGGCCGGGATATTCGCGACGGCCCAGTGCCAGAAGCCGGACTGCGTTGGCGCATCCGGGTCGTACACGGTCACCGCGTAGCTCTGCGTGCCCTCGGGCGCGCCGGACCAGCTCAGCTGCGGCGAGCGGTCCTCGCCGCCCGGAACTGCGAACATGCCGGACATCTGCGCAGCCGGCAACGCCTCGCCGGCCCGCACGCTGGTGCTGGTCACGGTGAAGGCAGACGCCGATGGCAGCCCGGCGAAGGGATCGTTCCCGTTCATTCCCCTGTGTTCCTCTCCCTGGGATCTCCGATCGATTATTACACGGATAATCGATTATCTGCTAGGGTCGGACCATGACAGGACGCGGATCACCTTCGGAGCGGCTTTACACCACGCTGCGCGCGGCCATCCTGCACGGGGTGTTCACGCCGGAGCAGCCACTCAAGCCGCAGGAACTGGCAAACGCCGAGAAGGTCAGCCTCGCCGTTGCACGCGAGGCATTGCTCCGCCTGGTGGGCGAGGGCTTGGCAACCCGGCTGCCAAACCGGGGGTTCGCGGTCCCGGCGGTGAATGCTGAGCGCTGGCAACAGCTCGCGGAGGCGCGTGCCGTCACCGAGCCGGTGATGCTTCGGCTGTCGATCGAGCGAGGCGGCGTCGACTGGGAGGTGCGAGTCCGAGCCACCCACCACCACCTTGCCCGCACGCCGTTTCGGGAACCGGGCGGTACGTTCGTCTCCGATGAGTGGTCCGAGGCGCACCGCCAGTTCCACCGCGCGCTGCTCGAGGGCTGCGGCAACCCGGTACTTCTGGACAACTTCGATCGCATGTGGACAGCGAGCGAGCTGGCCCGGCGTTGGTCCGGCGCCATCGTCCCGGAGCGAGACGGCACCAAGGAGCACGGCGCTCTGGAGGAGGCTGCCCTGAGCCGGGACGCTGAACGCGCTGCCGACCTGCTCGCCCGGCACGTCCGGCATACCGCCCAGAACTTGACCGTACGCAAGGACTGACGCCGTGCGGCAGCTGAGACGCATTCAGGAGATGAACATGGATATGACCGCTGGCCGCCGCTGCCACAACGTCGTCAATCCCCTGCACGTAGCCATGTACTTCGCACCGGAGCTGGCGGACGAACTCGCGAAGCTCGGGCTGGAACGAGGGGCCATGGCCTACCTCGCGGGCCGCGCGGCCCCGCTCGGGACGGTCGGCGCGGGCACGGTCACGGCGACGTTCTACAACTTCAACCACGAGCACGTGGCCCGGCACATCCCCGCAGCGTGGACGGTCACCACGCCGGAGGCGGTGCTCGCTGCGCGGCTGCGCGGCGCGGACGGGATGCTGCGGCGGCTGCTCGGGGAGGAGGCCCTCGCGTCGAAGGAGATGGCCGAGGCGGCCGAGCTGGCGCTGCGCGCCACCGAGGCGTGCCGCCGCGAGGCGCGGCCGCTATACGCCGCGAACGCCGGCCTTCCCGTGCCCGAGGAGCCGCACCTGGCCTTGTGGCACGCCGCGACACTCCTGCGCGAGCACCGGGGTGACGGTCACCTCGCCGCTCTGGCGGTGGCCGGCCTCTCCGGGATCGAGGCGCTGGTCCTGCACAACGCCACCGGCAAGACGGTGACGTCGGCCGTGCTCAAGCAGACCCGCGGATGGTCCGCGGAGCAGTGGGCCGCCGCCCAGGACCGGTTGCGCGAACGCGGTCTGCTGGACGAGGCGGGGGACCTCGCGGAGGCAGGGGTGGCCCTGCGCGGTGAGGCCGAGGCGCTTACCGATCGCCTCGACGCCGCCCCGTACGACCACCTCGGCCCGGTCGCCACCGCACGCCTCACCGAGTTGGCCGACGGCTTCACCCGGACCGCGATGGCCGCGGGTGCCTTCCCCACGCAATTCTTCGGCAAGGGCTGACGCACCCGGCCGCGCCGCCCACGACGGCCCCCGACCGGGCAACGGGCCGGGCCGGAACCACGCATTCGCCATGGGCGAGCTGCATAGGCGTCCGGCGGGTGATCGCCAGGTCGGTGAGTTCGGACTCGGCTGCGGCGAGTTCGCTGGCGAGCTTGGCGATCTGCTGCCGCAGGTCGTCGGCGGCAGCGTTCGCGGCGGCCTGGCGGGTGGTGATCAGGTCCAGATTCCGGATGGTGATCAGGCCCGGATTCGTCGCCGTGTTCACGCCGGGTCCCGCCGGGACGGTGTGCTGGTGCCGGTCAACCGCCGGACCAGGTTCACGGTTGACGCCCAGAGCGTGCCTGACACCGACGACCCCGGCAGGCTCTCGCACTCGCGGGTTACGTAGACGACGGTGCGGCATCATCGTGCCGTTGGTCTGCTCCACCACCCGGCGGCGTTTGACCGGAACGAACCCGGGCGTGATGTCGCTGCGCTTGACCACTTCGACGTCGATGCCCAGGCACGCGCCGTGGATCGCGACGTCGTGCTGGAACCCGGCGCCCACCCAAGCCCTGGTGACCGTCGGGGTGTGCTCGACGACCTGGTCCAGCAGGCGGATCCCCAGCACGTTGTCGGTGACCGAGGCCGCCACCACGACCACGGCGATGATCAGCCCTAACGCGTCGGGGCCAAGCCCCGCTGACGACCCGACACCTTCTTCGCGGCGTCCTTGCCGGTGGTCGCGGCCAGGACGTGGTTCGCGCGCGGATCGACTGGGTGTCCAACACGACCGCGCTCGGGTTCTCGGCCCGGCCGGTCCGCTCCCGCGCCTGACAGCGCAGCAGATCATGAATGGCCTGGTCGGTGCCGTCGTCACGCCACAATGCGAAGTAGTAGTACGTCGCGGGCTTCGGCGGTAGGTCGTGCGGCAGATACGCCTACTGGCACCCGGTCCGGTTCTGACAGAAGATCGCGTTCACGACCGGTGATGCGAACATACGAAGACTGGCATGCAGGTCCTCGAGATCGAAGCCGAAGCCGTAGAGGACGAGCACTCTTCCCCTGGTGCGGGTCTCCCTTGCCCACCTCAAGCCTGACGGCCCCAGGAGCCACCTCAATGTCCTGCCGGCTGACGGGGCTTGGCCGCGCGGGTCGCCCACCGATGTCGACGCGCCTGCTGGCCGTGCCCCGTGGCCGGGTCAGAAGAAGCCGCCATCGGCCGCGATGGTCCGGCCGGTGATGTAGGAGGCGTCGTCGGAGACCAGGAACGCGGTCACGGCGGCGATCTCCTCAGGACTGGCCAGACGGCCGAGCGCGCCGTGCATCTTCTCCCACTCCGGCAGCGTTATGTCGAGCAGTGGGTGCCGGTAGTGGATGGCGTTGGCGGCGGACATGCCGGTGGCGGTACCGCCCGGGGCGATGGCGTTGATGGTGATCCCGCGTTGCCCCAGTTCGGCGGCGAGGTTGAGCACCATGCCGTTGACTGCGGCCTTGCTTGCCGCGTACAGCGTGTGGTGGAAGACCGAACGCGTGGCGCTGACGGACGAGGTGAGCACGATCCGGCCGCCGGCGCCGAGGTGGCGGGCCGCCTGCTGGGTAACGAAGAGCTGGCCCTTGGTGTTGATGGAGAACACCCGGTCGAAGTCTTCGGGGGTGATTTCGTCCAAGGGGGCGAAGTGCTCGATTCCGGCGTTGCTTACCAGGATGTCGAGCCTGCCGTAGGTCTCGACGACCTGGTCGACCAGGCGCCTGATCTCGGACAGGTCGGCCACATCCGCGCGGATCGCGGTCGCCTGGCCGCCGCGCTTCTCCAACTCCGCGACCAGTTGCTCGGCATCGGCCGTGCTGCTGCGGTAGTTGACCGCCACAGTGGCACCGTCCTCGGCCAGCCGTACGGCGACGGCCCTGCCGATGCCCCGGGCCGCCCCGGTGACCAGAGCGACCTTCCCACTGAGTCCTGCCATGCTCCGCCACCCCATCCGGCGACCGGGTCCTCCGGAGGACACCCTGGTACAACGGTACTGCCGAACGGGTGCCGGGCGGGCAGCGCTCTGCCAAGCGCGCCGGGTCGACGCTGCCTTCGACCACGTCCTCCCTGCCCGTGTCCCGGCCGACACGGCGCGGCCTCGTGACGCAGGCAGGCAGGGGCGGGGAGTCTCCCGCGCGTCGCAGCAACACAATCGCTCATCATGCCCGGTAATGCTGACTGGCGGTGATACCGCCTACCGAACGTTGGCAAGACAGCGCTGCCCCGTCGATGACCTGCACGGATGGACTTCTCGAAACCCACAGCCACAGGGCGCTGAGGGCGGCGCCCGGCAGGCGCTCGCACGCCGTGCGCGACGGAACGACAGGGCCCATCAGAGGCCGTCCGTGGTATGCCTCCTCCCTGCGAGCACCGGGCAGATCACGCACGACTTCACCCCCGTCGACCGAATCTGGACGGCCGACTCGCTCCTGCTCGCGGCCGGTGCCCGCTTCGACGTGCTCGTACAAGGCGGTCCGGCCGGGACGCACGCGCACCTGCAGACACTCCCCTACAGCACCGGACCGGCCGACAACCAGTTCCCGCGGGAGACCTCGGCCACCACGGTCTCCCAACGCACGCCGACACACCCGGCCGCGCCGCCCACCACGAACTACGCACCCACCGTGGACCTCAACCACGCCACGCGGTCAGCAACGACAGGAAACGGCCTCACAGGGGGGCATCAGCGACGACTTCCCCTACCGGGGCCGGTACGAACTGTCGCGCGCTGGAAAAAGTTGTGGAGGCCAACTCGCCGTCGCTGAGGGGCCGCACGTCCCGCTGCCCCCGCTGCCCTTGGCGACCCGATGGGCCGGTTGGCGGCGCTGGAGGCCAGGCCCCGTACAAGGCGCCAGCCGTTCAGTATCGCTCTGGAGCTGGACACGAAGACCAGCACCTGGCAGCTGGGCGGGGACTGAGGCATCTTCGCCGTGGAGGAGGCCAAGGCCGCGATCCGCCGGGCCTGCGCATCCATACTTGACCACATAAGATCCCATATCGGCAGCATGTCCACCGGAAGGGACCACTGCATCGTGACCACGTCAGTCATCGTCGGAGGAAGCGGCGGCCTGGGACGCGTTCTGGCGCAGCGATTCGCCGACCGCGGCGACACCGTCATCATCACCAGCCGCACCAGCGCTCGCGCCGAGACCGCGGCCGCGGAAATCGCTGGCAAAGTCCGGGGCCTGGCCGTTGACCTGTCGAGGCCGGAGACCATCAACGGAGCGCTCGTCGACGTACCGGAAGTCGACAACCTGGTGATCACCGCCATCACGGAGGATTTCACCACTGTCGCGGACTTCGACATCGCCAAGGCCGTCCACGCCGTGACCACCAAACTGGTGGGGTACACGGAGACCGTGCGAGTCCTGCGTGACCGGTTCACCCCCGCCGCGTCGGTCGTGCTCTTCGGCGGCCTGGCCAAAGAACGCCCCTACCCCGGCTCCACCATGGTGACCGCCATCAACGCAGGTATCACCGGACTGGTGAAGACCCTCGCAGTGCAGATCGCACCGCATCGCGTCAACGCCATCCACCCGGGCATGGTGGGCGACCATCCGAGGTGGCGCGACGTGCGCGAGAACCCTCAGGTATCACGTACCCCCATCGGGCGCCTCGTGACGATGGCGGAGGTCGCCGACGCCACCGACTTCCTCCTTCGCAACACCGGCGTCAACGCGCAGGATCTGTTCGTCGACGGCGGAGTGCGCGTCACCTGATACAAGTGCCGTACGTGGTTCCGCCCGCCAAGTCGCAACCAGCCTGCGCCGACCGGCCCCCGCCATCCAGAGCGCGCGGGGCCGGCGTTCGGCCGGGCGGTGCTCCGGCTCGGGTCGGCAGTGGCTCGGTGAGGGGGTGGACCTGTGCGACTCTGCCATCCGATTCATGGAGGCGACCGAGTCGATGAACGCGGCCCGCGCTTCCGTAGCGGGCCGTCAGGTGTGTGGCAGGTCAGCCGAATCGGGCGTCAGGGTCCGGTGCCGCTCAAAATGTGATCGCCGCAGGCGGGCGAGGGCGGTCGGTCCGCTGGGATCGTGTCGGCGTGATGGTGTCCTCGCTGAACCAGGTGACCTGAAAGGCCCGCCGCCCAGAGAACCTCTTGGATCGTGAGCGGCGCCGACCTGCTCGTAGTGGTGGATGGAGGACGCCGGGTGGTCGGCGACCCTAAGTCCCGTGCGGGCAAAC
This sequence comes from Streptantibioticus ferralitis, assembly GCF_029223525.1. Classification (GTDB taxonomy): domain Bacteria; phylum Actinomycetota; class Actinomycetes; order Streptomycetales; family Streptomycetaceae; genus Streptantibioticus_A; species Streptantibioticus_A ferralitis. Next base: position 99,361 of record NZ_JARHTQ010000005.1, on the reverse strand, counting down.
GGGAGATCGTGCTCCCGGCCTTCCTGCACGTCGACGTAGGACGACACCCGGAGTGGTTCGCCCAGCCGGGGCGCGAAGGGCTGGTGTTCGTCGGAGAGAAGGGGGCAGCCCTGCGCGGCACTACCTTCGGCCGCAAGTGGCGCGAGGCTGGCGACAGGGCCGGGCTGCCCAAGCACGTTCGCTCCCACGACCTGCGGCATACGGGCAACACCCTCGCCGCCGACGTACGCCGCCGTCAGGCGAAGGCCGCAGAGGAGAACGGCGAGGGTGCGACCGTCCACCCCCTGGTCCCACGTCAACGCGACGTCGAAGGGTTGGCCGGGCGGGAGATGTGATCCGCCTATGAGGGGGCCCCGGCAGTTCTCGCCGAAGAACAACGCTGAGCGCGTAGGCCCAGACGGGGGGAGGGGCTGATCACTTGGCGGGCCCGCCAAGTCATCGGGTCTATCGCGATTTAGCCCCCATCTGAGCGGAGGGTCATCGTCCGCCCGTGGGGAGGGTGATGGTGAAGGTGGCGCCAGGGCTGGTCGGTGCGAGTTGGATGTCGCCGCCTGCGGCTCTTGCGAGGCGGCGTGCGAGGGCGAGGCCGAGTCCGGCGCCGTCGTGGTCGTCGGTGGGGTCGGCGCGGCGGCCGGGTTCGAAGACCGCGTCGCCGATGTCTTCGGGCACGCCGGGGCCGTCGTCACGGACGGTGACCATTACGGCGTTGGGGAGTTGGGTGCACTCGATGGTGATCGTGTGGGTGGCGTAGCGGCGGGCGTTGTCCAGGAGAGGGGTGAGGATGCGTTCGGCGACCGTTGCGGAGATTCCGGCGGTGGCGGTGGTGCCGTGGACGGTGATGGGTGGACTGTCGGGGTGTTCGGTGGTGTTGCGTCGGGCGAGGTCGCGGGCCAGTTCGATCATGTCGCAGCGGCCGGGGAGGTGTCCGCTGCGGGTGCGGGCCTCACTGAGCAGGCTTTCGCAGATGCGTTGCATGTCGGTGGCGGCGGCTGCGATGGCCTGGTGCGAGGTGTGTTGTTCGGATGGGGTGCGTGGGCGGGTGGTCAGCCAGTCGATCTCGGCGGTGATCCTGGCCAGTGGGGTGCGCAGTTCGTGGGAGAGTTCGGCGGTTTGCTGTTGCTCGTGGCGCAGGACGGTGGCGAGGTGGTCGAGGAGTTCGTCGAGTCTGGCGGCGAGCGCGGCGAGTTCGGCGGGGCGGGAGGCGGCGCCGAAGCGTTGTGCGGCGCCGGTTTGGCTCCACTGGGTGGCTTGTTCGCTCATCTCGGCGACGGGGCGCAGTGCCCGTCCGATGACAGCGCGGGTGACCAGGTAGGTGCCGCCGAGGAGGAGGACGGCGAGGCTGATGGAGCATGCCAGGGCGGTGTCGGTGGTGCTGCTGTAGGGGTCGAGGTTGACCGAGGAGACGATGGTGCCGACCTGCCCGGTGTCGTACTGGATGGGCAGGGCGAACAGCCGCATGGCGTGCGGCTCGGGGGTCTGTGCGTAGCCGCGGCCGTGTCCGACGAGCCGGTCGGCGGCGGCCCGGGTGGGGCCGGGGCCGGGGGAGCCCGCGATCAGTCGGCTGCCCTGGTAGATCCAGATGCCGCTGTCCAATGCGCGGTGGTGCGTGGGCTCATGCAGCACGACACTGCCGTCCGACCGCGCCTGCACGGTGGTCGACACCGCTTGGGCGCGGCTGCGCAGCAGCTTGTCGGCCTGCTGGTGCAGTCTCACCGCCAGCGCGATGTTGAACGCCACAGCAAGCAGGATCACCCAGACCGCGGTGGCCGCGAGGGCGAGCAGCGCCAGACGGTGACGCAAGGTGGCCGGTCGACGGGGATGGATCCTCATGCGAAGCGGTAACCCACGCCACGGACGGTTGCGATGATGTGCGGGCTGTCGGCCTCGCGCAGCTTGCGTCGCAACCGGGCCAGGTACTGGTCAAGGGTGTTGTCGCTGACCCGTGCGCCCTCGGGCCACGCCGCGCGCAGCAGTTCCCGCCTGCGCACCACTGTGCCCGGTGCTGCCATCAGGCAGGCCAGGAGCCGGAACTCGGTGGGCGTCAGGGGGACCGGCACGTCCCGTACCTGGAGCAGGTACCGCGTCGGGTCGAGCCGCAGCCCCGCCAGCTCGACGGCAAGATCGCACCCGGCCCGGCGCAGGGCGGCGCGCACCCGTGCCGCCAGCTCAGCCAGGTGGAACGGTTTGGCCAGGTAGTCGTCGCCGCCCGCGGAGAACCCGGAGAGCCGGTCGGTCAGCTTGTCGTGCGCGGTGAGGAAGATCACCGGGGCGTCGATGCCACCAGCCCGCATGGCCTGGCACACATCCCGACCGTCCGAATCGGGCAGCCCGACGTCGAGCACCACCGCATCCACTCCTTTGCGCACGGTCCGCAAGGCGCCGGCTCCGTCGGCGGCGGTGAGGACCTCGAAGTTCTCCTCCCGCAGGCCGCGGGCCAACACGTCGCGCAGCCCGTGATCGTCCTCGACGACCAGGACACGGTGGGTGGTCATCTGGCCAGTATCACGCACGCCGCGACGGGACCAGGTTGCCCGCAGCGAGGTGTTCAGGCTGCTTACAGGTCGGCCGCCGCACGCTCGTCGGTAGTCCCAACCCAGATGACGCAAGGGGAGATCACATGACCAAGACTTCCGTTCCCCGCGTGGCCGCCTCCGCGGCGGTGGCCGCGGCGACCACACTGCTGCTCTCCGCCTGTTCAGGCATCGCCCAGGCACACACCGCACCCGGGCACAGCGCTTCCACCACGGGCACGCCTCCGGCGATCTCGCTGCGCAACGGCGAACTCGTCTACACCCCTGACGCGCGAGGCGACCAGATACCGGACTACGCCACGGCCGGCTACCGCGGGGGAGCCACGTCACCGCCGTCGGTACCGGTCAAGGCACACGTGGCAGGACCGAGCGGCGGGGATGACACTGCCGCGATCCAGCAGGCCGTCAACCAGGTCGCGGCACTGCCGCCCAACGCACAGGGACTGCGCGGCACGGTGTTGCTCGGACCGGGTAAGTACACCATCGCCGGAACGGTGCACCTGACCGCCAGCGGCGTGGTTCTGCGCGGCTCGCTCAACCACGGCGGCACGCCGGCCACCACTCTGGCGGCCTCGGGCAAAGCACACTCGCTGATCGTGGTCGGTGGGAGCGGCAACTACCAGCAAACAGGAGGCACATACAAGGTTTCCGACTCCTACGTGCCCATCGGCGCGACCAGTTTCCATCTCGCATCGACCTCCGGACTGAAGGTCGGCGACACCGTTATCGTTCAGCACCCGCAGACTCAGGCGTGGATCAACGCGGTCAACATGGGCACCTACTGGAAGCCCGGCGCGGGGCTGCTGGCGGCCCGTACCATCACCGCCATCCATGGCGACCAGGTGCACATCGACGCCCCCCTCACGACCGCCCTGGACTCCTCCCTCGGCGGCGGAACCGTCTGGCACTACACCCTTCCCGGACAGGTCGACAACGTCGGAGTCGAAGACCTCGCGGCCGACGCCACGGCATTCACCCAGGACCCCGGATACGCCCAGAAGTCCGGCGGCAAGTCAGCCAACTCACCTGAGTTCCACGCCACGTTCATCCAATGGGCGGCCTCCCGCGACACCTGGGCCCAAAACGTCACGGCCTCCCACTTCGGCTCGTCCTTCAACGTCGGCCCCACCGCCTCCCGTGTGACCATCACCAAGGCCGACAGCCTGAGCACCGACGCGTCACTGAAGGTCGCCCCGCCCACCGCCTTCAAGGTGGCCGGCCAGCAAGTCCTGGTCAGCGACTGCCAGGTCTCCGGCGACCACCTCCACGCCTGGGCCACCGAAGCATGGAACCCCGGCCCCAACGTGTTCACCCACTGCACCGCAACCGCGGACACCCCCGCAGGGGGTGACGGCTACATCAACGGCGGCCCCCACCAACGCTGGGGCTCCGGCACCCTCTTCGACGACCTGAAGATCACCGGCACCACCAACAGCTCCTTCGACGTCATCAACGACGGCACCGGCGGCACCGGCCACGGCTGGGAAGGCGCCAGCGACATGTTCTGGAACGACTCGGCCGCCAAGTACTCCATCGAACAGCCCGCCACCGCCTACAACTGGGCCTACGGCGTCCAAGGCAAAAAGGTCCCCGGAAAGCACCACAAGAAGGTGCACCCCACCCCCGCACCCGGCGTCATCGTCGGCCCCGGAACCCCCGTCCAGCCCCATAGCCTCTACCAGCAACAACTCAGCGAATCCCACAACTCCACCACCAGCAGCGCTGACACACGCTGAACGAGGCATGACATGACACGTGACAGCTCGTGTTGCACCGTCCCAAGGCGTCCGGACACCGCTTGGACACCGGAGGCCGCCCAGCATGGGCTCAACAGCACTCGGACGACGTTGCCGGGTTCTCACAGGCGCCCATTGCCGGGCTGACAACGCGCGATAGAACGCTCAGGGTGGGCCGCATGGTCGATGCGTGAGCAAGCGCAGGGGCACATGTCTGCCTTCGAGGGTTCGCTGACGCTCTGACCCGCGCATCGCGGTGGCTATCCCCCGTGCGAGCTACCGGAACCGTTGACCCGAGGGCGATTCGCCAGCCGCGCGGCGTTCCTGGCGTTGTCAGTGGGTCGCCACCCGGGCGACCGATGCCAAGGGGAGACCATGATGCGCACGACGTCCACGACACACCACGATGCAGGCCGCGACCGGCGTCCGGGCGGCTCCGGGCCTGGCCTCGGTCGCCTCACTCGGATCGCCCGCCATCCGGTGGGCTGGATGTTGCTGGCATCGTCGGCATCGGCCTGGTGTCGGGCCCGACCGCGAACGGACCCGGCCCGCTACCGCTGGTGGGTGCGGCCGCCGCGGTGGCCGTGTACTAGGCGGTGATGCGCCATGTCGCGCGGCGGCCCGTACCGGAGATCGCCAAGCGCGGGGCGGCGCGCGAGGTGTCGCTGGGCGGCGGGATCGGCCTGGGGTTCGTGCTCCTCTCGGCCCTCGTGATCACCGTGTTCGGGGGTGCTCGTTCTCCTGGGCCGGGCATGGCGTCGTGTCCGTGGTGGCGTCCGGGGTGGTGACGGCGGCGGGTGCGGCGGTCACGGAGGAACTGATGCTCCGCGGGCTCGCCCTGCAGGCCCTGGAGCAGCGGTGGGGCAGCCGCGCCGCCGTCGCGGTCACCGCGCTCTTCTTCGGTGTCGCGCACCTGGCTGGCCCTGACGCCGAGACACCACCGAAGGTGCTGGTCGTCACCACATTCAACGTCGACGCCTACGTCTATGACGCACTGAAAGCCGGAGCCTCCGGCTTCCTCCTCAAGGACTCACCTCCGGCGGAACTGGTGGCGGCCATCCGCACGGTGGCCCGCGGCGAATCACTCCTGGCACCCGCCGTCACCCGCCCGCTCATCGGCCACTTCGCCGAACGACTGCGCCCGGCGGACGCCTCCCGGCCGGCCAGGGAAGAGATCACCCGGGCCCTGACGCGCCGCGAACTGGAGGTGCACCAACTGATCGCCGAGGGTCTGTCGAACGCGGAGATCGCCACAGCCCTGTTCATCGCGCCCGAGACGGTCAAGACGTACGTCTCGCGCATCCTGACCAAACTCGGCCTGCGCGACCGCGTCCAGGCGATCGTCCTCGCCTACCGGGCCGGGCTGGTGCCCGGCCCGGTCTGACGCGGCACGGCCGCCGGCCAGCCGTCATGCCCCCTCGGCCGTGAGCCGGCCGATGGCCCGGATGACCTGACGCCTGGTGGCCAGGCGGCGGGCGAGGAAGGTCATCACCCGGTTCATGCGCCCGGCGATGACGCTGGGCGGCGGATTCCTGCGGTCCAGGGCGGCCAAAGCGGTGCGGACGACGTCGCCGGGCGATGCGAGCCTGGTCCCTCCGGCGGCCCGCGTGGTGCCCACGACGTCGAAGAACTCGGTTCGGGTGGCGCCGGGGGACAAGGCCAGCACCCGCAGACCGGTGCCGCGCGACTCCTCCCACAGCGCCTCGGTGAGGCTCAGCACGAAAGCCTTGGCCGCTCCATACAGCGCCATGCGCGGATTGGGCTGGTAGGCGGCCATGCTCGCCACGTTGACCAGCACCCCACGCCCCGCCTCTCGAAGCTGCTCGATGAAGGCACGGCTGATGTCGGCCACCGCAGCCACATCGACGGCGATCTCCTGGCGCAGCCGTACCGGATCCGCGAGGTGGTAGGGGCCGAACGTGGCGAACCCGGCGTTGTTGATCACGCTGGTGACGTGCAGGCCGAGTCGCTCCACCTGCTCGGCCAGCGCCTGTCCGGAGTCGTCCGTGGCCAGGTCCATGGCCAGCACCTGTACCTGGACCCGGTGCTGTGCGCGTAGTTCCTCGGCCAGTTCGTCCAGGCGGTCCTTGCGTCGGGCGACCAGCACCAGGTCGGAGCCTCGTGCGGCGAGTTGACGGGCGAACTCGGCGCCGATACCCGCACTGGCGCCGGTGATCAGCGTGGTCTGTCCGTGGTAGTCGACAGCTGTCATGACTTCCTCTCTTGCAGTCACTGCTTTTCTGACAGTTAATGCCAACTGCGCAGCGACTGTCCAGAGGGTAGCCTGACTCACATGACGACCTTGTGGGACCGTTCGCGGCAGGTCGCCGTCCAGGAGATCGTGGATACGGCGGTTCGCCTGTTCGCCGAGCAGGGCTATGAGCACACGACAATCGCGCAGATCGCGCGGGAGGCGGGGATCTCGCAGCGCTCTCTGTTCCGCTACTTCGGCACCAAGGAGGACCTGGTCTGCGGGGACCAGGCGGCGCTGGGCGAGCTGCTGAAGCGGACCGTGCAGCAGCAGCCGGCCGAGGTGTCCGTCTGGGATGCCCTGCGCGCCGGATTCGAGGTCATCCTGACCGCCAACCACACCCCGGAGCGGGTGCTGGAGCTGTCCCGCCTGATCTTCAACACCCCTTCGCTGCACGCCCGCTACATCGAAAAGCGCCTGTGCTGGCAGGCCGAACTCGTCCCGATCGTCCAGGCGCGGTTGGGCAGCGGCCCGGAGTCGACCCCCGACCCGCGCGCCAAGGCAATCGTCGCGACGGTCTTCGCCTGCGTCGACGCGGCAACCGAGCTCTGGGCGGACCACGACGGATTCCTCGACCTGGCAGACCTCTACGATCAGTGCCTCGCGGCGGTGCGGGGCCACAGTTAAGGCGCGAACCCCCTGCGTCCGGCGTCAATGCCCCAGGCGGTCGCAGGGCGTCGCGCGTCGGATGACGGTGGACCACGGGGCGGCCGGTGACCTCGGTGACGGGCGCAGTGATGGCTGCCGTCGTGGTGAACTCCCCGCAGTCGGCACCCGATCCGCCAATTCGGGTGCCAACACCTACGCCAGAATGAGGATTTCGGCCGCCAGCCATGCCGTCGTCCAACGCATCGAGAGCCTGCAGACCGAGCGCGGCGGGGCCGATACCGAGTAGCGGCCGAGAGGGTACTCAGTGCCCCAGCGGGGGCCTCAGTCGCTATGGGCGACCGGCTCGGGATCGGCGTCGAGCGCATCGAGCACTGCGTCGCCGTTCGCCCTCGCCCACTCGGTCAGCATGTGGATCGGATCGATCAGCGTCGCCCCGAGCGGGGTGAGCTCGTACTCGACGCGGGGCGGCACCTCGGCGTAGGCGTGGCGGCGGATGAGTCCGTGCGCCTCGAGCCGTCGGAGCGTCTGGGTGAGCATCTTGCGGGAGATGCCGCCGATCACCTCGATCAGCTCGCCATGGCGCACCGGGCCCCTGCTGAGGCCGTAGAGCACGACCACCGTCCACTTGTCGGCGATAAGCTCGACCGCCAGACGCGCCGGACAGTCGGCGAGAAAGGGATCGCCGGGACCGAAACCGCTCATGGCGCCAAAGGTACCTGCTGGTTCCTATCGGAAACCTAGCCTGGGTTCTCTCCCCCCTCCAAAGCCAGGAGAGTCATGCGAGTCATCACCCAGCAGACGCTCGGCGGTCCCGAGGTGCTCACCATCGTGGACGCGCCCGAGCCCCGGCCCCTCCCGACCGAGGTTCTCGTCCGCGTCAAGGCGATCGGGCTGAACCCGCTGGAGGCGCGCCTGCGCGCCGGCGAGTTCCCGCTGATCGGCCAGCCGCCGTTCATCCTCGGCTGGGACATCAGCGGCGTGGTCGAGGAGGCGCCGCGGACGTGGCGGTTCAGGCCCGGCGACGAGGTGTTCGGGATGCCGCTGTTCCCGCGGGCGGCGAGCGCGTACGCCGAGGTCGTGTCGGCGCCGGCGTTGCACCTGGCACGCAAGCCGGCATCGCTCTCGCACGTCGAGGCGTCGGCGCTGCCGATCGTCGGGCTGACGGCGTGGCAGGGCCTCGTCGACCTCGGCGGCGTGACCGAGGGCGACCGCGTCCTGGTCCACGGCGGTGGTGGCGGGGTCGGCCACGTCGCGATCCAGATCGCGAAAGCGCTCGGCGCGCACGTGATCGCGACCGCCAGCGGGAGCAAGCGGAAGTTCGTCGAGGGGTTCGGCGCCGACGAGGTGATCGACTACACGGCGGTCGACTTCACCGAGGCGGTCCGCGACATCGACGTCGTGCTCGACACGATCGGCGGCGACACCGTCGAGCGGTCGCTCGAAGTGCTCCGCCCAGGCGGTCACCTGGTGACGGCGGTCGCCGAGGAGGATTCGGAGCTCGCCGCCAAGTACGAGGCGGCCGGCAAGCGCTTCAGCGGCATCGCGGTCGACCCCGATCCGGTCGCCCTGCGAGGTCTCGTCGAACTCGTCGAACAGGGCAGGCTCCGGGTCCATGTGCAGGAGACGTTCCCGTTCGAGCGCGTCGCCGACGCGCACCGGCTGCTCGACGGCGGTCACCTCCAGGGCAAGCTCGTCCTCACCGTCTGATCCCGTCGTGGGGGGGGGGGGGGGGGGGGGGCGCGCGTGAGCGAGCCCCCACTGATGAACGGCTGGTAACCTCCCGCCTGCGGCGACCCGGCAAGAGTTGATGAGACGAGAGATCCGCGACGCAGCGGATCGACTCTTCATGCAGCGAGGGATATCCGCGGTCGCCCTCAAGGACGTGGCAGCAGAGGTCGGCATCTCCAAGGCCGCGATCTACCACTACTTCGACGCCAAGGACGACCTCGTGAGGTTCGTCTTCGGGGACCGGGCCGAGCAGTCCGCCGTCCCGTTCCAGGAGATCGCGGACTCCGGCGACGATCCCGAGACCAAGCTTCGTCGCTTCACCGCTCTCCGGATCTCGCAGCCCAATAACCCGCCAACGCTGTCGGTGAGCGACCTGCGGAGTCCTCGGGGCCTACTGCCGAGGCCAGCCACCTTGGCTTGACCGGCATGGACCCGCTCCGCTGGCGACGCTCGTGAAACGCGCTGGAGTAAACGCCCATGACCGAACCTGTGCACGAGCCAGTGTTCTGGACCGACGATTCGCCGGTCTGCGAGCCCATGGCACACGGCGAGGACATCGCCGCGCACTTCCATGACTATGGCCAGCTACCCTCGCCGGCCTCCACCTTCGCGGCGCGATGATCTGGATCAAAGACCTCACCAAGACCACCCCTTGATCACAACCGAATACGCGCCCTAGTCGAGCGCGGCCATCGCGGCGCGGAGCTCGTCGAATGTACGGCGCGTGAGTTCGGTGAGCGTCTGCTGGTTGGCCGGATCGGCCCACTGGTCGAAGGCGTGGTGGAAGGCGCGGATGCCGAGTTCGGCGGCGAGGCCCGCGACCGGTTTCGGCACGCCGCGCTCGTGGAGTGCGTTCGTCACGGCTTCGGCGAGTTTGGCGCGCTTCAAAGCGGAGCGCTCTTGCAGTTCGCCGTGGCCGGCGATGACCGGGCGGAGCTTGGCGCTGAACTCACGGCGGTTGTCCGTGAAGGTGGCCGCGAGGGCGTCGAGGGCCGCGCGAACCGCTTCGAGCGGCGTGGCCGGGCTGGGCGCCTCGATGATCGCGTCGGTGAGGAGCCGAGCGTGCGTGTCCTGGCCGGCGAAGAGCACTTCCCGTTTGTCGGGGAAGTGCCGGAAGAAGGTGGTCTTGGTCAGACCGGCTCGATCGGCGATCTCGCTGACGGTGGTGGCGTCGTAGCCCTGTTCGGTGAACAGGTCGAGTGCGGCGCGCACCAGCCGTTCCCGTGCGTTCGGTTCCCATCGAGCCATGTGGACAGCCTAAGTGATGTTACTTGGTACCGTCACATCGGCTATGGTGACGGTACCAAGTAACATCACTTCGCTCCGCCCGAGCGCGGCGCCCCATCCCAGGAGAGCCACTCATGCGCGTATTCGTCACCGGCGCCAGCGGCCACATCGCATCGGCCGTGGTGCCCGAACTGATCCAGGCCGGACACCAGGTCGTCGGCCTGGCACGGTCCGGCGCCTCGGCCGCCACCGTGCAAGCCCTGGGTGCCGAGGTGCACCGCGGCGACGTCGACGACCTGGACCGCCTGCGTGAGGCCGCGGCCGACGCGGACGCGGTCATCCATCTCGCGTTCAACCATGACGCCATAGCCGCCGGGAAGTTCGCCGACGCGGTGGCCACCGACCTGGCCGTGGTGCAGACGCTCGGCGGCGCTCTGGCCGGCACGGGCAAGGCCCTCTTCGGCATCGGCTTGACGCACACCGGCGACACGAAGCGCGACGCGGCCATCGACGCCAACCCCCGCTCCGCCGTCGCGCGTGCGATCGCCGCATTCAGCGAACGCGGCGTGCGGACCGTGCTCGTCGCGATCCCGCCGGTCACGCACAGCACACGGGACGAGAGCGGCTTCATCCCGAGGCTGATCAAGATTGCCCGCGACACGGGCGTGTCCGGCTACGTCGGCGACGGAGCCAACCGCTGGCCCGCCGGTCACGTCCTGGACATCGGCCGCCTCTACCGGCTGGCGCTGGAGAAGGCCCCGGCCGGCTCCCAGCTGTACGCCGCGACCGAAGAAGGCATCACGGTGCGCGAGATCGCCGAGGCTATCGGCCGACGTCTCGACGTCCCGGCCGTGAGCATCCCGGCCGAGCAGGCCGCGGACCACTTCAGGGCCTTCCCGTTCATCACCCTCGACATCACGATGCCCAACGCGGACACCAGGCAGTTGCTGGGCTGGGAGCCGGTCCACCTCGGCCTGATCGCCGACCTCGAAGACGGCCACTACTTCACCACCGACTGACAGTGCCGGCCCGCCCCTCCAGCCCACCCGGCGTTCGTACGACGACTGGGCTGGCGGGGCTTCGGAGCCTCCGTCACATGATCGGCCGGACAGCCGCGGGTCGGCGCTTTTCTCGAGCAGCGGCAGGAAGGCATGGATGAGGCGGATGTAGCCGACGACGTTCGTCAGTAGTACCTCGGTCATGTCGTCCGCCGTGTGGTCGTGTGGGTCACGCAGCGGACCGGTGATGCGGGCGTTGTTGACCAGCACGTCGAGGTGCCCGGTGGCCGGCTCGATGGAGTCGGCGGCGTGACGGACCGACTCGTCGGAGGCCACGTCCAGTTCGAGGAAGTGCGCGCCAACGGCCTCGACGGTGGCCTGTCCACGCTCGCTGCAGCGGGCGGTGAGATACACGCGGTACCCGGCCTCGACCAGACGCCGGGCCGTCTCCAGCCCGATACCCCTATTGGCGCCGGTGACCAGCACGACGGGTGTGCTCACCGATGCCGCGCTCACCTTCGGCTCCTTCCTGCCGATCGCATATCCACCCTGACACCCGGTCGACCGGGCAACGTGGCCCAGTCCGGGCCCCCCTCGTAGAGACCGAAGGTCGATAATGGGGTAATGGGCGACACACCGAATCTGGCGATGCTGCTGCGCTCCTGGCGCGCTCGCGTCCAACCGGCAGATGTGGGCCTCCCCTTCAGACAGGGGTCGCGCAGGACGCCGGGATTGCGTCGCGAGGAGGTCGCCTGGCTCGCAGGCGTCTCACCGGACTACGTCAAACGTCTCGAGCAGGGCCGCGCGCATCCCAGTGCTGCCGTCCTGCGCGCGCTCGCGCGGACGCTGCGCCTGTCCGACACCGAGTACGAACTGGCATGCCGCCTGGCAGGGCACGCCGCCGAACGAGGCGGACTGGTGCCGCAGCACATCGGCCCGAGCGTGCAGTGCCTGCTCGACCGTCTCGCGGACACCCCGATGGCCGTCTTCGACGCGGCCTGGACGCTGCTAGAGCACAACGATCTGTGGACCGCACTGCACGGCGACATGCGCGGCCGCGGCGGCCGGTCGGCGAACCTCGTGTGGCGGTCCTTCCACGACGACACAGGATGGGTGCGACATCCGTTCCCAGACGACCACAAGAAATCCCTCGTCGCCGACCTGCGCGACGTAGCGACGCGCTACCCAGCCGACCGCGAGCTGGCGGACATGATCGGCGCACTGCGCACATCGAGCCCCGAATTCGCGCGCCTGTGGGAACGCTCCACCGTCGCGCACCATGGGAACGAGCGTAAGACCGTCGACCATCCCGAAGTCGGCGAACTCGAACTCGACTGCGACGTGCTCTCGGTGCACGGCGCGGACCTGCGCATCATCGTCTTCACAGCCGCACCCGGCAGCGAAGCAGCCGACAAGCTACGACTGCTGACCGTTCTCGGGACCGAGGACATGACCGCGCCACGATTGCCCGGAGCCCTATAGAAGCCCACTCCAACGCCGCGGCGCAGCGCCGGACATGACATAAGACCCCGTAGTGCTCCGGGAATGGCTTCACTGGCTCTGGGCTGGAGACTTTGGTGCGTCGTCAGCTGGCTCTGTGGTACTCGTTGATGAGATCGTTCGACGTTGTGTGTCAGAGGGGCGGGCATCCATGGGTCGGTTGTTTGACGGCTGATCTGTTCTGCGGCGTCGGCTCTTGACGACGCAGTCCCGATGCGCCGTCAGGGCGCGGGACGCCACAGCCGACGGCCCAGGAGGACGGCTCCTGTGCCCGCGATCAACGAGGCGGGGGCGATGCCGGTGAGTGCGGTCTCGGTCCGGGCGTCGTGGGTGGAGCCGGTGGCGGCCAGCGCAGGTCGGGCGGAGTCGGCCGCCGTGGCGGCTTGGAGGACGACGTCGGTGACCGCTTGGGGGTGGGCGATCATGGCCACGTGGGAGGAGTCGATCTCCACCGTGTGTGAGCCCGCGCGTTTCGCCTCGAAGCGTTCCTGGTCGGGGTTGATGGTCTTGTCCTGCTTCGCGACGAGGAACCACGATGGGATGTGCTTCCAGGCGGCCACCTTGGCCTTCTGCGAGAACGCGGTCGTTGCGGCGGGCCGTTGGGTCACCGCCAGGACCCTCGTGGTGCTCTCCGGCAGGTCGGCGGCGAAGACCTGATGGAGCCTGTCGGGCTTGAGGTACAGGTCGGTCCCGCTGACGCCGCCGTCGGCCCGGTAGGGAACGGACTTCGTGGCGGTGTCGAGTTCGCTGGGGAACCTGGTGGCCAGGGACATGCCGCTCTCGCCCACGTCGGGCATCAGTGCCGACACGTACACCAGGGACTTCACCCGGGGGTTGCCCGCGGCGGCCGAGCTGATCACGGCGCCGCCGTACGAGTGACCCACCAGCACGATCGCGCCCTTGATGCTGTCCAGCACGGAGGCGATGTAGGTGGAGTCGTTGTACAGCCCGCGCAGCGGGTTGGCGGGGGCGATGACGGTGTAGCCACGGCGTTCGAGCCGTTCGACGACCCCGTTCCAGCTGGAGGCGTCCGCGAACGCCCCGTGCACCAGCACGATGGTGGGTTTGGTCGTGGTCGAGGTCGTGGCGCCGTCCCCGGCGGCACGGGCCGCCACGGCCGTCGTGCACAGGGCCATGGCGCACCCGGCCGCCATGACGTGTGTGCGGCGTATTCGGCGCCGTGCGCCGGGGAGCGGAAATGCGGCCATGTCGCTCTCGCTTTCCGTGAGACCTATGGCACCTGAGTGTTCACCCATCCGTACCCGGCAGGCACGGCCACGTCCTCCAACCGAGTCACAAAAGTGGGCCATGGGAGTGAATTCCGGAGTCAACGGGTTTCCAGAACCTACGTCGTGAGCTGTGTGTATTCCGATGACCGTCCAGCGCAGTGCGCAGAGCCCTGGCTCGACTGGCTCTCCGCCGTAGAAACCGTGCCACTGCGCAGACTTCCGTTCGCCTCTGGGGCACGTCACTCGATGGGCCAGATCGCCATCAGCTCTGTGTCATCGGCCATCGCGATCCGTGAACATGGGCCCACCTGAGGTGTTCTGATGTTCACGAACACGCCCGCACCCACGGCATCGGCAACGCCCTGGCACAGTCAGGCGTGCGCTGCCGGGCCGACAAGGGCTACCAAGTCGTCGACACCGTGCGGGTTCCCTACCGCGATCGCCGGTCGGCCGGGCTGCGGGGCGGCCACACTCGTGGGCCGTGTGGAACCTGGTGGTCTTGGCACCGACGCGGGACCTTCCCACACCGTGGTCATTGGCTACGACGCAGCACGTCTGATGAACGCGCAGGCCACGTGTCCTGTCCGCGCGTTCCCCGCTACGGTGGCGGCCGGTACAGCAGCAGAGCTCGGCCGCCCGAACACCGAGACTCGCGTGCCGCTGACCCCCAGCTGTCGTGCTTCCGTGACTTCTACCTCTGTACAGACGGCTACTGACGGTGTGACTGGTAACCGTCAGAAGACGGCGAGCGGGTTGACGGGCACTCCCGTCAGTCCGTGAATGCGCGGTGGCGCCACCGTGAGCAGGAAGGCGTAGCGGTCCAACTCGGCGCAGAGAGTGGCGAGCTCGTCCACGGCGGCTGCGTCGATCAGGGGCATGCCCATCAGCGGCAGGGCGACCCGGTGCAGCGGGGATGGGCAGGCGGGGTCCAACGGCGGATGGGCATCGCCGATGTCGCCTGCGTAGAGCGACACGCCGCGCCGGTGCATCCACCGCACCGCGTCCAGGCCCATCCCCGGCATCGGCCTGCCGGGCTCGGGCGTCGTGGTCCACCCGAAGCGGACCACCAGGGCGTCCCCGGACTCAGCCGCACGCTCTGGCGCTCCTCGGCTGCGTCGAGGTCCCGCGAGGTGACCGCATAGCCACCGGGCAGCGGACCGTCGGCCGCCAGGTCGAGCAGGACCCCCCGGGTGACCACCCCGGAGACGAACGCCGTCGTGGAGCCGTGCCGCACGCCGGCCGGCGTGACGCTCTCGGCCAGGGCGCGTCCCGGGTAGACCTGACCCCCGCGCGCCTGGTGCCCGAGCGCGTCGACGTGCGTCGAGCGCGGGTGGTGGTTGGTGACCACCATGATGTCAGCCGTCGCCATCGTCGGAGAACCGGTGTACACCATCACCTGCTGAACCGGCGAGGCGTCCTCGGTGGACGGCGCGAAGGGGCCGCTGATGAGCGGCGTCGGCTGGATCGGCACCGCCAGCGATACCGCCCGCCCCGTGCGGACCTCCGCGGCGCCCCTGGCCCGGGCTGTCTCGGTGATCAGGTTGAGCGTGCCGCGCTGGTCATCCTCGCCCCATCGGCCCCAGTTGCTCGGTAGGTCCTCTGCGCCGCTCGCTATGGCTCCTGTGTCTGGTAAATCCATGCCAGTGATCGTACGAGCTTGACCGAACAGAAGACACTGTTCGTGCCCTGTAGATGGATCGCTCCTCACGCAAGGCCGACGACATCGAGCAGGCCCTATCCGGCAACGACCTATCGGAACGAAGGCCGATGCCGGCGGCAGCGCCTGCCGCACGAGGGGCGGCAAGACCGCCGCGAAGTACCACACCCCGCTTCGTCCCAGTCCCCGCGCTGCGCGAAGAACCTCGAAGTGCCGCTGCCCGCCGACGACGGCCCCGGCCGCGCCTGGAAGAACACCGCGGTGCCGCACGAGGGCGTGGAGCAAGCGTTCGTCGTCGAGCAGGCCTCACCGTGTGACACCCAGACCGCGGCATCGTTCGAGGACCGGGCCGGCGGACTTGGAGGCGCAGAGGCAGCGTCACCGCTGATTGAGTTTGCCTGGGTGTAGCTGCGGACGGCAGCCCTGGTGACACCTGTAGTGGGGATATCGAGGGTCCGCGCTTCGCGCTGATCGCGGCCGGGTGGCCGGCCTGCATCGGCTGCCTGGCCGAAGTCAGTGCGGTCGGCGCAGTCCTGCGATGAGGAGCTCTACCATGCGGCGTGCGTCGTAGCGGGGATCGTGGTCGGCGCCGATGCAGAGGTTCCCGACGCCGCGCATGAGCTCGTAGGCATCCACGTCGGAGCTGATCTCGCCAGAACCGGCCGCAGCGTCGATCAGCTGGGTGCACACGGGCAAGAGGCGGTCCAGGAAGTAGGCGTGCAGCGTGTCGAAGCCGGCGTTGTCGGACTGCAGCACGGCGGCGAGTCCGTGCTTGGTGACCAGGAAATCAACGAAGAGGTTGATCCAGCGCCCTAGTGCGGCGTGAGGAGTCGCGCAGGCCGCCAGTAGGGCTGGACCGGCCTCGGCGAGGGCCTCGACCTGGTGCCGGTAGACGGCGACGATGAGATCCGCTCGCGTCGGGAAGTGGCGGTAGATCGTACCCATCCCGACGCCGGCCTTGGCCGCGATGTCGCGTACCGGCGCTTCCACGCCCGACGCGACGAAGACCGCGGCGGCCGCGTCGAGCAGAGTCTCCTTGTTACGCCGGGCGTCCTTCCGCTTGGACTGGGCTGCGTGTCCTGCGCCCTCGTCGCTGTCGTTCACCGCGCCGCTCCCTCCGCTGCCGAGCCTGCCAAGCGGAGCAACGTTCCGTCTCGTTGTCGGAGCAATTTTCCGGTTACTCATGATGCCAGAGCGGGGCCCGTCAGCCAAACCACGCATTGTCACCACGCAATGCCACCGCCCTTCATTCGCAATGGAGGAACGTTGTCATGTACCGCACCTTGAGGCGCACCGGTGTGCAGGTCCGAGTCCGCGGGAATCGCGCGGATGTCCAGAGAAGCTGTCCTTCCTCCAGCTCGCCGACGTCCGCCGAGATGGACGTGCTGCAGCTCGTCGTGGGTTGAACACCGAGTCGCAGTCGGCTGAGCGGGCACTCCTGGCCGCTCACTCGGACGGGAAGCCAACCCCAGGCGGCGAACCGAGTCGAGTCACCTTCGTGCGTCGTAAATCTCCGCAAGGTCGATGACATCAGTTGTGGCGCCCGTCGGGGTGCGAAGCGGCTCATTCGGGTGCGTCACAGCGCGAAACCGTGAGTGCCGCGCCCGCGGTCCACTGAACCCGGACCGCGGGCTGCTACAGACCGCGCAAGCCCCCGGCGCTGGCTCGCCTCACCCATGCGCGGCTCTCTCGATGGCTGCGACTTGCTAAGTGGAGCGCTGTTCCGCATCGTTCCAGAACGGAGCTCCGTTTAGTGGATCGATCGTGACGCCGGAGCGGTCGACCCAGCATCACCTGGCCGTGACGCCACGAAGCTCGACAGCGGCCTGCGCCGCGTCAACGCCGACCACGTCAACCACGAAATGACAAGGAAGATCTTCCTGTGAGCGAATCAGCCATGGCGATTACGGACGTGGCCATTGGTGCGCCCGCTCCGGTCATCTCGGCGACGGTGTGCCGGGTACCACGACGGCCTTGGACGCGGCGAAGCAGACCCGCGGGAAGTAAGCGCGGGCCGGCCGTGGACGTGATAGGGCTGATCATTGTCGCCGAGGTCATGGCCGAGAGCGCGCACGACAACGTGATCGGCACGGCGCTGCTCGTCAGGGGTGAGGCCGAAAACCCCACGGTGAGCGAGGTGTTCGTGGATGCCGGGTTCAAGGACGAGGCCGTCATCCACGGTGCGACGCCCGTGATCGACATGCAGGTCGTCGCCGGGTCGGGCGGCAGAGCGGGTTCCGGCCGCTGCCGAAACGGTGGGTCGTCGACCGGACCCAGGGCACGCGCTGATACTGCACCGGCATCCGGTGCGCGACTATCCTGCTCGGTGTCCCAGCGTCCCAGCTTGTCCGCGCCCACCGGCTCGACAGAAAAGGAACGCGCACCCCATGCACAGGGTCAGTTCGTCACGGCAGATTCCGATCCCCGGTCCCACAGGACAACAACGGAACACGGCAACTCCCGTCAGCCGTGCCACGAAACCGGACGCAGGTGACCGGTCCGTGGGGGCGTGGCTGATGAGCATGCAAGGCAGCCTGGGGAACGCCGCAGTGAGCCGCATGATCACGCAGGCGCGTGGGCGGGGAGTAGCTGTGCAGCGGAAGGTGCCCGGGCCAGACGCACCTGACCGCCATCACACGGCCGACCCGACCGCGCATCCGGAGTGGCCGTTGTTCCATACCTTGATGACAGAGGCGGGTTTCTCCAAGGACGTGGTGCAGAGCCTGTGGCAGCTCGTGCTGGGTGGGCTCCGGGAACAGGAGACCATCAACCCCGCGTCAGCGGACCCGACGCTCACCCGGACCGAGCGACGCCGACGGCGCGAAGACAACTCGTGGTACCACCAGGCGGTCGAGATGCTGCGCGAGAACAACGGGTTCGCGACGCCGAAGATGGCGCTGTGGTCCGGAGGGCTCGACGTGTGCCGGTACGCGCAATCCAAGGGCTACACGCCGATGGAGTTCACCCGAGCCGGAAAGGCGTTCAACGAGCTCGAATACCATCGGGACTGGCAACTGCAGGGACCACTATGGAACATCCTGTCGAAGTTCTACGTCGAGCAAGCCACCGGCCCGGTCCACATCTTCCTGCGCACTTACGACCCGGACAGCGTCCTCATGGGGCGTGAAGTGCCCCACCTACGACAACTCCAGCGGATCAACCCCGACGTCGAGCTCCTCTGGCACCCTCTCTACACGACCGAGCACGGGCAGATCATGGAGATCTCCCGGAACCGGGAACTCGTCGACGAAGCGGTGTTCCCCACGCGGGACATGTGCGTCGCCGTGCTCTACGAGTACCTGCAGTACCACCACAACGAGCGCAATGCGCGGGCGGCACGGTCGTACGAGGAGATGCACAAGGAACTGTCAAAGAACATCCATGGGAAAAGCGCTCAAGGCTGACCCGTGAACCAGTGACGTCATCGTCCGTGGCCGGCTCCAAGCTGCTCGGCGTGACGGAGCGGCGCGCGCTGGCGCCGCTGCGGGGTGAGGCGAACGGGCCGCGCTACTACGCCAAAGCCAGCCACCGGACCGCGGTGCCGGACGGGACGGTCGACCGGGCCAGCGATGCTGAGGTGTTGGCCCTGCTGCGGGCCGCTTACCTCGCCGTCAAACACTGCGATTGGCGTGTGGCCTCTGGCGGACCCGCTACTTGACTGGGAGGTCCTGACATGTCCAGTAAGTTCACCGAGCTTGCGATCGACTGTGCCGATCCCAACGGTCTCGCCCGGTTCTGGTGCTCGGTCCTTGACTACGAGGTGCAAGACGAAGACGACGGAATTGTCACAATTGGCTCCCCTGTGGTGCCTGAAGGCAATAACCACCTTGGTCCAGTGCCACCGACGTTGACATTCGCGCACGTGCCCGAGGGCAAGACCGTCAAGAACAGGCTCCACCTCGACATCAACCCAACCGACAGGGAGCAAGACGAAGAGGTCCGTCGCCTGCTCGACCTAGGTGCTCGACACGCCGACGTCGGCCAAGGCGATGAGAGCTGGGTCGTACTTGCCGACCCAGAGGGGAACGAGTTCTGCGTCCTTGCGGACCGCCGCCCCTGATCGGAGGCCGCACACCGCGCCACACCTACTTCCGGTCGCCTACCCACGCTCACGCGAACACGATAGGGAGCCCCTCCAAAGATGGAGAAAACCGACCCGAGCGAGATCAAACTCTGCGAACTTCTCGACTCATGACCGCTGCTGTTGGGCGATCATTGCTGCTCAGCGTTCAAGTAGTCGTCTGACGCGACTCGTTGTATTCCGTTCACCTCGTCGGCGGGCGAGGTACCAGCGTCGGCCAGTGGCGAAGGCGCGCCGTGCCGTGCGTACGGCAGCGATCTGAGTGGCAAGGTGGAGTTGGTGGTGCCAGGGGCTCTGGCCGCCGTGGCGTACGGACATGGCGTGCGCGAATGAGACCGCATCGCGGTCGAGGTACTGGTCCACGTGCTCGAACCACGCCATGCTCGTGCGCGCTGCTGCCTGCACCGGGTGGAGTTCCGCGCGGCGATGGCAGTCGTACTCTCGCAGCGCGTCCTCCACCTCAAGGTTCTCGCGCAGGCTGTGTGCGAGGACGACCGCGTCGATGAGCGCCAGTCTGGTGCCTGACCCCAGAGTGAAGTGGGTGGTGTGGGCGGCGTCGCCGACGAGCACCGTCGCGCCGTGGTACCAGGTTTCGTTGGTCACGTGTGTGAAGTGCTGCCAATTCGCCGGTGCACCCCGTGACCGGTTGAACAGGCGGTGGCCGTCGAGCGCGCGTTGGAAGGTGCCCTCGAGCAGCTGTACCCCCTCGTCGGGGCCGAGCAGGTCGAGTCCCAGAGCCTGCCAGGTTTGTGGTGAGCATTCGACGATGCAGGTGCTGATCCCCGCGACCGAGGGATAGGCGTGGAACCAGATCCACCCGGCGGACGTCTGCTCGAAGCTGAACACGAAACTGTCGAACACCTGGTCCGTGCCGAGCCAGATATAGGGATTGAGACCGACATCGATGCGAGTGCCGAATTCTTCGTGGTGTCTCCGGATCCGGCTGTTCGCACCATCGGCGGCAACGAGGAGGTCAGCCTCGGGAAGCGTCGAGAGGTCCTCAACGTGATGGCCGTACTGGACGTCGACGCCGAGCTGCGACGCACGTCGAGCCAGGACGCCGAGCAGTGACGCTCGGCTCATGCTGTACCCGTAGCCCCCGAAGTACGCCGTCTGCTCGCCGCAGGCGCCGTGCACGCGCACCTCCTGGTCCTGCCACAGCACAGACCTGGCGCTGACCTCCCGGGCGCTTTCCGGATCGTTGCGGTAGAGGACGTCCAGCAGGTCGTCCCAGTACACGACCCCCCAGCCATAGGTGGCCGCGGGCGGGTCGCGCTCCAACACGGTGATCTCGTGCCCGGCATCGCGCAACTTGGCCGAGATCGCGAAGTACAACCCCGCGGGCCCCGCACCGACGCACACGATCCGCACCGCTACACACCACCCCGACTACGGGCCGGATGGGACGCCTGCCGCTCCAGATGTGTCCGGATGCCCGAGAAACTCGGGCATCCGGATGCGGCACTCACAAACTGCCGCGTGTTGATCGCGAACTCACTGCGCCGGAGTCTCAGTGGCCATGGCCGCCGCCACCGCCGTGGTCGCCGCCAAAGCCACCGCCACCGCCACCGCCGAAGCCGTGGTCGCCGCCATAGCCACCGCCGAAGCCATAGCCACCGCCATAGCCACCGCCGAAGCCATAGTCACCGCCGAAGCCGTAGTCGCCACGGAAGCCGTGGTCGAAGCCCCAGCCCCAACCCCAGCCGTCATCGTAGTGACAGCGGAAACTCCAGCCCCAGCCGTCACCGAAGTAGCAGCGGTGTCCCCAGCCCCAGCCGCCGTCGTGAGATGAGACGGAAGTGACGGGGGACGACGAAGGAGTGGCGGTCGCGCTGACAGCGCCGGCTCCGGCCGCGATGGCGATGATGGGTGCCGTGCAGACCGCGGCGGCTATTCGCCGCATCCTGGTCGTTTTCGCGCGCATGATGAGCTCCCCCTTCGGGGGGTCGAGAAAGAGGTGTCGGGCGTTCACAGCGGACGCCCGTACGCACCAGATCCTGCGCGCGGGTCTGGTGCGCGGTGATCCACCCGCCGGAGGTGCTCATCCACGTCGCGGTGATTCCCTGGCGGGCTTGCGGGATCTTACTATTTAGTACAAGAGGTGGTGTACGGTACGAAACGCCTCGTATCGCCACAATAGGTCCACTTCCCGGGCGAGTCAAAGGGCGCACCAATGGCCCACAAAGGGGGCATACGGTGACTACTCCCAGGCAGCAGCACGGCCGTCAGGACCCTTTGGGGCCTGAGCACGTCGACCAGCGGAACCGCGTCGCGCCTCGCTCCAGGCGGCGGCGACGAGAGTCTCACGAAGCCGTGCTCCGAGCCACGAAAGCCTTGCTCAGTGAGGTCGGCTACCAGCGTCTTTCCTTCGAAGGCGTCGCGCGGCGGGCCGGAGTCAGCAAGGCGACGATCTATCGGTGGTGGCCGAACAAGGCTGCGCTGGTGATCGAAGCCCTCAGCGGGGACGTCCCGCTTCCTCCCATCCATGAGACCGGCGACCTGGAAGCCGACCTGCGCACCGCCGTCCGCCTCACCATCGAGCTCGTCTCCGCCATGCCCACGTGCCTGATACTCCCGGCGCTGCTCGCCGATGTGATCGAGGACCCCACCGGTACCGGAGCCTTCGCCGAACTCATCGAACCGCGCCGCGCGTCGGTCGTGGACCTATTGGAGCGGGCCCGCCTCGAAGGCCGGTTGCCGCCCGACACGGATACGTCACTGATGGTCGACATCTACTCCGGAACCGTCGTCTACCTGGCCGCGGTGAACCGCGAACCGCCGGGCGAGGCGGTGATAGACCAGATCGTCAGCCTCCTCCTGCACGGCCGCATCCCAGCCCGGCAGCCCTCTCACGACAGCGACGAGCCGGAGCAAGGCGGCCTGCCCAAGGCGGGTGCGGCGGCGCCATCGCCCGTCCCCCCGGGCGCGAGCCTCGTAGGCAAGCACCTGACCGAGGAACGGCGCGCCCGCTGATGCAACGATGAATCGCGGCCATCGGGGTCGCCTCCTGGTAGCCCGTCGGCCCCGGAAGGACCACCACCGCCAGCACCCCGATCAGGCTCTGGAATGCTTCCGCTTCCGGCCCCGACAAAACCCACTGCCAGGTACTGCCGCTACAACCGCCGCCGCATCGCCGGTCCCGAACTCCCGCCAGATGGCGGCCAGTCGGCTCGAAGCGCTCAAGAACGCCACTGACCAGTGAGCCGCCGCTGGGACCCGGCCACCGCCGTTGAGCACGGTGCGGGAGGCGTCTGACGACGTTCTGCCGCTTGATCGCCTTGACCGTGGGGCTTTGCAGCTGAGCGTCACGTAACAGCCGATGCGCCTCGCGTGTTCGGCGGTGATGGCAATGCTCCGGTGTCGAATGTTGTCAGGTGTATGGCGTTGCGCCACGGGGCTGTAACAGGCGCCGACTTGGGCAGTTGTGCATGCCAAAGTCATTGCTGCCACCGGTGTTCGTGCGCGTCCGGGGGCGGGATCGCACTCATCGCCACCGGATGCGGGGCGACAACATCGAAAGCGAAAGAAGGACACCATGCCCACTAGGACTGCCCGTTGGGGCCTGTCGACTGCCGTGCTCGTCGCCGCGGGGATGGCACTGACCGCGTGCGGCCCCAACGATCCGACCTCCGCCCCCACCTCCTCCTCCAGCGCCACGCAGCCCACCGCCGGATCTGCGACGGGCGGCGGCACCACGGGAAACACCACCTCGGACCCAAACCACTCCACAGGCAACGGCTCCGGTACGGGTGGCGGCTCCGCGGCGGGGGCGACGTGCCGGACCGCGAACCTGTCCTTCAGCAGCTCCGGAGGCATGGCGGAGGGCGAGGTGCTGATCAACCTGAAGAATGTCGGGTCCAAGACCTGCTCGATGCACGGCTTCCCTGGCGTGGACCTCAAGGGCAAGGACGGCACGGTGAGTGCCGTGCGCGGCAAGATGACGGCGCCCAAGGTCACGCTGTCGCCCGGGCAGACCACCAACTTCACTTTGCATTACCCGCCGAACAACTCCGGTGGCAGCGGGGTGACGTTCACCAGCGTTGTGGTCACGCCCCCGAACGAGACCCATTCACACACATTGTCCTTTGGTATCAACGTCCCCGCCGAGAGCAACTCGGCCCCCACTATCACGGTGGACCCGGTGGGCGCTGGCAAATGACCGCGTGGACGGCACGCCGTGAGCGTTCCTCTGGGCGCAACGGCCAAGGTGTGCCGCCCGCGGTCCGCCCCGCCACCCGGCGCCCCCGACCCGTCGGTGCGCGCGGCGAGCCAGTACCGCGTCAGACCTCACGGCCTTAACGGTCAATCTGCGATGGTCAGTTGGGTCGGGAAGGCGCTGTTTTCATCGAACGACCGGCGGGCTTTGAGACAGTGGTAGAGCTGGCCGAGTATGCGGTTGAACAGGTGCCGTTGGGCCGCCGCGCGCCAGTTCGAGTGCTCGTCGCGTCGGCGCCGGTGGCTAGAGGCATCGAGTTCCTGGTTCGATTGAGACGTCCGTCCGGTGTCCACACGACCGCCACCACGACGTGTGCCGGCCGTCCGCCGTTCTGATGCAGGACATCAGTCGCCAGGCAGCGTTTGGACATCACGGTCCGGTACTCGAACAGCGCGGCCAGGCTCATGCCGTCTCGTGGCGCTACAGGAATCAGGCAACGTTCGCCCTGCTGTGGATGTCCTGCGCGAGCGGACCGAAGAAGAGCAGGACGAGGGCGGCCTCCTGCTCACCGAGGGACCAGTAGTCCACGACTCCTTGCGCCTGCACTGGACGAAGAAGAGCAGTCAACGCCCTCCACACGGTCGTTTCGTCCGTCACCTGGCACAGGCTCGCCTCCGAGAAGGACCCGTGTTGCGGCAAGGACTGGAACTCAGGGGCGGAGCGGGGTCAGCTTTCGCGGAGAGTCGACACCGCTGGGCGCGGTGTCCCTCGAGTTCGCCTCACGGCTCCCGTTTCGAGGCCGCACGCACGATGCGGGCAACGTGGTCGCGGCGGGCGATTTGCCTTAGGCGTTTGCGGTCCGGCCGACCTTCTCGCCCGGGGTAGAGCCAAAAGTGGAGGTAGCCGGCCCATACGAGCCCGGCGAAGGTGGTTTGGGACGCATCCACCGGGCCGGTGGATTGCACGATCGCATCCAGTCGGGCCCTCGCGTCGGCGGCCCGGGCAGTGTCGACAACGAACCACTTGGTCTCCGAGAGCAAACCCAGCACGCTGCGACGCTCAGCGCGGAGCACGCCGACCTCCGAAAGCCGCGCCAAGTAGGACTCGATGAGATGGGGCCGTCTTCGGGCCACCCACTTTACGGACCGCGGCGCATGCCGCGAAGTGCGGATGTCGACAAGAGCGGCGTCCAACAGCGGATCACCGGTGGACGTCGCGTCCAGCACGACGATCCGCTTCCTGACGATAGCGACCCGACGCGCCGCCGCCAGGCGCACGAGCTCCGACCCTGACACGATCTTCCGTAGGTACTCCGGCTGCCTGACCCTCCCCTCTCGCCCAAGGGCCAGCAGAACGATGTCATCCCCTAGCGTCTGCATCGTGGTGACGATAGCTCGGTTCTTGCGGCACTGGTAGAACCCGTAGCACGATCATGGTTGATGGTTCCTGAGGTGTCGCCAGCAGGTCTGTCCGGAGCCGAACCCGGTTTTCAGCGGCAGAAGTTGCCAGGCGATGTCGTTGTAGAGGACGTACAGGATGCCTTGCAGGCAGTGCCGGGCCGCCACCGGCCGAGGGCCGGGCGCCCTCTGCGGCCGCGGCGCACCCCGGCGCCGGCGGCGGTCGGGGCAGCGGCCGAGGCATCCGAGCGAGCGAGCCTGCGGAGGTGGGTGAGGATGCGTCAGTTCTTCAGGTCGGCGACATCGGCCCACTGGCCCCACACCGATGTGGGGTCGGTGGGTGGCCTGGTTTTCGCCGAGTGTGGCTGACAGTTCGCTCGCTGTGTGGTGCGCGTCACTGGCGATGACGTCACGGTTTCGGGCTGTGCGGTGTCTACACGGTGATCAAGGTTCGCGTAGGAGGGTGATGGACATGCGGGGTGGGTGTTGAGCGAGGGGCGGGTCTTCGCCGAGTGTCGGGCGCTGCTGTTCACGATCGCCTACGAGATTCTCGGTAGCGCGGCCGACGCCGAGGACGTCGTGCAGGACAGCTATATCCGGTGGCACGCTGTGAGTCGGGAACATGTCGAGCATCCGCGTGCCTATCTGGTGCGCACGGTCACTCGGCAGGCGTTGAACCATCTGCGCGCGGTGCGGCGGCGCCGAGAGGATTACGTCGGGCCCTGGCTTCCCGAGCCGGTCCGCACCGGGCCGGACGTGAGCGAGGACGCCGTGCTCGCGGAGTCGGTGTCCATGGCGATGCTGCTGGTCCTGGAGACGCTGAGCCCGGATGAGCGCGCGGTGTTCGTACTGCGCGAGGTGTTCGGCTACTCGCATCGTGAGATCGCTGACTTGGTCGGTAAGACCGAGACCGCGGTGCGGCAGATCGCGCACCGTGCGCGCGAGCACGTGCGATCGCGGCGCAGGCGCTTCCACCACGACCCACGCGCGGCGCAGGAGGTGGTCGGCCAGTTCCTGGAAGCGGCCGGCACTGGCGACGTCACGGCCCTGATGAGCCTGATGGCGCCGGGGGTGGTCCACATCTCCGACGGCGGGGGCCGGGTCACCGCCGCCCGCCGCCCGGTCAGGGGGCGCGAGAACGTCGCACGGTTCATCGCCGGGGTCGCCAGGACCAGCGGGCCCGGCGCCTGGTTCGAGTTCACGAGCTACAACGCCTTGCCCGCAGTGCTGTTCCGCGAGGGCAATCGGCTCGACTCCGTGCTGATCTTCGAGATCGCCGACACCTTGATCCACGGCATGTACGCCGTGCGCAATCCCGACAAGCTGGGCGCGGCCATCGCTCCGCGCCCACTGGCCAGGAGAAAGGACGAGACATGGAGACCGTGACGGTGCGACGTGTCATCGCAGCGCCGATCGCCGACGTATTCGATTGGTGCGCCACAACCACCAACTACACCCGCTCGCCGTTCGTCCTCAGGGCACGATTGGCCCGGCCGGGCGCAGGCGCGCCCTACGGAGTGGGCGCTGTCCGGCTGCACACGTGGCTCATCGGCTGGTTCCGCGAACGGATCACTGTGTACAACCCGCCGCACGACTTCGACTACGTCGTCGAACGCAGCCTCCCGCCAGCTCGGCACGAGCTGGGCCGCATGACCTTCACCGAAGTCGCCGAGGGCACCCAAGTCGTCTGGACGACTACCTTCCAGGTCCCTTTCCCCTTCGGTGAGGCCGCGACCCGCGTACTCGTCGGACCCGTCATCGCCCACGTCTTCGGCAAGATCCTCCACGCCGCTGACACAGCACTCACAGCTAACCCAGCCAGCCACACCTGACGTTGTGGGTGCCGATAAATACGTCCGCGCGGCAGGTCAGGCGGTCGTATGCGGGTGTGGGGGAGCCGGGCAAGTTCGATGAGCGCGGCGATCGGCTTGTCGATCGGCAGGCGGCCGGTCTGATACGGGTACGTCCACTTCTTCGTCACCAGCCTGCGGTGCCACCGCGTGACCGTGTCGGGTGTGACCAGACGGTGCTGTCGCAGCACCCTGGGGAGCGGTCGGACCAGTGCGGCGGGGTACGCGCGGTCGGTCCAGGCCAAGCATGGCTTTGGGTTCGTGCGGCGTAGCACGGTGGCCTCGTGACGCGGTGTCAGTGACTCGATGTCCTTGGATGCGGAGGATCGGCCGAGGAGAACAGACCAGCACCACCTGTGAGAGCCCATGGGAAGGCTCGGGGCGAGGTGGGAAGGAGCACAAGGGGGGTGTGGACGGAGCAGAAGGGGGGTGTGGTTGTTGGCCAGGTGAAGACCGTCGCCGCTCCGGGGCCTGCATGCTGAAGGTGCGCACTGCTGTGATTGTGGCCGTCGCCGGTGCGAGGGCCGCCGCACCAGCGAGGGCCGCGCGAGCGCAGACGACCGTGGTCGAAGCGTCCCTTGCCGCTTCCGCGGCTGCCCGGTGACTTGTTGTTCGTTGCGGGGCGGGGCCTAACTCGGCCCCGCTCCGCGTCGTGTGATCCGTTGTGTTGTGGTGTTATGGCTTTGACGTTGCCGGTCCAGTCCTGGTCGAGGTCCCTCGGTTCCTCCCTCCAGGGGTTCAGGCTCGTGCCGTGCGGTAGAACGCATCGGCCCCGTATGTGGATTTTGGCCCCACAGCCGTGGGCGAGTCAGCCGTCCAACGCCGCGTGCGTCAGGGGCGCGCTCGATGTGCAGGTACTCGTTGGACCAGGTCCGTGATACGGCGCGTCGAGTTCCTAACGCACGGGCTCGGAGGGGCGGACATGGCTCTGGCGGCCACTGGCAGGAACCAGCCGGCGCCGGCATTGTGCGGTCCTGGAAGCCCAGTCGGCTGTCGCTGCGGCTTGATGTTGTGTCAGCTGTGGCCGTGGTGCCCGTGCTCGCCGTTACCGTGCCCGCCGTGCTCGTGGTTGCCTTGCCCGTGCTCGTTGTGGTCGAGGCACCAGTCCGGGGCCCGTCCGACGTTGCGGATGTAGCGGGCGGCGGACCAGCCGTGTGTCTTGTCGGCCAGCTTGTACCAACGTGGGTTGCCGTTGATCCATTCGCCGTTCACCTTGCAGCGGATGGTGACGAGGGAGCCTTCGGGGTTGAGGCCGATGATGTGGCTGTGGGTGGTCGGCTGTTTGCGTACGTTGAGGCCGCCGTGGGCGATGATGCGGCCCTGGAAGTAGTGATGCTGGTTGTGGTTGGGCTGGTTACGGCGGTCGTTGCGGTCGAGGCACCAGTCCGGGGCTGGCCCGACGTTGCGGATGTAGCGGGCGGCGGACCAGCCGTGTGTCTTGTCGGCCAGCATGTACCAGCGTGGGTTGCCGTTGATCCATTCGCCGTTCACCTTGCAGCGGATGGTGACGAGGGAGCCTTCGGGGTTGAGGCCGATGATGTGGCTGTGGGTGGTGGGCTGTTTGCGTACGTTGAGGCCGCCGTGGGCGATGATGCGGCCCTGGAAGTGGTGATGCCCGTTGTGGTCGGGCTGGTGATGGCGGCCGTCGTGGTCGCGGTGGTCGCCGTGGTGTTGGTGCTGGTTGTGGGGGTCGTGGTGGGCGGTGTTCGCCGGGGCGGGGTGTTCTTGCGCGGCCGCGGGGGCAACGGAGGCGGCGGCGAGGATCGCGCTTGCGGCGGCGAGAGTAATCTTGATGTGCTGTGCATACGGAGACATCTGCTCACTCCTGAGGGGCAAGGGCCGGGAAGGTGCTGGGGCTGCCCGGCCTTCGAAGAAACAGAGATGTGATTCATATCGATGTAGTGCGTAACAGACTGTTTGTCGCAACCAGACTGTTGTGCGCCTGACGCTAGATTCGTTAGCCAGCGCTTCAAAGAAGGCGCTGTGTGATAGGCGGATTAATCACCCGTGTGCGGCGTCCCTGCAGGTCAGGGCCTGGCAGGTCGGAGCCTCGTTTGGTGGTCAGGGCTCTGACGGGTGTCAAAGCTCCGGTCAGGCTGTTGATCTGGGCGCTTGGTGCGGCGGGCTCGTGATGACCGGCCCAAGCCGGGTTGCGTCCACGGAGGTGGTGTAAGGGCGGCGGCGAGGATCAGCTACCGTCAGGTCAGCGGCGGTGACGAAGCCATCATGCCCGGGAACCGGCCCGCACCGACGGTCGGGCAGGTCCGGTGTCTGTCGAATTGCCGGCATGCCGGGCTGGGGGCGCCGGCTGTCGTGACGGCGCCCTCACGCTGGTGTACGGCGACTGACGTACCGCTCCAGCACCGCCAGCGTCCGCTGCCAGGAGTCCTCGGCCGCCTCGGCGTCGTACGCCTCCTGCCGCTGCTCGTTGAAGAAGCCGTGACCGGCGTCGGGGTACGTCACCTGCTCGTGCGCGACCCTCGCGGCCTTGAGCTGATCACCGATCCGGTGCCATTCGTCGAGCGACATCACGTAGTCGTTCGCGCCGAAGAAGCCCAGCAGGAACCGGCGTTGGAGGCGATTTCCGCGCCCCGCCTGATCGGGGCGCCCGGCTCGGCCAGTGGGAGCCCACCGTCCAGCAACCAGCCTCCGTAGTAGCTGACCACCAGGTCGAACGGCATCGAGGTGGCGGCGAGCACCGCGAGGTGCCCGCCGAGGCTGAAGCCGAGCGCGGCGATCCCGCCGCCACCTGCGTGCCGCACGGCCAGGATTCGCGCCGCAGTGAGGTCCTCGATGACCTTCTCCCGCCGCAGGCCGCGCATCAGCTCCATCGCCCGAGCACGTGACTCCTCGTCGAACGCGAAATCCGGCCCTTCGCCCGTGCGCGCATAGAAGTCCGGGCACACGACGGCGTACGCCTCGTCGGCCAGCCGCTGTGCGACGCTGCGGAGTTGGTCGTCGACGCCGAACATCTCTCCGGCGAGGACCACCGCCCCATGAGGCTCGCCCACGTCCGGAAGCACCGAATACGCCTTCGGCCACGCTCCGTCCGTCAGCCGGACCCACTCAGCCGTCATCACGTCGCCCTCACGCAATTGACTCTGAGCACACCTCAAGCGTGGCCGGATTACCGGGAATTCCCCCGTCGGGCCGCTGCGGTCAGCATGATGTCGCGGGCCAAGGGCCGCGCCGCTGGAGGTGGTCCCGGATGCTCACAGTCGCGGAGGTGAGGCGCCGTTGAGGTCGGGGATCGCGCCGGACGCCCAAGTCGCCTCGGCTGATGCCGGGTAGACCACGGCGGCGGCGACCTCCTCAGGTGCCGACCCTGCCGAACGGGCTCTGGCCGCGCAGCGTGTCGCCCGAAACCCCGGCGGTCAGTGTTACCCGGCCAGGGGCATGCGCCCGAGGACTCGCTCGGTGGCGATGAAGCCGGGAGCCACCGAGGTCACCGAAATTCCGTGGGGTGCCAGCGCCATGGCCAGAGACTGACCTCAGGCATGCAGCGCTGCTTTGCGCGCCCCGTACGCAGGACGGTCCGGCTCACCGCGGAACGCGCCGCGGGAACCGATGTTCACGATCCAGCCGGGCGTGCCGCGGTCGATGAGATGACGTGCGACGCAGTAGCTCAGATTCGCCGCGCCGAGCAGGTTCACGTCGACCATCTGCCGCCAGATCCGCTGCCAGTCCGTATACGACGCCTCGGCCACGCGGTGCTGGTTGGGTTCCGACGTGGCGATGGGCGCGTTGTTGACCAGCACGTCAAGACCGCCCAATGCGGCTGCTGCGAAGTCCGCGATCCGTTGTGCCTCGTCGGGATCGCTCAGATCGCCGCCCCTGCGCCGAGGTGAGCCTGGGTCGCTCCACGAATCTCCGAGGAGCGACCCTGGCGTGCGGCCCGGAGAACTGACCACGTGTGTCTTGGCCTTGGATTCGCCCCGCTGGGCTCACGGCTTCATCACCCGGCTGTCCGTACCGACGAAGAACTTCAGGATCGTCAGCACCGCGACCAGCTGCATCAGCACCCAGGCGACCTGCGCCGAGAACCCCCGCATCTGGTAGATCGAGAGCAGCAGCCCGAAGCGGCTGGGCCAGAAGCGGCGTTCGGTGCGGAAGGTGTCCGCGTCCATGGCGAGGCTGGTGAGAGTCAGTACCAGAAGCATTATGACGATGGAAAAACCCGCGTGGTCGACATCCTGGTCGGTCACAAGACTGCCCAGGATGCCCAGGATGATCAGCAGGGTGTAGGCGACCACCAGGGCCAGAGCGCGCGACGGACCGCGGCGTCCCGGCAGCAGGCGCCAGAGCGCTCCCAGCACCAGGCCCGCGCCCGCGAAGGTGAGCTCCCAGGACACGAACGTCCACACCATGTCGGGTGCGCCGAAGAAGAGTTGTCTTGTGCGCATCCACTGCTGCTGCGACGCGTAGGACAACCAGACGATGACGACGCTGCCGGGAAGGCCGAAGGCGGCCGCCAGAAGCGCGGCTCGCCGTGCGTTGTCCCACCACTTGGTATAGGGCCCCCAGCTCAGGGCGACATCCACGACCGTGACTTTGCTGGGCAGCCAGGGCCTTGGGGTATTGCCGGCTCCGGTCACCGGCCGCCAGCGGTGCAGCTGGTTGAGTTCCTTCTCCACCGCGGGCCGGGTGACCGGGCCCTCACCGCGCCCCTGGCCCAGGTCGCGCAACGTGGCGATCAGCTCCCGGTAGCACCGAGCCCGCGCGATCAGATCGTTGCGCCCCGCCTCGGTGATCGCTTCGCTCAGAGGTGGGGCGGCGTCGTATCCCTCCAGGTGTTGTGCGAGCACCGCCCATCGCTGTCCCACGGCCAGTAGGGCGGTCAGCGCGGCGATGTCCAGTACCAGCCACAGGCTGGCGAGTACCTGGCTGCCCGCATAGGAGCCCTGGCGATAGGCCACCACGATGGCGAAGAAGACGGCGAGCAGCAGGCAGTCCAACTTGTTGGGGCTCGCGTAGGGGACGGGGAGCCCGAAGTCCCGGGCCCGCAGTAGCGCCAGGATCGCGAATCCCGTAAGTACCCATGTGTGGGAGTAGCACCAAGTTGGGATCTGGTAGGCGAAGGACGTCAGGCCTTGGCTGAGGTAGACCAGATGCCGCGAGTGGTACACCGGTGCGGTGCGGTCGCTCAGCCAGCTGATGCGCTGCCAGCGGCGCTCGTCGGCCCACAGCGCCCAGCCCAAAAGCAGCAGGGTGGCCACGGTCACCGCTGGTCCGATCCGGCTCAGCCGCAGAGGGTGCGAGGGTGAGCGTAGAAGTCCGCCGTCACTCGCGAACAGTCGGACCCACAGGATCAGGCCGGTCAGCCACAGCCACAGCATCGCCGCCGCCGTCACCAACAGCATGGCGACGGCGGAGGCGGGCGGGCTTTTGGCCGGAACGAACTGCGGGGGAAGCCCGAACAGGGACGGTAGCGCGACTGCCAGCCCTCCGACCACCGCCACCAGCGAGGCGGCCAGCAGCACCGGCCTCCTCGGGCGGGCGGAGGCCGTAAGAGCCCAGCCGACCAGCAGACCGATCAGGATCGGCCAGCGTTGCTCATAGCCCAGCCAGCGCGGAGTGCCGATCGTCGCCCTGGTCGTGTCGAGGATCGTCTTGTACAGCAGCAGAATCACCAGGCCCATGACGGCATTGACCAGGCCCCACCGCAGGAGGGCGTTGCCGCTGCTGAACTCCAGCTCGGTGGCCCGCTGGCCGTCGGCGGGCTGGCGCCGGGCCCGCAGCGCAGCGATCACGACAACGGCTGAGGTGCCCACCCACCAGGTGGCCTCCCCGGCCGCGTTGACGACCAGCCACGGCTCGCTGTTCGTACTCGTCGCCGCCCAGGCGCGCTCCCAGGGGGGAACCATCTGCACCGTCACCATCTGGCTGGGGCCCCTGGGCTGCCCGAGCCCGTCCCACACCAGGGTTCCGTTGCTGTCTTCCGAGGGCCGTGGAGACACCTTGAAGGCGTTCAGACCACCCAGGTCGATCTGGATCTTGTCCCAGAGGGCGCGCTGCAGCGCTGTCGGCGGGGCGAGGGCCAGCTGCCATCGCCCTTTGCGCACATCAATCGCCCACGGACCCACATTGAAGTGGCCGCCGTGGTCGAACCAGAAGAGCGCGTCGTACTGGACCTTGACCCGGGATGACTCCTCGGTCACCTGGGGGCTGTGCATACGCCACTCATCGGCGCGGACGTACTGGGTGCTCTGCTGTTCCCGCAGCAGGCAGCGCATCGCGTGCAGGTACGCGTCGGAATCCTCGCTGAGCAACAAGTCGTTGGCATACGGCCAGGTCGTGGGCACCTGGACGGTCATGCGTCCCGAGGCGCCCACGACGGCCTGGTCATGGGCGACGAGACGCAGATCGGCGTCCGTTTCGGCTTTGACGAGCTGCTCCGCATGGCAGCCAGCGGCCGGGGTTTCGGCATGGACGGGCCATGCGCCCCACCACGCCGGGCTCACCAGCAGCAGAGCGACGCACCATCTCCAGCAGGGTACCGCTGCCCTGATACCTCGTCGCATGTGGGCCGGTGTGAAGGGCGATCTCAACGCACTTTGCTCTGGCTTCCGGGACACCCACTGACCGGATTGCACTGCAGGATCACCTGGTAGGCGTGACTTTCGACCTTCTCGCCGCCGGTGCTGCCGGGGTTCTTCACGAACCGCCACTGGGAGGGCTTGGAGTGTTTGGTGGTACCTGCCTTCTCGACCTGGACTTGGAGCGTGCGCGCGCCGGTGTCGTGCGTCTCGACCAGGACCTCGTCGGCGGCGAGGGGGAAATGGTCGTGCAGCAGGCACAGGCCGAAACGGTCGAGGTTTCCATGCTTTTCCAGCACCGCCACGAGATCGCGCACGAACTCGCTGTCCTGCGGGCCCAGACCTTCGGCCTCCTCGAAACGAGGTAGCGCTCGCCCGGCGATCGTCCGGTTCTGCATAGCTGACTCCAACATGTCGCCCGAGTGGTAGAAGGAGCGTAATAGGTAGATATGCACCTGGAATATGAGGCACGGCCGGGAGTGCCGCCCTTCCCCTCGTCGCCGACGCCTCCTCACCCATACAGGTGTACGGTCGGCCACCAGCGTGATCGGTGCGACCTCGATGACGCGACCGTCACCCTCAAGGAAGCCGTCCGCCGGGATACTCGGCGAGCCCGGTCCCGCCCGACAGGCAGTCAGGGAAGGAGTGCCTTTCCGCGCCAGTTCGCCCGGGGCCGGCGTCCTCCAGCGGGGCCTACCGCTCCTCCGCCAGTACCGGAGCGTTCAGTCAAGTGCGCTCGATCGGGGCCGAGTTGGGCTGGCCGGGTGGGCGGGTGGCGCACATCAGAACAACCTGCTCAACACCGGACCCAAGGGCCTGGACTACGCGGTATCCAGCTGGACGAGGCCAGGGTCGCGCCCACCAGCACCGTCGGCGGAGTGACCATCACGTCGATCGGAGCCCCACCGGCCAACGGAACCCGCATGTGCAAGCAAGGCCACCGGACCGGCCTCACCTGCGGCATAAAGCTGGGCACCCACGGAATCTGGTTCACCCACCTCATCTGGACCGACGGCGGTGACTCCGGCTCGCCTGTCGTCGACGGCCAGACGCTGGTCGGCAACGCCTGGGGCGCCCAGCACAGTTCGCCGATCCTGAGCATCATCGACGAGATGAACGCCAACGGAGGAGTCGGCGCGGGCTTCCACCTCGCGACCTGAACCGCTCCGGGAGTTCCCGGCTCTGCTTCGCCTTCATGTCAGAAGATCCGCGAGCAGCACATGCGGACCGCCGTCGCCGGATCCTCCTGTGGCTCAAATCCACTGCGCTGCTTGAGGGGGCGCAACCTTCCCGCAGTGTCGCGTGTCATACAGGACCTAGGGGCCGTTACGGCTCTATCCGGGAAGGTTTCTCATTCAGCGAAGTAGGGGGATGAACATGTACACAACTGGCGTACGCCGCGTCGCCGCGGCGGGCATGGCCGCGATGCTGGCGGGTGCGGTGGCTCTGACCGCCGCCTCGTCGGCCGTGGCCACGACCGTGCCCACCAGCTCGACCCATCAGGCACCGTCCGCCGTCAAGGCCGCGGAGCCGACGGGAAGGGTGGTCTCCAGGATCAACCTGTCGATCCGCGAACAACCGACCGCCAACTCGAAGTTCCTCGGTTCGGTCCGCCCCGGCACGGTGATCGCACTGCACTGCAAGAAGGTCGGCCAGAACGTTGACGGCAACCACCTGTGGTACCTCCTCGGCGCGCACAAGCCCGGTTATGTGAGCGCGCGTTACGTCAAGAACCTGGCTGCGGTGCCCTACTGCAAGTAGCGGGCCGCTTTCGGCAACACCGCACCGTCTGGGGGCGTGTTGTGTTGTCCGGGCTCCTGCGATGGGTCGACCGCCCATCGCAGGACGCTCGTGTGTGGACCGTGCGCCCGATCCGCTACGTGGCGCGGCGGCGCCGCGCGCGGCGGGCGTAACGGACGGACCAGACGCCCACCGCGGCCAGGACCATCGGTTCGATCAGCTGGCCCACGCCCGCTGTGACGGTGATCGGCAGTGCGTAGACCAGCGCCAGCCGCACCGCCGATTCCACCAGAAGTACGGTTCCCCAGACGGCCGTCTGCACGGTGTGGGCTCGTCGTGCGGTATCGGGTTCACTTGCCCGCTGAGGGAGCCGTATCCGGTCGCTGAGCAGCCTGATCGCCGGGCGGCCGACGGCACAGCTGCAGAGGAAGACCAGCCCGGCGAGCGCGCTGGTGGCAGGGTCCCGGGCGAGGAGCAGCCGTTCGTCATGTGCCAGGAGCGTGATGGTCAGCATGACCACGTAGCTGCCGAGGACAAAGGCCGCGATGACATCAGGTTTTCGATCGCGCACGGCGGTGCCCACCACACGCGCGGTGGCGACCGCGGTGGCGATCAGCAGCGAGGCGCGCATGCTCAGCCCCGACCCCTGCGCGCCGTAGAACGTCGCGGGCGCGAGGCCGACATCGAGCGCCAGGGCCAGCCGCGAGGGTCGGTGGAGACCAGGCCGGGGTAACGGATCCGCGGTGTCGGGCGCAGGCTCGGGGGCCCGCGGCGTCAGCTGTAGATGTCGTGGCCGCCTGGAGAGCGCGGTACCGCGACCGGGCGGCTGGCCCCGCCCTGCGACATACATGCTGAACACCGGGAAGTCCGGCGTGGCAGCAATGGGCCCACCGCTTCGCGACTCGGTCGCGGTGGACGGGGCGTGGTGTCGCTCGGTGGATGGCATCGGGGCACACTCCTCACCTCAGCACGGCGGCGGACCGTGCGCTGTCCCGGTTTGCGAACTACTCAGGACGCTAGTCACCAGGCCGGAGAAGTCGTTCCACCCAGGGGTGGAACCCCGGGTGGAGTTCCGCGGTGCCGGGTGGAGGCGCCTCTCCACCCTGGGGGTGAGAAGTGCGGTGCGGCCGAGCTCCCGGGGGGCCGGAGGCTCGGCCGCGCTGAGCGGCAGGTGTTACTTCAGACCGATCTTGACGCAGTCGGTCGCGTACTGCTCGGTGCAGATCTGGTCAACGGTGTAGAGGCCATCGGCGATGACCGTCTGTCTTATGTTCCTGCTGTCCATGATGGTGGTGGCCACCAGCTTCGCCGGAATGTTCTTGTTGGTGGCGCTGCTCACCCGGCTGTCGGCCACCACGACGGGCTGGTTGGTGGCCAGTTCGATCGCCATCTGCGCCGCGGTGTTCGCCTCCACCGCGTATGGCTTGTAGATGGTGAAGGACTGCAGACCGGCCACGATCCGCTGGGCCGCGTCCAGTTGTGCGTCCTGGCCGCTGATCGGAGGCAGCGGGCTGACATGAGAGGTGAGCAGGGCGCTGACGACTCCGGCCGCCATGCCGTCATTGGCCGAGTAGACGGCGGCGATGTTGGCCTTGCCCAGCCGGGTGATCGCGCTGACGACTTCCTTGTTCGCCTCGGTCGCCTGCCAGCCGGTGGTGTCGTACTCGGCGGCGATCCTGACCTTGCCGTTCAGGACGCTGTGCGCACCGGCCTTGTACTGGGCCGCGTTCGGGTCGGCGCTGTCGCCGTTGATCATGACGATCGGAGTGCTCGGGGTGGCCTTGCTGCCCAGGGCGTCCAGCAGGCCCTGAGCCTGCTGCTTGCCGACCTGGGTGTTGTCAAAGGAGACGTACCCGTCGATGGGCCCTTGCGAGAGACGGTCGTACGAGATGATCTTGATGCCCTTGGCATGTGCCTTCTCGACCGACGGCTGGATCGCCTTGTAGTCGACCGGGTCGAGGATGATGACCTTGTCGCCGTCGTTGATCAGTGTGTCGAGCTGCGCTTCCTGGGTGTTGGCGTTCTGGGTGGCGTTCTCGTAGTCGATCTGGCATTTCGGGCAGAGCGCGCGGAGCCTCTGCTGGATCTGCGGTCGGTCGACCGCCTCGTAGCGGGTGGTCTGGTTCTCCGGGAGTGCCAGACCGATCCGGAAGCCCTGGCTGACGTCCGCCGCGCTCGGCTTGGCGGCGTCGCCTGCCTTTTTGCCGCACGCCGTCATGCTGAGCGTTATGGACACTGCCGCGGTCGCGATGACGGCGCGACGCAGAGTGGTGTTCACGAGGGGTACCTCCCTGACAGGGCCGCGATGGTGCGGCCGAGGTGGAGGTGAGTAGAACTCCGGTAACTGCATGTAGTCAAGAAGTAAATGCTTAACGAGATGGCAACGTTGCGATTTGTTATCAAGGCGAAGTCAAGTGCCGTCCGGCTCCTTTGTCTGGCAGTTGCCATTGGCATCGGGGCGACGGACGGCATGTCTGGTGCCGAGCGCCAGTGGAATCGATCAAGTCGCGGATATTTTCCGGGACATGGCGATGGTTTCAACACGTCGGCGGCGTTGCCGCGTCGACGGGTGACGTGATTACGCCGGGCGGCGTCAGTCGCCGGCTGGCTGACGTCGGCGTGCTGGAATCCTGGTGGCTTACGGTAAACGGCCGTGCCGTCGTGGTCCGGTGGGTTTTCCGGCGTGGCGGCAGGCGCGGATCAGCGGACCATGGCTTCGGCTCGGAATGCGATACCGGCGCATGCCACCCCCTCCGCGGCTTCTCGCGAGATGGGGGACGGTACCACGCGAACCCCCGCGGTGCTGACCGGGGTCCGCATGGCGGTCCGCCGGGTTGCTCGGGCCTTCGATAATCGATCATGATGGTGCAGCGGTGATTGCGCTCTCGCGCAATTTGGCGTGCACGGGTCAACATTTGGTGTGGATCAACTTCCGGGTTTGTGTGGGGCCTGCTCCACGCACTACGGCGTGCACCCCGGCGTGCTCTCGAACGTCATGGCCCAGAAAGCCGCCGATTGATCCTAATTTAGGGAATCGGGCACATCTGCCCGGTGCGGTCCGGGACGATGGCAGCATGAGCGATCAGGACTTCTTGGCGCGTACCGAGCGGTTCGCGCGTCATCTTGCCGAACTCGGACGTCGTTTGGACAAAGAGTCGTTTGCGCTGCTGCTGCGCATCTTGGGCGGCGTGAACGAAGCTTTGGTGCAACACTCACGGAGTGTCGATATTCCCTTTGAACCGGGCGACAAGGAGTTGTTCACCTCCGAGTTGGGCCGGGAATTGGAAACGCTGATGGACCTGCTCGGCCCGCGCGGCATGCGCATGGTTGTCGACGTGGACGAATCGGCAGGTGGGGGCGGTGTCGGCGGCTTCGACGGGCCGCCGAGAGGACTGCTGGCGCTGGCGGAACGGCAGCGCGACCGGCGCGAGGTCGAAGCCATTGTCCGGGCCAGCGGAATGGAACTCTGACGACGTGGCGGCTTTGCCGTCCCTAGAGGAAGGCGACGCCCTGGGCCAGCGGCAGTTCGGCCGAGTAGTTGACGGTGTTCGTAGCGCGCCGCATATACGCCCGCCATGCGTCGGAGCCGGATTCCCGGCCACCGCCGGTCGCCTTCTCTCCACCGAACGCTCCGCCGATTTCCGCGCCGGAGGTGCCGATGTTCACGTTCGCGATACCGCAGTCGGAGCCGTCGACGGCCAAGAAGCGCTCCGCCTCCCTCTGGTCGCGGGTGAAGATACTGGAGGACAGGCCCTGCGGAACATCGTTGTGCAAGACGATGGCCTCCTCGAAGGTGCGGTAGGTGAGCACATAGAGGATCGGGGCGAATGTCTCCGCTCGTACGATCTCGGTCTGGGTGGGCATCCGGACCACGGCCGGTGTGACATAGCGGGCCTGCGGAGCCTCGTCCCGCAGCCGTGGTTCGCCGCCGGTCAGCAGCTTTCCGCCGTCGGCCCGCGCGCGTTCGAGCGCCTGGGTCATCGCCTCGTAGGCCTGCGCGTCGATCAGCGGTCCGACGAGGGTGGCGGCCGCGAAGGGGTCGCCGACCGGCAGCCGGTGACAGGCGTGGACGATCATGTCCACCAGTTGGTCGGCGACGTCCTCGTGGACGATGAGGCGGCGCAGCGTGGTGCACCGCTGGCCCGCCGTTCCGGCGGCGGAGAAGACGATGCCGCGTACCGCCAGGTCGAGGTCTGCCGACGGTGCCACAACCGCCCCGTTGTTGCCGCCCAGTTCGAGGACGCAGCGGCCGAAGCGCGCGGCGACACGCGGTGCGACCTCGCGGCCCATACGCACCGAACCGGTGGCGCTGACCAGGGCCACCCGGGCATCGTCGACAAGGCGCTCGCCGGTGGCGCGGTCGCCCAGGACGAGCTGGTGCACACCGGCGGGCATACCGGTGTCGGCAGCCGCCCGGGCGAGCAGCGCGTCGCAGGCGACCGCGGTCAGCGGTGTGCGCTCGGACGGCTTCCACACCACGGTGTCGCCGCACACCAGGGCCACGGCGGTGTTCCACGCCCACACCGCCACCGGGAAGTTGAAGGCGGAGACGACCCCGACGACACCCAGCGGATGCCAGCACTCGGTCAGCCGGTGACCGGGCCGCTCCGACGGCATGGTGCGCCCGTAGAGCTGACGGGACAGCCCGACGGCGAAGTCGCAGATGTCGATCATCTCCTGCACTTCGCCCAGCGCTTCGGAGCGGATCTTCCCCGCTTCGAGGGTGATCAGATCGGCCAAGTCCCCTTTGTGCTCGACGAGTAGCTCACCCAGGCGTTTGACGAGCCGACCGCGCTGCGGCGCGGGAGTGGTGCGCCAGGTGCTGAACGTCGCGTGCGCGGTGGTGACCGCCGAGTCGATCTGGTCAGGTCCGGCGCACGGCAGGAAGAAGAGCGTACCGCCGGTGACCGGGGTGCGGCAGACCAGATCACCACTGTCGCCCTCGGCGGGCGGCTCGGCGCCGCAGCGATTGAGACTCTTGGCGGCCAGAATGCGCAAGGCGTCGGTGTCGGGCAGCGCCGCGGTGTACGGGTCGGTCACGGATGCGCCTCCTCGGCTGGCGTCCGGTCGTCCCGTCGGACGCGGTGTCAGATGATGGTGGTTTCCGGGCGGGTGGCGCTGGTCGTGAACCGGGTGGCGGCCAGTGGCGCCACATCGATGAACGGGGTCCGGTGCAGGAAGAGATCACGGATGATCTCCCCAACGGCGGGGGCCTGAAGAAAACCATGGCCGGAGAAGCCGGTGGCGTAAAGGAATCCGCGTACATCGGGCGCCTCGCCGATCAGCGCATTGCGGTCCGGCGTCATCTCGTACAGCCCCGCCCAGCCGCCGGTGATGTCCACCCCGGCTAGCTCCGGCGCACGTCGGGCCGCCGCCGCACGGAACAGCGGCAGCCAGTCGAGGGTGAAGGACCGGTCGAACCCGGGCGGCTGCCGCGGATCCGATATGCCCAGCAGCAGGCCCTGGCGACCGTCGTTGTGGAAGTACAGGGTGGAGCCGAAGTCGAGCGTGCACGGAATGCGCGGCGGAGCCTGCCGCAGTGGCCCGGTGAAGGCGATCTGCCGCCGCAACGGTGTGACCGGTAGCCGCACCCCGGCCATCTCCCCGACGCGGCCGGACCAGGCGCCCGCCGGGCAGACGGCCGCAGGGGTGCGCACCGTTCCGTACGGGGTGCGCACCGCGGTCACGACCCCGTCGGCGGTGTCGATTCCGGTCACCGCGCAGTCGCCCCGCACGGCGACGCCGAGGCGGACCGCCGCCGCGAGGTATCCGGCCACCGCCGCACGCGGCAGCGCGTAGCCGTCGGCAGGCGAGTAGGCGGCGGCGACCACCGCCTTCGGATCGAGGTACGGGCACAACTCGTGGGCCTCGCGCGGGGTGATGACGCGGCTCGGTACTCCCAGGGCGTTCTGCACCGCGACGCTGTCCTCGAAGAAGGCCACCTCGTCGGCGTCGCCGAGGAGGAAGAGGTAGCCAACGCTGTCCCATCCGACGTCGTTGCCGGGGCGTTCGGCGAAGTGGCGGAACGCCGCGATACCGCGCTGGCCGAGCCGGATGTCGAGCGGATCGGTGAACTGCGCCCGCACGCCGCCGATCGGCTTGCCGGACGAGCCGCTTCCGGGCCGGGCACGGTCGAGCACCAGCACATCGCGTACCCCCGCCTCGGCCAGATGGAAGGCGACGCCGGCCCCGACCACCCCGGCTCCGATGACCACGACCGCGGCGTCACCGGGCGGCGGAACGGATTCGGGAACGGCGGGGAAGTCCTGACCGGCGGTGGAATCCATTCCGTTCGTCATGGCCTCTCCAGTCTCCGCGCCGGTGTGGCGCGACGGCAGACGCTCAGTGCGGACCCGCCCGGCCCTGGATCAGCCGCCCAGCAACCGCCGGGCGGCCGCGGTGATGTGGGTACGGGAGATACCGGCGGTGTCCAGCAGTTCGGCGGGCGTACCCGAGGCGGGCATGTCCCGTACGGCCAGATGCGCGAAGCGGGGGATGGTGGCGCGGTCGGCGAGTGCGTGCAGTACGGCCTCACCGATGCCGCCTTCGGGGTGGTGGTCCTCGGCGACCACCAGCGCTCCGGTCTGCTCGGCAGCGGTGGCCAACGTATCGGCGTCGATCGGCTTGACCGAGTACAGATCGATCACCCGGGCGTGGATGCCGTCGGCCGCGAGCGTGTCGGCCGCCGCCAGGCACTCGTGCAGCGTCACTCCGGCGCCGATGAGCGTGACCTGGTCGTCGGCGCCGGACCGCGGTGTCTTGGACCCGCCGACCGGGAACGTCTCCTGCGGGGGGTACAACACCGGATAGGCACCGCGGGTGGTGCGCAGATAGGAGATCCCCTCCAGGTCGGCCATGGTGGCGGTGAGGCTGGCGGTCGTGGTGGCATCGCTCGGATAGAACACCGTCGAGTTGTGCACGGCCCGCATCATCGCGATGTCCTCCAGGCCCATCTGCGAGGGGCCGTCCGCGCCGATCTCCACACCGCAGTGCGAACCGCACAGCGCCAGCCGGGCCCGGGAGATGGCGGCCATCCGGATGAAGTCGTGCGCGCGGGTGAGGAAGGCGGCGAACGTGGCCGCGTACGGGCGCCAACCGCGTACCGAAAGGCCGACCGCGGTGGCCAGCATCTGCTGCTCGGCGATGAAGGACTGGACGTAGCGGCCCGGATAGGCCGCGGCGAACTCCTCCGCGTGGGTGGAGTTGCCCACCTCGGCGTCGAGCGCCACCACCTCCGGGTGAGCGCCCATCGCCGCGAGCGCCTTGCCGTAGGCGGACCGGGTGGCCACCTTCTCGCCGGGTTCGAACTGCGGCAACCGCACCGGCTGGGGCGCCGGGCGGGGCGGCGCCTGGTACGGCCGCGGCCCCGGACCCCTCACGGTCAGGTGGCGTACTCCGCCGAGTTCGCCGATCGCCCGCTCGGCCATGTCGGGGGGCAGCGGTTTGCCGTGCCAGCCCTCGGCGTCCTCCACCTCGCTGAAGCCGCGGCCCTTGATGGTCCTGGCCAGGATGACCGTGGGGTGCCCGGTGTGGGAGGCGTACTCGAACGCCTTGTCGACGGCCGCGACATCGTGGCCCTCGACAGTCAGCGCCGTGCAGCCGAAGGCCTCCACCCGGTTGGCGTAGGCCTCCAGGTCCCAGCCGAGCTCGGTGGGGCCGCGCTGGCCGAGCCGGTTCACATCGACGATCGCGGTGAGGTTGTCCAGTCCGTAGCGGCCCGCCTTGTCCAGCGCCTCCCAGATGGATCCCTCGGTCATCTCGCTGTCCCCGCACAGCACCCAGACGCGGTAGGGCGCGTGCTCCAGCTTCCGGCCCGACAGCGCCACACCGATGCCGTAAGGCAGTCCCTGGCCCAGCGAGCCGGTGGCGACGTCGACCCACGGCAGCACCGGGGTGGGATGCCCCTCCAGGCGCGATCCCGCGCGGCGGTAGCCGGTCAGCAGTTCCTCCTCGCTGACCACGCCGGCCGCCTTGAACATCGCGTACAGCAGGGGCGAGGCATGCCCCTTGGAGAAGATCAGGTGGTCGTTGCCGGGGTCGTCGGGCCGCTGCCAGTCATAGTGCAGATGGCGGGCGAGCAGCACCGCCATCAGGTCGGCGGCGGACATGCTCGACGTCGGATGTCCGGAACCGGCGGAGGTACTCGCCCGTACCGAGTCGATCCGCAACTGCTGGGCGAGTTCGAAGACATCCGTCAGGTCGGAGTGGGGTCCGACCGTCCCGGTGGGTCCGTTGGGCGAAGCGGCAGTCATGGACGTTCCTCGGATCGTGGAGCTCTGCTCGGGGTCGGGCGCCGTTGCGGCCGTGCACGATCTCATCGCGCGAGCTGACGGCAGGCGCCCATTGCTCCGTAAGGGGGCGTGGCCGCCGCGGACTCACGCCGCTGACCCGGTGTGGTGCATGACGTGCTTGGTATGGGTGTACCCCTCCAGCCCGTACAGGGCCAGGTCCTTGCCGTAGCCGGAGTGCTTGAAGCCGCCACGGGGCATCTCCGAGGGGAACGCGAAATGCGTGTTGCCCCAGACGCAGCCGTAGTCCAGACGCAGCCGTAGTCCAGACGCTGGGTGAGGCGCATGGCGCGGGCGTGGTCGGTGGTCCACACGGAAGACGCGAGACCCCGTTTCGATTCGCCGGTGGAGCCGGAGGTCTGAGTGAAGACCCATGCGGCGTCGTACGGGCCGCCGCCGTCCTGCGCCGTCTGTGGGGCGTCGCACCGCACCACGTCCTCGAAGCCGAGGTGCGGTGTGGTGCCACCGCACACCGTGATCACCTTCCGTGCCGCGCGGTCCAGCGGTGGCCCGGACAGGAGCGCGGCCAGCGGGGCGGTGGTGACCACCACCGCGGGCTCGCGCTCCCTGAGTCGGGCCAGGAGTTCCGGCTTCTTGAGTTGTGGATCCAGCGCCTGCACGGTGGCCCGAAGTGCGGCGGTGCCGAAATAACTCACCATGAACTCAGGGCTGTTGGGCAGCACGATGGGCACGAGATCGCCGGCTGCGACCCCGAGGCGGCGTAGCCCGCGTCCGAATCCCCATATCGGCGCAGCGAGTTCGGCATAGCTGAGACGGAGATCGCCGTAGGCGATGGCCATGCCGTCCGGGTTGGTCGGGACGGTCCGGCGCAGCATGCCGTCGATCACCGTTTCCCTCCCTTCCGCGCAGCGCCGTCAGCCGGATGCCGTGGTGCTGCCGGACCCCTCGCTCTCCCGTAGCCGCAAGTGGGTGATGACATAGTGCTCGACGCCACTGACCCGGTGAATGGCCTGTGCTTCCTGCTGGTGCCTTCGCCGATGTCGGGATGCTCGCCGCCGCCATCCAACTCGGCCTGGGCGGCGGCCCTCCGA
Organism: Streptantibioticus ferralitis; assembly: GCF_029223525.1. Classification (GTDB taxonomy): domain Bacteria; phylum Actinomycetota; class Actinomycetes; order Streptomycetales; family Streptomycetaceae; genus Streptantibioticus_A; species Streptantibioticus_A ferralitis. The sequence goes on along the minus strand of NZ_JARHTQ010000005.1, from coordinate 54,795 downwards.
TGGAGCGCCCGTCCGCCACTAGCCCCGGCGCAACATCGCACGCGCGGCGGTGTTCGATTTCACCTGCCGCCAGGCCTCGCTGCGGCCGCTGGACGGTGATTTCGAGCGTCTGCCGCGCGTCGTCGGCGGCGACCCGTCGGCCACCGAGCGCTTTCTCGGGGGCTGGTCGGCAGCCGCGGCATCGAGGAATTCCTGGCGCTCGCCAACCCGGCCGCCGACGGAGTCCAACCGGCCCGGCGAATTCATGAGTAGGGCCCGGAGTTACGGGCATCCTATGAATGATGTCGGGAGGTTTGCAGAAGCCGGGGAGCAGCTGATCGCGTCTCCTGTAGCATCCGTCATCCATCAGTCGTACCAAGCTGGAGAAACTCGTGGCACAAAAGGTTCAGGTCCTTCTCGTCGACGACCTCGACGGCGGCGAGGCAGACGAGACGGTGACGTTCGCGCTGGACGGCAAGTCCTACGAGATCGACCTCACCACCGCCAACGCAGAGAAACTCCGCAGCTCCCTTGCGGATTTCGTGAAGTCGGGCCGCCGGGCCGGTGGGCGGGCCGCCGCCGGACGCGGCAAGGCACGACCGGTGGTCGGCGGAGCGCAGGACACCGCCAAGATTCGCGCGTGGGCCAAGGAGAACGGCTACAACGTGAACGAGCGCGGCCGGGTTCCCGCCGAAATCCGCGAGGCCTACGAAGCGGCCACCGCGGGCGCGTAATCGGCGGGCCATGTTACGGGGTTCGCGGCGCACGGGTTGACTGGAGCCGCGAACTCGCCGCCATGAATGTCTGCTTCGGCATCGCCGCGAGTGCTGGGTGCGGCTCCGCTGACGACCACGCGGCCGTGCCCGTTCCCGGCTGCCCGCCCGCCGGGGCGGCCGACGGTTCCCCCGTCATGGCCGGTGGATACTGATCCGATTTTCCTGTGAATTCTCTGTGAGTTCCGGATTTCGGGCGGCGTGTGGCTCATTATGGCCGTCGCTTGATCCTTTAACGAAAGCGCGTTCCACCGCGCGCCGGGTGCGCCGCCGCATGTCATCCGGGGGCGCGATCGACGGCATCACGGTGCGTGTGGAATGTGAAGTGGGCGCCGGTGCTGGACACTTCTCGCTACTTCCGCCGAACGGCAGCGCACAGTTCCCCGAGCGCCGCGGAATGTGACCGGCGAGCGCGGGTATGACCCGCGCTCGGCCGCTGCTGTCCACCGGAATTGGGGGATTTCCGGTAGCGCAGGACTGCGCATCGCACGTCCCGGAAGCACCACGGGATCCACTTCACCGAGCAGCCACGCCGGTCTTTGGCGTGCCTGCCCGCACCGTTGACCGGAGCAGCGTCGACACCATGGCCTGGAAAACGCGTGCCGTCGCACTGTCCGCCGTCACCGCGCTGTTGGCCCGCGGCGCGCGACCGCCCGACTCGCCGACGAGCGGGGGATGGCGGTGGGGTTGAAGAACGACCTTCCGCAAGTCCCGCAACTGGTGGGTGACTTCGACTTCGCGGTCAACGAGCAGTGCGCCCAGTACCGGGAGTGCTCAGCGCTCGCGCCCTTCGTGCGGGCCCGAAAGGCGGTGTTCCACGTCGAGTACGAGCTGGCTCCGCACGACTTCTGCCCCACCGCGCGACGCCTGCGCCTGAGTTCCCTGCGGAAGCACACCGATCTCGGCGCCTGGCGGCGGCCCTGCTGACCGTACACCGAGGGCCTGCCCGGCCGTTGCGGCGGGACAGGCCCTCGGGAGATGCGATGGGTCAGCCCTGCGGCAGGGAGTTGACCGAAAGTCGCTGGTCCAGCCAGCGGACGGCCTGCGGGTATCCGCTGGTCTGGGTGGTGGCCTGCGGGAGGGAGTCGACCTTGGTGGGCGACTTGGCGCTCTGCTTGAACTGCGCGGTGGGCCCGTCGCTGCCCGCGACCAGCAGGGAGACCGGGGGCGCGGGCATGTGCTGCAGCCGCCAGATCAGCTCGCTCTCGTTCTTGACCTGGGCGTTGCCCGCGTAGAGGTCACCGCTCCTGCCGTCCTGCCGGGGCGAGTAGGCCGCGGCGGACAGGCTCGCGCCCGCTCCGAAGCGGGTCGGGTTGGTCATGGGGAGCTTCAGCGCGCAGTAACCGCCGGTGGCGTCGCCGAGGGTGCCCCAGGAGCCGGGGGTGCCGCTGGTGCGGTACTGACCGGCGACCGCCATCGGCAGGTCCTGGTTGAAGAAGGCCAGTGCCTGCGGGCCGCCCGGGACGTCGACGCAGTCGATGTCCCGGCCGGGGACGAGGGCGGGGCGCAGCATGACGTAGATGGTCGGCTTGATCTTGTTGGCGGCGATGTCGGCGGCGACGGTGCGGGGCAGTGCCCCGCTCGGCTGGCCGCTGAGGGCGACGACGACCGGGAACGTGTCGTTCTGGTGGGCCTTCTGGAAGTACTGCGGCGGCAGGTAGACGAAGCCGTCGGTGGTCAGCCCGGAGGACGGGCCGTGGAAGGTGACCTTCTGGACCGTACCGGCCTGTGTCCTGCCACCCGACAGGCCCGCATTGATGGTGCCCTTGACGGTGACGGTGACCGGACGTGCCCCGCCGGGGCCCGCGGTCAGCACCTGCTTGCCCGCGGAGGTGCCGAGCAGATCGGTCCACGAGGAGTAGAAGCCGAAGCTCTTGTTCGCTCCGACCAGGATCACGCCCAGGATCGCGATCTGCGTCGCCGCGATCAGCCCGAGGCGGCCGAGCCACTGAACCGGGCCCTTCTTCGCGGCACGCGGCCACAGCCACAGCGCCAGCGCGACCACCGCCAGCGCGGTGATCACCAGCACTATGAGGAACACATTGGACGTGAGTCCCACAGTCATCGCTCTCTCTTGGAGTAATCCTTCCAAAGAGAGGATAGAAATCCGCCCTGATCGGTTTCCTCAGCGGGGGGCGAGATTCCCCCCATGAGCGGACACCGCGACTGCCCCGGGCAGCGGGATGGCGGGCCGCCGGAGCGGCGGCATCAGTGGGCGCTGATGAGCGGCGCCTGCGTCGGCACCGTGGGCGCCGAGGCCGCGGCCGGCGCCTGCCGCTGGACACCTCGCCCGGACGGCGCCGCCGCTGATCGTCCGCTAGCCGCAACCCGCAACCCGGCTACCCGCGTCGCGCGAGCGCGTCGCGTACCGCGTCCTCGCTGCGCGCCACCGATGCCGTGCCGTCGTCCGCCGTGATGATCGGGCGCTGGATCAGCCGCGGATGCGCGGCCAGCGCCTCGATCCACCGGCCGCGCGCCCCGGGATCGCGCGGCCACTCCTCCAGCCCCAGTTCCTTGGCGTCCGGCTCCTGCGTACGCACGATGTCCCACGGCTCCAGGCCCAACCGGTCCAGCACCTCCCGTAGCTCCTGGGCGCTCGGCGGGTCGTCCAGGTAACGGCGCACCGTGTAGTCGGCGCCTTCGTCGTCCAGTAGCCGCACTGCCGAGCGGCACTTGGAGCACGCGGGGTTGATCCAGATCTCCATGCGCACACCCTAGACGGCCGGATGTGTCGGAACTCTTTGACGTGTCGGGATTCTCCGACGTATCGTCGTGGCCGTGCCAACAGACGTCTTCAGCGCACTGGCCAACCCGGTGCGCCGCAAGCTGCTCGAATCACTGCGCGAGGGACCGCGTGCGGTCAACGATCTGGCCGGCCAGTTCGCGTTGAGCCGACCGGCCGTGTCCGAGCACCTCCAGGTGCTCCGGCACGCCCACCTCGTACGAGAGGAGCCGAGGGGCCGCCAGCGGTACTACCACCTGGTGGCCGATCCCCTCGCGGAGGTGCACGACTGGCTGCACCCCTTTGAGCACTACTGGCGCGAACGACTGCGCTCGCTGCGTGACCTACTCGACGAGGAGAACCCATGACCGACCCCGCCGTCATCCACTGCGACCAGTTCCTGGCCCATCCGCCCGCCGTCGTGTGGCGCGCGCTGACCGATCCGCAGTGGCACGCGCGCTGGTGGGCCGCGGGCGACGTCCGGCCGGTCGTCGGCCACCGCTTCGCCCTCGACATGGGGCCCTGGGGATCGCAGCCGTGCGAAGTGATCGCGGTCGAGCCACAGCGCATGATCCGCTACAGCTTCGCCGAGGGCTCCCTCGACACCACGATCACCTGGCGGCTGGAGCCCGAGGGCGACGGCACCCGGCTGCTCCTTGAGCACGCCGGATTCGACCTCGACTCCCCCATGGGCAAGAAGGCGTTCGACGGCATGGGCGGTGGCTGGCTCGGCGTACTGCGCGGCATCGGTCCGGCACTGACGAGCCTGACCGCCTGACACCGGTCGGCAACCGTTGCGCCGCGCACGTACGGTGGTGCGATGCGTGTGGGGTCGAAGAGGACGCGGTTGATCGTGCTGCGGGGCAACTCGGCCTCGGGGAAGTCCACGGTCGCCCAGCAGGTGCGGGACCACTGCGGCCCCGGCGTGGCCCTCGTCGGACAGGACACCGTCCGGCGCACGATCCTGCGGGACGAGGATGTACCGGGGGCGGCCGCGATCGGGCTGATCGACGTCGTCGCCCGCTACGCGCTGGACCACGGCTACCACGTGGTCGTCGAGGGGATTCTGTCCGCCGCCCGATACGGAGCCATGCTCCAGGCCCTGCGGCGTGACCACATCGGCCACAGCCGCTTCTACAACCTGGTGACATGGAACGCCTCGGTGGGTGCCGCGAAGACACCGAGCCGGTCGATGTCGGAGCCCTTGTGGGCGAGACCGTAGGCGGTGGAGCCGACGGTGCCGGACAGCAGGACGTGCATGGTTGCTCCGCTGGAAGGTCGGTGACGGGCAGGAGGAGGAAGACGGCCCGGCGGCGCGATCGGCTCCACCGCGGGCCGGATTTCCCGCACCAGCACCACGCCCCGGCCGCAGAGTCGACCGGGGCGGACTTCACCAGCCGCACGCCGTCACACCGATGGCGTGCGCCGGCCCGGCGTCACCCGTGCCGGGTGCGCAACGGTGTCAGCTGGTGGATGTCGTAGCACGCGCGCAGTTCCGCGATCGCCGCCATGTCCGGTGGGCCGTCGCACGACAGGATCTCCAGCAACTCCTCGAAGTAGCGCTCGTGCGCGGGGGGCGGAGAGGCCTGGAAGAGCATCCTGGCCTCCTTGTCCGTCGGATTGGCGAAGGCATGCGGGCAGCCGGGCGGCACATGGGCCACGGTGCCCGGGGTGGCGCGTACCGGCCGCATGCCGGAAGAAGACTCCCAGGTCCGCCAGCTGTCCGGGGTGCGGACCCGGGGCTCGAAGGCCAGCAGGTCCAACTCGCCCTCCACCACGTAGAACAGTTCCTCGCTGTTGGCGTGCACATGGGCGCCCACGTCGAACCCGGGGGGCACGACCACTTCGAACAGCGAGCCCGCCGTACTGCGCTCGCCGGTGACCTTGAACGTGACCGCCTGGGCGGTCGTCACCAGCGTCCGGCCCTCGCCCGGCGGCACCACCAGCCCCTCCAACGCATTCACTGTGAGCGTGCTCATCGTGTCCTCCACCTCACTTCAGCGGGTTGCGGGAAGGCACCTCACCAGGCCACCGGAAGTGCTTCCGGCCCACGGATGAGCTCGCCACGCCGCCATCGGATCTCTTCCGGGGGAACCGCGAGCCGCAGATCGGGAAAGCGGTCCAGCAGCGCGCGGAGCATCACCTCGGACTCCATCCGGGCCAGCGACGCCCCGACGCAGTAGTGGGGACCGTTGCCGAACGCCAGGTGTGGATTGAAGCCGCGGTCGAAGTCGAGGGCGTGCGGGTCGTCGAACCGGTCCGGGTCCCGGTTGGCCGCGAGATACGAGGCGTACACCGGCTCACCACGGCGGATCGTCACCCGGCCGACGGGAATGTCCTCGGTGGCGACGCGCGCCATGCCCACCGCGTTCCGGTGCGGGATGAAGCGCAGCAGTTCCTCGACCGCCTGCGGCAGCAGATGCGGTTCACGGCGCAGCCGGGCGTACTGCTCGGGATGGGTGAGCAACAGGTAGACCATGTTGGCGCTGTTGAACCGCACCGAGTTCATCCCGCTGATCTGCATCAGGACCGCGAAGGCCACCAGTTCCCGGCGGGTCAGCTCGCCCTCGCGCTCGGCGGCGGCCATATGGCTGAGCAGATCGTCCTCGGGCGCCTCGCGCCGCCGGGTGGCCAGCGTGTCGAAGTACTCGCCGATCTCGTCCTTGGCCCGCTCGCTGCTGCTGCGACCGACGCCCGCGGAGATCACCTTGCGGGTCCAGTCCGCCATCTTCGGCCAGTCCTCCTCCGGCACGCCCATCAACTCGCTCATCCCGGCGAGGGAGAAGGGGGTGTTGAGGTGCGCCATCACATCGGCGGGCGGCCCGCACCGCTCCATCTCGTCGAGCAGGCCGTCCACGATCCGCTCGGCGTGCGGCCGCAGTTGCGCGATGCGCCGGGTGGTGAACACCTTCGAGACCGTCTTGCGCAGCCGGGTGTGCTGTGGCGGATCGGCGAAGCCCACCGCGTCGTCCAGCGGGATGAAGTGCGGGGCGAGCCGGGTGACGTTCCGCCCGACCAGGGCCTCCCGGCTCAGCCGGGGGTCGCAGGTGGCGAACTTGACGTCTTCGTACTTGGCCGCGAGCCAGGCCTCGCCCTCGCCGTGCGGCAGACGGATCCGGGCGAGCGACTCCTCCGCCAGCATCTCCTTCATCGCCGGGTCGAAGTCGAGGCCGTGCACATCGTCGACGGCCCAAAAACGTGCCGGCGGCGGGTCCATCGGCTGCCTGCTCATGGGATGCCTCCCGGGCGGACTTGCGACGTGCGCTCACGTCGCGGACTGATGCCTCGTCGAGTGGTGGGGTGAGTGCGGTACCGCCGACGGGTGGACTTCTCGCGGCATCCGCGGCCGGCAGCCGAAGGGCGGGGACGGGGGCGTACATGGACCGCGCCCGCACGGTGCGGCCCTGGCCAGGCCGGGGGACATGCCGCCCTCGGCACCGTAGGCGGGACGATCTCCCGGTCACCATACGGCAGGTCGCCCGGCGCCGCATGCGCACGTCCATGCGGCCCAGCCAGGGGCAACACGCTGAAGTTACTCCGGTTGCCGCACACCGAGCACCGGCGCATCATGATCGATGACCACGATATCCAGGACAGCGGTCGTGGTGGGCTGCGTCACCCGTACCGGGTGCGACACGGCGCACACACGGTCGCCAAGCCGCTCGGCGATGTCCCAGGTCGCCAGTGGCGTCCGACGGCCCGCGGATTCACCGCGGGCCGCAACCAGGAGATCGCGATGCTCCCTACTGAATCGCAACTCACAACCACCCAAGAGGCCCCAGACCCCACAGGAGTTGACTGGACGCGCTGCGGCCAGTGCCGAACCATCGTGTACGGCCGTCGGTTCGCCCGCGCGGCCAACACCTGCCCGGACTGCGGCTGGCACGGGCCGCTGACCGCCGCCGAGCGCCTGGAGTGGCTGTTGGGCCGCGAGAGCGCACGCTGCGTGCGGCCGGGCCGTACCACTGACGACCCGTTGGAGTTCACCGACTCCAAGCCCTACGCGCAGCGCCTGGAGCAGGCCCGCGAGACCATCGGGATCCCCTCCGCCGTCCTGGTCGGACAAGGCCGCATCGACGGCTGCCCGGTCGTCGTCGCGGCGATGGACTTCCGCTTCATGGGCGGCAGCATGGGCAGCGCAGAGGGTGAGGCGATCACCACGGCGGCCGAATGCGCCCTGGAACACCGGATCCCGCTCGTACTGGTGACCGCCTCCGGCGGAGCACGCATGCAGGAGGGCGTCTACTCCCTGCTGCAGATGGCCAAGACCGCCCAGGCACTGGCCGCCCTGGACGAGGCCGGGATCCTCACCATCAGCCTGATCACCGATCCCACCTACGGCGGTGTGGCGGCCTCCTTCGCCACCCTGACGGACATCGTCATCGCCGAACCGGGCGCGCGACTCGGCTTCGCCGGGCCGCGGGTGATCGAGCAGACCATCCGTCAGAAGCTGCCGGACGGGTTCCAGACGGCGGAGTTCCTGCTCGCCAACGGGCTCGTCGACGCGGTGGTTCCGCGCTCGCGGCAACGCGAAGTGCTTGCCACCCTGCTGCGCTCGTACAGCGGGCGGTTCGCTGACGCCCAGACCACGGCGCCAGCCGCGGAAGGCGAGGCGCCCGCCGCAGACAGCCGGCCCCCGGTCCTCACCGACCCCGGGCAACTGCCCCGGCGCGCCGCGTGGGACGTCGTACAAGTGGCGCGGAACATCAACCGGCCCACCACCCGGGACTACCTCAGCCACATCCTGGACGGCGACGGATTCCTCGAACTGCACGGCGACCGGCTGAGCGGCGAGTGCCCGGCGATCGTCTGCGGATTCGGCACGCTCGCCGGTCGGCCGGTGGCCCTCATCGGCAACCAGAAGGGCCACACCACAAGGGAGTTGGCCGACCACTCCTTCGGTATGGCCACACCGGACGGCTACCGCAAGGCAGCCCGGATGATGCGGCTGGCCGCGAAGCTGGGCCTTCCCGTGCTGGCGCTGATCGACACCCCGGGAGCGCATCCCGGCATCGAGGCCGAAGAGGGCGGGCAGGCGGTGGCGATCGCCGAGAACCTGCGCCTGATGGCCTCGCTGCCGGTTCCCGTGGTCGCGGTGGTGACCGGTGAGGGCGGTAGTGGTGGCGCACTCGCGCTCTCGGTCGCCGACCGCGTTCTGATCTGCGAGAACGCGCTCTACTCGGTGATCAGCCCGGAGGGCTGCGCGGCGATTCTCTGGCATGACCGCGGATCGGCCCCGGCCGCGGCGGAAGCGCTCCGCCTTGACTCCCGGTCACTGATGGAACACCGGCTCGTGGACGGTGTGGTACCGGAGCCGCAGGAGGGCGCCCACACCGATCACGCACAGGCCGCCGACCTACTGCGGCGGGCCGTCTCACACTGCCTGGACGAACTGTCGGGCAAGGACGGCGAAGAACTCATCCGGGACCGCAGAGCGCGGTTCCGGGGCATCGGAGCCACAGCCGGATGATCTTTACGGAAGGATGGTCATGACAGATTCCGTGTCAAGGCTCGACACACGCCACGGCGGCCACGACGGTCTGGGCAAACCCAGCCACACCCCCGAGGGCCTGGCCAGAAACGGCCCCGCCCACTCCGTGGAGCGGCTGGCGGAGACCGCGTCCCGACTGGCCGCGATGGTGCACGCGCCACTGCGTCGAGTCCGCATCCAGTACGGCGAGGCGGTCGTGGAGCTGGAGTGGCCGCAGGAGCACCCCGCGCCCGGCGAGGTGGCGCCGCGCGGCCTCGCCACGACCGCGCCGGAAGGCAGCCCGGAACCTGCCGCGCGCACCGATTCCGGCCAGTCGCAGCACCACCACGTCACCGCACCGATGGTCGGCAACTTCTACCACGCCCCCGAACCGGGTGCGCCGCCCTTCGTCAACGTCGGCGACCTGGTGGAGGAGGGGCAGGACATCGGCATCGTGGAGGCCATGAAGCTGATGAACCCGGTGCAGGCCGAATGCTCCGGCCGCGTCGTCGCCGTACTGGTCGAGGACGGCAACCCGGTGGAGTACGGACAGCCCTTGATCGCTCTGGAACCGACCGAGCCGGTCGAGGATCCCGAGTGACGCACACGGGGCGGAGGTAACGGGCGGGGGACGAACAACACGGCACGACGACAAGGCGTCTCACCGCCTGCGGAGGGAGCACCATGTTCAGGACCGTATTGATCGCAAACCGAGGCGAGATAGCCGTCCGGGTGGTGCGTGCCTGCCGGGAGCTGGGCATCCGCAGTGTGGTGGTGCACTCCACCGCGGATCGCGAGTCCGAGGCCCTGCGGCTGGCCGACGACGCCGTGCAGATCGGCCCGGCCCCGGCACGCCGAAGTTACCTCAACCCCGCGGCGGTGATGTCCGCGGCCCTGCGGGTGGGAGCCGACGCGATCCACCCCGGATACGGATTCCTCTCCGAGGACCCGGACTTCGCGGAGATCTGCACGGCGTACGGGGTGACCTTCATCGGGCCACCTGCCGCGCTGATGCGGCAACTCGGGGACAAGGCCGAAGCCCGCTCCATGATGGCGCAGGCCGGTCTGCCGACCCTGCCCGGCAGCGACGGTGCCGTACTTGACGAGGCGTCCGCCCAGCGGGTGGCGGAGCGCATCGGGTTCCCCCTGATCATCAAGGCGGTGGCCGGTGGCGGCGGCCGGGGCATGACCGTTGTCCGCCACCCGGACGACCTCGTCCCGGCCTACCGCAAGACCCATGCCGACGCGGTGGCGCTGTTCGGCGACGGCCGGGTCTACCTGGAGAGCTACATAGCGACCGCGCGCCATGTCGAGGTGCAGGTCATCGCCGACGGCCAGGGCAACGCGATCCACCTGGGCGAGCGCGACTGCTCGGTACAGCGGCGCCACCAGAAGCTGCTGGAGGAGACCCCGGCCCCCAACCTCCCCGCGGACCTCACCGACCGGATGAACGAGGTGGCGGTGCAGGGAGTACGGGCGCTCGGCTACACCGGGGCCGGTACCTTCGAGTTCCTGGTGGATGACGACGGCCGCTTCACCTTCATGGAGATCAACTGCCGAATACAGGTGGAGCACCCGGTCACCGAGCAGGTCACCGGCATCGATCTGGTGCAGGAGCAGATCAAGGTGGCCGCCGGTCTGCCGCTCTCACTCACCCAGCAGGATGTGACGCGGCGCGGCGTGGCGATGGAGTGCCGGGTGAACACCGAGGACCCCGACCGCGACTTCGCGCCCACCGCCGGCACGTTGACCGACTACCGGCCGCCCGGCGGACCGTTCACCCGGGTGGACTCCCATGCCTTCACCGGCTGGCGGGTTCCCGCCGACTACGACTCCCTGCTGGCCAAGGTCGTCGTCTGGGCCCCTGACCGGGCCAGGGCCCTGGTCCGGATGGACCGGGCGCTCGGCGAGATGGTGGTTGCCGGGCCCGGCGTGTGCACCACCTCCGAATTCCTGCGCCGGGTGCTGGCGGACAGCAGCTTCCGGGAGGGCAGTCACACCACGTCCATCGTGTCCCAGATGGCCGCCGCCGAGCGGAACCGGGCGGCGCTGGAGTGCAACTGATCCGGCATCGGGTCCGGTCGCCGGTGTCACGGTGACCGCCGGTTCTGCCGCCGGGCCGGGCCGTGGCCGCGCTGCTGCAGGGCGTCGACGGCGGTTACGCCGAGCGCTCCGAGCAGACTGAGGTTGGTCAGGAAGGCGTTGCGGTGCGCGGCTCGGCGTCCCTCGTCGTGCTCGGTCCAGAACGGGTGAACGACGGCCGTGGCACCCATCAGGCACACCCCGAGGACGACGGTTCCGGCCACCGGGGCCGCTCCGGTGGCCAACGCGACCGATCCGGCGAGCATCGCCGAGGCGGTGGCGTTGGTCGCCATCCGCCCGCGGGGCACCCCCAGCCGTTCCACGGCATGCGGCAGGTGCCCGGGGTTGCGCAGTGCGCTGACCCCTCCCACGAGGAAGCTGCTGGCGAGCAGCGATCGTCCGGCCCAACGGCAGGCCATGGCGGCACGGTGACGCATCGGGGTCATCCTCCTCTTGCGTGCTGCGGACTGGCTACCTGATCAGCATCACCACCCCGGGCCGACAGGGCGCGCTGGACTACGCCAACAGACCGACGGCCGGTGGCGCGTGAACATCCGCACAGCGTCGTGTGGCGGGGCCTGCACGGGCGGTTCGGCGCCTATCGTGGCGGGCATGAGTGGACACTTCGACGTCGTCGTACTGGGTGCCGGTCCTGGTGGATACACCGCAGCGGTCCGCTGTGCCCAGCTCGGGCTCACCGTGGCAGTGATCGAGGAGCGGTACTGGGGCGGGGTCTGCCTCAACGTGGGGTGCATCCCCTCGAAGGCGCTGCTGCGCAATGCCGAGTTGGCCCACATCTTCACCCAGGAGGCCAAGACGTTCGGCATCCGGGTCGACGGCAATGTGAGCTTCGACTACGGCGAGGCGTTCGCCCGCAGTCGGCGGGTGGCGGACGGGCGCGTCAAGGGCGTGCACTACCTGATGAAGAAGAACAACATCACCGAGTACACCGGCACCGGTACGTTCACCGACGCCAGCACGCTGTCGGTCAGGACCGCCGACGGCGCCACACAGACCGTCAGCTTCGACCACTGCATCATCGCCTCGGGTGCGACCACCAAGCTGCTGCCCGGTACCTCGCTGAGCGAGCGTGTCGTGACCTACGAGGAGCAGATCCTCAGCGAGGGACTGCCCCGCAGCATCGTCATCGCGGGCGCCGGGGCGATCGGCGTCGAGTTCGCCTATGTGCTGCACAACTACGGTGTGCAGGTGACGCTGGTGGAGTTCCTGGACCGGGTCGTGCCGCTGGAGGACGAGGAGATCTCGGCGGAACTCTCCCGCCGTTACCGCAAGTTGGGTATCAACGTCCTCACCTCGACCCGTGTCGAGTCGATCGACGACTCGGGGGAGCGGGTGTTGGTGCACGTCTCGACGGGCGGGCAGCGCCAGGTCCTGGAGACCGACAAGGTGCTGCAGGCGATCGGGTTCCAGCCTCGGGTGACGGGCTACGGCCTGGAGAACACCGGAGTCCAGCTGACCGAACTCGGCGCCATCGCCGTCGACGGCCGCTGCCGGACGAACGTCCCGCACATCTTCGCCATCGGCGATGTGACCGCGAACCTGATGCTCGCGCACGCCGCCGAGGCGATGGGCATCGTCGCCGCCGAGACCATCACGGACGCGGAGACCATGGAGCTTGAGTACGTCATGATCCCGCGCGCCACCTACTGCCAGCCGCAGATCGCCAGCTTCGGCTGGACCGAGGCCCAGGCCCGCGAACGAGGCTACGACGTCCAGGTGCAGAAGTTCCCCTTCACGGCGAACGGCAAGGCCCACGGCCTCGGCGACCCGGTGGGCTTTGTGAAGATCCTCTGCGACGCCCGCCACGGTGAACTGCTCGGCGCCCATCTGATCGGACCCGAAGTCACCGAACTGCTACCGGAGTTGACGCTGGCGCAGCAGTGGGACCTGACCGTCCATGAGGCCGCCCGCAATGTGCACGCCCATCCGACGCTTGGTGAAGCCGTGAAGGAGGCGCTGCACGGACTGGCCGGCCACATGATCAACATGTAGTCGGCGTCGTCGCGCTGGGCGCGGCGGGGGAGGGCGCGATCGGGGGGACGGCCATCGTCGTGGCCGTCCCCGAGCCCACTTCGCCCGGCGCGTGCGAGCCGCGTTCCGGATTGCGTTCGCGCGTCGCCGCTACGGACCGCTACGCCAACGCGCGTCTGATCACTGCCACAGCCGCGCGGGGGCGGGTTCGGTCTCCCGCGGCTCCATGCCCTCGTTCTCGTCGATCTCCTGGGCCGCCTCGCGCAGTAGTTTGCGGGACAGATCGGCGAGCGCCCGGCCCGCGGCCAGCTCGTCGCCGATCTCGTGCACCTGCGGGTCCCGCGGGTTCTTGCGCGCCTCCCCGTCGCCGGTGAACTGGGCGGTTGTCGTGTCCAGGGTCGCCTTGGCCCTGGTGACGTTGCCCTCCTCGACGACGTACAGGTGGGTGCTCCACTCCGTCTCGTGACGTGTCATGACTACGGCCTCCTGGCCCCCCGAGTGGTATCGCTGATGTAGAGGAACCCGTCGATACCGATCATTCCCCTCGGCACGGCTGCGGGGAAGTGGAGGGCGCCGGTGGGCTGGACGATGCCCGCGTTGGGTGCAATTCCTGTCACTCAGGGTGGTCATCCGTGCCGCCGGGGAACGAGAGGCTCGGTATGAAGGCTGACGAAGGCACCCCACGGGCCGGCGCGCCCGACCGGACCCGCGAGCGGGTACCGGTCCAGCTGATCATCGGCCTGGCCCTGGTGGCCTCGTTCTGGGGGCTGTACTGGACGGTCGTCAACGGCTGGACGGAGATCTTCTTCTTCGGGCTGTGGCTCGGCTACGTCCTCACGGTCGATGGCGTGGTCAAGCAGCGGACCGGTACGTCGATCCTTACCAGGAGCCCCCCGCAGTTCGCCCTCATGTTCGGCTACTCGGCGCTGTTCTGGTGGGTGCACGAGTGGCTCAACACGTCACTGCGCAACTGGTACTACGTCCAGCCCGCCGCCCAGAGCGAGCCGGTACGTATCCTGCTGTTCTCCCTCAGCTTCAGCACGGTGCTCGCGGCCCTGTTCGAGAGCGCCGAACTGCTGCGGTCCACCCGGATGTTGAGCCGTACCCGGCCGTGCCGGGCGCTGGGACAGACCCCGGCCCGGCTCTACGGAGTCAGCGCACTAGGCGCGGTTCTGCTCGCCGCGATCCTGGTCTTCCCCCGGCAGCTGTTCTTCCTGGTCTGGCTGTGTCCGCTGCTCATCCTCGATCCGATCAACGCCCGACTGGGCCTGCCGAGCCTGTGGAGCCAACTCGCCCGGGGCCGCTGGCAGACCCTCCTGGCGCTGGCCTGCGGTGGCCTGATGTGCGGGTTCTTCTGGGAGCTCTGGAACTTCCGGGCCGTCGGGGCGCACTGGATCTACCGCCTCCCGGCATTCCTGTCGTACGTCCGGCTGTTCCGGATGCCGGTGCCCGGCTACCTCGGCTACATCCCGTTCGCCCTGTCCGCCTACGCCTGGTACCAGACCGTTCGGGGTCTGGTCGGCCCTCGCTCGGGCGACCCCCTGAACCTCACCTGACGCACGCGTTGCCGAGGGCCGGGGACTATCGTCGGGAGACGATGGACGAAAGACGGAGCATACGCATCTCGAAGTACCTGGCGAAGCATCTGCGGCATGAGCCCGAACGGATCGGGATCACGCTCGACCCCCAGGGCTGGGTGGAGATCGACGCACTGGTGGCCGCGGCCGCCGCACACGGATTCCGCTTCACCCGTGCCGAGTTGCAGCAGGTGGTGGCCACGAACGACAAGCGGCGCTACGCCGTTGACGGCGACCGGATCCGCGCGAATCAGGGCCACAGCGTCGACGTCGACCTCGCGCTACCGGTCGCGGAGCCGCCCGCGTACCTCTACCACGGCACGGTGGAGCGCCACTTGGCCGCGATCCGGGCCGAGGGGCTGCTGCCGATGGGCCGCCACGCGGTCCATCTGTCTCCCGACCGCGAAACGGCGATCCGGGTGGGTGCCCGCCGCGGCAAGCCCGTGGCGCTGTCGGTCGACGCGGCCGCGATGCGCCGCGCCGGACATGAGTTCCGGCTCAGCGCGAACGGAGTCTGGCTGGTCGACCACGTCCCCGCCGAATTCCTCCGCTTCCGGGACTAGCGCGAACTAGCGCCCGTCCGGACCAGGGGCAGAGCCCCGCTGGCCCGGACGGGTGGGGTGCGGCGTGGAACGGCTACGCCGCGGCGACCCGTGCGGAGGCCGTGCACTTCTCTGCCGCGTTCAGCCAACCGGCGAGGTCCTGACGGGCGCGGGCCACCCGGGAGCGTACGGTGCCGACCGGACAGCCGACGACCGCCGCCGCGTCGGCGTACGGCAGCCCGACCAACTGGGTGAGCACGAAGGCCTCGCGGCGCACCGCGTCCAGCCCGTCCAGCAGTTCGTTCAGTGCGACCCCCTCGTCGAATCCCGGCAGACAGCTCGGCTGCGCCCGTTCCGCCGCGGCCTGCCAGTCCGCGGCGTCGACGGTACGGGGGCGGGCGGCGGCCGACCGGTAGCGGTCGATGACCACCCGGCGGGCGATCGACAGCAGCCAGGTGCGCGCGCACGACCGCCCGGCGAACCTCGGCAGGCTGGTCAGTGCCCGCAGATAGGTCTCCTGGGTCAGATCGTCCGCACCGTGCACATCGCCGCTGAGGTGCGCGACGAACCGCCAGACGTCCCGGTGGGTGGCCCGTACGAAGCGCTCGACGGCGTCGGGGTCGCCGCCTCGCGCGGCCAGCGCCCATCCCGTCAACTG
The DNA here is from genome assembly GCF_029223525.1 of Streptantibioticus ferralitis. Classification (GTDB taxonomy): domain Bacteria; phylum Actinomycetota; class Actinomycetes; order Streptomycetales; family Streptomycetaceae; genus Streptantibioticus_A; species Streptantibioticus_A ferralitis. The sequence continues at coordinate 39,000 of NZ_JARHTQ010000005.1, read as the reverse complement.
TTCGTCGTCCATGGCGGTCCGTGCTCGGCGGGCCGGGCCGACCAGGGCAGGAATCATCGCAAAGTGTCCTTCGGTGACTACGGGGCCGCACCAGGCGATGGCACGTCCCCGTCGAGACACGGCACCCCGAACGCACCCGCGCCGAAGGCACGACGGGCAGGCCGGAGAGCCGCAGGGGCAAGGGGCCGGCGCACGCGTCACCGCGCCGTCGCCATGGCGAGGGCATCGCTCACGACAACGGGGCGTGTGGGTACGCCGTTACTCCGCCCGCCACCGGATCACCGCGCCAGGCGGTACGGGGACGAGCGGTCAGCAGCAGAGCTGAAGGCCCGGTGGACCCCTGCGGGAGACGGCGTACTGCAACAGCACCCCGCGCAGGCACCGCACGGGAGCGATGGCGACCACGCCCGCCGGTGGCCGCGGGCCGCCGGTCCAACCCAGCGTCGTCAGCACCAGCAGCAGCGGGGTGAACAGTGCGGCCGCCAGGCTGCGGCCGATCCGGAACGCGGCGGCCTCGCCGCGCCACAACCACAGCCCGCACACCAGCGCGGCCAGCAGATGGGCCAGGAACATGCCGAGCCCGCCATGGCCGGAGTGCGTCATCGGCAGTTGGCTCAGGGCGCCGGACACACCGTCAACATGCCCCATGTCCATGCCGGGCATATCGGCCATGCCCGGCATGCTTCCCATGGTGGTGGGCGGCGGCCGGTGCGCGGCGGCCGAGCTGAGCCCAGACTGCCGCAGGAGTTGGACGGCCGCCGCCTGCGACATGTGGGCACGGGACGTACCCGTCGCATCGCACAACAGCGTCGCCGCCCACTGCCGTTCGGGTGAGCCGCCCATGCCCGCTGACGCCTGCGCCAGGCTGAACAGCGAGTGCAGGCCGAGCTGCGCGACCACCGTGGCACCGGTGACGACAAGCGCTCCGCGCTCCCGCGCGGCCAACGACCAAGCCGCCGCGCCCGTTCCGCAGAAAGCGGCGGTCAGGGCCCACCACGGCACGGTGTCCCCGGACATCAGCGCGTGACCCAGAGCCGTGGTCACCACACAGACGGCCGCGAAGACCGCGGCTCGTACAGTGCGTGCTATCGGCCCGGTGGTCATGTCCGACATCGTGCCATCCCCGCCCTGCGCCCCGACAAGGCGGGTACCGCGCTTTCCCGGGGGCCGCCCCCGGACCCCCGCAAGCGGCTTCGCCGCTTGTCCTCAAGCGCCGGACGGGCTGACTTCAGCCCGTCCGGCGCTTGAGGTTCACCCTGCGAACGCCTTCTCCATCTGGCCGGCGGCCTTGCGGTAGACCGCGATCAAGTCCAGGTCCTCGCCTGGGTAGTTGACGATGTTCAGCTGCCTGGCGCCGGAGCCGGGCAGCACGGTCCCGGTCGACATGTTCTCGTTGTCCAGCACGAACTGCGGCTTCTTGGCGGACAGCTGCGACAACTGGGCGGGCGTGACCTGGTTCGGGCCGTAGGTGCCGGCCAATTGGGCCCCGGCGAGCTTCGCCGCCCAGGTGGTGAACGCCTGCGCGACCACCACCGGGGGCTTGCCGCCTGGCCAGGTGCTCTTCACCTGCTGGGCCAGCGCCTGCCAGCGCGCGGTGAAGCCGGTGTTCCACTTCGTCGCGTCCCGCTCGGTGCCGAACAGCTTGCCCAGCTTGGTGACTTCGGCCGATGTCGTGGCGGGGTCGTTGTCCAGGTTGACGTCGACCAGCTTCGCCTTGGAGCCCGCGGCGTCCTTGATCCGGGCCGCGAACGGCTCGAAGGGGGCGTAGAGCACGTAGTCGGCCCCGGCGACCGCCGCCAGGTCGGACGGCTTGAGGTCGTAGTCGGGAGCGTGCCGGATCGACGCGGGGACGATGTACTTGACGGTCCCGGCCCCGGCGGCCTTGGCCAGTGCCGCCTCCCAAGTGGAGGTGGCCACCACGACGGGACCGCTCTTCGATGACCCGGACGTCCCGTTCGCGTCCGTGGCGGCCTTGCCGGAGCCATCGCAACCGGTCAGGACGAGCAGCCCCGCGCCGAGCGCGGCGAGGGTGCGGACGAGGACGCGGGCAGGCGCCATGAGGTGGTTCTCCGTTCAGCCAGCGGACAGACGAGCGACCGGGGCGAGCGCCCCCGCGGGGAACGGTCGGCGCGCATCGCGCCGACCGTTCCCCGATTCGCTCCACGGCCCAGTAGTCGGTCAGCCGGGCCACCGGGTTCCCGCGGGTTTCCGTCCGGACCGGACGGTTCAGTCCGTGCCGCCCTCCAGGTCGCCCTCGGTCTCCAGGAACGCCTGCCGCAGACCGTCGAGCATCGCCGGATCGGGCTTGGCCCACATGCCGCGGCTCTCGGCTTCCAGCAGGCGTTCCGCCATGCCGTGCAGGGCCCAGGGGTTGGCCTCCTGGAGGAAGGCCCGGTTCTCCGGGTCGAGGACGTAGGTCTGGGCCAGCTTGTCGTACATCCAGTCGGCGACCACGCCAGTGGTGGCGTCGTAGCCGAACAAGTAGTCCACGGTGGCGGCCAGTTCGAAGGCCCCCTTGTAACCGTGGCGGCGCATCGCCTCGATCCAGCGGGGGTTGACGACCCGGGCCCGGAAGACCCGGGAGGTCTCCTCCAGCAGGGAGCGGGTGCGCACGGTTTCCGGGCGGGTGCTGTCACCGATGTACGCCTCGGGGGCGGTGCCGGTCAGCGCCCGTACGGTGGCCACCATGCCGCCGTGGTACTGGAAGTAGTCGTCGGAGTCGGCGATGTCGTGCTCGCGGGTGTCGGTGTTCTTGGCGGCCACCGCGATACGCCGGTAGGCGGTCTCCATCTCCTCCCGGGCCGCACGACCGTCCAGGCCGCGGCCGTAGGCGTACCCGCCCCAGGCGGTGTAGACCTCGGCGAGGTCGGCGTCGGTGCGCCAGTCGCGGCTGTCGATGAGCTGGAGCAGTCCCGCACCGTAGGTGCCGGGCCGGGAGCCGAAGATACGGACGGTGGCGCGGCGTTCGTCACCGTGCAGGGCGAGGTCGGCGCGGGTGTGCGCGCGCAGGAAGTTGTCCTCGTCGGACTCGTCGAGCCCGGCGGCCAGCCGTACCGCGTCGTCCAGCAGTGCGACGACATGCGGGAACGCATCACGGAAGAACCCGCTGATGCGCAGCGTCACATCGATGCGCGGACGCCCCAACTGGTCCAGCGAGACCGGCTCGACACCGGTGACCCGGCGGGACGCGTCGTCCCACACCGGGCGCACCCCCAGCAGCGCCAGGGCCTCGGCGACGTCGTCGCCCGCGGTGCGCATGGCGCTGGTGCCCCACAGGGACAGGCCGACCGAGCGCGGCCAGTCCCCGTTGTCCGTGCGGTAGCGCTCCAGCAGGGAGTCGGCGAGCGCCTGGCCGGTCTCCCAGGCGAGGCGGCTGGGCACGGCCTTGGGGTCGACGGAGTAGAAGTTGCGGCCGGTGGGCAGCACGTTCACCAGACCGCGCAGCGGAGATCCCGACGGGCCCGCCGGAACGAAGCCGCCGTTCAGCGCGTGGACGGCCGCGTCGATCTCGTCGCCGGTGCGGGCCAGCCGGGGCACGACCTGGCGGGCCGCGAAGTCCAGTACCCGGCCCACCTCGTCGGGCAGTCCGGCACAGACCTCCGGAACCGCCCGCGGATCCCAGTCGGCGTCCTCCATCGCCTGGACGAGCGCACGGGCGCGGTCCTCCGCCTCATCGGCGCTGGTCCGCGTCGCGGCCGACTCGTCCAGGCCCAGCGCCTCGCGCAGCCCCAGCAACGCGGTCGTACCGCCCCAGATCTGGCGGGCCCGCAGGATGGCCAGCACCAGGTTGACCCGCTCCGGACCGGTCGGGCCGTGGCCGAGGACATGCAGTCCGTCACGGATCTGGGCGTCCTTGATCTCACAGAGCCAGCCGTCGACATGCAGCAGGAAGTCGTCGAACTCGACGTCGTGCGGCCGGTCTTCGAGCCCGAGGTCATGGTCGAGCTTGGCGGCCTGGATCAGCGTCCAGATCTGGGAGCGGATGGCCGGGAGCTTGGCCGGGTCCATCGAGGCGATGGAGGCGTGCTCGTCGAGGAGTTGTTCCAGCCGGGCGATGTCCCCGTAGGAGTCGGCCCGGGCCATCGGCGGTACCAGATGGTCGACGAGGGTGGCGTGCACCCGGCGCTTGGCCTGGGTGCCCTCACCGGGGTCGTTGACCAGGAACGGGTAGATCAGCGGCAGGTCGCCGAGCGCCGCGTCCGGCGCGCAGGCGGCGGACAGCCCCGCGTTCTTGCCCGGCAGCCACTCCAGGTTGCCGTGCTTGCCGAGGTGGATCATGGCGTCGGCGCCGAAGCCGCCGTCCTCGCGCCCGGCGGAGATCCAGCGGTAGGCGGCCAGGTAGTGGTGCGACGGCGGCAGATCGGGGTCGTGGTAGATCGCGATCGGGTTCTCCCCGAAGCCGCGCGGCGGCTGGATGAGCACGAGCAGATTGCCCGCGCGCAGGGCGGCCAGCACGATCTCGCCCCGCGGGTCGCGGCTGGTGTCCACGAACAGCTCGCCGGGCGGCGGACCCCAGTGCCGCTCCACGCTCTCGCGCAGTTCGGCGGGCAACTGCCCGTACCAGCGGCGGTAGTCGGCGGCCGGGATGCGGATCGGATTGCGGGCGAGCTGCTCCTCGGTGAGCCACTCCTGGTCATGACCGCCCGCGTCGATGAGGGCGCGGATCAGGTCGTCGCCGACGCCGGAGGCAAGGCCGGGCAGCGCGTCCGGGCCGTCCTGCGGGCCGAGGTCCCAGCCCTCCTCGCGCAGCCGCCGCAGCAGGGCGACGGCGCTGGCAGGGGTGTCGAGGCCCACCGCGTTGCCGATCCGGGAGTGCTTGGTGGGATATGCGGACAGCACCAGCGCCAGGCGCTTGTCCGCGGCCGGGATGTGCCGCAGGCGCGCATGGCGTACGGCGATCCCGGCGACGCGCGCGGCGCGCTCCGGGTCGGCAGCGTAGACCGGCAGGCCGTCGGCGTCGATCTCCTTGAAGGAGAACGGGACGGTGATCAGCCGCCCGTCGAACTCCGGCACCGCGACCTGGGTCGCGGCGTCCAGCGGCGACAGGCCCTCGTCGTTCTCCTCCCAGGCGGCGCGCGGCCCGGTCAGGCACAGCGCCTGCAGGATCGGTACGTCGAGGGCGGCCAGCGCGCCCGCGTCCCAGGCGTCCTCGTCGCCTCCGGCGGAGGCGTCTGCGGGGCGGGTACCACCCGCGGCCAGCACGGTCGTGACGATGGCGTCGGCGGCGCCGAGCGCCTCCAGCAGTTCCGGTTCCGGTGCGCGCAGGGAGGCGACGTACAGCGGCATCGCCCGCCCGCCCGCGTCCTCGATCGCCGAGCACAGCGCCGACACGAAACCGGTGTTGCCGCTCATGTGGTGCGCCCGGTAGTAGAGCACCGCGACCACCGGACCGGTCGCCCCGGGATGCGGCTCGCGCTCCAACGGGCCCCAGGCGGGCGCCGGTTGGGGCGCGGCGAAGCCGTGGCCGGTCAGCAGCACGGTGTCGGAAAGGAACCGGGCGAGCTGGTCGAGGTTGTCCGGACCGCCGTGGGCGAGGTAGGCATGCGCCTCGGTGGCGATGCCGATGGGCACCGTGGAGGATGCCATCAGCTGGGCGTCCGGGGTCTGTTCACCGGTGAGCACGACCACCGGACGCTCACCGGACAGCAGCAGGTCGAGCCCGTCCTGCCAGGCGCGGATCCCGCCGAGCAGTCGTACGACGACCAGGTCGGTGCCGTCGAGCAGCGCGGGCAGTTCGTCGAGGGACAGCCGCGCGGGGTTGGCCCAGCGGTACGGCACGGGACCGCCCGCCGCCCGGGCGCTGAGCAGGTCGGTGTCGGACGTCGACAGCAGCAGGATCACGTCGGCACTGCCTTCCTCGGGGTCCGCGCCCCGGGCTGGTGAAGGACGGCGTGGAGTTCCTGGCTTCCGCGACAGGAGATGCGAACCGCATCATCGAGGCACGGTGACAGTGGCGGGACCGCACCGGATTCGCGCCGGTTTCCTCCCAATTGCCGTCACGGGCAAGGACGTGCCGTGCTGGAACGTCCGCGAGCATAGTAAGGCTTGCGACAGTCGCCCAGGTCCTACATGCTGAGACCTCCCGCCGATCGCCCCCGCCGCCCTGCCCAACGACCCTCGGAGCCGCCGTGACCAGCCCTTTCGGCGCGCCCGCGGTCGGTCGCGGGCGGGACGACGCCTGCCCCGGCGCGCTGCGGCTGCACTCGGCGGACGACGGTGCGCTGGCCCGGGTACGGTTGCCCGGCGGCCTGCTGACCGCCGCTCAGGCCGAGGCGCTGGCGCGACTCTCGGTGGAGCTGGGCGACGGACATCTGGACCTGACCTCACGCGGGAACGTCCAACTGCGCGGCCTTTCGCCGGACGCGGGCGGCGAACTCGGCGCCCGGCTGGGCGCGGCGGGCCTGCTGCCGTCGATCCGGCACGAGCGGGTGCGCAACGTCGTCGCGTCACCGCTCGCGAGGCTGGACGGCCGCGGACACGCCGACGTACAGGCGTGGACACATGAGGTGGACGCCCTGCTGTGCGCGAGTGACGCCTTGACCGACTTGTCGGGCCGGTTCCTTTTCGTCCTTGATGACGGCCGCGGCGATGTGGCGGCGCTCGGCGGCGATGTGACATTGATCGCGCGACCGGGCGGCGCCGCGGTGCTCCATGTGGGGCCGGTCGCGCCGGACTCCGGTATCGCCGTACCCGCCGAGGACGGTCCGCGCTGGGTCCTGCGGGCCGCCGAGGAGTTCCTCCGGTTGGCGCGCGGCGCCGGTCAACGCGCCTGGCGGGTGCGGGAGGTGGACCCGGACGGGAGCCGGATCCGGGCCCGGCTCGGCGGACCGCAGGCCCCGGCGGAAGCGGTCGCCGACTGCCCGCCTCCGGCCTTCGGGGTCGTTCGTGACGCGTGCGGCGAAGGCGTCGGCCTGTCGCTGGGCGTGCGGTTCGGACGGTCGTCCGCACGGCAGTGGCGGCTGCTGGCCACGGTGGCGGCACGCGGCAGCGGCGAACTGCGGCTGACACCCTGGCGTGGTGTGGTGCTGCCCGGCCTGACCGCGGCCGACGCGCTCGCCGCCTCGCATGAGCTGTCCGAGGCGGGGTTCATCACCGATCCCGCCTCACCCTGGCAGGGCGCGAGCGCCTGCACCGGGCTGCCCGGCTGCGCGAAGTCCCTGGCGGATGTGCGCCGTGACGCGGCTGACGCGCTCGCCGCACAACCGCCGTACGACACACCGCGGTTGCCGGTGCACTGGTCCGGCTGCGAACGGCGCTGCGGACACCCCGGTGGACGCTGGGTCGATGTGCTCGCCACCGCGGACGGCTACCAGGTCACCGTGCACGGAACGGATCGGGCAGACTTGCCCGGCACCCAGCAGACATCGGCCGCCATCGCGGCGGCCCGCAGCACACTCCAGACGAGGACCACGTGATCGAGTACGAGAAGGACGGCCCGGCGATCTACCGCCAGTCCTTTGCCACCATTCGCGCCGAGGCGGATCTGAGCGGACTGCCGGACGACGTGGCCCAGGTCGCGGTCCGCATGATCCACGCCTGCGGAATGGTCGACCTGGTGCGTGACCTCGTGTACAGCCCGGCCGCGGTACGGAACGCGCGCGCTGCGCTGCGAGCGGGTGCCCCGATCCTGTGCGATGTGGCCATGGTCGCCAGCGGGGTCACCCGCAAGCGGCTGCCCGCCGGCAACGACGTGGTGTGCACCCTGTCCGACCCCACGGTGCCGGCGCTGGCCGCCGAGTTGGGCACCACGCGCTCGGCCGCCGCCATGGAACTGTGGCGGGACCGGCTGGACGGCGCGGTGGTCGCGGTGGGCAACGCGCCCACGTCGCTGTTCCGGCTGCTGGAGATGGTGGAGGCGGGCGGCCCGCGCCCGGCCGCCGTGATCGGCGTTCCGGTCGGTTTCGTCGGCGCCGTCGAATCCAAGCAGGCGCTCGTCGAACACCCGTCAGGCCTTGAGCACCTGGTGGTACGGGGACGGCGCGGCGGCAGTGCGATCGCCGCCGCCGCGATCAACGCGATTGCGAGCGAGGAAGAGTGAACACCCAAGCCGCGCAACCGGCAGGCCGCCTCTACGGGGTCGGCCTCGGCCCCGGCGACCCGTCGCTGATGACCGTACGGGCGGTGGAGGTGATCAACGGCGCCGACGTCATCGCTTACCACAGCGCCCGGCACGGCCGCAGCATCGCCCGCTCGATAGCGGAGCGCTATCTTCGCTCGGACCACATCGAAGAACCGCTGGTCTACCCGGTGACCACCGAGACCACCGACCACCCTGGCGGATACCGGGGTGCGATGGAGGAGTTCTACGCCGAAGCCGCCGCCCGGCTCGCCACGCACCTGGACGCCGGACGCACGGTCGCGGTACTCGCCGAGGGCGATCCGATGTTCTACGGCTCGTACATGCACATGCACAAGCGGCTCGCCGACCGCTACCCGACCGAGGTAGTGCCCGGTGTCACCTCGGTGAGCGCCGCCGCGGCGCGCCTGGCGCGGCCGTTGGTGGAAGGCGAGGAGGTGCTGACCGTCCTGCCCGGCACCCTCCCCGAGGACGAACTCGCCGCCCGGCTGGCCTGCGCCGACTCGGCGGCCGTCATGAAGCTGGGCCGGACATTCCCAGCGGTCCGCAGCGCACTGGAGCGGGCAGGCCGGTTGGACGACGCGCACTATGTGGAGCGGGCCACGATGGGCGCGGAACGCGTCGCGCCACTCGCCGACGTCGACCCCGAGACGGTGCCGTACTTCTCGATGGCCGTACTGCCCAGCCGGGTCGACGCACGAACCGCGGCGCAACAGTCCTCCGGCGGCGAGGTCACCGTCGTCGGGCTCGGCCCCGCGGGGCCCATGTGGCTGACCCCGCAGGCCCGTTCGGCGCTCGCCGCCGCCGAGGATCTGGTCGGCTACACCACGTACATGGACCGGGTGCCGCACCGGCCCGGACAGCAACGCCACGCCTCGGACAACCGGGTGGAGGCCGAACGCGCCGAGTTCGCTCTCGACCTGGCCCGCCGCGGCCGGAAGGTCGCGGTGGTCTCCTCGGGGGACCCCGGCGTGTTCGCCATGGCGACGGCGGTACTCGAGGCCGCGTCCGCCGAACCGTACCTCGGCGTACGGGTACGGGTGGTGCCCGGTGTGACGGCCGCCCAGTCGGCCGCCGCGCTGGCCGGCGCGCCGCTCGGCCACGACTACGCCGTGGTCTCGCTCTCCGACCGGCTCAAGCCCTGGCAGATCATCGAGGACCGGCTGCGCGCCGCCTCCGCGGCCGATCTGGTGCTGGCGCTGTACAACCCGGCGTCCAACAGCCGCAAGACGCAGTTGGAGACCGCCCTCAAGGTGCTGCTGGAGGCACGTGCGCCGCAGACCCCGGTCGTGGTCGCCCGTGACGTCGGCGGTCCGCAGGAGGAGGTCCGGATCAGCACGCTGGACGAACTCGACCCGGCCACCGTCGACATGCGCTGCATCCTGCTCGTCGGTTCCTCGCAGACCCGTGCGGTGCGGCGCGGTGACGGCTCCACGGTGGTATGGACGCCACGTAACTACCCGGAGACCGGGGGGTGAGACCGGGTTTCCGGTTGCGGAAGGTTGGGCACCGCCGGTCCTGCGTCGTCGCTGCTCGCCGTCGCGGCGCAGTCTTCGTGCCGCCGCAGCGGCGCGTAGCCTCCGCGGCGCGGACCGGCGGTCCGGAGCCTCCCGCCCGCCACGGGAAATCCGCCGGAGGCCCTACGACGGCGTGCCGATCCACGCGACCGCCCCGGTCACGTCGGGGGCGACGGGCACGCCGGACGGTACCGGCGGTCGCCGCACGACAATGACCGGCACGCCCGCCTCGCGGGCGGCCGTGAGCTTGGCGGACGTCGCCGGGCCGCCGCTGTCCTTGGTCACCAGCACATCGATACGATGCCGCCCGAGCAGCTCGGACTCGCCCTCGACGGTGAACGGCCCCCGGTCCAGCAGCACTTCCATCCGCGCCGGGCACGGCGGCTCGGGCGGGTCGACCGAGCGGACCAGGAACCACAGCTCGCCCAGCCCGGCGAAGGCCGCCAGGCCCATCCGGCCGGTGGTGAGGAAGACCCGCTGTCCGAGCGACGGCAGCAGGCCCGCCGCCTCGGCCAGCGAGCCCACCTCGTGCCAGCGGTCGCCCGGACCGGACACCCACCCGGGACGGCGCAGGGCGAGCAGGGGAATATGGGCGAGGGCGGCCGCCGCGGCCGCGTTGAAACTGATCTTCTCGGCGAAAGGATGAGTGGCGTCGATGAGCACGTCTACCCGGTGTTCGCGCAGCCACTGCGCCAGGCCTGCGGCCCCGCCGAATCCGCCGATGCGCACCTGTCCCGCGGGCAGCCTCGGCTGGGCCACCCGTCCGGCCAGTGAACTGGTGACCAGCAGGCCGGGTTCGGCGTTCAGTTCGGCGGCCAGCCGCCGGGCCTCGGCCGTACCGCCGAGGATCAGTACATGGCGACGCGTACTCATCGGGCCGTCCGTTGGCTGAGGGTACGAAGCCGAAGGGCGGCCGGTCGGCGCAGCTCGAGCGCACCGGGCTGCGGCACGGCTGGACCACGGGCGCGTGCGCCACGGCGGCCACCACGGCCGCGTACACCGCGCTGCTGACCGGTGAGTTCCCGGACCCGGTGACCGTCACCCTGCCCAAGGGACAGCGGCCCGCATTCGCCCTGGCCGCTGAGGAGCTGGCCGATGGGCAGGCCATGGCGGCCGTGGTCAAGGACGCCGGAGACGACCCGGACGTCACCCACGGCGCGCTGGTCCGCGCCACGGTGCGGCGCGGTGGTCCCGGCACCGGCGTGGTATTCCGCGCCGGGCCAGGCGTGGGCACGGTGACCCGCCCCGGACTTCCGCTGCCGGTCGGCGAGCCCGCGATCAACCCGGTGCCGCGCCAGATGATGCGCGAGCACATCGCCGAGGTCGCGCGGCGGCACGGCGGATCCGCGGACGTCGAGATCGAGATCTCGGTGGACGGCGGAGAGGAGATCGCCCGCAGTACCTGGAACCCCCGTCTCGGCATCCTCGGCGGGCTGTCCATCCTCGGCACGACCGGCATCGTCGTGCCGTACTCCTGCTCGGCATGGATCGACAGCATCCGGCGCGGGGTGGACGTGGCACGCGCCGCCGGACGGACCCATGTGGCCGGGTGTACGGGGTCGACGTCCGAGAAGGTCGCGGTCGCCGTGCACGGACTGCCGGAGGACGCGCTGCTCGACATGGGCGACTTCGCCGGGGCCGTACTGAAGTACCTTCGGCGCCATCCGGTGCCCAGGCTCACCATCGCCGGTGGCTTCGCCAAACTCTCCAAGCTCGCTGCCGGCCATCTCGACCTGCACTCCTCTCGCTCCCAGGTGGACAAGGGCTTCCTGGCCGGACTCGCCCGGCAGGGCGGCGCCGACGACGCACTGGCCGTGGCGGTCGCGGGCGCCAACACCGGTCTGGAAGCCGTGCAGTTGTGCGCCGCGCACGGTGTGCCGCTGGGTGACCTGGTGGCCGAGGCCGCCAGGGCCACCGCCCTCGGTGTGCTGCGGGAGGCGCCGGTGGCGGTCGATGTCATCTGCATCGACCGCGCCGGGACCATCGTCGGCCAGGTGGAACCCGGTAGGGCCTACGGCTGATCGCAGGCCGCGTGCGGCCGCTCGCGCTCCGCGGAGTACAGATGGCTGTCGCGGAACTGCTCGGCGCCGAGCGTACGACCGACCAGGATCACCGCGGTGCGTACGATGCCCGCCGCCTTGACCTGCTCGGCGATGTCGCCGAGGGTGCCCCGCAGCACCAGTTCATCGGGTCGGCTGGCCATCGCGACCACCGCGGCCGGGCAGTCGGCGCCGTAGTGCGGAAGCAACTCCTCCACGATGCGGTCGGCGTAGCGGGCGGCCAGGTGCAGGACGAGCAGTGCGCCGCTGCGGCCGAGGGTCGCCAGGTCCTCGCCGTCCGGCATCGGCGTCGCGCGGTGGGCCAGGCGGGTCAGGATCACGGTCTGCCCGACGGTCGGAACGGTCAACTCCCGCTTCAGCGCCGCCGCTGCCGCCGCGAAGGCGGGCACACCGGGTACCACCTCGTACGGCACGCCCGCCGCGTCGAGGCGGCGCATCTGCTCCGCGACCGCGCTGAACACCGACGGGTCGCCGGAATGCAGCCGGGCCACGTCGTGCCCCTGCTCATGGGCGCGGACGAGTTCCCCGGTGATCTGGTCCAGGTTGAGCTGCGCGGTGTCGACCAACCGGGCGTCAGCCGGGCACTCGGCCAGCAGTTCGCGCGGCACCAGGCTGCCCGCGTACAGGCACACCCCGCAGCGGGCCAGCGTGCGCTGGCCGCGCACGGTGATCAGGTCGGCGGCGCCTGGGCCGGCGCCGATGAAGTAGACCGGCAAAGTTTCTCTCCTCGGGCCGCGCCCAGTGGGGGCCGATGATGGGCGGCGGCACCGCACTCTACTGAGCCGCGGCGGTAAACCGCTGGTCGGGGCCCGCGTCGGCGCGTAACGGCCCGGTCCGTGCCGAGGCGGGCCGCAGCGCGTCAGCGCACGTCGCGCAGCACGACGAACCTGCCGTGCAGTTGACGGCCGCTGACCAGCGGCCTGTCCGCCCCGGTCGTCCACGGCTCGCCCCGGGCGTCGGTGACCCGGGCCCCGGCCTCGCGGACGATCAGCGTTCCGCCGAGGAGATTGGTGTCATCGGTGCCGTATATCCAGAAGGCGTCGAGCCGCCCGGCCACGGTGTCGGCGATCTGCCAGGAGGTGGGGCCGAGGTTGCGGATGGCACCGACCTCGGGCAGCAGCGCGCTGTAGGACCGCCCGGCCCAGGCAATGGCGGTGGGCTGTTCGGCGGCGATCACCGGGTGGCTGGTGGCGATGACCGTCGCGGACGCCTCGCGCTTGGCCGACGGGGCGATCGGCGCACTGTCGCGAGTGGCGCCGTGGCCCGCGGCGGCCGCGTAGGTCTCACCCAGCGCCGGTGAACGCGGTACTGCGGCCACCGGTGCCCGATCGCGGACCAGGGTGATGGTGACGCACCACTGCGGCAGCCCTTGCGGATACTGCACGGCGCCGTCCATGGCGTCGGTCACCCAGACCATCGACACCGTCCTGGTCGGCAACGCTGTCAAACGCCCCGGCTGGGCAACCACCCAGCAGACGCGGCGGCTTGACCGCCGATGACGGCGGAGCCGGGGCTGGTGCTGAGGAGCCGCTCAATTCGGGCCAACTCCGCGCCGTAGGAAGGCGGCTGACCGCAAAGCCACCGATACCGCCGGGCAGTCGGCCGCCTTGGAGGTATGCCCCGGTGGCTGGGGGACGGGCGGCCTGGGCCCTCTGGCCGGTGATCAACCCCGGTGACGGTGGCCCCGATGACCAGAAGGTAGCTTCAGCGTGCGGAAGATTTTGCGTTGCCTTGTGGATCCTCCAGGTTCACACCCCGTCAACTCAATGTTAAGGATGCGCCATTGCTCCGCCCCCGCCCCCGCCCCCGCCGCCTGCTGCCCTGCGCCGCCGCGACCGCCGTGTTCGCCGCCCTCCCCGCTGCCCCGGCGTACGCCGACTCGACCACCCGGCACCTCGATGCCGTGGAACGGACACTGCGCGAGGTCTCGCCCGGCCTCGAAGGGCAGGTGTGGCAGCGCACCAGCGGCAACAGCCTGGATGCGCCAGCCGGTGACCCGGGCGGCTGGCTGCTGCAGACCCCCGGGTGCTGGGGCGACGCCGGCTGCGCTGACCGCGTCGGTACGCGGCGGTTGCTCGCCAAGATGACCGAGAACATCGCCAGGGCGCAGCGCACCGTCGACATCTCCTCACTCGCCCCGCTGCCCAACGGCGCCTTCCAGGAGGCGATCGTCTCCGGCCTCAAGGCATCGGTGGCGGCCGGGCACAAGCCGCGGGTACGTGTCCTGGTCGGGGCCGCGCCGGTCTACCACCTCAACGTGATACCGGAGCTGTACAAGGCCCAGTTGCTAGGCAAGCTGGGCAAGGCGGCCTCCGGCATCACCCTCAACGTCGCCTCGACGACCGCGTCGAAGACGTCGTTCTCGTGGAACCACACCAAGCTCATCGTGGTGGACGGCCAGACCGTGATCACCGGCGGCATCAACGACTGGAAGGACGACTACATCGACACCGCCCACCCGGTGTCGGACGTCGATCTGGCCTTGCGCGGGCCCGCCGCCCGTACCGCCGGGAAGTACCTCGACACGTTGTGGACGTGGACCTGCCGCAACTCGGGCAACCCCAACGCGGTCTGGCTCGCCTCCTCCAACGGGGTCGCATGTATGCCGACGTTGGAGCAGGACGCGAAGCTCGCCCCCGTCAAGGCCGAGGGAGATGTCCCGGTCATCGCGGTCGGCGGCCTCGGCGTCGGCATCAAGGTCTCCGACCCGGCATCGGCCTTCCGTCCCAGCCTGCCCACCGCGTCGGACACCAGGTGCGGCATCGGCGTGCACGACAACACCAACGCCGACCGCGACTACGACACCGTGAACCCCGAGGAGAGCGCCCTGCGGTCGCTGATCGGCAGTGCCCGCAGCAGAGTTGAGATCTCCCAGCAAGACCTCAACGGCACCTGCCCACCGCTCCCTCGCTATGACATCCGCCTGTACGACACCCTGGCCGCGAAACTCGCCGCGGGGGTGAAGGTCCGTATCGTGCTCAGCGACCCGGCGAACCGCGGACTGGTGGGCAGCGGTGGCTACTCGCAGATCAGGTCCCTGTCGGAGATCAGTGACACGCTCCGCGAACGCCTGGTCCGCCGCACCGGCGACCGGCGGTCCGCAGCCGCGACGATGTGCGCGAACCTGCAACTCGCGTCGTTCCGCAGCGCCCCGACGGCCAACTGGGCCGACGGCCACCCGTACGCGCTGCACCACAAGGTGGTATCCGTCGACGACTCCGCGTTCTACATCGGCTCGAAGAACCTTTACCCGTCCTGGCTGCAGGACTTCGGCTACATCGTCGAAAGCCCGGCCGCCGCACGGCAGTTGCGCACCCAGCTGCTCGACCCCGAGTGGACGTACTCGCGGCAGACCGCCGCGGTCGACTACACGCGGGGGACCTGCCCTCGCTGATCCCACACCGTGAGCGCACCGGATCCAGACCGCCGGGCCGATCGACGATCATCCGTCGGCCCGCGCGGCTTCCGCGGGCGGACCTGCCACGCCACGGTTGCGTGGTGGCGCCCGCACCGTCCGCTCGGACTACGCGCGCAGTCGCTGAGCCGCCCGCTCCACCCGCAGCCGCTCCCGCTCGGTGACCGCCACCGAAAACGCCCAGGACACCGCCGCGGACTCCGGGTCCCCGCGCAGATCGTTCCGCTCCGCCATCGCCCTGTCCAGCAGCCGAACCGCCTCCAGACGGCCACGCTCCCGGTTCTCGATCTCCGTCGTGGAGTCACCAACGGTCGCCACCCGGCCACACCGCGGACACCACCAGCGATCAGGCGCGCTCGCAGGCGGAGACTTCATCACGGTCCGGCAGTTCGGGCACTTCACCGGCAGCTCCTCCTCAACATGACCACACGACGCGCACACCCAGCCGTCCCGCTGCCGCCACATCGTGCGCAGACAACGCGGACACCCCGTCGTGGCAATCCCCGCCGGGCCCATCACCGGCGGATCGGGCGTCGAATCCGCGTACTCGATGATCTGCGCACGCATCCGGGCATCCACCGTGTTCGCCATCCGCAACAGATGCGCGGCACGCGACCGCGCCTCATCCGCAAAATCCGTCATGGTTCGGGCAGGTTACGCCCCTACGACCCGCACGGGGCGATTGTCCGGGCCTGATCACGCGGAGGAGTGAGGCGGGTTTGATTGGTCGTAGATCGTGCGCCGTAGGTCATGGGTAGTAGGTCATGCCCACCGTCAGGTCGCCGCGCCTGCCGAGGGTCCGGCGAACCGCCGTGACCAGGGACGATGGTGCGGGCCCCGGGTGCTGACGGTCCGGTAGCCCGGGCCGGCGGACACAGCGTCAAGCCGGAGTCTGCAGATTATGTCAGTTTTATGGTGATTTGCTTGTAGATGTGGGTTAAGTGGGCACATCCTGGAGTGGAGGAGCGGCAACCCGCCGCGCCCGCAGAAGTAAGGAGAGCGCCATGCGCAAGCCGATACGGCGCCTCGCCGTGGCTGCGGCCACCGGGGTTCTCACCGTCGGAACGTTCGCGACCGCCGGGAGCCTGGCCACCGCGTCAGCCACGCCGCACACCGCGACACATGTCGCCACTGCGAGCATCCGCGGCGGTGGTGGTGGCGGTGACTGGGGTGGCGGCTACTTCGGCCATGGCCGCGGCTTCTTCGGTCGAGGTTTCGACCACTTTGGCTTTGGCTACTTTGGCGGCCGCGGCGGCTACGGCTGGGGCGGCGGCTACGGCTGGGGCGGCGGTGGCTACGGCTGGGATGACGGGGGCTACGGCTGGGGCGACTACGGCGGTGGCGACTACGGTGGCGGCGACTACGGTGGCGGCTACGGTGGTGGCGACTACGGTGGTGGCGACTGACCACGGCCACAGTCACGGCCTAGGTGTTCTGGCCTGATGAAGGCTGGTGAGCGGTTGGTAGGCGGGAAGCGGCAAGCGACCCGGCCCGCCAACCGTTCAGTCGTGTGTCGCGACTGCGGGTCGGCCCGACGAACCGTCGCGGTTGTCCGGCTATCTGCCCCGGATCCGGCTTCGAGGTTTGCCGCGTGATCGCTGAGTCGAGGCAGCAGCTATGACCGAAGAGAACAGGGTGCAAGCGGCGGACGCGGCCCGCGGCTACTACGAGACCGCTGATGTCGACGGCTTCTACGCCACCGTATGGGGCGGCGAGGACATCCACACCGGAATCTACGCGCATGCGCGTGAGGCGATCGCCACGGCTTCGCGACGCACCGTCGAGCGGGTGGCGGCAAAGGCCGCCAACCTGCTGGGGCCCGGCCGTACGGTGCTGGACATGGGCTCCGGCTACGGCGGTGCGGCCCGCTACCTGGCCGCACGCTTCGGCTGCCGGGTCGTCGCGGTGAACATCAGTGAGGCCCAGAACCGGCGGCACCGCGAGATCAACGCCGCACGCGGCCTTGACGAACTGGTGGAGGTGGTCACTGGGTCCTTCAACGACCTTCCTGCATCTGACGGGAGCTTCGACGTAGTCTGGTCTCAAGAAGCCCTGTGTCACAGCGGCGACCGGACCAGGACGCTGGATGAGGCCGCGCGCGTGCTGAGGCCCGGTGGTGAACTGGTCTTCACCGACATCATGGCGACCGGGGACGCTCCCGCCGGGGAACTGGCGCCGCTGACGGCGCGTCTCGCGATGGGGGAGTTGGCTACACCCGGCTTCTATCACCGGCGGCTCAGTGAACTGGGAATGGCACGGGTCGACTTCGAGGACCTGAGCGACCATCTGGTGACGCACTACGTCCGTCTCACCGAGGAAGTGCAAGAGCGTGGCGATCAGTTGACCGACGCCATCAGCCCCGCCTACCTGGACCGTCTTCGGGAGAACCTGCCGCTGTGGGTGCGCGCTGCCCGAAATGGCCATCTGGTGTGGGGGATCTTCCATGCTGTGACCGGTGATAGCGGCCGGTAGCCGAAGGTGGAGCGCGGGCCCATGCGGAGCGTCACCGTCAGGCCGCGCTACGCATACGGACGGTTGCCGATGCCGAAGCGGGGTAGGTGCTCAACGTCAGCCGGAAAGGGCCTCTGGGGGATATCCCCGGAGCCAAGCGGGACCGTCGCTGAGAGTCCTGTGCAGGGCCGCGCCCGGTGGAACCCGCATCGGAAAGATGCACGCCGGATTCGGAGGGCATCATGATCGTCCTCGGCGTCATTGTGCTGATCGTCGGTTTCGTGGCCAAGATCGCCATCCTGTGGACCATCGGCATCATCCTGGATGCCATCGGAGCGATCTTGTGGCTTCTCGGTTCCCCGGGCCATGCGGTTTTCGGACGACGGCACTACTGGTAGAGCAACAGGAAAGGAGCCGCGCTCATGAAGGTCGCCTTCCTTGTAGCCCCCGAAGGCGTTGAGCAGGTGGAGCTGACCGATCCGTGGGAGGCGGTGTACGAGGCCGGGGGAACGCCCAGTCTGCTCTCCACGAAGCCCGGGCGGGTCCAGGCCTTCAACCACCTCGACAAGGCCGACACCTTCAAGGTCGACATGACCGTCACCGACGCCTCGGTGAAGGACTTCGACGCTCTCATCCTCCCCGGAGGCGTCGCCAACCCGGACATCCTGCGTATGGACGGCAAGGCCGTCGCGTTCGTCAAGAGCTTCTTCGGCGCGGGCAAACCGGTCGCGGCGATCTGCCACGCCCCGTGGACCCTGGTCGAAGCCGATGTCGTACGCGGCCGCACGCTCACCTCGTGGCCCAGCCTCCAGACGGACATCCGCAACGCCGGTGGCAACTGGGTCGACGAACAGGTCCAGGTCTGCACCTCGGGACCCAACGTCCTGATCACCAGCCGCAAGCCCGGCGATCTGAAGGCCTTCGAGGATGCCTTCGTCACCGAGTTCACCAAGGCCGGCAAGTGAGCCCCGGCCAGCGGCCAAGTCCACTCACACGGGTGGACCTGGCCGCCGGTCAGGGGTCAACGGGCTCGTTGGCGGCGATTCGGCCGCATGGAACGCGGACACCTGCGCGTCGCTGCCGCACATGTTCAGCGTGCCGTTGTCGATGCCGCCGCTGACCGGTGCCTTCACCGTCTTCGTCCACCGGACCCGTTCGCTGTGGAGCCGGTCCCGAAGTGTTGGCCCGGACTGCCGTTCGCCGTGGGCGCGTTGGTGTTCGGCGCGGAGCTCGCGCTGCATGCGATGGAGGAACCGGAGGAGCCGGAACCACCGTTGCTCGCGCTGTTGTCCCCACGCAGGCGGTCAGGCTCAGGCTCCCCGCCAGGAAAGGCGGTGCGGGTCATGGCGCGTTTTGCGCCAACGACCGGCGAAAGCAGGCAAGTCGGCGTCCGGCGCACTGGAGTGCGGGCAGGATCGGCACATGCCCGGGAGACGTAGGCGCGGCACGCTGGCGGCCGCCTTCGTAGGAGTCCTGGTCGGCGGCGTCGCTGCCCTGGCGGACCTGTGCGAGGGTCGGTTGCCGGTAGAGCCGCACCGCGCTGTCGCCGCAGCGCCTCGGCGTTGAACTGCCCGAACCGTATGTGAACGCCAGTTCCCGCGTTCAAACCCGCGGGTCATCCACCATCGGCGATTCCGCTGAGAGCGTGCGCTGGTTCTCAAGGCGGGTGGCGACGGGCAGAGTCACCGTCATGAGGCTGTTGATGTTGGGTGGTACGGAATTCGTCGGCCGCGCTGTCACCGACGAGGCGCTGGCACGGGGCTGGCAGGTGACGGTGTTCCACCGCGGTCATCATCCGCCGCCGCCGGGCGTGGTCGCCGTCCACGGTGACCGCAGAGCCGTGGACTCTCTGGCGTCCCTCGGTCAGGGGGAGTGGGACGTCGTCGTCGACACCTGGGCCAGCGCGCCGTCGGCCGTGCGCGACGCGGCCCGGTCGCTGCTCGGCCGGGTCGGGCGGTACGTGTACGTCTCCAGCCGCTCCGTCTACCGGTATCCCTGTCCGGCGGGGCTGCCCGAGGACGGCCCGCTGGTGGACGCCTCACCCGATGACGGCGAGGTCGAGTACGGGCGGGCCAAGCGCGGAGGTGAGCTGGCCGCCTCAGGGGTCTTCGGCGACCAGGCGCTGCTGGTGCGGGCGGGGCTGATCCTCGGCCCGGGGGAGAACATCGGGCGGCTGCCCTGGTGGTTGGGCCGCGTCGCCCGTGGCGGTCCGGTGCTGGCGCCCGGGCCGCGCGAGTCGGCGCTGCAGTACATCGACGTCCGCGATCTCGCCGTCTGGACCCTGGATGCCGCCGAGCGGGGGCTCGACGGCCCCTACAACCTCGTCAGCCCGCCGGGGCACACCACGATGGGCGAGCTGCTGGACGCCTGTGTACGCGTCACGGGGGCCGGTGCCGAGCTGCGCTGGACCGACCCGGAAGCGATCCTCAAGGCCGGTGTCGAGCCCTGGACGCAGCTTCCCGTCTGGCTGCCACCGGGCGAGCTGTACGACGCCGTGCACCAGGGGGACGTGTCCAAGGCGCTTTCCGCCGGGCTGCGCTGCCGCCCCGTCGAGGAGACGGTGGCCGACACCTGGAGCTGGCTCCGGGGGCTGGGCGGGGTGCCTCCCCAACGGCCCGACCGGCCCCGTGTCGGGCTGGACCCGGCCGTGGAGGCGGCGGTGCTAGGGGGCTGACCGGCCCTGGTCCTGCGACGGGGGCCAGCGGTGCGTGGTTTCGCCCGGCGCGAGGCGGGCCACCACCTCGGCCAGCGCCTCGCAGGCCTGCTGGATCCTGCGGTGGGTGTTCTTCTGCTCGCTGATCACTGCGGCCAGCAGCAACGCGGTCAGCGCCGCGGAACCGTTGAGGGCCTGCAGGTTCACCATGACGGCGAAGAGCCCGTGGTGGGCGAAGGGCCCGGACTGATGGGTCGCCGCCACCACCGCGAGCACCGACATGAACAGGACACACGGCGCCGCACCGGCCAGTTGGAAGCGCAGGGCCGCCCAGATGAGCACGGGGAAGATCAGGAACAGCAGGGACATCCGGGTGTTGGTCACCAGCAGGGTGACGGCGACCGTGCTGACGAGCAGCGCCGCCGCCTCCACCCACCGGTACCCATGGATCTCCCGGGGCAGCCGGGCCCTGCGCAGGACGAGCAGCAGCGGGGTGAAGACCAGAACGCCCATCGCGTCACCCGCCCACCACGCCGACCACGTCGGCCAGAACCCGCTCACCGGCAGCGAACCGGCGGCCACCAGCGAGCCGGTCCCCAGGGTGGCGCTGACCAGCATGCCTGTCAGCGCGCCCAGGAACACCAGTGCCGCTCCGTCCCGCAGCCGTTCCAGATCGACCCGGAAGTCAACCCACCGGAGCATCAGAAAGGCGCATACCGGGGCGAGTGTGTTGCCTACGATGATGCCGACGTCGGCGGGTTGCATCGGCCCCAGCGACCAGGTGACGAGCAGGGTGCCGAGAGTGATCCCCGGCCAGATCCGCGGCCCCGTGAGCAGCAGGCAGGTCAGTGCGATGCCGGTGGGCGGCCAGAGCGGTGTGACCACCGCACCCGCGATGGTCACCCGCTGTAGCAGGCCGAGCCGGCCGGTCACGAAGTAGGCGGCGGCGACGGCAAGGATCCGAGCAGCTGTTGCGGCGTGACGCCGGATGTCCTCGTTGCGCACCACAGCAGCCATCAGACAGCCCTGCCACCCGGCGTCGGCCGTGACACGCGCTGTGGAGGCGCTTACGTCACCCGGTACCGTCCGTCGCCCCTGTATGGCTCAGGACGAGGACCGCGGCGTCGTCCGTGTGGCCGGTGAGATCGGCCACCTTGATCACTTGGCTGGCCAGCTCCGCCGGATCGGTGCCGACTCCCGCCTTGACCAGCCGCGTCACCTGCTCAAGACCGGTCTCGATGGAGAACGAGGGCCCCTCCACCACACCGTCCGTGAGCAGTACCAGGACTTCCGTCTCCGACATCCGACGCCTGGTCACCGGGTACGCCTCACCAGGCAGGATACCGAGCGGTACGCCCCCGGCGTTCTGGACGATTCCGCCGTCGCCGTCCGCCGTGGCCCACACCGCGGGCACATGTCCGGCGCGAGCGTCGGCCAGCTCTCCGGTCGCCGGGTCGAAGCGGAGGAAGCTGCAGGTCGCGAAGAGGCCGCGGTCCATCGACAGCAGCAGGTCATTGGCCCGGCTCAGCACCTCACCCGGATCGTCCACGGCGGCGGCCACCGCCCGCAGACCGATGCGGATCTGCCCCATGAAGGCGGCCGCCTCGACGTCGTGCCCCTGCACATCGCCGATGGAGAACCCGATGGCCCCGTCGGGCAACCAGAAACCGTCGTACCAGTCGCCGCCGATGTCCAGGCCGTGCCGGGCGGGCGCGTACCGGGCCGCGGAGCGCAGTCCCGGCACCTCCGGCAGCGCGGACGGAAGCAGCTCGCGCTGCAACGCCACCGCCAGCTCCACCCGTGCCTTCTGCAGCTCCGCCCGTTCCAGCGCTTGGGCGGTCAGCCGCCCGAGCGCGGTCAGCAGGTCGTCGGCGGACCGGGTGGGACGGCGTCGGGTCATGGACCCTCCGAGGTGCGTCGGGTCATGGGCCGCTACGGGGAAATACCCGCGCGGCGTATGCCTTTGTCTGAACCGACCCGGCCGGCGCCTCACCGTACCGGCGGGCCTGGCCCGAGCTGGACCTTTGGCAGCCCAGGGAACCCCGCGGTCATCATATCCGCGCCGGGTGGCTTCCGCCGTTCCGCTGCCTACCCCTCCAACGCCAGCCGCAGGCCGAGCGCCACCAGCACCCCGCCCGAGATCTGCTCCATCCGACGCCGCACCGAAGCACGGTCGAAGAGCGACTTCATACGGTGCACGAACCAGACGTACGTTCCGTAGAAGGCGACCTCGAAGAGCGCCTGCAGCGTGGCGAGCCCTATCACCGTGGGGAGTTGGGGCGCACCGGCCGGAACGAACTGCGGCAGGAACGACATCGCGAAGATCGCCGCCTTGGGGTTGGCCAGGTTGACCCAGACACCGGTGCGGTACGCCCGCCACACCGAGCGCGCCGCCGCGGCGGGCTCAGCGGCCTCGTCGGCCCCGCCGGTGCGCCGCGCGGCCCGCAGGGCCTGCAGGCCGAACCAGATCAGCACCGCGGCGCCGGCGTACCGCATGACGTCGTACGCAAGCTGCGAGGCGGCCAGCAGCGCGGTGAAGCCGAGCGCCGCGGCCACACCCCACAGGAAGACCCCGGTCTCGTTCCCGAGGACCGTCGCGAATCCGGCCCGTCGTCCGCCCCGCAGGGAATGGCGGATGATCAGCGCCGTACTCGGCCCCGGCACGGCGGCGATGACCACACACGCGCCCAGGAAGGGGAGGAGGATGCTCAACATCCCGTCATCTTCCCCGTCGTTCGATCGCGAGGCGACCGGAATACCGCGGGGCCCCAGAGCCGGCCAACGCCCTTCGGGCGGTGGGGAACCGACTTGCGCGCACATGTCGTGCCGGGACAATCGGCGTATGCAGACCATCTCATACGCGGAAGCGGCCACCCCGCCGCGGTACCGTCGGCAGGTCATCGCCCTGCAGCACGAGGCGTGGCCGACCGAGGATGCCGCGGCGCGTCAGGTCGATGGGCTCACCCATGACCCCGAGTTGCGGCCCGTTTCGGTGCTGCTCGTCGAGGACGGTACCGTCCTGGCCGCGTTGGACATCCTCTCCCGGCAGATCGCCCACGCCGGTCGGCACTTCCTCGCCGGAGGCCTGAGCACAGTGGTGACGCGCAGCGAGATGCGCGGGCAGGGCCTCGGCCGCCAACTGGTGGCGGCGGCCCGGGAGATGATGGCCGCGGGCGCACTGGATCTGGGCCTGTTCACCTGCGACCGTCCGCTGCGCGCGTTCTACGAGAGCGCTGGCTGGCAGCCGCTGCCCGGCGCCGTGCTGGTGGGCGGGACGCGGCAGTCGCCATTTCCCAGCGACCGGCCCGGCTTTGACAAGGTCACCATGGCGGACTTCTTCTCAGCCGAGGGCCGCCGCCATCGCAGCGCGTTCGAACAGGCCCGCATCGAGTTGTATCCAGGCGAGATCGACAGACTGTGGTGAAGGTGGAGCGGGGCTCTTCGCCCCGCTCCACCGCTTCGGGGAAGGAGCTCGCGGCTGCTTCCCGGGGTGGCGCCACTGAAAGACGTTTGCGAACGCGAATGCATCCGGGCAGCGGGAACTCGGCTGTGAGCGGGTAGCCGGGCGCTCGGCCGACCCGGAGACCGCATTGGTGCGATGCTGGGAGGACCACCGGCTGGCCGCGAAGAAACGCGCCGGGGAAAGGAGAGGCGACGCCTTTCATGAACAGGTGGACGACGTAGCGCGATGGGCACCTTCGACCGCACGACCACAACGCCCGGAGGGCCCGTGCCGCCCTTCGACTTGATGGGCGTGGCGATCGCGGCGGTGGACGCGAAGGGCCGCGTCGTCAGTTGGACCAGGACCGCGGAGGCGGTACTCGGATATCCGACCGCCGAGGTGCTGAACCGACCCGTGGCCCGCCTGCTGATGGACGAGCGGGACGCCGCCCGGGTGGTGGCCACGGTCCGCGGGCGGGAAACGCCGGAAGGCTGGTTCGGCCTGGTCGACGTACGGCACCGGGACGGGCACCCGCTGCGGCTGGGGCTGTGGATCTGGCCGTTGGACGACCCGCGCGGTGAACACGGCTGGCTGCTCGCCGCCATCGACATCGGCCGGACCCCGTGGTGGGAGGTCAACCGCTCAATGCTGGAGCGGTTCCTCGACAGTTCACCGGTGGGCATGGCCGTGATGAGCCCGGATCTGCGCTACGTGTGGCTCAACGACGCGCTGGAGCGCACCGGCGGGGTGCCGCGCGAGCAGCGGTTCGGGAAGCGCTTCGGCGAGGTGCTGCCGAGGCTGGACGCCGAGAAGATCGAGGGGCAGATGCGGGAGGTGCTGGAGACCGGGCAACCCGTGATCGACTTCGAGTACCGCGGTTACACCCCGGCCGACCCGCACCGCGAACACGCCTACTCCACGTCGTTCTTCCGCCTCGATGACACCTACGGCCGGGTGCTGGGCGTGTGCTACATGGTCGTCGACGTCACCGACCGTTGGCGGGCCCGGGAACGGCTGGCCCTGCTGAACGAGGCGGGGGCACGGACCGGCAGCACCCTGGACGTCGGCCGCACCGCACAGGAGCTCGCCGAGATCGGGGTACCGCGGCTCGCCGACTTCGCCGCCGTGGACCTGCTCGACACGGTGCTGCGCGGTGACGCGCCTCGCGCTGGACCGCTCCTCGACATCAGGCAGCTGCGACGGGCCGGACAGAAGTCGGTGCTGGAAGGCTGCCCGGAGTCGATCGCGGCGACGGGGGAGACCGTCAACTTCGCCCCGTCCTCGCCGTGGGGGCGGTGTCTGGCCGACGGCACCTCGTACCTGGAGCCCGTGCTGGACACCGGGCCCGACGGATGGATCACTGAGGACGAAACCCGGTCGGCCAGTTTGCGCAGGTTCGGTCTGCGGTCGCTGATGGTGATTGCGATCCGGGCCCGCGGCAACGTACTGGGCGTCGCCACGTTCATCCGCTGGCAGCGCCCCGACCCCTTCGAGCAGGACGATCTGCTGCTCGCCGAGGAGGTCGTCGCCCGGGCGGCCGTCAACATCGACAACGCCCGCCAGTTCACCCGCGAGCACAGCACGGCGCTCGCCCTGCAGCGTGATCTGCTCCCGCAAAAACTGATCACCCGTACGACGTTGGAGGTCGCGTCGCGCTACATGCCCGCGGGCGCCACCGGCGGCGTGGGCGGTGACTGGTTCGACGTCATCCCGCTGTCCGGGGCCCGGGCCGCCCTGGTCGTCGGTGACCTCGTCGGACACGGGATCAATGCCGCGGCCTCCATGGGCCGCTTCCGCACCGCCGTCCGCACGCTCGCCGACATGGATCTGCCACCGGACGAACTCCTCGCCCACCTGGACGACCTGGTACTCCCACCGGCCGGGGAGGAGCTCACGGAGGAGGACGCACAGGCCTCCGCGGGAGTGGGCGCCACCTGCCTGTACGTCGTCTACGACCCGGTCACCCGCAAGTGCGCGATGGCCCGGGCAGGCCACCCGCCGCCCGCGATCGTGTCACCGGAGGGCACGGTCAGCTTCCCGCCACTGCCCGCCGGGCCGCCGCTCGGGCTGGGCGGCATGCCGTTCGAGAGCGTCGAATTCGAACTCGCCGAAGGCAGCCTGCTGGCCCTGTACACCGACGGCCTGCTGGAGGCCAACGGACGGGACCCGGAGGCGGGACTGGCCCAGCTGCGCTCGGTTCTGTCCCACCCGGACCAACCGCTGGAAGAGCTCTCCGGAGTGGTGCTGGACACGATGCTCAGCGGGCCTCCCGATGACGACGTCGCCCTGCTCCTCGCCCGTACCCACGCCCTCGGTGCCGACCATGTGGCGTCCTGGGGGCTGCCGTCCGATCCGGCGGTGGTGGCCGAGGCACGGGTCCTGGCCACCCGCTGTCTTGAGGGGTGGGGCCTGGAGGACCTGGTGTTCACCGCCGAAGTGATCGTCAGCGAGCTGGTCACCAACGCCATCCGCTACGCGTCGGGCCCGATACAGCTGCGCCTGATCCGGCAGGCCTCGCCGATCTGCGAAGTCTCCGACTCCAGCAGTACCTCGCCGCGACTGCGCCATGCGCGTACCACCGACGAAGGAGGCCGCGGCCTGTTCCTGGTCGCCCAGCTCTCACGGCGCTGGGGTACCCGCTACACGCCCGACGGAAAGATCATCTGGGCGGAGCTCTCCCGGAACGCTGCGTAACCCCCCGGATGGTCGACCCGCGGCGTGCCGAATGACCGGTTTTCGACCCGCGTTCTACCATTGGTTTCTCGCCGACGCTACAACCTGCATGGTATTGCTCAGCGTGACCGACGGCAGCAAGGAGAGGCTTGCATGACCCGTAGGCGGACCAGCACCGTACCGGGCAAGAGCCGCTTCGACGACATCTACGACCAGCCGGACCCACGCGCCTACTTCCGCAGGCTCGAACCGTTGGCATACCGCATTCCGCACCACGCCCAGCCAGTGTTCCGGCGTGTGCTCACCGCACGTGACGCGACGCCCGGCCCTCGGGGTCCGTTCGCCGTGCTCGACCTGTGCTGTTCGTACGGGATCAACGCCGCGCTGCTCAACCACCATCTGACGCTGGATGAGCTGTACGCGCACTACACCGGCCCGGAGGCGCGGGCGTGCTCGCGAGCCGAACTCGTCGAGCGGGACAAGGAGTTCTACACGTCCCGCCGCCGAGCCGACCCGATCCGTGTCCTCGGGCTGGATGCCGCCGGAAACGCCGTCCGGTACGCGCAGGACGTCGGACTCCTGGACGACGGCTTCGTCGAGGACCTGGAGTCCGCCGAGCCAAGTCCGCGGCTGCGGCGCGCCATGGCCGGTGTCGGCCTGATCACCGTCACCGGCGGAGTGGGCTACATCTCCGCGCGCACCTTCCAGGCGCTGCTGGAGTCCGCCCAACTCCCGGTCTGGGTGGCGGCGTTCGTGCTGCGCGCCGTGCCGTACGAACCGGTGGTCCGCTGCCTGGCCGCCCATGGGCTCGCCACCGAACGGCACACCGCGCGCACGTACCCGCAGCGGCTGTTCACCGGCACGTCCGAGCAACGCAGCGCCATCGAGGCGCTCACCGCCGCGGGCCTGGACCCGGCGGGCAAGGAGGCGGACGGCTGGTACCACACGGCGCTGTACCTGTCCCGGCCCGGGCAGGCGCAGCCGGGGTTGGAGGTCCTGGTGTCCGAGGCGGGCATCGGATGACGGTGTGTCACCAGCCGGGTGGCGACAGCCTCATCAGGGGTCGTGCCGTCGGCGGGTGAGCATCGCCACCGACAGCGCCAGCAGGGGCCCCTCGACGACGAGGCTCAGCACGCCCAGCGGCTCGCCCCAGTTGCCGAGGCAGAAGGGGTCCTTCGCCCCCGGCACTCCGCCCTGGTCCACCACATGGATGGTGGCGACCGCAGCAGGGCCCCCGGCCCACCGCGGCGCCCGGGCGGACGCCAAGCTGTCGTATGGCGCGGTCATACGGTTCACCGCCTCCCAGCGGGGATGTATGCCCCTGTATGGTCCCTGTTCCCCCGATATCGATATGGGCCGACTCTAGAGCGACGAGGCGCTGTTGAACGTCAGATACAGCCCGAGTCCCGCTGAGATGACGGTCGCGGCGCCGACCGCCAACCCGGCCGCGAGGCGGGATCGGGCCTGGGCCGCAGTGGTCGCGAGCGGCAGCAGCAGCGGGAAGACCGGGAGCAGGAAGCGGGCGCGCGACAGGAACGCCCCGGCGTCGCCGAGCGTGATGGTCAGCATCGCGGCGCTGAACACCAGAAGTACCGCCGGCTGTCCCTCAGTACAGCAGTAGCCGAACAGCACGACCGCCGCCAGCAGCACCACCGTGACCGCGATGGCGCTGATCCCGCAGGCCATGGGGTTCCGCAGGACCTGGAAGACCTGCTCGGCGGTGGTGACCCCGAAGTCGAAGTGGGAGTTCCACGCCAGCTGCACGGCGAAGTACCCGTCCCAGCGCCCCAGGCGGTGTCCCACCCACCCCACGAAGCCGAACCAGCCGAGGGGCGCGATGACCGCGCCCAGCACCGGCCGCCAGCGGAATCGTGGCTGCCGTCGCAGCCACCACGGTACGGCCTGCCCGTGGCGCCGCCGCCACAACTGCCCCGCGGCCGCGGCGGCCACCGCGGCGGCCACCGCGATCCCGGTCGGCCGGGTCAGGCATGCCGCTGAACTCAGCCCGCCCGCCCAGAGCCAACTGCGGGTCAGTACCGCGTACAGCGCCCACGCGGTCAGCGCGGCGAAGAGGGCTTCGGTGTAGGCCAGGTTGGCCACTACCGCGTGCGGCAGCGCCGCCCACTCCAGTGCGGCGGCAACCCCCGTCCGGCGGCCGTACAGATGCGCGGCGACCGCGAAGATCCCGCACGCCGCGGCCCCGGCCGACACCCATGCCACCAGGAGTGCGGCCCACGGAACGGACACCGGCAACGCCGCGTGCACGGCCTTGACGGACATCGGGTACAGCGGGAAGTACGCGAGATCGGAGTAGCGGTGGCCGTGCGCGTCCGGCGTGGGCAGGGCCTCCGGGTAGCCCCGGGCCGCGATGCGCAGATAGGCGGTGGCGTCCCACAGCGTCCCCATCCGGTGCCACACCGGTACGGCCCGCCATGCGCCCCATGCCGTGAACAGCGCCAGGCTGACCGCCCGGATCGCGGCATAGCCCGCCAGCGCGGGGGCGGCATGGCGTAGCGCCCCGGGCCACTGCCGGGGCAGCCGGGACGGTCGGGCGTCGAGCGGTGGCTCGGCGGCGGCCTGCGGCGGATCGCCGACCAGGCGGGTGTTCTGTGTGAGTGTGGACATGGGGGAGCGTGTGGGGGGATCGGGCCGCGGGGGTGAGCCCAAGGCGGGGACGGGTGCTGTCGCGCTGGTCGCCTGTCGGGATGGCCGCGTCAGCTGTTCGGCGGCGGTGCCGAGGCGGGTAGCGTACTCGCGTATTCCGTCCCGGCCGGTGCACGTTGACGGGGAGTTGACCGCGACCTCGATTCCCAGGCCGGGGTCGGTGGGCGGACCCCCTGGTCGGTGCCCAACTAGGGCCCGCGGCCCACCGGGTAACGCGACGAAAGGTGCCGCCCACCGGATTCCACCGGCGGACGGCACCTTTCGTCGTGCGGGAGGGCGATGTACCTCAGTGGGTGGCGATCGCCGGGTCGCTCGTGCTGACGTGACCGGTTTCCACGTGACCGGCCAGGCGGCGCAGGAACGTGCTGTCGTGGTCGGAGGAGACGGACAGGTCGTACCAGCCGTGGCCGCGGCGGGTGTTCGCGGTGTGGACGACCTGCGCGCCGGGCCGCAGGTGGTACGCGGCCCGGTGGTCGTTCCCGTAGCCGTCGGTGACGGTGAGCTTCACGGTCGTGGTGCCCGTGTTGGTGAGGACCAGCCGGACCTGCCCGCTGCCCGCCTCGTTGCGAGCGCTGACCTCGGGGCCCGCACCGGCCGGGCGGCCCTTGAACTGCCGTACGAAGCCGTTGGGCCCGTGCGCCGTGAAGTCGTACTCCGCGTGCTGCGACGAAGCGAGGCTCCAGTGGCCGGACAGCTGCCGTCCGGCCTGCACGGTGTAGGTCCACGGTCCGTCCGCATGTGCGGCGGACGCGACGTAGAAGGTGGCACCGGCCTTGCCGTGGCTGGCGAAGTCGATCGACAGCTGGTCGCCGCGGGTGCTGATGTGGCTGTCCGCGGACAGGTCGTACGGCAGCGGCCGGGCGGGTCGCAGTCCCGGCTCCTGCTTGGGCAGCGCGGGGTTCGCCGGGAGCTTCGGCACGTAGTCGGGGTGCCGGTTGTGGTCCGGCGGGATGTAGCCGCTGGTGTCCGGCAGCGTCGGCACCTTCACGTTCGACTTCGAGAAGTCGAACGCCGTGGTCAGGTCGCCGGTCACCGCGCGGCGCCAGGGGGAGATGTTCGGCTCGTGGACCCCGAAGCGCTCCTCCATGAAACGGATGATCGAGGTGTGGTCGAACACCTGGGAGCAGACGTAGCCGCCGGTGCTCCAGGGCGAGACCACGAACATCGGCACCCGCTGGCCCAACCCGTAGGGTCCGGCGACGCTCTTGTCGGACCCGGAGGGGCTGAACAGATCCCCGGTGACGTCCACCGTCGACTGCCCCTGCGCCTTCGAGGACGGCGGGTACGGCGGCACGACGTGGTCGAAGAAGCCGTCGTTCTCGTCGTAGGTGATGAACAGCGCGGTCTTGCTCCAGACCTCGGGGTTCGACGTCAGCGCGTCCAGCACCTGGGAGATGTACCAGGCGCCGTAGTTGACCGGCCAGTTCGGGTGCTCGGTGAACGCCTCGGGCGCCGCTATCCAGGAGATCTGCGGAAGCTTGCCGGACTTGACATCGGCCTTGAGGATGTCGAAGAAGCCCTGCCCCTGCTTGGCGTTGGTGCCGGTGCGGGCCTTCTCGTACAGCGGGCTGCCCGGGGCCGCGTTGCGGTACGCGTCGAAGTACAGCAGGGAGTTGTCGCCGTAGTTGCCGATGTAGGCGTCCTGGGTCCAGCCCCAGGAGCCGTTGGCGTCAAGGCCGTCGCCGACGTCCTGGTAGATCTTCCAGGAGATCCCGGCCTTCTCCAGCCGCTCCGGGTAGGTCGTCCAGGAGTAGCCCTTCTCGGCGTTGTCGATGACCGGGCCGCCGCCGGTGCCGTCATTGCCGACGTACCCGGTCCACATGTAGTAGCGGTTCGGGTCGGTGGGGCCGAGCAGCGAGCAGTGGTAGGCGTCGCAGATCGTGAACGTGTCGGCCAGCGCGTAGTGGAACGGGATGTCCTTGCGCGTGAGGTAGGCCATCGTGGTCGCGGTCTTGGCCGGTACCCACTGGTCGTACTTGCCCTGGTTCCATGCCTTGTGGCCGCTGTCCCAGCCGTGGTCGAGATCCTGGAGGAACTGCAGGCCGAGGTTGTCCGCGTCCGGGTGGAACGGCAGGACGTCCTTCGCGCCGTCGGACTGGTACCAGACCGGCTTGCCGCTGGGCAGGACCACCGGACGCGGGTCGCCGAAGCCGCGTACGCCGCGCATCGTACCGAAGTAGTGGTCGAAGGAACGGTTCTCCTGCATCAGCACGACGATGTGCTCGACGTCCTGCAGGGTGCCGGTACGACGATGGGCCGGAATCTCCGCCGCGCGGGCGATGGCGCCGGTGAGCAGAGAAGTGGCGGCTGTGCCGCCAGCCAGTTGCATGAATCTGCGGCGGTTGATTCCGGTCATGAAGAGCGCGTCTCCTTGGCTGGGCTGCGGTGTTACAGGTCCGGTGGGAGTCTCATCAAGCGATCGAGAACGGTAGTCGGCGGAGGCGGAAATCCATGGGAAAGCCTCCGTTAACCTCCACCCTTCATGATCATCTGCCACTGGTTCCGGGCATCAGTTCTACCGTCCCGAGGCGCACGAATCCATGGGTGTGCGGTCAACGACCGTGGCGAGAAGGTGAGCTGAAGATCACTACGATCGTCTGGTGATCAACAGAAGACGGTACGCGGCCGGCCTGCTCAGCATGCTGGCCGCTTTGACGATGCTCGGCGCGCCCCCTGCCGCCGCCGACGAACCCACCACCAAGGAACCGCCCAAGGTCGAGCTGGTGCTCGACGACAGCGGCTCGATGCGAACCGCCGACATCGACGGCCGCAGCCGGATCTCCGTCGCCCAGCAGTCCTTCGACGAGGTCGTGGACGCCCTCCCCGACCAGACCCAACTGGGCATCCGGGTACTCGGTTCGACGTACCCGGGCAACGACAAGGCGGTCGGCTGTCAGGACACCCGGCAGATATCGCCGGTCCGCCCGGTCAACAAGACCGAGGCCAAGACCGCGATCGCCACCCTGCGCCCCACTGGCTGGACCCCCATCGGGCTCGCGCTGCGCGCCGCCGCCAAGGACCTGGGGACCGGTGAGACCACCCGGCGGATCGTCCTGATCACCGACGGCGAGGACGACTGCGCACCCCCCGACCCCTGCGACGTCGCCCGGGAACTCGCCGCCCAGGGAACCCACTTGGTGGTCGACACCCTCGGTCTCACCCTGGACGACAAGGTCCGACGGCAGCTCACCTGCATCGCCTCGGCAACGGGCGGCACCTACACGGCCGTTCAGAGCCAGAACCAGCTCACCGGCCGACTCGACCAACTGGTGCACCGGGCCAACGACACCTACCAGGAGACCCCGCAGCAGGTGTCCGGGACCGAACAGTGCGCCAGCGCACCGATCCTGGCACCCGGTGTCTACGCCGACCGCGAGCGGTTCGCCGAGCACCGCTGGTTCCGGGTGCCGGTGCGACCCGGGCAGGAACTGCGTGCCTCGGTGAGCGTCGCGCTCGACCGCGCCCTCAACCCGGACTACGGGGTGCTGCTGCGCGCCACCGCCCAGGACGGGCGTGAGCTGGTCCGCGGAACCGACGCCGGCAGCGGGCGCACCGATGTGCTGTCCGCCGGGCTGCGTTGGTCGGACCAGGGCGCCCCGGCGACCCCCACCGCGTCACCCTCGCCCTCCGGTTCGGCGCCGAACACCGTCTGCCTGGTGGTCAGCAACTCCTTCTCCGCGCAGACCGCCGCGCAGCCCGCGCCCGGCATGCCCCTGGAGCTGACCGTCGACGTGGTGTCCTCCTCGGCCGCCCCGCACGGTCCCGACCTGGGCCGCGGCTGGGCGCTGCTCGCCATGCTGGCCGTGGTCGGCCTGCTCGCGGGTCTGCTGACCGGTTGGCTCGCCCGCTGGCGGATCGCGGTCTGGAAGGAGAACTGACCATGCGCGCCATGCCACTTGCCGCGGTGCCCGCCGCGGGCGTCGTCCTGCTGCTGTCCGCCGCCGGACCGGCCGCCGCCGACGGCTCCGCCTCGCCCAGCCCAAGTCCCAGTGCGAGCTCCACGGTCACCACCGCGGGCACGTCCTTCCTCACCGCGACCACCGTGCGGCCCGGACAGTCGGCGAAGCTGTCCGCCTCGACCGGCGACTACCTGTACTGGTCGTTCGCCGCCGCGGCCGGTCAGACCGACCGGGTCGAGGTGACCATCACCCTGCCGCCCGCCGCCAGCCGCCACGGCAACGCGACCTGGACCGTCGAGGCCTTCGACGGTCTGCGCCGCCGCCAGGCCTGCACCGCGGGCGCGCAGACCGTCACCGCGGCAACCGGTGACACCACCGTCTCGCTCGGCTGCACCCTCAGGCAGGTCCGCTCATGGGCCGAGTCCTGGTCCGGCGATCCGCTGCCGGGCACCTACTACCTGCGGCTGTCCGCGACCGATCTGCCCGAACCGGACCTCGGTCTGCCGATCCAGACGGATCTGCGGATCACCGCTCAGAACGGCGACGCCCAGCCGGACGGCGCCACCCTCAAGGCCCCGCTGTCGCCCCCGGTCAACCCCGGAGCGACGCTGGCGCCGGACGCGGTCCCCTCGTCGGCTCCTTCGGCCGCCGCCTCCGCGCCGCGCCCGGTGGAGCGGGCCAAGGGCTGGTTCTCCAGCCTGTCCACCCGATGGCTGTGGACCACCGCGGGCGGCGTGCTCGCGGCCGTCGCGGGCGTGGCCGGGTACAGCCTGACCCGCCACCCGCGCCGCTGGTTCTCCACCGCCCGCTGATCGGGTCCGGCCAGGGGGTCGCATGCGCCCTCTGGCCGGGGTGGTCCGCCTAGACCGGACGCCGGAGCCCTGCGAGCCAGCCGGCTATCGCACGGGAGATGGGAAGTCCGGCGGCCAACTCGATGAATCCGAACTGGCCGGAGGCGTTGCATTCCAGGAAGTGCCAGCTCTCATCGGCGGTGACCGCGAAGTCGAATGCTCCGTACACCAGTCCGGCGAGCTTCATAAAGCTCTCGGTCTTCTTCCTGATGTCCGGCGGTACGGCGACGCCGCGCCACCGTACGGTCTGCGGATCCGCGTAGCGCCAGTCCAATTCCGCCTGCCCCGGGGAGGACTGGTCGGCGCGCGCGCAGAACATTTCGGATCCCACAACGGTCAGGCGTATGTCGCTCCGCTTGTCCACCAGCGTCTGCAGACAGGTGGGCGCTTCGGCGACGGCCGCGAAATCCGTGCCGTCGGGTACCGGCGTGGTGGGCAGGGCCAGTGGCGGATCGTTCGGCGCCTGGCCGGAGACCGACTTGCACACCAGCGGCCCATGGGCTTCCGCGAAGCCTTTCGCGTCAACGGGCACACTGGTGAACGCCGTTGCCGGGACGTTGAATCCGACCGTCTGGGCGAGTACGAGCTGCCGCATCTTGTAGCGGCACGCGGTGTGCGCGTCCGGGTGGTTCATCCATCGCACGCCGGTCAGCGCCCGCAGCGTCCCGTACCAGGCGTGGTCCGATTCCAGCGCCACCCAAGCCGCCTGGGCCCGCGCGCCGTTGCCCGGCGGGCCCGGGCGTCGCACCCAGATCGCTCGAACATCGCGAAGGTCGGTGCTGTGGTGTTCGGTGGTGATCCTTCCGGTAAGGGCGCCGGACGCGAAGCTCGCGGTGAGGGACACCCTTTCCGGGAAGTCGGCCGGGTCGACACGCAGCACCGGTGCGTCCATCGCGTTGAGATGGTCGACGACCATGTCGGCGGTGACATCCTCAGGACGGGTGAGGATCAGAACCGTCATCAGTCGTCGAAGTGTGTCTTGGACCCGGCGGTCGAGGTCGTGGAACCGGCTTCGAGCAGAACCTTGTGGTTCCGCACCGCCGGGGTGCCGTCGGCGAGGACGTTCAGCTGCTGCTCCGGGTCGTAGGCGAAGGACGTCTCCGGCTCAGGTATCGGGCGCCGGGCGTAGGTGAGGGCAAATGGTCGCATGGCCTTTCCAAGGTGTCGGGGGATGCCCGCGTTCGACGCGGTTCTCCTGTGGCTCCGGGGAGTGCTTTGCGGTGCCTTCAGTCCGCTGGGCTGCGACGCGCGGATGGTGGATCCGGTATGCCGGTCACCGCGACCAGAACCGCTTCGTTGACGCGGAACTCCGCCTGCAGGACCTGGAATTCGGCGAGTCCGGGAGCCACGGATATCGGGCTCCAGGTGATGACTATGCCCACGGCACCTTGGTCGAGGGCCGCCTTGACCCGCGTCCACCCTTCGCGCTTGTTCAGCGGGGCGTTCGGGGTCTGCTCGATCACGGTGTCCACAACCCACCACGCCCGCTGCGCCGCATGGATCCGGCAGAGATCCGCCAGCCGCTCAGCGGTTGCGGTATCGGGTTCGCAGACATAGACGATCGTGGGGATGGGACCGTGCCTGCCTGGAGCACCGTCAGTTACCGGTGGATAGCCGTTAGTTGCCATCAGTCGCCAATTCCTGCATCTCTTCGTGCGCGTCTGCGCCGCGAACCATCGGGCGCGCACAGTCAATGGAACATACGAGGAAGCGCGGGAGTGGGTTCGAAGGCGCCGCCGGCCGGGGCTCCTTCTTCTCCACCGCCGCCAGGGCGGTGTCCGGGACACGGCAGGGAAACCACCGGCGACCGTTCCGACCTGAACCCGGTCGTGGCCGGGTAGTTGAATATAACGGCCGTCGGCTGGTGCTCTGCCAGGCGTGCGGGGGGATCGGGGCTGACACGACAGGAATGACGACGCCAGGGCCGATACGGTTGCGAAGCCGCCCAGTTGAATCAGGAAGTCCCGATGGGTGCTGAATTCCCGGACGGTGGGTGGAAGCGCAGGCGGGTTGACGGAATGCAGCCGCGTGCCCACCAGGAGTGATGTGGCTCGATGGTAGTCGGTGGACTTCCGCGGTAGCGACAGAACCATCCGCTCCGCGCGCCCCGAGCGGCTCACGGCTATCGGTATTCGGAGGGGCGATATCCGCGTGCCTATTGGATATCGCTGGGCCGGCGGGCGTGCGGCGGCGGTCAAACGGCCGCCGCCTGCGCGGGTCGCCGGCGGTCCAGCCGCGTAGGGTGGCCGCCGACTCGTGAACTCGGCGCCCGATCCAAGTCGTTGGGCTCATGAGTGAGATCTTTACGATGAAGGCTTAAGTGCCAACGCGGATGACGGCACATCACATCGTGACACCGCGGGAGACCCCATGCACCACCTCGGCATTGTCGCGCACAGCTCTGAAGGTGCCGCGCTGTGCTTCCGGTCCTTCTGTCAGGAAGGTTTCCGTGAACTTGGCCCGCATGAACATCCCGATGTGACACTGGACTTCATCGCCCTGGCACGCAGCATGCCGGCCTGGGACGAAGGGGACTACGGCTCGATCCGTGCCACGCTGTCCGTGAGCGTCCGGCGCGTCGCCCGCGCGGGCGCGGACTTCTTCGTCTGCCCGGACAACACGGCGCACCAGGCGCTCGAACAGCCCGGGGAGGATCTCGCGCTTCCCGGCCTGCACATCGCCGAGGTGGTCGCCGACCGGGCCGCCCGCGACGGACGCACCCGCGTGGGCGTGCTGGGCACCAGCTATCTGATGGACGGTCCGGTCTACCCCAGGGCCCTGGCCGGTCGCGGCATCGGCTGCGAAGTTCCGGAGGCGGCAGACCGCCAGGTCATCAGCGGCATTATCTTCGAGGAGCTGGTGAACGGCGTCCTCACCGACAGCTCGCGGCGCAGTTACCTGCGTGTCATCGAGCGACTGGCCGCCCGGGGCTGTGACGCGGTCGCCCTGGCGTGCACCGAGATCCCGCTCCTGGTCACGCCCGACGACTCCGCGCTGCCCACGCTGGACTCGACCCGCCTGCTGGCCCGTGCCGCCTTCGACACCGCCGTCGGGCATCGCGCGCTGCCGACATGGCGCGGTGGGCCCGTCGCGGACTGACGGCGGGACGGATGGCGACGGCCGTACGCCCGGATGCGGGCCCCGGTCCACCGGCGGTACTGCCATGGGGTGAGCCCGTAGCGCTGTCGGGGTGAAGGACGTCCACGGCCGTCTCGCACCGCCAGGTCGCCCGGGTAGCCCACAGGTCGGAGGGGTCTCATTCCGACTTGGCTGGAGGAAGCATGAAATCGTCCGCCGCTGCCCTGAAGCTGCGGGAAAGCCGGGAAATCCAGGGCGATGTACTCGCCGGTTTCCGGAAGGATCAGATGACGCTGCTGTTCCTGAAGTTCCAGGACGAAGCGAAGGCGCGCAGGTGGCTCAAGGGCCTGATCCCGCAGATCTCGACCACCAGGCAGGTCGCGGCGTTCAACAAGTCGTTCAGCGACGCGCGGCGCCATTCGGGCGGCGACGATCCGGGAGCGATGAACGCGACCTGGATCAATGTCAGCTTCACCCATCCCGGTCTGAAGTTCCTCACCGGCGGCAAGGAACCCATTCCCGGCAACCCCGCCCCGGGCACCACCCGGGCGTTCAAGGAAGGCGCGGCCTATCGGGCCGGAATCAACGGCGACACCGGTGACAATTCACCGGAGGACTGGCTGTTCGGGAACAGCGTGGGGGAGGAGGTGCACGCCGTACTCACCGTCGCGGCGGATCGGCCCCAGGACCTGCGGGCCGCCCTCACCAACCAGCGTGAGGACGCGGTGCGGAACAAGGTCCTGATCATCTTCCAGCAGGACGCGGCGACACTTCCGGTGCCCCGGCGGGGACACGAGCACTTCGGCTTCAAGGACGGCGTCAGCGAACCCGCCGTCCGCGGTTTCGACGAGGCCGATCCAGCCGATCCGGACTACGAGCACGGAAAGCCCGGAACCCGGATCATTCCCGCCGGAGAGTTCGTCATCGGCGAGGAGCGCGCCAGCGAGCATCTGTCGGCGGTTCCCGAATGGGCGCTGAACGGTTCCTTCCAGGTGGTGCGGCGGCTGGCCCAGGATGTTCCCGGCTGGTGGGCGCAGGTGCGGGAGCAACTGGAGGTGCTCAAGGAGCGCAAGGCCGTGGACCGCGGTGCCACCGCGGAATGGCTGGCCGCCCGGATGGTGGGCCGCTGGCGCTCCGGCACACCGGTGGCGAAGTGCCCGGACGCCGAGAACTTCTCCGATCCGGACGCGGCCACGGACAACGACCTCAGCTTCAAGGACGACCCCGACGGGCTGCTGACCCCGCTGTTCTCCCACATCCGCAAGTGCAATCCGCGGGACGGCCTGGTGGACGGCGGTGAGCTCGTCGACGAGAAGTTCATGGCCCGGCGCCGGATGATCCGGCGTGGCGCGCCGTACGGCCAGCCGTTCGACCCCGCGGGCGGTCAGGGGTGCGGCCCGGACTCCCCACGCGGGCTGCTGTTCATCTCCTACCAGGCCGATCTGGTCACGCAGTTCGAGTTCTGCCAGCAGGCGTGGGTGAACGACCCCGACTTCCCGCACGGCCGCGGGAACCCCGATGACCCGGACGGCGACCGCACACCCGGCCGGGACCCGATGATCGGCCTGGAGAGCGAGATCGCCTTCGAGGGCGAGTCGGGTACGACGAAGGTCACCTTCGGCCAGTTCGTCAGAACCGAGGGCGGCGTCTACACCATCGTCCCGTCCATGACGACGCTGAAGAGGCTCTCCGGCGGTCGGCTCCCGGACAACCTGGTGGTCTGTGCCCCGACCGTGTTCAAGGCCGGTGACACGGTCGACTCGGGCCAGGCGCGGCTGGTGATGGAGAAGGACGGCAACCTCGTCGTACGGGGCCGTGGCGGCAAGGTCCGGTGGTCGACGAACACACCGGGCAAGGGCAACCAGGCGGTCTTCCAGAGGGACGGCAACCTCGTCGTCAAGGACAAGAAGGGCAAGACCGTGTGGCAGTCGGACACCGCCGGCCGCAAGGGCGCGCGGCTCGTCGTGCAGACCGACGGCAACGTGGCGATCTACTCCAACTCCAACGGCAAGCCGGTATGGCACACGGACACGGCCGTCTGACCCATGACGACCAGGGTCCCGGGACCGTGCACCAACCCTGCCGGGCCCCGGGGCCCAAAGTCAAGGCAACGGCGGGTTGGGGGTCCCAAACCAAAACACCCGACCGGGTGTTCTGTTACCACGAGTCCCAGCTAGGCACCCCCCCGCCGGGGATCACGAACAAAAAATTCTATACCCG
>NZ_JARHTQ010000059.1 GCF_029223525.1 Streptantibioticus ferralitis | reverse complement strand
GGCTGTTGTTGCCCCCGTAGGCAAAGGCGCGAAATACAACCAACCCACCCGCCTGGCGGGTTTGCCACGCCCCCCCGGCCTGCTACCGATAGAGGACCGGGGCCGCGCCAGGTACCCACGCCGGGCCCGGGACCCTGGGCACAATGGCAAGGATCCGGCGGTTGGCGGGACCTATCCCATCTCTCCGTCCGGGTTGAGCTGTACCCACTTGGCCATGCTCGGCACGCCGCGGCCGTTGAGCAGGAACAGCATGTAGTAGCCGGGCGGTGCGGCCTCCGCCTGGGGCGGCGCTTCCAGGGTGAGCGTGTCGGCGTCGCGCTTGGCGATCCGCAGGTCCAGCTGCCGCTGGCTGGTGTCGACCGAGTGCGTGGAGGTGATCGGTGCCACCAGCACGGCCCGTTGGACGTCCTCCGGCGTCGAGGTGGTCACCTTGAACTCGGCGTCGTAGGCGAGCGAGGTCTCCGAGACGCTGTCCAGCTTCGGCCGCGGGCCGCGGTGCAGATACGCGGGCTCGTAGATCTCGATGCTGCCGTTGTTGTCGTCGGTGATGTCGGGGTCGTTGGCGAGCTCCTGGAGCTCGTCTCCGGTGATCATGATGCGCCCGTCGGGCAGGATCACCGCGTTGGAGTGGTAGCCGCGAGGCAGCCGCTGGACGGGGCCGAGCTTCCAGTTCCCCTGTTCGTCGCGCAACTCGATCTGGCGGTATTTCAGGTCGGCCTTGGGGTTGTACGTGCCGTTGCCGTAGTCCCGGATGTCAACGGCACCGTTGACGGTCAGCAGGGTGCCGTCCGGCAGGACCAGGGTGTCGTCCTGGGTGCGGCCGAAGGCCCGCGGCTTCTCGATGGTCCACTTGCCGCCGGAGAGTTTGTAGGTGTTCGGGTCGTCCCGGTCACCGCCGAGCACCAGCGCCGATTTCGGGCCGCGGTAGCCGCCGGGCAGCGCCACCGCGGAGCCGTAGTTGCGGCTCATGCCGTCGGGGCGCGGCGGCAGGTCGGTGCGGGTCTGCTTGACCGGGTCGAAGAGCCACTGCTGACTGGCGTCACGGCCGAGGGCGTAGATCTTGCCGTCGCGTAGCGAGAACAGGTGCGGGTAGTCGGTGGTGAACGGAGCGTCCTGCTTGAAACGGTCCGCGGGCCAGCCCTGCGGGACGTCCGTCTTGTTCACCGGAAGCCGGAAGCCCTGCGCGGGGAAGCGCTCCACCACGGGGGTCGGTGTGCCCCAGCCGTTCTCGGACTGCCCGGAGAAGATCAGCTGCCGTCCATCCGCCCCCGTCACAACCGAGGGGTACCAGCGGCCTACCGACAGGTCCTTGTTCAGGTACCACTGCTCGTCCCACGGGTTGAACACCAGCGCCAGCTTGGCACCGCTGCCGCCCTTCCCGCCGAGGTTGCCGCCGAACACCCCGAGCATCCCGTTGGGCAGGTACGCGTGGCCCGCGCAGAAGAACGGCGCCGGGCGCGGGCTGCTGGTGCCGTCCGGCATGTCCACGGTCGGCGGAGTGACCTTCGTGAACGCCGAGCGGCCGTAGCCCTTGGCCGGGTCCCACATCCAGGCCCGCCCGGCGTTGTCCGGGCCGGTGGTGTTGGTGGGCGCGGGCTCCTTGGTCGGGTTGGTCTCGATCCGTTCGAAGGAGAACAACAGCACCTTGCCGGTGGGCAGCAGGGCGATGTGGTCGCCGAAGTCCGGGGACTGGAAGTACTTGCGGAACAGGCCGAACTCCGAAGAGTCGAACTTCTCGTTGGCCGCTCGCTGCGATCTGGTCAGCGCCCGCAGGCTCGCGGTACGGAGGGACTGCGGATAGTCGTCCTGCGGGTCCCGGGCGACCAGTCGGGCCCAGGCGAGCGCCTTGGCCTGGTCCTGGCCGAGCGCCGCGACCTCTTCGGGTCGCACTTCGGCCTGCACCCGCCGGGCGCTGAACGCTCCCGGCATGGCTGCCTTGCGCGCGGCCGGTGCGGGTGCCGAACGGGCACTGGCGGATACGGGGTTGGTCAGGACCGTGGTGATGGTGAGGGCGGAGATGACGGCGCACGCCGACATCACCGCCGTCAGTCTCTTCTTGGACATGACACTCCTCGGTGCACAGGATGGGCATGGGCAAACACAACTGCGGCGCCGAGACGGCAGCCGTACATGGCGCTGTGGATGATCCCCAGTCCTGCCGAGCAGGTGATTAGTCAGATCATTAGATCGCTCGTACGAGGTACGACCGGCTGCTGGACGGGTTCGATGGCGGAATGTCAGAAGGCCCGTGCACGGAAATGTCCGGTGACTGATGCCTCGTCAGTGCGGCGGCGGTGAGCGCGGTTGCGGGCGGTGGTGGCGGGGCGGTGGCAGCACGAGGGCGGTGCGGATGCCGCCCGGACATCCGCACCGCCATCGACGGGTTCGATCAGTCGGTCTTGGGCGCCGCCTGCTGTACGATCTCGAAGGACCACAAAGTAGCCTCGGACGCGGCGGGCTTCGGCTGCCCCTCCGCGGATCCCGAGGCGGAACCGGCGCCGCGGTGCGAGGCCTGCATCCGGCCGGACGCCCACTTCTGGTAGTCCTCCTCGCTGCGCCAGCGCGTGTACACCAGGTACTGGTCGGTGCCCTCGACCGGGCGCAGCAACTCGAACCACTCGAATCCGTCGGAGCTCTCGACGGCCCCGGCCCGCGCGGCGAAGCGCTGCTCCAGGGTGTCCCGCATCTCCGGCGGGACGGTGAGTACGTTGATTTTTACAACACTAGCCACATGACATCCTTCGTCCGGGGGCATGGCCATCCCGCCCCTACTCTCAGTGTCGTGCGTGCAGTGTCCTACAGACGACAGTCGAAAGCTCGTGAGGATGATTCGAGAACGTCCCCTGCGGCGCAGGGTCTCAAGTGTGATGCGCTGATCACAGCGAAGGAGTAGGAGAACGCCGGGTACATCGAGGACATGGGCAAGTCTGGATGGGACTCCAAGGTCTACCGGCCCGGCTTTGAAGAAATGATGAAGGCGGTCAGGCAGCGGCGTGTCGACGCAGTGGTCGTGTACTCGCTCTCCCGGCTCACACGGCGGGGCGCTCTCGAAGCTATGAAGATCAATGAGGAACTCGCGGGTTACGGCGTCCGGTTCGTCTCCGTTGAAGAGCCCTACCTCGACACGTCGACTCCTATGGGTATCGCGATCTTCGGGCTGATCGCAGCCCTCGCCCAGCACGAATCAGACCTCAAGTCCGCGTACATCAAGTCTGCTAAGGAGACGCTGCGCGCGGCCGGTGGGCACGTGAGCGGCATGGCGCCGTACGGGTTCACCAGCACGCGAGTCGCCAAGGGGGACCTGGTGCTGGTCCAGTTGGTGTCCGACCCGCAGGAAGTGGTTCACGTACGTGACATGGTCAGCTGGACGATGGAAGGAGTATCCGCTCGGCGGATCGCCACCTGGCTGCACGAGCGTAACGCTGCGCTTGCCGAATACTTCATCCATGCTGGTCAGGCCGCATGTGTGTACTCGTGCAGGGTGCCGCCGAGCCGTACGCGTCGTCGTATGTCGAGGCGCGCGATCCGCTCTGGATCCTCGATCGGCTTGGGCAGCGGATGCAGAGGGCGGGTGTAGGCGAGGCCCTGATGCGGTCTGTGCGTGTTGTAGAAGGTCTCGAACTCGCGCAGGGCGCGAAGGAGATGGCGCTGGTCCCAGATCAGTGTCCGGTCCAGGAGTTCTCGGCGGCAGGTCTGCGCCCAACGCTCCATGATTGCGTTCATGCGGGGCATCCGGGCGCCGCTGAGGACGACCTCGATGCCTGCGTCCTGAAGGACAGCATCGAACAGTTGCGGGAACTTGCCGTCCCGGTCCCTGATCAGATAGCGGGCCCTGAAGCCTGCGTCCTCGAGGTCCATGACACCGCGGGAGGCGCGTGGGGCGCCACGAGGCCGGTCCTGTACGGCCTTGACGATTCCGCTCTCACGCAGCCGCGCACGCACAGCATCCCGAAGGACTCCGGAGAAGGAGCCAATGATGCGCACCTCGACAGCCTCCAGCACATCAACCAGCAAGCTCCCCAGGAGGATCCGGCGACGCGTCGCCAGGATCGGCATCACCCTGGGTGCCGCCCTGCTCATCGGCGCCGGCCTCGGCGCCACCCCGGCCTCGGCCCAGGACCTCGGCGGTCTCGACCTGAACGCCGCCTGCCAGAACCAGTACAACTCGTACTACTGGGCCAAGGCCATCCAGTACAACGTCTACGGCTGGGCCTGCGTCGCCCCCTGGGACTCCGGCCGCCCCCCCATCAACGTCTGGCAGGAGTGCCGGCGCGAGTACGGCGCCACCTACGACGGAGCGCCCGTCTACGCCACCTACAACCCCTACAGCTGGTACTGCACCACCGGCTGAAGCAGCCGCGGAAGACGACGAAGGCTCAGCGGGCCACGGACCGGTGCGGCGTCAGCGGTCCGGGCCGAACGGTTCCACGGGCCGGGTCCGACTGTTCTGTACTGGGACTCACCCCGTGCGCACGGGGTCCGAATCGAGAGGTTGCCGCTCGACGAATTCCCGGACCTCCCGGCCGATGGGCCGGTCGCCAAAGGTGACCGGACAGGCCGTGGGCAGCCCGGCGCGGTCGGTCCGCGCTGGGCTGCCGTCCGACGGGGCGGCCTCGCAAGCACCCAGACCTCGTGTCAGTGCCGCTACATGACGACGCCAGCTGCCGGGAGCATTGCCTTGCTCTGGCGCACCATTCTCTCGTAGGCGAGGTGGTGCTCGTCGTTCTCGGTCGCGAATCGCAGCAGCGAGGTGGACCAGTCGTCGAACAGGGAGAAGGTCCGGTCCACCATCCGCATCGACTCTGCCCGCTGGACCGTGTCAAGAACCGGCAGGATCGATTCTTCTACTTCCGGTGACTTGATGCTGTGCGACGCCTCCGCCTGGTAGTGCTTGGTGCCGAAGAACTCGCATTCCTGTCCGCCCTGCAACGTGATTCCCTGACAGCGCTCGAAGATCGTTATCGAAACGGCTTCGATGGACTCGACCATGGCGAAGACGACGTGGGTCGGCGCGCCGGACGCCAATGCGGCCAACTCCAGGCAGAGCCGCCGGGAGTGCTTGAAATCCTCCCCCCACAGCACGCGAGCGGCGTCCGACAGCGGCATCCTGCTGTCGGCACCGAGCCTGGCCAGGTCGTTCAGCATCCACTGCCAGTGAAAGTCCTCTTCGTAGGTGTGGGCGTTCAACAGAACCTGCAACGTCTCCAGCCCTGCATCGCCTTCGCCTTTGCGGAAGACGTACTTGTTCAGGTCCGAGTAGCCCATGATGAAGGGGACGACACTCGGGCCCCATGCCAGTCGCTTCTCCCCTGGCAGTGATTCGTGGGCGAGCAGCCGGACGAAGAAGTCGTGCCCTTGGTACTGCTTCCGCTGCTCTTCGATGTAACTGATGACTTCTTGCACGTTGAACCGCCCTGGGTTTGAGAATGGCGTTCCGGATTTCGGACGTCCCGGACAACCGGCTCGGCCTGCGGGGCCGCTGTCATGGCTCCTGCCTCCCTGGACGAACCATGCCTCCAGGAAGTTCACTCCGGTGTACTCGGGATCGGCAGGGGAACACGGCCGGGCCCACCCCAATCCCCCGCCGTCGAAGGGGCGACCGCGCTGGCTCTTCCCGCTGCAGGAGGACGTCACAGAGTCCCGTCGTAGCCGACGATGTCCCAGTTCTGGTTGGCGTTGCCGCCGATGTTGCAGTCCCAGATCTGGAGTTGGGCGATCTGGC
The DNA here is from genome assembly GCF_029223525.1 of Streptantibioticus ferralitis. Classification (GTDB taxonomy): domain Bacteria; phylum Actinomycetota; class Actinomycetes; order Streptomycetales; family Streptomycetaceae; genus Streptantibioticus_A; species Streptantibioticus_A ferralitis. Next base: position 15,789 of record NZ_JARHTQ010000059.1, on the reverse strand, counting down.
CGGAGGGGTCGTCGAGGCAGCGGCCGGACTGGGGGTTGTAGAGGGACTGGCCGATGATGCGCCAGACCTGGGCTCCGGTGCCGTTGCAGGTCCAGATCTGGACGGGGCTGCCGTTGCTGATGTGGTCCCCGCCGACGTCCATGCAGATCGGTAGGTCCGTGGCCCAGCCGCTCTGGATCGTGTTGTTGCTGGTCTCGTAGGACCACTGCGGACGACCCGAGGGCGGGTCGGTCCGGGGTGGCGGCCTGGGCGAGCAGGCGCAGTGCGGCCTGCGTGCTGGAACCGGCCGCGGCGGTCACCGCGACCAGGCGCTGTCCCGGGTCGTTCGGGACTGCCATGGCCTGCTGGAGGACGTCGAGGGGACCTACGAGCGGATGGCGCATCCGGTAGGCCGCGACATCCCAGGCACGGACCCGGTGCTGTGCCCACAGAGCGGTGAACTCCGTGCTGTGCATCGCCAGTTCGCCGATCAGCGCGGCCAGCAGCGGATCGCCGGGATACCGGCCCACGGCCAGCCGCAGCCGGCCGACCGCGTCGCGGGCCTTCTTCGGCCAGTCCTCGTACAGCTCCCGGGTGTGCGCGTCCCGGAAGACCAGCCGCGAGGTGTTCGGACGCGCGGCCGGGTCGTCGGGGCTCGCGGGGTCGAGGTGCCCGGCGAAGAGCGCGTGCCCGCTCCGGTTCCATCCCAGCACGTCGCTGCGGCGGCCCAACACGATGACCGGGGTCTCCCCGAAGGCGTCCAGGAGCTGCCGGGTGGTCTCGCTCATCCGCTCGGGCGCGGGCGCCCTGACCACCCGATGACCGCCGCCGTTGCGGCCGACACCAGCCAGGTCGTACAGATGGCGGCGTTCGGTCGCGTCGAGGCGAAGAGCGCGGGCCAGCGCGTCCAGCACCTCCGTCGACGCGCGGCGCGAGACGCCCTGCTCCAGCCGCGTGTAGTACGACTCGCTGACTCCCGCCAGCTGGGCCAGCTCGTCCCGGCGCAGGCCGGGGACCCGACGGCGCTCGTCGTATTGCGACAACCCGACCTCGGAGGGCTGGAGTTGGCTCCGACGTGCTCGCAGGAACCGGCCCAGCTGTGTGGTGTTCCTCATGGCCTCGAGTATGGACAGCCGACGGTGGCGGGTGCCTGCCCCTGCCAGTGCCAGGCAGCACAGCCGCCTGAGGTCGGGGCGGCCTCCTGGCCTGCCCCACGGCCGACGGGCTTGGGAGGTTGCCCGTGGGGGCTGCCTCCGAAGCGTGTCCGTGCCGATGCGGACGCCTGTCAGTCGAGGGTCGATGCCCAGGCCCCGAGGGTTTCGACGTAGAGCTGCGGGTCGTGTGCGTGCATGGCGTGGGCCGCGTCCGGGAAGGACCGGTAGTCGCATCTCTGTCCGGTCCGGGTGACGATCGCGCGGACCTGCCGGGCCTGGAGGTCGGAGAGGGCTCAGGAGGGTTCCGGTCTCCTCGTCGACGTTGCGGTAGTGGTGGGCGAGCAGGACGGGGGCCTTCACCGCGGCGAGCATGCGGGTGTGTTCGTTGGAGGCGGTGGCCGAGCCGGTCCAGAAGGCGCGGGCCCACTCGGGGTCGTACTCCTTCATGTTCTGCGGCGGTTCGTCGCCGCCGAAGTAGCCACCGGAGCGGCCGGACATCGCGGCCAGACCTCGTAGCAGGGTGTCCCGCGTGAAAATCCTGGTTCGGGCTGTTGACCAGGTCGTTTGTCTTGGCGCGGTCAGGCTGCTTGCTGGTACTCGTTGATGAGGCCACCGAGCGGTTGAGTGCGGCGGATGCGGTTTCCGGGCGGGGTTGCAAGGGCTGACTGGCCCGTCTCCGCGGCTTGGGGAGGCCGTTGGAGGAGGGATTGGTGGGGCGGTGCCGATTGCAGTGGTCGGTGTAGGTGTCCAGGGCAGTGCGTAGGTGCCGCTCGTTCATGATGAGCAGGCGGTCGGTGCATTCGCGGCGGACGGTGCCGACCCAGCGTTCTGCGAAGGCGTTCGCCTTCGGTGATCTTGGCGGGGAGAGCAGGACCTGCACACCTGCGCCGGCGAGGACGGCGTCGAAGGCGTCGCAGAACTTCCCGTCCCGATCGCGCAGGAAGAAACGGAAGCGATCCGGAGTTGAGCGGTTCGGGGACGGCGCGTAGGGGTGCTGCCTGATTGATGGCTTGGTGGGGCCGGTGGGTGTTGTGGTGTAGCTCGAACTGCCGGAGGGCGTGGCGCAGGTGGCGGTCGTTCCAGATGAGCGTGCGGTCCAGGAGTTCGTGGCGGCAGGTTTGGACCCAGCGCTCCATGATGGCGTTGATGCGCGGCATCCGGATGCCGGTGAGCACGACCTGGATGCGGGCGGCTCCCAGGATCTGGTCGAAGAGCGCGGGGAACTTCGAGTCTCGGTCCCGGATGAGGTAAGTGACGGTGGCTGCGGCGTCCTCGAGGTCCATGCGAGGTTTCGTGCGGCCTGGCTCACCCATTGCGCGGTGGGTTGCACTGTGGTGCCGAGGATCCGGACGCGGCGGGTGGCGTGCTCGATGACCGCGAGGATGTACTGGCGCTGGCCGGTCAGGGTGACGGTCTCGATGAAGTCGCAGGCCAGGAGGGCGTCGGCTTGGGAGCGCAGGAAGTCGGCCCAGGTGGTGGCGGCCCGGTCGGGCGCGGGGTCGATTCCCTCGGTCTTGAAGATTTCCCAGACGGTGGAGGCGGCGACTTTGATGCCGAGGGTGGCGAGTTCGCCGTGCACCCTGCGGTAGCCCCACGATGGGTTCTCCCGGACTGAACGCGGGATAAGGATGCGGATGGAGCGAACGGTGGGCGGGCGGCCTGGCCTCTTCGGTCGGCAGGTGCGGGCGTGGCGCTGTTTGATCAGGTCGCGGTGCCATCGCAGCACGGTGTCGGGTTGGACCAGCAACCGGAGCCGGCGCAGGACCTGGCGCGGCAGCGGCAGCGGCATCAGCAGAGCGGCGAGGAAGGCCCGGTCTTCCGAGGTGAACTTCACCCGGTCCCCGCCGAGTTGCCGCTCAGGGACCGTGATCTGGTGGCGCAGGGCGAGAATCTCCGCGTCTTTGTCGCGGTCGCTCATCGGTAGAAGCCGCAGGGCGGCGAACGCGTTGGTGATGGTCAAGTAGGCGAGACGAAGCAACACGAATGCTCATCTTGCCGCGACCGCCCTGCAAGTGCCTGAACTGCGCGGATGACATTCTCGGCAGGCGCACTGCCGGTGGTGGTCAGTTCGTGGACGGCTTGCTCGATCGAGGCCGGGTTCGTCGCAGGGGCCTTCCCACGCCGTAGGTACGGAGGATGACTGCGGCTGGGGCGGGGGTCGTCATGGCCCGGAACCGGGCGGCGGTCAGGCCGGGGGCCACCGTGATGACCGCGACGTCGTGGCGCTGGTAGGGCGCGGGGCTGTCCCAACCCTGCGGTGGTGCGACGGTGTGCCGGTTGGCGGTGCGTGCGTCGCTGCTGCGTACGGGTGGGCGGTCAGCGCTGAAACAGGCCCCACCTGCGCTTTCCCGGCTCGCTGTGCACAGCGGCACCGGAATCCTCTCCTCACCGTGCAACTAGACACTCCACACGATGCGTTGAAGGGCCTAGGTTCGCGTTCGAACGCAAATCGCGCCCCTGCTCATCAGCGTCACCGTCGAAGTCGCGCCCCTGACAGCCCGAGTCCAGGAGCGGGACGCGTGGGCTTGTGTGGGGTGGGGGACTTCGGCAGGCCGCCTCGGGCGGTGTGTCTCTCGGTCACTGTTCACCGCACCTCACAGGGGAACCTTTCGTGAAGCTCACCAAACGCCACGGCTGGGATCGTCGTCAACCATGCATCCAGGGGGGAACCATGTCCATCCGTACTCACCTGCGCCGCACCGTCGCAGGCCTCGGTGTCGCCGCGGCGACAGCCACCCTCGTCGCCGTCCCGACCGGTGCCGCCCATGCCACGGACTGCAGCGCCGGGCGACAGTCGCTGGGTAACTCCGTGCCTGTGCAGTACCACTTCTACGGCAACACCACGGACTGGTGGACGCAGTTCAAGGTGGGCGACCTGTACGTCGGCTGGTACCCGGCCTGCCGCCAGGTCTACGCGGAGATTCACTGGACCACCGTGAACACCCAGTTCTCCGGTACTGTCTACCTGAACGATGAGCGCAACAACTCCGTCGGACGCGTTGACTTCAGCCCGAACGGCCAGAGCTTCTCGAGCTCCCAGCCGGTCTCCATCGACGTGCCGCCCTACGACCAGGGCTCCCAATACGCGTACCCGAAGAGCTTCATGGCCGCCGCGGTCATCAAGGGACACGCCCCGAACACCAACCTCGGCGACTGCTCCACCACGGTCACCGGCAACACCCACAGCTTCTCCACCGGCGCCAACACCAACGCCTTCAACAACGCCTCCTGCGGCTACTACGTCCCCTTCTCCTAGGCGGATCCCCCCAGGGGTGGGCTGGACCGGGAGGGGGCGCCCGGGTGCCTGCGCCCGCCGGGGCTTCGGCTCTGCCAGCGTCCATGGCCAACGGTACGGTGCGGGGCGCCACCGCGAACACCGGCCAGGACACCAAGGATCTGATGCTGCTGGCCGTGGGCACCCTTGTCGCGGGCGGCGGCGTCTTCCTCCTCGGCTCGCGGCTGAAGCGCCGCCGCGCCGGTGACGACGGTTGATGTGTGCGGCGGGATCCGGCTCAGCTGGCGGCGTACTTGCCCTGGTGCTGCGGAAGTTCGTGCAGGGGTCAGTCCGCTGGGTGGTCGAGGTAGAGGCCGCAAGCACACGCCAGGCATTCCTCCGGGCGGTCTTGGCCGATTGCACTGCATGCGTGCGGCAAGAGGGCCGCAGCAGACGTAGCCGGATTTAGTTTCAAACGAGACCGTATCGAATGAAGTAGCCTGGTTCCATGGCCGCCGATGTTCCTCACCAAACCACCGCCTCGCGTGCGACCGACCGCCCCGGGGATGTCTCGCCATTCGCTCTCGGCTTGCTGCTGCGCCGGGCGCACTGGCACGCGGCCGCGGTGATGGGGGAGGCGCTTCGGCCGCTCGGCGTCGAGTTGCGGCATTTCGCGGTACTGATCGAGCTGGTCAACCACGGGCCCACGGTGCAGCGTGACCTGGCGGCAGCGACGGGGTCGGACAAGGCGGGAATCATGCGGGTCGTGGACGACCTGGAGCGGAAGGGCCTGGCCGTGCGCAAGGCCGTTCCGGGGGACCGGCGGGTGCGGGCGGTGGAGATCACACCTCAGGGACTCGAACTTTTCGACGCAGCCCATGTGGCGGCGGAGCCGCTGGCTGAGCGCCTGGTCGCCGAACTGGGACCCGGCGAGCCCGATCAACTGACGGCCCTGCTGACCCGGCTTGCCCATCCCGCAGACGACGAGGCGTAAGCCCGCCCCGTGCAGCGGTTGACCGCCGCGTTGGCGCGCTTCGTCTCATGCGGCTTCCGCGGCGAACCCCCGCATTGAGAGCTGCGGTCCTCGTCGCTACGCTCCGGCCTGCCGACGGGCGGTTGGCCAGGGCTTCGTTGCCGACGGGGCGAGTCGCCGCACGGCTGCCGTGCCGCACACCTGGCCGGTGGTGTGCTTTTCACCCGCGCCCGGTGCCACCGTCGTATCGATGGGCTTCCCGTCGACAGAGCGAACAGCCGGCCGCCCCTCGGCGCCGCGCTGTCTGCCCCGGGTGCAGGGCGCCACGGGCGCCTTCGGAAAGGGCGCAGGCGCCGAGGACGCCGTGTGACATCCTGGGGCGAGGCGTCGCGCGGCGTCTGCTGCCTGGCGGTTACGCGGCGAGGCGCTCCGCGAGTTCCTTGGCCTTGGTGGTCGCGTCCTCGAAGGCGCGCTTGCGGGACGCCTCGTAGAGGGGGACGAGTTCTGACATGGCCGGGTTGCGGGGGGCCATGGTGAGTTCCGGGACGATGAAGTCGAGGTCCAGGCCGAGAGTTTCCTTGAGGACGGCCTCCAGATAGTTCTGTACGAACTCGTAGCCCTCGCGTGGGGTGCCCGGCGCGTAGGAGCCGCCACGGCTGGCGACGACGATCACCGGGGTGCCCTGGGCTGAGGGCGTCTCGCCTGCGGTGCGGCCGAGCAGGAGCACGCTGTCCAGCCACGCCTTGAGGGTCGACGGGACCGAGAAGTTGTACATGGGAGCGCCGATCAGGATGGCGTCCGCCTCTTCCAGTTCCTCGATGAGCTTCACGCGCGCGGCGAATGCGGCGGACTGCTCCGGGGTGCGCTCGGCGGGGGCGGCGTAACCAGCGGACCAGGCGTCGGCGGTGATGTGCGGGACGGGGTCGGCGGCCAGGTCGCGGTAGATCACCGTGCCTCCCTGGTGCTGCTCCTCCCAGGTCTTGCGGAAGGCGGCCGTGACCGAACGGGACGAGGACGCCTCGCCCGGGAACACGGACGAGTCGATGTGCAGCAGCGTAGCCATGGCTTTCTCCAAGGAACGGTGCCCCAAGCGGGAAACCAGGGGCTGAGGATTCGTGCTCGATGATAGTTGCACTCGATACGGTATCGAATGATACTGTCGTGAGTGTAATGAAGATGACCCCGTTGAGCAGATGGAGGTGGGTGATCATGGATGTCTACGAGGCGGTCACGAGCCGACGGGCGGTGCGTCGATTCACCGACCAACCCGTCCCGAGGAAGACGCTGGAGCGCGTGCTGTCCGCCGCGGCCTGGGCGCCGTCCGGTTCGAACCTTCAGCCGTGGCGCGCCTATGTGGTGACCGGTGCGCCGTTGGCCGAGATCAAGAAGCGCGTCGGCGAGCGCCTGGCCGCAGGTGACTCCTGGGACGATTCGGAGTACGAGATGTACCCGCCCGCGCTGAAGTCCCCTTACCGTGAGCGCCGGTCCGCCTTCGGGGAGCAGCGCTACGGAGCACTCGGTATTCCGCGTGAGGACATGGAGGCGCGCCAGCGGGCCGCTGCTGCGAACTGGGACTGTTTCGGTGCGCCCGCCGCCCTGTTCTGCTACATCGACCGCGACCTGGGGCGACCTCAATGGTCCGACGTCGGCATGTATCTGCAGACCGTCATGCTGCTGCTGCGCGCCGAAGCGCTGCACAGCTGCACGCAGATGGCGTGGGCGAAGTTTCACAAGACCGTCACGGAGGTCCTGTCACCCCCGGACGAGCTCATCCTCTTCTGCGGCATGTCGATCGGGTTCGAGGACGTCACGGCGGGTGACGCCCGTACGGGTCGGGCGCCGCTCGACGAGACGGTCACGTTCGTCGGCGGCGGCTGACATCACCCGCCCTCGGCCGACCGGCGCGCCGTTCCTTGCCGGTCCCATATAGCTGTCGATATGCCATATTGCGCACAAAACACGGATGAAAGGCACGTCATGAAGTTCGCAGTCATCGGCGGTACCGGGCTGATCGGGTCGCAGGTCGTCAAGAAGCTGAACGCCGCCGGGCACGAGGCGGTACCGCACTCGAAGTCCAGCGGAGTCGACGTCATCAGTGGTCAGGGGCTGGACGAGGCGGTGGCGGGAGCCGATGTCGTCGTCAACCTGACGAACTCGCCGACCTTCGACGAAGCCTCCCCGGCCTTCTTCCAGACCTCGATGGACAACCTTCTGGCCGCGGCCCAGAAGGGCGGCGTCGGCCACTTCGTCATCCTCTCGATCGTCGGCACGGACCAAGTCCCGGAGCTGGACTACTACCGGGCCAAGGCGCTCCAGGAGAAGATCCTCGCGGCCGGGCCGATCCCCTACTCGATCGTCCGGGCGACGCAGTTCATGGAGTTCATGGACGCCGTCCTGTCCTGGACCGCCGACGCCGACACCGTCCGGTTGCCCGCCACGCCGATCCAGCCGATCGCCTCCAAGGACGTGGCCGCCGCGGTCGCGGAGGTCGCCGCGGGCGCCCCGCTGAACGGCATTCGCAACATCGCCGGCCCCGAGATCTTCACCCTGGACGAGCTGGGCCGGATCACCCTGTCCCACAAGGGCGACAACCGCACCGTCATGACCGACCCCACCGCCGGCATGTTCGCCGTCGTCAAGGGTGACGTCCTCACCGACAAGGACGCCCACCTCGCCGCCACCCGCTACACCGACTGGCTCTCCTGACGCGCTCCACGAACTGGGACTGTTTCGGTGCGCCCGCCGCCCTGTTCTGCTATTGGGCTTGATCCGCTTCGACGGACATCCGAGATCAGGGGTTGAGTCCCCGGAAGGATGTCCACCATGGAGAGCAGGGGAAGAAGAAGCCGCGTCCTCGCCGCCCGTTCACACCGGAGTTCAAGGCCGAGATCGTCGAGCTGTGCCGACGGGGTGACCGCTGTCTCGGTCAGGTCGCCAAGGACTTCGACCTGACCGAGACAGCGGCGCGGGACTGGATCCGCCTGGCGCGGCGTCTGCCTTCAGATCAGGGGGGCGGAGGCACATCAGGGGTGCGGAGGCGGCAGGCGCCACCCGGGCGTAGTGAAGGCGTCAGGACTTCTGCCATCACGGCTACTGCGACCTGATCCACCCGAACGACCGCTCGACGGCCCGCTTCCAGTTGTCGTATTCCGCCTCCCGTCGTCCGGGGTCCATCGTGGGCAGCCATTGGCCGGCCCGGTGCCAGTTGCGGCGCAGGCCTTCCAGGTCCGGCCAGTAGCCGACGGCGAGGCCGGCGGCGTATGCGGCGCCGAGGGAGACCGTCTCCGAGACCATCGGGCGTACCACGGGCACATCGAGCACATCGGCCAAGAACTGCATCAGCAGGTTGTTGGCCGTCATACCACCGTCGACCTTCAGCTCCTTCAAGGCGAGGGGCGCGTCGGCGTTCATGGCGTCGACGACTTCCCGGGTCTGCCAGCCGGTGGCTTCCAGCACGGCACGGGCCAGGTGGCCCTTGGTGATGTATGACGTGAGGCCGACGATGACGCCGCGGGCGTCGCTGCGCCAATGGGGGGCGAACAGTCCGGAGAAGGCGGGAACGATATAGCAGCCGCCGTTGTCCTCGACGCTGCGGGCAAGGGTCTCGATCTCCGGCGCACTGTTGATCAGCCCCAAGCGGTCGCGGAACCACTGGACCAACGAGCCGGTGACGGCGATCGGCCCCTCCAGAGCGTAGACCGTCGGTTGGTCCGTGACCTTGTAGCCCACCGTGGTGAGCAGCCCATGCCGGGACCGTACGAGGCTGGTACCGGTGTTGAGCAGTAGGAAGCTGCCGGTTCCGTAGGTGCACTTGGCCTCCCCGGGGGCGAAGCAGGTCTGCCCGAACAAGGCCGCCTGCTGATCGCCGAGGGCGGCGCCGATGCGAACGTCCGGCAGCAGCGCATGGGCTACGCCGTAGGACTCCACGGAGGAGCGGATTTCCGGCAGCATCGGGCGGGGCACGCCGAAATACGCCAGCAGCTCGTCGTCCCAGGCCAGAGTGCGGATGTTCATGAGCATGGTGCGGCTGGCGTTGGTGGCGTCCGTGATGTGCAGTCCGCCGGCGGGCCCGCCGGTGAGGTTCCAGATCAGCCAGCTCTCCATCGTGCCGAACAGCACTTCTCCGCTCTCGGCACGCTCGTGCAGGTCGTCGACGTGGTCGAAGAGCCAGCGGATCCGCGGCGCGGAGAAGTAGGTCGTGGGCGAGAGGCCGCAGTGCTCGACAAAGAAGTCGTCACCGACCTCGCGCCGCAGCTTCTCGACGAGTGCGTCGGTGCGGGTGTCCTGCCAGACGATCGCATGGCCCACGGGGACTCCCGTCCGACGGTCCCAGACCACGGTGGTCTCGCGCTGGTTGGCGATACCGATCGCCGCGATCTGGTCGGGACCGACACCGGCGTTATCGAGCGCCCGCGGCACGACGCGCTGCAGATTGGACCAGATCTCGATGGCGTCGTGCTCCACCCAGCCGGGCTTGGGGAAGTGCTGCCGGTGTTCCTTCTGCGCGACCGACACGAGCCGTCCCCGGTGGTCGAAGAGGATGCACCGGGTGGACATGGTGCCCTGGTCGATGGAGATCACATAGCGTTCAACCATGGCCGAGCCTGCCTTCGGACATGTTCGAGGTGGGCATGGGGGTCACCAGCGGGCCGCACCGAGATCTCGTGAGATCGCCCGTGCGGCATTGCGTGTCAGGCCGACGAGAGACGTATGGGGGTGGCCCTTGCTGTCGCAGATGCGTTCAACGGGGCCGGACACGCCGACCGCGCCCACCACGAGCCCGCCCTGCCCGCGGATCGGCGCCGCGATGTCTGCTTCACCCATGATCATTTCTTGGACGGCGGCGGCCCACCCGGCATCCCGGGTCTCGGCCAGTGCCCGGTTGAGCCGCTGAGAGGAGACGATTGTGTGCCGGGTGTAGGCCTCTGGTTCGCCTTCCACAAGTGGTTCCAGCGGTGCGGCCCCGTACGCCAGCAGGACCTTGCCGAGAGCGCTGGCATGCAGCGGCAGCAAGGAGCCCACGTCCAGCGTCTGGAACGTGTCGTCGGGGCGGAAGACATGGTGGACGATGAGTACTTTGCCTTCGAGGGGCACGCCGAGGCGGACCGCCTCCCCGCTACGGGCGGCGAGGGCATCAGTCCAGTTGATGGAACGGGACCGCAGTTCGTTGACGTCGAGATAGCTGGTTCCGAGGTGCAGCAGTGCCGCGCCCAGCTGGTACTTTCCGGTCGCCTCGTCCTGTTCGACGAAGTCGACACTCTGCAGGGTGCGCAGGATGCCGTGGGTGGTGCCCTTCGCCAGGCCCAGTGAGGCTGCCACCTCGCCCAGGCCGAGCCGACCGGGGCCCCCGGCGAGCAGCCGCAGGATCGCTGCCGCCCGCTCGATCGACTGCACCGGGCCGGCCATGACGCGATCGTAGCTCTCGGTCCAGGCGCTCAGCCTGTCGACCAGGAGTGCCGACTATGGCGGCGCTGATGGCAAACTGGGAAGATTGTTCACCATTACACCAAAGCGTTCGGTAATGCCGACCGCTATTCGTTGACCGTGGCCGCCAGGGTCCATAGCGTCCGTATCGGTACAAGTGCCCAGCAAGTGGGCGCGGCCCCCGGTGGCCTTTCGGTGGGAAGCCGAAGCCGGCTCAAGGGGTGATCGGTACAGGCAGGTAGCCGTCAGTGCTCGCGGAGGAGGAGATGTGGCGGACCAGCTGAGAATCCCAGAGGTCGGCGGCGCGCTGACGAGGGGCCTCCGCAAGGGCGCGGCGAAGCGGTCTCCGCGCGCGTTCGGCATCGTCGGACAGAACCATCATGCGCGTCTCGCCAGAGCGCGCTCGGTCGAAGCAGGGACACCATGAGTACGGCAGTCGTGAACGGCTCCGAGCGGGCGGCAGTGGCGACGCCGATCGATGCCGACTACCTCTTTCCGGTCCCACACATCCGTGAGGCTGTCGCAACCGTACGGCGGCGGGCACATACGCTCCTGGCTGACTGGGGCGTGCCCGCCGACAGTCTGGAGGACGCGCTCCTGGTGATCTCGGAGCTGATCACGAATGCGATCCTCCATGCCTTGCCCCCGGCCGTGCTGCGGCTGTGCTGGAGTGAGACCGAAGGGCGTCCCACCCTGCGCGTCGAAGTCACCGATGGCGGGCCGGTGCCTCGGCCCCGGCCATGTGCCGAGGAGATGGCGACGCCCGACGAACACGGACGCGGGCTCGCCATCGTCACCGCACTCTCGGTGCGCCATGGCACTCACGCCAGATGTGGCGGTGTCGTGCGATGGGCGGACCTGCCCGTGTCCTGATCGGCCGTTCCGGACCGAGACGCTCGCCAGCGGAGCCACGGCCTGTCCCACGGCGGCTGCCGGCACCGGAGCACCGGCGATGGCGGTGTGTCGCGAGTGGTGACTGCGGTCGGTTCGCAGACCTCGGCGATGAGCGGCGGTCGGACGAGCGGTCGTGGTGCTCATTCCGCGATCCGCACATCTCGCACTGCCCTGCCAAGAGCCGGTGGATCAGCTCGTTGCTGCCGGTGTATCTCGTTGACGGTTTCCTGTCGGCCAGGTCAGCAAAGCGTTGTCGCTTCAGCGGGATTCCGCCGAAGCGGGCGACCAGTGGCTTCCTTCCGTCGCTGCGCTTGACTATGACCTGCGTGCATGTCCGTGGCCCGTCGGGCGTTTGGACGGTCGCCCTGTGTCGGCGAGCCATCCTGGAGACGGTGGACTGATGCTTCCTGGCCAGAGTCTTGAGCATGGATGTCTCCAAGTCCTCCTCTCTGGCCGGTTGTTCCGGCGGTCGGCGGCGCAGGTGCCAAGAAACACATTCGCACTGGGGTCACGCCGCATGTTGGTACTCGTGAAGGATGCCGCCGAGGTGATCGCGTCGGTGGACGTCGAGGTAGGTGAGTTGGCCGGGATCGCTGATCGGTTGGGGCAGCGGGCGTAGGGGAGCGGCGCCTTCGAGAGTGCGATGGGGGCGATGCTCGTTGGAGAACTGCTCGTACTCGCGTAGTGCGTGGAGTAGATGGGCCTGGCTTCAGACGAGGGTGCGGTCGAGGAGCTCGGTTCGGCAGGATCGCGCCCACCGTTCCATCATCGCGTTCCTACGCGGCTTCCGGATGCCGGTCTGGATGACTTCGATGCCCTCGGCCTGCGGGACGGCGTCGAAGGACGCCGGGTAGCGCGCGTCCCGGTCTCGGGTCAGGAACTTCACCTTGGCGTCTGCGTCTTGGAGGTCCATGACCGTGTTCCGGGCGAGCTGGGTGACCCAGGTCGCGCTCGGATGCGCGGTTGCGCCCGGGATCCGCACGCGCTGGGTGGCGTGCTCGATCACCGCGAGGACGTACAGGGTGGCCCCGGTCAGGGTCTTGGTCTCGAAGAAGTCGGCGGCGAGGATGGCCTGGGCTTGGGAACGCAGGAATGTCGCCCACGTGGTGTGGTCGCGTTCGAGTGCGGGGTCGATGCCGTGCTCCTTGAGGATATTCCATACGGTGCCGGCGGCGATCTTGATGCCGAGGGCGGCGAGTTCGCCATGGCTGCGCCGGTAGCCCCAGCTGGAATTCTCTCGCGCGAGCCGTAGAACCAGGTCGCGGATAGAGCGTACCGTGCGTGGTCGACCGAGACGTTTGGGGCGGGAGGCCTTGGCGTGAGGGCGCCGCAGCAGGTCGCGGTGCCAACGCAGCACCGTGTCCGGCGAGACGATCAGCGGTAGCTGACGAAGAAGACGTACCCGGGGGAGGGGATGTAGGAGGGCGGCCAGCAGTGCACGGTCCGGCCAGGTCAGCTTCGGTTTGTCGATCTGCCGCTGAAGTACGGCGAGTTGGTGGCGCAGTGCCAGGATCTCGGCATTCTTATCGCGGTCGCTTATCGGGAGAAGGCGCATCAGGGTGAACATGCTTGTCAAGACCAGGTACGGCAGTCGCAGCAGCGTCGAACCATGCTGGCCTCGAGCTGACGGAGCCAGCGACCCGCGGGGCAAGGCCCCCGGTCGTCAACTGCGAGGCGTGGCAGTAGCGCTCAGGGGACCTGACCCGCGTGGACGGGGTTTCTGGCACTTACAAGACCCACCGGCATTCCTGCACCCGGGGCAGCAGCCATCAGCAGCGTCACGCACTGTAACAACCCGTTAGGAGACCCGGCGAAGCGCACCGCTCAAGTTCGAAGCCCCGCCTTGTCGCCTTGTTGCACCGAAGGTCACGAAGTGCTGTAACAGTGTGCCGATCGTGTGGGCGGCGGAACTACTGCTCTGCGGTGTGCGTGTCTGCCCCTGTCCAGTACCTGTGCAGCGGCCGTCCACACTTCGCTCACCACGTCGATTCACCGAGCAGAGGAACATGCACATGGGTCCCACTCTCAAGACCTTACGAAAGGCTTACACGGCCGCCGTCCTACTGATAGCTGTGCTCAGTCTGGCGGCATGCAACAACACCGTCTCCAGCGGCAGTGCGTCCTCCAGCAGCACGCCTGCCGGTACCTCGGTCACCACCGGCATGTCGCCGCCCGGCGGCGACGGTAACAGCGGCTCCCTGAGCACGTCGTCGGGGCAACAGGGCAAGCCGTTGGGGCAGCAGGCCGCGCATTACCCGTGGATGATCCGGCTACAGCATTCCGGAAATGCCAATGGAACCATCCTCGCGACCTACCGCAGTTTTGTCGGCAAGCGTGCCGAGGACCCCATCTTCGCGAGTACCGACGAGGGCAAGACCTTCACCCGCATCGCGCCGCTTGACCCTGGCACGTCGCCGAACAACCTGTGCTGCACCAGTCTGTTTGAGCTGTCCCGCCCCGTCGGAGCGCTACCCGCCGGCACTCTGCTCCTGTCGGGCGCCAAGAACGCCGAAGCGCGCCCCATGTCGCTTCCCGTCTGGCGCAGCGAGGATCACGGCCACAGCTGGTCCTTCCTGTCCACGTGCTACACGTCGCCGAACCAGGGGGGTGTGTGGGAACCGGAGTTCTCTATCGACGCCTCCGGACAGCTGAATTGCTATTTCTCCGACGAATCCGACCCCGCACACAGTCAGATGCTGGCACGAACCGTCTCCTCGGACGGTATCCACTGGGGGCGGAAACAGCAGGTGGTGGCCCTGCCTGATCGCCCTGCCCGCCCTGGAATGGCGGTGGTTGCTCGACTCTCCAGCGGCCAGTATTTCATGACCTACGAGCTGTGCGGCACCACCGGCCCGGAGTGCGCGGTGCATTACCGGCTCTCTCACGACGGTCGTGACTGGGGAAACCCGGCCACGCCCGGTACCCCGGTCGTCGGACCGAACGGCTGGATTCCGGAGCACACGCCGAAATTCACGGTCACCCCGGACGGGCGGATCCTGCTGGCCAGCTTGACCTTCAACAATCCCGACGGTTCACCGGCTCCCGGCAATGGCGCGATCCTGCTCGTCAACAGCTCGGGCGGTACCGGCCCCTGGTCGGTGATCCCGGCCCCCGTTTCGGCTCCCGAAAACAACCGGAAGGTGGGGCCCTGCACGAACTACAGCCCTGCACTACTCCCGGTCGGCAACAACGGGAAACAGGTCCTGGAGATCACCACGCGTGACGAAGCCGGGACTTGCAGGGCTTACTACGGCACAGGGGTATCCACTCAGTAGATCGCGCCCGCAGGCAACATTCAGCGAGCAATCGGAACGTGATGGTGATCAAGAGGACTGTGACGCTAGGTCACAAATGCGCCGACCTGCTGCGCATCCACGTCGGGCTCTACCGCGTGATGTACGAGATCAGCGACCAGCAGGTCCGCATCACGCGATCCGATGGTGTCCCGCCAAGTGGTAACCGATCGTGCTTGAGATCTTCACCGGCGCTCGGCTGCCAGCAGGTCGAGTGGCACGCTCGTGCCGAAGCCTGCTGGATGACCTCTCGTCAGTCTACGGGCGGCGGCCTCCGGAACCGTGATTCCGGTCGCGAACTGCGCCTTTACCAGCTTGATCGGCTACACCACTTCAGGGGACGGGACCGGGTGGTGGCCGAAGCGGTGTGCACCAATGGGGTGATATTTTCACATGCGTTTAACGCGTCCACATCCCTTGTCGGCGGTCGCCGGTCCGGTATGCGGCCGCTGGCTTGCCTTGAGGAAGACAGGGTTGTGCGCTGTCGCGCCAGGTCGGCGGCTGCTTTCGCTCCGCTCTGAAGTACGCACCCAGGCTTGCACGCCAGTGACGTGTACCTGCGCACGTACCGAATTGGAAGGACGGAAAATCGTGACAAGCACCATGAAGCCCGATGCCGACCTGGTAGCGGCCCGCACCATGCGGCATCTGCTCTACGGCCAGCTGATCTCCCGTGCGCTGTGCGCCGTCACAGAGGCGGGTGTACCCGAGCTGATCAGGACGGGCGGGCCTGAAGCGCCCCGGGTTGGTCGGAGACTCTAGATCGCGGGTGTGACCTGGGGTTTCTTGGTTGCCGTGTAGTAGGTAGCTTCGTATTCGGCGGGTGGGACGTGGCCTATCTCACCGTGCAGGCGACGG
>NZ_JARHTQ010000058.1 GCF_029223525.1 Streptantibioticus ferralitis | reverse complement strand
GGGCGGGAATTGCCCCACGTAGGACGGGACCGGGGTACCCAGCGATGTGCTGGGTACCCCGGTCCCGTTGTTTCCGCGGCTCAGGCGCCGTGGCCGACTACGCGTCGCCGCCCGCCGCGCCCGGGTCAGCCGCCGCGACGTCGAGCAGCTGGTAGCGGTCGATGGCCTGCTTCAGCGCGGAGCGGTCGATCTTGCCCTCCTTGGCGAGCTCGGTGAGCACCCCGAGCACGATCGACTGGGCGTCGATGTGGAAGAAGCGCCGCGCCGCACCCCGGGTGTCGGCGAAGCCGAAGCCGTCCGCACCCAGCGACTGGTACGTACCCGGCACCCAGCGCGCGATCTGGTCCGGAACGGACCGCATCCAGTCGGACACGGCGACGAACGGACCCTCGGAGCCGGAGAGCTTGGTCGTCACGTACGGGACGCGCTGCTCCTCCTCCGGGTGCAGCAGGTTGTGCTCCTCGGCGGCGACCGCGTCGCGCCGCAGCTCGTTCCAGGAGGTGGCGGACCACACGTCGGCCTTGACGTTCCACTCCTCGGCGAGGATCCGCTGCGCCTCGATGGCCCACGGCACCGCGACACCGGACGCCAGGATCTGCGCCGGGATCGAACCGCTCTCGGCGGCCTTGTACCGGTACAGGCCCTTGAGGATGCCCTCGGCGTCCACGTGCTCCGGCTCGGCCGGCTGCTGGATCGGCTCGTTGTAGACGGTGAGGTAGTAGAAGACGTCCTCGCTGTCCGGGCCGTACATCCGGCGCAGACCGTCCTTGACGATGTGCGCGATCTCGTAGCCGAAGGCGGGGTCGTACGCGACACACGCCGGGTTGGTGGAGGCGAGCAGCTGCGAGTGGCCGTCGGCGTGCTGCAGACCCTCACCCGTCAGGGTGGTACGACCGGCGGTCGCGCCCAGCACGAAGCCGCGCGCGAGCTGGTCGCCCATCTGCCAGAACTGGTCACCGGTGCGCTGGAACCCGAACATCGAGTAGAAGACGTAGACCGGGATCAGCGGCTCGCCGTGCGTGGCGTAGGCGGAGCCCGCCGCGATCAGCGAGGCGGTGCAGCCCGCCTCGGAGATCCCGTCGTGCAGCATCTGACCGGTCGGGGACTCCTTGTAGGCCAGCAGCAGCTCGCGGTCGACCGACTCGTAGGTCTGGCCCAGCGGGTTGTAGATCTTCGCGGACGGGAACAGCGAGTCCATACCGAAGGTGCGGTACTCGTCGGGCGCGATCGGCACGAAGCGCTTGCCGATCTCCTTGTCCCGCATCAGGTCCTTGAGCAGCCGGACGAACGCCATCGTGGTGGCGATCGACTGCTGTCCCGAGCCCTTCTTGACCGCCGCGTACGCCTTGTCGTCCGGCAGGTTCAGCGGCTTGGCGCGGACCACGCGGGTGGGCACGTAGCCGCCGCACTCCTTGCGGCGGTCGTGCATGTACTGGATCTCTTCCGAGTTCCGGCCCGGGTGGTAGTACGGCGGCAGGCCGGACTCCAGCTGCTGGTCCGTGATCGGGATGTGCAGCCGGTCGCGGAAGCGCTTGAGGTCCTCGACGGTCAGCTTCTTCATCTGGTGGGTCGCGTTGCGGCCCTCGAAGTTCGGACCGAGCGTCCAGCCCTTGACGGTCTGGGCGAGGATGACGGTCGGCTGGCCCTTGTGCTCCTTGGCCGCCTTGTACGCCGCGAAGATCTTGCGGTGGTCGTGACCGCCACGGCCCAGGTGCAGGATCTGGTCGTCGGTCATGCCCTCGACCATCTTGCGCAGCCGGTGGTCGCCGCCGAAGAAGTGGTCGCGGATGTACGCGCCGGTCTCGGTGGCGTACGTCTGGAACTGACCGTCAGGCGTCGAGTTGAGCTTGTTGACCAGCACGCCGTCGCGGTCCTGCGCGAGCAGCGGGTCCCAACTGCGGTCCCAGACCAGCTTGATGACGTTCCAGCCCGCGCCGCGGAACTGCGACTCAAGCTCCTGGATGATCTTGCCGTTGCCGCGCACCGGGCCGTCGAGCCGCTGCAGGTTGCAGTTGACGACGAAGGTCAGGTTGTCCAGGCCCTCACGGGCGGCCAACGACAGCTGGCCGAGCGACTCCGGCTCGTCCATCTCGCCGTCGCCGAGGAAGGCCCACACGTGCGAGTCGGAGGTGTCCGCGATGCCGCGCGCCTCCATGTAGCGGTTCATCCGGGCCTGGAAGATCGCGCCGAGCGGGCCGAGACCCATCGAGACGGTCGGGAACTCCCAGAAGTCCGGCATCAGCCGCGGGTGCGGGTAGCTGGACAGGCCGTACGGGGCCTTGGACTTCTCCTGCCGGAAGGCGTCGAGCTGCTGCTCGGAGAGCCGGTCCAGCAGGTAGGCGCGCGCGTAGATGCCGGGGGAGGCGTGCCCCTGGAAGAAGACCTGGTCGCCGCCCTTGCCGTCGTCCTTGCCCCGGAAGAAGTGGTTGAAGCCCACGTCGTACAGCGAGGCGGAGGAGGCGAAGGTCGCGATGTGGCCGCCGACGCCGATGCCGGGGCGCTGGGCGCGCGACACCATGACGGCGGCGTTCCACCGGGTCGCGTTCAGGACCTTGCGCTCGATCTCCTCGTTGCCGGGGAAGAACGGCTCGTCCTTGGTGGCGATGGTGTTGATGTAGTCCGTGCTACGCATCTCCGGCACGGCGACACGCTTCTCGCGAGCGCGCTCGATGAGCCGCAGCATCAGGTAGCGGGCACGCTCACGGCCGCGTTCGTCGATGGCCGCGTCGAGCGAGTCGAGCCATTCCGCCGTCTCCTCGGGATCAAAGTCCGGGACCTGGCTGGGAAGGCCGCCAATGATGATCGGGTTGCGATCGGATCCGGAAGCCACGCTGTTCCTTCGCTACTAGGTAATGCTCTGCTGTGTCGCGCCGCCTCCATCGTGTACCGCGGCTGGAGATCCGTCATCTCTACTGAGTGGTAACCACCACCTGGTGAGACAGGCCAAGGACCGGCTGACGGTTGGCGCAGTGGCGCGCGAGTGCCTCCGGTCATGGGTGTGGGTGGGCGACGGGCGGGCCAAATCGCAACTCTACGCCCAGTCGGGGCGCGGTCGGACACCCGTCCCGGAAGTGCACTTCCGTTCGGTCTGTCCTGGTCGGGAGTGCGTGCCTAACGGCGCAACCCCGGCAAAACGTGGTGACGGGCGTCACAGATGGCGGTGCGATGTGCGGCGACACGTCAACGTTTGGGCGGGATCGGTAGCTGGGTACTTGCGCGATCCGCCTGGTGCGTGTGGACTACGGCCATCGCCCCGTACACGCGCGGGGCCGACAGACATCCCCAAGTCAGGAGGCAATCCGTGAGCGCGACCGCGGGCCACGCGGAGGAGCGGACCAACCCGGCGAGCCGGTTGGGTTTCGAGCCCGGACAGGTGGTCCAGGAGATCGGCTACGACGAGGACGTCGATCACGAGCTCCGTGAGGGCATCGAGGCCATCATCGGACAGGATCTTGTCGACGAGGACTACGACGACGTGGCCGACGCCGTCCTGCTGTGGTTCCGCGACGAGGACGGCGACCTTACGGACGCCCTGGTGGACACCGTCGGTCTGATCGACGACGGCGGTGTGGTGTGGCTGATGACCCCCAAGACCGGCCGTGACGGCTACGTCGAGACCAGTGACATCAGCGAGGCGGCGCAGACCGCGGGCCTGTCCCAGGGCAAGAGCATCAGCGCGGCCAAGGACTGGACCGGCAGCCGGCTGGTGGCCCCCAAGTCCGGCAAGCGCTGAGCGCCCCGCCACCACCGCCCGACCCACCCCGACGTCTCTCCGCGCCCCCGTAGGCCCAGTGCCGACGGGGGCGCGGCGCGTACCACCCGCCGGTGCGCCCCGCGCCGCCGAACCCGGTCCCCGGCAGTGAAAGACTGTCCGTGCCGCATGCCACGAACGGCGTAGCGGTACCGGTGAGACGCGCTAGCGAGATCGGAAGGGAAGTACCCCATGGCCATCGAGGTCGGTTCCAAGGCCCCGGACTTCGAGCTCAAGAACCAGCACGGCGAGCTGGTCAGGCTCTCCGACTACAAGGGCGAGAAGAACGTCGTCCTGCTGTTCTACCCGTTCGCCTTCACCGGCGTGTGCACCGGCGAACTGTGCGCCCTGCGCGACGAACTGCCGAAGTTCGTCAACGACGATGTGCAGCTGCTCGCGGTCTCCAACGACTCCCCGTTCAGCCTGCGGGTCTTCGCCGAGCAGGAGGGGCTGGAGTACCCGCTGCTCTCCGACTTCTGGCCGCACGGTGCCGCCAGCCGGGCGTACGGCGTCTTCGACGAGGAGAAGGGCTGCGCGGTGCGCGGCACCTTCATCATCGACAAGGAGGGCGTGGTCCGCTGGGCCGTCGTCAACGCCCTGCCGGACGCGCGTGACCTGAACGAGTACACGAAGGCGCTCAACGAGCTGTGACGTGTTCAAGCGGCGTGCATCCGGCACGCCGCGTGAGCGCTCCCCAGTTGGGGAACCGGTCACTAGGATCAGGGCGTTGATCCGGTTGTACACGCACCAACGGGGGCGCTGCGCTCAACGTTCCCCTCGGACTTTGGGAGGACTCGTGGGAGTCAGCCTCAACAAGGGCGGCAACGTCTCACTGACCAAGGAGGCGCCGAACCTCACGGCGGTCCAGGTCGGCCTCGGCTGGGACGCCCGCACGACCACCGGCGCGGACTTCGACCTGGACGCCAGCGCCCTGCTCACCAATCCCGCCGGGAAGGTCCTCACCGACCAGCACTTCGTGTTCTACAACAACCTCAAGAGCCCGGACGGTTCGGTCGAGCACACCGGCGACAACCTCACCGGTGAGGGTGAGGGCGACGACGAGGTCATCAACGTCAACCTGGTGGCGGTGCCGCCGGAGGTGGACAGGATCGTCTTCCCGGTCTCGATCTACGACGCCGAGGACCGGCAGCAGAGTTTCGGTCAGGTTCGCAACGCGTACATCCGCGTGGTCAACCAGGCGGACAACCGGGAGCTGGCGCGCTACGACCTGACGGAGGACGCCTCGACCGAGACCGCCATGGTCTTCGGCGAGCTCTACCGCAACGGCGGCGAGTGGAAGTTCCGCGCCATCGGCCAGGGGTACGCGTCGGGCCTGCGCGGAATCGCCCAGGACTTCGGCGTCAACGTCTGACATCACGGCGTCCGGCGCCGCGGGCCCGGGGAGGGTTCGCGGCGCCGGACTCCGTGAGAACCAGAAAGCATCGGGGAGGAAAGAACCACATGGGTGTCACGCTCGCCAAGGGGGGCAACGTCTCCCTCAGCAAGGCCGCGCCGAACCTCACGCACGTCATGATCGGCCTCGGCTGGGAGGCCAGGTCGACCACCGGCGCGGATTTCGACCTGGACGCCAGCGCCCTGCTGTGCGCGGGCGGCCGAGTGCTCGGCGACGAGTACTTCGTGTTCTACAACAACCTCAAGAGCCCTGAGGGTTCGGTAGAGCACACCGGCGACGAACTCGTCGGCGGCAGCGGCGGTGACGACGAGACGATACTGGTCGACCTCACCAAGGTGCCGGACCGGGTGGACAAGGTGGTCTTCCCGGTCTCGATCTACGACGCCGAGGTCCGCTCGCAGGCCTTCGGCCAGGTCCGCAACGCGTACATCCGGGTGGTCAACCAGGCCGACCAGAGCGAGTTGGCGCGTTACGACCTCAGCGAGGACGCCTCCACCGAAACCGCGATGATCTTCGGTGAGCTCTACCGGTACGGCGGCGAATGGAAGTTCCGCGCGGTGGGCCAGGGGTACGCCTCGGGTCTGCGAGGCATCGCCCTAGACTTTGGGGTCAACGTTTCGTAAAAATGCGTGCAGCTGCTGCACGGGGGACCTCCAAGGATTGGATTGCCAGTGCTCGTCAGAACGTTCGGCTGGTCACTAGCCATCACAATCGCCGGACTGGCGTTCGCGGGCGTGATCTGGGGGTGGCAGGGGCTCGCGGTGGTCGCGATCCTGTCGGTCCTGGAGATCTCGCTCTCCTTCGACAACGCGGTCATCAACGCCGGCATCCTGCGGAAGATGAACGCCTTCTGGCAGAAGGTCTTCCTGACCGTCGGCGTGCTGATCGCCGTCTTCGGCATGCGGCTGGTCTTCCCGGTCGTCATCGTGGCCATCACCGCCAAGATCGGGCCCATCGAAGCGGTCAAGGTGGCGGTGAACGACCCGGACCGCTACGAGCACCTGGTCACCAGCGCACACCCGGCGATCGCCGCGTTCGGCGGGGTGTTCCTGCTGATGATCTTCCTGGACTTCCTCTTCGATGACCGGGACATCCACTGGCTGGCCTGGCTGGAGCGGCCGCTCGCCAGGGTCGGCAAGCTGGACATGGTCTCGGTGATCATCGCCCTGGTCGCGCTGCTGGTCGCCGCGACGACGGTGGCCACCTCCGTCCCGTCGCAGGGCGGTGGGACGGCCGACAAGTCGACGACGGTGCTGCTGGCCGGGGTCGCCGGACTGGTGACCTACCTCGTCGTGGGCGGCATCTCCGGCTTCTTCGAGGGGCGCCTGGAGGAAGAGGAGGAGGAAGAGGCCGACGAGAGCGAGCCGTCGGATGCTCCCGCGAAGCGGGGCGGGGCCTCGGCGCTCGGCCTGGCGGGGAAGGCCGCGTTCTTCATGTTCCTCTACCTGGAGGTCATTGACGCCTCGTTCTCCTTCGACGGCGTCATCGGCGCGTTCGCCATCACCAACGACATCTTCATGATGGCGCTCGGCCTCGGCATCGGTGCGATGTACATCCGCTCACTCACCGTCTTCCTGGTGCGCAAGGGCACCCTGGACGACTACGTGTACCTGGAGCACGGCGCGCACTACGCGATCGGCGCGCTGGCGGTCATCCTGCTCGTCACCATCGAGTACGAGGTCAACGAGGTCATCACCGGTCTGGTGGGCGTCGTACTGATCCTCGCCTCGTTCCTGTCATCAGTGGTACGCAACCGCCGACTTGGGGAAGGCTCCGAGCAGTTGGAGAAGCAGGCGGAGATTCCCTCGGGGGTCTGAGCCTGCACGTTGGCCACGGCAGGGGAGGGCGACATGGCTGGCGTATGGGAGTTCTTGCGGGGCGGGGACAAGCCACCCCAGTTCGACATGGGGATCGCGCACACGGTCACCCTGACCAAACGGAACCAGGTGGTGTCGCTCAACCACCAGGGCTCGGCAAGTGGCAACCTGCGGGTCAACCTCACCTGGTCGATGCGCACTTCCGACTTCGGCGATCTGAACCGCGAACGCGGCGGTCTGTTCCGTAAGCCGTTCGGTCTGTTCAAGCCGGAACTGGTGCAGGCCCAGGGCACCGCGATGGTCAATGTCGACCTCGACCTGGCGTGTATGTACGAACTCGCCGACGGCACCAAGGGCGTGGTCCAGCCGCTCGGCAACTTCCTGGGCGCCTTCAACGAGTCGCCGTACATCCAACTCAGCGGTGACGACCGGTTCGGCTCCGGCTCCGGCGAGACGATATACATCAACCTCGACCACAAGGAGCAGTTCCGCAGGCTGCTGGTGTTCGTCTACATCTACGACGGCACCCCGGCCTTCGACCGTACGCACGCGGTCGTCACGCTCTACCCCAGCTCCGGCCCCAGCATCGAGATCGCCCTCAACGAGCGTGCCCCGGAGGCCCGTTCGTGCGCGGTCGTTCTGATCGAGAACAACACCAAGGGCGAACTGACGGTGCGGCGCGAGGTGAAGTACGTCTACGGCTTCCAGTCCGAGCTGGACCGGCTGTACGGCTGGGGCCTGCAGTGGGGCCGCGGATACAAGTCCAAGATCTGAGCGCTACCGTCCGCTCTGGAACTGCGGTCCCTGCGGCGGCAGCGTGAACACCGCGACGGTTGGCGCCGCGGCCTGCCGGGCGGCGGTGGACTGCGGCTGCGCCTGCTGCGGATATCCGTATGCCGGATGCGGCGGATAGCCGTATGCGCCCTGCTGCGCCGCCGCCGCGGGTGCGGCGGGCGGCGGGAAGCCATAGCCGCCGGGCTGCTGCGGGTACCCGTAGGCGGGCTGGGCCGCAGGCGGTTGCTGCGGATATCCGTACCCGCCGGGCTGAGGTGCCGGAGGCTGCAGCGGATATCCGTACGCGGGCTGGGTGGTCGGCATGGGCGGCACCGCCGCCGGCGCGGCGGCGGGCTCCGCCGGGACCGTGGCGCCCGCAACGCCTGACGGCGCGCCCGCCCCCGCAGCCGGCTCCGCGCCCCTGGCGGAAGCCTCTTCCGGGCGCGCGGTGGCCGCCGGCTCGGGCTCCGCCGGAGCCTCAGCCTCCGCGTCGTCCACCGCGATCCCGAACTCCGTGGCCAGGCCCACCAGACCGGTGGCGTACCCCTGCCCCAGCGCGCGGAACTTCCAGCCCGTCCCGCGCCGGTACAGCTCGCCGCAGATCATCGCGGTCTCTTCGCCGGTGTCCGGTGCGATGTCGAAGGAGGCGACCGGTTCCGCGCCGTCACCGGCCGCGAGGTCGAAGAGCAGCAACTGGAGCCCCGGCACGCTCCCGAACGCGCCACCGTCCGCGGAGGCGGCCAGCACCACCCGGTCCACCGACGCCTCAAGTGCCGCCAGCTCCGCATCGACGCTGTCCGTCAGACCGTGCCCGTCACGCCGCTTCGGGCGGTGCCTGACCAGGCCCGACGGATGCCGCGGCTGGTTGTAGAAGACGAAGTCCGCGTCCGAGCGCACCCGTCCGTCGCCGCCCAGCAGCAGCGCCGAGACATCGACGTCGGGCACACCGGCAGCCGTACTCCAACTGAGCGCTGCCCGTACCGCGGACGCCTGAAGCGGGATGTTGGACCCCTTCACCATCGCGTGCGTCATGTGGGTAATCCTGCCTTCCCGCTCCACGGGGGGACAACGCAGGGGGCGTTGCGGATTCCGGCCGGTCGGCCGGCGGACGGCCAGGTCGTCGTTATGCGAACCGCACGCCGGATGGTCAAGACTTTCCCAAGCGCCCGCGTACGATGATCGGCCAAGTGGGGGAAGGGCGAAGGTCCGCGAACCACTGCACACCACTACCCGGGAGCTGTATGCGCCATATCGGACCCACCGCGCCGCGCGTGCGGAGCGCCATGTTCCGGTACGAGCCCGCATGAGTACCTCGACCGCCGTCTGGACCGGCCAGTGGGCCGCCGACCGCCTTGGCACCGAGCTGACCGGCTCACCTGAACTGCCCGGGCTGCTCGGGCTGGCGGTACGGAACAACGGCAAGCGCGCCCACCTGCTGGTCTCCAACGTCCTGGGCAAGTACGTACCGCAGCGTCCAGGGGTCGTCCACGCGACGGGGCTGACGCTCGGCAGTCGGGTGCTGGCGCTGCTCGGCGAGACGGCCGCGGCCCGCGCCGTGGTCCTCGGCTACGCGGAAGCGGCGGCCGGGCTCGGCCACTGCGTGGCGGACGGCCTGGGGAGCGCTCCGTATCTGCACTCGACGCGGCGCCGGGTGCCCGCGGTCGTGCCCGCGGGCGGTTTCCAGGAGGAGCACAGCCACGCCGTGTCCCACCTGCTGCTGCCCGCCGACCCGGAACTGCTCACCGGTGGGGGCCCGTTGGTACTGGTCGATGACGAGTTCTCCACCGGCAACACGCTGCTGAACACGGTGCGGGCGCTGCACTCCCGCTATCCGCGCGACCACTACGTGGTGGCCGCGCTCGCCGATCTGCGCGGCTCCCGCGACCGCGCCCGGCTGCGGGGGTACGCGGCCGAACTCGGCGTGCGGGTCGACGTGGTGGCTCTCGCGACCGGTGAAGTGCGGCTTCCGCCCGACGTGCTGGCACGCGGCGCGCGGCTGGTGCGCCGGTACGGCTCCGCGCCGCCGGAGCCCGTAACGGCCCGGCGGCCGGGTGCCGTTGTGCGCGTCGACCTCGGCTGGCCGCCCGGGCTGCCCGACGGCGGGCGGCACGGCTTCACGCCCCGGCACCGCGAGGTCCTCGAAGCGGCGCTGCCGGGCATGGCGAAGCGAATCCGCCGGGCACTGCCGCCCGGCGCGCGCCGCGTCCTGGTGCTCGGCTCCGAGGAGTTGATGTACGCGCCACTGCGGCTGGCGGCCGTGCTCGACGGCATGGTCGACGGCGTCGAGGTGTACTTCTCGTCCACCACACGCTCCCCGGCCATCGCAGTCGACGATCCGGGCTACCCGCTGCGCTCCCGTCTCGCCTTTCCCACCCCCGACAATCCATCGGACGATGAGGGTGAACGTTATGCCTACAACGTGGCGCCAAGCGCCCACGGTGTGCGACGCTTCGACGCGATCGCCGTCGTCGTGGACTCCGTGGGCGACACGCCTCGCCTGACGGCGCCCGACGGGCTACTGGCCCGGCTCGCCGCCCATACGGACCGGCTGTTGCTCGCCGTCGTTCCCTCGTACGTCCCGAACGCCAGTACACCCCAGAACGGCAGCACACCCCAGAACGGCAGGACACTCACCAACGGCGGGACACCCCCGAACGGCAGCACACCCCAGAACGGCAGGACACTCACCAACGGCGGGACACCCCCGAACGGCAGTACATCCCCGAACGGCAGGACACTCACCAACGGCGGGACCGGAACCATGCCCTGTGAACCTCACCCCACTTCCGGCGGGTTGTCCCCGCTGCGCGGCCCGGCGTTCTCCAGCTACGCCTCCGACGAGGTCGGCTGGCTACTCAAGGACCTCTCGGACGTGGTGCTCGAGCAGCCGATCGAGGAACGTGAGGAGGCGGTGCAAAACGGCGCGCACTACGCCGAGTCGCTACCGGTCGAGTACCAACCGAGCGCCGAGTACCGGCGGTTGTTCCGTGATGCGCTCGTCCTGTCCGCGGACCGGATCGCACGGGCCGTCGGCATCGTCACCGAGACCGTGCTCAGCGAACGCTCACCGGCCCCGGTGCTGGTCTCGCTGGCCCGCGCCGGTACGCCCGCCGGAGTCCTGATGCGCCGCTGGGCGCAGCAGGCGCACGGCCTGGAACTCCCGCACTACTCCGTGTCGATCGTCCGCGGCCGGGGCATCGACACCGCCGCGCTGCGCTGGATCGCCGAATGGCACGACCCGTCGGACGTCGTCTTCGTCGACGGCTGGACCGGCAAGGGCGCGATCTGCCGCGAACTCGACGCCGCCCTGGCGGACTTCCGGCGGTCCGGCCAGGACGAGGAGTTCGACCCGCGGGTCGCGGTGCTCGCCGACCCCGGCTCCTGTGTGGACACCTTCGGTACCCGCGATGACTTCCTGATCCCCTCGGCCTGTCTGAACTCCACGGTGACCGGGCTGGTGTCGCGTACCGTGCTGCGCCCGGACCTCATCGGGCCGGGAGAGTTCCACGGTGCCAAGTTCTACCGGGAGTTGGCGGGCACGGACGTCTCCGGGCTCTTCCTGGACACCGTCACGAAGCGCTTCGGCGCGGTGGTGGACACCGTCGCCACCGAGTTCAAGGAGGCACGGGCGGAGGACCGCACCCCCACCTGGGCGGGGTGGGCCGCCGTGACACGGATCAGCGCGGAGTACGGGATCGGCGAGGTGAACCTGGTCAAACCCGGCGTCGGGGAAACCACCCGCGTGCTGCTGCGGCGGGTGCCGTGGCGGATCCTGGTCCGGCGTGGCGCCGGGGCAGAGCTGGACCACGTACGGCTGCTCGCCGAGCAGCGCGGCGTGCCGGTCGACGAGGTGGACGGCGCACCGGACGGCCTGCTCGGCCCGTACCGCTGCGTCGGCCTGGTGCACCCCAGGTTCACCCGGGGGGCGATCGGCGCGGACGGCAAGGCGGTGGTCCGCAGATGACGTCCCTGCCCGGTGGCGGCACGCTGATCGCGGCCGATCTCGACCGCACCCTGATCTACTCGGCGCAGGCCCTCGCCCTCGGCATGCCCGACGACCAGGCGCCGCGGCTGCTGTGCGTGGAGGTGCACCAGGGCAGGCCGCTGAGCTACCTCACCGAGCGCGCGGCATCACTGCTCCAGGAACTGGCCGCCGTCACCGAGTTCGTCCCCGCCACCACCCGTACCCGTCAGCAGTACCGGAGGGTGCATCTGCCGGGCACCGAGCCGCGCTTCGCGATCTGCGCCAACGGCGGCCACATCCTGGTCGACGGCCGCACCGACCGGGAATGGCACCACGAGGTGCGGCGCACGCTGGCCTCGGCCTGCGCGCCGCTGGCCGAGGTCCTCGACCATCTGGCCCGGGCCGCCGACCGCGACTGGCTGCACACCGCCCGGGTCGCCGAGGACCTGTTCGCCTACCTGGTGGTCGACCGCCAGCGGCTGCCCGAGAGCTGGCTGAAGGAACTGGTCGGATGGGCCGGGGAACGCGGCTGGACCGTCTCGCTGCAGGGACGCAAGGTCTACGCGGTGCCGAAACCGCTCACCAAGAGCGCCGCCCTGGCCGAGGTGGTACGGCGTACCGGGGCGTCCCGGGTACTGGCCGCCGGGGACTCGCTGCTCGACACCGATCTGCTGCTCGCCGCCGACAAGGGCTGGCGGCCCGGCCACGGCGAACTCGCGGACACCGACTGGCAGGCATCGCACATCACCGCGCTGGACACGGTCGGCGCCGCGGCGGGGGAGGGGATCCTACGGCGGATGGCGGCCTGGGTGGAGGGCACCGCGTTGTGAACAGGATCCGTCCGGCGGATCCCGGCCCCCGGGTGCCGTGGGTCACGGAGGTCGCATGACCGCGCCGGGGCCTATGGCCTGTGCGTGCCGGGGAACACCACGCGCGAGCAGTTGGTCCTGGCGCGCTCGACGCGCTCGGCGTTGGGCCGCTCGCTGTCCGCGATGAACGCCCGTGCCTCGTCCGCCGTACGGCCGCCGCGCACATGCCTGCGCAGCAACCGCTCCTCGCGTACCTGGCGCGGTGTGTCCACGTACCACAGGGCGTCCAGCAGGCCGCGGATCTCGCGCCAGCCCTCGCCGTCATCGGCCAGGTAGTTGCCCTCGGTGATCACCAGGCGGGCGGACGGCGGCACGACGAGACCGGCCGCGATCGGTTCCTCCAGGCGGCGGTCGAAGTCCGGTACGAAGACGGGGTGTTGGGGTTCCTCGCGCAGCCGCCGCAGCAGATGCACATAGCCATGGACATCGAAGGTGTCGGGAGCGCCCTTGCGCCCGCGCAGTCCCAGCCGGTCCAACTGCGCGGTGGCCAGATGGAATCCGTCCATGGGGACATACCCCACCGAACCCGCCCCGAGTCGTCGGTCGATGCCCTGCACCAGCCGCCGGGCCAGCGTCGACTTGCCCGCCGCAGGGGCCCCCGCCAGCCCCATCAGCACCCTGCGGCCTGCCATGCTTGGCGTCAGGGCCACCGCCTCATCGATCAAGCTGTCCGCAACGGTCGGCATGGCGTTACCCTACGCGCCGGTAATCGCGACCGTAAACGCTCGAATGTTCCGTGAACTCCCAAGGAGCGCCTGGTGACCGAGACCAAGAACCCGCCGCTGACGCCGGAACTCTACGCCTACGTGCTGGAGCACAATCCGCCACTCGACCCGGTCCAGCGCGAGCTGGTCGAGCTCACCCACACCCGGTTCGCGGACGCCGCCGGGCTGCAGACCGCCGAGGAGCAGGGGCCGCTGCTGAGCTTCCTGGTACGGCTGATCGGCGCCCGGCAGATCGTCGAGGTCGGTACGTTCACCGGCTACTCGACGCTGTCGATGGCGCGGGCGCTGCCCGCGGACGGCCGGATCATCGCCTGTGACATCTCCGAGGAGTGGACCGCCGTCGGCCGTGCGGCATGGGCCAAGGCCGGTGTCGCGGACCGCATCGACCTGCGGATCGCCCCCGCGCTGGACACCCTGCGCGCCCTCCCGGACGACGAGCCGTGGATCGACCTGTCCTTCCTCGACGCCGACAAGGAGAACTACCCGCTGTACTGGGAGGAGTTGGTGCGCCGCACCCGCCCCGGCGGGCTGCTGGTGGTCGACAACACGCTGTTCCACGGTGCGGTGACCGACCCGGCCGCCACCGGCCCCGCGGCCGCCATCCAGGCCTTCAACGACCTCGTGCTGGCCGACGACCGCGTCGAGGCGGTACTGCTCACTGTTGCGGACGGAGTGACGTTGGCCCGGCGGGTCGACGCCTGACCTGTTGGCGTTGGGCGGCAGCCGCCTGGCGCGCCGCCTCCTCGCGGGCGGCCTGATCCGGGTTGCGCTGCCGCCAGTACGGGTTGTCATGGGGCAGATTGCTGTGCACCCGCCCGTACATGCCGAACGTCATCAGCACCAGGCCGAACACAAAGCTGAACAGCACGTTCGGCATGCGGAACGCCAGGAAGTTGACCTTGGTGTCCAGGACCGCGAGGTTGACGAAGCCGCTGAGCACGAACAACACGCCCAGCACCATGTTGAGCGTCGACGCGAAGTTGCGGCCGATGACCATCCCCACGAACAGCAGCGCCCCGATCACGATGGACAGCACACTGAGCGCACCGTTCGAGCTCAGCCCCGCGACCCGCTCGCCGTGCAGCGAGAAGAATCCGACGTGGCCGAGCAGGCCCAGAATGCCGAAGGCCACCAGCACGAGACCCATCAGCCCCGCGCCGACCCGGTAGACCTGGCTGAGCCGGTGGTCCACGGGCAGATGTTCGTCCAGATTCATGGCCCGGCTCCTAGCGGGAGATGCGGTTGCCATCCGTGCTTGCGCTGGCTTCCAGCATCCGCCCTTCCGCCGCGCGGGGCCAGCTCAGCCGCAGCAGCCGCCCCCGCAGCAGCCACCCCCGCCGCTGGGCGGCGCGGCCGAGGCGGCGCCGGTCACCGCGACCGTGGAGAGCAGCTTGACCGTGTCCTGGTGCCCGTCCGGGCAGCTGGCGGGCGCGGACGACTCGGCCATCGGCCGATT
The DNA here is from genome assembly GCF_029223525.1 of Streptantibioticus ferralitis. Taxonomy (GTDB): domain Bacteria; phylum Actinomycetota; class Actinomycetes; order Streptomycetales; family Streptomycetaceae; genus Streptantibioticus_A; species Streptantibioticus_A ferralitis. Next base: position 10,591 of record NZ_JARHTQ010000058.1, on the reverse strand, counting down.
CAGTTCGAAAGTGGTGCCGCAGGCGCGGCAGCGGTACTCATAGCGAGGCATGACCGCAGGATAGCGGCCGGATTCCCGCAGGTCACCGGATTCACGCAGGTCAGGGGGCAGGCTCGGGTCGCGGTCAGCGGGCGCGGGCGCGCTCCTCACGGATGTTGCCGACGACCCGCTCGGCCGTCTGCCGTACCGCCGCCGTTTCGGTGAGGAACGCCCAGTAGTCCGGGTGCCGCCCGGTCAGCCCGGCGACCGCACGGTCGAGCCGCTCCACCGCCTCGTCGAGCGGTCGCGCGTGCCTGGGGTCGGGGGCCGTACGCCCCTGCATCGCCAGCCGCTGCGCGTCCCGCAGCGCGAAACGCGTCCTGTCGATCTCCCCCTGCGGATCGCGGCTGACCTCGTTCAGCCGCCGCAGCCGGTCACCGGCCGCGGAGACCGCGGCGTCGGTCTCGCCCAGCAGGTCACGTACCGTACTCAGCCCGGCGGTCGCGTCCGACCAGCGCTGGGCGGCGCGCGCGGACTGCGCCTCGGCGAGCTTCCGCTCGGCCTCGGCGACCGCGGCCGCCGCCTGGTCCGGCACCCGCTGCAGGTCCTGCCAGCAGGCGGCGCTGAACCGGCGGCGCAGCTCGCTCAGCGTGGGCTCGACCTGTGCGGTGCGGGTGGCCAGCGCCTGCGCGCGGGTACGCAGCGAGACCAGCCGTTTGTCGATCTCGGCCGCGCGCTGCGGCAGCTGGTCGGCCTCGGCGCGGATGCCCTCGGCCGTACGGCGGGTGTCGTCGGCCCGCCGGATCGTCTCCTGCACACCGTGTGTGCCCGCGCCCTGGTTGAGCTTGGTCAACTCCGGTCCCAGCGCGGCCAGTCGAGCGGCCAGGTCATCGGCGGCCAGGCCCGAGGCACGCACCGCGTCCAGTGCGTTGGCCGCCGCGAGCAGCGACTGACGGGCCCGCTCCACGGCGGGCGCCAGCCGCGCCAGCTCGTGCTCCGCTCGCGTCAGCATGCCGCTGAGGCCGCGCGTGAACCGCTCCAGCTCCGCCTGGGTCTTCAGGATGTCGTCCCTGGCCAGGGTGAAGGCGTTGCGGGCCCGGGTCGCCGCGGCCAGATCGAGGTCGACGGCGTCCAGGTCGTGCGTGTCGACGGCGGCGATGTACGCGGTGCTCACCTGGTCGATCCGCCGCCCGAGGGACTCGAAGTCCGCGGCGGCCTTGCGCCCGGCCGGCGTATGGTCGACCGCGGTGATCGTCTCGATGGAGATGCGCAGCTCACGCTGGGCGGTGTCCAGCTCGTAGAACGCCTCGGCGGCGGCCTCCTTGGCAGCCTGCGCCTCGGCGCGATGGTTGTCCTCCCCGCGCCGCCACCACGAACGTGCCGTCGTCACATCCCTCTCCCGCTGGTCCGGCCGGGGTACCGCGGACCATCCTCCCACCAGGACGGGGCGGACACAGCGGCCGGGGCGGGTCAGCCGGCGCCGCGTACCGCGACGGAGCCGTTGGCGCTGCGCGCGGTGACGACATGGCCGCTGCGCGGGTCCTGCGGTACGTCCACACGCGTGCGGCCGTTGCCGGTCTCAGCCGTCACCTTGTACCTGGCGGGCGTCAGGCCGACGGTCACCCCGCCAGCGCGCCAACGGACGCGGCAACAAGCAGAACGCGCAGGGTGCGGAAGGTGCGGTGTCGGGTGGGCACGTCGTCTCCGAGGCTCGCAGGGGCCTGGCTTCCCCTCGAACCCAGGCCCCGCGCCACCCCGCATCAGCCGGTCCGCCCCCAAACCTGGGTGGGGCTTCCCCGCCCCGGGTATGAATTTGTCGACCGGGGGGCCAGACAGGGTAATCTGTGCATCCCGCGCCTTCGAGGCGCGAGGGCGCATAGCTCAGCGGTAGAGCGCTGCTCTTACAAAGCAGATGTCGGCGGTTCGAATCCGTCTGTGCCCACAAAACGGACTTTGAGCAGGTAGAAGGCCCGGAACTCCCGAATGGAGGACCGGGCCTAACGCTTAGTTGGATCTTGAGAGTCCACTAAGAGTCCACAACCCGGAACGATCATGAAGTTGAAGCCCGTCACTCAGAAGAGTGAGGGTGCTGCAAAGGGCCTTGGCGGGGCGCGAGACCTGCGGGACAGTTGATCACTCAGGGGAGGGCGTGCGAACGCACGTTCCCTGATGCGCCCCCACGCGAAGACCGGTGGGGAACGGTAGGCAGGGCCTCGGCTCTGCCGGTGGAGCCTGACTCCACTGGAGGCGCCCCCGCCGGCTCAATTCCGGCGGGGGCGTTCTTTATGCCCGAATCGTAAACCGCCCCGGGCTCCCGTGAGGGGTGCCCGGGGCGGGATGCTGGGTTACCAGCATCAGAGCGGGCCGCGGATGCGCTACGCAGTGCCCGCCGCTTCGCCACCGCCCGCCTCTGCGGCCTCCACCCCGCGGAGGAGGGCGGTGGGTCTGCTCTCTGCCGGCTGGCCCACAGCCAGCAAGATCAAAGAATGTACCTGGGCAGGTACTGACTTGCGATCTTCATCGGCAGAGCGTTTGTCGAGTGCCAGAGGAACCGCCCCAGTGGGTGCTGCAACGCCGCCGGGTCATCGGCACACGCGTCCGAGATGCGCGTCTACACCGCAACCTCACCCAAGAGCGACTCGCGGAACGCGTCGGCCTGGACCGAAAGACAGTCAACAGGCTCGAACTCGGGCATATCCCCCCTGCTGGACCACCTCATCCTCATCCCCGACGAGCTGGCCGTCCTGCTGGGGAGCCTCGTCCGGGACTGAGCCCCAGGCGGCACCACAACACCGCGCATGTCCCGCCACGGCGTAACTAAGCCTGAGCGGTGGCCAGTTGACGATTGTAGAAGCGTCGTGGATGCCGCTCACGACATGCTTCACCCCCTGGGCGTTGACAGGAAACCCGCAGGTGACAAGCATGCACCCGCGTTGGCAATCTTTTTCCCTAACGTTTTTCGGGATAATTTCCGGCCACAGGGGCGGGCTGTGTGAGGGCAGGCATGGGCGACGATGCGGTCAGGGATGCGCTGCGGGAGGTACTGCGGGAGCGGCGAGCCGGGCTCGACCCGCGCCAGTTCGGGGCCAGCCGTCCTGCCTCGCGGCGGGGGCGCCGCGCCGGCGGTCTCGGCCTCACCCAGGCGCAGGTCGACAAGATCCTGAACAGGGCTCCGGGTACCTACCAGCGCCTGGAATCCGGCAGGTACCCCAAGGCTCCCGAGGTGCTGCTCAAGAACGTGGCCACCCTGCTGCGCCTGGATGAGCACGAGTGGGCGTGGCTGTGGCGCATGACGTGGCGCCGCGATCCGCCCTACCCGCTCCACGCCGTGGCCGGCGAGCAGGTGCCCGGCGGGTGGAGGCGGATCCTGCGCGATGCCCGGCACATCGCCTACTGCACCAACCACCGCTGGGAGGTCCTCGCCCACAACGACGCCCTTGTCAGGGCGTTGCCGCGCGGGGAGGTGCCCCCCAACACCGTGGAATGGACCTTTCTCCACCCAGATGCTCGGCATGTGCTCGCCGACTGGGAGGAGAGCTGGGCCCGGCAAGTAGCCCCGCTGCTGGCGTCCGCGCGCGCGACCTACCCGCACGACACCGGCCTCGCCGACCTGGAACGCAAGGTCCGCGCGGACAAACGGAGCGGCCCGATCTACGAGGAGTTCGGCCCCGTCTACGCCCATACTGATGGGGCGATCCGGCCGTTCGTTCACGCCGAACTTGGGCGGGGCTGGGTCACCATATGTTCCGCTCCACCCCGGGCGGCCCCCACGTGCCACATCACGCAGATGCTGTTCGATCCCGGTGAGGAGTGTCCCGTGCCGCTGCCGCCGATACCGGCGATCCCGGCCGCCTAGCAGTTGCCGCATGTCCCCACACCCAGAAGCCCCGTCCGCATGCCGCAACCCGCGGACGGGGCTCGCTGCGGCTAGGAGGTGACGAACATTCGGAACCCGGCCTGCTGCGCTCCTGACCCGCCACAGGGTCGGCACGTAACTTGTGCCGCGCCGTCGGGTGCCGGCTCGAAGTGTGTGCCTGCTCCGCGGCAGGACGTGCACTGCTCCTCGGGCGCTTCGGCCTGACGCTGACGAAGGTCAGCGACGACCTGCGCATACTTCGGATTGATCCACTCTTGGCCCATGTGGTGTACCTTCCTCCGTCAGGGAAGGGTGCCGCGACCCGCAGACGGCGGTTAGGGGGAGCGCAGCACGGTTACCAGGCGATGCTCTGGCCGCCCTGGCTGACAGTCACCGTGAAGTCCGCAACGCCCGGGATCCCGGCGGCCCGCCAGCGTTCAAGGTGGTCCTCGATAGCATCCCACAACCGAATGGGCCCACCCTGCCGCACAACCCAGCGGGCACCCTGTTCACTCAGCGCTGCCCAGGCGCCGGCCTCGACGTCGAGCACCACGTGCTCGGTCCTGCCGTCCCGCTGGAGAGTGATGCGCTGAGCCTGCGGAGCGGCGAACTGCGCGACAAACCGCGCAGTCCAGTCGTCCAGCGCGTCTGCGCCCACCGTTGTCTCGCGCTCGTCGCCGCTGTCCAAGTCGGGCAACATGCCCAACGCAGGGGGAAGTTGGGGGCGTGCGAGCATGAACGAAACCTGTCCACCCAGGACTGGGCCGCTTGCTGTGCCATCTTCCGTCACAGTGAGGCGGACAAGTTCCGAGGCGTTCATCCATCCGCAGATGGGGACCAGGACTTGGCCGCCGGGGCGAGCCTGTGCGATCCATTCGGTCGGTACCGTGTGCACCCCGCACGTGGCAATCACGCGGTCATACGGTGCGCTGTCCTTGTGCCCGGCGAGTCCATCGCCCACGACGAGGTTCGGCCAGTAGCCCAGCCCGGCGAGAGCGACTCCGGCACGCGAGGACACCTCCGCGTCGACTTCGATCGAGGTCACCCCGTCGTCACCGAGCACATGCGTCAGCAAGGCCGTGGAGTACCCGGTGCCGGTGCCGATTTCCAAGACGGTCATTCCGTCCCGCACGTCGAGGTCTTCGAGCATGCGCACGACGAGACTAGGCAGCGTGGACGACGAGGAGGGGTGGTGCGCGATGCGCCCTTCAACCTGACCCGGAACGACAGCCCCCGCTACCTGGGTAACCAGTGTGTCGTCCTCATACACGCGCGGGAGCCGATCAGGGGAGTCGGTGAGCAACGCCGGCCGGTACCAGCCACCTTCCTCGTACTCGAACCACCCCTCCGATAGAAATGCCTCACGCGGCACGGACCGCACCGCTGCGTCCCATTCAGGGCTACGCAGTTGTCCGGATGCTTTGAGCTGTTGAGCCAGCTTGGCGCGTAGCGCCTCGGAGGACACGTCGTCAGTCACTTGTTGTCTCCGTTCTCCAACAGGTCCGCGATAGCCGCGGTGATCGGCAGTCCCACCGCGTCTTCGAGCCACGCCCATTGGCCGTTTGGGTTGCACTCCAGGAACCACCATGCGCCGTCCGATGTGACGGCGAAGTCGAACGCACCGAAAGCGAGTCCGAAGCTGGCGAGGAATTGCAGCACCGGACCGCGTATCTCGTCGGGGCATTCGGTGGCCTCGTAGCTGAGGCTTCGGTACTCGGCCCGCCAGTCCACCACGCCGACCGGTGCGGTGATCCGGGCACACATGACCTCTTCTCCCACGACGACCGCACGCACGTCGCACGTCTTGTCCACCTGGGCTTGGAACAGGTGCGCGCAGTGGCCTACGGCGGCGTCAATCTGGCCCGGCTCGACGGGCGCCGCCCAGATACCGGCGGGCTCGCCGTCCACGTCGTAGGCCCCCGCGTGCAACGGCTTGTAGATCGTGGGTTGCGCTGTTGCGAAGGACTTCGCTTCCTTCGGATCATTGGTGATCAGTGTCGCGGGAACGGGTAGCCCCGCGTGGGTCGCTGCGGCGAGTTGGGCCGGCTTGTACTCAGCGCGGGCAATGGCCTGTGGGTGGCTCAGGTACCGGCATCCGGGTAATGCGCCTAGCAACCCGCCAAATCCACGCCGGTTCTCCTGGGCGGCGAACCTCGCAGCCTGCCCATCAACGAGTGGAGCGAAGTTACTCGGGCGCCGGTGGTACAGCACTCGCACCTGGCCGAGATCGGCGGTGCGCTCACCAATGGTGAGCCGTCCGCCCCAACCGTCCGTACCCGTAGAAGCCGTCAGAACGGCGGGCGACGGGAAGTCGCGGCCGGGGTCGAGCCGGAGGACGGGCACCCGGCGCCGGTTCAACTCTGTGATGACTAGATCTGCGGTCGCGTCTTCGTACTCGGTTGCGACCAGCACCGGGCGTCCGTCCACGGCCCTACCTCCTGGTCCTGCGTCGCATCGTGGCCGCTGTCAGCATCGTTCTTGCCGTCCTTGCCGACCTGCGTGGGCGGGTAGGTGTTGACGGACGTCCCGTGCTTGCAGTTCAGCGGGCGTCATCTGTCCGTCGCTGCCGATCCACCGACCGGTCTGCGTCTGCGCATCGATTCCGGCGTACTGCCACGGGGACGGCTCCCCGTTCCTCAGCGGCGCCATGCGGCCCATGCCCCATGGCGTCGGTGATGCCGACCCCGGACGTTCGGAGTTACTGAGCACTGTTCCTCCTTGACGTAGGTTGTGCCGACTTGCCTTCTCTACCCGTCCCGGCCGCTCGACCTGTCCAGGGCTTCACCGGCCGGGATGGGGGTTCATGGGGTGCGATTGGCCGTCGCGCCGACGTAGAGGACGAACGCGATGGTCCCGACCACCGCCAAGATGTAGAGGGGCGTGGCCAGCCGGCTCACGAACGTGGCTGAGCGCTTCACCGTCTTCGTCACGGCGGTCCGAAGGTCGTTCACGGGAGCATCGGGGCCTGCGTCAGCCGGCCTTTCTGCGAGTCCTCGCCGCCCGCGGTGCGCTTCTCGCCCTCGCAGGTTTCCACCCAGCCGCCGAGCAGGAGCACGCGGCGAGTCATCACCCCTCGGACTGTCGGGTCTCGGGTAAGGCGATCCCAGTCATAGATGAGGCACACCCGCTGGCCGGTCCCCGCGGCGCGCATGGTGCGGAGCAGGGTGTCGAACGCGGGGCGGTGGTCGTTCACCAGGGCGTGGTCGCCGCTGTCGCGCCACCAGCCACCGAAACCCCAGCCCTGCGCGATGACGTACTCGCCGCACGCATTGAGACGACGCTCCAACTCCGTCGTGTCCTGCGTGGCGCATCTGTCATAGATGAACGCGAGTGGTCGCTGGTCCTGCGTCACGGTCGGCTCCATGAACGGCACTTATGGTTACCGTCACAGCGTGCCCGCCGTTCCAGCGCCCAGTGTTCCCAATCCTTGAACAACCGCCTTGGAACACCCAGTTGCTAAATGCCGACCCAGGCCGCCAGCGCCGCGAGCCCTTCCGGCGCCATGCGCTGACGACGAACCAACGCGCCGATCGTCTCGCGCATCAACGGGTGATAGCGCGCCTGCTGAGGCGCCACCGTGCGGGCCAAGTGCAGCGAGTTCAACGCCGCCTCGGTACGCCCCATCTCGACGTAAGCCCTAGCCATCTCGATGTGATAGCGGCCCACCCGCATTCGCGGATGATCCTCCGGAAAGTGCAGCGTCTTAGCCTTCTTCGCCGCGTCGCCCAACTTGCCCAGCTCCACCAGCGTCGCGATGTCGAAATGCGCCACGTTCGTCGCGCCGAACGACGCCCAGTACACCTGCGGAACGTCCCGGCCGATCTGTTTCGCGGCTTCCCGCGCGGCGCGTATGCGCTCGGCTACCGTATCGGCGTCCTTCGCTTGGGCCGCGGCGATCGCGGCAGCCAGGTGGAGACTGCCAGCGACGGCGAGCGCGTCGACCTCGGGGCCGTCGTGCTGCTCGACAAGCTTGTGCCCGCGGTCGAGGACTTTAAGTGCCATCTGGTTGTTCCCGCGGCGCAGCAGCATGCTGGAGCGCTTGGTCAGCCGCACGGCCAACAACAGCGGGTCCTGGGCCTGCTCGGCCATCCACCCCATGCGCTCCAGCGCGATCGACGCCAGGTCGTGGTAGCCCAGCCGATAGGCGAACTCGTAGGCCACCCAGTAGCACCAGCTCAAAGCCATGGCTGCGCGCTGCTGCTCTTGGCCAGGCGGAAATATCGCCATGGCTGTGGTCAACTCCGCGAGCAGCCCCGGCAGCTTGGTGCCGATGCCCTTGTATTCCGTGGCGCAGGCGCCGACGCACAGTTGCTTGACATCTGCAGTGATCTGGTCGACCGGGCGCGGGGTGATGTCCGGGTCGGGGCCGAGGTCGTACACGTCCAGCGCTTCGGCGAGCGGCGCAATCAACTGGTCGAGCCGATCTTGCTGCAGCTCGGTCACGTATGGCTGGCCGTTGAGTACGGAGACATCGACCTGCAGCACCCGGGCCACGGCTGCGACCACGGCCGGGGAGGCTGGGACGAGCCCGGCCTCGACTTTGGCAATGCAACTGCGAGAGAGGTAGGCGCGTTGAGCGAGCGCGGTCTGCGTCAATTGCCGCAACTTGCGGTAGTCCGCGATCCGGGTACCGATGTGTTCGTCAGCAGGGTGTGGCATGCTGAACTCCGTTCTGAACCTAGACACTTCAGAACGTACCCCCGGTCGGCTCCGGGGAATGACGAACGGCCCCCACCTCACGCGAGGGTGGGGGCCGATCTCGTTGTTGAGGGCTGCGCCGCGGACACCTGACGACGGAGGCGTACACGGACGCAGTGGCGGTCAGCCGCAGGACGTAACGCGCACAGTACGGGCTAGGATCCGCGAACAGCCCGCCGACTGACCACGGAGTTCGCCTGTGACGACCTTGGCTGTGACCGGACACATGGACCTCACCGAGGGCACGGTGCCGCTGGTTCGCGACGCCTTCCGGAGCCTCCTCGCCCAGTATGCGGGGCCCGATCTTGTTGGTATCTCGTGCATCGCCCGGGGCGCCGACTCACTGTTCGCCGAGGCCATTCTGGACGCGGGCGGCCGGTTGGTCGTCGTCCTCCCCTCGCAGGACTACCGGGAGGTGAAGGTGAAGCCCGACCGCCTCCCACTGTTCGACCGGCTCGTGGAGGCCGCGGACAGGATCGTGGTCATGCCGCACGAGACACCCAACCGGGCTGCCTACGAAGCCGCGAACCGCGAAGTCCTCGCGCGGGCGGATCGGCTGGTGGCTGTGTGGAACGGGCAGCCTCCGGCGGGCAAAGGCGGCGGCACGGCGGACGTGGTCATTGAGGCGCGGGCGTTGGGAATCCCTGTGGATGTGGTGTGGCCGCAGGGCGCCCAACGGACCGTCTGACCCGAACGCGCATATGCCGCGCCCGATATTGCCGGGCGTGTTGTCAGGCCGACCGCCTACGCTTGTCCACATGATCTCCACGACTGAGGCTTGTGCGTTGCCTGCGCCGCATGTGGCGCGCATGGCACGGGCTCAGCAAGAGATCCGTCGACTCACCGGCCGAGGCCGCCTATCCCCGCAACAGCGGCTGGAGTTGGCCGAGTGGCAGCGGGAATGGGTCGCCGCGTGGCGGGAGAGCCAGTACGTCATCGCCGCATGATTGAAGCCCCGCCGCGCAACCGACGGGGCCTACCCCGAGCAGCCAACTGCGGGGACACCAGCCAGGCTAGGCCCGGGGTCTGACAACGGGTGCGGCCCCACGACGGGGGTACGTGGGGCCGCAAGACCAGTGTGGCAGGCCTAATCGCCACCGGCGCGCCCGCTCCGGATGGCACACCTGGCACGGCACGGTGCCGCCCTCGCGTACCGCATCCTCCGGCTCGGCATCCGTCGCCGACAGGCCGTCGCGGCCCTGGGCGCAGTCGCCGCGGTGGAGGATGGCTCGCGGTCCGTCGACGTCGGGCTGGCGGATGATCTGGATGACGCAGGGGCGGGGTGCCGTCTCGTCGAGAGTCGGCACCGACGTGTAGTCCATGCCAGGCAATGGTTTCGCAGAAGTACTTTCTAAGAACTTTCATGATCGTCAGACGGCGGGACAGTCGAACGCTACTGGTCAACGCCGGTGCACCTAGCGGAGCGCTGACGACAGGCACAAGGCGCAGACGGCATTCCAACATCCGGCCCGGTTCGGACTACAGGATCACGGTCCACCCGCCACGGGAAAGCGTGGTCACGCCGTCCGCGCTGATGGTGACCTTCGCCCCGGCGGTGTTGAGGTAGCCGTCAGCTAGCCACCAGCGGCGGATCCGGTCGAGTTCGTCCCACACCCCGGATGCGCGAAGACATCGACACCGGCCTCGCCCGGCTCGCCGGGTCCCTGACCCGCCACCAGGCAGCCGACCCCGAAACCCTCGCCGACGCCCTGCTGACCGACCTGCTCCCACCGGATGGCGTCACCGACGACACCGCCCTCGTCATCGTGCGCCTATGACCCGGCCCGCCACGTCCGCAGTAGCGCGCTCAGTCAGACCACATCGATGCCTGTGCACGGGACCGGCCAACTGAAACTGCAGATACGGCATGCACTCACTCCGCCGCCCGCGCCCCTTGCAGGGGGGCGCGGGCGGCGGCTGGTGTTGAGCTCGGGTCTGTACGGTCAACGGTGGATCTTCGAACAGGAAGTGACACCTGATGACAGACGTGACCGTGTCGGCTGAGGCCGTGGAGAATGTGCAGTCGGCGGGGCTGGAGCCGGACGTGCTGGACGACCA
>NZ_JARHTQ010000057.1 GCF_029223525.1 Streptantibioticus ferralitis | reverse complement strand
CGACTCCCAGGCCACCTCGAGCAGCAGCCGCTGCTGCGGATCCATCGCCAGGGCCTCGCGAGGTGAGATCCCGAAGAAGCCGGCGTCGAACTCCACCGCCGACTCGACGAAGCCGCCCTCGCGGGTGACCGAGGCGCCCGGCCGGTAGCCCGCCGGGTCGTACAACGCCTCGACGTCCCAGCCCCGGTCGTGCGGGAACGGCGTCATCGCGTCCGTGCCGCTGGCGACCAGATCCCACAGGTCGTCGGGGCCGGTCACGCCGCCCGGATAGCGGCAGGCCATCCCGACCACGACGATCGGGTCGTCGGCCGCCGACACCGGCGCCGGCAGGTCGTGTTGCGGCGCCGCAGCGTCACCGAACTGCTCGGCGAGGTAGCCGGCCAGCCGGGCCGCATTCGGATAGTCGAACACCAGGGTGGCCGACAGCGCCAGCCCGGTCGCCGTCTGCAGCCGGTTGCGCAGCTCGACCGCGGTCAGCGAGTCGAAGCCGGCCTCCCGGAACGCCTGCCCGGGGTCGATGTCGGTGCCGTCGGCGTGGCCGAGGACGGCGGCGGCGTGGTCGCGGACCAGGGCGGTGAGGTGCTCGCGCCGCTCTGCCACGGACATGGCCGCCACCCGGTCGGCGAACGCGGCGCCGTCGGCGTCGGCGAGCTCGCCGACGGCCGGGTTCGTCTCCGGGAGCAGGGCGAATAGGCGGCTGGGGCGGGCCAGGGTGAACGCCGGGACGAACTTGGCCCAGTCCATGTCGGAGACGGTGATGGTGGTCTCGTCGTCCTCGAGGACCCGCTGCATGGCCGCGATCGCGAGGTCGGGCTGCATGGCGAGCACACCCATCCGCCCCAGATAATCCACGAAGGCGGCGTCCAGCTCAGTCATGCCCGGCGCGGCCCAGCCGCCCCAGGCGATGGAGGTGGCGGTCCGGCCTTGCGAGCGCCGGTACTCGGCCAGGCTGTCCAGGCAGGCGTTGCCCGCCGCGTATCCACCCTGGCCGCTGCCGCCCCACGAGGCCGCGCCCGAGGAGAACAGCACGAACGCGTCCAGCTCCAGACCGGCGGTCAGCTCGTCCAGCAGCAGTGCGCCGCTGGCCTTGACCCGCAGCTCGTCATTCAACTGGTCGAGCGTCAAGGACTCCACCGGCGTCAGCGCGCTGCCCACCCCGGCGGCGTGCACCACGGTCCGCAACGGCAGGTCGGCCGGTATGCCAGCGAAGACCTCGGTCATCGCCGCCCGGTCGGCCACGTCGCAGGCGAGCACGCTCACCCGCGCTCCGGTCTGCTCCAGCTCGGCTCGCAGATCGGCCGCACCCGGAGCATCCGGGCCACGGCGGGACAGCAGCACCACGTGCTCGGCGCCCCGGTCCACCAGCCACCGGGCCACGTACGCCCCGAGGCCGCCGGTACCCCCGGTGACCAGCGCGGTGCCGCCCGTACGCCAAGGCTTGCCGGAGCCGCGGCCTGGAGCGTGCACCAGGCGACGGGCCACGACACTCGACGCGCGCACCGCGAGCTGGTCCTCGCCGTGGGCCGTCGACAGCACGCCTGCCAAGCGCGCGGTCGCGGCGGGGTCGAGCTGCTCGGGCAGGTCGATCAGGCCGCCCCACATCGCGGGCAGTTCCAGGGCCGCGACCCGGCCCAGTCCCCAGAGCCCGCCCTGCCATACCCCACTGACCTGCTCGCCCGGCCGGGCGGACACCGCGCCGCGGGTGAGCACCCACAGCGGTGCCGTCAGCCCGGACTGGCGCAGCGCCTGGACCAGCCGCAGGGTCGCCGCCACCCCGGCCTCCTCGGCGGTCGGCAGCCACACCACACCGGCGCAGTCGGCGCCCGCGGCAGCGAGCTGTCCGGCGTTCGCCGCGTCGGCCTCGAGCACTGACACATCCGGACCCAGGGAGTCGACGACACCGGTGACCCACGGATCGTCGCCGCCGGGCACGACCACCAGCCAGCGACCCGCAGGGGAGTTCTGCGGGAGTCCGTCGACCGGAACCCACTGCTGGCGGTAGCACCAGTCGTCGGCGGCCGCCTCCCGCAGGCGGCGCTCACGCCAGTTCAGCAGCGCCGGGACGACACCCGATACCACCTTGTCGTCGACACCCAGCGACCAGGCCAACTGCCCGCCCTCGACGGACTCCCAGAACAGCGCGTCCACCGGGTCACGGCCTGACACCCGCTCCGGGACGGCCGTCGGCCAGTACCGGCGGCGCTGGAACGCGTACGTGGGCAGATCCACCCGCCGCGGCGACCGGCCGGCGAACAGGCCGTCCCAGACGATCGGCACGCCGTGCACGAACAGCTGGGCCGCAGAGGTCAGCATCCGGGCCGGCCCACCCTCGTTGCGCCGCAGCGTCCCGGTGACCACCGCCTCGGTGGCAAGATCGGGATAGTGCGTGTCAAGGGTCTCCTGGACCGGCACGGTCAGGACCGGGTGCGGGCTGACCTCTACCCACGCGGCATAGCCCTCCTCCGCCAGCATTCGGGTGATCTGCTCGAACCGCACCGGCTGACGCAGATTCCGGTACCAGTACTCGGCATCCAGCGAGGCGGTGTCGACGAGGGCACCGTCGACGGTCGAGTACATCGGGACCGAACCCGCCCGGGGCCGTACGAACGCGAGCTCCTCGAGCAGCCGGTCCCGCAGGGGCTCGATGGCCGCCGAGTGGGACGCCGCCATTCCGAGGATCCGGGCCGGCACCCCGGCGGCCTCGAGTTCGCGCAGGTACGCCCGCACGTCGTCCACGTCGCCGGAGACAACTACCGCGGACGGGGAGTTGGTCGCGGCGACGGACAGGTTCGCGTACCCGGAGATCTGCTCCTCGACGACGGATCGCGACAGCTTGACCGAGGCGATCGCGCCCTGCCCGAGCAGGTCCTGCTCGAACATCTTGGAGCGCACCAGGACCACCCGGTAGGCGTCCGCGAGGTCCAGCGCGCCGGCCACGTGCGCCGCGGCGACCTCGCCCTGGGAGTGCCCCACCACGGCCGCGGGCTCGACGCCCAGGGCCCGCCAGGCCTCGGCGAGCGCCACCATCATCGTGAAGAAGACCGGGTGGTAGACGTCGACGCGCTCCAGCAGCTCCGCCGACTCCTCAGGCGCTCGCAGCACGTCCAGCAACGACCAGTCGACCAGTGGCTCCAGGGCCCGGGTGCATTCCTCGACCTTCGCCGCGAAGACCGGCGAGGTGGTGAGCAACTCCTTCGCCATCCCCAGCCACTGCGATCCCTGGCCCGGGAAGACGAACACCACGCGGCTGCCGGAGCGGGCTTCGCCGGTGATGACGTTCGCGGCTGGTTCCCCCGCGGCGAGAGCGGCCAGACCGGCCGTCAGCTCAGCGCGGCCACCGCCGACCACGACGGCGCGGTGCTCGAACAGCGACCGGGAGCTCAGCAGCGACCAGCTGACATCGGCGACGTCAAGCTCCGCGTCGCCCCGCACCCGCTCCAGCAACCGGCTGGCCTGCCCTGCCACCGCGTTCGCGGACCGGCCCGACAGGGCCCACGCCATCGCGGCACCGGGCACGACCAGGCCGGGAGCGTCGGCCGACGGAACCTCGTCGCCGGTGGTCTCGGCTACCGGGGCGGACTCCAGGATCAGGTGTGCGTTGGTGCCGGAGACGCCGAAGGAGGAGACGCCGGCCCGGCGGGGACGCCCGGTCTGCGGCCACGGCACCGGCTCGGTCAGCAGCCGTACCTGGCCTTGGTTCCAGTCGACGTGCGAGGTGGGTTGGTCCGCGTGCAGGGTGCGCGGTAGCACCCCGTGGCGCATCGCCTGCACCATCTTGATCACACCGGCCACCCCGGCCGCCGCCTGAGTGTGAGCGATGTTGGACTTCACCGTACCCAGCCACAGTGGCTGGTCCTCGGGCCGGTCCTGGCCATAAGTGGCCAGCAGCGCCTGCGCTTCGATCGGGTCTCCCAGCGTCGTGCCGGTGCCGTGCGCCTCCACCGCGTCGACCTCGGCGGGGGAGAGTCCGGCGACCGTCAGGGCCTGCCGGATCACCCGCTGCTGTGACGGTCCGTTCGGGGCGGTCAGCCCGTTCGACGCACCGTCCTGATTGACCGCACTCGATCGCACCACCGCGAGAACCGGGTGGCCGTTGCGCTGGGCGTCCGAAAGCCGTTCCAGCACCACGACACCGGCACCCTCGCCGAATCCGGTGCCGTCTGCCGACTCGGCGAACGCCTTGCACCGGCCGTCACCGGCCAGGCCGCCGCCCTGCTGGCTGAACTCCACGAAGGTGCTCGGGGTCGCCATCACGGTCACCCCGCCGGCCAGGGCGAGGGAGCACCCCCCCGACCGCAGTGCCTGACCGGCTAGGTGCATCGCCACCAGCGACGACGAACAGGCCGTATCGACGGTCACAGCCGGACCCTCGAGACCCAGCACGTACGACACCCTGCCGGAGGCGACCGCACCATTGGCGCCGAGACCGGCCGACCCGGTGCCCTCGGGCGAATCGGGCTGATCGGAGGCCGGGTAGTCGTGGTACATCAGGCCGGTGAACACCCCGGTCGGCGAGCCGACGAGGGAGCGCGGGTCGATGCCGGCGTGTTCGAGGGCCTCCCAGGACACTTCCAGCATCAGCCGTTGCTGCGGGTCCATCGAGAGGGCTTCGCGCGGGGAGATCCCGAAGAACCCTGCGTCGAAGTCCGCCGCGGTGTGCAGGAAGCCGCCTTCCCGGGTCAGTGACGTGCCCGGGCGGTTCCCCATCGGGTCGTACAGCGCGTCGACGTCCCAGCCGCGGTCCACCGGGAAGACAGAGACCGCGTCGCCGCCGGAGGCCACCAGATGCCACAGGTCGTCCGGGTCGGCCACCCCGCCGGGGAAACGGCAGGCCATGCCCACGATGGCGAGCGGCTCTCTCGATTTCGACTCGAGCTCCGAGAGTCGCTGGCGGGTACGCCGGAGTTCTGAAGTCACTTTCTTCAGATACTGGAAGGACTTTCCGTCACTCATTATCGCTCCCGCGGCCCCGAGCTGGTGGACGCCCGATGCAGGGTCGGTATATCTAAAGAGGGGAAGATCCCAGCAACCGCAATCGATTATTGTCGGGCCTACACAGCGTCCCGTTTCCAGCGAGGCTAGCGGCGGCCCAATCGTCCTGGGCCCCCTACCGAACCCCTAGGTCCACCGCTACCCCTAGATCGCCGGCCGTCGCCTACGGGCCGGGCAGGCACGCCCAAGCGTCGGCCACCGCCATTCCAGTGCTTTCCCAAGGGCTCCGGGAATTGGATTTCCCGGCGTCGGGAGAAGGAGCAACGGGACGCTGCGCGCGGTGTCAGCGCCGGTGATGCGACTCTCGGCACCCCACGGCGACCGGCACCGCGTCCACCCTCCGAGGCGTCCGGCAACCGCCCGGCGGATGCCGCCCCGGCCACCCCGGGAGCTTGGCCGAAGCAGCCGAGCGGGGCGTTAAGGGTCAGCATCGCACCGGGAGTTAGGGGTTCCGATCGGCAACCTGAGCACGCCACAATCGGTCGTCATCGTCGCGAGGAGCCCGCGTCATGTCATCGTTGCGGACCGCCCGAGAGCGGAGAAGAGCCGCGGGCCGATGGGGCCCGTCCTGGCGGCGGCCGGCGCTCTGCCCGTGATCGCAATGTTGCGCGTTGTCGACAGCGGCGCGGCGCAACTCTATCGCCTCTGTCTCACCACCCAGCCACCGTCGGCGCCGGGCGCCGGCAATGACGACACCGACATTCCCGAGGCTTACCGCAGGAGTATTTAAGGGGGCGACATAGGGGTGTCGATCGGAATCGGCCTCCCGTAGCGTCGGCATTCTGCATGCCAAGAATTCCATCCGGTCCGAAATGAGGCTAGGTACATGGAGCCATTAACCGAGGCAGTTCTCCAGGGCGCCGATCCGGACGAATTGAGTCGCATCCCGGTCCCAGCGGAATTCCTGGCCGCCCATCTGCGGCAAGAGGATGCCGACATTTTCGTGGGCGCAACCGACAAGGACGTGCGCAGCTCGTTGCGGGTGGGCCGTGTGGCGATGCCCGAGCTGGCACCCGACGAGGTGCTGCTGGCCGTCATGGCCAGCTCGATCAACTACAACACCGTGTGGTCAGCGACTTTCGAGCCCGTCTCCACCTTCGACGCACTGAAGCGGATGGCCAAGGCGGGTCGGTGGGACGCCCGGCACGACCAGCCGTTCCATGTGGTCGGCTCGGACGCTGCGGGGATAGTCGTGCGAACCGGTGCTGCCGTGCGCCGGTG
This sequence comes from Streptantibioticus ferralitis, assembly GCF_029223525.1. Lineage (GTDB taxonomy): Bacteria > Actinomycetota > Actinomycetes > Streptomycetales > Streptomycetaceae > Streptantibioticus_A > Streptantibioticus_A ferralitis. The sequence goes on along the minus strand of NZ_JARHTQ010000057.1, from coordinate 20,242 downwards.
GGCAGTGGGCGACCGCGTCTCCGTCTGCCCCCTGGTGGCGGACACCGAGGACCCGATGACACACGCGGACAGCATGCTGTCTGACATGCGGGCCTGGGGTTATGAGACGAACTTCGGCGGTCTGGCCCAGTACGCCGTGGTCCGTTCGAGCCAGCTGATGCCCAAACCGGCCCACCTGACCTGGGAGGAAGCCGCCTGCATCCCGCTCTGCGGCGGCACCGCGTACCGGATGCTGATCGGTGACCGGGGTGCCCGGATGAAGCAGGGCGACGTCGTCCTGATCTGGGGAGCGTCGGGAGGCCTCGGCTCTTTCGCCGTCCAGATGGTCAAGAACGGCGGGGGCATCCCGGTCGGAGTCGTCAGCTCGGAGTACAAGGCGGACCTGGTCCGCAAGCTCGGCTGCGACGTCGTGATCAACCGGCAGGAGATCGGTATCGGGGTCCAGCCAGAGCCAGGCCCGCCGACGGTGAAGCTCGCCAAGCGGCTCGGTCGGGCGATCCGGCAGGCGGTGGGTGAAGATCCACACATCGTCTTCGACTACGTCGGCAAGGCGACCTTCGGCCTCTCCGTCATCGTGGCCCGCCGCGGCGGGAGCATCGTCACCTGCGGCTCGACCTCGGGATTCGAGCACAACTTCGATAATCGCTACTTCTGGATGAACCTCAAACGCGTCATCGGCAGCCACGGGATGAACCTCAGCGAGGCGACCGAGACGATGCGGCTGAGCCGACTGGGCAAGCTGGCCCCGGCTCTCTCCGCGGTGTATCCGCTCGCCGAGGCGGCCGAGGCGACCCGGCTTGTGCAGACCAACGCCCACACGGGCAAAGTCGGCGTGCTGTGCATGGCACCCGAGCCCGGTCTCGGCGTCACCGACCACCAGCTACGCGCCCGGCTCGGCGAGCAGTGGCTCAACCCGCTCAGGTCCATGCCGTAGCGGGCCCGCGAAACGAGGTATGCCGAACTGTGACCGCCACAGCGTTCGAATTATTGGCCCAGCTGGCCCCTACCCTGCCGGAGGCGTCGCGGCTGCGGGGCGAGAAGCAGCCCGACAACGTCGCGTACGTCTTCCTGCGCGACGGCGAGACACCCGAGCAGACCCTGACCTACGGTCAGCTCGACACCGCAGCCCGGGCGGGCGCGGCCGCTTTGGACGCGGCGGGGCTCAGCGGCGGCGCAGCCGTTCTGCTGTACCCGTCGGGCCTGGAGTTCATTTCGACGCTGCTGGCCTGCATGTACGCCGGGATTGCGGGCGCACCCGTCCAGGTGCCGACCAGGCGCCGCAGCATGCACCGGGTGCGCCGCATCGCCGACGACGTCGGCACGTCGACGATCCTCACAACGGCCGCCGTCAAGCGCGAGCTTGAGGAGGGCTTCGGTGACCTGCCTGAACTGGCCGGGCTGACCCTGCTCGACACCGAGTCGATGCAGGACTTCCCGACCGACGACTGGGCCGGGAGTCCACCCGGTCCGGACGACATCGCGCTGCTGCAGTACACCTCCGGCTCCACCGGGGATCCGAAGGGCGTCGAGGTCACCCACGCCAACTTCCGCAGCAACGTCGCCGAGACCATCGAGCTGTGGCCCCTCCGCTCCGATGGGACGGTTGTCAACTGGCTTCCGCTCTTCCACGACATGGGCCTCATGTTTGGCGTGGTGATGCCGCTGTGGTCGGGTATCCCGGCCTACCTGATGGCTCCGCAGGCGTTCATCCGGCGGCCGGCGCGCTGGTTGGAGGCGATCTCCCGGTTCCGTGGCACCCACGCCGCAGCGCCCAGTTTCGCCTACGAGCTGTGCGTACGCTCGGCCACCGACGCAGGCCTGCCGCCCGGGCTGGATCTCTCTTCCTGGCGGGTCGCGGTCAACGGGGCCGAGGCGGTGCGCTGGGCGACGGTACGCGCGTTCACCGAGGCGTACGCCCCGGCGGGGTTCCGCCCGCAGGCCATGTGCCCGGGCTACGGCCTGGCAGAGAACACCCTGAAGCTCAGCGGCAGTCCGGAGGATCGCGAACCCACTGTGCTACGGCTCGACGCCGAGGCACTGCAGGAGGGCCGGGTGGCCCCGCTCGCCGGCCCTGAGCTCGGCGGCGTACCAGTGGTGGGTTGCGGGGTGACCGTGGGCACCTCGCACCTGTCCATCGTGGATCCCGCCACGGGCATCGCCCAGCAGGCCGACCAGGTGGGCGAGATCTGGATCAACGGCCCCTGCGTCGCCCGCGGCTACCACGGACGGCCGGCGGACAGCGCCGAGGCCTTCGGCGCCCGGATCGTCGGGCAGGAGCAGCGCGGCACCTGGCTGCGGACGGGTGACCTGGGCTTTCTGCACGGCGACGAGGTCTTCATCGCGGGCCGGCTGAAGGATTTGGTCATCCACCAAGGCCGCAACTACTACCCGCAGGACATCGAACTGTCGGCGGAGAAGTCGGACCCGGCGTTGCACCCCAACTGCGCCGCGGCCTTCGCCGTCGACGACGGGCACACCGAGCGCGTGGTACTGCTGGTCGAGGCCGACGGCCGGGCGCTGCGCAACGGCGGCGGTGACTCGCTACGGGCCCGGGTGCGCGACGCCGTCCGGGATGGGCAGCGCCTGTGGATCGACGAGATCGTGCTCGTCCGCCGAGGATCACTGCCGAAGACCTCCAGCGGCAAGATGCAGCGCCGCGAGGCCCGCCGCCGCTATCTCGACGGCGAGTTCGGCCCGGCCCCGGCGCGGGAGGCGTGATGAGGGGCATGGTCAGCACGACCGCCGCAGCCGCCAGCTCCCGGATAATCGGGGTCGGCGCCTACCGGCCGAGCCGGGTGGTGCACAACGCCGAGCTTGTCGAATTGATCGACTCCACACCAGGCCAACCTGCGCATCGTCGAAGCGGTCGCGACCGGCCTCGGGCTGCCACCGCATGTGGCCATAGCCCGGGACGTGACGGACACCGGCAACACCTCGGCCGCTTCCATTCCGCTGGCGATGGAACGTGTGCGGCCCAGGGCGCCGTGGACAGCGGCGCCCTTGCCCTGCTCGTCGGCTTCGGGGCCGGCCTGACGTACGCCGCCATGGTGGGCGCCCTGCCCTGACCGTCCCCAGCCACCTGGAGATGACGAGGGCGGTCGGCGCGTAGCCGACCGCCCTCGTCAGCGCGCTCAGTCGCCAGGCGACACCGGGACGGGTCAGCGCGGCGTGCAGATGCCCCTCGTCGTCCTACTCGGCGACATTTACCTGATCGAGGGCACGGCCTACCCGAGCAGCCTGTGGTGCCGGAAATCCGGCTGGGCCCGCATGCACTCCAGTACCGCCGCGAAGAACTACTCGAATTCGCTTACAGGGCCGTGAACTTCGAATACCTTCGGGATGTCCATCACCACCGTAATACATCTTCCCGTAACAGTATTGGGCGCGCACCATCCCAGCCTGGACCGGCAGAGATGGCAAGGTCGCGGCACCGCGCCGACCACTCGGACCGGATCGGGGCCACAAAGGTCGTCAATAGAGACACAATCAAGGGAAAGTCAAGCAAAACCAAAGCCCGAAAAGTCGCCCGGAGGGATACTCTTCGGCCACCCTTGACAGTTAACGTCAATTGTCATATTGTCATCAAAACGTGTACCAATATGCTCGACTCCACTCCCATGCGCACGGAACTTCTATGGGGGAAACAATGGACATCGGGATTCTCGGGCCTCAGGGCGTCGGCGCCAACGACCCGGGAGGTGGCGCCGAGCGCACCCAGGCCCCGGCAACCACTGGCGTTGCTGGCGGCTCGGGTCGGCCAGGTCGTCCCCTGTTGACCTCATGGTGGACGAGTTATGGGAGAGCACCCCACCACCCAGCGTGGTCGCGACGGTGCAGACCTACTTAGTGCTCCTGAGACTGCTACTCGCGGCAAGGCCCACACCTACGGGTCAGCAGCGCGGAAGTGGCCCAGGAGATGCTGGCGTACCCCGGCTGGGGCTACCGGTTGGCGGCCGAGAGGGGTAGCCATGACGCCACCCTTTTCACCCGGTACGCCGCCCTTGGCCGCCGCGCACTGACCGAGGGCGACAACGGTCGGCCCTCGGCAGTGCTGCGGAAGACGCCCGCTTGCTGACGCGGTCCGGCTCTGACGAACGTGCCGTGTGTTGGAGGCATCTCGTTTGGTGAGCCGTCGGTGGCGGATGAGGGTGCATGCGATGGCGGCGAAGGCGGGGAAGTCCCCGGCCTTGCGCTCGCAGCGGCGGTGTAGTCGGCGGCAGCCGGTGTGCCACGCGACCGTCCGCTCAAGGGCCCAGCGGTGGCGGCCGAGTCGGTTGGAGGACCCGATGCCTTTGTGGGTGATGCGGCGGTCGCTAGGCCATCGCCGCAGGTGGAGATGGTCGTAGCCGTTATCGGCGTGGAGTTTGGCGGGGCGGCGTCTGCGTGGTCCGCGGGGGGAGCGGACGGGCGGGATCGCTGGCACGAGGGGGATCAGGGCCTGGCTGTCGTGGAGGTTCGCGGCGGAGGTGCCGACCGAGAGGGCGGACCGGAGCCATCGATGATCAAGTGGATCTTCGAGCCGTTCTTGCCTCGGTCGACAGGATTCGAACCCGTCAGCTTCCCCCTTTCGGGGCCCGCATGTTCACCGTGCCGATCGCGCAGTGGCTCCAGTCCAGTTCGCCGCCCGAGCCGAGTTCGTCCAGGACCAGCCGTTGGAGCTTGGCCCAGACCTGGGCCTTGCTCCACTCGGTGAATCGCCGGTGCGCGGTGGCCCCGGACGGCCTGAAGCAGGGTGGGAGCTGCTGCCAGGTGCGGCCCGAGGCGGCCGCGAACACGATCGCGGCCAGTACTTCGCGGTCGCCGTGTCGCCGCCTCGCGGCCGTCTCGGACGCGGGCGGGACGACCCGTACGAACAGCTCGGACTCGACCGGCACGGCGGCCCGGTCCTGTCCGGGATATGGGCCCGGGCCCTCCAGCGACTGCTGGAACTCAACGCAGTGATCTGGCACCACTGGGCCGCCGGAGTCGAAAGGAAAGCAACCCACCTAAAACGTAAGGAAACGTTCGTTGATCCGCTACGGCCACATGAGGCCACTGACCAGCGCGCAGCGATGCATCAACCATCTTTCGAGGGGGCCTCAGGACATGCTGGAACGTGATGAATGCCTCGGCCAGCTCACGGATCTGATTGCCGGATGCGCTGGGGGGACCGGGGCGACAGGCATCATCAGCGGAGCGGTGGGGTTCGGGAAGACCGCGCTGTTAGACGTTCTCTTAGCCCGGGCCGCAGCCTGCAGGTACACGGTGCTCGGGGCTGTCGGCTCCCAGGTCGAACGCGAATTTCCGTACGCGGTGGTGGAACAGCTCTTTCGGGGCGCCGAACTCGCCGAAGCTGGCACGGGCCTCCAGGCGTCGCTTCAACGTGCCAAAGAACAAAAGTCTCTGCTCGGTTCGGAGGCGGGTGCGGCTCAGGCCATGCAGGCATGCCATGGCCTGCTGGTCGAGCTCAGTGCGCACCGGCCTGTCGTCCTCTGCGTCGACGATATCCAGCACGCCGACCCCCAGTCCCTGGCCTGTCTGCTCTACCTCATCAGGCGCTGCCGGCGGATCCCGGTCACTATTCTCCTCACGCTCGGACCGTCCGGGATCGCCCCTGGCGAGGGCGTGCTCGCCGAACTCGCCTGTCGGCCGGGTGTGGTGCATGTCAGGTTGGGTGCGTTCGATCCGGGGGGTATGGCCCGGCTGATCGCCGACCGGTTCGGTCAGGCCGCGGCAGAGCAGTACGCGCCCGGCTTCTTCGCGATGAGCGGCGGGAATCCGCTCCTGGCGCAGGCTCTTTTGAGCGACCACACTGCCCGGCAGACAGTCCCCGAGGCGGGTTACAGCCCTGTTGCCGCTGACCTGTTCCGCGAAGCCTCGGTGGCCTGCACCCGCCGCAGCGGCCCGAACGGGCTCCGGGTAGCCCGGGGAATCGCGATCGCTAACGGCGCCGGCTCGCCGGCGTTGCTTGCGCAGCTGGTCGAGCTGGAGAAGTGCGACGTGGAATCGGCGATGAGGATCCTCACCGAGTCCCGGCTGCTCGAAGGTCTTCGCTTCCGCCATCCGGCGATCCGCGCGGCCGTGCTGGACGACATGTCGGCCGTGGACCGGACGCGGCTGTACCACCGGGCTGCCGGGTTGCTGCGCAACGAGGGCGCACCCGCCATCGTGGTAGCGCAGCATCTCATCGCGGGCGGAACGGTGGAGGACGACTGGGCGCCGCAGTTGCTGATGGACGCGGCTGAACAAGCGCTCGGCGAGGACCGGGTGTCTCTGGCGGGGCAGTGTCTTCAGCTTGCCGCCAGCTGCTGCCATGATCAAAGCCAGAGCCATGTCATCAAGGCGAATCTGGCCCGCATCAAGTGGCGGGACCAGCCCGAGGCCGCCGTGCGCATAATGTTGTCTCTCGTTGGCCCCGCCAGGACCGGCGACCTGCCGGGTGCCATCCGCCTCAAGGTGGCCCACCGGCTCTTGATGCAAGGCCGGGTTTCCGAAGCGGTCGAGATCGGGGGGCCGCTGTTCGCCGCACATGCCGACGAGGCGCAAGGGGACTGCCTCACCCTTGAGTTGGACGTGACCCGGCTGTGGCTGGCGTTCACCTACCCTCCGGCGTACCAGCAACTGACGGGACTTGCCTCGCCGACCCGTCTCCATCAGGCGCCCTCGTACCAGATCGGACGTCCCCGGCTGTCCGCCATCCACACGCTGTGGGCGGTCTTGAAGCGCGGCGCAGACGACGTGCTGGCGGCCGAGGCGGAGCGAGTACTGCAGCACCTCCCGGCCGAGGACGACACGATCAGCTCTCTGAATTCCGCGATCGCGGCGTTGGTCTACGCGGACAGGCTGGAGTCCGCGGCCGCCTGGTGCGGTCAGCTTCAGACGGTCGCAACCGAGCGCCGTGCCCCGACTTGGCATGCCCTCTTTACCTCAACGCGGGCGATGATCGCACTGCGCAAGGGGGCGCTGCGCACCGCCGCAGAGTCGGCGGAGGCCACACTGCGGAGCATGTCGGTGGAGGCGTGGGGCGTCGAGATCGGCATGCCGTTGGCCACCGCCATCGAGGCCCGTACCGGGATCGGGGACCACGCGGCCAGCGCCGAGCTCGTCAACACCCCAGTACCGAAGGGGCTCTTGGAAACCCGCTTCGGGCTCCACTACCTCTACGCACGGGGGCGTCACTATCTGGCCACGGGCTATTACGACGCCGCCCTCGCGGACTTCATCCTGTGCGGTGAGAAGGCGCAGGCATGGGAGCTGGATTCGCCGACCCTGGCGCCGTGGCGAATCGGCGCCGTGGAGGTGTGGCTGCAGCGTGGCCACCGGGAGCGAGCGAGCAGGTTGGCCGATGAGCATCTCGCGCTCGTCAAGCGCGTCCAACGCCGCACCCTGGGAGTCGCATTGCGGGTCCAGGCCGTTACCCGTGCTCCGTCCCAGCGGATCGAACTGCTGGGTAAGGCAGTGGACACGTTGCAGTCCGCGGGGGACCGGTACGAGCTGGCCCTTACGCTGGTCGAGCTGTGTGGGGCACATCAGTGGCAAGGCGAGGCCGCGCAGGCCCGTTTGCTCCTCCGTCAGGCGTGGCGTCTGGCCAGCGAGTGCGGCGCCGAGGGCCTGTGCTCGTCGCTGATGCCCAAGCCGGTCACCGTGACTCAGGTGGAACAGCCGCGGAGTCTGCCGCCCGCAGACGACATGGCGGCCAACGTGCTGTCCGAGGCCGAGTTGAGGGTGTGCTCGCTCGCTGCGCGGGGCCATACGAACCGCGAGATATCCGACAGGCTGTTCATCACGGTGAGCACTGTCGAGCAGCACCTCACCCGGGCCTACCGCAAGCTCAATATCCGCCACCGCCGTGAGCTGCCTGTCAGCCTCGCCTCCTGACCTGGCCCTCGGCCCCCGCGCCGCCCCTTCGGAACATGGACGGCGGCGCACACTCTCCTGTCGGTGACTTCGTTGGGGGTGTCAGGGTGGTCTGAGGTGACCCCTGCGATCTGGACACCCTGATGGCGGATCTTGGTGGTCCGGGAAGATGGTTCACGTGGCAGGGCGGATATACACCCCGGAGTTCCGGGCGGACGCGGTGACGTTGTGGAGGGCTTCGGCGGGGCGGTTGAGTGACGACGACGACCGGGGAGCGCCTGCGGCCGGGTTTCCAGTCCATGAGGTGTTCTTCGCGGAGTAGCTGGCTGGGCCACCGGGGGACGGGGCTGCCAACGTGGGCGGCGAGTTCTGACCAGCGAGGGCTGTAGGTGAGGTCTGGTCGTTCGCGGTCTACGGCTTTCAGATATGGCAGTTCGTGGAGGTTGTCGTCCCACTGGATGACAACCGCGGTGGCGCTGTCGGGGTGGTGTTCGAGTGCTTCTTGGGGGCTGGGGCGTTCGTGGCCGTAGATGACGGCGACGGCGCCGCGTGGGGTTTGCGAACGGCCGGCGAAGTGCTCGAGCGGCTGGTACTGGCCAGCGGGGGGCTTGGTATGCCTGCCGTCCAGGTAGCGCGGGGAGACTTGGCCGGCGGGGCGCAGCAGCTGGGGGTGGCGTGGGCGAGGTCGGGGTAGTGGGCGGCGAGCCAGCGGACGAACCCGTGGGCTGACCACTTCGTTTCGCCCTCGGTGTGCCTCGGATCGATGGGTTCGATCATGCTGGGGTTGGTGGCGATCTGGCGCCAGTCTGCCCGGCTGATGCGGAACGTCTGCTGTAACTCTGCGGCGGTCATGCTTTTCAAGTGGCGCCCCCATGGCTGGCGTTGCTGTCGGCAAACGCGACGGATCGCCCGCACCGGACCGCACCGGGAAGCGGATCGCCGGACCCCGGGCAACCTTCACCAACTGCGCCGGGGCCACCGCCTCCACCACCGCCTGGAACAGGTCCAACTGCTTCTGGGCCTGCGGGGTCCAGCGGACCTCCACCCAGCCGTCGGAGACACTGCCCAGCGTTCCGGCCGCGGTGGCGCCGGACGCCGTGCCCGTGAACTGCGCCAGCAGCGGAGCCGCCAGGGCCGCGCCCAGAACCCCTCGTCGCGTTGCGCTCATCGACGTGTACCCCTCCCTGTCCTAGGGCCGGCAGGACACGGCCCCGGACGGATCATCCGACCGGCCGGGCACCTGCGGGGCCGACCAGCGGGGGAAACCACCCAAAAGAAGTGCGCGTGCAGGCGACGGATCTGCTGCAACACGTCGCGAGTACGACCTCGCGGCCAACTAGCGTGCTCAGTCACAAACGTTCCTGTCCCCGGCAACAAGAGCGCCGGGAGCGGGGACGTTCCTGTGGTCAGTGGGCGCGGTGCGTACAGGCAGCCCGTGAACGCGTGGTCCGCAGCGGCAACGTCACGATCGGTCAGATGTGCCGCAGCGTCGATTGACGGACTCAGGGGCCGCTGGACGGGGTGGGGCCGAATCCGCTTTCGGTGCCGCGGGGTTCGCCCTGGCTGAAGGTCGAGATCGAGCAGCGGGCGACGCCGGGCCCCGGTACCAGTCCTCGGCCGGTTCATCGATGCCCTTGGGCCCACACGGCGAGTGGCTCATTGGGGCTACTCGTGTCCGGTGAACATGTTGATCAGGCTGTGGGGTGCGTTGTCGCCGAAGAGGAGTTCGTGGAGGTGGGCGCCATCGGTTGCGGCCGCGGCGCTGCGGGGGAACAGGGCCTGCTCGTATTCGGTGAGCGCGGCCTCGACATCATCGGGGTGCGCGGCGATGGCCTTTCCGAGTTCGGCTCCGTCGTACATGGCCAGGTTGGCGCCTTCACCGTTCGGGGCCGAGAGGTGGGCGGCGTCGCCGAGCAGGGTCACCCCTGGCACCCGATCCCACTGGTGCTTGATGGGCAGGGCGTTGAGGGCGCGCAGGACCGGTGCGGTCTCACCGTCGGTGATGAGCGCCGTGAGCTCCGGCGCCCAGCCGCCGAACTCCTGCGCGATCCGTGCGGTGGCCGCGGCGGAATCGGTGAAGTCGATACCGGCGAACCAGTCCTGCGGTTTGGAGAGCGCCACGTAGGTGTGGAGGGTCCCGCCGCTCTCTCGGTGAGCCTGGATCCCCTTTCCCGGCGCGAGCGCGAACAGCGACCCGCCGCCGACCGCTTTCGCGCTGGCAGGGTGCAGGGTGTCGGCGTCGAGCAGGTAGGTCTCGACGAACGACCTGCCGATGTACTCGGGTGTGGCGTCGGAGAGCAATGGCCGGACCCTTGACCACGCGCCGTCCGCGCCGACCAGCAGGCTCGTGACGACGGTGGTGCCGTCGGCGAAGGCCACCTCGTGGCGCCCCTCCCCGAGGGAACGGACGCCGCTGACCTTGTGCCCCCACCGGACGGTGCCGGCCGGGAGTGAGTCGAGCAGGATCCGTCGCAGCTCGCCGCGCAGCACCTCGGGACGTCCACGCGTGCTGTCGTCGTCAAACAGAACGGTCCCGTCCGAGGCGAGGACCCGTGTTGCCTCGCGGCCCTCCAAGACGAGGCCGCGGAACTCGTCCATCAGTCCCGCCGCCTGGAGAGCCGGTTGGCCGTTGTCGTCGTGAATGTCGAGCATCCCGCCCTGCGATCGCGCCGTCGGAGAGGCCTCCGCCTCGTAGACCGTGGCCGGGATTCCATGGACGTGCAGGACGCGGGCGAGCGTGAGGCCGCCGAGTCCGGCGCCGATGATCGTGACAGGAGTGCGCATCGTGGCTCCTTAGGGATCGTGGCTGCCCGCGCGAGGTTCGGCCAGCCTCTCTGGAATGTTGTTCCAGTACTGGAACAGCGCTCCATGCTGGAACGGCGCTCCAGATATGTCAAGATGGCGACATGGCAACGCGGACGCGCCGGTCACAGCGGCGCACAGAGGCGCTCTCCCGCCAGCGCATCGTCGAGGCTGCCGTCCAGCTGCTCGACGCGGCCGGCGAAGGCGGGCTGACGTTCCGGGCGCTGACCGAGCGTCTCGCCACCGGGCCCGGGGCGATCTACTGGCATGTGGCGAACAAGAGCGAGCTGCTGGACGCCGCCGCCGACGCCGTCGTCGCCGCCGCTGTGGCCCTCAAGCCCGCCGAGCCGCCGGGCGCGCCGCCGGGCGAGATCCGCGCTGTCGCGCTCGGCCTGTTCGACGCGATCGACGAACACCCGTGGCTCGCCACGCAGCTCGCCATGCAGCTCTCCCGCAGCCCCTGGGGATCGGTGACGACGCGTATCTTCGAAAGCATCGGCCAGCGGGTCCGGGCACTCGGCGTGCCTGACGGCAACTTGTTCACGGCGACCTCGGCGCTGGTGCACTACATCCTCGGCGCCGTCGGCCAGAACGCCGCGAACACCCGCGTTGACGGCCTCCACGTGGACCGCGGCGAGTTCCTCGACGCCGTATCGACGGCATGGGAGGAGCTCGACCCCGACGACTACCCGTTCACCCGGGCCGTCGTGGACCAGGTACGCGAGCACGACGACCGCGAGCAGTTCCTCGCCGGGATCGATTTCGTCCTCACCGGCATCACCGCTCTCCACCTGCCCAGTGGACAGGCGTGCACCCCACCCGCTGCCTGAGGGCGGTGAGGCCCTCGGCCCCGGCCACCAGCGCGGTCTCGAACCGGGCTACGGCCCGCAGCAGAGGCCACCCGGTCGGCGTGAGGCGGCTGGTGACCCCCTGAGCGAGTGAGCCACCGCGGGTCCCCGGCCACGTGCTTGCGAGGATCGCGTTGGTGATCCGCTCGGGGTCGGTCGGGCGCGCGTCGATGCCGCCGGTGCGCGCACGCCGCCGGGGGAGTTCGGGCCCGCGGCGGTCGTGGAGATCCGCTCAGGTGCACGTTGAGCGCGAGCGCGGTCGTCTCGGAGCCGAACAGGTCTGTCGCGGTGGTCACGCCCTCGGGGGCCCGTGCCGGTACCCGGTCAGCGAGTCCCGGGCCGTACGCCACGGGCTCGGCGCCCAGGGGCCGCTGGAACTCGAACGTGCTCTGCGAGCCGGTTCCGATCACTGTGGTGCCGGCTTCGCGAGCTGTACGGCGAACACGCCCGTGCCGTCGGCGGCATCGCCGACCAGGACGGTGTCACCGCAATGCGGTGTCGTGGTTGTCCTGGTGCCGGTAGGGGGCCAGGAAGGTGGTGAGTGCGGCCAGCATGTCTTCGGGTGTCTCTTCGGCGGGGTAGTGGCCGCAGTTGTCGATGATCAGGCTTTCCACGTCGTGGGCGGCGAGCTTCATCGTGTTGCCGACGAGTTCGCCGCTGTTCTGCGCTCCTGCGATCGTCAGGACGGGGAGGGTCAGCTGTCGGGTTCTGCGCTGCTGGTTCTGCGCGATGGTCGCATCGAGTGCGCGGTAGAACGCGAAGCTGGCGCGGAGGGCTTCCGGGTCGCAGGCGAGGGTGTCGATGTAGTGGCGGACGGCGTAGTCGGGCAGTTTCCTGGCGGCCTTGGTCGCGAACTGGTGGCCGAAGTAGAGGTGTTCTCGCCCTTTCACCAACTGCTCGTTGACTTCGCTGAGGCGGTTGAAGGCGAAGTGCCAGAGCCGGTCGTTGGACTGCGTGCTGCCGAGGAGGGGCGGTGAGGGGGACAGGCCCGGGACGGTGGCCTCGGCGACGGCCAGGCGGTCGAGGTGGTTCGGGTGGTCCGCGGCCAGGGCGTAGCCGGTCCACATGCCGATGTCGTGGCCGACCATGGCGAACCTGTGGTGGCCGAGCGCGGCCATCAGCGCTACCAGGTCGGAGGCGAGGGTGCCGGTGTCGTATCCGTCGAGGGGTTTGTCGGACAGCCCGACGCCGCGTGGGTCGACGGCGACGACCTGGAAGTCCTGGGCCAGTGCCGGCATCAGCAGGCGCCAGGCGTACCACGTCTGGGGCCAGCCGCACACGAGCAGCAGCGCGGGTCCCTCACCTCCGGTGACGGCGTGCAAGCGCAGACCGTCGGTGTCGACGTACCGGCTGGTGAACGTGTCGGTGAAACCGGTCGGCAGATTCGGTGCCTGGAAGACGGAGCCGGGACCTTGCGGGGTGGGTGGATGGGGCGAAGACGAGCTCATGGTGTCGCCTTTCCTCAGAGATGGGACTTGGTGGGCTCGTGCCGGGGGTGCAGTCGATGTCAGCGGTTGGCGGCTGCCCCGGTGTGTCGGACAGGGCCGCGAACGGCGCCAGGGCGAGCGGCGTGTCCGCGCGGGATCAATGACTGCCACGCTAGCGGAGGCCTGGCATGTCGGGGCGGAAACAGTTCGACGTCAACGAGGCGCTGGACAAGGCCATGCGCGTGTTCTGGCAGCGCGGGTACGCCGACGCCCCACTCGATGCCCTCGGGTCCGCGACCGGTCTCGGCCGCGGGTCCCTCTACGGTGCCTTCGGCGGCAAGAGCGCACTGTTCCGCCAGTGCCTCGACCGCTATGCCTCGACCTACGCCGCCCAGTACGAGCAGGCACTCGCGGCACATCCTGCGGATCCGATACGCGCGGTCGAGGCGTTCTTCGACGTTGTCCTGGACCGCATCGCCGACCCGACAGTCCCCGCGGGATGTCTCATCGCGCAGTCCGCTGCGCAGTCGCCGACACTGGAAGAGGACAACAGCAGCCACGTGCGCGCCCTGCTCGACACCCAGCGCACGAGGGTACGCGCGGCACTGGCGGACTCCTCGGCCGGGCCTGAAGTACTCGACGAACTCGCCACCTTCGTCGTCGCCGTCAACCAGTCCCTGGCCGTGCTCAGCCGCGCCGGCGCCTCGAACGCCGAACTGCGCACCGTGGCGCGCCTCGCCTGCACCACCGTGGCGGACACCATCGCCCGCGCGAGACCCGAACCCACCACCCACAACTGACAGTTGCCCTGGCCAGCCGGGGGCTTGCCGTTCGGCCATGGGCTCATGTCCAGTTGAGTCCGGGGTAGAGGAGCGGCCCGGCAAGCGCCGGTCCGTTCTTGACCCGAGGACCGCCGTGGCCCTCCATCGGCGGTAGGTGCAGCAGCATCGTGTACCGGCTGGCGCGCTCGACGAGCGTACCGATCGCTGAGCTGTCTAGGCCGATGATGAGGTCGTCTTCGCAGTGCCCTGGTACGGCCCGGTCCTCGGCCTCGGCGGGACGCTGACTGATCGTCACTTCCTCGGTGACGAACTTCTTCCCGTGGCCCCCGGCCCTGGCCCGAGGCACCCGCAGCGCGTGACCCGTGCGCAGACAAGCTGTCGGCTCGCGGCTCAACGCGTCGCGGCCTTGGATGTACGGGGCCTGGTAGATAGCCTCGCGCGAGACCCGCATCGCCTCGTCCTCAGGGAAGCCGATCGGGAGCCGGTGGGATCTGCGGCGGGCTCCGGGAGGACGCCTAGCGCCGGTCCTGACGGCGCGGCGTCGGTTCGATGTTCACGAGAGTGGGCAGCACAGCTGTTACGGGCCGAGGCGCAAGGTCAGGTGGCTGCTTCTGGGGGCATGCTCCCCGTACGACCACACCTGATCAGCGTTCCGCGGAGATGACGAATTCCGCGTTGTAGGCACACGCCCGGCCCGCCGTGTCGCTCAGGGGGCCGGGCGTGTGACTAGTGCAGCGGTGACGGTGGTCACCGGCTGTTCTCCTTCATCGCTGCCTGTGGGGAGTTGGGGGTCAGTTCACGGTTGCCGGGGAGAGCGTGGGTGCGGTCGTGAAGGCTGTCCACGATGTGCGTTCGACGACCAGGCGGCGCAGTGTGCGTGTCTCGCGGGGGCTGTTCCAGCCGAGCACGCCGGCCACCACCCCGTCGTGGCCGTAGGCGGCGACGAAGTGACCGTTCGACGGGTCGCCATGAACGATCCGCGGCTCCGCGCCGGGCGGGAAGATGCCGTACGCCTGGATCCTGGTGTCGTACTGGTCGGTCCAGAAGTAGGGCACGGGAGCGAACGGGACGGCGTCGCCGAGCAGGTTGCCGGATGCGGCCATGGCCTGTTCGGTGGCGTTCATCCGGTGCTCCAGCCGCATCCGGGTGCCGAAGCGCGGGTTGTGCCAGGAGGCGACATCGCCGGCGGCGTAGATTCCGGGCGCGGCCTGGCACAGAGCGTCGCATACCACCCCGTTGCTCAGGCTCAGGCCCGAGCCGGTCAGCCAGCCGGTCGCAGGGGCGGATCCGACGGCGAGGACGATCACATCGGCCGGCAGCGTGGTGCCGTCGCTGAGTTCCACCCCGGTCACCCGTCCGCCGGTGTCGCGCAGCCGGTGTACCGGCACTCCGCAGCGCAGGCGCGTTCCGTGGTGGCGGTGCAGATCGGCGACGAGCGCGCCGATGCGGTCCCCGAACGGGCGCCGTACCGGGACGGGCTCCGGCTCGACCACGGTCACCTGCAGGCCCATGGTCCGGGCTGCCGCGGCGACTTCGGTACCCAGGAATCCGCCCCCTACTACGACCACCCGGGACCCGGCGAGCAGCGCTGCGCGCAGGGCGAGCGCGTCGTCGAGGGTGCGCAGGACGTGGACCCCGGCCAGATCACTGTCGGGAAGGCGCCGGGGGGCGACGCCGGTGGCGATGAGCAGACCGTCGAAGCCGATGCTCTCGCCGTCACTCAGACGCACCCGGCGGCCCGCCACGTCGAGTGCGGTGGCGGACCGTCCGAGCCGCAGGTCGGCCTCCAGCCGTGCCAGTTCCTGTGGGGATCGCAGGGCGATACGCTCGGCGGGCCAGCTGCCTGTGAGGATCTGCTTGGACAGCGGTGGCCGGTCGTAGGGCGGACGGGGGTCCGCACCGATCAGGGTGAGGTCAGCGCCGTAGCCGCGGCGTCGGAGGGTTTCGGCCGCGGTCAGTCCCGCGGCCGAGGCTCCGACGATGACGATCCGCTTCACTCGTTCTTCTCCTGCTCCTCCATCCAGATCGCCTGGGCCGGGCAGAGGACGGCGGCCTGCCGGACGTCGTCCGCTAGGTGTTCGGGCGGGTTCTCGGTGAGGAGGACGACGATGCCGTCCTCCTCACGCTGGTCGAATACTTCCGGCGTGGCAAGTACGCACTGGCCGGAGGCGACACACTTGTTCTGGTCGACGATCACCTTCATCGGATCCTCCTGTTCTGCGCGGGACTTGGCCGCGGTCACCAGGTGATGGGCAGTTCGTAGACGCCGTAGACGAGCCCGTCGTGCTTGAACGGGATCTCCTCCAGGTCCACCGCCAACTGCACAGTGGGGATGCGGCGGTACAGGGTGCCGTAGACGACCTGCAGCTCGACCCGGGCCAGCGGTTGGCCCAGGCACTGGTGGACGCCGAAGCCGAAGGCCACGTGGTGGCGGGTGTCGCGGCCGATGTCCAGCCGGTCGGGGTCGGGGAAGGCGGCGGGATCGCGGTTGCCGATGTCGTTGGCGAGGATGACGCCTTCGCCGGCGCGGATGGTGACCCCGCCGATCTCGATGTCCTCCAGGGCCACCCGGCGCCGTCCGCTGTGCACGATGTTCAGGTAGCGCAGGAGTTCCTCGACGGCTGAGGCGATCACCTTCGGATCGTCGCTCTCACGCAGCCGGGCCAGCTGGTCCGGGTGCTGCAGCAGGGTCAGGGTGCCCAGCGCGATCATGTTCGCCGTGGTCTCGTGCCCGGCGATCAGCAGGAGGATTCCCGTGTTGGCCGCTTCACGCCGCGAGAGTTCTCCGGCCTTGACCCGCGCGGCCAGCGTGGAAAGCAGGTCGTCGGCCGGGTGGACGAGCTTGTCGCCGATCAGCCGGTCCAGGTAGTCGATCAGCCGCTGGGTGGCTGCCCGTGCCTGTTCCGGTGGAGTGGCGCGCTTGATCAGGACCTTGCTGTTGGCCTGGAAGAAGTCGTGGTCGGCATACGGGACGCCGAGCAGCTCGCAGATCACCAGCGACGGCACCGGCAATGCGAACGCCTGGACCAGGTCCACCGGCTTCGGCCCGGCGAGCATGGCGTCGATCAAGCCGTCGACGATTTTTTGGATCGCCGGCCGCAGCGCCTCCACGTGCTTGATGGAAAAGGCCGCGGTGACCATCCGGCGCTGCCGGGCATGCTCCGGATCGTCCATCGAGATGAAGCTCCGCGACTGCCTGCGGCGCACCAATGAGCCTGGGGACTGATGGGGGTGGTGCGGGTGGGTGCTGTCCGCGCTGATGCGCGGATCGGCCAGCAGCGCCCGCTGGTCCTCATAACGGGTAACCAGCCACGGGCTGCTGCCGTCCCACAGCCGCACCCTGCTGACCGGGGCCCGGCCCTGCAGCGTGTACAGGGTAGGCGGCGGGTCGAACGGGCAGCCGACCGCCCGGGTCATGGGGTAGTCGGGTACCTCCGCCGACGGCGCATCAGTGCCGGGTGCCGAGATGGTGCTCATGGTTCTCTGCCCTTTCCGGAAAACTGATATGGGGGCAGGCACCGGGACCGGGGCCCGGCGCGCGAGGCGCGACGGGCAGCGGAGCAGGTCCCGCCTGCAGGAGAGGACACCGAAGAGCGCGGCCCCGGAGGTTCAGGGGGCTGACCCGCCGCCGGGAACGCCGGGTTGCGGGGCGGCTTGGACCATCCGCTGGACGATGGGCAGGGCCGTGCGCATGGCTTCGCCCAGCGCCCGCACGTCGTGCTCGGGCAACGCGGCCAGCAGGTCGGCCACCCGGGCACTCTGCGCGCTTCGGCGCTCGGCCATCAGCGCGCGCCCGGCATCCGTGATGGCGACGAGGCGGACCCGTCCGTCTTCGGAATGGCCCACTCGCGTTGCCAGCCCTTGAGCTTCCAGCCGCTGCACCAGCACGGTCATCGACGGTTGGGCGATGCCCTCTGCCGCTGCCAGCGCGGTCAGCCGGATCGGACCTTCCTGCTCCAGCCTGTTGAGCGCCGCGGCGGTGGTCAGACTCATGCCCTGCCGGTCCGACAGGAGGTACCTGACCATTCCGGTGGTCAGCTGGTTCAGCGCCGCCGCCACCTCCCGGGGACCCTCTTCAGGTGTCTCATCCATACCTCCGTTTATATCACTCATCTATATTGACTGTCTATATAGATGAGTGATATGCCTGGTTGTGAGCCGTTAATTGGGGGTTCTGGTCACAACCAAGGCGCCATCGCGGCGTCGGAAGAAGGTGACGACCGTGACCTGCGCCTACACCCCGGACATCTCCCCGTCGCACGCCACTGCCCGGCGCCCGCAGGCATCGGGCGGCCCCTGGCCCCTGGCACACCGCCCGGAATCCGCCGGAGAAGCCCGCAAGATCACCCAAAAGGTCCTGACTCAGTGGAGGGTCGCCGATGAGGCGGCCGACTCGGTGCTGCTGACCGTCTCCGAACTCGTCACCAACGCCGTGGAGCACGCACAGCCCCCACTGAACCTCAACCTGAGCCGCGACCCGGGCACCCGGCGCGTGCACATCGAAATCTCCGACGGCGGCCCAGCTGCCACGGACGGCGACTGGGCAGCCAACTGCGCCCGCGGCGAGCACGGCCGCGGGCTGGAGATCATCGACCACCTCACCGCCGCGCATGGCGACCGCCAGGAGTTCGGAGACGCTATCCACTGGGCTGACGTGAACGGCGCGCGCCTGACCGGATCACACCGCACGGCTTGCCGGCCCCGCCGAAGCCGCCCCGGCCCCGAACCAGGCAGTTATCAGGTCAGCCCCCACTGTCTCCGAGCGGGCGACGTCGGCGATCGCCTCCGGAATGCTTGACATAGCGGGGGATGCCCTCGGGCTGCTTGTTCCCCAACACCGGTCGAGATTCACGATCAGTTCGATTCCCGCGAGTCGCCCAAGTGCCTCCTGAAGTGGTGAACATCTGCTGTCCGTTCCGCTCTCGTGAACAGAGCCACCAGCTCGGTGCGCTCGGTGGGGATGCCGCAGGCGGGACAGAGCAGGCCGCAGGCAGGTCAGCGGCCCGGACTTTTGGACGGACAGACGCCCGAGGCGCAGGAGTTGGCGGGGTGGCTGCGGCACCTTACTTGGCACCTGACCCAGCGGGAGTTGGAGGAGCGGTTCACCTACGGGCGCACGTAGTGGAGTGCGTTCCTCAAGGGCCGCAAGCTGATTCCCAGCTGGTTGGTGCAGGATCTGGTCGCCGCGCTGGTCAAGCGGCACACAGGCACTTGCCTACGTGCTCGCCCCCTCAGCGAACCGGTTCCGCCCTTTGCTGATCATCAGGCAAGGAACGCTGGCCCCTCGCAGCAACGGCGCGCAGGCGAAGCACGTTCCATCGACGGAGAGAGCTGTGGCCGGATCGGCCACAGCTCCTCTCAGAGTCGAGATGGCCGATCGGCCACCCGGATTTCGCCCCTCCTTGGTCGGCCAACTGATGACGAGCTTGCGACCGGCACGAGACTCCTGACTGAGCGCTGCGCGCCTGTACTTCCCCGTCGGAAGACGGTGCAACGCGCGTACTGGCCCCCTGTACATCTCTTCCGGACGGCATCGCGGCGCGCAGCCCTCCCGGTTCGGTGCCGGCTCACCTGTCGTCTGCCTGGCCCGCAGGAGGATGCACCCGCACCCTGCCCATGCGGGAGTCCTTGCGGCAGACTGCCCGGGTGCGTACACGCCGTCCGCTGGGTCACGGCCCCGATGACCCTGATGCTGCCGACGCCCTCCAAGCCCTGCGTGTGGGGCGCCCTGCCACGGTCGCTGAACTCGCGGCCGCGGCCGCCGAGGTGGTCGGCCACGGCCACGCTGATCCCGGCGCGAAGCTGCCCGCGGCGACACCGCAGGCGGAGCGACGATCGCTCGGCGACGGCCCGTCCAGCTGACCCGCCAGAGTTCGGACGGGATCTGAAGGACGAGCGGTTTTCCTCTTCGACGAGGTTGATCGGGATCTGATCGCGCTACGGCGCTGCCGCCGCCTCCGGCCGCCGTCCCACGGGGCCGTCACAAGTGCCTGCGTCCGTGCAGGTAGGGCTCGGGACGTCCCGTGGGTACGTCATCTCGGTGGCAGATCTGGCCGGGTCCGGTACCCAGGCAGCAGCCTGAGTCACGAAGCCGGGCGATGTGGTCCGCTGGCAGCGCCCTGCCGTCACTCAGGCGTAGATCTGTTCTCGGCGCTCGGTCAACCAGGGTGTCGCGACTGAGTGGCTGTCAGCACACCGATTTCACCAGCGTGGCATTCGGGAGAGGCATATGAAGAGTTCAGCAGCATCACGTCGGATCCTGTCGCGCGGGGCTGTCGCTGCGGCCGGCGTTGCGCTCGCAGTCGGCGCCGCGACGGTGCCGGCGTCGGCGAACCCGGCAGGGGAGTGGATCTCCACCTATCGTGGCGCCGCAAAGCAGTCATCGAGCTGGAGCGGCGCGTTCGGCAGCACGCAGCTCTGTGAGCTGAACCGGATTTTGTAGCGGCCCTGAAGCCAGGCATGATCGCCTCGGCAGATGGGAGAACACAGGTCCGATGCCTGCACCACGGAAGTACCCCGACGAACTGCGTGAGCGGGCCGTCCGCGA
>NZ_JARHTQ010000056.1 GCF_029223525.1 Streptantibioticus ferralitis | reverse complement strand
CTCCTACCGCATGCGCGGACGTGAACTCGGACGCGTCCCTACCGACAACGACACCGACTGAACCGCCACAAAGTGGGTCATCTTTCACCCGGTCAAACTGGGTCACGATTCACCCGACGCCGACAGGCAGCCCGCGACGCCGTCGACGCCATCGATCAGTCCCTGACCACTGCCGACCTCGATCTCAGCCGACACCATTGGCCTAACTGGCTGCGACCACGCCGAGACCACATACCCCGGCTCCCCAACCCGTTCAAAACCCTCTACTCCCCCACAGCGGACATCAGTTCGCCCACCGCGGCCACGCCCCAAGGAACCGATGCGACCACACTGCGACCACCAGCCCACAGGACAGCCATAAGGCCGCTTCCTCGATCTCGAATCGAGAAATCGGCCTCCGACCTGCGAAAACGCTGGTTGGGACGACAGGATTTGAACCTGCGACCCCTTGCCCCCAGCACGTTGACCACCCCATGTAACAGCACCATTTCATACCGTAGTCGCCATTCCGGTGCCTGAACGCAGCCACCTCTGGTCTCCGGAGCCCGTCCCTCGCGCTGCCGTGCCCTTTAGGGCGCCGCAGTGCGCGGTGGGACTCATTCCGCGCCTCCGACCCTCCTCAGCAGCCGTACGCCGCCGAACAGATCAGCCGTCAAGCGCGCATCTCTCCCCCGCTCCTCGTCCACGACATAACCGCCTGACCTGGGCGGACGTATTTATCGGCCGACACACGGTCAGCCGTTGCTCCCGGCTGGCCCGGATGCCCTGCCGAGACCGCAGAGCCAGTTCCCCCGCACCGCTGCCAGCCGCCGGGAGCTGCCCCTGTGACCTGCCCGGCTCCACGGCGACAGGAGTACCGCTGCCCTGGCTCGCCGTGCCTATCGTGAAATGAGAGACCAGCGGCGGCGAGGCGAGACAGACATGATGGAACCTGAGATCGACTACAGAGCGGTGTTCCAGGCCCTTCCCGGTGCAATGGCGCTGCTCACCCCGCAACTGGTCTACGCAGACGTCAACGAAGAGTTCCTGCGCACGTTGGGCCGCACCCGCGGGCAAGTAATCGGCCGCTACCTGCCCGACGACTACGCCCACATGCCGAACGACCCCGGCGCGGCCATAGTGCGCAACATCCAAGCGTCAATGCACCAGGTGGCCGAAAGCGGTGAGCCCGACACCATGGAGCTGCAGCGCTACGACATTGAGGACCCCGACCGGCCCGGGGTACGAGGCGAACGCTACTGGAGCATGATCAACGTTCCCGTCTTCGACTCCGACGGGCGGATGGCACTGCTGATGCACCGGCTGGAGGAGGTCACCGAACTCATCCGCGCCCGCGAAGTCGCACTGAGCTTGCAAGAGGCGATGCTGCCCGCTCCCCGCCCTGTCGGGCGCCACCCGGCAGCCGTACGCTACCGGCCCGCCATCGACGCGCTGAACGTGTGTGGTGACTGGTACGACCTGGTCGACTTGCCCGGCGATCGCATCGCGGCCGCCGTCGGCGACGTTGTAGGGCACGGCTTGCCTGCAGCCCAGGTCATGGGGCAATTGCGCAGCGCGCTCAGCGCCGCCTCCCGCGCTGCCGGCGGCCCCGCCCGGACCCTGGAAGTCCTCGGACTGTACGCCCGCTCCGTCGACGGCGCCGAGAACACCACAGCGGTCAACACGTTCATCGACTGGGACACCCACACCATCACCTACAGCAGCGCCGGCCATCCCCCGCCAGCCCTCCTGCAGATCGACGGCACCGTCGAGTTCCTGGACCAGGCCACCGACCCCCCTCTCGGCGCCCGCCCCGAGCACGGCCCCCGGCCCCAGGCCACCGTGCCCTTCACCGACGGCGCCATGCTCGCGCTGTACACCGACGGCCTCATCGAACGCCGCCGCGAAGACATCGGCACCGGCCTCGCCCGGCTCGCCGACTCCCTGACTCGCCACCAGGCAACCGACTCCGAAACGCTCGCCGACGCCCTGCTCTCCGACTTGCTCCTGCCCGGCGGCGTCACCGACGACACCGCCCTGGTCATCGTGCGCCTATGATCAGGAGGCGCAGCGAGGGAGTGTCAGGCCCTTGTAGGCGGCTTGGAGGAGGTTCTGGCCGCGTGGGTCGGTGAGGCCGAGGTTGGTCATCTGGTTCATTACATAGGCGACGGTCATGCGGGCACCGAGGTCGTTGACGATCAGTGAGCCGCCTCTTCCGCCCCAGTAGCAGGTATGGGGGTTGGTCGTGCTGATCGGGCCGTCGCTTGCGTTGAGGGCGTAGCCCATGCCGAAGCGTAGGGGGATGCCGAGTACGAGATCGATGCCGTGGGACTGTTCGTCCAGCACCGTGCGGCAGGTAGCTTCGGAAAGTAGGCGCCCTTGGAGTGTCTGGCCTCCGCAGGCGAGTACTGATTGGACGGCGGCCACGGATCGTGCGTTTCCGTATCCTGCCGCAGCGGGGATCTCTGCGCGGCGCCACTGGAGTCTCCAGGTGTCCTGGGTGGTCACGTAGGCGCCAACCGGAATGGTCACCCGTGGGTTGGCGGCTGGGGCGGGGCCGAGGGCGGGGATGACGTCGCTGACACGGTGATCGTGCTCGGCTGCAAGGCCGATGTGGAAGTCGGCGCCCAGTGGGGCGGCGATCTGGTCAGCGAAGAACGTGCCGATGGACAGCTGGCAGATGCGGCGGATGACTTCGCCGATCAGGAAGCCATACGTGAACCGGTGGTAACCAGACGCCGTGCCGGGCTCCCAGCCGGGTGGCTGTCGAGCCAGCAGGGTTGTGGCCTTCTCCCAATCGCACAAGTCGTCGAGCGTCATCAGCTGGTCCCAGTCGGGAAGACCAGCGGTGTGGCTAAGCAAGTGTCGGACCTCGATGCGATCCTTCCCCGCGGTAGCGAACTCGGGCCAGTATTTCGCGACCGGCGCGAAGAGATCGAGTTCGCCACGGTCGGCGAGGACCACAGCACACAGCGCGGTCATCGTCTTCGTGGTAGACCAAACGTTGGTGATGGTGTCCCGCTGCCATGGTTGAGTACGGGCCTGGTCGGCGTACCCTCCCCACAGATCGACGACGGGCTCGCCGTCGAGGAAAACCGCCACCGAGGCACCGATGTCCGATCCACTGTGCAGGGAATCGGCGAACACCTCCCGTACTGCACTGAACTGCTCGCTGCAGCTGCCTTGAATCTCCACGTCGAGCAAGGTCTCCGATCTCAGTGTGTCGCCACCTGGCGGCCTGGACGCGCGGTGAGTCCACGGAGGTGAAGTGTCGGTTATAGCGACTTTCCGAACGGACCCGATCTCGCCAGTCGGCCCTGGCCGGGCATCCCAACCGCCCATGTCGGGATCATCCCCGCACGTGCGCCGGTGAAGTACCGTCGCCGTCAAGACCGGCGCCCGTGTAGGTGAAGGCTGCCCAGTAGTAGGGGGAAACGTGCGCTCTGGCCGACCCCCAGAACTCGCGCTCCACCGGCGACATGCCCTCCGCGCTTCGACCGTAGGACGGCACGGCCTCCGCCTTCTCCGCGTTGGTGGCATCCCTCACCCATCGCTGGGCTTGCCGGAGGGCCTCGGGCGGCAACAGCCCCTCATGGCCGCACAGTTGGTAGAACCGCGCCATCAGCAAGGCGGTGGCGATGTCGTGGACGGACCACAGGCTCGCGATCACCGCACTGAAGCCGGCCTCGATGCAGGCGGCGGGCAGACCGACGGCTTCGTCCGGCAGAGCCGTCCCCACCAGGCCCGTCTCGCAGCCGGACAGGACGGCCAAGCGGGAGGAAGCGCCGCGGCGGCCCCTGATCTCCCGTACGGTCAGGGGTCCGTCCGTCAGGAAGAGACAGCTCGACAGCGGGTCGTGCAGGTGGGCTGTGCCATGGCAGGCGAAGTGGACGGTCCCTGCTCGGGACAGTTGGTCGAGAACCGCGTCCCTCGTCGCCTCCTGCCCCCAGAGGCGGACGCCGTGCGGCCCCAGGACCGAGATCATGGCGTCGATCTCGAGCTCGGCGAACGGGAGCCGCAGCTGGCCGTCGGCGGGATCGTGTACGCCCACCGCTGGGAGAGGGACCGGGTGGCGGCCGGCAAGCGTCCCGGAGTCCGGCCGTGCGGTGTGCCCGGCGGCGGCCTTCCTGGTGGCCGCACGGAGCACGGTGGCGCTCGGCGCGTAGCTCAGCGACACCACGTCGAGGGCGTAGCGGCGGCCGGTAGGACTGTCCCGGGCCGGCTCCCAGGCGGCGTGCAGGGGGAGGAAGGCCAGGGGACCGCTCGGGATCAGCACATACGGCTGAACAGGCGGCAGTTCCTTCAGCACAGGTCCCATGACGTAGGTCCAGCACCAGCGGGTGAGGTCGTCCAGGTGCTGCTCCCATGCCGGCCCCGGCCTGCGGTTCTGGTGAACGACGAGGTGGGTGTTGGCCTTCTCCGTCGCCGTACGCAGGTCGGCGCCGTCCAGCAGGACGGAGCGGATCGGTGCGTCGCCCGGGGGGACGATCACGGCTGCCCCGCCGGGCTCGGCTGCGAAGAGGTAGACCAACGATGCCTTCGATGCCGAGTCGCGCACGGGTGCCGTGCCGGGCAGCAGCAGGAAGTCCTCGTGCCCTGCGTTCCGGATGGCGCTGACGGCGGCGTCGAGAGCGGTCGCGGCCTCGGCTTCGGCGTCAGGGTCCTCGCCCGGCCCGTCGCGGAAGGCGGCGAGCCGGTCGCGCGCGGCTTCGAAACGCTCGGCGAGTGCCGCGAGTCCCTGCCGCCGGAGGGCCGCCAGGTCGGCGGTCTCGCGCTGGAGGGCCTCGGCGAGCAGTAGCGCCCGTCCTTGCTCGGCGGCGGCAGCGGCCCGCTCGGGCTGCCCGTTGCGCACCATGGCGTAGGCCGCCCGGGCGGGGACGAACTGGCTGTCGCGCAGCCACTCTTCTTTGTGGCGGGGGCGTTGCTGCCGCTCATGCCGGACGCGCAGAGCGAGCAGCGCGTGCCCGTACGCTTCCGCTGCTTCGCTCCAGGCTCCGCGGCTCATCGCCCAGCTGCCCCACTGGTGGGCGTCACGGGCGGCGTTTGCGGAGTCGGGCCAGGAGCAGCACTCCCGGTAGGCCGCGACGGCGTGCTCCAGATCGCTCTGCGCTCCGGTGGCCTCGTTGCGCAGCCGATACGCCTCGGCCATGCGAAGGAGCAGGTCGGCGTCGAGCCGACTGCCAGCGGCGCCGTCCAAGCCGCGTCGCGTCACGGTCAGCGCCCGGTCGAGGTCTTCCAGTTGCTGACTGGCCTGATGACGCACGAGCAGTGCCTCCGCGAGGCTGAGCGCGCGGATCCTGGCGAGCGCGGAACCGCGCCGCTCGGGCGGCAGTGCGACGTCGAACAACTCCACCACCTCGTCGAT
Source organism: Streptantibioticus ferralitis (assembly GCF_029223525.1). Classification (GTDB taxonomy): domain Bacteria; phylum Actinomycetota; class Actinomycetes; order Streptomycetales; family Streptomycetaceae; genus Streptantibioticus_A; species Streptantibioticus_A ferralitis. Next base: position 21,471 of record NZ_JARHTQ010000056.1, on the reverse strand, counting down.
GAGCGGCGTCGCCGCGGCACGTCCCTGCGGGGTGCTGTCCTCCTCGAGGCGGACCTTCGCGTTCCGCAGCAGGGCGTGCCCGAGGGTGGAGCACAAACCCAGCCAGGAGGGGTCCTGACGCGGCATGTTCGCCACCGCGAAGCGCAGGGCTTGGAGGGCCTCCGTCAGGAGGCTGGAGTCGCCTCGGTGTTCGTGCAGGGTGAGCAGGTCGGCGCCGAGGCCGTGGGTCAGTCCTGCGAGCCTGTACCCCGGTTCCAGGGGCTCGGCGCTCTGGAGCCGCTTGATGGCACGGCGTCTGAGCGACACGGCTGCTTCGAGGTCCGCGGTCCGGCTTCCACGCAGGAAACGACTTTGGTAGTTGTTGGCGGCGACGTTGGCCGCCATGGCCCAATCCCCAGGATCGGCCCACGGGTGCGGACTTCGTACGAGCTCTTCGGTGATGCGCAGGGAGCGCTCAAGGTCGGCGGCCTCGTCGTACACCTCGTACCGGGAGCGGAGCGTCAGCGCGAGCAGATACTGCCGCCACTCGTCGCGGCCCGTCCATTCGTCGGCCGGTACGCTCAGCAACTCCTCGGCCAGCGCCACGGCCGAGTCCAGATGGTGCCGGCCACCGGTCAGCTTCCCGAGCACCCGGTGGCAGTCGGCGAGCGCGGGCCAGCTTTCGACGGGCAACGCACCTGACGACTTGAGGTGGGTGTACGCATCAATGGCGGCCGCGAGGTCGGCGGAGGTTCCCAGGCGCTTACCCCGAGACTCCGCAGCCGCCCCGTATGCGAGCAGGGCGTCGACCGGAAGATCGCGCCAGGGCCGGTCCGCAGCCATGAGATCCTCCCGAACCGGTGTAGGGACGGCGGCATGCCCGATCAACGCCAACTCCCTGCCATCATTGGGTACATGACAGATCATAAGGTCCGGCGGGTGGCCGGCCTGGTCCGCTCCTACCTGCCCCAGCTGGTGGGTGACGACGCCGAGCGCTACGACCGTGAGCTCGCCGACCTTCTGAACTCATCCCGCGAACCCCGGGGCCAGGACGACGAGACCACACGCGCGCTCATGGCCGTCCTCAGCCGTTCGCCGGCCGTCCACCGATGGGCCGCCGCGGTGCTCGAGGACCCACGGCTGCTGCCGCCGGAACTCACCGAGGCGCACGAGCGCGGGTACCAGGAACTTCCAAGTCCGGGGGGAGAACCGGTGGCCAGCGAGCGGTTCCGCTGCCCGCAGGAAGACTACGAGTGGTATCGGATGTCTGTAGGGGAACCGATAGCGGAGTGCCCGACCCCAGGGCACTTCGAACCGCTCGTGCGATTCTGACCCGGGCGCGGACGGCCACATTCCATGGACTCGTTCTGGAACTCGCTCGGCGGCAAACTGACCGACCGGTGGATGTCGATCTGCGGGGCGGCACTGATCTTCGAGACCGGCGGTGTACTTGCCTGGGCGCTGCGCCACGGTGGGCTGCGCGCGCTGACCCGGAAGCTGGACGCCTTCGCGGCTCACCCGGCAGGCGGTCAACTACTCGCGCTGGCAATCCTGGTCGTCGTCACGGCCACCCTCGGCCTCGTCGTCGAACGCCTCACTCTCCCAGTCCTCCGGCTGCTGGAGGGCTACTGGCCCAAGGCCTGCGGCCGCGTCCGCGACCACTTGGCCGAGCGCTTCGCGCAGCGCGAACGCCAGCTCCTGAAGGACTTTCGCAGCGTCGCCGAAGCAGTCGAGCAGGGCAGGCCCACCTCCCAGCAGCGCGCCGAGCACGTGCGCCTCACCCGCGCCGCGAGCCGACTGCCCGGAATGGGCCGCCACCAGCCGACCCGTGTGGGCAACATCCTGCGGGCCGCGGAAGCCCGCCCCCACGACCGCTACGGCCTCGACGCGGTCTCCGTATGGCCCCACCTGTGGCTCCTACTCCCGGAGACCACCCGTCAGGAGATCACCAACAGCCGAGGGGCACTCGACCGAGCCGTATCCGCCGTCATCTGGGGTGTGTTCTCCCTGGCCTACGGCGTGTGGACCGTGTGGGCAGCGGCCGCCGCCCTGACTGTCGCGCTCGCCGCCGGCCTGCTATGGGTCCCGGCCAGAGCCGCGGTCCACGCCGACCTGGTCAGCGCCGCCTTCGACCTCCACCGCACAGAGTTGTACACGCACTTGCGCTGGCCACTGCCGCAAAACCCCGAACAGGAGCGGCAGTGCGGGGCGCTGCTCAGCACCTACCTCGTCCGAGGCCTGTCGGCCTCCAACCCCACCTTCACATCATGACGCCACCATCCGACACGCTCCGGAACTCGTTGGCCGCGGTGCGGCGCCGGCTCGACACCTACCTTGCCCGGCGAGACCCGGCCGCGCTGCTGGATCCGCGCTCCGAGAAGGAGGTCGAGACGCTGCTCTCGTTACTCGGGTCGGAGACGGATCGGCAAATGCTCAAGGCTGCCGTCACGGCGTGCGCCTGGCTGCTCTGGTACCAGTACCAGGCCGCGCCCGCCGAGTCCGCCCGGCGCTATCTCAGCAGCGCGCTCGTCCTCCTGCGTCGGCTCGCGGTCGCTGATCCCGCCGCCCTTCCGGACGAGCTAGGCCCGTTCGCGGTGTGGATTTTCGGGGGTCCGCACGGCTGGGCGTACCTCGGACTGCGGGCCTTCCGCGGCGAGATACAGGGCCTTCCCCCCTCCCTGGCGGTGGACTTGGTGCACTGCGCCCTGCGGGGTATTCCCGCCGACGACCCCGACCACAGCCGGATCCTCGCCGAACTGGCAACCGCGTACCGGACCAACTACGTGGGAAGCGGCGACATCCAGCCACTGAACGAGGCGATCGCGCTGGCCACGACCGGCCTCGACCGGATCTCCCCGACGTCTCCCGACCGTCCCAGTCTCCTTTCCGACCTCAGCCTCTGCCTCGTCATGCGTTCGCGGCGCCTGGGAGGCGACGAGGACGCCGCGGAGGCCGTCCGGCTCGGGGAACTCGCCGCCCCCACCATCTCGCCGGGCGACAGCGACCGAGGCCGGGTGCTCTCCAACAGCGCCCGCGCGTGCGCCCACCTGTACGGGCGGACAGAGCGTCCCGACCTGATCGGCAGGGCCGTCGTCCTCGGCCTCGACGCGGTGGCCGCCACCGCGGTCACGGACCCGTACCTGGCCGGGCGGCAACTGAGCCTGGGCATCCACGCCTGGGCGCTGTATCAAGCGCAACGGGAGGAGGAACCAGACGGCGGCGGACGAACCGCCGCTCACATCGCCGTGGATGCCCTACGCCAAGCCCTCGACCTCACAGCGCCGGAGGAGGAAGTGCACCGGTCGGCCAGGGAACTGCTTCCCTCCGTCCTGCACCTGCGCTACGAGGACTGGGGAGACCTTGACGACCTCGCCGCGTCGCTGCGCCTGTGACCGCTAGAGGGTCTGAAAAGCTCGTCAGCCGGGCACAAGGCTTGTAGCGGGGCCGTGACGCAGCTCTGTGGATGCCGAAAGGTCCATCCATACAGCTGAGAGGGCGGATCGCGCTGCCATGCCGCCGGCGGTCGGCGCCGACAGGCATGGTGATCGGTTGTATTGCTCCGCTTGGCCTGCCCTTGCCGATAGCCTCATCCGCCCTCGTAAGAGCAGGTGTGCCATGGTGCGTGGGATGTCGACCGAGTCACCCGGTTCGGCGCTCTGGCAGGACTCACGAGCAGGCGGCATCAGGGCATCGCCAACGCCCGCCCAGCCGCCAGCAACACCGCAACCGTGTCCTTCAAGACACCCTTGCCATCCACGGCCATTGACGACCCGTAGAACGTCGTCCACCGTCTCCCGCTTGATCCGCAGCCGCGACAACACCCCCTCCAGCCGGGACAACTCCTTGGCCAGCCCGGCGATCTACTCGCGGAGCCGATCGGCCCCGCCTCGCGCTACGGCCTCCCCGACCTCGATCGCCTCGAACAACGACGGCACCACACCACCCGCCTCGCCCAACGTCCGCCCCCACGACGGACTCGACACCGACGACACTGGAAGTCCGCCAGGTCAGCCACACCGGCACGCCCGGGAAAACACCCCAACGAGGCACCCTCACAAGATCTGCACCCATCGCAGTTGCTGGGGGCAGGCCAGATGGTTGAGGTCGTACGCCGGCATGGGTGTGCTGGTCAGGTGCCCGGTGAGGTGGTCGTCTCCGGGGGTGGGCGGGACGAGCGCGTGTGCAAGGGGACCGCGTCGTCACGACGTCACGGAGATCTCCGCGAAGTCGATGGTGATCAGGACCAGTTCCGGCACAGAACGCCCGTCTTCCCCGATCGGCACGACGTAGCGGTGGGTGGGGAAGACCAACCCCGAGAATGTTCTGTGCTGCTCGGCGTAATGCGCCGCAGGGCCGCTGCCCAGTACTTCGGCGTCGTAGTCGTGGCGTCGCAGCAGCCCGGCGGCGTTGTAGTAGAAGACCTGTTCCGTGGCGTGCGTGGCGATGCTCTTGGGGAATGTGGCCCGCAGCCGGCGCCAGTCCTCATCGGCCTCCCGCCAGGGTTCCAGTTCCTCCACCACGACGCCGGGGCGCGTCAGCAGGTACGGGGCCGTGAGGTAGTTCCACAGTGCGTAGCCTGCGAAGTACAGCACATGGAGTTGGTCCCAAGGGCTGTCGAGGCCGAGCCCGGCGAAGGCTTCGCGGGGAGCGGTCCGCTCGAGGACGACTTCGCCGTCCGGCCGCTCCACGGCGACGCGGTCGGGCGTGAAGATGCCGCGCAGCCCCGGGCTGGTGAAGCCCTCGTAGACCAGCCGCTCCTGCTGCACGTCGACGGTCATGTCGGCGGGGGTGAGGATTCCCTCCTGACCGTGAAGGGACCACAAGAGCCCGCCGATGGTCCCCTTGGCGTGGATGCTTCTTGCTTCCTTCCAACGCCGGAGGCCGCCGTGGGCCTCAAGAACGAGATCAAGTAGCTGACTCATGCGGAGTGCTCCATTCGAGATGCGGAGTTCCGGACTGCCCGAGCGGAGTCGTGGTCCAAGGGGAGAGGATCACCGCGCCCGGTGCCGCCGTTGTCGAGGAAGGCTCCCGCTCCAGGCTCGCGCCAGATGTCCGCAATGGCGACCCGGGCGGGTCCCGTGTACCCCTCTTCGGCCGGCGGCGGGCCGCCCGCTGGGCGGGGTGCTCGCGGCCGGCAGCGGGTCCAGCAGGCGATGGGGCTTTCATAGCCCCATCACCACCGGATCTCTGCGCGCCTTTTCGCCTGCGGCTCCCAGAGGTGATCCGCTCGTACAAGGGGAGGTCGCCGGGCGGGTGCACGCTGCGCACTGGGCCGAGGCTCACGTGCTGCTGGTCGGCGATCTGTGCGACGGCCGGTCCGATGGGCGCACTGTTTCGCTGAACCAGGTCGACCGGTCGGTGGACGCGGTGCGCGCTGCCGGCGCGCAGGGACAGATCCTCTTCCAGGGCGACTCCGGCTACTACTCGCACAAGGTCGCCGAGAAGATCGTCGCCCGCGATTGCCTGTTCAGGCTCGCCGTTCCGCGCACCGCTCCGCTGTGGCGGGCCGTGGCGCGCGTGCACGACGACGACTGGATCGACGCACGCGACTACGACCGGGCACAGGTCGCGTTGATCGACTATGTCCCGCCCGGCTGGCCGGGGGGCACGCGCGTGGTGGCCCGGCGGGCGCGCTACGACGTTGAACAGATCTCCGCCGATGCGCGTTCGCGGCGGGCGCGCACCGTGGGCACCGTGGGTACCGACCGGCTCGCCCTCGCCCTGGGCGGCGAGGTGGACGAGGTCTTCGCCTACTCCTTCTTCGCCACCAACGAGGAGTTGGACCTGGACGAGGAGATCGCGCAGGCGGAGTGGGCCTTCCGCCGACGCACTCGGATCAAGGAGCTGTTCCGGGACGCCGCCCACGGTGCTGGACTCAATCATCTGCCCTCCGCCTCCCACGCGGTCAACTGCATGTGGATGTGGGGCGCGCTGCTGGCCAACAACCTCTCGGCCTGGCTGCAGATGCTCGCTCCCCTCGGCACGGCGCGGCGCCGGATCGCCGCCATCCGGCGCCTGCTGATCCACCGCGCGGCCCGCCGCCCGGCCCTCACGGTCCGGGCGGCGGCGTGTCTGCGCAACAGCGTCACAAGATCTGCGCTTGGCATGATCTTGACCAGTACGGGAGCGGGGCTGCATGGTGAACCGCACTTGGCACTCAGTGACCTGAGCCACAGGCGTCTGACGTGCCGTCAATTCATACTGCTCTTCGTTATCAGGCCCTTGCGAACCGCCTGAGACCGTACGGAGGCTCGATGCGCAACCGCAAAATATCCGGCATACCCACCGGATCCCCGGTGCTCCCGCACCATCGTCCAAGACGCCGGATCCGGCGGATAGCAACGGCCGTCACCGCGCTGCTCACCCTCGCCGTCACCGCCCTCACCGCAGGCCTGGCCACCGGGGCCCAGGCGGCAGTCCCCTCCGCCGCCCCGAGCGCCTCGGAGTTCGGCTGCGCCCGTCCCGCCGCCCCGGGACAGGCTCGCTGTTTCGGCGTCCTGAAGGCCCGGCACAGCTCCACGGGCCGCATATCCCCCTTCACCACCGGCTCACCGACCTCCGTCGGACACGTGCCGTCGGACCTGCGGTCCGCCTACAACCTGGGCGGCACGTCCGGCTCCGGCCGTACGGTGGCGATCGTCGACGCCCAGGACGACCCCAACGCCGAGTCGGACCTGGCGGCCTACCGCAGCGCCTACGGACTGCCGTCGTGCACGACATCCAACGGCTGCTTCCACAAGGTGAACCAGAACGGCCAGGCCTCGCCGCTGCCGTCCGGCGACCCCGGATGGGCCGAGGAGATCAGCCTCGACCTCGACATGGTCTCGGCCGTCTGCCCGAGCTGCCACATCCTGCTGGTCGAGGCGAACTCGGCGAACACACCGGACCTGATGACGGCCGAGGACACGGCCGCCACCACCTCCGGCGTCGTCTCCGTCTCCAACAGCTGGGGCGGCTCCGAGGACTCCACCATCACCTCGGACGACTCGCACTTCAACCACCCCGGCGTCGCGATCACCGCGAGCTCCGGTGACTCCGGCTACGGCGTCTACTGGCCGGCGTCGTCCCCGTACGTCACCGCGGTGGGCGGCACGTCGCTGAGCAAGGCGTCGAACTCGCGCGGCTGGAGCGAGACGGCGTGGAGCGGCTCGGGCTCGGGCTGCTCGGCGTACGAGGCGAAGCCCTCCTGGCAGCACGACTCCGGGTGCGGCGAGCGCACCGTCGCCGACGTGTCGGCGGTCGCCGATCCCAACACCGGGGTCGCGGTCTACGACACGTACAACAGCTGCGGCGGCGGCTCGTTCTGCGACATCGAGCTCCAACTCGGTCTGGCGCAGGGCGCGGACGGATGGGTCCAGGTCGGCGGTACGAGCGCAGCGTCGCCGATCATCGCGAGCGTCTACGCGCTGGCCGGGAACACCGCCCAGGTCATCGACGGCTCCTACCCGTACAGTCACACCTCCGCGCTCAACGATGTCACGTCGGGCAGCAACGGGTCGTGTAGCGGCAGTTACCTGTGCACCGCGGGCCGCGGCTACGACGGCCCGACGGGTCTCGGGACGCCGAACGGAACCGGCGCGTTCTGACGGACACGCGGACGCACAAGGGCCGGGCCCGTGCCGCACTGCCGCGGCGCGGGCCCGGCCCTTTTCCGCTCGCGCTCAGGCATCGGGGGTGGGCGAGCGTGACGTCGAAGGCCGACTCTGGGCCGTCCGGCGGTGCCCAACGCTGACCAACGACGACAACCAACGACCGTCCGATGGCTGCTCCCACCGGCGTCCCGAACGATCGTCCGAGGTGCCCACCTCGCCGCACCAGTTCCTGCGCAACAAGAAGCAAGAGTGGGAGGAGTGCCGCTCCCAGGACTCGGACCTGCTGCCAATCATCAACAGGCCCAGCCGCACCCGACTTGATGGCCCATCACACCTCTCATCGGCGCCCCGGGCGGAGCTCACACCGCTGGCGAGCATGACCTGCCCAACCGGCCGCTGTCTTCTCTCCTCTCGACTTCCACTGCGGCGGTCAGGACCTGACGAGCCGCTGCCACGGGGCGGGGCAACTTTGTAGGTCCACCCCAAGCCCACCCCGATGATGGACGGGCTGCCATGCCCCCTGACAGGCGTTCCCGCAGACGCGTCCCATGCGTCGTCCGATGGCCAAGGCAGGCGCTGCGTACCGCGCGCATCGGCGCCCTATCGCCATCGACCCGATCGGGCGACGGCCAAATCGCCCCCGATTGACACCACTTGAGGCTGGGAGCAAGAGCGCTCCCAGAGGGCTCCCCATCCGCTCCCACCGCAAAAACGACAAAGGCCGCTTCCGCTACTCACGGAAACGGCCTTCGACCTGCGGTTTCGCAAGTCGGGACGACAGGATTTGAACCTGCGACCCCTTGACTCCCAGTCGCGTCGCAACTCTATGCGGTCATTCCATTTCGTACCGTAGCCGCCCTTACTGCACTTGTACGCAGCCACATCCCGTTACCGGGGCCCGTACATCGCTTTACTGCACCCTTCAGGGAAGCTGCACCGGGCGATGGGACTGATTACACGCCCTGAACCTCCCTCAAGATCCGTATGCCGCCAAACAGATCAGCCGTCAAGCGCTCACGCATCGCCGCCCCCTTCGCCCACGCTCGACTTTCACCCCCTCCTCCACCCACGCACATGACCGCCTGACCTGCGGGAGGTATCTATCGGCACCTACAGCGCCGCCATGCGACAGACGGCGGCCGCCTGCTCCAGCAGCGCGGCCACGGATTCGCGGTAGGGCGCGTAGAGCAGCTCCGGGCGCGTACGGGTGGCGCGGAGCTGGAGTATGGCGTCGCCGGAAGAGGGCACGGCCCATTGTTTAGGCATATGGGCGTCGGTCAGGCGCCACAGCGGTCGGATACGGGCAGCTTGCCGGTGATGAGGTAGGTCGTCTCCGCGGTACGGGCGCACCCGGAGTTGAAGTAGGCCGTGTGTCCTGTGACGTCGGCGACGAGTAGGGCGCTGCCATTGATCTCGCGGTGCAGGCCCTGCGCCCATGCCAGCGGCGTGGACGGGTCGTACCGCGTGCTGGCCACCAGGATCGGAGGGGTACCAGTGATCTTCTGCGCCCCCCATGGATCGGTGGGTGGCAGCGGCCAGCCCGCGCACAGGTCCGTCATCAGCCAGGCCTCGGAGGCAGCGCCGGTGTGCGGGGACAGGGCGCGGGCCTGCTTCAACCGCGAGGCGGCGTCGGCGTAACCACGCAACTGCGGCGGGAAGTCCATGCAGCCCACTGCCGCATAGGCGTCCTGAGGCTGCCCGACGTCGGAGTTGTCGGCCATCAACGAGGCATCGCCGGCCCATGCTTGGACGATCGCGGTGCCCAACTCCGGCCAGCTGGAGGGAAGCACCGAACTAGTCGGCCCGAACAGCAGCAGGTTCGGCAGTACCATCCGGATCGCGTCGGCGTTCACCGTCGTCGCACCGCCCCTGGCGTGCGGAGCAGGGATCGGCGTGCGGGCCGCGCGGGCCAGCAGCCCGTCCCAGATCGCGGTCACGTCCTGGCCGTGCAGCGCACACGACCTCGACGCGGTGCACCACCGGGCGAACCGGCCGAACACCTCCGACAGAGATGACGCCTCCTCGTCCAGGAAGGTAGCCGGGGTGACGGCGTGGTCCATCGCACCGTCGAGCACCATCGTCTGGACCCGGTGCGGGAACAGGCGGGCATAAGTCTGGCCCAGGAACGTACCGTACGACACGCCCAGGTAGCTGATCTTCCGCTGTCCGAGCGCGGCACGGATCACATCCATGTCACGGGCCGCGCTGACGGTGTCGACGTTGGCGACCAGGCTGGGCGCCGAATGCTTGATGCAGGAGGCGCCGTAGGCCGCGCTCTGCCGCTGGACGGCCGCGAACTGCGTCTTCGAGTCAGGGAAGACCGAAACCTTCGGTGACAGCGCCGCACCGGTGCACGCCACTGCGGTACTTTCCCCCACCCCGCGCGGGTCGAAGCCGATGATGTCGAAGCGCCGCTGCAGTTCGGCGGGCATCAGCGTCCGTCCCTTCTCGGAGACCACCTCGGCACCCGCCCCGCCAGGACCTCCCGGGTTGAACAGCAACGCCCCCAGCCGATGCTTTGCATCCAGAGCTGCCAGCCGCGACAGATGCAGGGAAATGGTCGGCCCATGCGGACGGGCCCACGACAGCGGCACCCGGATGTCCGCGCACTGCGCAGGGCTCGCCCCCGGCCCTGCATCGGCACACTTAGTCCACTTCGGCGCGGCCACCACGAACGACGGCGTGGACGGCCCGGCGGACGGCACCGCCGCAGCGTACCCAGACAACGAACCCACACCCGCGACTACCGCCAGCAGCGGCACGACACAGCGCGCCGCCCAACGTGACTTCACCATGCGTCAGACACTACTGACCAACCCGCTGAGGAGCCGACGAATTGCGGCTTCGCCCCGCTACCGCAAGCTACTCCCGTACCAAGCACCAAAGTCCGTGTCCCCCGCCGACCAGGCGGCCATCATTCTCCGGGTGAAGACACGCTACTGCGGTGAGCGGTCCTCGATGTTCACGACGGCGCTGGCGTCATCCTTGCTGAAGCCGACTCGACAGGCCCAAGACCGGAACCGGGCTACCGGGGTGGCAGACTGATCAACGTCGGCCGCTCTACCTCCTGTTGGGCTGCGCCGCACTCAGCTCGCCACCGCGAAGTCGGCCGGTGGGCGCGCAGCCACGGAGTGCATACAGGAACATCCGCCTCCGGTCCATGCATCGGCCAGCCGTACAGTCCTGCGCACGCGTGTCCTAAGCGGCGTGATCAGCGAGTATCGATGCGCCGCTTGACCAGCGGCGATGATTATTCGAGCCCCACAGGCCAGCGGCGGCGCGGTATCAGGTGCGAGAGCGCGGCGAACCATAGCCGGTCGGCTGGTTCGTAGCGCACGCGCGGGACGTGTCGGCGCAGGACCGCGTTCTCGTGCCGCAGCACCAGCACCTCGACGTCCTTGGACATGTCACGCCGCAGAAGCAACGCGGGCAGCGACAGCAGACCGCGCGTGACGGTGTACACCGTGGACAGGATCACGAAACATGATCCCAGAGGAGGCCGAACCGCCGTTCTGGGACCTGGACTCCCGGTTCCTCACGGCGAAAGACTTCAACGCCAGACGACGATTCGTGTTCTTGAGCCCCACAGGGTAGTTCCCCGATCGCAGGGAGCGGTCCCAGTCGCGCAGGAATCCAGCCCACGTCTTCGACAGGCCGGATGTGATCTTGTCCAGGTCCAGCAGCGGCATGTGTGTCTGCCTCCGAGTCAAGGTGTCGCTGGGCGGCATGCTTGACCTCGACGGCGGAACCTGGAACACGAGAAAAGGGCCCTCGCAGGCTCTCACCTGCGAAGACCCTTCGCACCGTCGGGACGACAGGATTTGAACCTGCGACCCCCTGACCTCCAGTCGCGCGGCAAATCCTCCTGGTTCCTTATGTATTGAGCATCCTTCGCACCTCAAGCGATGTCAAGCGCCCTACAGCGCCGTAGAGATCACTCGTCAAGCGCCAAATGCCGCTCCCCCACTCAACCCACCGCGGACCCTGTCCATCAGCCTCGCCGACGCCCTCCTGCAGTCGATTAGATGAGCTAAGTGGCAGCAGAACTACGGACACGTCACTTGACCAGCACGGATGATTTATCGGCGCCCGCAGAGGAGAGGTCGCGCTCGGCGCAACGTTGTCTTGGCTACCGGTTGACCGGCAGTGGAGGCAGAGCGGTCCGGCGCAGCCACGCGTCGAAGATGCCGTCGAGCGACCCCGCAGTGTAGTGCTGCGCGTGCGCGGTGAAGTCGCTGGAGGTGACCACGCCGTGGCGGTGTATCGCGATCCAGTCCCTGAGCATCCGGAAGAAGTCCTTGTCGCCGAGGGCGCAGCGCACCGCGTGGACCGCGAGGCCGCCGCGCTGGTACAACCGGTCGTCGAACATCAGCTTCTTGCCCGGGTCGGCCAGCCGCAGATCCTGCGGCAGACCGGCAAGCAGGGCGTGCGCGGCGGCGGCGTGCCCGGCGGCGGTACGCCCTCCCGCGTGATCCGACCACAGCCACTCCGCATACTTGGCGAAGCCCTCATTGAGCCAGATGTGCCGCCAGTCGGCGATCGAGACGCTGTTGCCGAACCATTGATGGGCGAGTTCGTGGGCGACGAGGCGCTCCGAAGTGCCCTCGCCGTCCACATGGTTGGTGCCGAAAGTGGCCATGCCCTGGGCCTCGACGGGGACGTCGAGTTCTTCGTCGGCGACGACCACCGCGTACTCGTCGAACGGGTAGGGCCCGAACAGTTCCTCGAAGTACCGCATCATCGCGTCCTGGCGGCCGAAGTCCGCGGTGAACTGCGGCAGCAGCCGGGCCGGCAGGTAGGCGGCCTGCGGTACGGAGAGCAGGGGCGTGGAGCGGGTCGGCCCGGACGCTGAGGCCGGGTCGGTGAGCCGTACGGTCTCGTACTGGCCGATCGAGACCGTCACCAGGTAGCTGGAGGTGGGAGCGGCCTGCTCGTACACCCATGTGGTGCTGCTCGCCCGGGTGGTGCGGGTGAGCAGCTTGCCGCCGACGATTACCGTGTAGGGGGACGGCGTGGTGATGGATATCTGGTACGACGCCTTGTCGGCCGGCCGGTCGTTGCAGGGGTACCAGGACGGCGCGCCGATCGGCTGGCTCGCCACCAGCGCGCCGTCGGTCAGCTCCTCCCAACCGAGCCCGCCCCATTGGCTGCGCACCGGTTTGGGGTTGCCGGTGTAGTGCACCTCGACGGTGAAGGCCGCGTCCGCGGCGACCGCCTTCGCCGGGCGGACCCGCAGCTTGCCGGCCCGGTGTGTGTAGTGTGCGGCGCGGCCGTCCACCAGCAGCCGGCCGATCTTGAAGTCGGCCAGGTCGAGGGCGAACTCACGCAGCGGCTCGCTGCCCGCGAGCGCGCTGAGCCGAGCGGTGCCGCCGAGCCGGTTGGGCACCGGCCGGTAGTCCAGGGCGAGTTCATAGCGGTGGACCCGATAGCGGGCGTCCCCGTGGGTCGGGAAATAGGGGTCCGCCTCGTGGGCGGGCGCCTGCTTGGGCCTCACCGTTCGTACGCTCCCCTGCGATCCGCTGTCTGTTCCTGTACCTCGTGCCACCGTGCGGTGCGACGCCACACCGTGCCTCATGCCGACGGCTGCCACGCCTCGATCGGGTTGCCCAGCCACCGCGTGTCCTCCGGCACGGCCTCCGCGCGCATCACCAGCGAGGCCGGCCCGAGCGTGCTGCGGGCCCCGATGGTGCTGCCGGGCAGTACGACTCCGCCTGGGCCGAGCGTCGCACCCTCGCGCAGGATCACACTATCCATCCGCATGATCCGGTCGTGGAAGAGGTGAGTCTGCACCACACAGCCCCGGTTGACGCTCACCCCGTCCTCCAGGGTGACCAGGTCCGCCTCCGGCAGCCAGTAGCTCTCGCACCACACGCCCCGGCCGACCGTGGCGCCCAGGCCACGCAGCCAGAGGTTCATCACCGGCGTACCCGGCACCCAACCGATCAGCCACGGCACCGCCAGTACTTCGACGAAGGTGTCGGCCAGTTCGTTACGCCATACGAAGCCACTCCACAGCGGGCGTTCGACCGCACGGAACCTGCCGACCAGCAGCCATTTCGCGGCGATCGACACCAGGCAGCCGATGCCGCCGGAGGCCAGCAGCACCACTCCGGAGAGGGCCGCCGCCGCCAGCGGGGAAGCGGTCCCGGCCAGCCAGGCCAGGGCGGCCAGGCTCAGCACGCAAAGGCCGCCGGAGGCCAGCACCGGCAGCAGCCGGCACAGCTCGACGAGGCCGCGCGCCCACAGCAGCCGGGCCGGCGGGTCGTACGTCAGGCTCTGGTCGCCGCTGTCGGCCGAGCGCGGCAGCCGGATCGGCGGCATGCCCAGGTAGGAGCTGCCCTTCTTCGCGTTCTTCGGGGTGGCCGACAGCACACCCACCAGACCGCGATCGGGGACGGCACGTCCCGGCGCGGTCATGCCGGAGTTGCCGAGGAAGGCCCGTTCGCCGATCTCGGCCTCGCCGATCCGCAGCCATCCACCGCCCAGCTGGTAAGGGGCGATCAGGGTGTCGTCGGCGAGGAACGCACCGTCGCCGACCGTGGTCAGGCTGGGCAGCGCGAGCACGGTGGAGACCTCGGCCCGGCTGCCGACCTTCATACCCAGCGCCCGCAGCCAAATCGGGGTGATCAGACCCGCGTAGAGCGGGAAGAGCGTCTCGCGGGCCACGTCCATCAACTGGCTGACCGTCCATGCCTGCCAGCCGATCCTGCCGTGCAGCGGGTGCCAACCGGGTCGCAGGCCGAAGCTGAGCAGCCGGACGGCGATCACCAGCAAGGTCGCGTACGCCAGCCCGAAGGCGAGCGTGGCCGGTACCAGGGCGACGAGCGCGGCGCGCGCCGCGGCGCCGAGGTCTGCGGAGGCGGGCACGAAGCAGCCCAGTACCGCGAGGGCGGCGAGCCCTGGGAGCACGGGCAGCAGGCTCAGCCCGGCGCCGCTCGCTCCGTAGAGCGCGGCCCACCAGGCTCGGCGCGGCGGACGTTGCTTGTGCCTGCTGCGGTCCGCCTTGCCCAGTTTGACGGCGGGTGCGCCGCCCCAGCGCTGGCCGGTCGGCACGTGTCCCCCGATGCCGGAGCCGGCGATGACCTGGGCCCGCTTGCCCACCCGGGCGCCGGGAAACAGGATGCTGCGGGTGCCGACGACCGCGCCGGAGCCGACCTTCACCGGACCGATCTCCAGCCGGTCGCCATCCAGCCAGTAGCCGGACAGGTCCACCTCGGCCTCGACCGCACAACCGCGGCCCAGCTTGAGCATCCCGGTGACCGGGGGCAGCGAGTGCAGGTCGACCTCGGGGCCGATCTTGGCGCCCAGCGCCCGGCCGTAGCGCACCAGCCACGGGCCGGACAGCGCGGTGGCACCGCTCAGCTCGGCGAGCCGTTCCGCGGCCCACAGCCGCAGATGCACACTGCCGCCGCGCGGATGGCTGCCCGGGCGCACACCGCGCAGCAGCAGCCGGGCACCGCAGGCCGCGATGGCCAGCCGGCCCGGTGGGCTGAAGAGGAGCAGGCCACCGGCGGCGACCAGCCACCATGAGGCGGTCGGTGCCCACGGGTAGCCTCCGAACCAGGCCAGGACGTTGCCGAGCGCCAGCAGCGCGACCGTCCATCGCAGCCCGACCAGGGTGACCAGCGGCAGCAGCAGGAGCAGCTGAATGATCTTGGCCCGGGTCGGTACCGGGGTCACCGTGCGCTGTCTGCCGTCGGCCTGCGCGGAACGCTCCAGCAGCCGGGCCAGCTTGCGCAGCGTGGGCTGCTGGTAGATGTCGCGCACCGCGACCGCCGGGTAGCGCTCGCGCAGCAGTGTGGTGAGCCGGGCGGCGGCGAGGCTGCCGCCGCCGATGGCGAAGAAGTCATCGTCTGCGCCGGTGACCGGCACGCCGAGGATCTCGCTCCACTGCTCGGCCAGCCACGCCTCGGTGCCGTAGAGCTGCTCGGCCGGTCCGGCGCTCTCCAGCTCGGGCAGCGGCCACGGCAGCGCGTTGCGGTCCACCTTGCCGGAGGTGCGGGTGGGCAGCGAGTCGACCGGGGCGAGCAACGGTACCAGTGCGGCGGGCAGTTCGGCGCGCAGTCGCTCGACGGCCTGCTCCCGGTCCCAGCCGCCCGTGGTGACCAGGTAGCCGACCAGCAGCTGGTTGCCGCCCTTGGAGGTCCGTACGCCGGCGGCCGCGCCGACGACGCCGGGCAGTGCCTGCAGCGCCGCGTCCACCTCGCCGAGCTCGATCCGCCGGCCGCCGAGCTTGATCTGCTCGTCGGCTCGCCCCAGGAAGAGCAGCCCTGCTGGCTCGGCCTGCACCAAGTCGCCGCTGCGGTAGGCGCGTCCCCAGCCGAGCGAGGTCAGCGGCGCGTACTTCTCGGCGTCCTTCTCGGGGTCCAGATACCGGGCCAGGCCGACACCGCCGATGACCAGTTGGCCGCTGCCACCCATCGGGACCGGGTCGCCGGCCTCGTCCACCACGGCCAACTCCCAGCCGTCCAGCGGCAGGCCGATGCGGACCGGGCCCTCACCGGTCAGCAGCGAGGCGCAGGCGACCACGGTGGCCTCGGTCGGGCCATAGGTGTTCCATACCTCCCGGCCCTCGGTGACCAGCCGGTCCACCAGCTCGGGCGGGCATGCCTCGCCGCCGAAGATCAGCAGCCGGACCTCGTTGAGCGCTTCGGCCGGCCACAGTGCGGCGAGCGTGGGCACCGTGGACACCACGGTGATCTCCTGCTCGGCCAGCCACGGGCCGAGGTCGGCGCCGCTGCGCACCTGGGAGCGGGGCACCGGGACCAGGCAAGCACCGTACCTCCAGGCCAGCCACATCTCCTCGCAGGAGGCGTCGAAGGCCACCGACAGGCCGGCCATCACCCGGTCGCCGCGGCCGATCGGCTCCTCCTGGAGGAAGAGCGCGGCCTCGGCGTCCACGAAGGCGGCGGCGTTGCGGTGGGTGACAGCTACGCCCTTCGGCTTACCGGTGGAGCCGGAGGTGAAGATGATCCAGGCGTCGTCGCCGGGCCCGGGGCGACCGGTCTTGCTGTCGGTGCGGCGGCCCTCGCTCAGCGTGAGGCTACGGCCGGCGCCCAGGACGCCGCTCACCGCGGCCTCCCCGAAGACCAACTCCGCGCGCTCGTCCGGGTCCTCGGCGTCCACCGGAACGTATGCGGCGCCCGCAGCGAGCACGGCCAGGATGCAGATGTAGAGGTCGTTGGTGCCCGACGGGACCCGGATGCCGACGCGGTCGCCCACACCGATCCCGGCCGCGGACAGACGGCGCCGCTCGGCCGCCACCTCAGCGGCGAGCGCACGGTAGGTGAGCACCGCATGCCCGTCGTCCAGAGCTGGCTCGTTCGGGTGGGCGGCTACGGTGGCGTCCAGTACGTCGACCAGCGTCCGGGCAGCCGGAGCTGGACGCCCAGGGAACAACGCGAGCCGTCGCACGGCCTCGTCCGCCGTGAGGTCGCGTTCGGGATCCCGTACCGGATGACTCCCGGTGATGACAGACATGCCTCTCCTCGTCCCTTCGTAATTCCCCGCTCCCGAGCAATGCCGGGCCCTTGGGAGTGGTCACGTGCGCCGCGTGAGGCGCTACATGTCAGGCCGAAGCACGAAAAGCCGAACGAGTTTAGCCCGGCCGATATCTGTTCGAATAATCAAGATGGGACGGATCGGGCATGCTGTGGCCGGACTCACGGTTCCCGGATCCCATACGGGGCATGTCGAACACCGGCCGTGTGGCGCTCTCCGGACGGACGCGCCGAGGAGTTGGGACCTACTACCGCTACCGGCTGGGCGTCCTCACCTGACGGCAGTTCAGGTCGCCCAGATAGAGCATTCGTACAGGGGCTGGGCCATCCCTGGGCGGTCGGCGATACCGGATCGCCGACTTCAAGGGTGGGAAGCCGGTTTCTCGACCGAATACTCCCGTGGGATGCAGCTGTATGGGTCGTTGCCGTCTCGGGTCTGGCAGGTGCCCTCGTGGGCGCAGGCCGCCCACCGAGAACGGCCGCTCCCAACGCGGCTCCGGGACCGCGGCCAACGATGAAGCCCTGGCCATACTCGGCGTCCAACCCATCGCACCGCAACGCGCTGGAACAGCCGGGAAGGCCCGACGCACATACGAACGCACCCGGTTGGCCTTCCGCCGGATGCGCAACTGAGTGTCAGCATCGAAGTCCGCATGCTGCTCGTGGCGATGGCTCCCGACATCGACGCCGGGTTCGAAAGCCAGCGAGTGCGGTTCGCCCCCGGTGATCGCGCTTTCCTGGCAGCCCCTGCACCGGCTGCCGACGCAGGCGCTGCGCCGGGTGCGGCTGTTGGTGCGGCCGGACACGGTGCTGCGGTGGCACCGTGATCCGGTCGCGCGCCGCCACGCCGAGGAGTCTCGGCCGAAGCGCTAGGGAAGGCCGCGGACGGTGCACTCCATACCCCTGTTGGTTCTACGCCTCGCCCGGGAGAATCCCGGCTGGAGCTATCGCCGCATCCTGTCCCGCTCGAAAATACGATTCGGGGCTGCGGCCTGCACGTTTACTGATCCTGGCGACGCGGCCCCGACTGGCCTGCGACGATCTGCGGATGTCGCTGTCGGTGGTCTCCGCGCTGGTCCGTAATCTGGTCATGCTGCCCGCTGCTGTGCTGCGCAGCCGCATGGCCAAAGATACGGACGTGTTGGCGCCACGACATGAGAACGCGGTCCTACGCCGTCAGATCACCCGGGGCCGGTACGAGCCGGCCGACCGGATCTGGCTCGCCGCACTCTCCCGGCTGATCCCTCGCGACCGCTGGCGCCAGGTCTTCCCGGTTACTCACGCAACTGCGCTGGCACCGTCAACTCATTGCGCACAAGTGGACGTTCGCCCAGGGTCGATGCCCTGACAGGCCCTCCACCGCCCCCACCGTCAAGCAACTCATCCTGCGCATTGCCCGGGAGAACAGCACCTGGGGCCACCGACGGGCGAACTTGCACGCCTTGGCTACCCGATCGCCCCGTCCACGGTCTGGGAGATCCTGCACGCCGCCGGCATCGACCCCGCCCCGCAGCGCTCCGGGACATCATCCTCGCGGCGGGCATCCCCGACGGCTACCGCGCCGCCGAGGCCATCGCCAAGCTCCCGTTCCCGGTCTGATCGCGGCCGGGTCTCGCTACCCGAGCGCGTTCGCTATCTTCATGAGCTCATCCGCCGACAGGACGTTCTGTGCGTCGTCGCTGAGGATGTTGAAGGTATAGGTGCCGTCGAACCAGGTCAGGGACCGGAAGGACGCGTTGTCCCAGCGTGGCCCTTCGCGGAGGCGGCCCTGGCGCCCGTGGAGCGTGATCGGTGTGCCGGCGGCGTCGGCGGCCTTCCCGGTGATCTGGGTGATCGTGAGGATACCGTGGTGGGGTTCGCGCAGGTAGGAGCGTTCCCAGGCCGGGGTCGGGGGCTTGGCGTACGGCCGCGGGATCGCGTCGCCCTGGGGATTGGAGAACGCGATGAGGTCGGTAGGGGTGAATCCCGCCGGGAGGTAATGGGGGATGGCGAGCCGACGTGCGTCGAAGTACGCGATGGCATGGTGGCTGACTGCGTCGGTGAGCGGGCGGGAACCCAGCGGCGTGGCGATGGTGGTGGTCAGCTGTTTGGCGCCGGCGTTGCCGCATACGGTATTCGGGCGTGAATCGTCCTCTCGGTGCAGTGAGAGGGTGACACCCTGCGCGGACTCGTGCGCCTCGAGCTTCGGTTGCTTTTCGCAGTCGTCCCACCACGCCCCGATGGTGAGCGTGCGGCCGTCGGCGCCGAGCAGTACCTCGCCGGTGGCCTCGCTTTCGTAGCGGTGCCCGTGGGGCTGGGATGTCCGGGCCGCTGTCACGGCCAGGGACACGGCGGCCGCGGCACTCGCAACGATCAGAGTGATGCGCGTCGCGCGCCGCCACGGGGGCCGTAGCTTCGCGATGGATGAGCTCAAGTCCCCTCCAAGAGGTGGCCGTCGTGCTTCGGTCCCACCGTGAGGTGCGCGTGCTGCGAAGGCCCGCTCCGGTGGAACAGCGTACCGAGATGCCGACGCGGCAATCGGCCGAGGGCGGGCCCCCGTCAGACAATTGAAGGCAGCCCGCCCGGGAGCGGCGAGAGCGCGGTCGCACATCACGCTGTGACAGCCGCGCCAACCGCGTCATGGCGCGG
Source organism: Streptantibioticus ferralitis (assembly GCF_029223525.1). Classification (GTDB taxonomy): domain Bacteria; phylum Actinomycetota; class Actinomycetes; order Streptomycetales; family Streptomycetaceae; genus Streptantibioticus_A; species Streptantibioticus_A ferralitis. Next base: position 1,772 of record NZ_JARHTQ010000056.1, on the reverse strand, counting down.
ATCATCCGGTATTGATGCTCCAGTTCATCTCGGTCAAGGTCTGGTAGATCGGCACGAAGTAGAGGCCGCCGTAGCATGCCTTGCTCGTGTCCTGGAGAACGATATTCGCGGGACAGGAGTCCATCTCGTACTTGTTCATGCTGATGGTGCCCCGCGCCTCGTCGGCCGTGTAGTCGTTGATTCCCGCGAAGACCGGTCCGCCGCTGTCTCCGTCAGCGGAGGCGATATGCGTGGCCCAGGTGTCCGTCTGGGTGGCCAGATCCACGATGGGGCGTGTGTAGCCATCGGGGCCGGTTTCGGAGATGTCGGTCTGCTGGACCACAATATTGCAGTGCGCTCCCGAGTTCGCCCCGGAAGAGCAGAGGTAGTCGCCGACGAAGTTGTGTCCCCATCCCGTCACGGGCTTGCTGTAGCCGGTGGGGTCGTCCGACGCACCGTCATACACATACCCGCCGGTGGCCCCGCTGTCAGGAAGGATCCCGACGGTGTCTATGGTGTGAATCGCCAACCCATTGGATTGTCCGATGTAGTTCGACGGGTCGCCGGCCCAGGTGTTCCACTGCCAACCGGTTCCGTCGCAGTGGGCGGCCGCGGTGAGCAGTTTCGTCCCGTCCGCGTTGCTGGTGACGCCGAAGCCACTGGAGCAGATGCCACCCCCGGGAGTGCGCATTCCAGCGCCGCCATACCAGGGGGAGTTGTCGAACTGTCGCGTATTCCCGGACGTCAGAGGGGACGCGTGCGCGGTCGGCTTGGCAGCCGGATGAGCGGCAGCGGAGGCCGGGCTCACGGGCTGATAGGAAACACGGGTGTCGATGCCTGTCAGTCGTTCCGTCGCCGTCTTGACTTCCAGTGTCTTGGCCTGCCGTGTCGGCTTGGCCAACGGACCGGCGAGAGCCTGCTTCGCCTTGGCCACACCCTCGTCGTAGCCGATCTCCAGGCCACTTCCGTCGACGGCCGGCGCGATGCTGGTGATGCGGCTCGGCACCGAGGTGAGCCGGGACGGGATGACCGCCGGAGACCCGTTGTGCATAAGCCTGTTCCTGGCGGCGTGCAACTCCGCCTTGGAGTACTCGGCAGGAACGACGTCCGCCGTCACACCCTCAGGGAGCCGGTGCAGGATGTCGCTGGCCGTCTTCGGAACCGCACCCTTCCAGTGAAGATGGATTCGGTTGTGCACGGGGTCGACCTCGACTTCGGTGAAACCCGAGATCTTCGCCCGGTCGAACTCGGAGAGTCCGTTGGTCAACCGACCGGCGATCTTGTCGAGAACTTCCTGCCTGTTCATGATCTGGATGTCGGCGGAGCTCACCCCTCGCGGAGCGGTGCCGCCGACATGTTTACCGCTCGGGTTTGACGCACTGGCAAGCGTTGCGGTGGCCAGCGGAAATGCGGCAAGAAAGACTAAGGCAGCAATGCTGCGCCTATGCCAAGAAGATCCTGGCAGCTTCATTCAGTCCCCCCTAAATTCAGCTCATGGCGTTCAGCGACACCACGACAGGAACCGCAAGGGGATCATGCGCCACACTGACATCGCAAGGTAAGGAATCGAATCCAGCCAACGCTTGGCCATGTCGGCGTTCCCGGCCGGCATCGCATCCCCCGTCTGCACGGGGCCGGATTTCGCCTTGATTACGCGAGCTCGGTCGAGATGAGCAAGCCACAGTGCTGTCATACCTGCGGTTCGCTGTCATGGGTTCCGATTCCTTCCTCGTTGTCGATTATCGCCAGGCGCTGGTGGTACAGCCAGGCGTGGCGGGCGCCGCGGCCGCGCG
>NZ_JARHTQ010000055.1 GCF_029223525.1 Streptantibioticus ferralitis | reverse complement strand
CACCCACCCGTTACCGTCCCCGGATCCCGGCGGCCGCGCCTTCCCGGGAGCCGACCCCCGGACCCCAGCCGAGACCCGGCCGACCTTCAGCAAGCACGGATGGTTCACGGGCGGGTGGCCGGGGGATTTCCCAGGGCACCGGCGGGTGGGCGGGAAGCCCCCTAAAAGAAGGTCCGGACGAAGTCCACGACCGTGTCGTCCTCGGCGACCACCGGAATCAGCTGCCACTTGTCGAACGTCGTGCACGGATGCGAAAGGCCCAGCGCCACCCAGTCCCCGACCTCCAGCTCGGCGCCCTCGGAGAGGGCCACGAACGCATGCTGGTCGGCCAGCCTGGTCACCTTCATGCCGTCCGCGGGACGCCGCTCACCGGTCAGCGTCCGCACGGCCCGCACCTCCGGCAGGTCCAGGTCGTACGCCGCGTCCCGCTTGCCCGCGTTGAGCAGCGCCAGCCCGGCCTCCGGCCGGGACACCACCTGCGCCCACAGCTGGAAGGCGGCCCGCAGCGAGCCCTCCCCGGCGACCCGGTCGTGGAACGGCGTGGTCTTCCGGTAGTGACCGTCGTCGTGGGTCACATACGCACCGGAGCGCAGCAACTTCAGCACCGGCCGGGAGAAGCTGTCGGCCGCGACCCTCGAGAACACCTCCGCGACGGAGTCGAACCACGCGCTGCCACCCGCGCTGAGCACGATCTCCTCCGCGTCCGCGAAGCGGCCCGCCGCGTCGAGATCCCGGGCCAGCGCGACCAGCCGGCGCAGCCACGCCGTCACCGACTCCTCGGTCTTGACCGGGAGTTCGCCCTCGTAACCGGCGACGCCGACCAACCGCAGATGCCGCGCGGCGGCCACCGCGTCGGCGACCTCGCGCGCGACGCCCGCGTCGCGGACGCCGGTGCGGCCACCGGGCGCCCCCAACTCCACCACGACGTCCAGCCGGTGGGTCAGCGCGGCTTCCATCAGCTCGACGCCGCGTACCGAGTCCACGTAGGCGACGAGGCGGAAGTCGGGGTCCGCCGCGAGCTCGCCGGACAGCCAGCGCAGGGCCGCCGCGTCCACCAACTCGTTCGCCAGGAAGATCCGTTGCACACCGAACGTGCGGTACACCCGTACCTGACTCGGCGTCGCCGCCGTGATCCCCCAGGAGCCGTGCGCCAGTTGGCGTTCGAACAGCTGCGGCGCCATGGAAGTCTTGCCGTGCGGGGCGAACGCCAGGCCGTGCTTGGCGGAGTACGCCTCAAGCTGCGCCAGGTTGTGTTCCAGCGCGGACGCCGAGAGCGTGAGGATGGGCGTGGTGAAACCGCCGTCGAAGATCGACCGGCGCTCGGCCGCCAACTCGCCGACGGTGCGGCCCTCGGCGTCCGGCGGCAGACCCTTGAAGCGGTGGTCGACCCGCTCCTCGTACAACTCCTCGACGTGCATCGGTCCTCCTGGAGCGGGCGCATTGCACAATATGCAACAGTCGTTGCGGTATGTGTTTCGTGCTGTCTAACATCCCGGCGAGCACCGGGTCAACGGTGAGCAGGCGGCGTGAGAAGCGGGGCGATCACGGTCACCTGATGGCCGCCGCGGCCCTCACCGTGCCCGGCGATCTCGGCACCCCGCCGCCGCGCGAGCGGGCCGACTCCCTCGCGGGGCTGAGCGACGAGGCGTGGGGCAGACTGCGGCTCGGGCCCGGATGGACCGCCGAGGCCGCGGAGGGGCCTACACCATGAGTCAGACCGTCGATCGCGCACTGAGCATCCTGCCGCTGCTCGCCGAGGGACCGGCCAACCTGGAGCAGGTGGCCACCCGTCTCGACGTCCACAAGTCGACGGCGCTGCGGCTGCTGCGCACCCTGCACGAGCACGGCATGGTCTACCGCCAGCAGGACCAGCGCTACCGGCTGGGCGCGCGGCTGTTCGCCCTGGCGCAGGAGGCGATGGAGAACCTGGACGTACGGGAGATCGCCCATCCGCACCTCGTGGCGCTCAACGAGGCGTGCGGGCACACCGTGCATCTCGCCGTGTACGAGGAGGGCGAGGTCGTCTACATCGACAAGGTGGAGAGCCGCTACCCGGTGCGGATGTACTCGCGGATCGGCAAGCCCGTCGCCATCACCGTCGCGGCGGTCGCCAAACTCCTGCTCGCCGATCTGCCCGAGGCCGAGCTGCGGGCGGTCGCCGAGCGCCTCGACTATCCCGCGTACACGGCCCGGTCCACCCCCAACGCGGCGGCGTTCCTTGCCGAGTTGGCCAGGGTCCGCGAGCAGGGCTGGGCCAGCGACCTCGGCGGCCACGAGGAGTCCGTCAACTGCGTCGGCGCGCCGATCCGCGGCGCGGACGGCCGGGTCGGTGCCGCCATGTCGGTCTCCGCGCCGAACGTCGTGGTGTCCACCGAGGAACTCCTCGCGCTGCGCCCGCTGGTGCTGCGTACCGCGGAGGCGATCAGTCGGGACTACTCCGGCCGGACACCCGGTAAGGATCCCAAGCACCCCAAGGTCCGCAACGAAAGGCAGTCATGAGCGACAAGACCGCGATCACCCCGGCGACCCACACCCAGCCGCCGGCCAAGTTCTCGCACGGCGTACGGAAGGGCAACATCCTCCAGGTCGCCGGTCAGGTCGGCTTCCTCCCGGCGGTGCCGGGTCGGACCCCCGCCCCGGCCGGGCCCGGACTGCGCGAACAGACCCTGCAGACGCTCGCCAACGTCCGGTCGGTCCTCGAAGAGGGCGGTGCCGGCTGGGAAGACGTGATGATGATCCGCGTCTATCTGACCGACACCGCGCACTTCGCGGAGATGAACGAGATCTACAACGAGTACTTCGCGGATCTCAAGGGCGCCCCGGCGGCCCGCACCACGGTCTACGTCGGGCTGCCCGCGGGCCTGCTGATCGAGATCGACGCCCTGGCCGTCCTCGACTGAGCGCCCGTACTCCATGGCGGCCTCCGCGGTGGCGGCGGCGCTGAGCCTGGCCGTGTGAGGGGCGCCTGTCCGGCGGGGATCTTGTGTGGGGCGTTGCCCGCGCGGGTGTGCAACCCCGTGCGCCCTTGACGGTGACGGCGCCTGGTGAGGTGGCGATGTACAAGAAGGCCTTCGCTGAGCTACAAAGACTTGCCGTCTACGGCCAACCGGCGCGAGCGCTGATCACCGCCGCAATTGACGCCCTGGGGTGAATCTCTGCAACCCGCTGCAACTTCGTGGACCCGCAACTGCCGCTCTTCCTACCGTCATTGGCATGGCAGCCCAAACCCACACCGCTGACCAGGCGGTGGCGAAGCTACGCGATGCCCTCCATGCGGCGGGCATCGTCCTACCGTCCCTAGGCGCTGATGCCGCGTCCCCCTACCTGAACCTGGTCCAGCTCGGCCGAGTCAACGCCGACACCGCGTTGACGCTGGCAGACGTCGTCCGCCGGGGCGCGGCGCGGTGAGCGCGGTGACCGGCGGCAAAGTCGTGTACCGGTACGTGGACCACACCATCACCGAGCACCCGGACACCGACGTCACGTTGGAGGCTCAGTGCCTCCACTGCGCGGACGAGTCCGGCCCGCAGGCCGCCGCCGAGCCCGTCGACATCTGGTGTCTACGTCACACGGGCCGCACCGGCCACGCCGGATTCCGTCGGCTGTGCACGTCGTTCGCGATGGTCGTACGCAACGAGACGACCTGAGCCGACCCCGAAGACCTCCGCCCCGGTCGCATGCCTGGACAGCGAACACGACCGAGGCGGACGCGAGTGCAGGACGGCCACGGGGACTAACCCCGAATACCTCGGTTGCTCCCCGCATCGGTCCAGGCCCGAGTGCCCCTGCCCGATGGGCGGTTGAGCGCACCGTCCGAGAGGGTTCTCTTCCGGGCTCAGCCCAAAGATAATGAGCATGCCAAATCCGGAAAGCTCCGGTACGGAGAGGATCCCCCCCACATGAACAGACCTCTCGCAGCTGCCTTATCGGCAGGATGTCTCGCCGTCGTCACACTGCTCGGCGCGGCCGCCGCACCGGCGGAGGCCGTGGTGCGGCCCGCCGACGCGCAGGTCACTTTCGCCGGGACCGTGGCGCTGGACGACTGCTCCGGGTCCGTCATCAGGACCCCCGCCTCGGCGGACAACGACCCGGCCATCGTCATGACCAACGGGCACTGCCTGGAGAGCGGAATGCCCGCCGCGGGCCAGGTCATCACCGACCAGCCGTCCGGCCGGACGTTCACGCTGCTGGACGGCGCGGGAAACCAGCTCGGAACGCTGCAGGCCAGCAAGGTGCTGTACGCGACGATGACCGACACCGACATCACGCTGTACCAACTCAGCAGCACCTACGCCCAGATACGCCAGCAGTACCAGATCGAGGCACTGCCGCTGGCCACCACCCACCCCGTGCAGGGCGACTCCATCGAGGTGGTCTCCGGGTACTGGCAGTCCACCTACTCCTGCGCGATCGACGGCTTCGCCTACAGCCTCAAGGAAGCCGACTGGACCTGGAAGGACTCCGTCCGGTACACCCCGGACTGCCACGTGATCGGTGGTACCTCCGGCTCTCCGGTCATCGACACCACGACCGGACAGGTGGTGGCGGTCAACAACACCACCAACGAGAACGGCGAGCAGTGCAGCCTCAACAACCCCTGCGAGGTGGACCAGAACGGCAACGTCACCATCCACCAGGGCACCGGCTACGCCGAGGAGACCTATCTGATCGCCCCCTGCGTGGGCACCGGCAACACAATCGACCTCACCCAGCCGAACTGCGCCCTCCCCAAGCCGTAACCAAACCCAGCGGAACGCCCTGGCACTGCGCCCGCCAGGGCGTTCCGTCCGGCGCGGGGCATCCGTGATGCGCTGCCGCGCGCGTCGCATGGATGCTCAGCAGGGTGCGGTCAACGCGTGAACTCCCCCCGTTGACGGATGCCCGCAGCATGGATCGCGTTCGCCAGCAAATGGGGATCGGTGAGGGCAGGCCCCTCGGCGGCCTGCGGCCAGTGTGACCAGTGGCGCCGCCGGACAGTACGGCGGAGAAGGCGCGGGTCGGGGCAGGCGAACCGTTTGCCTTTGCCGATCGTGGTGGTGAGCGGCATGGACCAAGTCGTGGTCGTTCCTTTGGGAACGAGGAATTCAACCGCTGTGCTGCCGGTGTGCATGACAGGTCCGAGGCCGGGGTGGGCATGCAAATCGCGCAGTAGTTGGCAACCAAGTCGATGGATTACGCGCACGACGTCGAACCGCACGCCTGTGGGGATGAGCGCGAGTTCGCCCCTTGCCCACTCGCGTAGAACTGGCCCGGGCGCATTGGCGGTTGACGCGAGCCAGTAGGCGGCGTCGCCCGGTGCCTTGCATCCTTCGTGTGGGCCGAGTGCTGTCTCCACCGCGTCGTACAGGGTGGCGAGGAGCTTGTCCGGATCGGTGATGTACGTGTCGGGACGGGGCGGGATGCGCCAGCGCGGCCCGGTGGTCCGCTGGGTTCCGGGAATCGGGATGTACGCGGTTTCGCCGTGGACGTGGATGTCCGCATGGCGAGGAAAGGCCCAGTCCGCCGCTGTGCGCACGGGGACGAACCAGTAATGGAGGCCCGCGGAGGGATCTTCGAGCACGGCTCCGCTCTCCGCCCCGAGGGCGGCGAGGGCAAGCTCCGCGAGTCGGCGGGGTACTCGAACCGCGTCCCACCACCGTCCTGCTGGTTGCAACGAGATACGTAGTCCTGGGGGTAGCCAGGCGGAGGAGGGCGCGTAGCTTCTTGTCACGCTTCGAGGATCGGGTTACATGAGGCATGTTTCGATACCCGCGCGGTAATCTCACCGTGAGATGACATTCCATCCCAATGTGAGCTGAGGGCCTGCCCACATGGCGCCACTTGCCTTCGTTGAACTTCCCGAATGGGCTTGGCAGCGAGCCGAAATGCGTCAGGCGCTCCGGAGCCGGGACATAGGGGCCGTGTTCCGATGTGTTCAGCGGTTCGGTGGAGTCAGTCAGGCGCGGATCGCCTCAGCGGTTGACATGACCCAAGGCCGGGTGAATGAGGTCATCAATGGACGCCGTGAGGTGTCCAGGCTCGATGTGTTCGAACGGGTTGCCGACGGCCTCGGTATGCCGGACGATGCCCGGCGCCTCCTCGGCCTCGCCGCATCCCGGGAGGGCGGTGGCGGAAGGGCCGTCGATCTCACGGCGTTCCCCGAAGTCGCGCGTGTTTACATGTCGCAGGCGTCGGCCACTGATGAGATCCAGCACGAAGCGCGCACAGCGAGCGAAGTTGACGTCCTCGCTGTCCGGGGTCTTGGGTTGCTCGCCCTCAACGACAGTTTGCTGCGAGAGTCGTTCACCCGTGCCGGTTCTGAGCCGTTGCGGCTACGGGTCCTGCTGCTGCACCCTGAATCCCCTGCTCTGGCGCTGCGAGCTGCGGATATCGGAGAGTCAGTGGAGTCCTTGGGCCATGGTGTACGGCTGGCGGAAGCTCGGCTCCGAGAGCTCGCCCAGCACTGCGAGTTGGGGATTTGGCGGTACCGGTCGCTGCCCACGTGGCGCGTCATCCGGCTGGATTCGACGCTGTTCGTGTCGGCCTTCGACGTGGGGTGGGAAGGACACGAGTCGGCCACGTACAAGGTGGTGCAGACACCGTACGGGCCGCTGCACCGAGGCTTCCGTCGGATGTTTGACGCGATGGTCGCGGACTCCGAGCGCGTCGTGTGAAGGGGCAGGAGACGGGAATGATCGAGGCCGAGTTGAAGGCTCGGGTGCGAGAGCCGGAGAAGGTCGAGGCCGGGTTGGAGGGACGGGCCGCAGGGCGGGTTGAGGTGTATCGGGACACCTACTACGACCTGCCTGACGGCTCCCTGATGGAGAGCGACCGCGAACTGCGGGTGCGGACCGTGAGTGGACCTGCTGGGGACAGGTCGGTCCTCACCTACAAGGAAGCACGGGTGGACGAGGCCTCCGGGGCGAAGCCCGAGTATGAGACGCGGGTTGAGGATCCGGACGCGGTACACGCGATGTTGCGTGGGATTGGCTACGCACCGGTCATCGAGTTCCAAAAGCACTGCCGGAACTATGAGTTCGAGGCAGCCGGAAGGCCGATACTGGCGACTCTCGTACGGGTGCCGGAGATCGACGGCACGTTTATCGAGGTGGAAACGCTGGTGGTGGCAGACGAGTTGCAGGCGGCACTGGATGCGGTACGCGACGTGCTGGCGCAGTTGGGGATCGGTCCGGAGGATCTGACAACCGAGCAGTACACGGACGCTGTCGCCGCGCGGCGCCGTTCGTGAGGGTCTCTTCCCGAGGGAGTACCACGTGACGCGGCGAGAAACCATCACCACGGAGCGCATGGCCGGGGCGCCCGTCGCACGGGCCGAGGACGCGTTCAGGCTGGTCTACGCGGAGGTGTTCGCGGAACCGCCGTATGGCGAGACCGCCGCTGACGTGGCGGCTTCCTTCCGGCGACTCCGGTCCCCAGACCCGTAAAACCACCTTCCGCGCTGAAGGCGGTGCTGGCCGCGTACCGGGTGTGGGGGTACCAGAAGATCGGTGAGGCGCACCCCTGGGAGGGAGCAGACCGCCATCACGTGATGCTGCTCAACCTGCGTTGAGCGGGCCGGGCGGCGTACCGCCCGGCCCTCGTGTTCCCGCGTGTTACGGCAGCGCGTGCACGTGTGCGCCGACCGCGCCTGCGAAGGAGTTGCCGTTCGCCGCGTCCCAGTTGGTGGACCAGGTCATCGCACCGCGCAACGTCGGCCAGGTCCTGGACGGCTTGAACGAACCGCAGTTGGCGCCCTGGGTCAGGCAGTCCAGGGCGTTGTTCACCACGGACGGCGGGACATAGCCGCTGCCCGCCGCGCTGCTGGAGGCCGGTACGCCGATGCCCACCTGTGACGGGTCGAGGCCGCCCTGCAGTTGGGTGCAGGCCAGTGCCGTGATGAAGTCGACGGAACCCTGGGCGTAGACGTTGCCGTCGCAGCCGTTCATCGAACCGGAGTTGTAGTACTGGGTGTTGACGACCGTCAGGATGTCCTTGATGTTCAGCGCGGTCGCGAAGTAGTCGCTTGAGGTCGACTGCATGTCGATGGTCTGCGGGGCCATGGTGATGACCAGGCCCGAGCCCGCCTTCGCCGACAGGGCGTGCAGCGCCTGGCTCATGTACGTGGCGTTGAGACCGTTCTCCAGGTCGATGTCCACGCCGTCGAAGCCGTAGTTCTGCATCAGCGTGGAGACGCTGTTGGCGAAGTTCGTCGCCGAGGTGCTGTCGGCCACCGAGATCGTGCCGTTCTGGCCGCCGACGGAGATGACGACCTTCTTACCGGCCGCCTGAGCCGCCTTGATGTCCGCCTTGAACTGTGCGTCGCCGTAGTTCAGACAGGAGTCTAGGGAGAAGTCCACCGCTCCGGGAGTGGACGTGGCGTTGGCGAAGGCCACGGCGATGATGTCGTACTGGCTGTTGACGTCGGAGAGCTTCTGGGCGGTGGCGCCGTTGCAGAAGTCCTGCCAGTAGCCGGTGACCGCGTGCTTGGGCAGCCCCGAACCGCTGCCCGGCGTGGGCGTGGGCGTCGGCGTGGGCGTCGGTGTCGGTGTGGGGGTCGGTGTCGGTGTGCCGCCGCTGCCCGCCGGGCCGGTCAGGGCCACGTCGTCCGCGTAGTAGGCGGGCTGCCCGTACCAGCCGTGCAGGTAGAGGGTGACCGAGGTGGTGTTCGCACCTGTGGTGAAGCTGGTGCTGAGCTGCTGGTACGAGGAGGCCGACGGGGTCCAGGTGGACGGGTCGGTACCGCCGGTGCCGGACGCGCCGAGGTAGACGTAGCTGCCCTGCACCCAGGCGCTCAGGGTGTAGGTGGAGTTCGGCTGCACGCTGACGATCTGCGAGCACTGGGCGTCGTCGGACGAGGTCGGGGTCGCCTGCAGCGCCGAACTGCCGCCGTGTACGGGGCTGTTGACCGTCATCCCGCTGTTGCCGGTGCAGGTCCAGCCGGACAGCCCGGACTCGAAGCCGGGGTTGGCGGCGAGGTTGGCGTCCGCCGCGTGGGCGGAGGACATGGTGACGCCCAGCCCGACTCCCGCGGCGGTCAGGGCTGCCGCGGTGAACAGGGGGACGGTGCGCCGCTGCCGAGGGCGATCCGGCGCGGTCTTATGGCGTGAGCCTGACATTTGGGCCTCCTGGGGGCGACGCCCGCGCGTCGGGAGGATGAAGTGGGGGTTGGTACGGACCAAAAGTGGTCCAGACCAGTGCGGGTGTCAAGAGGAACGGCATGAGTCCTCAGGGTTGTTGAGCGCTGCGTATGGGTAGCACAAGGCCCTGCTCATCCCGTAAATCCTGGATAGGCTGCGCAACGTTGAGAGGTGGGAACGCAGTGGCTGGGGGTCCGCGGGCCATGTCGACCGTCATCGGCGTCACCAGCGAGGACATGCTGCTGCCTGTCCTCGCCCAGCACGCCCCGTCGGCCATCGTGCTGCCCGCGCCCGCCCAGCAGCCGCTTGAGCAGGCGCTCACCGAGACCTGGGCCGCGCTTGAGGCGGTCGGGTACCTCGTGGTCGTGCTGCCCGCCTGGCTGCCCGCCGACCACCGGATACGGCTGCACTCGTTACGTTCGCTGCTGGAGAGCGACCGGATGGCGCTGGTCGAGGTCGATCTGCCGCCGCTGGCCATGGCGCTGCTGACCCACCAGTTGCGGCAGATAGCGCAGTACGACCTCGGGCCCGGTGTGATCGCTTCGGCGGCGCGGCTGCTGGCCCACTACCTCTACGCGGGCGCGGTGCTCGGCAGCGTCGCCCGACTGGACCGCATGCGGGTGGGGCTCACCTCGCATCTGAAGTCCTGGGTGCCGGGCGCCCGGTTCGCCGCACTCGCCACACCCGAGGCGCGGCTTGAGCAACTGACCGACGGCCTCCGGCTGCCCGGCCCCAACTACGCCACCCATCTGGCCTTCGGCTCGCCCGGCGGGCACCCGTTCGGCGACGAGTGGGTACGCGGACGGCTCGGCCAGGACTGGAACTGCCAGTACGTGTGCGAGGTGCCGCTGCCCGCGCAGTCCGCGCGCTGGTGGGGTACCGGCAGACTCGCGGAGTTCGCCGCGTACATCGCCGATGTCGGCGTGCTCTACCAACTGGTGTCCTCGGCGCACCGCGAGCCCTGCCACTGGTGCGGCCTCGAACTCGTCGGAGACCGCTGCGCGTTCTGCGAGGCGGGGCCCGCGCCCGGGGGAGACCAGGGCAACACCCGTACCGGTTAATGCTGTTTCTGCCGGGGGCCGGCTCCCGGAACCCTCAACCCAGATTGGTCCTGTCGATGAACTCACGTCAGCGGCGCGGCGTCATTCTGCTCGTGCTGTCCGCCCTGTGTGCCTTCGCGGCGTTCTTCGGGGTGCTGTCGCTCGTCAACGATGTGGATTCCAAGGTCGGGCCGGAGGTGTCGGCCTACGAGCTCAAGCAGGACGTGTCCGCGTACACGAGGCTCTCCGCCGACCAGTTCGACAAGGTGTCGATGCCGCAGCGCTGGCTGCCGCCGACCGCCGTCACCGATCTGGCGTCCATCGACGGCAAGGTCGCCGCCGCCGGGCTGGCCAAGGGGTCGCTGCTGCAGCGGGACATGGTCTCCGATCAGCCGCAACTCAAGTCCGGCGAACAGGAGATCGCCATCATGGTGGACGCCGCGACCGGGGTGGCGGGCGAGATCCACGCCGGGAACACGGTCAACATCTTCGCGACGTTTCCCGCGAACGGGCAGAACCAGCGCGCCGAATCCCGGATCATCGTCTCCGGGGCGCGGGTGCTGAAGATGGGCAGCCAGACCCCGATCAACCAGACCAGCGACCAGTCCGACGCCCGCCGTACCACCCAGGCGGTGCCGATCACCTTCGCCCTGAACACCGAGGACGCCCAGCGCGTCGCCTACGCCGAGGCCTTCGCCACCCACGTTCGCCTCGCCCTCGTCGCCCCCGGCAGTGACACCTCCATCCCGTCGGCCGACCGGACGTACACCCTTGAAGGCGACAAGTGACGGCATGAACATGCGTATTCTCTCCGCGATCGCCGACCCGGACACGGCCCGGGCCACCACCACGCTGCTCAGCCAACTGCCGGGCGCCGAGCCGGGAACGACGGTGCCCGACTCGACCGCGCTGCTGAACACCCTGGGCGCGCTGGCCGCCTCCGGCATCGACGAACTGCCCGAGGTGGTCCTGGTCCATGACCGGGTAGGCCCGCTTCCGGCCCTGGAACTGGTGCGGGAGGTCGCGCTGCGCTTCCCGGCCGTCGGCGTGGTGCTGCTGTGCGCCGACCACGGACCGGCGCTGTACTCGGCGGCGATGGACGCGGGCGCCCGCGGGCTGATCGGGTTGCCGCTGTCGTACGACGAGTTGGCGCCGCGTGTACAGACCGCGGCCACCTGGGCGGCCGGGGTACGCCGCCATCTGGGGGCGGGCGGTGAGACGTTCAGCGGGCCCGGCGGCACGGTGGTCACCGTCTCCGGTGCGAAGGGCGGCGTGGGCGCCACCATCACCGCGATCCAACTGGCGCTGGCGGCCCGGGCGTCGGGCAGATCGGTCGCGCTCGCCGACATGGACCTGCAGACCGGTGACATCGCCTCCTACCTCGATGTGCAGTTCCGCCGCTCGGTCGCCGACCTCGCCGAGATCAACGACATCTCGCCGCGGGTACTGGCGGACGCCATGTTCACCCACAGCAGCGGGGTCGCCCTGCTGCTCAGCCCCACCGACGGCGAGCAGGGCGAAGCGGTCACCGACCGTGCCGCCCGGCAGATCGTCACCGCGCTACGGGCCCGGTTCGATGTCGTGGTGATCGACTGCGGCAGCCAGATGAACGGCGCCAACGCGGTCGCCGTCGAAATGGCCGACACCGCGGTGCTGGTCACCACGCCCGATGTGGTCGCCGTACGGGCCGCCAAACGCATGGTGCGGCTGTGGGACCGCCTGCAGGTGCGCAAGGCGCAGGACACCTGCACGGTGGTGAACCGCCACTCCCGGCACACCGAGATCCAGCCCGCGCTGATCGAGCGGATCACCGGCACCAAGGCCGCCAAGTCCGCGGTGCCCGCCGCCTTCAAGGAGTTGCAGTCGGTGGTGGACAGCGGCCGGATGCACGAACTCGACGGCCGCAGCACCGTCAAGCAGGCACTCTGGTCACTCGCCGCCGAGCTCGGCATTGTGGGAGGCCCAGGCCGCAGCGGTGCGGCGGCGATCGAGCGCGGACCCCACCGGCTCGGCCGCCGCGCGGAACGCCGGGCCATCGGCCGGGGCACGGACAACGGAACGGCCACGGGCGGGAGTTCAACGTGAGCAGCCACGCACCCGGGTTGCCAAGGTGGGCCGCGGGCGGTCCGGGGGCCCACGGCGACCGGGGACAGATCAGCGTCGAAATGCTGGGCATCACCCCGCTGATCCTCGTTGTGCTGCTGCTCGTCTGGCAGTTCGTCCTGGTCGGCTACACGTACACGCTCGCCGGGAACGCCGCGGACGAGGCGGCCCGCGCGGCGGCCGTCGGAGCCGATCCGCAGGCGGCGGCGCGGGCGGACCTGCCGCAGGCCTGGACGGACGGCGCCGCGGCCTCGGTGTCCTCCGGCACGGGTGATGTGGTGACCGCGCGGGTGTCGCTGCGCGTGCCGATGCTGCTCCCCGGGTTCCTGGACGTCCCGTTCCTCACCGTCGACGGTGACGCGGGCGCGGCGCGGGAGCGGCCGCGATGAGGATGATCAGCGCAGGACGGATCGCTCACCGGGCACGCCCCTCGCGCTGGTGCCGGGGCGCTCGCCGCCCGCCCGGCCGTGGCGCGGGCCGCCGGGAACGTGGGTCCGCGTCCGTCGAGTTCCTCGGCTTCCTGCCGATCCTGCTGCTGGTCGCACTGGCGGGCGTGCAGTTGGGACTGGTCGCGTACGTGGGGACCCAGGCCGGGACGGCCGCCAGGGCCGCGGCCCGTACCAACGATCCGGGCGCGGGCACGGCGTCCGTGAGCGGCTGGCTGCGCGGCGCCACCAGGGTGGACGTCTCGGGCGGCGACGACGCGGTCCAGGCCACGGTGACCATCAAGATCCCGTCGGTGTTCCCCGGGGTCAGCCTCTTCGATCCGGTGACGCGCAGCGCCACCATGCCCCGGGACGGTGCGCCATGACCAGCTTGCGAGCCCGTATCGCCGCCCCGGAGGAGAACGGCGGGCGGCACCAGGAGACCCAGCTGATCGCCGTCTACCGCGCGAAGCTGCTGGAGGAGATCGACCTCGCCGAGATGTCGGCGCTGGCCATGGCCGAGCGGCGGGCCCGTCTCGAACGGGTCCTGGGGCACATCATCAGCCGCGAGGGACCAGTGCTGTCCACCCGCGAGCGGACCTTGCTGATCCGGCGGGTGGTGGATGAGGCGCTCGGCCTCGGAGTGCTGGAACCGCTGCTGGAGGACGCCTCCATCACGGAGATCATGGTCAACGGTCCCGACCATGTGTATGTGGAACGCGCCGGGCGGGTGGAGTTGGTGGCCGCCCGGTTCGCCAGCACCGAGCAGTTGATGCAGACCATCGAACGCATAGTCTCGACCGTCAACCGCCGGGTGGACGAGTCCAATCCGATGGTGGACGCGCGACTGCCGTCCGGTGAGCGGGTCAACGTCATCATTCCGCCGCTGTCGCTGACCGGCCCCACACTGACCATCCGGCGCTTCCCGCGCAGCTACACGCTCGGCGAACTGCTGGGGCTCGGCTCGCTGGACGAGCACATGATGCTGCTGCTGTCCGGGCTGATCAGGGCCAAGTTCAACGTCATCGTCTCCGGTGCCACCGGCTCCGGCAAGACGACGCTGCTCAACGCGCTGTCCGGGCTGATCCCGGACGGCGAGCGGATCATCACCGTGGAGGACGCCGCCGAACTCCAGCTGCAGCAGGAGCATGTGATCCGGCTGGAGAGCCGCCCGCCGAACGTCGAGGGCAAGGGGCACATCACCATCCGCGACCTGGTCCGCAACTCGCTGCGGATGCGGCCGGACCGCATCATCGTGGGCGAGGTGCGCGGCGGGGAGACCCTCGACATGCTGCAGGCGATGTCCACCGGCCACGACGGTTCGCTGGCCACCGTGCACGCCAACGCGGCGGAGGACGCGCTGATGCGGCTGCAGACGCTGGCGTCGATGAGCGCGGTGAAGATCCCGTTCGAGGCGCTGCGCGACCAGATCAACAGCGCGGTCGACGTGATCGTCCAACTCACCCGCAGTCCCGACGGCGCACGGCGGATCACCGAGATCGCCATGTTGTCGTCGCGGTCCCGCGAGTCCTACCAACTCGCCACCGTGGGCCGCTTCCACGCCCAGCCGATGGCCGCGGACCGGGTGGTCCGCGGCCACTTCGAGCATTTCCCGCTGCCCCGGCGGGCGGCGGACCGCCTGTACATGGCCGGCGAGCCGGTCCCTCCCGCGTTCGGCGTAGCCCCGACCGAGGACCACCTCACCCTCCGAAGGTTCGGAGGATGAGCGCGCCAGTTTGGGGGGCTCCGCCCCCAAACCCCCGGCGGGGGCTCGGGGGGCTGCGCCCCCGGAAAAAAGGCGGGGGCCTGGGGGCGCAGCCCCAGGAGAAAAAAGAGTCCGCTGCCTCAACCCACCACCAAGGGAGAGCCAAGCCGTGATGGAGCCCATCGGATGGCTCGCGCTGAGCGGCACGCTCAGCGCGTGCGTGGCCGGAGTATGGGGCGTACACGCATGGTCCGCCGGTCGCGCCCAGCGCCGCGCGGTGATCGAGCGGCTCTCGGCCACCGGGCCGGAACACCTCTCGCCCCGAGCCCGCTTCGCCGGGCTCGACTCGGCCGTGCGGCGCACCCGGCTGGGCAGGCGGCTGGAGCGGCGACTGGCCGCGACCGGACTGGCCGTCACCCCAGGCGAGTTCAGCCTGTACATGGCCATCGCGATCGCCGGACTGTGGCTGCTGGCAGACACAGTCCTCGCTCCGTTCTTCGGCCCGATCGCAGGCGCGATCGCCGCCTGGTCCGCGTACGCCTTCCTCGCCTGGCGGCGGCAGAAGCGCATCGAGCGGTTCATCGGCCAACTGCCGGAGCTTTCCCGGCTGCTGGCGAACGGATCGTCCGCGGGTCTCGCCCTGCGTACCGCGATCGGCATGGCGGCCGACGAACTGGACTCCCCGGCGGGCGAGGAGCTGACCCGGGTGGCCGACGCACTGGCCGTGGGGCACCCGCTGGAGGACGCGCTGAACGACCTCAAGGAGCGGCTGCCGTCACGGGAGTTGGCGGTACTGGTCACCACACTGGTGCTGTCCAGCCGGGCGGGCGGCACACTGGTGGAGTCGCTGCGCAACCTGACCGAGACGCTGGAGGAACGCAAGGAGACCCGGCGTGAGGTACGTACCACGCTCTCCCAGGTCACCATCACCTCCTACGCCGTACCGGGGATCGGCCTGGGCACGCTGCTGCTGATCAACCGGATGGCCCCCGGCTCCTTGGACACCATGACCGGGACCTTCCTGGGGCAGTCGGCGGTGATCGTGTCCGTCGCGCTGTACGGGGTCGGATTCCTGCTGATCCGGAGGATGGCGAAGATCGATGTCTAGGAACTCCCGCCGCCGCGCCCGGAGGGGCCTGTGATGGCGCTGCTGCTGGCCGCGCTGAGCGCGCTGTCCGTCGGGGGTGCCGCGTACGGCCTCGCGGTGTACCGCCGGGCGGCGAAGCTCCCCGACGACCTCGTCCTCGCACTGGAGGTCGGCGCGACCCGTACCACCGCGGTCGGTTCGGTGGTCGACCGGCTGGGCATGCGCCACGCACCGGCCGTGCTGCGGCTGATGGGGCCGCTGCGGGTGGCCCGGCTGCGCCGCAGGCTCGATCTGGCCGGCAACCCGGGCGGTCTGACCGTCGACCGCTATGCGGCCCGGCGCGCGGTCTACGGATTCCTGGGCTTCGGCGGCGGGTTGGTCCTGCTGCTGCGCGGCGAGTGGATCCTCACCCTGGTGCTGTTCGCCTTCGGCGTGTGGTGGACGGATGTCGGGATCCGGCTGGCGATCCGGCAGCGCAAGGACGAGATCGAGCGCACCCTTCCCGACTTCCTGGATGTCCTCGCGGTCGTGGTCAGCGCCGGTCTCGGCTTCCGCCAGGCACTGGAGCGGGTGGCCGACAACTACCAGGGACCCTGGGCCGACGAGATCCGGATCACCCTGCGCCAGATGGACATGGGCGTCAGCCGCCGACAGGCCTTCGACGAACTGCGCAGACGCAACGACTCGGAAGAGGTCGCCCAGTTCACCACTGCCCTGCAGCAGGGCGAGGAACTCGGCGCGCCCATCGCGGACACGTTGATCCAGATCGCCAAGGACATGCGGCGCACGGACGCGCAGAACGCCCGGCGCCGGGCAGCGCGCGCGGTGCCCAAGTCGACGATGGTGATCACCACGTTCATGGTCCCCGCGACGATGATCCTGCTGCTCGCCGTGTTGTTCCTGGGCAACAACGTGAGCCTGGGGCAGGTGCTGGGGAAATGACCATGCCGCGCGTCGCAGGGATACCCGCCGGGGCCTTCGCACGGCCGCCCGCCGCGCGGCCCGCCGGGCCCGCCCGGGCGGTCGTGCCGGTCAGGGCGGCAGACCCCGGCCGGACGCTCGGCCGGGCGGCCGACCCCGCGCTCGCCCTCCAGGTCTCCGCGCTGCAGGCGCTGTGCCGCCAGGTCTTCGGCTTCCGGCTGGCCATGCTGGCCGTGGCCTCGCCCATCGCGCTGCTCAAGGTGGCCCCCGGCCCGACCGCCTGGATCGCCGGATCCGCCGTGGTCATCACCTTCATGGGGGCGTACGTCCTGTTCCGCGACTGGGAGCGGTTCGGCCCGCTGCTGCTGCGCCATCCCGCGCTGCTCGCGGTGGACACCCTGTTCGCGGCGGTGCTGCTGACCGTCGGCACCCCGGAGAGCCCGCTGGCCTACGTCACCATCAGCACGCCGCTGCTCGCCGGTCTGGTGTACGGCTGGCGCGGCTCGGCGCTGTTCACCACCATCCAGATCCTGGTGGTGGCCGGGGCGGCCTCGGTCGACGTACGCGAGCACGGCACGGTCGCCAACTCCCTGCTGCTGTCCGGTTTCTGTGTGATCGCCGGTGTGGTGGGGGTGAGCCTGCGGCGGCTGATGCTCGGCTTCGGCGCCGCGACCAGGGCGCTCACCGAGACCCGCTACCGGCTGGCGGTCACCGAGACGGTGGTCGCCGAACGCGCCCGGCTGGCACGGGAGATGCACGACTCGGTGGCGAAGACACTGCGCGGCGTCACCATGGCCGCCGAGGCGCTGGCCGACCGCGCGGACCGGCTCGATCCGCAGGCGGTACGCGATCAGGCCGAGCTGATCGCCAGGGCCGCCCGCCGCGCGGCCGCCGAGTCCCGGGAGCTGCTGGGCGAACTGCGCCGCGCCCCGGACCCGGTGGGCACGGAGTGCGGCGGCACGCTCCTCGCCGCCGAACTGTCCGCCGGCGTGGACGCGTTCGCCTCGCGTACCGGACTGCCCACCGAACTACGGAAGTTGGACGGCGCCCCTTTGCCGTTGGTCCCGCGCCCGATCGCCCGTCAGCTCAACCGCATCGTGCTGGAGGCGCTGGAGAACGCCCATCGGCATGCGGATGCCAGCCGGGCCGAGGTCGCCGTCGGGATCGTCGACCGTCTGCTGCGGATCAGCGTGACCGACGACGGTCGCGGGCTGCCGCCCGGCACCACGCTGGAAGGCCTGTGCGACAAGGGGCACTTCGGCGTGGTGGGCATGGTGGAGCGCGCGGCCGGGATCGGGGCCCGGCTGCGCATCGGCAGGGGGCAGGCCCGCGGCGGTACCGAGGTCCGGCTGGAACTCCCGGTCGCGGCGCTGCTGCCGCGCTCGCCGAACGCATGCGAAGACCGACTTCACAAGGGGGCCTTATGAGCACCGCCGTTCCATCGCCGTTCCCCACGGCCGCCGTACGCCCGGTACGGGTGCTCGTCGTGGACGACAACCCCGTGGTGCGGGCCGGGCTGGCGGCGCTGCTCGCGACCCGGGACGGCATCGAGGTGGTGGCCCAGGCGGCGGACGGCCGCCAGGCCTGTGCGGCCGCGTCCGCGCACCGGCCGGACGTGGTGCTGCTCGACGTACGGATGCCGGACGTGGACGGCTTGTCGGTGCTTCCGCATCTGGTGCCGATCGCACCGGTGCTGATGCTGACGTACAGCCAGGAGAGCGAGATCGTCCAGGAGGCGATCCGCAGGGGCGCGGGGGGCTATCTGGTGCACGGTGAGTTCACCGTCGACCAACTGGTGGGCGCGGTACGGGACATCACCGAGGGGCGGGCCTGTCTCACGCCGACCGCGGCGACCGCGCTGCTGGCGCAGGCCCGGGCGTGCGCCCCGGCGCGATCTTTGCAATCGCAACAAGCCCCTTTGCAACTGCAATCGAGTGTGGGAGAGTCTGGGGGCACCGGGGTGGACCGGGCCCGGTACGGGCTCAGTCAACGGGAGGAAGAGGTCATGGAGTTGATCACTGGTGGCATGACCAACCACCAGATCGCCGCGACCTGCTTCATCAGCGAGAAGACGGTGAAGAACCACATCAACCGGATCTTCGCCAAACTGCACGCCGACAGCAGGAGCCAGGCCATCGCCGTATGGCTCGGGACCGTTCGGGGACCGGTGCGCCATGGCTGAGCCGAACGGTGCGCGGTCCGTTGGCTGGGCCCGGGACTGGGTCCCAGGGCCCTTGGGCGGTACGGGAGTTCCGCCGTACCGTGCGGGCGTCTCGCCCGTCCCTGGAAGGGGTCATAGTGCCGAAGAACATCGCGCTCAAGGCGGCCACGGCCACCCGGATCCGCGTCAGCGGCTGGAAGGACACCGTGATCGCCAGCGTCAGGGCCCGCTCGGACCGGGGCCAGACCTCGGTCGAGTACCTCGGGATCATCGGGGTGGTGGTGCTGATCGTCGCCGCGATCCTGGGCACCAACATCGGCCAGACCATCTACAACGCGATCACCTCGGAGATCGCCAAGGTCACCAAGTAGGGCCCCGGCCCGCGGCATCCGGTACGCACTCGGACCGCGGGCAGGCCCTGCCCGTCTACCTCACGGTGATCGGCGCCCTGCTCCTGCTCGCGTTCGCGTACTTCGCGGTCGGCCAGGCCGCGGCCACCAGGAACGGTGCGCAGACCGCCGCGGACTCCGCGGCGCTGGCCGCCGCCCAGGACACCCGTGCCCAACTGCGCGACGCGCTGCTGGACGCGTTCCGGTCCGGACGGCTGGACGACCTGGGCGCCCTGCTGGGCGGGCAGTTGCTCGATGCGCGGTACGACCCGTGCCAGAAGGCGGACGACTTCGCCGCCGCCAACAAGGCGCACACCACCGACTGCCACCCCGTGCGGACCGGCGACGGATATGACGGATACCGCGCCTCCGTCGAGACCGACTACACGGTCGGCACCTCGGTGGTCCCCGGTACGGAGAACAAGACGGCCCACGCCAGCGCGATCGCCGCCATCCAGCCGCTGTGCCGGTGGCAGGCCGCCCGGCCGTCCGCCTCGCCCACCCCGACGCCGACGCCCACCCTCACCCCCACCCCCACGCCGCCGCTTCCGCCGAGCCCGCTGCCGACGCCCGCCCCGAGCGGCACCCCGTCTCCCGGGACGCTTGAGTGCGACGGGCGGAACTGGGTCGTCGACCCGTCGAACCTCACCCTCTTCCCGTCCGCGGCGGAGCTGTTCTCCGTCCACCTCACCAGCTGACCCGAGCACGACCAACCGGACGACCGAAGGAACGGCATATGAGGACTGGGCACACGAAGCGCACCTGCGGTCGGGCCGCGGCAGCGGTGCTCGCCGCTTCGCTGGCCTTCGCCCTGGCGGGGTGCGGCAGCAGCGGCAGCGGGCAGGACAGGTCCAGGACCGCGTCGACCAACTCCTCAAGTTCCGTCGCCAGTACGGGAAGCGGCGGCAGCGCCGCGTCGCCGGACGGCAACCAGGTCCTCGCCACCATCAAGGGGCCGGACGGAATCGTCCTGACCATCAACTCGGCCAAACGGGACGGCGGTGGGTTCGTCACCGTCACCGGAACCGTGAAGAACACCGGCAGCGCGCCGTTCAGCCAGGCGGGCTCATGGCGCGGTGACGAAGAGGAACTGCAGAAGAACGGCGGATCCCTGGCCGGCGCCACCCTGGTCGACACCCTCGGCAAGAAGCGCTACTACGTGCTGCGCGACACCGAGGGCCGCTGCCTGTGCTCCACCGGTCTCGACATCATCCAGCCCGGCGCGACCATGCCGGTCTTCGCGCAGTTCCCGGCACCGCCCGCGACGACCACCCAGGTGGACTTCGACCTGCCGACCCTCCCCACCGCGTCCATCGTGATCTCGCAGTGAGGACGGCCGAGATGAAGCGCTATGTCACGGCGGCCGCCGTCGCCCTCCTCATCGGCGCCACCAGCGCTCTGGGGCCCTCGTCCGCCCACGCCGACACCGCGCCCGCCAGCCCCGGGCCGCTGCCGTCCGGGTCCTCGGCGCCGCCGGTCCATGTCGACCCGCACGCGCCCGGGTTGAAGCTGATGCCGGGCGCGACGCTCGCCACGCCCAAGGTGCTGGACATCAAGACCGTCGTCGAGGACTCCAACGGGGCGGAACGCCGCTCCGACACGCCCGCCGACGTGACGTTCTCCCTCCAGTCCGAGGTCCTGTTCGACAAGGACAGCGCCACGCTCAGCCCGGACGCCCAGTCCCGCGTCAAGGCCATCGCGGACGAGATCAACCGGCAGAACGCCAAGTCGGTGCAGGTCTTCGGCTTCACCGACAACCTCGGTTCGCATGACCACGGCGTCGAACTGTCCAAGCAGCGCGCCGAAGCCGTGTACACCCTGCTGGCGCAGGACCTGACAGCCGACGGCGGCATCCAGTTCGATGTCCGCGGCTACGCGGAGGACTTCCCGATCGCCGACAACTCCACCGAGGACGGCCGCCGGAAGAACCGTCGGGTCCAGATCACCTTCCCCAAGGCGCGGAGCTGACCGTCAGGGCCCGTCGGCGCTGATCTCCAGCACCACGCCCGGCCGTACACCCCACCCCGCCAGCGCTCCGGCCGCCGCTTCGAGCACATGCCGGGAGCGCGGCCGGGGCAGGCCGAGCCGCCCCGGCGGCATGGTGCGCACCGCGAGCACGCGCAACCTCCGGTCGAGATAGGCGACGTCGATCGGGAAGCCCATCCGGATGGTGTGCACCCCGCTCGCGGGGGTGAGCAGCAGTGCCCCGTCGATGCCGTCCCGGCCGAGCAGGCCGCGGGTGCGCGCACGGTACGAGGCCGCGATCTCCAACCGGACCGGAGCACTCCTCGCACCGACCACCCACAGGGTCCCGGGCCCATCACGCCAACGCCGTCCCATCGCGATCCTCCCCGCGTCAACCGCCGTCCTTTCCGTCATCCCCCTCGTTCAACCCCCTTCCCACCCCGTCAGAACCAGCCATCCCCCTAATCCGGTGTCGGAGAGCCGCCAACCGGACCGGAGCGCGCTACAGTGAAAGTCCCCCCCTCGGGCCGATCCGCATCCCACCCCGCGGATCGGCCCGTTTCTGTCTGTGGTCCGGGCTGTCCGGGCTGTCCGGGTTCGGTGGGCCGTCCGGGCGCTGTGGCGCCTTCCGCTGCCGTCCGTCACACACATCGAATGCATGTGCCTTTGTGGCGACCGTCACACGCCAAAGGCTGCCGCGCATCGCCTAGGTGTTGTCTCCCGTCGCCATCGACTTCACTTGCGCGTTGCGATTCGGAAACGGCGGTACGGGAGTGTGGATCACCGCGGGTCGCCGCTGCCGCCTTCGGTCTGCGGCGGGGATTTCGGTCGCGAGCAGCGGAAACGTTGGCGCATCGATCGGGGCGGAATCAGCCGCCGCGATCGTATTCCTGCTGTTGCGGCGCTCGTCCGCCCACTGGTTCGCGTGCCCCCGCGGGTAACGTAAGGGCCGTAAAGGTGGAGATCGCGCGAATCGTCGTACCGCGCCCCGGATGCCTGTGTGAGGGTGAGTGTGAACAGCTCGGTCGGCACAACCAAGCGGTGGGGCAGAGCCCTCGGAGCCGTTGGTGCCGTGCTGCTGCTCGGGTCGGCAGGGGTTGGCTGCGGAGTGGGCGGTGGGGCGCCGGACGGCTGGACGTATGTGAACGCGCACGGCATCGCCTTCGCCGTCCCCAAGGACTGGAAGACGGTGCCCGCCGCCGGACTGTCGAACGGCATGCTCGCCGGAGCGGTGTGGAAGCAGCACGGGGACCAGGTCGGTGAGGTCCAGGTGCTGTCCGGCACCAAGCAGGAGCGGCCCAAGGGCGTGAAGGTCAAGAACAGCGCCGACTTCAAGCTCGGCGGCAAGCCGGCCGCCCAGGTCAGCTACGTCTACCGGCCGTCCCTGGACGGCCCCAGACTGCGGGTCCTGGACATCACCGCGCGCACCGCCCAGGGCAAGCCGGTGCAGGTCAGGATCAGCGGGACGACCTCCGACCTCACGCTGGACACGATGGACCGGATCGCCAACAGCATCCAGGTCGGCACCATCGGCAAGGGCAACATCCTCAAGGGCTGACCGGATCCCGGTAGCGTCTGCCGGGTGCATGCGCTTCTCGTCGTCGCCGCCCTGTGGGGGCTCGTGACCGGTTTGGCGGTACCGCGTGCCGCGTACCGGCTCGCCGTTGAACCGGGCGAGCAGTGGCGGCCGGGCGAGCGGCCGGGCTGGCGTGGCTGGATCGGGCCGGGCCCCGGGCCGGTCTCGGCGGTGCGCGGCGGCTGGCCTCCGGTACTGACCGCCGCGATATGCGCGGCGCTCGCCCAACGGGTGGGCGCCCGGCCGGAGTTGGCGGTCTGGCTGCTGCTGGTGCCGCCGGCCGTACTGCTGGCCCGGGTCGACCTGGCGGTACGGCGGCTGCCGGACGTGCTGACGATCCCCGCCGCCGCCGGAACGGCCCTGCTGCTGGGCGCGGCCGCACTGCTCCCCGCGCACACCGGGTCGTGGCCGCGCGCGCTGCTCGGCGGCCTGGCGCTGGGCGCGGGCTACCTCGTACTGCTGCTGGCCAACCCCTCCGGGATGGGCCTAGGCGATGTGAAGCTGGCCCCGACGCTGGGGCTGGCGCTCGGCTGGTACGGGTGGCCGGTGCTGCTCGCCGGGACCTTCCTGGGCTTCGCGCTCGGCGGCGTGACCGGGCTCACACTCCTCGCGGCCCGGCGCGCCGACCGGCGGACCGCGATTCCGTTCGGTCCGTTCATGCTGGTCGGCGCGCTGGCCGGGGTGCTGCTCGGCGCTCGGTGACGCCGGGCGCGCTACGCCTCGCTGCTGCGCGCCCAGATGTTCACGCCACCGGTGTCCTTGGCGAACGAGTCGATCTCGGCGAGTTCGTCGTCCGTCAGCGGCGGTGCGCCCACCGCCGCCACGTTGGCCTCCAACTGCGCCACGCTGGACGCGCCGATCAGCGCCGAGGTCACCCGCTTGTCGCGCAGCACCCAGTTCAGGGCGAGCTGCGCCAGTGACTGCCCGCGTCGCCGGGCGATCTCGTTCAGACCGCGCAGCCGCGCCAGCACGTCGTCGCTCAGCAGCTTCGGGTCAAGCGACGTGCCCTGGCTGGCCCGCGAGCCCTCCGGGATCCCGTGCAGATAGCGGTCGGTGAGCAGGCCCTGCGCCAGCGGGGCGAAGGCGATGCAGCCCATGCCCTCCGCCTCCAGGGCGTCCAGCAGCCCGTCGTCCTCGATCCAGCGGTTGATCATCGAGTACGAGGGCTGGTGGATCAGCGCGGGCACGCCCATCTCGCGCAGCAGCAGCGCCGCGTCCACCGTGCGCGCCGCGCTGTACGAGGAGACGCCGACGTACAGCGCCTTGCCCTGGTGGACCGCGGACGCCAGCGCGCCCATGGTCTCCTCAAGCGGGGTCTCCGGGTCGAACCGGTGGGAGTAGAAGATGTCGACGTAGTCCAGGCCCATCCGCTTCAGCGACTGGTCGAGACTGGCCGTCAGGTACTTGCGCGAACCCCATTCGCCGTACGGGCCCGGCCACATGTCGTATCCGGCCTTGGTGGAGATGACCAGCTCGTCGCGGTACGGGCGGAAGTCCTGGGCCAGCAGCGTGCCGAAGTTGGACTCGGCGGCGCCGTACGGCGGGCCGTAGTTGTTGGCGAGGTCGAAGTGGGTGACACCCAGGTCGAACGCCCGGCGCAGGATCGCGCGCTGCGTGTCCAGGGTGCGGTCGTCGCCGAAGTTG
Organism: Streptantibioticus ferralitis; assembly: GCF_029223525.1. GTDB lineage: Bacteria > Actinomycetota > Actinomycetes > Streptomycetales > Streptomycetaceae > Streptantibioticus_A > Streptantibioticus_A ferralitis. The sequence goes on along the minus strand of NZ_JARHTQ010000055.1, from coordinate 4,218 downwards.
TGCCACAGGCCGAGGGAGATGGCGGGCAGCTTCAGCCCGCTGCGGCCGGTACGGCGGTACTCCATGGACGCATAGCGCTCGTCGGCGGCGCGGTAGGGGGAGCGTACGTTCATGGGCTCTGCTCTATCACGGCAGCGTGACCTGGTGTCGTACAGCGTGCCCACCGCCGGATGGCGGGTGCCGGACGCCCCGGGTGGCCGTACCCACCGCGCGCACCCGGGTCGTAGTCGCACGGCTGCTCGCAGTATGGTGGCGAGACGGGGCGTCGTCAGGAGTTCGAGGGTTCGAGGGGCTGTAACAGCATGAGACTGCGCGACCTGGTCTACGGACTCTATGCGCGCCGGGTCGAGTCCCACCTGGACCAGAAGCAGGTGCCCAAGCACATCGGCGTCATCCTCGACGGCAACAGGCGCTGGGCGAAGGCCGCGGGCGGCACCACGGAGGAGGGCCACCGGGCGGGCGCCGACAAGATCGCCGAGCTGCTGGGCTGGTGCGAGGAGACGGGTGTCAAGGTCGTCACCCTGTGGCTGCTGTCCACGGACAACCTGAACCGCCCGGCCGAGGAACTGAACCTGCTGCTCGGCATCATCGAGGGCGCGGTGACCGACCTCGCCGCGACCGGCCGCTGGCGGGTCCACCACGTCGGGCAGCTCGATCTGCTGCCCGGCCGGATGCAGGGTGTCCTGAAGGAGGCCGAGCAGGCCACCGACGGTGTCGACGGCCTGCTGGTCAATGTCGCGGTCGGATACGGCGGCCGCCAGGAGATCGCCGACGCCGTACGGTCGCTGCTGCTGGAACACGCGGGGCGCGGTACGTCTATCGAGGACCTCGCGGAGATCCTCGACGTGGAGCACATCGCCGAGCACCTCTACACCCGGGGGCAGCCGGACCCCGACCTGATCCTGCGCACCTCCGGCGAGCAGCGCCTGTCCGGCTTCATGCTCTGGCAGAGCGCCCACTCGGAGTACTACTTCTGCGAGGTCTTCTGGCCGGCGTTCCGGAAGGTGGACTTCCTGCGCGCCATGCGTGATTACGCGGCGCGGCACCGCCGGTACGGCAACTGACCGCGGCGGGGTGGTCCGTGGGGCAAGCCCGCACGCACGACGGCGGCTCGCCCCCGAAAGAGCGAAGCGGCCGGCGGCTCTCGGGTAGCCCGGACGCCGGGGGTTCGGGTGGTCGCCGCCGGAAGTACAGCCTGCCGTCGCCTTCGTGACCCGGGGGTTTGGGAGTTTGCCGCCAAAAGAGGAGCTGGACGGGGCCGGGTCCCCAGCAAACCCCTAGCGGGATGCGTAGTCGCATAGGCAACCACCTGACAGGGAATACCCCCTTCAGGTCGACGCCCGAGCCACGGGTGTCGGAAGAAGCGGGTGGCAGGGTGCCGCCCGCCCGGGAGGCCCCTTGCTCACGGACGTGCTGTCAGCTGACGGCAATGGCCGCGTCATGACGGAGGGTCGTGGTCCGGCCCCCGTGGCCGGTCCCGGTCCAGTACCGCGCGACGCTCGCGATGCATGCGGCGGCGTCGCACCCGACCCTTCCCGAGGGGGTTCGTCCACCCGTGGTGACCAGCAAGAACCGCCGAGAGCACGACCGGCGCACCTACGTCCTTGACACCAGCGTGCTGCTGGCTGACCCCAACGCCCTCACCCGTTTCGACGAGCACGAAGTGGTGCTCCCGGTCGTCGTGGTGACCGAGTTGGAGGCCAAGCGCCACCACCCTGAGCTCGGCTACTTCGCCCGCCAGGCGCTGCGGCTGCTCGATGAGTACCGGATCCGGCACGGGCGGCTGGACGCCCCTATTCCGATCGGCGACCTCGGCGGAACGCTGAGGGTCGAGCTGAACCACTCGGACCCCGGCATACTGCCGCCCGGCATGCTCCCCCAGTCGGCGGGCGGCCGGTTCGGCGACAACGACTCGCGCATCCTGGCCGTTGCCCGCAACCTCCAGGCCGAGGGGTACGACGTCACCGTTGTCTCCAAGGATCTCCCGCTGCGGGTGAAGGCGTCGTCGGTGGGCCTGCTGGCCGAGGAGTACCGGGCAGAACTGGCCATCACCTCCGGCTGGACCGGAATGGCGGATCTCCAGGTGGCCGCCGACGACATCGACGCGTTGTTCGCCGACGAGCCGATCGCCGTTCCGCTGGCGAGCGAACTGCCGGTGCACACCGGGCTGGTGCTCCAGTCGGAACGGGGCAAGGCGCTCGGCCGGGTCACCGCGGACGGCCGGGTCCGGCTGGTGCGCGGCGACCGCGAGGCGTTCGGCCTGCACGGCCGCAGCGCCGAGCAGCGGATCGCGCTGGATCTGCTGCTCGACCCGGATGTCGGAATCGTCTCGCTGGGCGGCCGGGCGGGCACCGGTAAGTCGGCGCTCGCGCTGTGCGCGGGACTTGAGGCGGTGCTGGAGCGGCGGCAACACCGCAAGGTGATGGTCTTCCGGCCGCTGTACGCGGTCGGCGGCCAGGAGCTCGGCTATCTGCCCGGCACCGAGTCGGAGAAGATGAGCCCTTGGGCGCAGGCGGTCTTCGACACGCTGGGCGCCGTCACCTCGGCGGATGTGATCGAGGAGGTCGTGGAGCGCGGCATGCTGGAGGTGCTGCCGCTCACCCACATCCGGGGCCGCTCACTGCATGACGCCTTTGTCATCGTGGACGAGGCCCAATCACTCGAACGCAATGTCCTGTTGACTGTTCTGTCCCGTATTGGCGCTGGCTCGCGGGTCGTTCTCACCCACGATGTCGCGCAGCGTGACAACCTACGGGTCGGGCGGTACGACGGTGTGGTCGCGGTCGTGGAGAAATTGAAGGGGCATCCGCTGTTCGCCCATGTCACGCTGAATCGTTCCGAGCGTTCGCCCATCGCGGCGTTGGTGACGGAGATGCTGGAGGACATCCACATCTGACCCATCTGGTGGCCCCCGTTCCGGTGAGTCCAGCTTTGGGCAAATCACCCGGAGGTCAGGCGAATTGAGGCTTCTACGGCTGCTGTGCCCCGAGAAGGGCGCAGCAGCCTAGTCGTGTCCGGGCGCGACGCGCCGAGATTTCCGAGAAACAGCAGGTCCAAACATGGTGTGACGTTTGCCACGCAACAGAGAATTGCCTTGATGCGTCGCCGTCGGGCAGGGTGTGGGGCTGTCAGGCCCCGCTTACGGCACTCCTACACCCCCGGTGGTGTGGAACCACAGAACTGAACAGCGTTGCGCCGTAAGCCGCCCAGCACCACGCGGACCCCAAGTACCGGGGATCGCACCGGGCCAGTGCCTCCCGTGACCAGACGGGCCGAAAGGTCCGAACCAAGGGGAGGCCAGCGTCAGGGGCACGATTGCGTCCGCGCGGTCACCACGCGGGCGATGCTGGAAGGAAACCGAGTGAGCCGGATCTCCGTCCGGGGAATCGCCGTAGCGTCAGCCACCGCGGTCACCACCGTCGGTGCCGTCGTCGGCGTCGCCTCAGGCAGCGAACCGACCTCCGCCGCCATGCAGCCCGTCGCCGACACCACGGCGCTGGACAACATCGACGCGGGTCAGCAGGCCACCGTCCAGGCCGCCTCGCTGACCGAGCAGGCCCAGACGCAGCAGGCCGCGGCAGACGCCGCCGCCAAGCAGCAGGCGGCCGAGAACGCGCGCAAGCAGGCCGCCGCCGACGCCGCCAAGAAGAAGGCGGACGCCGAGGCGGCAGCCAAGGCCAAGCAGCAGCACGACGCGCAGCAGGCCGCCAGCCGCGACCAGCAGCGCCAGTCGCTGTCGGCGCTGAGCAGCGGTGACTACTCCGTCTCGGGCGTCCAGGCGATGGCTCAGGCGATCATCGGTGACTCCTCGCAGTTCCAGTGCTTCTCGCACATCGTGAACAACGAGAGCAGCTGGAACTACCAGGCCACCAACGCCTCCTCGGGCGCCTACGGTCTGGTGCAGGCGCTGCCCGGCTCGAAGATGGCCTCGGCCGGTGCCGACTGGCAGACCAATCCGGCCACCCAGATCAAGTGGGGCCTCAGCTACATGAACGAGCGCTACGGCAGCCCGTGCGGCGCCTGGCAGTTCTGGCAGGCCAACAGCTGGTACTAGACCGACTCCCGGTCTCCTCACAAGCCCCCGCCCGGTTCCTTCCGTTCTAGTGGTCGTCGCAACACCCCAGCTCAGGGGATGCGATGGACTTCAAGATCCGGGAGAGCCGGAAGGAACAAGGGCGGAAGAAGTTGCACGCTGAGCGGGAGGAATACTTCCGGCTC
>NZ_JARHTQ010000054.1 GCF_029223525.1 Streptantibioticus ferralitis | reverse complement strand
GCCCGTTCACCGGCCGCATCCGCCGCCCGCGCGAGGAATGGCTGGTCTACCTGCCCGACGTGCTACCCGCCTATATCGACACCGAACGGCACGAGCGGAACCTGGCCAGGATCGAGGCGAACCGGGCACGCTCGTTAAGCATGGGAGCGGTGCGCGACGGGCCGGCGCTGCTGGCCGGATTGATCTGGTGCGGACGCTGCAGCACCCGCATGACCGTGCACTACCAGCGCGGCCAGGGCGGCAAGCTGTGGCCCAAGTACGAGTGCGACCGACTCAAGGCCGACTACGGCGGCGAGGTCTGCCAACAACTGTCGGGCACCTGCGTCGACCGCCACGTCACCAGCGCCCTGCTCGACGCGATGGCACCCGCCGCCCTTGAGGTCTCGCTTCAGGCCGTCGAGCGGGCCGAGCAACGGCGGCAGGACGTCGAGCAGGTCTGGCGGCAGCGGCTAGAGCGGGCGGATTACGCCGTCGAGCGGGCCCGGCGCCAGTACAAGCTCGCCGAGCCCGAAAACCGGCTGGTAGTACGGGAGCTGGAGCGCAGCTGGGAAGCCGCGCTGCGTCAGCGGCAGCAACTGGGCGAGGAACACGACCGCTTCCTCGCCACCCGACCTCGCCTTCTCACATCACAAGAGCGCAAGCAGGTCACCGCCCTCGCCCGCGACCTGCCCGCGGTATGGCACGCGCCGACCACCACCGACGCCGACCGCAAGCAGCTGCTGCGGCACCTGATCGAGCGGGTCGAGGTGACCGTCGTCGGCGACAGCGAGCGCGTCACCGTGCAGATCACCTGGGCAGGCGGGCACCACAGCCACGGCGAGGTCATCCGCCCCGTCGGCCGCCTGGACCAGCTCAGCTACTTTCCGCAACTGGCAGCCCGCGCTCGCGAACTGGCCCAGGCCGGCCACACCGCCGCGGTCATCGCTACCACTCTCAATGCCGAAGGCTTCCGGCCACCCAAACGCCGCGACCACTTCGGCACCCAGGGAGTACGCCAACTCCTGCAGGAACTGGGCTGCGTCAGCCACCAAGAGCACGCCCAGCGCCAGGCCGCCGACCCGCCGGGCGCCGACGAGTGGTGGCTCACCGATCTCGCCCGCGAGCTGGGCATGCCGCACGTCACCCTCCACGGCTGGATCAAGAAAGGCTGGGTCACCGCCCACCAACGCAACGACGCGCGCCACTCCTGGATCATCCACGCCGACCCCGCAGAGGTCGAACGACTCCGCCGCATCCACGAGCTGCCGCGCGGCCGCGGCGCCCGCCACGCCTGGCTGTACCACCAGCGCCTGGCGATAATCGACAACGAGGAAGGAATCGGAACCCATGACAGCGAACCGCAGGTATGACAGCACTGTGGCTTGCTCATCTCAACGGCGTTGCGCTGCTTGTAGGCCGCACGGTGGAAGCACGGGCGGTCTGCCGCCCGCCGCGGGTGCCAGGTGCCGTCGATCGCCCAGATCCGCAGCCGGGTGTGGACGCCCTTCCACGAGCCGCACTGGGCGCCTAGTGCTCCTGGCCCCCGGTCCAGCCTCGCAGTTCGGCGGTGATCCGTTCCAGGTCCGCGGTGCCGTCCTTCACCAGACGCGCCAGATCACGTACCTGCTCGGGCGAGGTGACCACCTTCAGGCCGCACGCGACCAGATACGCGTAGGCCACCGCGCAGGCGAACATCACGTTGGAGCGTTCCAGCGCGGGGACATGCACCAGCAACTGCAATAGCGCGGCGGCGCGTTGGCGCGGATCGGGGTAGACGGGTGTGCCGAATATCTCCGCTTGGTGCCGGGCGACCGCGGCGAGCAACGCTCCCCAGTCGGTGACCTGCGGGTCGCCAGGGGTGTTGCGCTCGGCGACCATCAGCAGCCAAGCGAGGTCGATGCGCAGGGTCACGCGAGCGTACGCCCCGAGGCGGAACCGCCGTTCGACGCGTCGTCGTCGGACAGGACGTTGAGGCGCCTGCCTTCGCGCTCGTGTCCGAACTCCTCGGCGAAGACCGCTTCGTACTGCTTCATGAAGTCGGCCGCGGCCTCGACGAAGGTCCGGCCGTTCTCGCCCTGGTCGGCACGGACCAGTTCCTCGATGTAGCGGTTGACGCTGATACCGCGTTGGGAGGCGCGGTTCTTGGCGGTCTCCGCGGTGGCCTCGTCGACCCGCACGTTCAGCTGTGTCTTCGCCATACCCACAAAGCTAGCGCTCATACGCTAGCACCGGCAAGCGCGGCCATGCCGAGCAGCGGCTTCGTGTGCGGGTCGTCCGGGGCACGCACGGCCCCGGGTACCGCCATGTCCCTGAGGCGAGCAAGACGGCGCTGGCTGCGGGCCGCTCGCGTCCGTTGAACAGGGAGCAGCCTGAGGCGGAGGTCGCCGACCTGACCCAAGCCGTGGGCGAGACCGCAATTGGGTTACGGGTCTCGGAAGAAGTCCGCCGAGGGCCGACTGTGCCCTTCACGGAGGAGCTGCCGATCCAGCCCGACGGTGAGATGGTCGCCCCCGCCGGCGTAGCGCGTTTCGTTCCAGAAAGGCGCGGGCCGGTGCGGCGACCATCTCCTTGTCGAGCGCGACCATCTCGTGCCGTTGGTCCGCCACAGAGACGGTGTCTCTTTGGCTTACTTGGATTCGACCCGTCCCAACGGGTTGGGGTCGGCCGTCAGCGCGTCACGCGCCGCCTGCCAGGCGGGATCTCCGGGGTAGAGCTCGGTGCGAAGGTAGGCCCAGGTGAGCCGCTGGACCGCAGACACTCGCTCGGGGTTCTCGTCCGTGGTCTCGGCGACGTCATATCCAGCGACCCCGCCGAGCCCGTGCCCTGCGTCGAACAGGGTGAGCAGGGACTTGGGGCCCGGGGAGAGGAAGTACGGATCGGTGTGCCAGTCCGGTCCCCGAACCGTCAGGTGGGGAGAGTCGTCCTTGTCGCCGGCGACCACGAGCGCGGGCGTCGCCATCTCGGAGAAGTCCGTGGTCAAGAAGAAAGAAAGGTTCTTGGCCGCGGACTCGCTGAGGGCATCGCCGCCTCTGCCGGGCGCGGCAAGCAGTACACCCGCCTTGATCCGGGGCTCGGCCAGGTTCACTTCCGTTCCGTCGTGCGGATCGGTGAGCCGGGCGCCCAGCAGCAGGCTCGCGGTGTGCCCGCCCATCGAGTGCCCGGCTACGGCGACCTTGCTTTGGTCCAGGCGCCCGAGGAGCTGCGGGACGGCGGCCTCGATCACGTCGAGCTGGTCGAGGATGCGCTTCATGTCCTCGGCCCGTGATCGCCAGTACAGAGGCGCCCCGGGGGTTTCGGGATCCAGGCTCAGCGTCCTCGAGCTCAGATGGGTGGGCTGGATCACGACGAAACCGTGCGCCGCCCAGAAGTTGGCGAGGGGGGCGTAGCCGTTCAGTGAGGAGAGGTTGTTCGAGTAGCCATGACCGTGCGAGAGGAGGATGACCGGCAGGTCGCTCCCGGTCAGGGGCGCGGAGACTCGCACCTCCAGGTCGACGGCTCGGCCGGGAGCCGGCAGCACCACCGGACTGACCGAGAGGACGGGAGTGGGTGAGCCGACGATGTCGGCTGTGTAAGTCGATTCACTCATGATGCGCATTTCCCTTCAATGGCCTCTACCGCCGGTCTCGTTCGGCTGACGGCGGGTGAGGCGGTCAGGAGCGTCCGGCTTCACCCATACGGAAAGCGGAGCGCCGTTCCAATTAATATACGGAACAGCGTTCCGATTAGTCAACGGCCATCGGAAGGAGAGCGTGGCGCCCACCACAAGCCAGTACGGGGAGATGCCGGCCCGGAGTAAGCGGGTCGACGCGCTGCGCAACCAGCCGACGCCACTCGCCGCCGCGGTGTTCGTCACCTCCGGCGTCGATGCGCCAACCGTGAGATCACAGCCAGAGCGGGCGTCGGGATGGGGACTCGCGCATAGCTTGCGCCCGCTGCAGCGCGCTACGCTCGGTCAAGCGGAGCGGTGTTCCAGTAAGACGATGCGGAACGCCGCTCCCGTTAGCGGGAGGAGTAGACCGTGAACGACGGCCTGACGGATGGGGGGCGTCCCCGCCAGCGCGTGCGCGCCGACGCGCAACGCAGCATCGACACCCTGCTCACCGCAACCGCGGAAGTGTTCACCGCCTCCGGCGTGGACGCCCCGGTGCGTCAGATCACCGCCAAGGCGGGCGTGGGAGCAGGCACCCTCTACCGGCACTTCCCGCAGCGCTCGGACCTCATCGCCGCCGTCTTCCGCCACGAGGTGGACGCCTGCGCCGACGCCGCTCCCTCCCTCGCGGCCCAGCACGAACCGACCGAAGCGCTCGCCCACTGGTTGCGGCGCTTCGCGAGCTTCATCGCCACCAAACGCGGACTCAGCGCCGCCCTGCACTCAGGAGACCCGGCCTACGACAGCCTGCCCGCCTACTTCCAGCAGCGCTTCGTGCCCGTCCTCGGCGCACTCCTCGACACCGCAGCGAAAGCCGGCCAGATCCGCTCCGACATCGACCCGGACGACCTGCTGCGCGCCGTAGCCAACCTGACCCTGCCCGCCCAGGAAGACGACAACGGCCACACCCAACGCATGATCGCCCTGCTCGTCGACGGACTCCGCTACGGCACCCGCACCCAGGAAACCCGCTGAGTGAGTGTTTGCTGCCGGTGGGCTGTTGCTGGACGTGCCGCTGCGCGGTGGATGCGCCATACGGCAAGGCGGCTACATCTTCCTCGGCCCCGCCACCGCCGCAGTCCTCGCGATCTGACTCCGCACTCGCCGCGCCGACGCCACACTTCACCGGCGAGCTCAGGGCATCAGCACGATGCGCCCGCGCATGCCGCCCTTGCCGAACCGCTCGTGCGCGGCGGCGCGTCGGCCGGCCCGAACCGATGCCGGGGGGACGCCATGGTGCTCGACGGCAACGAGCGTGCGCACCACGCCTGGCGGGCCGCGGGATATGTGCCCGGGCCCCGGTGGAGCCGGTGGACGAGGCCGCTCACACACCAAGCTCGCTTTACTTCCCCTTTACCATAGAGGCCCACCAGTCGCCGAAGCGACCTGATCGAGAGGTGTGAGCGCCCCGCATGGGCGAGCCTTCCAGTCGCCGCGTCACCCCGCACCGGCTTCGCAAACGCCGCGCGTTCGGCCCGCCGCGGGCCGATCATGGAACCGAGGTGTCGCGATGACCGAAGTGCTCCTACTGCTCCTCGCCCTGGCGCTCGTGCTGGCCTGCGGCGTCTTCGTAGCTGCCGAGTTCTCGCTGACGACGGTCGAACGTGCCGAGTTGGACCGGGCGGCTCAAAGGGGCGAACGCGGCGCCGACAGCGCGCGCAAGGCCGCCCATAAGCTCACGTTCCAGTTGTCCGGGGCGCAGCTCGGCATCACGGTCACCGGACTGGTCATCGGCATGATCGCGGAGCCGTCCGTCGCCAGGCTGCTGGCCGGGCCGTTGAGGGCCGTGGGCCTCGGCGCCGCGGCCACCTCCGCGGCGCTCGTGCTGGGCACGGCGCTGTCCACCGTCGTACTGATGGTCGTCGGCGAACTGATCCCCAAGAACTGGGCGATCTCCCGTCCACTCGCGGTGGCCAAGGCCGTCGCCACACCGCAGCGCGCCTTCAGCGCCACGTTCCGGCCGCTGATCGGGCATCTGAACAGCACGGCCAACCGCATCCTGCGACGCCTCGGTATCGAACCGGCGGAGGAACTGGTCTCCACCCGCAGCCGCCAGGAGCTGGAGGCGCTCGCCAAGCACTCCGCGAAGCAGGGCGCCCTGGAGGCGGACACCGCCGAACTGTTCGTCCGCACACTGGGCCTACCGGACCTGACCGCGGAGAACGTCATGACCCCCCGGGTGCAGGTGACCGCGCTCGACGTCCACGCCACCGCGGAGGACGTCGCCGAGGCCACCCGCACCACCGGTCTGTCCCGCTTCCCGGTCTACCGCGACAGCCTGGACTCCGTGGTCGGCGTCGTCCACGTCAAAGACGCGCTGGCGGTCCCGGCCGAACAGCGCGACCGGTATCCGGTGACCACCCTGATGAAGGAGCCGCCGCTGGTTCCGGAGTCACTACCGGTGGACCAGCTCCTCGACCGGCTTTCCGGCGACCGCAGCATGGCCGTGGTCATCGACGAGTACGGCGGCACCGCGGGCGTCGTCACCCTGGAGGACATCGTCGAGGAGGTAGTGGGCGAGGTCCGCGACGAACACGATCCGCACGAGACCCCCGACCTGGCCCTGGTCGGCGAGGACACCTCAGGGCGGCCGGTGTACGACTCCGACGGCGCCACCCGCACCGACCAGTTGGAGCAGATCGGACTCCATGTACCCCCGGGCCCGTACGAGACCCTGGCGGGCCTTGTCGCTCAACGGCTCGGCAGGATCCCGCGGGCGGGCGACTCCGTCGAGGTGGCGGGCTGGCAGCTTGAGGTCACCGAGGCGACCGGACACCGCGCCGCCCGGCTGCGCCTGACCGCGCCCCCGGCCGACACCGACGAGAGCGGGGAGACCCCGCGATGATCGCGCTGCAACTGTTCGTCGGTGTGCTGACCCTGGTGGCCAACGCGTTCTTCGTCGGCGCCGAGTTCGCACTGGTCTCGGTGCGACGCAGCCAGATCGACCCGCTCGCCGAGCGCGGCGACCGCCGGGCCCGCAGTGTGCTGTGGGGTCTGGAGCACGTCTCCGCGTTGATGGCGACAGCTCAACTCGGTATCACGGTGTGCACCCTGGTGCTGGGCGCGGTCGCCGAACCGGCCTTCGCCCACCTGCTGGAGCCCGCCTTCCACGCGGCGAACGTGTCGACCAGCCTGGTGCGCCCCACCGCGTTCGTGATCGCATTGGCTGCCGCGACGTATCTGCACATGCTCTTCGGTGAGATGGTGCCGAAGAACATCGCCCTGTCGGACCCGCCCCGCGCGGCGCTCGCCCTGGGACCCCCGCTGGTCGCCCTCACCCGGACGCTGCGCCCGGTGATCCTCGTCGTCAACGCCCTCGCCAACGCGGGTCTGCGGCTGCTGCGGGTCGAGCCCAGGGACGAGGTGGCGGCGGCGTTCTCCGATGCCGAACTGGCCCGGATGGTCACCGATGCCGGTCAGGCCGGGCTGCTGGACGAGCGCGCGACCGAGCGGCTGCAGGACGCGTTGGAACTGGGCCGCCGTCCGGTCGGCGAGGTCGTGCTGCCCGCCGAGCGTGTGGTGTCCGCACGGCTGGGGATCACCCCGGAAGACCTGGAGCGGCTCGCCGCCTCGACCGGCTTCTCCCGTTTCCCGGTGACCGACTCCGCAGGGCGGGTGCTCGGCTATCTGCACGTCAAGGACGCGCTGGCCGCCGAGCGCCGCGACGCCGCGTTTCCGGTGTCCGCGTTGCGGCCGATCACCCGGGTGCGGGCCAGTACGCCGTTGGACGACGCGCTCACCGCGATGCGCAGCCGCCGGGCGCATCTGGCGGCCGTCGTGGATGACGAGGGGCGCACGGTGGGCTTGGTGACCATGGAAGACGTGCTGCGCGAGTTGGTCGGGCAGGCGCCGCACGATCTTCAGGCCACGCGGGAGGCGTAGCCGACGGGCGAGCGCCCGGCGGATCTCCACCCGAGGGTCCACCCGTGGGTGGAGCCGCTCCACCCGGCCCCGGTGCGATCGTGAAGTCGAAGGTCCCGCCGCGGGCTACGGGGTCGCGGAACGGTCGGAGGTGCCGTCATGCATCACGCTGTGAACGTCGCGCTCGTGATCACCATCTGGGTGTGGGTGGCGGCTGAAACCGTGCTGCAGATACGGCAGCTGCACCGGAGCGAAAGCACCGAGCGCACGGAGTGGCTCAGCCTCCTTCTCATTCCGGTACTGATCGTCGGCGGCATCCTGCTGTCCGGACCGGTACGGCACGCGGTGCCCGCCCTGTCGTACTCCACACACTCGGTGGCGGTACGGATAGCGGTGCTGGTGGTGGCCTGGGCCGGGATAGCGTTCAGGCTGTGGGCGATCATCGCGCTCGGCCGGTTCTTCCGTGGCACGGTGCACATCCAGCACGGCCATCGAGTCGTCAGCACGGGTCCTTACCGCTGGGTACGGCATCCCGCGTACAGCGGCATGCTGCTGGCGGCCCTGGTCCTCGCCCTGCTGATGGGCAATGCGGCGTCCTGGCTGGTGTTCACCGCCTGCTGTCTGATCGCACTGGGCTATCGCATACGGGTGGAGGAGCGGATGCTGCTCGACGCGCTCGGCGAGGAGTACAGGGCGTATGCCGCCCGCACCCGCAGACTCATACCCGGCGTCTGGTGACGCCTGGGCAGCCCGGAACGGCGACCGGATAGGATCGCCCGCGCCATGGAGATCGATGTCCGGTTCACCAGTTTCACGGCCGTGGGTGATTCCTTCACCGAGGGCATGTCCGACGACCTTCCGGACGGTACCTACCGCGGCTGGGCGGATCTGCTGGCGGCTCGGCTCGCCGCCCACTCGCCCGGGTTCCGCTACGCCAATCTCGCGGTGCGGGGGAAGCTCATCGGGCAGATCGTCGAGGAGCAGACGGAGCCCGCGGCGGCGATGGGCGCGGAGCTGGTGACGCTGGTCGGTGGGCTCAACGATGTGCTGCGGCCCAAGTGCGATGTCGCGGAGGTCTGCGCGCGGCTTGAGGAGGCGGTGATCAGGCTGGCCCCGAACTGTCGGCAGCTGGTGCTGATGCGCAGCCCGGCCCGGCGGGGATCCGTGATGGAGCGGATGAGGCCGCGCATGGAGCAGTTGTTCGACTTCATCGACGAGCTGGCGGCCCGCAACGGCGCGTTGGTGGTGGACCTGTTCTCGTCCGAGGCGCTGGGCGATCCCCGGATGTGGGCGGATGACCGGCTGCATCTGAACGCCGAGGGTCACCGGCGGGTGGCCGAAGCGGTGTGGCAGGCGCTCGGCCATGAGGCGTGGTTCGACTGGGACGCCCCGCTGCCGCCGTATCTGCCGCCGGGGTGGCGGGCGCGACGCGCGGCGGACATACGCTTCGCCCGCGAGCACCTGATCCCGTGGATCGGCAGGCGGCTCACCAACCGCTCCTCGGGCGACGGCCGACCGGCCAAGCGCCCCGAGCTGCTGCCGTACGAGGGCTGAGCGCACCGAGACCGCACTAGTAGCAACGCACAAACCGGACCACGGCGCTCACCTGCGCGAACCGCCAGTAGACTCTGGTCACGTGACCGTTAAGCCGCGCATCCCGAACGTCCTGGCCAACCGCTACGCCTCGGCCGAGCTCGCCACCTTGTGGTCCCCCCAGCACAAGGTGATCCTTGAGCGCCGACTGTGGCTCGCCGTGCTTCGGGCTCAGCGAGACCTCGGGATCGATGTGCCGGAGCAGGCACTGGCGGACTACGAGCGGGTGCTGGAGCAGGTCGATCTCGACTCCATCGCCGAGCGGGAGAAGGTCACCCGGCACGATGTGAAGGCACGCATCGAGGAGTTCAACGCCCTCGCCGGCCATGAGCATGTGCACAAGGGCATGACCTCGCGTGATCTGACGGAGAACGTCGAGCAGTTGCAGATCCGGCTCTCGCTGGAACTGGTGCGTGACCGCACCGTCGCCGTGCTCGCCCGGCTCGGCAAGTTGGCTGCTGAGAACGCCGAGTTGGTGATGGCGGGCCGTTCGCACAACGTCGCGGCGCAGACCACCACGCTCGGCAAGCGTTTCGCGACCGCCGCCGATGAGTTGCTGGTCGCCTTCGAGCGGGTCGAGGAGTTGCTCCGCCGCTATCCGCTGCGCGGCATCAAGGGTCCGGTGGGCACCGCTCAGGACATGCTCGATCTGCTGGGTGGCGACACCGCCAAGCTCACCGAGCTGGAATCCCGGATCGCCGCGCATCTGGGCTTCTCGCGGGACTTTACCTCGGTGGGCCAGGTCTACCCGCGCTCGCTGGACTACGAGGTCGTCTCCGCGCTGGTGCAGCTGGCCGCGGCTCCATCCTCGCTCGCCAAGACCATCCGGCTGATGGCCGGACACGAGCTGGTGACCGAGGGCTTCAAGCCGGGCCAGGTCGGCTCCTCCGCGATGCCGCACAAGATGAACACTCGTTCCTGTGAGCGGGTCAACGGGCTCGCGGTGATCCTGCGCGGCTATGCGTCGATGGCCGGGGAGCTGGCGGGCGACCAGTGGAACGAGGGCGATGTGTCGTGCTCCGTGGTGCGCCGGGTCGCGCTGCCGGACGCCTTCTTCGCCTTCGACGGGCTGCTGGAGACGTTCTTGACGGTGCTGGACGAGTTCGGCGCGTTCCCCGCGGTCATCGCCCGCGAGTTGGACCGCTACCTGCCGTTCCTGGCCTCGACCAAGGTGCTGATGGCCGCGGTCCGCGCCGGGGTGGGCCGCGAGGTCGCCCACGAGGCGATCAAGGAGCACGCGGTGGCGACCGCCCTCGCGATGCGCGAGAAGGGCGCCGAGCGCAACGAACTGCTGGACCGGCTGGCCGAGGATGAGCGGATTCCGCTGGACCGGGCCGGACTTGAGGCGCTGATGGCCGACCGGCTGTCCTTCACCGGTGCCGCCGCCGACCAGGTCGCCGCGGTGGTGCGGCGCGTCGAGGAGGTCGCCGAGCGCTACCCGCGGGCCGCCTCGTACACGCCCGGGGCGATCCTCTGACGCCCGAGGAACTGGCGGCCGCCCGCGATCGCACCATTGCGGATGTGATCGCGGGCAACCTCCGGGTGCTCTTCTGCGGCATCAACCCGGGGTTGCTGTCAGCCGCCACCGGCCATCACTTCGCCCGTCCCGGCAACCGCTTCTGGCCCGCGCTGCACGCTTCCGGCTTCACCCCACGCCAACTCGCGCCCGCCGAGCAGGAAGAGCTGCTCGACTACGGTCTCGGCATCACCAACGTCGCAGCGCGCGCAACCGCTCGAGCCGATGAGCTGAGCGACGAGGAACTGCGCGAGGGCGGGCGGGCGCTCGTCGCCTCGGTGCACCGTTACCGGCCGCGGTGGCTGGCCGTGGCGGGCATCACCGCGTACCGCACCGCCTTCGGTGAGCGTGCTGCCAAGATCGGCCCGCAGGAGCGCGTCATCGGCACTACTCGGATATGGGCGCTGCCCAATCCGAGCGGCCTCAACGCCCACTGGACACCGCGCACCATCGCCGAGGAGTTCGCCCGGCTACGGGCCGCCGCGGGCGACAGCTGAGACCGGGCGAACGCCAGCAGGGCCCCGACGGCCGGTGAGTGGATCAGTGCTGGTCCGGACCAAGTTGGCCCCATTCGCCGCATTGCGTCACGCCAGGTACGATCCCGCCACACGCGCACTACCCCCAGGCCCCGTCCGGCAGATCTCCATGGGTCAGCCCTGACGGGACCAACGCGCACGCGCGCGCGTTCGGTGGGGCCATGCGCACGGTCAGGGAGGCGGACGTTGGGGCGGCTCACCGGTGGGGACCCCTCCCTGCTGCGCAGAATCAATTCAGCGGTGGTGCTCCACACGCTGCGTGGTGAACGATCCCGCACTCTGACCGAACTGGTCCGCGCCACCGGCCTGTCCAGGCCGACCGTTGAGGGCGTCATCGAAGGTCTGACGGGGTCCGGTCTCGTGGTGGAGGCGCCCGCCGACCCGGGTGACGTCCGTAGGCAGGGACGCCCCGCCCGCCGGTTCCGGTTCCACGCCGAGGCGGGCCATCTGCTGGGCATCGAGATCGGTGTGCACCAGGTGCGGGTGGTGCTCGCCGATCTCAGCGGCCGGGTACTGGACTCGCTCGGGCACGACCTCGATGGCCTGCTCCCCGCGGACGACCGGCTGGAGCGGGTGCGGGTCGCGGTCGCGGACCTGCTGCGCGGTTCCGGGGTGGCGCGCAGCACGCTGTGGGCGGTGGGCGTCGGCAGTCCGGGAATCGTGGAATCGGATGGCACCGTCCGGTTGGGCACCGCCATGCCCGGGTGGACCGGGCTGCCGCTGGGTGACCGGTTGCGGCGCTCGTTCCGCTGCCCGGTGCTGGTGGAGAACGACGCCAACGCCGCCGCGGTCGCGGAGCACTGGATGGGCGCGGCACACGGCAGCGATGACATCGTTTTCGTCATGGCCGGGCTGAGTCCAGGTGCCGGATCGCTGATCGGCGGCCGGTTGCACCGCGGCTTCGGCGGCGCCGCGGGCGAGATCGGCGCACTGCACCTGCTCGGCCGGGAGGCGACTCCGGAGCGGTTGCTGTCCACCACGGGCACGCCGTTGGATCCGTTGGACGAACCCGCGGTGACCCGGGTGTTCGGGCTCGCCCGGGAAGGCGACCCGCGGGCCCGTGAGGCGGTGGAGCGCTTCCTGAGACGGCTGGTGCACGATGTGGCGGCACTGGTGCTCGCGCTGGATCCGGAACTCGTCGTCCTGGGCGGTTGGGCGGCCGGACTCGACGGTGTACTGGAGCCGCTGCGCGACGAGTTGGCCCGCTACTGCCTACGCCCGCCGAAGGTCGCGCTGTCCGCGCTGGGCGAGGAGGCGGTGGCCATCGGCGCGCTGCGGCTCGCGCTCGACCATGTCGAGGAGCAGCTTTTCGCGGTGGAACAGGCCGCCCCGGCCCGCCCATGAACGGAACCCGACGAACCGCGTATCCGGAACCCGACGAGCCCTCGGGAAGAGTGGCGACCTTCGGGTAACGCAAGGCCTTCAGGAAGCGTGGCGGCGCTCTCGGTTGGCGTCAGCGCCGTGGTGGGTGATCTCCATGGCGCCCGTGTCGCCGAAGGTCAGCCGGCAGGTGTCGGCCCGGTACGTCGCCACGGCGGCCGCCGCGACCCGCCCGGCGGCGAAGTAGCGAGTGGTGACGAGCAGTACCGGGGCGCCGGGCAGCCGCTCCAACTGCTTGGCGTCCTCCGCGCGGGCCGAGCCGAGTTCGACGGAGCGGTCCTCGCCCTCCAGCTCAAGCCGGTGCAGCTCGCGCAGCACGGCGTGCGCGTGCGCCACTGGGGTGAGCAGCTCCGGCAGCCCCGGCACGGAAGCCGGGGGTACGTACAACAGCTCGGTGGCGACCGGCTGAGCATGCGTCATCCGCACCCGTCGGATGGTGTGGACCGGACGGTCATCCCGCGCGGACTCCCCGAGCAGTCGGGCCACGGACGCGGGCGCGGGCGCCTCCGCGCAACCGATGGCGCGCCATGCGTCATTGCCCTCGCCGGGCCAACTCCCCTGCGCGGGACCGACCGAGACGCCGATGCGCGGCGGGGCGACGGTGGTGCCGACACCACGGCGCCGCTGCAGCCGCCCCTCCAACTCCAGCTGTTCCAGAGCCTGGCGGAGCGTGGCGCGGGCGACACCGAAGCGCGCCGCCAACTCCCGCTCGTTGGGCAGCACCTCGCCCACCGCGAACTCCGAGTCGAGCGCATCACCCAGAACGGTCTTCAAATGCCAGTACTTCGGCTCCTGCGGCGCCTCAAGCTGCGTGGTCCCCACCCTGTCCTCCGCATCCGGCGTGTGTCGGCATGTGCCCTACGGGCCGTGCGCGCCCCGGATGTTGACCACCCTGGGGTTTCTCACCCTTATTTATTAAGGGTTGTTTCAGTACTCTCACCGCGACCATAGGACGGGCTCACCCCTTGGTCAAGACCAATCCTCACCTCCCTACCCCCCGTACACACGGCACTACGCGCAGCGTTCACGCCAAGTTCGCACAAGCCCGCCGCGCCTCACTTTTCGGGAGAATTCGGGACACTCGGCTTGGGTTCACCGGTGCGCTAGCGTTTTCGATCACCGTGCGGCATGCGATCGCCGTACGGAGGTGCGGCACTGGGAGCGAAGCAGATGAGTCCTGTCACGGTGGTCACCGGCGGCAGTCGAGGCATCGGAGCGGCCGTCGTGCTGCGTCTGGCCCAGCGGGGTCACCACATCGGCATCGGATACGAGCGCGCGGTCGACGCCGCACAGGACGTCGCCGAGCGGGTCCGCGAAGCGGGCGGCGAGTGCTTCGTGGTCCAGGTCGACACCAGTGTCGAGGAGCGGGTCGAGGAGTTCTTCGACACGGTCAAGGAGCGCCTCGGGTCGATCACCGGGCTGGTCAACAATGCTGGGATCACCGGCCCGTTGGGGCGGTTCACAGAGACTCCGGTCGAGGTGATGCGCCGGGTCGTGGACGTGAACGTGATGGGCGCGATGATGTGCGCCCGCCGCGCGGCGCTGGAGATGTCCACCCGCTACGGCGGAAACGGCGGAGCCATCGTCAACATCTCCTCCGGTGGCGCGACGCTCGGCAGCCCAGGCGAGTATGTGCACTACGCGGCGAGCAAGGCGGCGGTCGACGCGCTCACCCTGGGCCTCGCCAAGGAACTGGCGCCGGACGGAGTGCGGGTCAACTCGGTCCAGCCCGGCATGACGGTGACCGATATCCACGCGGCGATGGGCGACCCCGAGCGGCCCTGGCGGGTTCGGGGACGGGTGCCGATGGGGCGCCCCGGCGAGCCGGAGGAGATCGCCGCTGCCGTCGAGTGGCTGCTGTCCCCGGATGCCTCGTACACCACCGGAGCCGTCCTGCGAGTGGCGGGCGGCCTGTGACAGGGCGTCGGGGACGGTGTGCTCCAGACCGGTGACGATCGCCTCGGGCCGCCGAAGACCCCCGCGGGCCTGGCTCCCGGCGGCTGTCCGCCCGGCCGGGTCGGCCGTACCGCCATCCCAGCGGTCCGGCTGTGCGGTTGACCAGGCGGAACGGGGCCACCCGGCTCACAATGGCCCTGCATGCCGCCATGGGAGCGGCCGCCGGAGGGAGAGTCCCCATGCGGTACGCGGTACCGGGCACGGGAGTCGTCGGCGGGACCTCCCGGGCGAGCCTCGTCGGGCTCGGGGCGGGCGCACCCGCTGAGGTGGAGGACACGGATGCGGTCGTGCGGAGACGCGGGCTTCAACATCGGGGTGCGGAGGGCTCGTTGAGATCAAGGGCCCATCGCTTTTGTGACCGGCAAAACCCTTGTCGTAACCATCCGTCGGCCGGACAGTGTTACCCAAGGGTTACCACTGAGTAGGGACCGGAGCGAGCATGACCACCACCACGGCTACGACCTCCTTCGTCCACGTCGCCCCGGCAGGGCGGCCCACGGTGACAGCGGCGTACGAGCGGCACGGCTCGGGTGAACCGATCGTCCTGCTGCACGGCATCGGGCACCACCGGCAGGCCTGGGATCCGGTGGCCGGCGCACTGGCCGCGCAGCGCGAGGTCATCGCCATCGACCTGCCCGGATTCGGCGAGTCGCCCGCCCAGCCGCCGTCCATTCCGTACTCGCTGGACACCGCCGTGGAGGTGTTCGCCGCCATGTTCGCGTCGCTCGGCATCGAGCGGCCGCATGTCGTCGGCAACTCGCTCGGCGGACTGATCGCCCTCCATCTCGCGCGGGCCGGCCAGGTGCGAAGCGTGACCGCGCTGTCGCCTGCCGGGTTCTGGACCGAGCCCGAACGGATCTACGCGTTCACCGTGCTCAGCACCATGCGGCGCGGCGCACTGCTGCTGCCGCCCACCACGGTCGAGCGGCTGTCCCGGTCCGCTGCCGGGCGGGCGGCGCTGACCGGCAGCATCTACAACCGCCCCGGTCGACGGTCGCCCGAGGCGGTCGCCGCCGAGACCAGGGCGCTGCGCGAGGCGCCCGGCTTCGAGGCCACCTTGTCGGCAGGCCGCAAGGGTGCGCTGTTCGACGGCGACATCTCCCGGGAGATCCCGGTGACCATCGGCTGGGGCACCCGCGACCACGTCCTGGTGCGGCGGCAGGGCATCCGGGCCAAACGAGTGGTCCCGCACGCCCGGCTGATCCGGCTTCCGGGATGCGGTCATGTGCCGATGAACGACGACCCCCGGCTGGTCACCCGGGTGATCCTGGACGCGAGCCGCTGACCCACGCCCCTGCCCACCGCCTGCGCCCCGCCCGGTTGTCAGTGCCTCGGTCTAATGTGGGAACCACGAGGCAAGGGGGTGGGACGGTGGGCACGTTCACATACGACGAGGTGGGGGCGACGCGGCACGGCGGTGAACTCCCGCCGCCCGGATACCACTTCTTCCGCGTCCGTACCCGGGTCGGTGACGGGCCGTCGGCCCTGACCACCGCCGGTGCGGCGGTGCTCAGCTGGCGGATGCACCGCGCGATGGGCGTACGGATGGACTCCCCCGCCGCCGAGGCGGCGCCGGGCGTCCAGGTCGTGGTGGGGCTCGGCGCCGGGCGATGGCGAATACAGGCGCCCTGCGAGGTGGTGTGGACGGTGCGCGAACCGCACCGGATCGGCTTCGCCTACGGGACACTGCCGGGCCACCCCGAATGCGGCGAGGAGTCGTTCATCGTCGAGCAGGACGGTGATGGGGCGGTCTGGTTGACCATTACCGCGTTCAGCCGGGCGGCCAGTTGGTACATGCGCGCCGCGGGACCGCTGGGACGGGTAATGCAACGTGCCTACGCCCGGTGGTGCGGCGTGACGCTGCGCCGTTTGGCACGGTCCGCCACGTCCCGATCCACCGCATCCGGCACCGGCCCCACCACGACCGCCACAAGAAACCGGATGGATGGCAGTAAAGGGGGCAACTAACCCCACAACGGCCCTCCTTTACCCATCCGTCACGAAGCGTTCGTGATCACGCAACACGCGTTCGACAGGGTGGGTCCCATGCAGCAATCGTCACACTCGCAAGCCGTACACCCGGCGGGCAGCCGCCGAGGCCGCCACCACTGGCGACGGGAGGCGGTGGAGCTCGCGGCGGTCTTCGTCGCCGTCGCCGCGGCCGACCTCGCCGCGAACCTGATGGCCCACGGTCCCGGCGGGCCCGTACTGCTCACCGGCTCCGCCGCGCTTCTGCTGGCGGTCACCGGATTCCACACATGGTGGTCACGCCGCCACGGTCACTCACCCCCGGGCGCGGATACCGGCGGGGCCGCAGCCGGACAGCGGGCAGAGCACGGCCGGTACGCCACCGCGACCCCGGTGGTCAGCGAGTCCGTGCTGTGGCGACTGCGCACCACCGTGCGCGACACACCGGGCAGCCTTGCCGTGCTGTGCGGTGCGCTCGCCACCGAAGGCGTGGACATCCTCACCCTGCAGACCCATCCGCTCTCCGACGGCACCGTGGACGAGTTCCTGGTGCGCGCCCCCATCGCCCTGCAGTCGCAGGAGCTGACCCGGACGGTGTCCTGCGCGGGCGGCCGTGACACCTGGCTGGAGCGGGCGGACACCCACGACCTGGTGGACACCCCGACCCGGGTACTGACCCTGGCGACCCGCACCGCCCTGGACGCCGCCGAACTCCCGCTCGCGCTGCGCCAACTACTCGGCCGCTGCAGGATACGGTCACTGC
This sequence comes from Streptantibioticus ferralitis, assembly GCF_029223525.1. GTDB lineage: Bacteria > Actinomycetota > Actinomycetes > Streptomycetales > Streptomycetaceae > Streptantibioticus_A > Streptantibioticus_A ferralitis. The sequence continues at coordinate 13,133 of NZ_JARHTQ010000054.1, read as the reverse complement.
CCGCGGGCGGCACCGAACTGCCGCCGGTGGACGGCGAGTTGGCGGATTTCACACTACGGCTGCGCGACCCCAAGGGCGGCGCGATCGTCATCGAGCGTCCGTATCTGCCGTTCACCCCCACGGAGTTCGCCCGGGCCCGGGCACTGGTCGAGCTGGACGCCCAGTTGGGCGACCGGGTGCCGCGCCACCGCGATGTGCTGACCCTGCCCGAGGGCAACGAGATCACGGTGCGCCGCGCGGACCCCGCCGACCTTCCGGCCGCCCTGGCGATGCACGACCGCTGCTCCCCGACGACGCTGAGCCGCCGCTACCACGGTCCGATAGGTGATGCCGCCCGCTATCTCGGCCATCTGCTGAGCCCGCGCCATGGCCGCACCCTCGCCGTCGAGACGGCTTCCGGCAGGCTGGTCGCCCTCGGGCATCTGCTCTGGGACGGCGATGAGACCGAGGTCGCACTGCTGGTGGAGGACGAGTGGCAGCGGCGCGGGATCGGCGCGGAACTCCTGCGGCGACTGGTCACGCTCGCCGAGGAAGCGGGCTGCGGCGCGGTGTACGCGGTCACCAAGTCCGCCAACACACCCATGGTGGCAGCCATGCGCAGCCTCGACCTGCCGTTGGACTACCTGGTCGAGGACGCCACCATGGTGGTCACCGCGACCCTGTCGCAGACGGCACAGCGCACGCCCCACACGTACCTACAGCCCCAGTGGCAGCACAGGGCGCGCGATCTCTGACGCGCCGCCCCGCAAGGCCGTCCACCGCACCACACCGTCCGCCCGACCAGGCCAGCACACCCGGCCGGGCGGACGGCGGAAGCGGTGGTCCGGGCAAGCACCGCGGAGAGCACCAGCGCAAAGTGATCGACGCGGGACCGGCTCCCGTACCAGGATGTCCGCATGTCCGATACATCTGACGCTGCCAAGAGCCGCCAAGACCAGCGGCTCCCGCGGGCGATCGCCGATGCCTACGTTGACGCACTGGCCGAACTCGACCCGCTCACCGGCCTCTACCTCGGCCTGAACCCGGGCGACGACCGTCTGCCCGACTTCTCCCCGGAGGGCTTCGAGGCCCTCGCCGACCTGTCCCGGCGCACCCTCGCCGAACTGGACGCCGCCGAGGCGGCCGGCCCCGACTCCCCGGCCGTTCGGGACGAGACCGAGCGCCGCTGTGCACGACTGCTGCGCGAACGGCTCACCGCCGGGCTCGCCGTGCACGACGCGGGTGAACGGCTGCGGTGGATCAGCAATCTCAGCTCACCCGTGCACTCGGTGCGCGAGGCGTTCACGCTCATGCCCACCGAGACCGACGCGGACTGGGCCGCGATCGCCGGACGGCTGCGGAACGTGCCCGAAGCGCTCACCGGATACCGCACCTCACTGGCCACCGGCCTGGAACAGAACCTGCCCGCCGGGCCCCGCCAAGTGGAAACCGTCATCGGGCAGTTGACCGAGTGGACCGGTGGCGAGCGCAGCTGGTTCGCCGAGTTCGTCTCCGCCGGGCCCCAGGAGCTGCGCGCCGAACTCGACGAGTCCGCCGCCGAGGCCACCGCCGCCGTCGCGGAACTGCGGGACTGGCTGCGGGACACCTACGCCCCCGCGGTGCGGGACACCTCGGATCCGGTGGGTCGCGAACGGTACGCCCTGTGGGTGCGTGAATGGACCGGCTCCGACCTGGATCTGGACGAGGCGTACGCCTGGGGCTGGGAGGAGTTCCACCGTATCCACGACGAGATGCGCGTCGAGGCGGAGAAGGTGCTGCCCGGCTCCACTCCGCGCGAGGCACTGGCCCATCTGGAGAAATCGGGCGAGGTCGTCGAAGGCGTCGAAGCGGTGCGCGCCTGGCTCCAGGAGCTGATGGACGAGGCGATCAGCGCACTCGACGGCACGCACTTCGAGCTCGCCGAGCCGGTGCGCAAGGTCGAGGCGATGATCGCCCCCGCGGGCAGCGCCGCGGCGCCGTACTACACCAGCCCCGCCCTGGACTTCTCCCGCCCGGGCCGGACCTGGCTGCCGACGCTCGGACGGGAGCGCTTCCCGGTCTACGACCTGGTCAGCACCTGGTACCACGAGGGCGTACCCGGCCACCATCTGCAACTGGCCCAGTGGGTGCACGTCGCGCCCCAGCTCTCCCGCTACCAGGCCTCGGTGGGCATGGTGAGCGCCAATGTCGAGGGCTGGGCGCTGTACGCGGAGCGCCTGATGGACGAGTTGGGCTTCCTCACCGATCCGGGCCGCCGTCTGGGCTATCTCGACGCGCAGTTGATGCGCGCGGTCCGGGTGATCATTGACATCGGCATGCACCTGGAGCTGCCGATCCCCGCGGAGTCCGCCCGGCGGATCGGCTGGGCTCGAAGCGACGGCGAGCGTTGGACGCCCGAGGTGGCCCGGGAGTTCTTCGGCCTGCACAGCGGCCGCCCGGCGAAGTTCCTGGACAGCGAGCTGGTGCGCTATCTGGGCATGCCGGGCCAGGCGATCGGCTACAAGCTCGGCGAACGCGCCTGGCTGACGGGCCGTGCGGCGGCCCGCCAGGCACATGGCGCCGACTTCGACGCCAAGGCATGGCACATGGCGGCCCTTTCACAGGGTTCGCTGGGCCTGGACGATCTGGTGGACGAGCTGTCCCAGCTCTGACCGCTGCCGGCTTCGGTGGTGGCGGCCGCGCGGCAGGCCCGGCCGCCACCAACGATCCCGGCGACGCTGGCCGCGCCCCGCCACCGCGCCGGTGGTGTAAGGAGAGTTGTTCATGGATCTGAGTACTTCCTACGACGGCGAGCGGCTGGTGCTGCGCGACGGGCGGGTCGCGTTGCGCGAGTTCGCGCCAGAAGAGGCGGCGCGGATAGCCGACGGAGAGCGCGACGGACTGCGGTGGGTGGACGGCGACCCCGGCGAGGGCACCGTGGTGGCGGCCGAGATGGCGGCGAAAGCCTGCGCGGCCGGGCAATACCGGCCGCACTGGGGGCTCTTCGCGATCCTGCGCACCGAGGACTCGGTGGCCGTCGGGGGCATGGGCTTCCACGGCCCGCCGGAGGACGGTGCGGTCGAGGTCGGCTACGACCTGTCGGTGTCCAGCCGAGGCGCGGGCTGGGCCACCGACGCCCTGCGGCTGCTCACCTGCTGGGCGCTCGAACAGCCTGGGGTGCACACCGTGCTGGCGGCGACCGAGCCGTTCAACCGGCCCTCGCAACGCGTGCTGGAGCGCGTCGGATTCATCCGGGTCGAGGACCGCGAGGGCCTTTGGGCGTTCGAGCTGACCAAGCCGGGACCGCCAGCCTGACCCGGTGTTCAGCAGCCGCAGTCGTCCGCGCCGACCGGCGCCGTAAGGCGGTCCGCGGGGAGCTGCTCGCGACCGTCTGCGGTCTGTACGGCGAAGCCTTCCCGGACCCAGTACTCGACGCCGCCCAGCATCTCCTTGACCTGGTAGCCCGCGCTCGCCAGCGCGTAGGCCGCCTTCGTCGCGCCGTCACAGCCCGGCCCCCAGCAGTACACGACGACGGGCACCGCCGGGTCGAGGAGTTCGCCGGCCAGCCGGGGGATCTCGGCGGTGGGCAGGTGCACCGCGCCCGGGATGTGCCCCTGGTCCCAGGCCCGCCGGGCACGTGAGTCAACCACGACGAAGTCAGCGCGCGCGCTCTCCAGCGCGGTGTGCACATCGGAGGCATCGGTGTGGAAGGCCAGTCGGGCGGCGAAATAGGCGGCGGCCGCCTCGGCGGAAGCGGCCGGAGTGCGCAGCACGGGACTGGATTGGATGCTGTGGGTCATACCGGGAAATCTATGGTTCAGCGGACCGTCGAGGAACCGATGATCCCCGGCGATCGCCTTGCCATGCCGGGTTTTCCCCTGCTATTCACCGGTCATGACCGCGTATTCCCTCGACGCCACCGACTGGCGCATCCTGGAAGCCCTCCAGCGTGACGGCCGGGCCAGCTACGCCGAGTTGGCTCGTACCGTGTCGATGTCGGCGAGCGCCGTCACCGAACGGGTTCGGCGGCTGGAGGAGGCGGGTGTGATCACCGGATATGCGGCGGTCATCGACCATGAGCGGATCGGGCTGCCCATCCTCGCCCTGGTGCGGCTGCGCTATCCGCACGGCAACTACCGGCCGTTCCACGATCTGCTCGCCGCCACACCGGAGATACTGGAGGCGCACCATGTCACGGGCGACGACTGCTTCGTGCTGAAGGTCGCCGCCCGTTCCATGCGCCACCTGGAGGAGACCACCGGCCGGATCAGCGGCCTGGGTTCCGTGACCACGAGCGTGGTCTACTCCTCACCGCTCACCCGGCGGCCGCTCACCCTCTGACGCCCGCCGGGGACGCCGTCCGCTGCCGTACCAGGGAGCCGTCGCGGCCCTTGACGACCTCCAGTTGGGCCGGGATGCGCTGACGCAGATCGGCGACATGGCTGACGATGCCCACGGCGCGGTCCCGTTCCCGCAGTCCGTCGAGTACGTCGAGGACCTCGTCCAGCGTCTGTTCGTCCAGGCTGCCGAAGCCCTCGTCGATGAACAGGGTGTCCAGCCGGACACCTCCTGCCTCGTCGGTGACCACATCGGCGAGACCGAGGGCGAGGGCGAGGGAGGCGAAGAAGGTCTCGCCGCCGGACAGGGTCGTGGTGTCCCGCTCCGTGCCGGTCCAGGCGTCCACCACCCGCAGCCCCAGGCCCCAGCGGCCGCGCCCGGAGATCCTGGCGTCGGTGTGCACCAGGGTGTAGCGGCCGGAGGACATGCGCCGCAGCCGGATGCTCGCGGCGCTCGCCACCTGCTCAAGGCGGGCGGCGAGGACATACGACTCCAGTCGCATGCGGTACTGGTTCTCCGCGGAGCTGCCGGACACCAGTTCCGCCAGCCGCTTGAGGCGCGCGTACTCCTCGCGCAGCGGCGCCAGTTCGGCGGTCTGCCGTTCGGCGTCGGCCGACAGACGGTCGAGTTCGGCGCACCGGGATCGTGCGGCCTGCCGTGCGGCGAAGGCCTCGCGCAGTCTGCCGCTCGCGGTGTCGAACACCGCCCGCTGCCGCTGCGGGTCGGCGGGGGGCAGGCTCGTGGCGGCGAGGACGTCGGGATCCGCCAGGACCTGGGCGACGGTGGCCTGCCGCGTCTGGTACTCCTCGATCCGCTCCCGCAGGGCCCGCAGCTCTCCCGGGTCGAGGCGTGCTTCGGCCGCTTCCAGCGGGGTGCTGAATCCGGCACGGCAGGCGGCGTCCGCAAGACGCTGCTGCGCTTCAACCAGGCGGTGTGCGGTGCCGGACGCGGCTTTCGCCGCATCCGCGGCTTCGGTGTAGGCCGCCGCGAGCCGCTCCAGGCGGGAGGCGTGTTCGCCGACGCTCCCCTCGCCGTTCAGCACCTCCGTCAACTGGGCCAGCAACAGGGCGAGTTCGGCGTCCAGTGATTCGCGGCGGGCGAGCAGGTCGGCGGCTCGTGCACGTGCCGCCTGCCGGGCGTCCACCCGCCGCTGGTGTTCGAGCTCGGCCAGTTCCCATGCCTCACGGGCGGGTCGCACATCGGCCGCCGCCCGGCGCGCGTCATCGTGCGCGGGCTCCAACTGCGCGACCTGATCGGCCAGTTCAGCCGCCGTACGGGCGCCCGCCGCCTCCCGCGCGGTGGCGAGCCGCTCCCGCAGGGTGTGCAGCTCGATCTCGGCCGCACCCCGGGCCTCGTCGGCCCGCAGGTAGTCGGCCTCGGCCCGCTCCTCGGTGGCACGGTCGACATGCCCGGCGCCCGGCTCGGCCGGTGCCGGGTGGTCGGCCGAGCCGCAGACCGGACAGGGCTCGCCGTCGGCCAACTCCCCGGCCAGCTCCGCGGCTATGCCGCGCAGTCGCCGGTCCTTCAGCTCCAGCCACTGCTCCCGTGCGGTGGCCGCGTTCTCCCGGGCGTCCAGCAGTCGCTGGGCGGCGTACCCCTCCTGGGCGATGAGCTGGTCACGGCGGCGTGCGGCATCTCGGCTCGCCCGTGCGGTGTCCAGCTGACCGGCGAGCTGGACGGCACGCTGTGCGGCCTCGTGGGCGGTGTCGATACGCCGCTGGTGGTCGGCCCGTGCCTGGTCCCAGTCGGCGAGCCAGGCATCGGTGTCGCGGGCGGCCTCCTCGTCGTCCGCGACCTCGCGGTCGAGTCCGCCGCGGACCGCGGTCAGCTCGCTGACCCGCTGCTCGGCCCGGCGGGCCGTGTCGAGGCGGCCGAGGTCCTCGCGCAGCTGCCCTGCCTGCTGGGCGAGTTGGCCGGGATCGGCGTCGGTGGGGCCGTCGGGGAGTTCGGCGGCGGTGCGCTGCCGAGCCGCCTCGGCCGTGCGATGCTCACGCTCGGCGGTGTCGCGCGCGTCAAGTGCGGGGGCGACCTGCTCGGCGGCGCGGGCTCGCTCCAACCGGGCGCTGGCCGCCTCGTACTGCTCGCGCCCGGCTTCCAGCTCCGCCGAGCGGGCCTGTGCCTCGGCGTACCGCTGCTGGAGAAGCGCGGTCTCGCGGGCGGCGTCCAGACGCTCTTCGGTTTCCCTGAGCGCCGACTCGGCGGCGGACAGGGCGAGGTCGGCGATCTCCTCCTGCTCCCGGGCCGCGGTACGGGCGAAGGCGGCCCAGGTCAGCACCTCCGCGGCCAACTCCGGTTCGCCCGGGGCGGTTTCGGGCAGCGGCAGTTCATCAGCGGCCTGACCGGCCGCCTGCCGCATCTGATGGGCCAGCGCGATCAGCTGCTGGTCCTGTGCCCGTACCCGGCCCTCGACGGCGCTGCGCTGCTCGAAGAGCCAGCTCTCCGCGCCGACGAAGCGGCCGGTGCCGAAGAGTCTGCCGAGCAGCTTGCCGCGCTCGGTGGCGTCGGCCCGCAGAAACGTGGCGAAGTCGCCCTGCGGCAGCAGCACCACCTGGCAGAACTGCTCCTTGCTCATGCCGAGCAGTTGCTTGATCTCCTCGCCGATCTCCTGGTGGGAGCGGCTGAGTGCGGTCCATTCACCACTGCCGGGCAGTAGTTCACGCAGCGCGCTGAACTGTCTGTCCACCGTGGTGCCGGTGCCGCGCCGCTTGGGGCGTTCCTGTTCGGGGCGGCGGGTGACCTCCAACCGCCGCCCGCCGACGCTGAGTTCCAGCACCACCTCGGTCAGCTGGTCCGGATCCGCGTGGTCACTGCGCAGCCGGATACGCGGCCGAACGCCCGGCACCTCCCCGTACAGCGCGAAACACACCGCGTCGAGCACCGATGTCTTTCCCGCGCCCGTCGCACCGTGCAGCAGGAATATCCCGCCGGAGGAGAGTTCGTCGAAGTCGATCTCCTCGGTGCGGCGATAGGGACCGAAGGCGGTCACCTTCATCCGGTGCAGCCTCATCAGACCGTCTCTCCCGCGGCCGCACGTACCCGCGCCGCGTCCAGCGCGTGGTGCAACACGGTGCGCTCCCCGGCGTCCGGGCCATGGCCGCGCACATGGGCGACGAAGTCCTCGGCGATCTGCTGGTCGGTACGGTCACGCAGCCGTTTCGCGTACGACACCAGAGGGTCCACGGCGGCGCCCTGCGGCTCGAAGTCAAGCGCCAGCACATGCGCGAAGCGCCGGGAGAGACGGGCCATCGGATCGTACGGACGCTGCGCGTCGGTGAGCGTCGCCTCCACCCACGCGTCCTCTTCGGCCTCCAGCGCGGGATCGGACAGCAGCTCCTCCAGCGTGCCCTTGATCCTGGCCAGTCGGCGCGGCACCGGGCAGTCCACCCGCTCGGCCGAGATCTCACCCTCCGGCCCGAGGTCGACCAGCCACATGCCCTTGCGGTGCAGATGCTCGGAGAAGGAGTACGCGAGCGGGGAGCCGGAGTAGCGGATCCGCTCGGTGATGGTTTGCGCGCCGTGCAGATGGCCGAGTGCCGCATAGTCGACCCCGTCGAACACCTCGGCGGGGACGGCGGCGACGCCGCCCGCGGTGATGTCGCGTTCGCTCTTGCAGCCGACTCCGCCCGCGACGAAGGCATGGGCGAGGACGACCGAGCGGGTACCGGCCGGGCGGGCGGCGAGGTCGGCGCGGACCCGGTCCATGGCGGCGCTGAGCACGGTCGTGTGGTCGGCCCGGTCGGCGGCGAACTCGGCGCGGACCAGGAGGGGTTCGAGGTACGGCAGCCCGTACAGCGCCACGTCGCCGTGCTCGTCGCGCAGCATGACGGGGGTACCGCAGTTCTTCGGCGTGGTGCGCAGATGGATACCGGCACGCGACATCAGCCGCGCGCCCACACCGAGACGGCGCGCGGAGTCATGGTTGCCGGAGATCATCACCGTGGGCACACCGAGTTCGCCGAGCCGGTGCAGTGCGGAGTCGAAGAGCTCGACGGCGGGCAGCGGCGGCACCGCACGGTCGTATATGTCGCCCGCGACGAGGACCGCGTCAACACGCTCGGCACGTACCGTCTCCACCAAGTGGTCGATGAAGGCCTCCTGGGCGGTCAGGAGGTTCACCCGGTGGAACGACCGTCCCAGGTGCCAGTCGGATGTGTGCAGCAATCTCAAGAGGCCGCTCCGACCTGCACGTTTCCCCCAACTCCGCCCCAATGACCAGCACGAACCAGCACGGGCTCGCGATCAGCACTCACCACGTTAGCGTCTGTGGGTACCTGATCCACCACGGACCTCGGCTTTTCATCCACCCTCGGCAGTAGAACGCCCACCCGGCCGGGTCGTAGCGTCCGGATGCTGCGGCTGCTGCAGAACGGGCAGACGGCCATTGCAGTTGGCAATAATGCAGGTAATGCCAGAAATCCACACAGTCCGGACACACGGTTGTTCGACTCTGGATGACGAGGGCCATGGAGCAGCATGTGAACGGCAACGGGCGACCGCACTCCGCAGAGCCGCCGGGCAGTGACACCGTCGAGGAGGTCCGCGCTGCCGTGATGGCCGCCTCGCGGCTGTTCGTGGCGATCTCCGCCCGCGCGCTCGCCGACATCGATCCCAGCCTGACGTTGCCCCAGCTGCGCACACTGGTCGTTCTGGAGAGCCAGGGGCCGGTCAAGCTCGCGGCCCTCGCCTCCGTGCTGGGGGTGAACCCGTCCACGGCGATGCGCATGATCGACAAACTCGAGGCGATCGGGTTCGCGGTCCATCACCTCTTCGACGAAGAACGTCTCCAGCGGGTCGATGGAGTACTCCCGGGTCAGGTGCAGGCCGCGGCGGGCGAGCAGGAGCGCACCCAGCGCTGGGCGGCACGCGCTTTGAGCGGCCGCACGCAGGCGGCACATGCGCCGGACGTGACCGTCTTATGGGTAGCCGCCGCAGCGGGGAACCAGAACTGTGCGCCGCCGCGGGTCACTTGGCATCACCGAGGCGCCTCCCCGGTCGCAGATCTGGTGTGCGCGGCCTGCTCCTCGTACAGGTGGATGATCTCGTCGACCGAGAGCCCCTTCGTCTCGGGCAGGAACGTGTAGACGAAGCCGATGGCCACGACGGCCAGTCCCGCGAAGCAGACCAGTACCCAGGCCAGGCCGATCCCGCTCTGCCAGGTGGGGAACACCACGACGAGGACGAAGTTCGCCAGCCAGTCCGCGGCCGCCCCGATGGCGGCCGCGCGGCCGCGTACCGCCGTCGGGAAGGTCTCGCCCTGGATGAGCCACCCCGTGCCCCCGACGCCTACCGCGAAGGAGGCGATGAACAGATTGAGCCCGATCATCACGACGAGGATCTGCGCGGTGCCGTGCAGGAAACCCAACCCGAAGGCGGCGACCAGCGCCGAGACCGCCATGCCGCCGTAGCCGCCCATGGCCATCCCGCGTCGGCCGATCCGGTCGATGTACTTGAACCCGAAGTACGTCGCCCCGACGTTGACCGCCGTCATGATCGCCGTGACCTCCACCCCCGCGATCGCAGAGTCCACGGTCACTCCGTGCCCGCCCGACTGGAACAGCGGCGCCAGCAGGCGAGGGCCGTAGTAGAGCGGCACGTTGATGCCGGTGATCTGCTGGAAGGTGAAGAACACGCAGATCACCACGAGCGCCCGGCGCACTCCCGGCGTCCAGTCGCTGATCCGCGCCTCACCTTTGCGGGCCTCCTCGGCTGCGCGGAGCTGCGCCGCCGTACGTTCCACCTGTTCGATCGTCACCTCGATGCCCAGTTGCCGCATGGCCTTCTGGACGCCGACGTAGCGCCCCTTCTCCAGCAGCCACCGCGGTGACTCGGGCATCCTCGTGCGCAGTACCAGTCCGACAAGCGCCGGTAGGGCTCCCAGGCCGAAGATGAGCCGCCAGTCGATCCCATAGGCATGGCCCGGCAGGGATCGCAGGATCACCAGTGCCACGATGTACGAGATGAGAATGCCCACCGTGATCATCCATTGCTGGAGCATGCTGAGCGCTCCGCGCCGCTGCGCCGGGGCGTACTCGGCGATGTAGGCGGTGGCGATCGCCGAGTCCGCGCCGATGGCCAGGCCGATCAGCGTACGGGCGGTGATGAGGACCCAGGCATGCCAGGTCACCGCCGACAGCAGCGCCCCCACGGTGTAGATGGCGGCGTCGGCGATGAGCAGCGACTTGCGGCCGAACAGGTCAGTGAGGGGCCCGGCCAGCAGCGCCCCCACCGCTGCTCCGACCGACGCCCCCGCCACCAGATAGCCGAGCGCGAAGCCGCTGAGGTGGTACGGGACGAAACTCAGGGCCGACCCGATGTTCGCCGTGTCGTACCCGAACAGGAATCCGCCAATGGTGGCAAGGAGCGTCAACGACCAGTAGAACGACGTCGCTGAGCGCTGATCCAGCATCTCCAGCACGTTCTGACTGTCGCCGTACTGATCCCCCGCAGCATGAACGCTCACCAGACAGCTCCCGTATCGCCTTCCTGACATCGGGAGTTCCAGGAAGCCGGGAAAGTATGCCGAGTGTCACCCGCACGTACCCCGAAGCAGGCACGGACGGCGGCCGGACAGCATGTGATGCGTCACTACTGAAGTCAGCATGTGATGCGTCGCTACCGAAGTTGAAGGCCGTCCACGGAAGCACCGCGGCGGCCCTCGACGTCCACCCGGCTTCGAGGACGAGGCAAGCTCCTCGAAGAGGCCGCAGCCAATCGAGCCTGCTCCCGTCGCCAGACCACTCCGTCCCCGAGCGTATCGGTGGGCACTGACAGCATGGGCGGCGACCGTCATATCAACAGCCATCCGGTATCCATGGCTTCGTCCGTGCCGTACTCCGGTCAGAGTGTGCCGTACGTCTCTCCCCCGAGTTCCAGCAGCGCGGTGCCCGCGCTGGCGTCGGCCAGCCAGCCGCGGAAGGCGTTGAGCTCGGCCTCCGGCAGGCCGACCTCGATGGTCACGGCCGCCGCGTACCGTACCTCGCGTACCGCGCGGCCGGTGGCCCGCAGATCGTTCTCCAGCCTGCCCGCCCGCTGGTGGTCCACGGTGATCGTGGCCAGCCGGTACCGGCGCCGGGTCTCGGTGCCCAGGGCGTCCAGCGCCTCGCCGACCGCCCCGCCGTACGCCCGGATCAGCCCGCCCGCGCCCAGCTTGACCCCGCCGAAGTAGCGGGTGACCACGGCGACGGCGTAGCGGACGTCCCGCCGCATCAGCATCTGCAGCATCGGCACACCCGCGGTGCCGCCGGGCTCGCCGTCATCACTCGCCTTCTGCAGCCCCGCGTCGGCACCGATGACGTATGCGAAGCAGTTGTGGCTGGCGGACGGGTGCTCGGCGCGGACGCGACGGATGAAGTCCTGGGCCTCCTGCTCGGTCGCGGCGGGCGCGAGCGAGCAGATGAAGCGGGACTTGTTGATCTCGGTCTCGTGCACGCCCTCGCGGGCGATCGTCCGGTACTGCTCCTGCATCCGTCCAGCCTATGCGCACCCGCGCGAGCCATCGGAGCCGGTCGGCGGTGCGGTGGCGGCTGACGGGGAAGCTGGTGATCATCAGGCCGATGGCCGCCCGGGCCCGCGGATACGGACGATTCGCTTTCCTTCTGACTTCGTTCGGATCGAGCGCCGCTGTACCGAAGCAGGGAAGATGTCAAATGGCCGTGCCGAAGCATCACTTGGCGTTGCGCGTACCGGCGCGGCTGTGCAACCTGAGGCGGGTGTGAAACGTCCTGTGATCGGGAGTACTCCGCCGCCACGGCGTGGGACGCCGTACACAGCCGGGCCGAAACATCGGCCGACCGGACGCCGACCGGACGGGGAACGTGAATGACAGTTCAGCGCGCGGACGGGACAGGTGGCTCCAAGCATCTGATGGGGGACGCGTCCACGCCCGCATCGCGGGGCTCTCACCGGGTACCGGGTCCCCGGGGGCGAGCCGCATCGGATGCCGGACACAGCTCCAGGGCAGCGGCAAGGACCGGGCGGAGCCAGACCGGTAGGACAGCGCCGCTGGCATGGGGCCTGCCGGTGGCCGGTGCCGTCGTGGACGAGCTGGCGGGCTCGGCGTTGGGCTGGGGTCTGGTGATCACGGCGGTCGTCGCGGCGGGCGTGGCGGCGGCGAACTGTTCGCGGGCGGGAGCCTGGTGGGTGATACCGGCGCCGCCGCTGGTAGTGGCGGCGGTCACGGTGGCCGCCGAGGAACTGGCAGGCGGGGCGAGATCGCACGGTAAGGGTCTGTCGACCACGGCGGCGCACTGGGCGATCGACGCCTTCCCAGCCATGGCGGCGGCCGAGGTCATGGTGATCGCCGTGCTGGCGGTGCGGTTCGTCCGGGCCAGGCGAAGCCGCCGCAACACTGGTACGTGAGGAGCGCGGCGCCGGGTCCCGAGGACGGGCGCCGCGCGGCCCTAAGCGGCGGCGGGGTGCTTGAAGACCTGTCGGTCGTGCCACGTGATGAACGCCGGGTCGACGGGTGGGTTGCCCGGGCGCGGTGCGGCCACGGTTCTCCCCGCCAGGGCATCCACCGCCCGACCGGCGTCGTTGCGGGCGACGTACCGCCCGGACACCCGTATGCGCAGGTCCGGGGTGAGTCCGAGTACGCCAAGATCGAGCAGGGCGTGGTGCAGGGCGCACAAGGCGAGCGCGTTACGCACCTCGTCGGGGCCGTTCTGGCTGTGCCAGCGCACATGGGCCGCCTCCAGACCCACGGGATTGCGCCCTAGTAGTGCTTGGTCAGATTGGTATTGGGGTGGGTATGTCGCGGTGGCATGTGGGGCAGGCGCCGGTCCAGGTTGCGAGGAGTGTCTGTATCTCGCGGATGACTGAGTAGAGGCTCAGGCCGGCGC
>NZ_JARHTQ010000053.1 GCF_029223525.1 Streptantibioticus ferralitis | reverse complement strand
CTGGAGTCCGTCAGGGCACGCGTCGGCGCGGGGGGCGCGTAGGGGTTCGCGGGGGCCCCGAAACCCCCCACGCCGCCGCGCGCAGGAGCCCGCTGGGGACGTGGGGGGGTGTCCCCGCCGGGTGGGGACCAACCTCCCCAGCTGGATCGGTAGCGGGGGGGGGCCCCCCCCCGCGTAGACCCCCCCCCGCGGCCCCGACCCGCGGCCGGTCGGGCGCGGGTCGGGCGGGACGGCGCGATACGGAACACGGCAACGGGTGGGCGGGCGGGCGAACCCCCAAACGCCAGCGCGAGCGCACCCGTAAGGGGAAGCCTCAGAATGGGCCTCGCGTAGCATTGGAGGGTCCGGTACCCCCCGAGGACTGGAACGGAAGGCCACTGCCGAGTGAACACCCACCGAATCACCGAGTCCGCCGAGTCCCGCCCGGCGCGGCTCTCCGTAGGTGTGGTCGGGGCCGGCCGGGTCGGCCCGGCCCTCGGCGCCGCGCTTCAGCTGGCCGGGCACCGGCCGGTCGCCGTCTCCGGCGTCTCCGACGCCTCACGCCGCCGCGCCGAGGCCCTGCTGCCCGGCGTGCCGCTGGTCGAGCCCGACGAGGTGCTGGCCCGCGCCGACCTCGTACTGCTGACGGTGCCGGACGATGTGCTGCCCGGCCTGGTCGCCGGGCTGGCCGAGACCGGTGCCATCCGCCCCGGGCAGCTGCTGGTGCACACCTCGGGACGGTACGGAACCGCCGTACTCGACCCCGCGCTGCGCGCCGGTGCGCTGCCGCTCGCGCTGCACCCGGCGATGACCTTCACCGGTACCAGCGTGGACGTACAGCGGCTGGCCGGATGCCCGTTCGGTGTCACCGCGCCCGAGCAGCTGCGGCTGGCCGCGGAGGCGCTGGTGGTGGAGATGGGCGGCGAGCCGGAGTGGATCGCTGAAGAGGCCCGTCCGCTCTACCACGCGGCGCTCGCCATCGGCTCCAACCATCTGGTCACCCTGGTCGCCCAGGCCCGCGAGCTGCTCACGGTGGCCGGGGTGCAGAACCCCGGCCGGATGCTCGGCCCGCTGCTGGGCGCCTCCCTGGACAACGCGCTGCGCTCCGGCGACCAGGCGCTCACCGGCCCGGTCGCGCGCGGCGACGCCGGCACCGTCGCCGCCCATGTCGCCGAGCTGCGCAAGGCCGCTCCCGGCGCCGTCAACTCGTACCTGGCGATGGCCCGGGCGACCGCCGACCGGGCGATGGCCAACGGGATGTTGAAGGCGGAGCAGGCCGAGGCGCTGTTGGGCGTCCTCGCCGACGGAGGGAACGCATGACGGAGCTGGTGCACACCTCGGGTGAACTGGACGCGCTGGTGGCCGGCGCGTCCGGCCGGCTCGCCGTGGTGATGACGATGGGCGCGCTGCACGAAGGACACGCCACGCTGATCCGTACCGCCAGGGAGCGGGTGGGCGACGGCCGGGTCATGGTCACCGTGTTCGTCAACCCCCTGCAGTTCGGCCCGAACGAGGACCTCGACCGCTATCCGCGCACGTTGGACGCGGATCTGAAGATCGCCGAACAGGCCGGCGCCGACATCGTCTTCGCGCCCGGCACCGACGAGGTCTACCCGGGAGGCGAACCCCAGGTCCGGATCACCGCGGGGCCGATGGGCGAGCGCTACGAAGGCGCCTGTCGCCCCGGCCACTTCGACGGCATGCTCACCGTCGTCGCCAAGCTGCTCCACCTCACCCGGCCGGACGTCGCCTTCTACGGCCAGAAGGACGCCCAGCAACTCTCGCTGATCCGCCGCATGGTGGCCGACCTCAACTTCGGTGTGGAAGTCGTCGGGGTGCCCACCGTCCGCGAATCCGACGGCCTCGCGCTGTCCAGCCGGAACCGCTATCTGTCCGAGGACGAGCGGCGCACCGCCCTCGCGCTGTCCCGCGCCCTGTTCGCCGGGCGGGACGCGCTCGCCGACGGCCCCGAGGCGGTCCGCGAGGCGGCTCGCTCCGTACTCGACGCGTCCGACGGCATGGCCGTGGACTACCTTGCCCTGGTCGACCCGGCGGACTTCACCGAGGCCGCGCCCGGCCACACCGGCCCGGCGGTCCTCGCCGTCGCGGCCAGGGTCGGCACCACCCGGCTGATCGACAACCTTCCCCTGGAGTTCGGAGCCCGCTCATGAGCGACATACGGCTGCTCGCCCCGGCGCCCGGCTGGGCCATCGAGGCCGATGTGGTCGTCGTCGGCTCCGGCGTCGCGGGGCTGACGACCGCGCTGCGCTGCGCCGCCGCGGGGGCCAAGGTCACCGTCGTCACCAAGGCGAAGCTGGACGACGGCTCGACCCGCTGGGCGCAGGGCGGCATCGCCGCCGCGCTGGGTGACGGCGACACCCCGCAGCAGCATCTGGACGACACGCTGGTCGCGGGCGCCGGGCTGTGCGACGAGCCCGCGGTACGCACCCTGGTCACCGAAGGCCCGGACGCGGTACGGCGGTTGATCGCCTCCGGTGCGCGGTTCGACACCTCCGAGGCGACCGGCGAGATCCTGCTGACCCGCGAGGGCGGCCACCACCGCAGCCGGATAGCGCACGCGGGCGGCGACGCGACCGGGGCCGAGGTCTCCCGCGCGCTGGTCGAGGCGGTGCGCGTCGGGGTCCCCCATGCCGAGGGCACCGGGGTTCCCCATGCCGAGGGCCCCGGGGTTCCCCATGCCGAGGGCCCCGGGGTTCCCCATGCCGAGGGCCCCGGGGTCCCCCATGCCGAAGGCCCCGGGGTTCCCCATGCCGAAGGCCCCGGGGTTCCCCATGCCGAAGGCCGCGGGGTCCCCCATGCCGAAGGCCAGGGGAGGATCGAGACGATCGAGAACGCGCTCGTGCTGGATCTGCTCACCGACACGCGGGGCCGTACCGCCGGTGTCACGCTGCATGTGATGGGCGAGGGGCAGCGCGACGGCGTGGGCGCCGTGCACGCGCCCGCCGTCGTACTGGCCACCGGCGGCATGGGCCAGGTCTTCTCGGCCACCACCAACCCCGCCGTCTCCACCGGTGACGGTGTCGCGCTGGCCCTGCGGGCCGGGGCCGAGGTCTCCGACCTGGAGTTCGTCCAGTTCCACCCGACCGTGCTGTGGCTCGGCCCGGAGGCCGAGGGCCAGCAGCCGCTGGTCTCCGAGGCGGTACGGGGAGAGGGCGCCCATCTCGTCGACGCCGACGGCGTGCGGTTCATGCAGGGCCAGCACGAGCTGGCCGAGTTGGCCCCCCGCGACATCGTCGCCAAGGGCATCATGCGCCGTATGCAGCAGACCGGCGCCGAGCACATGTACCTCGACGCCCGGCACTTCGGCGCCGAGATGTGGGCCCGCCGCTTCCCGACGATCCTCGCCGCCTGCCGCGCCAACGGCATCGACCCGGTGACCGAGCCGATCCCGGTCGCGCCCGCCGCGCACTACGCCTCCGGTGGCGTACGGACCGATCTGCACGGCCGTACCACCGTGCCCGGCCTGTACGCGTGCGGAGAGGTCGCCTGCACCGGTGTGCACGGAGCCAACCGGCTGGCCTCCAACTCGCTGCTGGAAGGCCTGGTGTTCGCCGAGCGCATCGCCGACGACATCCTGGCCAACCCTCCGGCGGCCGGTGCG
This sequence comes from Streptantibioticus ferralitis, assembly GCF_029223525.1. Taxonomy (GTDB): domain Bacteria; phylum Actinomycetota; class Actinomycetes; order Streptomycetales; family Streptomycetaceae; genus Streptantibioticus_A; species Streptantibioticus_A ferralitis. Next base: position 31,402 of record NZ_JARHTQ010000053.1, on the reverse strand, counting down.
CCGGTCGTGCCCGGCCCCTCCGGTGATCCGCTGCTCGAGCACTCCGCGCGCTACGAGATCCAACGCGTGATGACGCGGGGCGCGGGCGTCCTGCGCAGCGCCGAGAGCCTGGCGCGAGCCGCCGCCGAGCTGGAGCGCATCCACACCCAGGCGGTCGAGGACCTGGAGCGCGACCACAAGACCGCCGAGCCCTGCGTGGAGACCTGGGAGGCCACCAACCTCAACCTGGTCGCCCGCGTGCTGGTCGCCGCGGCCCGCCGCCGTGAGGAGACCCGCGGCTGCCACTGGCGCGAGGACCGCCCTGACCGCGACGACCTCAACTGGCGCCGCCACCTGGTCGTTCGCCTGACCCCCGAGCGGACCCTGTCCGTTTCGCCCACCGCGACCGCAGACTTCCCGCCCGTCCACCGCAGCAACAGGGAGCCCCGCTCATGAGCACGCCCGACCTTCCCCTCCTCCAGATCGGCCGCCCGGGCCAAGTACCGGCCGACTCGGGGGGAGGCTGCGGTGACGCCTGCGGCTGCGGCGAATCCGAGGTGTACGACATCGATCCGCTGGAGTGCGGTCTCGACCCCGACCTTGCCGAGCTGCTCGCCGCCGCCGGACTCGACCCGGTGCAGGTCGAGGACATCGCGCACATGGCCATCGAGGAGGACCTCGACAACGGCGTGGACGTGACGACGGTGGCGACGGTGCCCGAAGACGCCATGTCGGTGGCCGACTTCACCGCCCGCGAGGCGGGTACGGTGGCGGGTCTGCGGATCGCCGAGGCGGTCCTTTCCGTGGTCTGCACCGACGAGTTCGAGGTCGAGCGGCACGTCGAGGACGGCGACCGGGTCGAGGCGGGCCAGGTGCTGCTGACCGTACGCACCCGCACCCGTGATCTGCTCACCGGCGAGCGCAGCGCGCTCAACCTGCTGTGCCGGCTGTCCGGCATCGCCACCGCCACCCGCGCCTGGGCCGACGCGCTGGAAGGCACCAAGGCGAAGGTCCGCGACACCCGCAAGACCACTCCCGGGCTGCGGGCGTTGGAGAAGTACGCGGTGCGCTGCGGCGGCGGCGTCAACCACCGGATGTCGCTCTCCGACGCGGCGCTGGTCAAGGACAACCACGTGGTCGCGGCCGGAGGCGTCGCCGAGGCGTTCCGGGCGGTGCGCGCGGAGTTCCCCGAGCTGGCCATCGAGGTCGAGGTCGACACCCTCCACCAGCTGCGTGAAGTCCTGGACGCCGGGGCCGACTTGATCCTGTTGGACAACTTCACTCCCGTGGAGACCGAGGAGGCGGTCGCGATCGTCGCGGGCCGCGCCCTCCTGGAGTCCTCCGGCCGTCTGACGCTGGAGAACGCCCGCGCGTACGCCGAGACCGGCGTGGACTACCTCGCGGTCGGCGCGCTCACCCACTCCTCGCCGATCCTCGACATCGGCCTGGACTTCAGGGCGGAGCAGAGCTGATGCTGCTCACCATCGACGTCGGCAACACCCATACCGTCCTCGGCCTGTTCGACGGCGAGGAGATCGTCGAGCACTGGCGGATCTCCACCGACGCGCGGCGCACCGCCGACGAGTTGGCGGTACTGCTGCAGGGGCTGATGGGCATGCACCCGCTGCTCGGCGACGACCTGGGCGACGGGATCGACGGCATCTCGATCTGCTCGACCGTCCCCTCGGTGCTGCACGAGCTGCGCGAGGTGACCCGGCGTTACTACGGGGACGTGCCCTCGGTGCTGGTGGAACCGGGCGTGAAGACCGGGGTGCCGGTGCTGGCGGACAACCCCAAGGAGGTCGGCGCCGACCGCATCATCAACGCGCTGGCCGCGGTCCATCTCTACGGCGGCCCGTGCATCGTGGTCGACTTCGGCACCGCCACCACCTTCGACGCGGTCTCCGCGCGCGGTGAGTACCTGGGCGGCGCGATCGCACCCGGCATCGAGATCTCGGTGGACGCGCTCGGGGTGCGCGGTGCGCAACTGCGCAAGATCGAGCTGGCCCGGCCGCGCAGCGTCGTCGGCAAGAACACGGTCGAGGCGATGCAGTCCGGCATCCTGTACGGCTTCGCCGGCCAGGTGGACGGCATCGGCGAGCGGATGGCCCGCGAACTGGCCGACGACCCGGACGACGTGACGGTCATCGCCACGGGCGGCCTCGCCCCCCTGGTGCTGGGCGAGGCCTCCATCATCGACGCCCACGAGCCCTGGCTGACCCTGATCGGTCTGCGCCTGGTCTACGAACGCAACGTGTCGGTGATGTAGCCCTTCGGGCGGGCTTTCGGGGTACGGCGCGGTTCGGCACGGCCGGGCTTCGTGGCGGCTCGCTGGTACGGGGGCTTGCCGCAAGCCCCCGAACCGCCGAACCACGGGGGGTTTGGGGGCTTGCCCCCAATAAAGATCCGCCGCAACGGTGAGCAACCACAACGGTGGAGTCCGGCGGTGTCGAACCCACCGGTACCCACCCGCGAATCCGCCCGAAGGGCAGTCCGCCGCGCCGTCACGGACAAATGCTGCGCATTTGTCCGTTAAGTACGTAAAGTCAGGCCATGCCCACGCCACACGGGTCCCGAGGCGGCATGGCGTTCAGCGCGGACGAGCTGCGGGTGCTCCGGCGCGCCCTCGCCGAGGCCCTTCTGACCGCACCCAGCGCGGCTCTTGCGGAGCGCGCCTCGGCCGAGATGCCACGCAGCCGCTCGGCCGCGCCCCCGGTCGAGTCCGCCCGCCGGGCGGTCAGGCCGAGCACCGCTCACGCGCCCACAGGTACGGCGCGTGAGCCGGGCGACGTCCATGAGTATCTGCGGCTCGCCGAAGCGCTGGACGAGGCGGTCCGCGAGAGCGACCGTCTGCGGTCCTTTCTCCGCGCCGACCTGGCGCGCTACCGGGAGGCCCTGCCCGGTACCGCGGCGGACTATCTGGAGCTGCTCGGCGAGGCGTTGGACGGCGGCTATCTGCCGACGCCCGAAGACCTCGCCGCGCTGAGGGAGTTGCGCCGACTGCCGTGCGGACCCGCTGAGTCGTACCGGAGGGAAGGTATGCGCCGACGTTGTGAAGACCTCGCCGAGCTTGCCGTACGCGCCCGGCTTGACCGCCGTACGCCGCGCCCGAGGCCCGCGGAATGGGGGCCCGCCCGGCCCGCCGACCGCAAGGGGCTGCTGGCGCTGCCCGGCGGCCGCTGCGAGGGCGGCGGGCCGGGGGGACGGGTCCTGGACGTGCTGATTCCGGTCCCTGCCTCCGGGAGCGCTCGCCCGGCCTCCGATTCCGGGCCGATCGCCGAACCGCCGCAGCCACCGCAATCCCCGGAGCCCGAGCGGCGTGTCCCCACCCCGGCGGAAATCTGGCCGCCGCGCCGCCGTGACACCGCACCTCCGCAGGAACGACGCGCCATCGGCTGACCTATCCCACCTCGGAGCCGAGCGCGATAACCCACTGGCCTACTCTGGGAGCCTTGACAGGGTTTCCTTCAGAAGGAGTGAGGCAATCGTGGACTACGTCTCCGCGCTGGTTCCGCCGGTGGTAATGGCGGTGGCCTTCACGTTCCTCGTGGTGACGATCATCAAGAACCAGGGCGGCGCCAACAAGGCCAAGGAGGACGCCGCCGTCGACGCGGCACTCGCGCGCGCCGAGGCGACCGGCCGCGCCGCTTCCACGACCGCTTCCGCGGAGCCCCAAAGTTAATACTTCGGGGCTCTGAGCGGCCCTGAAAATGCCGCATCAGAGACATTTGCCACTACTATTCTGCTGTGGCACGTCGATTGGGTGATCTCGAAGACGCGGTCATGACCAGGGTGTGGCACCGGAACCGCCCGGTCACGGTCCGCGAAGTGCTGGAAGACTTGCAGCAGGAACGGTCCATCGCCTACACGACGGTGATGACGGTAATGGACAACCTGCATCAGAAGGGCATGCTCCGCCGGGAACACGAAGGGCGTGCCTATCGCTATGAGGCGGTTTCCACCCGTGATGCGTACTCGGCCGCACTGATGCACGAAGGATGGGCCGCCAGCGAGAACCCGGCCGCCGCTCTCGTGCAGTTCTTCAGCATGATGTCGCCGGAACAACGCGAAGCCCTGCGGGACGCCTCCCGGATCGTCCAGCCGGAAGCGCCACCCGGCGAACCCGCCGGTACCCGGGAAGCGCCCGGGCGATAGCGTCCGGCTATGTCCTCAGCCTCTTCGCCGTCTTCGTCCTCGACACCTCTCATCGCAAATGAGGTGACCATCCGCCGGGCCAGGACGAGTGATGTGGCCGCGATCCGGCAGTTGCTCGACGGCTATGTACATGAACGCATCCTGCTCGACAAGCCCACCGTGACCCTTTACGAGGACATCCAGGAGTTCTGGGTGGCCGAACGCGACGCGGACGCGGAGGTCGTGGGCTGCGGCGCGCTCCACGTGATGTGGGAGGATCTCGCCGAGGTGCGAACTCTCGCGGTACGCCCGGACCTGCACGGCAAAGGCGTGGGACACCAGGTGCTCGGCAAGCTGTTGCAGACCGCGCGCTGGCTGGGAGTGCGCCGTATTTTCTGCCTCACCTTCGAAGTCGACTTCTTCACGAAGCACGGCTTCGTCGAGATCGGCGAGACTCCGGTGGACGGCGATGTCTACAGCGAGCTGCTGCGTTCCTATGACGAGGGCGTCGCGGAGTTCCTCGGTCTCGAACGAGTGAAGCCGAACACCCTGGGCAACAGCCGGATGCTCTTGCATCTGTGATCGCCGCACCCTGAGCAGTATTTTCCGCTAGATGTTGCCACCGGCATGACCCTGCTCCGGGTACGGGTATGTCCGAATCGCGCCATGCGGAACGTGGTACCTCCGTACTGGTGCGCGGTCGGCCACCGTCCAAGGGTTTGAGTTTTTCGGAGAAAAGCGGTTTCCTTTTCTCGTACTGCTTTATCCCGGGGAGTCCCCGGAGCCATATCGATGAAAGGGAAGCCCGTGGCACAGAAGGTCCAGGTCCTTCTCGTTGACGACATCACCGGTGGCGAGGCTGACGAGACCGTGACGTTCGCCCTCGACGGCGCGACGTACGAGATCGACCTCACCACGGAGAACGCGGACAAGCTGCGTGGCCTGCTCGCCGAGTACGTGGACGCGGGCCGGAAGACCGGTGGCCGCAGCCGTGGCCGCGGCCGGACCGTGCGCACCGCTGCCGCCAGCAGCCAGGACACCGCCAAGATCCGCGCCTGGGCGAAGGAGAACGGCTACGAGGTCAACGACCGCGGCCGGGTCCCCGCCACCATCCGCGAGGCGTACGAGAAGGCGCACGGCTGATTCGTCCGCGCTGAGAAGATCCGGGTTCGGTGGCACTCGGTGGCCACCGCCCCCACCAACGGCACCAGACCCGCAGGGCCGGTGCCGTTGACCACGTGGCCGTCCGCGCACACAGTCAGCGACGGCAGTGTCGGCTCCACCTCACACCCCGGTTCGGGAGGCCGTAGCCACACCGGGCGGTGCCGGTCATCAGCGGCCGCCGTACACGTGGCCGTACCCGGCCCGTATGCGGCCTCCCCCGGGACGGCGGGTGCGGGGATGCTTCCGCCCGTTCCCCGTACCGCCAGGTCCAGTTCGATGCCGCCCCATTCCAGCCAGTCGAGCAGCCCCGGCACCTCCTGCGCGCTGCCCGCCGCCACCAGCAGCAGGAGCCTTTTGCCCGCCAGGGCGACCGGGCCGGTGCGGGCGACCCTGCGCAGCACCGCGAGCCCCGCGGCGGCGGGCACGTCGATGACGTCGAAGCGCAGCCCGGTGAGCAGTTCCACCGGTGCGCGGCCGGATGTGGCCCATCCCAGCTCGCGTTCGTACCAGTCCCGCGTGCCGTGTCCCATGCCCGTAGCAACTGCCATCCCGCACAAGGGTTACGGAGCGCTGTACGGGCAATACGAAGAGTGATGACTCATCGGAGCGCATTCAGCGCTGAGCCAGCGCAAGGTTGTTCGCTGGTAGCAGACATGACGGATGTGCGCCGCATGGATTGTCACTGCAAGCGGGTAAGAAATACCTAGTGGGGAGGGATGGCGCGACCGCAGAACAGGCGGGCGTTCGCCACGGGCGTACGCAATAAGTGTTCATCCGCCTGGCCTGCGGGAACATCGTCTCGCACCATCGGGTTGGAGCTGTTGTCGGCTGTGAGGGCAGCGAAGCTTCTCACGGGTGTCGACGGTTGAAGTGAGCTGTCCCGCTCGTCGGGACTAGCATGCGGAAGGACAGGGAGGGGACCGGCCCCGATCTGCCTGACCGCTCTGAGGAGCGATTAACGATGTTCGAGAGGTTCACCGACCGTGCGCGGCGGGTTGTCGTCCTGGCTCAGGAAGAAGCCCGGATGCTCAACCACAACTACATCGGCACCGAGCACATCCTCCTGGGCCTGATCCACGAGGGTGAGGGTGTCGCCGCTAAGGCCCTGGAGAGCCTCGGGATTTCGCTCGAGGCGGTCCGCCAGCAGGTGGAGGAGATCATCGGCCAGGGCCAGCAGGCCCCGTCCGGGCACATCCCCTTCACCCCGCGCGCCAAGAAGGTCCTGGAGCTGTCGCTCCGTGAGGCCCTCCAGCTCGGCCACAACTACATCGGTACGGAGCACATCCTGCTCGGCCTGATCCGCGAGGGCGAGGGCGTAGCCGCCCAGGTCCTCGTGAAGCTCGGCGCCGACCTGAACCGGGTACGGCAGCAGGTCATCCAGCTGCTCTCCGGCTACCAGGGCGGCAAGGAGTCGGCCACGGCCGGCGGCCCGGCCGAGGGCACGCCCTCGACCTCCCTGGTCCTCGACCAGTTCGGCCGCAACCTGACGCAGGCCGCTCGCGAGACCAAGCTCGACCCGGTCATCGGGCGCGAGAAGGAGATCGAGCGGGTCATGCAGGTGCTGTCCCGCCGTACCAAGAACAACCCCGTCCTCATCGGCGAGCCCGGTGTCGGCAAGACCGCCGTTGTCGAGGGCCTGGCGCAGGCCATCGTCAAGGGCGAGGTTCCCGAAACGCTCAAGGACAAGCAGCTCTACACGCTCGACCTCGGCGCGCTGGTGGCCGGGTCGCGCTACCGCGGTGACTTCGAGGAGCGCCTGAAGAAGGTGCTCAAGGAGATCCGCACCCGCGGCGACATCATCCTGTTCATCGACGAGCTCCACACCCTGGTGGGCGCGGGTGCCGCCGAGGGCGCGATCGACGCCGCGAGCATCCTCAAGCCGATGCTGGCGCGGGGCGAGCTGCAGACCATCGGTGCCACGACGCTCGACGAGTACCGCAAGCACCTGGAGAAGGACGCGGCCCTGGAGCGCCGCTTCCAGCCCATCCAGGTCGCCGAGCCGTCGCTGCCCCACACCATCGAGATCCTCAAGGGCCTGCGCGACCGGTACGAGGCGCACCACCGTGTCTCGATCACCGACGCGGCCCTGGTCGCGGCGGCCACGCTGGCCGACCGCTACATCTCCGACCGCTTCCTGCCGGACAAGGCGATCGACCTGATCGACGAGGCCGGTTCCCGGATGCGCATCCGCCGGATGACCGCTCCGCCGGACCTGCGCGAGTTCGACGAGAAGATCGCCGACGTGCGCCGGGAGAAGGAGTCGGCCATCGACTCCCAGGACTTCGAGAAGGCAGCCTCGCTCCGCGACAAGGAGAAGCAGCTGCTGTCCGCGAAGACCAAGCGGGAGAAGGAGTGGAAGGCCGGCGACATGGATGTCGTCGCCGAGGTCGACGAGGATCTGATCGCCGAGGTCCTGGCCACCGCCACCGGCATCCCGGTCTTCAAGCTCACCGAGGAGGAGTCCTCCCGCCTGCTGCGCATGGAGGACGAGCTCCACAAGCGCGTCATCGGTCAGAAGGACGCCATCAAGGCGCTCTCCCAGGCCATTCGCCGGACGCGTGCGGGTCTGAAGGACCCCAAGCGGCCCGGTGGCTCGTTTATCTTCGCCGGCCCGTCCGGGGTCGGTAAGACCGAGCTGTCCAAGACGCTCGCCGAATTCCTCTTCGGCGACGAGGACGCGCTGATTCAGCTCGACATGTCGGAGTTCAGCGAGAAGCACACCGTTTCCCGCCTCTTCGGCTCGCCTCCCGGTTACGTCGGCTACGAAGAGGGCGGCCAGCTCACCGAAAAGGTGCGCCGTAAGCCGTTCTCCGTGGTGCTGTTCGACGAGGTCGAAAAGGCCCACCCGGATATCTTCAACTCGCTGTTGCAGATTCTGGAGGACGGTCGGCTGACCGACTCCCAGGGCCGGGTCGTCGACTTCAAGAACACGGTCATCATCATGACCACGAACCTCGGCACCCGGGATATCTCCAAGGGCTTCAACCTCGGCTTCGCGGCCGCGGGCGACGTCAAGACCGGGTACGAGCGGATGAAGGCGAAGGTCAGCGAGGAGCTCAAGCAGCACTTCCGGCCCGAGTTCCTCAACCGTGTCGACGACGTCGTGGTCTTCCACCAGCTCAGCGAGGACGACATCATCCAGATCGTCGACCTGATGATCGCCAAGGTGGATGAGCGGCTCAAGGACCGGGACATGGGCATCGAGCTCAGCCAGGAAGCCAAGTCGCTGCTCGCGAAGAAGGGCTACGACCCGATCCTGGGCGCCCGGCCGCTGCGCCGGACCATCCAGCGCGAGATCGAGGACCAGCTCTCGGAGAAGATCCTCTTCAACGAGCTGCGCCCCGGCCACATCGTGGTCGTCGGTACGGAGGGCGAAGGCGAGCAGAAGACCTTCACCTTCCGTGGCGAGGAGAAGGTCACGGTGGCCGACGCTCCGCCGGTCGAGGCCGCGGGGAGCGGTGGCGCGGGTCCGAACCTGAGCAAGGACGTCTGACCCCGCAGACACACAAGGGTCGGCCCCGGAACCGTTCACATGGTTCCGGGGCCGGCCCTTTGCGCGTCGGTCACCGACCGCCGGGCGTCGCCATGGCGCCCTGGCCGAGGGCGCTGTGCAGCGGCGCCGGGCCGTGGCCCTGCAGGCCGTTCAACGTCCCGGTGGCCAGCGGGACGGCCGTCTTGGCCGCATGCTCCACCAGCGGACCGATGTCGGCCCCGACGGCGCTGGCGGAGCCCGCCGTGGCGATCACGGGAAGGGTGCTCGCGGTGGCCAGCAGGGTGACCTGGGCGATCCGACGCTTGAGGGACATGGAACTCCTCGACTAGGGGGCGCAACCGGCCCAACGGACATACGCCTTGCCTACCGAGGCGGAATGCCCGGAAGTTGTGGTTCCGCTGAGCAAAATTTCACCAAAGGACACGATTATCCCCGTAACCCCGGGAGCCGCCGACGGATCCTCGCCAGCTGCGGCGGAGCTGCCGCAGTCCGGCCGGGACAGCCGTCGGATTGGCCTAAAGCGGCTCCTCCGAGGCGTCCCGGCGGGCTTCTGGCAGCCGTAGTTCGGCGATGGCGCCACCGTTGTCGTCGTCCGCGTTGCGGAAGGCGAGCGTGGCGCCCAGCACCCGTGCCTGGCCCGTGGCGATGGTCAGGCCCAGCCCGTGGCCCTGGCCCGCGCGATCGCTGCTGCCGGTGCGGAAGCGGCTCGGGCCCTCCCGGAGCAGCACCTCGGGGAAGCCCGGCCCATGGTCCCGCACCCGGAGCACCGCGCCGTCCACGACCACCTCGACCGGTCCCTTGCCGTGCCGGACCGCGTTGGCCAGCAGGTTCCCGAGGATCCGCTCCAGACGGCGCGGGTCCGTCTGCACCCAGGCGTCCCGCACCACCTCCACCGTCGCCTCCGGCGCGAGCCCGCGCACCCGCCGGCGGACGAACTCCGGCAGTGCCACCTCCTGGAGCTCGGCGCGCTCCTCCGCGCCGTCCAGCCTGGCGACTTCCAGCACGTCCTCGACCAGCGTGCGCAGCGCCTGTGCCCGGTCCCGTACCAGCTCCGAGGGGCGGCCGGGCGGCAGCAGCTCGGCGGCGGTGACCAGGCCGGTCACCGGGGTGCGCAGCTCATGCGCGATGTCCGCGGTGACCCGCCGCTCCGCCTCCAAGCGCTTTTGCAGCGCGTCGGCCATCTCATCCACCGCCCGCGCGAGCTCGTCGGTCTCATCGCGCACCCGGCGCCCCACCGCGTCCCGCACCCGCACGTCCGGCTCGCCGCCCGCGACCGCGCGCGCCGCCACCGCCGCCTTGCGCAGCCGCCGGGAGAGCTGACCGCCGACGATCACGCTCAGCGCCGCCCCAGCCAGTACGACAGCGACGGAGCCCGCGATCAGTACGCCGTCGAGGTCCGAGAGCACCTGGGCGAGGTCGGGGGAGCGGTCGTAGAGCGAGATGACCTTGTTGTTGGGCAGCGGCATCTCGGCCCAGACGATGGGCTCCCCGCTGACCTTCTTGATGTAGGTGGCCCGCAGCCCCTTCGCCGCGGCGGCCTTCAGCGGTGCGGGCAGATTGGGGTCGTTGATCTTGGCCGAGATCACCAGCCGGTGGTTGGACTCGTAGATCCGCGCCGCGACCTGTACCCGCTGGTCCTGCAGCTCCCGGGCGCTGTTGAGCATGCTGAGGTGGGCCGCGTTGTGCACCACCACGGCCATGGCCAGTGCGACCAGCGCGGAGACGGCCGCTATCGCCACCGTCAGCTTCCAGCGAAGCCCGGGCCAGCGCAGGCCGGCTCGGCGGAGAGTGGCACGGGTGAAAGGACGAGGCACGGTCGCTCAGGCCTTGAGCTTGTATCCGAAGCCGCGCACCGTCTCTATCCGATCCTGGCCGATCTTGGTGCGCAGCCGCTGGACATGGACGTCCACGACGCGGGTGTCGCCGCCCCAGTCGTAGTCCCAGACGCTGGTGAGCAGCCGGTCGCGGGAGAGCACGGACCCGGGTGCGGCGGAGAACTCCAGCAGCAGCCGCATCTCGGTCGGGGTGAGCGAGACCGGCTCGCCGCCGCGCCGTACCTCCATGCCGTCGGTGTCGATCTCCAGGTCGCCGAAGCGCAGGGAGCCGTCGCCCTCGGCTGCCGCCTGCGTTCCGGCGCCGCCCGAGGCGTGGCCGAAGCGCCGCAGCACGGCGCGGATCCGGGCGACCAGGACCGCGGCGTCGAACGGCTTGGTGACGTAGTCGTCCGCCCCGGCCTCCAGGCCCAGCACGACGTCGATCGAGTCGGCACGTGCCGACAGCATGATCACCGGCACCGTGGACTCGTCCCGGATCCGGCGGCAGAGGCTGACCCCGTCCAGTCCGGGCACCATCACGTCCAGCAGCGCGATGTCCGGCTTGCGGGCGCGGAAGGCCTCCAGGCCGACGATCCCGTCCGGGACAGCGGTCACCTTGAAGCCGTCGCGTTCCAGCGCGAGCTGTGTCGCTTCGCGGATCACATCGTCGTCCTCGACGAACAGGACATGCGTCTCAGCCATCGGCGGCCTTTTTCCCGTAGTCGCTGTGGGTGCGGGCGGTCTCGGCGAACCGGTCTCCCGTCCAGTGGTACGTGATCACGTCCTCGCCGGACGGACAGCACACCTTGTCGTCGGGGCCGTAGACCTGCCGCGTCAGCTGCAGGTCGCCCTTCTCGATGTCAATGTAGACGGGCGGTTGCTCGTCCCCGAAGACCTCGGTGTATTCGCCGTTATCCATACGGTAGACGTAACTACCTAGCCCCACGCCATCCGCGCAAGTCTGGACGTTTATCACCACATCGGGCGCAGAGTTCCCGGTCACGTTCCCGTAACTGGTGTCGATGGGGTATTCGTGGCCAGCGCACGGCTTGAGGTTCCGCTTGATGTCGGTGCCCACCTTGGGGTCGTTGCTGAGCAACGCGACCGGATCCACCTTTGCGGGCGGTGAGGGATGTGCGGAGGGTGAGGACGTCGTCACAGCGGTGCCCGCGGTCCCCTCGACACGCATACCGCCGCCCTCGGCGCAGCCGGTGGTGATCACCAGAGGCGCGAGCGCGGCGGTCAGAAACGCGTATCTCCAGGGGGCTATGCGGCGCACGCGCCCTCCCCTGGCTCCGCGTCGGCGGCGCTGTCGGCGTGCTCGTCACGGCCGTAGGTGGTGCGCTCAAGCTCCTCGCGCAGCCGGGCCAGGGCGCGGTGCAGGGTGCTCTTGACCGTCCCGGTGGACATCCCCAGGGCCCGCGCGGTCTCCTCGGTGCTCATCTGCTCCCAGTGCCGCAGCACGACGACCTGTCGCTGCTTGGGGGCGAGCACCGCGAGAGCGCCGAGCAGCATGGCGCGGTCGGCGTGCTGCTCGGTGCCGTCGTCGATGCTGGCGTCGGGGAGGTTGTCGGTGGGCACCTCGTCCAGCTTGCGGGCGCGCCACCACTCGGTACGGGTGTTGATCATGACCCGGCGCATGTACGCGTCGGCGAGGCCCTTGTCCGCTATCCGCTCCCAGCGCGGAAACGTACGGCACAGGGCGGTCTGGACCAGGTCCTGGGCGTCGACGGGGTCCGGGACCAGGCGGCGGGCGCTGCGGAGCAGCGAGTCCTGCCGGGCTCGCACGTACTCCTCGAAATCCAGCGTCTTGCCGTCGATCGCCGAGTCCGCGCCCATGGCCGCCTCCAAACGTCCCGTTTCCGTGCTGTCACAGTTCGCATCCGGTCGGCTGGTCGGGCCGACAGGGAAGGACGCTAGGGACCGGCTGTTGCGGAATCCCCGGCCGTGAGCCCACAGCGGCCTCACAGGAACCCGTCGGTTGTGTAACAGCCGGAACCATCTGCTCGCGCAGTCACTCGGCGGTCACGCCGTGGTCACTCAAGGGGAAGCCGGTACACACCCTGCGCGACGGGCTCCACCAGTCCGTCGGCGACCAAACCGTCCAAGGCGCGTGCACGTTGCACCGGTTCGTCCCAAACCGCATCAAGTGTGGCTTGTGTCACGGGTTCATGGGATTCGCGTAGTACGGCAAGGAGTTTGCCGCGTACCTGGCGGTCGGTTCCGGCGTACGACTGGCCGCGCCGCGGCGGACCGTCGTGCTCCGGGAACCCGGCCAACCGCCAGGCGCACCGCTCCGCGATCGGACAGCGCCCGCACTCGGGACCGCGCGCCACGCAGACCAGGGCGCCGAGCTCCATGGTGGCCGCCGCCCAACGCGCCGCCGTGGCCTCGTCATCCGGCAGCAGCCGCCGCGCCAGCCGCCGTTCAGCCGCCGTCGTGGCGTTGGGCGGGTACTGCACGCCACTGACCGCACGGGCGAACACCCGGCGGACGTTGGTGTCCAGCACCGTGTGCCGTTGGCCGTAGGCGAACGAGGCGACCGCGGCCGCGGTGTACTCGCCGACGCCCGGCAGCGCCAGCAACTCGGCGTGGTCGCTGGGCACTTCACCGCCGTGCCGTTCGGTGATGGCGCTCGCGGCGGCGTGCAACCGCAGCGCGCGCCGGGGATAGCCGAGCCGCCCCCAGGCCCGCACCGCCTCGCCGGACGGCTCCGCGGCCAGGTCCGCCGGGCGCGGCCAACGCGCCAACCACTGCTCGTACATCGGCAGAACCCGCGACACCGGCGTCTGCTGCAGCATGAACTCGCTGACCATGACGCCCCACGCACCGGCCTCCGGGCGCCGCCAGGGCAGATCACGGGCATTGCCCTCGAACCAGGCGGTGACCGGCAGGTGCAGTGCGGTGCCGTCGGTTCGGGCGGCGGTGGCGGTATCGGTCGTCATGACGCTTTCGATCCTTCCACACCGCCGCGGCGGCAGCGAAACATATGAAGACCTGCAAAGAGTTGAGGTCCGTGCGGCGGGTGGTGCACAGAGCGGTGGCGGATCTCCCATAGAGTTTGGGGCGTGGGCAATCTGCGCAACCCGGTGGGCCCCCTGCCCTCCTCCATCTACTGGCGGCGGCGGGCAGTTGTGCTGGGCCTGTTCGTGCTCCTCGTCGGGCTCATAGTCTGGACGCTGACCTCAGGTGGTGACGGCACTGCTGGACACAAGAGCTCGGCGCACGGACCCGGCGGCCGCACTCCGGTTCCCTCCATCACCCCCGGCCCGACCAGCAGCCAGACCGGCATCACGGCACGGCCGGGCGGTCGCGACACCTCCGGCGGCACCGGCTCGTCCGGCGGCGCGGGCGGTGCCGACACCTCCGGCGGCGCCGGCTCCGCCGGTGCTTCGGGCAGCGGCGGTACGTCCGGCGGCAACCCGCCGCCCCTCCCGGCGAACTCCTCGCTGCCCGGCTGCGCTTCCTCGCAGGTGCAGTTGAAGCTGCGCAGCGCGAAGGACACCTACGACCTGACCGACAAACCGAAGTTCGAGCTGACGGCGGTCAACTCCGGTGGCAGCGCCTGCAAGGTGGACTTCGGCAGCACCGCCGCGGTGGTCACCATCGTCGACGGCTCCGGTCACCATGTGTGGGCGTCGGATGACTGCCCGCCCACCCACGAGGCGTACCCGCTGCAGGTTCCGGCGGGCGGCTCGGCCACCTTCTACGTGCAGTGGGACCGCACCCTGAGCGTTCCGCAGTGCGCCTCGCCGTCCGGTGCGCAGACCGCGGCTTCCGGTACGTACCAGGTCAAGGTGACAGCGGGCGGAGTCGGTTCGGCGCAGGCATCGTTCGCCCTCAACGGCGGGTCCTGACGTCAGGACCCGCCGTTCGGGGGCGGAGGGCTAGACGTACCGTTCGAGGATCGAGGACTCCGCCAGCCGGGACAGTCCCTCGCGGACCGAGCGGGCCCGCGCCTCGCCGACGCCGTCCACCGTCTGCAGATCGTCCACACTGGCCGCCAGCAGCTTCTGCAACCCGCCGAAGTGCTCGACCAACCGCTCTATCACGGTGTTCGGCAGCCGGGGGACCTTCGCCAGCAGTCGGTAGCCGCGCGGGCTGACCGCCGTGTCCAGCGACTCCGGCGAGCCGGTGTAGCCCAACGCCCGGGCCACCGTGGTCAGTTCGATCAGTTCGCTCTGCGGCAGCGAGTCCAGCTCGGCCAGCGCGTCGACGACGGTACGGGACCGCTTCGCGGTGGGCTCCGGTACGTAGTCCCGCACCACCAGCTCACGCTCCGGCTCCACGCCCGCGATCAACTCGTCCAGCTGGAGCGACAGCAGCCGCCCGTCGGTGCCCAACTCGACCACGTATTCGGCGATTTCGGTGGCGATCCGGCGCACCATCTCCAGCCGCTGCGCCACCGCCGTCACATCCCGGACGGTGACCAGGTCCTCGATCTCCAGCGCGGACAGCGTGCCCGCCACCTCGTCGAGGCGCAGCTTGTAACGTTCCAGCGTGGCCAGCGCCTGGTTGGCGCGGGACAGGATCGCCGCCGAATCCTCCAGCACCCGGCGCTGACCGTCGACGTACAGCGCGATCAGGCGCATCGACTGGCTGACCGAGACCACCGGGAAGCCCACCTGCCTGCTGACCCGGTCCGCGGTGCGGTGCCGGGTGCCGGTCTCCTCGGTGGGGATGGTCGGGTCGGGGACCAACTGGACGCCCGCCCGAAGGATCTTG
Organism: Streptantibioticus ferralitis; assembly: GCF_029223525.1. Taxonomy (GTDB): domain Bacteria; phylum Actinomycetota; class Actinomycetes; order Streptomycetales; family Streptomycetaceae; genus Streptantibioticus_A; species Streptantibioticus_A ferralitis. The sequence goes on along the minus strand of NZ_JARHTQ010000053.1, from coordinate 16,093 downwards.
GAGATGTCCCGGTCCATGATCACCGCGCCGTCCAGCTTGCACAGCTCCCGCAGCCGGGTCGCGGTGAACTCCACGTCCAGCACGAAGCCGCCGGTACACAGCGATTCCACGGTCTTGTCCATGCCCAGCACGATCAGGCCGCCGGTGTTGCCGCGCACGACGCGCTCCAGACCGTCCCGCAGCTCCGTGCCGGGTGCGACCGCGCTGAGCGAGGCGCGCATCAGGCGCTCGGCGCCGTAACTTCCGCTGCCGGACCTGCCGGAAGACGCTGCCCGGTCGTTGGCTGCCACTGCACTCCTCCGGTCGTACGGATGCCCGGACGGGCGAGACCAGGGCAAAGTCTACCGGCGTCGCTCCGGCGGTCGCGGGGGCTGCACCGGATATCGGGCAGGCGCCTCCGCCGGCCCGCCACCGGCATCGCCCCCGCACCGGCGGGGCCCGTGCTAGCCCGAATCGTCCCGCCGCGCCGGGCGCGCCGAGCCGCGCGGCAGCACCCGCAGCGCGTCCCCCACGTCCGCCACCTCGGTCACCCGCATACCGGGCGGGGTCTTGCCCGGATCCTGCGGTACCAGGGCGTGCGTGAAGCCCAGCCGGGCCGCCTCGGCCAGCCGCCGCTGGACGCCGGTGACCCGCCGGACCTCGCCCGCCAGGCCCACCTCGCCGATCGCCACCAGGTTCTTCGGCAGCGGTGTGTCGCTGGCGGCACTGGCCAGCGCGAGCGCCACCGCCAGGTCGGCGGACGGCTCGGAGAGCTTCACCCCGCCCACCGTCGCGCTGTAGATGTCGCACTTGCCGATCTGGTGGATGCGGCCGCGCTGCTCCAGCACCGCCAGCATCATCGACACCCGTGAGGTCTCCAGGCCCGAGGTGGTCCGCCGAGGCGAGGGAATCTGCGAGGCCACGGTGAGCGCCTGCACCTCGGCGACCAGCGGGCGGCGGCCCTCCAGCGTGACGGTCAGACAGGTCCCGGGCACCGGTTCGTCACGCCGGGTCAGGAACAGGCCGGACGGGTCGGCGAGGCCGGTGATGCCCTCGTCGTGCAACTCGAAGCAGCCGACCTCGTCAGTCGCCCCGTACCGGTTCTTCACCCCGCGGATCAGCCGCAGCCGCGCGTGCCGGTCGCCCTCGAAGTGCAGCACCACGTCGACCAGGTGCTCCAGCAGCCGCGGACCGGCGATCGCGCCGTCCTTGGTGACATGCCCGACCAGGATCGTCGACATGCCCCGCTCCTTGGAGGCCCGGATCAGCGCCCCCGCCACCTCGCGGACCTGCGCCATCCCGCCCGGCGCACCGTCGATCTCCGGGGAGGCCACGGTCTGCACGGAGTCCAGCACCAGCAGCGCGGGCTTGACGTCGTCCAAGTGGCCCAGGACCGCGCTCAGATCGGTCTCGGCGGCCAGGTACAGATGGTCGCTGATCGCCCCGATCCGGTCCGCGCGCAGCCGGACCTGCCCGGCGGACTCCTCTCCCGTCACATACAGCGTCCTGGCCTGGCCGCTGGCCGCCTTCGCCGCCACGTCCAGCAGCAGCGTCGACTTGCCGACCCCGGGCTCGCCCGCGAGCAGCACCACGGCGCCCGGCACCAGACCGCCGCCCAGCACCCGGTCCAGCTCGGGCACACCGGTACCGCGCGCGGTCGCCTGCCGCCCGTCGACCTGCCCGATCGGCTTGGCCGGTGTGGTGACCCGGCCCGGCGCGGTGGTCCGCACGGCGGGCGCGGCACCGTACTCCTCGACGGTGCCCCAGGTCTGGCACTCCCCGCACCGGCCGAGCCACTTGACGGTGGTCCAGCCGCACTCGGTGCAGCGGTAGGACGGTCGGTCCTTTGCGGTGGTACGCGTACGGGCAGCCATAACGGACACCGTAGCGGTGGGCGCTGACAGCGGTCAGCCGTCCGCGGAGGCGTGCGCGAGTGCGCGGGGCGGCACGATGCGTGTGTCACCCAGACGGCCGATGACGGTGTCCGTTTTTACCGGTGAAGTGCACCCGAAAGGGTTAAACCTTGCGATGAGGGGTGGGAGGGCGCTAATCGCCGCCCTACCGTCGCCCAGTGATGAGCAGGCCTGAACACCCCCGATCGCACCACACCATCACCGGCGCGCACCGGGCGGTCCCGCGCGCCAACCGCCGCGCGCCCAGCCCTGCGTCCCAGGAGCCGCCCGCGCAGTACGAGCCGTACCTGGACGGGCTGTTCACCTACTGCCTGTCGGTGCTGTGCGAGCGCGACACCGCCATCGCGGCGCTCGGCGACACCCTCGCCGTCGCCGAACGCTACCGCGGCCGATTGCGCGACCCCGAACTGCGCCGTCCCTGGCTGTACGCCATCGCCCGCTGGGCCTGCCTGCGCCGGCTCGCCGAGGGGCGCCCGGCCGTCGGCTCGCCCGAGACCTCGACACAGGCCGCCCAGGAGCGCCGTCGCGAACTGGCCGCCCTCGCCTGGCCGGAGGCCGCCGGAACCACTCCGGAACAGCGCGAGGCCATCGAACTCGCCGTCCGCCACCAGCTCTCCGAGCGCGAGATCGCCGTCGTCACCGGCATGGACCGGGAGATCGCCCGCGCCCTGCTGTCCCGCGCCGCCTGCGAGATCGAGCGCACCCGCACCGCGCTCGCGGTGGTCGAACTCGGCAGCTGCCCGGCCGTCGCCCGTCTCGCCGGGGACACCCAGGTGCTGCTCGGCACGGCGCTGCGCCGGGAACTCGTACGGCACGTCGACGAGTGCCCGGCCTGCCGTCTGACCGCCGAGCAGGCGGTCGCCGCCGGGCCTTGGCCGGGCACCGCCACCCCGGCCGTCCTCGCCGTGCTGGAGGCGCCGCGTGAGGCCGCGCACTGCGCCATGCAGCACTCGCTGCGCGCCATGCGCGGCGGCGGACACCGTCCCGTACCGTACTTCGACCGGCGCGGCTTCCCGGTGGACGGCAAGGACCGGGCCGCCCGTCGCGCGCTGATCAGGCACCGCACGGTGACCACCACGGTGGTCGCGGCCGTGGTGGCGGCCCCGGCGCTGGCGCTGTGGGCCGCGTACCACAGCGCCCCGCACACCGGAGAGGGCCAGGACACCGCCACCGTCTCCGCCACCGAGGCGGACGGCGGCGACGGCTACCGGTACGAGAAGGCGGACAGCACGGGCAACCTCGCCACCCAGCGCGGGGACAAGGGCGGCTCCGGAAGCCCCGGCGCCCTGCCCAACACCGGCTCGTCCGCGGACGCCGGAGGCCGCCCGTCCGCCGCTCCCGGGACACCCGGCTCTCCGTCCCCCTCCGCCCCCAGCGGCACCGGACCGACATCCCCCGGACCCGGCCGGATCACTGTCCAGGCCCAACCGGCGGGGGCCGACACCCTGCTCACGCTCACCAACACCGGCGGCTCACCGGTGCACTGGACCGCCTCGACCAGTGCGCCCTGGCTGCAACTCAGCCTCACCTCGGGGGAGTTGCGGCCGGGCGGGAGCGTCACGGTCACCGTCGTGGTGGACCATCACGCCGAACCGGCCGGGCCGTGGCGGGGACGCATCGTCTTCGAACCGTCCGGCGCGGCGGTCACCATCGAGGGCCAGGGACAGCCGTCCCCGACCCCCTCGGCCAGTTCGACGCCGACCCCGAAGAGCCCCAAGACCCCGAAACCATCAGCGTCCTGAGCCCGGGGGCCGCCGGGGGCCGGCCCCCGACAGATCATCCCGCCGCGACGGCCGGCAACCCCACGACGCGGACCGGCGGTGCCGAACCCACCGCAACCGGCCAAGCCCCGCCGAACGGCACAACCGGCACACCCGCTCAGGGCGCCGGATCGGCCGGATGCGGCGCCACCAACGGCAGCTGCGAGGCCATCCGCGCCTCACACAGCTCCACCAACTTCCGGTACCCGGCGGCACCCATCAGCTCGGTCAGCTCCGGCCGGTACGAGACGTACACCGGATCGCCGGCGCCGTGCGCCGATGTCGCCCCGGTGCACCACCAGTGCAGATCGTGGCCGCCCGGCCCCCAGCCGCGCCGGTCGTACTCGCCGATCGACACCACCAGCACCCGGCTGTCATCGGGCCGGTCCACCCAGTCGTAGGTCCTGCGGATCGGCAGCTGCCAGCACACGTCCGGCTTGGTCTCCAGCGGCTCGCGGCCCTCGCGCAGCGCCAGCGTGTGCAGCGCACAGCCCTCGCCGCCCGCGAACCCCGGCCGGTTCAGGAAGACGCACGCGCCATCCACCCGCCGGGTCTGCCGGTCGCCGTCCTCGTTGACCTCGGCCCAGCCGTCGGGCCCGGTGCCGGTCTCGTACAACTGCCAGGTCCCGGGCGTCAGCCGGGCCGCGTGCTTGGCGACCCGGGCCTCGTCGTCCTCGTCGGAGAAGTGCGCGCCCAGGGTGCAGCAGCCGTCGCTGGCCCGGCCCGCCTCGATGCCCTGGCAACCGCGGCCGAAGACACACGTCCAGCGGGAGGTGAGCCAGGTCAGATCGCACCGGAAGACCTGCTCGTCGTCCGCGGGGTCGGGGAACTCCACCCAGGCCCGCGGAAAGTCCAGCCCGACCTCGTCGCCCGCGCTCCGCTGCTGCTGCTTCTTCTTCGACTTCTTCACCTTTGCCGCCTTTGCCACGCGGTCCAGAGTAGGTCCTGCCCGCGGTCACCGCGTTGTTCGGATCGCGCTAGCGTCTTGGCTATGCGACTGGGAGTGCTCGATGTGGGGTCCAATACCGTTCACCTGCTGGTGGTAGACGCGCATCCGGGCGCGCGGCCACTGCCCGCGTACTCCCACAAGGTGGAGCTGAAACTGGCCGAGCTCCTCGACGACGAGGGGGCGATCGACGACGCGGGCGTCGAACGGCTGATCGCGCAGATCCTCGACGCCCGGCAGGTCGCCGAGGACAAGGGCGTGGAGGAGGTCCTGCCGTTCGCCACCTCCGCGGTACGGGAGGCGGCCAACGGCGAGCAGGTACTCGCCCGTGTCGCCGAGGAGACCGGCATCGACCTGGGCGTACTGTCCGGCGAGGACGAGGCCCGGCTGACCTTCCTCGCCGCCCGCCGCTGGTTCGGCTGGTCGGCCGGACGGCTGCTGGTGCTGGACATCGGCGGCGGCTCGCTGGAGATCGCCTACGGGATCGACGAGCAGCCCGACGCGGCCGTGTCGCTGCCGTTGGGCGCCGGTCGGCTCACGGCCGCGCTGCCCGGCGATCCGCCGTCACCGGAGGACGTACGGGCGCTGCGCAAGCACGTACGGGCTCAGATCGCGCGGACCGTCGCCGAGTTCGCCCGGCTCGGTACGCCCGACCATGTGGTCGGCACCTCCAAGACCTTCAAGCAGCTCGCCCGCATCGCGGGCGCGGCCCGCTCGGCCGAGGGCCTCTACACCCAGCGCACCCTGAGCCGGCGCGCCTTGGAGGAGTGGGTGCCGCGACTTGCGGCGATGCCGGTCGACGAGCGCGCCATGCTGCCGGGCGTCTCCGAGGGGCGCGCCCGCCAGCTGCTGGCGGGCGCCCTGGTCGCCGAGGGCGCGATGGACCTGTTCGAGCTGGACGAGCTGGAGATCTGCCCCTGGGCGCTCAGGGAAGGCGTGATCCTCCGGCGCCTGGACCGCATGCCGCTGCCGCTCCGCTAGCCCCGCCAGGGGTTCGGGGCCCTTTTGCCCTCGTTTTTCCGCTCACCGGCCCGCGAGCGCAGAAACTCACGGAAGGGGGTGTGCCGGGGTGTCCCCGCAACGACCCCGCGACGCACCGCAACTGTGAAGTGACAGCTGGGGTGAGGAGACACCGCGGCGCGCCCCCGACCCAACGTCGGCCGAGCGCAACGGCAAGATCGCGGACCACGGCAACGGGTGGGAGGGAGGGCAATTCCCCTGCCGCAACCGCAACCGCAACCGCAACCGGGCCGGAGGCCACCCCGCGCAACGGCAAGATGCGGACCACGGCAACGGGGGGAGGGAGGGGAACACCCCCACCCAGAAGCGCCAAGCGAGAGCGCACCGTAACGGGGATCACGCTCGCCCAGCGGCAGCGCCCCCGTACGCTGTTGCCCGTGGCTGACCCAACGCACCCGGACCGCGCGCAGCGCGGAGGCACGGCGAAGCGCCGTGCCGTGACGGTGCCGGACGCCAAGGTCGCCCTGTCGACCGCGTCCGTATACCCCGAGTCCACGGCGACCGCCTTCGAGATCGCCGCCCGGCTCGGATACGACGGTGTCGAGGTCATGGTCTGGACGGACCCGGTCAGCCAGGACATCGAGGCGCTGCGCCGCCTCTCGGACTACCACGGCGTGCCGATCCTGGCGGTACACGCGCCGTGTCTGCTGATCACCCAGCGGGTCTGGTCCACCGACCCGTGGATCAAGCTGCAGCGGGCCCGTAGCGCGGCGGAGCGGCTCGGCGCCTCCACGGTCGTGGTGCATCCGCCCTTCCGGTGGCAGCGCAACTATGCCCGGGACTTCGTCCGCGGCGTCTGGCGGATGGCCGACGAGACCGATGTCAGGTTCGCGGTGGAGAACATGTACCCGTGGCGCTACCGCGACCGGGAGATGCTCGCGTACGCCCCCGACTGGGACCCGACCAGGGAGGACTTCCGGCACTTCACGGTCGATCTGTCGCACACGGCGACGGCGCGCAACGACGCGCTGGACATGGTCGAGAGGATGGGCGACCGGCTGGCGCATGTGCACCTCGCCGACGGCAACGGTTCGGCCCGGGACGAGCATCTCGTCCCGGGCCGTGGCAACCAGCCGTGTGCCGCCCTGCTGGAGCGGCTGGCCGCCACCGGTTTCTCCGGCCATGTGGTGGTCGAGGTCAACACCCGGCGCGCGATGTCCGCCGCCGAACGCGAAGCCGATCTGGCCGAGGCGCTGGCCTTCACCCGGCTCCATCTGGCCTCCGCCGCGGGGGTCGGCCGGTCCCGATGACCCCCCAGGAACAACAGGAGCCGCAGGCGCCGCAGGAGACACCGTCTCCCAAACGCCGCCGCGGCCGCCCCACCGGCGCGCGGGCCGGTGACTCCGGCACCCGGGAGCGGATCCTGGCCGCCGCCCGGGCGGTGTTCTCCGAGCGCGGCTACGACCGGACCTCGATACGCGCCATCGCCAGGGCCGCCGAGGTCGACCCGGCCCTGGTCCACCACTACTTCGGCGCCAAGGAGCAGATCTTCGAGGCGGCCATCGAGGTCTCCTTCGCGCCCGCGCTGAGCGTGCCCGAGCTGCTGGCCGCGGGCCCGGAGGGGGTCGGTGAGCGGCTCGCCCGCTACTTCCTGTCGGTATGGCAGAACCCGGTCACCCGCGCTCCGCTGCTCGCCGTGGTGCGCTCGGCGGTCACCAACGAGACGGCGGCGACGGTGCTGCGCGGCTTCGTCCTGCGCAGGCTGCTGCTGAGGGTGGTGGGAGAGCTCGATCTGCCGGACGCCCGGCTGCGCGCGGAGCTCGCCGCCGCGCAGATGATGGGTGTCGTGCTGATGCGGTACGTGCTCAAGGTGGAGCCGCTGGCCTCGGCGACGGAGGAGGAGGTCGTCGCGTATGTGGCCCCGACGATCCAGCGCTATCTGACCGCGGCCGAATAACCGGCTGCCGAAACGGCCGTCCGCATCCCGGACACCTTGTCCGCATCCCGACACCGGGAGCGTACTCTCGGAAGGCGCCCACGAACTCAAGGAGTGAGGTCCCGTGCCCGAACTGAGGTCACGTACGGTCACCCACGGCCGCAACATGGCGGGAGCACGCGCGCTGCTGCGCGCGGCCGGCGTAGCGCGCGAGGACTTCGGCAAGCCGATCATCGCGGTGGCCAACAGCTTCACCGAGTTCGTACCCGGCCACACCCACCTCGCTCCCGTCGGCCGCATCGTCTCCGACGCCATCAAGGACGCGGGCGGTATCCCCCGTGAGTTCAACTCGATCGCCGTGGACGACGGCATCGCCATGGGGCACGGCGGAATGCTCTACTCGCTGCCGTCGCGTGATCTGATCGCCGACTCCGTCGAGTACATGGTCGAGGCGCACTGCGCCGACGCGCTGGTGTGCATCTCCAACTGCGACAAGATCACTCCGGGCATGCTGATGGCTGCCCTGCGGCTCAACATCCCCACCGTCTTCGTCTCCGGCGGCCCGATGGAGGCCGGCAAGGCGGTGCTGGTGGACGGCACGGTCCGCACCGGCCTCGACCTGATCTCGGCGATGTCGGACGCGGTCTCGGAGTCGGTCTCCGACGAGGACCTGGCCCGCGTCGAGGAAGCCGCCTGTCCGACCTGCGGTTCCTGTTCCGGCATGTTCACCGCCAACTCGATGAACTGCCTGGTCGAGGCGATGGGCCTGGCGCTGCCCGGCAACGGCTCGGTGCTCGCCACCCACACCGCCCGCAAGAAGCTGTACCAGGACGCGGGACGCACCGTCGTCGAGATCACCAAGCGGTACTACCAGCAGGACGACGAGACCGTCCTGCCGCGCTCCACCGCCAACCGCGCGGCGTTCGAGAACGCCATGGCCATGGACATCGCCATGGGCGGCTCGACCAACACGATCCTGCACCTGCTCGCCGCCGCCCAGGAGGCCGAGCTGGACTTCACGATGGCCGACATCGACCAGCTCTCCCGCGGCGTGCCGTGCCTGTGCAAGGTCGCGCCCAACGGCTCGTACCACATGGAGGACGTGCACCGGGCGGGCGGCATCCCGGCCATCCTCGGCGAACTGCACCGGGCCGGGCTGCTCGACGAGAGCGTGCACGCGGTGCACTCGGCGTCCCTCGCCGACTGGCTGAAGAGCTGGGACATCCGGGGCGGCTCCCCGTCCCCCGAGGCCGTGGAGCTGTTCCACGCGGCCCCGGGGTGCGTCCGCTCCGCCACCGCCTTCTCCCAGTCCGAGCGGTGGGAGTCGCTGGACACCGACGCGGAGTCCGGCTGTGTACGGGACATCGCGCACGCCTACTCCGCCGACGGCGGCCTGGCGGTGCTGCGCGGCAACATCGCGCCGGACGGCTGTGTCGTGAAGACCGCCGGTGTCGACGAGTCGATCCTGGTCTTCGAGGGCCCGGCGGTGGTCGTCGAGTCCCAGGAGCAGGCGGTCGACGCGATCTTGAACAAGCGGGTCAAGGAGGGCGACGTGGTGGTCGTCCGCTATGAGGGCCCCAAGGGCGGCCCCGGCATGCAGGAGATGCTCTACCCCACCGCGTTCCTCAAGGGCCGCGGCCTGGGCAAGGCCTGTGCGCTGATCACCGACGGCCGCTTCTCCGGCGGCACCTCCGGCCTGTCGATCGGCCATGTCTCCCCGGAGGCGGCGGCCGGCGGCGCCATCGCGCTGGTCAGGGACGGTGACCTGATCCGCATCGACATCCCGGGCCGGTCCATCGAGCTCAAGGTGAGCGAGCAGGAGCTGGCGGCGCGCCGCGAGGCGCTCGGCGGTGTGTACCGACCGGTGGACCGCGACCGCAAGGTCTCCACCGCGCTCAGGGCGTACGCGGCCATGGCGACCAGCGCCGACAAGGGCGCGGTGCGGGACATCAGCAAGCTCGGGTGACAATTGCCCACGTGAGCGAGGCACAGCAGCAGCACAGCGGCGACGAGGACGGCCCGCGGCCGGAGCCCATCCGGTTCTTCGGCACCACGTGGGTCCACCACGACGGCGGTTACCGCTGGCGGCGGGTCGGTCTGGCGATCGGCTCGCTGGCAGCCGCGGCCGCCGGTGCGTTCCTGGTCCGGTTCGCCTACCAGGGCTTCGACACCGCCGATGTCGGCGGCTTCGTCAAGATCCTCTTCATCGCGGCCTTCGCCGTCTGCACCGCGCTGGCCTTCCGCCAGACCTGGGACGGCTTCAACCGCCGCCCCGAGGCCAAGGGGGACAACCGCGGGCTGCTGCTGATCGGCTTCATCGGCTCGCTGGTCGCGTACTTCCTGCGCTGCCTGCGCGAGGCGCCGGGGGAGAAGCTGCGGCGCGCCGAGTACGAGCAGGCGCGCGAGGCCCACCAGCGGCGGCGCACCGCGCGCACCGGCAACCCGGCGGCCCGGCCCGCCGACGTCAAGAAGCGCAAGCGCCGCTGACGGCGTACGGCGCTCGCGTCACGTCCGGTTGAGGTACGCCAGTACGGCGAGCACCCGGCGGTTGTCGTCATCGGAGGCGGCCAGGCCCAGCTTGGCGAAGATGCTGGTGGTGTGTTTGCTGACCGCGCCCTCACTGATGAACAGCCGCCCGGCGACAGCGGTGTTGGAGCGGCCCTCCGCCATGAGTTCCAGCACCTCGCGTTCCCGCGGCGTGAGCGCGGCGAGCGGCTCGTCACGCGCGTTGCTGCGCAGCAGCTTGGCGATGACATCGGGGTCCATCGCCGTACCGCCCGCGGCCACCCGCCGTACCGCGTCCGTGAACTGCCCGGCGTTGAAGACCCGGTCCTTGAGCAGATAGCCCACCCCGCCGGAGCCGTCGGCCAGCAACTCGCGCGCGTACAACTGCTCCACGTGCTGCGACAGTACGAGGACCGGCAGGCCCGGGACCGCCCGCCGGGCCGCCAGCGCCGCCTGCAGGCCCTCGTCGGTGAACGTCGGCGGCAGCCGTACGTCCACCACCGCGACATCAGGCCGCAGTTCGACCAGCGCCCGCTGTAGTTCGGGGCCGGTCTCCACGGCCGCCGCGATCTCGAAGCCATGGGCTTCGAGCAGCCGGATCAGGCCTTCCCGTAGGAGGTAGAGGTCCTCGGCGAGGACAACACGCACGGCAGCTCCAGGGTCACCATGGTCGGTCCGCCCTGTGGACTGCTCAGGGCCAGCACTCCGTCAAACGTAGCGAGCCTGCGCTCGATACCGCGCAGCCCACTGCCCTTCGAGGCATCGGCTCCGCCACGGCCTTCGTCCGTGACCTGGACCCGTAGCGCTCCGCCGGTGTGGTGCACATCGATCCACACCCGGTCGGCCGACGCGTGCCGGGCGACGTTGGTCAGCAACTCGCTCACCGCGAAGTACACCGCGGACTCCACCGGCGGTTCGGCCCGGCCTGGCAGGTCCTCGGTCACCTCGACGGTCAGCGGGCTGTCGAGGGCGAGCGCCTTGACCGCGTCGGCCAGACCGCGCTCGGCGAGCACCGGCGGGTGGATTCCGCGTACCAGGCCGCGCAGTTCGCGCAGCGCGGTCGCCGAGGCCTCCCGGGACTGTGCCAGCAGCGCCTTGGCGGCCTCCGGGTCGTGCTCCATCAACTGCTCGACCGCGCCCAGGTTCAGGCCCATCGCCACCAGTCGTGCCTGGACGCCGTCGTGCAAGTCCCGTTCGATGCGGCGCAGTTCGGCCGCCTGGGTGTCGAGGGCGTCGGCCCGGGTCTCGGTGAGCCGCCGCACCCGCTGCTGAAGCCGGGCGTTCTGCGGAGGGGTGAGCAGGTTCGCCGACCAACGGCCGTAGATCTGCGTGAAGGCCGGGGCCAAGCTGGTCCCGCTGAAGAGCATCGCGCCGAGCAGGAGGTGCGCGGGCCAGGCCAGCTCACCGTTGGGCGCGGCGAGGAACCAGGTGTACGCGGCGCTGTCGCCTCCGCCCAGGTGGTGTACCCACCAGGCGATCAGCGGCACGAACTGCCCGATCAGCCCGTATGCCACCATCGCGGCCGGTAGCGCGGCCAGCACCCCGAGCACCAGGGCGCTGGACAGCCAGCGCAGGTCGCGCCAGATCGCCGGATCGGTGGTGAACCGGTGGAAGTCCAGCTCCCACTGGCCCGGCATGCTGCGCTTGATGCGCCTGCCGTAGCGGAACCGCCCGTCCGGCAGCGTCTCCACGGTCACCTCGGGCCTGTACGCCTCCGGCACCTCGATGCCGAACTCCTCGGCCAGCGCCCGCCGTTCGCGCCTGGCCATGCACTGGGTCAGCCGCAGCGCGGGCGGCGCCAGGAAGACCAGTCCCATGCAGAACGTCAGCGTGGTGGCGGCGATGGCCACCGCCAGCGGCATGACGGTGTCCAGTGACCTACGGAAGATCCGCACCCCGAGGTTGAGCGCCTGCCACCGCCGGCTCCGGCGAAGCCGCCGGTCCAGGCGCTCGTGGTCGTGGAGCCTTCGCCGTTCTCGCCCGTGTCCCCTCATGGCATCAGTTTCGGCGAGCGCCGATCCGATGGCACTGCCCTCAGCGCCCGACCTGAGGTGGGGCAAGGCCCACCCCCTTGACGTGGGGCGCGCCGGCCCGCACTATTCATCGCGTGATGAATTCCGATGTTCCGGCCGTCCGCGCCGCCGGGCTCACCGTCGCCCGCGGCGCCCGTACCGTCCTCAAGGGGCTCGACTTCACCGTCCCCCGAGGCCAGGTCACCGGCCTGCTCGGGCCCAGCGGCTGCGGGAAGTCCACGCTGATGCGCGCCGTGGTCGGCGCCCAGGCCAAGGTCACCGGAGACCTCGACGTGCTGGGGCGCCCCGCCGGGCATCCCGCACTGCGCTCCCGCGTCGGCTATGTGACCCAAGCGCCCTCGGTCTACGTGGACTTGACCGTCCGGCAGAACCTTGACTACTTCGCCAGCGTCCTGCAGCCGGGCACCGCACGCGCGGACCGCCGCTCGACCGTGCAGCGCGTGCTGGCCGAGGTCGACCTCACCTCGCGCGCCGACAACCTGGTCAGCCGCCTCTCCGGAGGCCAGCGCTCCCGCGCCTCCCTCGCCGTGGCCCTGCTCGGCACACCGGAACTGCTGGTACTGGACGAGCCAACCGTCGGTCTCGACCCCGTACTCCGCCGCGACCTGTGGAACCTCTTCCACCGCCTGGCCGCCGACCGCGGCACCACCCTGCTCGTCTCCAGCCACGTCATGGACGAGGCCGAACGCTGCGACCGGCTCCTGCTGCTACGCGACGGACAGCTGCTCGCCGACGACACCCCCGAGGCGCTACGCGCCCGAACCCGCACCCAGACCGTCGAGGACGCCTTCCTCCACCTCGTGGACCAGGCCGCGCACCGCCAGGAGGCGACCCGATGACCGCTCAGCGCACCCTTGCCACCGCCCGGCGCGTCCTGCGCCAACTCAGCCACGACCCGCGCACCATCGCCCTGATGCTGGGCGTTCCGCTCGCCCTGATCACCCTGCTCTACTGGGCGTTCCACGCCACACCGCAGACCTTCGACCACATCGGACCCGCACTGCTCGGCATCTTCCCGCTGATCGTGATGTTCCTGGTCACCTCGATCGCCACGCTGCGCGAGCGCACCTCGGGAACCCTTGAGCGGCTGCTCTCGATGCCGCTGCGCAAAGCCGATCTGATCCTCGGCTACGCACTCGCCTTCGGCCTGCTCGCCATCGCCCAGGCCGCGCTCGCCACCGGCCTCGCCGTAGGACTGCTGCACCTCAGCCTCGCCGGGTCGACCTGGCTGCTGCTGCTCGTCGCCGTCCTCGACTCACTGCTGGGCACCGCGCTCGGGCTGTTCGTCAGCGCCTTCGCGGCCAGCGAGTTCCAGGCCGTCCAGTTCATGCCCGCGGTGATCTTCCCGCAGCTGCTGCTGTGCGGCCTGTTCGTACCGCGCGGCGCCATGCCGACCGCACTGTCCTACGCCTCGGACGTGCTGCCCATGTCGTACGCGGTCGACGCCATGACCCGGGTCTCCCGGGAGACGTCGGTCACCGGCGACCTGACCCGCGACCTCGCCATCATCGCGGGCAGCGCGCTGCTCGTCCTGGGCTTGGGCTCGGCCACGCTCCGCCGCCGGACGCCCTGACCCGGCGCGCGGTGCGAGGATGGCCCGCAGTAGTAGGGCACGTACGCAACGCGCGAGGTGAACCGCGATGACCCAGAAAGTCGCCGTACTCGGCACCGGAAAGATCGGCGAAGCGCTGCTCTCCGGAATGATCCGGGCCGGTTGGGCCCCCGGTGATCTCCTGGTCACCACGCGCCGCTCGGACCGCGCGGCGGAACTACGCACCCGCTACGGCGTCGAGGCGGTCAGCAACGCCGAAGCGGCCAAGGCCGCCGACACCCTCATCCTCACCGTCAAGCCGCAGGACATGGCCGCCCTGCTGGAGGAACTCGCCCCGCACGTCCCGGCCGACCGCCTGGTGATCTCGGCCGCGGCGGGCATCACCACCGCCTTCCTCCAGCAGCGGCTCGCCGACGGCACCCCGGTGGTACGGGTCATGCCCAACACACCCGTCCTCGTGGACGAGGGCATGTCCGTCATCTCCGCCGGAAGCCACGCCACCGAAGCGCACCTGGCCCGTACCGAGGAGATCTTCAACCCGGTCGGCAAGACCCTGCGGGTACCCGAGTCCCAACAGGACGCGGCGACCGCGCTGTCCGGTTCGGGACCCGCCTACTTCTACTACCTGGTCGAGGCGATGACCGACGCGGGCATCCTGCTCGGTCTGCCGCGCGCCCAGGCACACGACCTCATCGTCCAGGCCGCCATCGGCGCCGCCGTCATGCTCCGGGACAGCGGCGAACACCCGGTCAAGCTGCGCGAGGCGGTCACCTCTCCGGCGGGCACCACGATCAGTGCCATCCGCGAGCTGGAGAACCACGGAGTAAGGGCCGCGCTGCTCGCCGCCCTGGAGGCCGCCCGCGACCGCAGCCGCGAACTGGCCTCCGGGAACGGCTGACCCCTGTCACAGCGCCGGCATCAGCCCGACCGCCGCGTACGCCGCGTCAACGGTCGGGCGCGCCAGCGCCCGCGCCCGCTCGGCACCCTCGCGCAACACGCGGTCCACATGGCCCGGATCGGCGCACAGCCGGGCGTGCCGCTCCCGCAACGGCCGCAGCAACTCGACGACCGCCTCCGCGGTGTCCTTCTTCAAAGCGCCGTACGAGTCGTAGCCATCGGCCAGCGCCTGCGGGGATGTCCCCGTGCACGCCGCCAGGATGTCCAGCAGGTTCGCCACCCCCGGCTGGGTGTCCGGCGCGTACCCCACCTCGCTGCCGCTGTCCGTCACGGCGCGCATCACCTTCTTGCGCACCACGTCCGGCTCGTCCAGCAGATAGACGATCCCGGCCGTCGCCGCATGTGACTTCCCCATCTTCGAGGTCGGGTCCTGCAGATCCATCACCCGTGCGGCCACCGGCGGACGCACCGCCTTCGGCACGGTGAAGGTGTGCCCGTACCGCTGGTTGAACCGGACGGCCAGATCACGGGCCAGCTCGACGTGCTGCGTCTGATCGTCACCGACCGGTACCTCGTCCGCCTGGTACGCCAGGATGTCCGCCGCCATCAGCGCCGGATATGTGAGCAGCGACAGCCGTACGCTCCCGCCACGTTCCCGCTCGCGGGCCGCCTTCTCCTTGTACTGGATCATGCGCCGCATCTCGCCGTCGGTGGCCGTGCACTCCATCAGATAGGACAGGCGAGCGTGCTCGACCACATGGCTCTGTACGAACACCGTGCACTTCGCCAGGTCAAGCCCGGCCGCCAGCAGCAGCGTGGCCGCCTGGCGGCTCAGTCGCAGCACCCGCCCGGGGTCATGGTCGACGGTCAGGGCGTGCAGATCGACGACGCAGAACAACGCGTCCGCCTGATGCTGGTCCACTTCGGCCCACCGCCGTACGGCACCGAGGTAGTTGCCCAAGGTGAGGTGTCCGGTCGGCTTGACACCGCTGAAGGTACGCGCCATCTCGCTGTCTCCCTAAATACGGGGCCGCCGTCCGCGGGGCCGGTAGCGGGAGCAGATACGCGAACGGCCGCCGAGGCGGCGGCCGTTGGTTGCATGCGTTGAGGGGCGGCCGCCGTCAGGCGGGCCACCACTGCTGGGTGAGCGCATGCGAAGTCATGGCAGGCAGCGTAGCGCGGAGCGGAGCAACTGGCCTGGCTTGTAGGCCATACGGCCCTGGTGTAGAGTCAAACAGTTGCCGCGGGCCGAACGAGGTCCAACGGCAGCCACTTCTGCCGCCTAGCGGCAAACCACTACTGCACGGCCTCCCTTCAGGGTCAATTTCGGCATGCCGGAATTCGATTCGGTCGGCTCGATTATGAGTCGCCAGGGAAATCCGCTAAAGTAGTGAACACGCCGGACGGGCCGAGAGGCCGGAAAGGCAGAGCAGGAATCCCGCCAGCGGGAATCGGGTCGGAAAAGATCTGATAAGCTGGAGAAATCGAAGGGAAAGCCCGGAGGGGCCGGTGAAACGGTCTCGAAGGAAGCTTCCGTTCCTTGAGAACTCAACAGCGTGCCAAAAGTCAACGCCAGATATGTTGATACCCCGTCCGCCGGTCAAGCCCGGTG
>NZ_JARHTQ010000052.1 GCF_029223525.1 Streptantibioticus ferralitis | reverse complement strand
AGCACCGTCAACGCCGCTGCCCAACACCGCAACCGACACGCCGTCAGCGTCCTCGATCAGGTGACTGCTCTTCGTGTCCATCTGGGGTCCCTTCTGATCGGGTGCCCACCTGATTCATGACACTCCCACGTCGAAGAACAGGTCGTCGGCCTCGCGCATGGCGGTCAGCAGGCGCGGGAGGTGCCAGCTGGCCTCGGGGAACGTGGAGGCGACGAGGTCGTGCTGTGCCTCGGGGTTCCGGAAGGCGCCGATGGGTGGCTCATCCTGCATGAAGGTGAGGAACCCGTGCAGATGGTCGCTGGGTTCGTGGGCGTAGAGGACGGCTGCCCTGCCGGGGACGTTCCATATCGCTCCCTCGTGCGCGAGACCGAAGTCGTTGGGGAGGGTGAAGCCTGCGAAGGTGAAGCCGAGGTAGCGGTGGAACTCCTCTTCGGGGCCGAAGACCAGCCCGCGGGTGTTGGAGTGCAGCCCGTCGGCTCCGATGACGAGGTCGAAGGTGCGGCGGGTACCGCTGGCGAAGGTGACGTCGACGCGGTCCCCGGCGTCGTCCAGCGTGTCGATGGAGTCGTTGAACATGAATTCGACCGTGTCGCGGAGCGGTGCGTAGAGGGCGTCCGCCAGGTCGCCGCGGCGCACTTCGAGGTCCAGGCCCTCCGCGCTTCCGGTGAGGGCCTCGGGGCGGACGGAGCCGATGAGGGTTCCCTCGGCGTCCACGAAGGAGAGCTTGCGGGTGTCGACGTGCGCTTCGCGTAGCCGCGGGAGCAGTCCCATGCGGTCGACGACGTCGCGGGCCGTGCCGCGGATGTCGATGGCGTAGCCGCCGCCGCGGATGGCGGACGCCTTCTCCACGATGGTGACGTCGAAGCCGTAGCGGTGGAGCCAGTAGGCCAGGGACGGCCCGGCGATGCTCGCGCCGGAGATGAGGACCTTGCGGTTCGCGGAGTGGTTCATGAAGGGGTCCTTTCGAAGGGCTTTCCAACGGCCACACTCAAAGATGCGTACCTTAGGTATCCTTATGGAAGACGCAGTGCGCCCCATGGATGCGGCGCCTCCCCGACGGTACAGATACCTAACTTAGGTATGCAAGTGGAAGTGTGGAGGCATGAAGAAAACAGAGTCGCCGACCGGCCCCGACCGGCCGGGGGTGGCTGTGCTCGCGGTCCTTCCGCGACTGGCACAGTTGAGCAACGCCGTCACCCGAGGCCGCCTGGCCGAGCGGGCGGCCGAGGCCGCCGGGCTCGCCCTGGACCGCCCTGCGGTAGGGGTGCTGATGACGCTCCATGTGGCGGACCGTCCGCTTCGTGTCGGGGAGATCGCGGAGCGGATGCAGGTCGTCGGTCCGCACATCACCCGGCAGGTCCAGGCGCTGGAGCGGCGCAACCTCGTGCGCCGCGTCGGCGACCCGCACGACCGGCGTGCCAGCCTCATCGAGCCGACCGCCCAGGGGGCGGAGGCGGCGAACCGCTACTCGGCATCGATGGTCGGCTGGTTCACTGACGCCATCACCGACTGGTCGGATCAGGACCGCAGCGACCTGAGCCGACTGCTCACCAGGCTGGCTGACGACGTGACCGCACGCCTGGCGCTCCTTGACGACACACCACCGCCCGCCACCTGACCGGACGTGTCCCAACAACGTCGAACCGGAGTTCCGCCTCGTGGGTCGAGCGCACTGGGATTTCCTAATTCCTCAACTACTCACACCCGGGGACGTGCGCCGACCGGATCGTCACGAGCTGTTTGCGGTGAAGGGGGTCAGCGGGCCGCACCCGCGGCGAGGATGCGGGCGGCCATGCGGGTCAGGTGCGCGTGGTCGGACCGGGGAAGGTCTGCGACCAGGGCGCCGAGGCGGTCGGTGACGGTGGTCCGGAAGGCTGCCTCGACCTGTCGGCCTTGACCGGTCAGCTCGACGCGGGAAGCGCGCCGGTCACCCGGGACCGCCACCCGCCGTGCCAGGCCGCGGCGCTCGGCCCGGTCCACCAGGCCGGTCACGCTCGCACGCTCGACCCCGAGCAGTCCGGCCAGCTCGGCCATGCCAGGGCTGCGGCCCTCCAGCACACCCAGCAGGCGGGCCTGGGCCGGAGGCGTGTCGTGCTCGGCGCACGCCTGCTCGAAGACGGACTGCACCAGGAACGACAGCTGCACCAGTGCATCCGTGACCACCAGATCCTCGCCCACCTGGGGACTCCTTCCATGACGCGACCGGACCATGACCGGCACATATAGTAAGCGACGCAGATAGTACGTTACACTAACCAATTATTCGGTGAAACCCAGCATTCATAGGGAGTGCTCATGCGCGCCGCTGTCGTTACCGCCTTCGGCCAGCCGCCCCGCTACCAGCAGTACCCTGACCCGCGGCCCGCCGAGGGCGAGGTTCTCGTCCGAGTCCTCGCCGCGGGCCTCCACCCGCGCGTTCGCTCCGGTGCTGCGGGAACCCACTACACCAGCGACCAGACCCTGCCTCTGGTCCCCGGTTTCGACGGCGTCGGCCGCACGCCCGAGAACACCCGGGTCTTCTTCGGCGGGCTGAAGGCGCCGAACGGGAGCATGGCCGAGTACATCGCCATCCCGGCCGACCAACTGGTGCCGCTGCCCGACGGCGTCGACGACATCATGGTGGCCGCGGCGATGAACCCGGCCGTGTCCGCCTGGCTCGCCCTGACCCACCGGGCCGAACTGAAGCCCGGTGAGCACGTGTTGATCCTGGGCGCCACCGGCAATGCCGGACAGATGGCCATCCAGCTCGCGCGCCTGCTCGGCGCAGGAACGATCACCGCCGCCGGCCGCAACGCCCAGGCCCTGGCCAAGCTCCCGGCCCTCGGCGCCGACCACGCGGTCTCGCTCGACACCGACGACGACACCGTCGCCAGGCGTCTGGCCCAGGCCGCCGCCAACGCCGACGTGGTCGTGGACTATCTCTGGGGCCACCCCACCGAAGTCGCCCTCGCCGCCCTCACCAGCGCCCGCACCGATGCAGCCCACCGTCTGCGCTGGGTACACGTCGGAGCCATGGCCGGCCCCACCATCGCCCTCCCCGGCGCCACCCTGCGCAAGGCCGACGTCGACTTCCGCGGCAGCGGCCAGGGCTCCGTTTCGCCTGCCGGCATGCGCGCCGCCCACCGGGACCTCGCCGACCGACTCCCCACCGCCGGCCTGACGATCGACACCCTCACCATGCCCCTGCGCGACGTCGAGAGCGCCTGGACAGCCAACACCCCCACAGGCACCCGCATCGTCCTTGTGCCCTGATACGCACCCTGCCCTTAATCGTTGCCGCGCCGAAGGCGGGGAACCGAAGTGATCATGTCTGGCGACGCCAAGAGCGAGCAGTGCGGAAATTCAAAACTTCCAATGAGCGTGGGGTGCTGCAGTGTGCGCCATCGCTGCTTGAGTTCGGCGGCGGTGCGTTCTCCGAGGGCTCTCACGTGTCGCAGCAGGGTGTTGAACATGAGGGTGTCGACGTGAAGTGCCTGTTCGGACTTGCCCTTTGGGCGGCGGACGGGGATGCGGATGCCGATGCCCGCGCCGATGGAGCCCTTGTCGGCCAGGGTCGGGAGGCCATCGGCCGCCGCCTTGTACTGAGCGGGCAGGGCGTGGATGCGGGCGGCGGTTGATGTCAGGGGTGGAGCCGGGTTCGACGTCGGAGACCCACAGCGGGGTGCCGTCGGGCGCGGACGGGAACTGGATGTTGCCGCCGAATGCTTTGTGCTTCTGGCTGAACCACAGGTCGTTGCCGTTTTCTCGGACGCCCGTGAGGCGGTCGGACTCGATCAGCGTGCCGTCCAGGATGACGTGCGACATGCCCTCGCGGTGACACCGGGCCGGGACTTCGTGCAGGTCGGGAGCCTGGTCGGTGAGGACGTCGATGCCTTCGTGCAGGTAGCGGTAGCCGGTGGCCTGGGGCACTCCGGCGTCGCGGGCCGGCTACGGACATGATCTTGTGGTGAGACCTGTCCTACCAGGGGCTTTACTTCTGCTCGAAGCCAGGTACCGCTCGTCCGATCCGCTGTCTCTCCGCCGCTGGCGGCCGGTACGGCTGTCCCCTTGCCCCTGCCGCTACCGCGCGTAGGGGCCTCGGGTCAGCCGCGGCAGTCGCAGCCGGGTTGGCAGCCGCGCGGATCGGCTGTGCTGTCCAGGTCGCTCGCCGCCGCCGGGATGGTGCAGCATGCGTCGCCGCGCCAGGCGTCGCGGCCCTCCTTGACGGCGACGGCGGCGATCACGAGGGCCGCGATGGGATCGGCCCAGGACCAGTCCAGCAGCAGGTTGGCGAGGAGCCCGGCCAGGAGTACGGCCGACAGGTAGGTGCAGAGCAGGGTCTGCTTGGAGTCGGCCACTGCCGAGGCGGAGCCCAGCTCTCTTCCGGCGCGGCGCTGTGCGGCGGACAGTACGGGCATGACGGCCAGGGACAGGGCCGCGAGGACGATGCCGGGCAAGGAGTGACCTGCCTCGCCGGTCCCGGCGAGGGCGCGGGCTGCGTCGATGGCGACGTAGGCGGCGAGCGCGAAGAACGAGCAGGCGATGATCCGCAGGGCGGTCTTCTCGCGGGCTTGGCGGACGGTGTGGTCGGTCGCGGAGAACTGCCAGGCGATGGCGGCGGCGGAGGAGACCTCGATGACGGAGTCGAGTCCGAAGCCGACCAGGGCGGTGGAGGAGGAGGCGGTGCCCGCCGCGATGGCGACGGCTGCCTCGATGACGTTGTAGGTGATGGTGGCGGCCACCAGCAGCCGTATACGCCGGGTGAGGGCGTCCCGGCGGGCAGGGGCCGGACCGAGGGATATGGAGGCGGCCATCAGCAGCAGTCCTTGGTCTCGGCCTCGGCGCAGGCGCGGTCGGTCTCGACGGCGACCACCGCGGTGCGAAGGTCGTCCAGGGCGTGCCCCAGTCGGGGGTCTGCGAGTTCGTAGCGGGTGCGGCGCCCGACCGGCACGGCGACGACCAGGCCGCAGTCGCGCAGGCACGCCAGGTGGTTCGACAGCCGCGTGCGGGAGATGCCGAGTTGTTCGGCCAGGTCGGACGGGTGGGCCGGGGCCTCGCGCAGCGCCAGGAGCAGTCGGCAGCGGATCGGGTCGGCGAGTGCACGGCCGAACCGCGCCAGCACCTCAACCTCGGAAGCAAGCGTCAGCATGCCCCGACGATACAAGGAATCCTGAATTCAGGAAAACGTGTCACGCTCGCTGCTGGCGTCACCGAAGTGCCGAATCGAGAGGGGGCCGCGCTCGCGGCTGGAACGCGAGCGTGAACCAGGGGTTCGGCTCCCCTGGGCTTCACTTGATCAGACCCTCATGGCCTGTGGGAAAGTGACTGGATGGGGCTTTTTATGTCGTTTGCCCTTGCTGGGGCCTGGCGTCAGGTGATGTGCGGCCGGGCACCGGTGAGTGTCGTGGTGAGCGAGTCGTAGACCTTGGCCATGCCGTGGTGGCTGAGGTTGGGCTCGGGGTTCCAGGGGCCGAGCTGGCCGGCGCGGACTGCGGGGAGGCTTCGCCACAGGCCGTTGCTACTCAGGTCCGCCGGTTGAAGGCTGCTGGAGCGCACGTCGAGGAGGATGAGATCGGCCGGATAGCGGTCGACGAGTTCCCAGGAGAGCTTTTCCACGTAGATGGTGCTGCCACCGGTGGGTTTGACGACATTGAGGCCGAGGCTTTCGAAATCGGCGATGGAGGGGAATCCCGCCTTGCTGATCCTGATGCCGTCCTGGTCGGCGGAGGCGAATAGGACCCGTAGCCCGGGTTTGCCGGTGATGGCTCGGCGGACTCTGTCCCGGGCGGCGGTGTACGCCGCCTTCCCGCGTCGCAGCTCTTGTGCGGTGAAGCCGGCTCCGAAGGCGGCGGCGAGGTCGGCGTAGCGTCGCACGGTGGTGTCGACCTTGGCTCCGTACACCTCTATGGACACCA
Organism: Streptantibioticus ferralitis; assembly: GCF_029223525.1. Classification (GTDB taxonomy): domain Bacteria; phylum Actinomycetota; class Actinomycetes; order Streptomycetales; family Streptomycetaceae; genus Streptantibioticus_A; species Streptantibioticus_A ferralitis. The sequence goes on along the minus strand of NZ_JARHTQ010000052.1, from coordinate 29,329 downwards.
CGGGGGCCAGCTTCTCGGTGAGCTTCAGGCTGCTCGGGTCGATCTGGGGCGCGCCGTACTGGAGGGGGTCGACGACGAGGTCCGGGTGCAGCCTCCCCAGCCGCTCGACACTGATGTGGCCCCAGGTTGTGCCGACCGTGGCCACGCGGCTCAGGTCCACCTCGCCGAGCACGGTGACGTCCTTGCCGCCGCCCTGCTTCCGTAAGGCGCCGTATACGCCGACCGGGCGGATTCCGTAGTCCCACAGGGCCGCGGCTGCGGTGGCGTAGGCCACGATGCGCTGCGGGCGGCGGCCCAGCCGGACTGTGCGTTCGGCGTCGTCGGTAAAGCTCCAGGCGTCTCCTTGGCCGGGGGCGGCTTGTCCGCGGCCCGCCTCCGGGGATGAGCAGCCCGCCGCGCCGAGCGCGAAGAGCCCGAGGGCGCCAGTGGTCAGAAACTGTCGTCGGCCGGGCCGGGGCGGCATGTATCTCCTCAGGTCCGCGGGGGTGTTCGAGGCTTCGAATGTCGACGCGAAAGATCGCTGAGGTTAGCCTTACAGAAGTTGGAGCTGCCACGTAAGTCGTGACGTCGTGAACAGCCAGAGGGAACGGGGAAAACAGGGGTGAGAAGCAGCCGCGCCAAGCTGTTGTCGGGTTTAGGTGCCGCTTTGTTCGCCCTCGTAGTGGCGGCGGCCGTCAGCACGGCCGTGGGCACGCGGGCCGTCCCGCTGAGCAGGGTCGTGGACTCGCTGTTCCATTTCGATCCGCACAACGTGGACCACTTGGCCATATGGGAGTTACGGCTCCCACGCACCGTCCTTGGAGTGCTGGCGGGGGCGGCGCTGGGGCTGGCCGGTGCGGTGATGCAGGGGGTGACCCGCAACCCGCTGGCAGATCCCGGCATTCTGGGGGTGAACGCCGGTGCCGCCCTCTTCGTCGTCGCAGGCATCGACATCTTCGGTATCACCGCCCTGACCGGTTACGTGTGGTTCGGTCTCGTCGGCGCCGCACTGGCGGCCTGCCTTGTCTACGCGGTGAGTTCGCTGGGCCGTGGTGGCGCCACGCCCATCAAGCTCGCGCTCTCCGGGGCCGCGGTGAGTGCCGCCCTGACCTCGCTGATCACCGCGATCCTGCTGATCGACGCGGACGCCTTCGACCAGTTCAGGTTCTGGCGGGTGGGCTCGCTGGCCGGCCGGGACGGTGCGGTCATCAGACAGGCGTTGCCCTTCCTGGCTGTCGGCGCGGTGTTGGCGCTCGCCTCTGGGCGGATGCTCAACGCCCTCGCGCTGGGTGAGGACACCGCGCGTTCCCTGGGCCAACACGTCAATCGTGGCCGCATGCTGGCGGCGCTGTCAGTGGTCCTGCTCTGCGGAGCCGCCACCGCGATGTGCGGGCCCATCGCCTTCATCGGCCTGACCGTGCCGCACCTGGCACGCCTGATCACTGGTCCGGACTACCGCTGGATACTGCCCTATTCGATGCTGCTGGCGCCCTTCCTGCTGCTGGTGGCCGACATCGTGGGGCGGTTGGCGGTACGTCCCTCCGAGCTACAGGTTGGGCTGATGACTCCGGTCATCGGCGCTCCGGTGTTCGTTCTGTTGGTACGCGGGCGCAAGCTCGCGGAGTTGTGATGAGCGGCGACACCGTGACCGGACGCGCCGCAGCGGCGGAGCGGGAGATGGCGTGCAGGGAAGCCGCACGTCGTACCGTGGCCGTGGCGCGCCGCCGCGTCAAAAGACGTACGTACGCTGTGATCGCCGCCCTGGTGCTCGCCGTGCTCGGGGCGTTCGTCGCCGCGCTGGTGCTGGGTGAGTTCGGCGTACCGCTGCTTGAGGTGATGCGTTCGCTCGCCAGGCCACTCCTCGGTAGGGCCTCCTGGGAGAGCGAGTTCTTCGTCCTTGACGTACGGCTGCCGCGGGTGCTGACGGCCGTGCTGAGCGGAGCGGCGTTCGGCCTGTCCGGCGCGCTCTTCCAGAGCCTGATTCGCAACCCGCTGGCCAGTCCGGACGTCATCGGCATCACCTCGGGCGCGAGCGCCGCGGCCGTCGTCTGCGTGCTGCTCCTCGGGCTGGACGGGATGGCGGTCTCGTTCGGGGCGCTGGCGGGGGCGCTGGTCACAGCCGCCCTCATCTACCTGCTCGCGTGGCGGAGAGGGGTGAGCGGCCATCGCCTCGTCCTCGTTGGTATCGGGATCGCGGCGGTACTGTCCAGCTTGATCTCGTACCTGATGACCACCACACAGATCAGTGACGCCCAGCGGGCCCTGGAGTGGCTGACGGGGAGCCTGGACGGCTGCGGCTGGCCGCACGCCGGCACGCTCGCGCTGTGCCTGGTCCTGCTGCTGCCCGCGACGGCGTTGCCGGCACGCTCGCTGCGGGTGCTGCAGTTCGGCGACGACACCGCGGCCGGGCTCGGGGTGCGGGTGGAGTACCGCAGGCTCGTGCTGCTGGCGGTGGCGGTGGCACTGGCCGCGGTGGCAACCGCGGCGGCCGGCCCGGTGCCGTTCGTGGCCCTGGTCAGTGCGCCGATCGCACGCGGGCTGCTGCGCGGGCGCGGGCCTGCCCTTACGGCGGCGGCGCTGGTGGGCGCGGTCCTGATGTCCGCGTCCGACTTCATCGGACAGCATCTGTTCGACTCCACGGAACTTCCGGTGGGCGTGGTGACAGGTGTCGTGGGAGCCCCGTATCTGCTTCTCATGGTGACCACCACCAACCGCTCGGGAGGTAGCGGATGACCACCCCGGAGGAAGAGCTGGAGGACAGGGACGGATGAGTGAACGGCATGTGCTGCGCGCCGAGGAAGTCCGGCTGGGCTACGACGGGCGGGAGGTCGTCAGCGGGCTGTCGATCGAGGTCCCCGCGGGCGAGTTCACGATGGTCGTGGGCCCGAACGGCTGCGGCAAGTCCACCTTGCTGCGTGCCCTGGCACGGCTGTTGCGCCCCGCCTCGGGCGCGGTGTGCCTGGACGGCCGAGACATCCACTCGATGTCGACCCGGCAGGTCGCCAGCGTCCTCGGCATCCTGCCGCAGACCCCGGTCGCTCCGGCCGGGATCCGCGTCAGCGAGCTGGTGGGGCAGGGCCGTTACCCGCATCAGGGGTGGCTGCGGCGGTGGGGGGCCGAGGATGACGACGCGGTGGCACAAGCGCTGCTCGCCACCGACACCCTGGAGCTCGCCGAGTGCCCCGTGGACGAACTCTCCGGCGGGCAGCGGCAGCGCGTGTGGATCGCGATGGCGCTCGCCCAGTGCACCGGTCTGCTGCTGCTGGACGAGCCGACGACCTTTCTCGACGTACCGCACCAGGTCGAGGTGCTGGACCTGCTGACCGACCTCAATCGCAAGGACGGCACCACCGTCGTCGCGGTGCTGCACGATCTCAATCTCGCCTGCCGCTACGCCGACCGCATCGTGGTGATGAACAGCGGAACGATCGTCGCCGAGGGCCCGCCGTCGCGGATCGTGACCGAGGAACTGATGCACACGGTCTTCGGCATGGACTGCCGGGTCGTCCCCGACCCGGTCTCGGATACTCCGCTGATCGTCCCCATCGGCCGCCACTACTGCGCGGCCCCGAGCACCGGGCCCGCGGCCGGTGCGGTCAGTCCCCTATGAAGTCGATCTCTGGCGTGAGACGGACGCCGGTGCGGTCGAGCACCTGCCGCAGCACGATGTCGACGGCCTTGCGGAAGCTGGCCGCGCTGGCACCCTCGTCGGCGACGAGGGTGTAGTGCAAGGAGGAAATCCGGACGCCGGGCGCGAGGGGGTGGTTCAGATCGAAGCCTGCCTGCCGGATGAGCCAGCTCGCGCTCACACGCGTGGTGCCGTCGGGGAAGCGGGTCACCGGCGCGCCGAGGTCGCGCAGCTTCGAGGCCAGCGGGCCGCCAACCTCGGGGCTGAAGAAGACACTGCCGATGGAACGGCGGTCGTTCTCACAGGAGTTCAGCACCATGCCCTTCCTGCGGCGCACCGCCAGGACCGCCTGGGCGGCCTGGGCCAGGGGCACACTGTGTCCCAGCGGTACGTCCAGCACCTCGGCCACGCTGCGGTAGGTCAGCGGGGCGCACAACTCGGCCCGGCGCAGTGCGAAGAGGAGGGACAGTACGGTCCAGCGCCGGGACTTCTTGAACATGCTGGTGCGGTGGCCCAGTGCACACTCGGCCGCGTCCAGGGTGACCCGGCGGCTCAGCTGCCAGTCCCACACCTCCACGCTGCGCAGGGTGTCGGACACTTCCTGCCCGTACGCTCCGACGTTCTGCACGGGCGTCGCGCCGGTGGTGCCGGGAATGCCCGCCAGCATCTCCATCCCGGCCAGCCCTTCGGCTATCACCGTCTCCACCAGGTCCCACAGCGGGTGTCCGGCCTGCACCTCGACCAGTACCCGGCTGTCGTCGGCCGCTCCCAGCACCCGTACCCCCCGGGTGGCTATCCGCACGACCGGGAGGGCGCAGCCCCGGTCGCCGACGAGGACGTTGCTGCCCTCTCCCAGGCATACGGGAGGGGCGGGGCAGTGGCGCATCTCCTCGACGAAGTCTGTGAAGTCGGCGGGGTCGTGGAGTTCGGCCAGGGACCTGGCCGGTCCGCCGATGCCGAGGGTCGTCAACGGGGCAAGCGGCACCCCGTAATTGACGTGCATAGTGGTCTCCTAAGAAAAAGTCCCGGAAATCACGAAAGAGAGTCCTTTAGCCGCCAGGAGACATGCTTCAGCCCATATGGCGGGAGGCTCTCGATGCGCTGTAGCCAGTATCGTCCGCCGCACCTTTGTTCATCGACGGATCATCGGCGGATCATCGGCAGTCGTGTCGCGGGGCATCGTGGAGCCTCCGGCCGCCCGGCCCCGCTCAGCTGCCGGGCGACCTCTGGGAGGCTCGGCCACGGCTCAGTTTCGCGTACGGCCCAATACGTGGTCGGTTCGCTGCACGATCTGGCGGGCCTCGGCGGCGTCTTGGTGCTGGAATTGCCGGCGTAGACCGGCCAGGCGGGCTCGGCCGCGCGCCGAGGCCACCTGACCGGCGAGATCCAGTGCCGCCCCGGCGGCCTGGGCCGCGCCGTCGACCTCGCCCAGCGAGAGCCGAGCCTCGGCCAGCGAGGATTGGTGCAGCAGGCGGTTGCGTGGCTGGCTGCCGTCGAAGAGCTCCAGGCCACGGGCCAGATCGAGGGCGGCGCGGCCGGGCCTGCCGACCTCCAGCCAGGCTCGGCCGGCGTCGCCCACCAGCACGGCGGGGGTGACCCAGTAGGCCCATGGCTCCCGCCCTTGGGGCTCGGCCGTCCACTGCGTGTCACCGATGGCCTCGCTGATGTCGGCGGTCTCCTCCAGTGCCCGCCGGCAGCCCACCGGGTCTCCGAGACTGGCGTGGGCTCTGGCCTGGCGGCTGGCCAGCAGTGCCTGTCCACGGCTTGGGGGTTGGTCGGCGGTGCCCTTGCGGGCGATCTGGATCAGCCGCAGTGCCTCCTCGCCCCGGCCGTGCCACGCGGCTTGGTAGCTCAGGCAGGAGATGATGTGCGCGGCCAGCGCGCGGTCGCCCGCGGAGCGCGCGGAGCGCAGGGCGTCGAGTAAGTAGAGCCTGCCGTGGGGTTCGTCGCCAAGGTCGGCGGCCACCCAGCCGACGATCTGGCCGAGTTCGGCCACGAGCCCGTGCAGCCGTACGCCGGTCTCCTGGTCGTAGGAGCAGGTGTCGATGAGCGTCCTGGCCCACCGTAGGTCGTGGACGGCCCAGTCCAGCAGCAGCCTGCCGCCGCGGTCGTCGTCGAGCCGGCGGAACTGGGAGATGCGTTCGCTGATCATGCCCAGCGCCGTCGCGTCGACCTCCTCGCCGCGCAGCTGCGCGGCGGGCCGGGAGTCGGTGTTGAGCAGCCAGTCCACGGCCGTGGTGATCAGGTCCTGGTCGCCCGTCGCGGTGATCGGCGGAGCCAGGTGCGGCCGGCTTGCCGGGACCGCGTATCCGGGGTGGCAGGGTGCCGGTGGTGTCCCCGGTAATCGGTCCTGGCCGGACTCCGGTGCCATGGGCGGGAATTTGCCGGGCCACAGCGAGTGGACCGGCACCGGCTCCCCCAGCCGTTCGGCGAGTATCTCGGAGACGACGCGAGGCAGACCGCGACGCGGACACGACCCCTTGAGCCAGTTGTACGGTGCCTTGGCACTGATGGTGCCCGCCCCGCAGACCCTGTTGATCTCCCGAGCCAGCCGGTCCGGGGACCAGGACAGCCGGTCCAGGCACATCGCTAATACTGAGGTGTGGTTCATCCGCTTACGACGCCCCCGTCTCGATCTGAATGGTTCGACCTTAAAGCAATGTTGTCCTGTCGAGAGGGCGGATACCCCAGTGCACATGACGGGACCGCATTGCCGAAGTGATACGAGACACGCAACCGGTTGGTACGCCAAGATCTCAAACGGTTTTTGATGGCGAGTTGGCCGAGATCGGCGCGCAGTATCTAGTCGAGTGCTTTTCTGATTTCGGCGGTACGGGAAGCGGGAGCGCGGTCCGTCCGTAGCGCCGGCCAGTAGAGCAGGCCACCGATGGCCAGCACAACGACCGCGAACACAAAGGGTGCGCCGAACGAACCGGTGATTTCGGCCAACCAGCCGGTCAACACCACCCCGCCGGTGGTGGCCGCGGTATTGGCGAAATTCATCAGCCCGCCGACCACACCGACCGCGCCCGGCGGGGCCAGCAGCCCCGGCAGGCTCCAAGCCACGGGCGCGGCCACGGCGAGACCGCCGAGTGAGAGTGACATCCACAAGACCGCGCCGAGAGGCGAGGTGGCCCACCCTGCGCAGCCGATGGTCGCGCCCAGAGCCAGCCCGCCCAGCAGCACCGGCCGGCGGCCGGCGACGGCGTCCCGGCCGCCGCGCACCATGCGGTCGACCAGCCATCCCCCGACGACGAGTTCGGCCGCGGTCGCCACCAGCCACGGCACCATGGCGTACAGGCCGGCCTGGCCCAGTGCCGCGCCGAACTGCCGCTGGAAGAACACCGGCATCCAGGTGAGCACCACATTGATGGTGTAGCCATAGCAGGCGAAGCCGAGTGACATCGCCCAGATCCGGCGGGAGCCCAGCACACCGCGCAAGGGGCCCGGCGTGCCGTGGGGCGCGTCGCGCGCACCCCCGCCGCGGATGTATGCGCGCTCCGGGCCGTGCAGCCGGGGGTGCTCGTCGGGGTCGCGGTAGCCCCTCCACCACACCACGGCGAACAGCAGGCTCAGCGCGGTGGTGAACAGGAACCCGGCCCGCCAGCCCCACGAGCTGATCACCCACGCCAGCGTCGGAAAGGCCAGCACGTTGGCCAGCTTCGTCGCGCCATCGAACAGCGCGGTGGCCCGGGACCGTTCAACGGTGGGGAACCACGCTGCGGTCGCCTTCGAGGCGCCGACCATCGACGGGCCCTCGGCCACGCCCAGCAGCACCCGGGCCAGCACGATGAGTCCGAGACCGGAAGCCACGGCGGTCAGCAGACTCGCCATGGCCCATAACGGAACGGCGATACGGTTCAGCCACTTCACACCGATACGGTCGACCAACAGGCCGGAGGGCAGTTGGACCAGGCAATAGGACCAGCTGAACGCCGCGAGTACGACGCCGAGTTCGCCAAGGCTCAACCCGAATTCCTCGGCGAGCGGGGTACTGGCCACCGACAAAACCGTACGGTCGAAAAAGTTGACGACGATGCCGCCGGCCAGGAGTGAGCCGATGGCCCAGCGGGCGCGGCCAGGGGATGTCATAGAATTCGGGCAATCCTTCATCGGGGCCATGGATGTCACCGTTCCATCCGGTGACTCCGATGAAGATCCACACTAATCCCACCCCGGCCGCTCCCTGCCCCAGGTGGACTGTTATCGGCCAACCGGTCCTATGGGCCGGGACGTTGCTCAGGCGCTGTCCGCCCGGGAGATGTCCGTCGCTTTCCGGGGCGGGCGACGGTGGGCTCGCCCATGATGCGGCAACCCGGCGCCACGTCGTCGAGCACCAGGGCGTGCGCACCGATCAGGGCGTCGTCGCCGATGGCCAGCGGCCCGAGGACCGTGGCGTTCACGCCGAGCGTGACGCGGTCGCCGATCTGCGGGTGGCGCCGGTCCCCGCTGGGCCGCAGCTTGTCCCGCCACCACCCCACGGCGCCCAGTGTGACCTGCTGATAGATGGTGACGTCGTCCCCCAGCACGGCGGTCTCGCCGATCACCACGCCGGTGCCGTGGTCGATGAACAGCCGGCGGCCGATTCGCGCACCCGGGTGGATCTCGACGCCGGTCAGCACCCGTGCGCAGCTGGTCAGTACGCGGGCAGTGATCCGGTGCCGCCGGCCGTACAGGTGGTGCGCGACGCGGTAGATCCACAGGGCCGGCAGCGTGGAGTGGAATACCGCTTCCGGCCGGGAGGCGATCGATGGGTCGCGGGCCAGCGTCGTATCGATGTCTTCGAGCATCCGGGACAGCGGGCCGTCTCCGGCGCGCCGGCTGCCGAACGGCACGGCCGCCGATCTCGGCTTCCGGGCAGGTTTCGACTGGAACATGGCTCAGTTCCCCATGCTTTCTACTTTCTCCCAGTCCTCCTTCGAGCCGGAGTCTGCGAAGACCGTGACCACGATGTCGTCGGGCCCGAGATTCTTCGCTTTCTCGCACGCGATCAGCCAGCTCGCGCCGGCCGAGGAGCCGATCCTGGTGCCGGTCTCGTGCCAGAAGTCGTACATCGCCCTGAGCGCTTCGGGGTGCGAGACCTGGGCGCTCTCGAACTCCGGGAGGAGCTTCTCCACGAACGGCTGGCGCATCCCGTAGGTCAGCCCACCGGCACCGGCGAACTTCGGTTCGGCATTGGGGGGTTCGGTCGTCCCGTACGGAAGCTCCGCGGGGGTCACGCCGATGACGGACAGGTCGGGAGCGATGCTCCGCAGCGCCCGGGCCACCCCGGCGAGCATGCCGCCGCTGCCCACCGCCGCCACCACGGCACTGGGGCGGGCACCGTCGAGCTGGCCCACGATCTCCCGGCCCGTGAAGAACTGGTGCGCGGCGACATTCGCCATGTTCCGGTGCTGCGCCAGCAGCGTCCAGCTCGGGTCCTCCTCGGCTATCTGTGAAGCGCGCCGCATGATGGAGAGCGGGAACTCGGATGCCGGCACCAGGTCGACGACGGTGCCCGCCTCGGAGAGGTGGGTCAGCAGGCTCTGCGGTACGGAATCCGGCACCACGGCCCGTACCGGAATTCCCGTGAGTTTGTTGAGCCCCGTCAGCGCGCGGGCCATGTTGCCACCCGAGCAGTCCACGACTTTTAACGGGCCTTCTTTGCCCGTGTGTTCGTTGATGGCCCGGCAGAGCATGGAGTACGCGGGGCGGTCCTTGGCGGAGCCGGACGGGTTCCGGAGCTCGTACTTGGCCATGATCTTCGCCCCGCCGGGCGGACCGGGCACCTCGACGAGCGGCGTGCCGCCCAGGGCGGCCCGGAATTCGCGCAGCCCTGGGTACTGGGCGAGCGCTGTGGTCTCGTCGACTGCCGCATCCAGCGGCTCGGTCACAGAAAGATCGATCTGAGGCGGTTGTGTCGCCATCGGGCTCACAGTCCCTTCGCCATTCGCGGCCTGCGCGGCCAGTTCCGCGCTGTCTTCGCGTCATTCGCGCAAATGCACGGCCGTATAGATCGTCAGCGAGCCCGTGAGAGGTGTCAACGAAACCCAGGTGTTCAAGCCTGCTGCCCAATGGCCTTACGAACAAGGTGAGTTGGCGCCGCTGCCTCCTGCCCCAGCTGCCGGGCACCTCGGTGCGTCGGACGCCCTAGGCCGGCTGGACCGCGGGACGCCGTGCCTTGAGCAGCCAGAGCGCCAGCAGGCCGCTGCCCAGCCCGACGGCGGCCGCGACCACGAACACCGCGGACAGCCCGCTGGCGTACTGCGTGTGCGGATCACCGCCGCCCTTACCGGACGAGAACTGGTGGAATACCGAGCCGAGTACGGCGATTCCCAGCGTCAGGCCGAGCTGGCGCGCGCAGTTGGCCGCGGCGGAGGCGACCCCGCTCTGGGACTGGGGCGCGGCGGACATGGCGATGGCGGGCAGCACGGGGGAGACGATGCCGGCGCCGATACCGGTGATGACCAGTCCCGGAACCAGCGCCGTCCAGGACGAGCCCGCGTCGACCGTCAGCATGAGCACATTGCCCACGCCCACGGTCACCGTGCCACCGCCGAGCGTCCAGTGCGAGGGGAGCCGGTGCAGTGCGCTGCCGACCACGGCGGAGGTGGCGAAGAACGCCACCGGCTGCACCGTGATGACCAGGGCCGTGGACAGCGAGGGGAGCCCCACGCTGTCCTGCAGCCAGATCGACATGACCGGCAGTGCCCCGAATCCGGCGAGGTAGTAGCCCATGGCCGCGACCAGCGTTCCGTTGAACTCCCGCTTGCGGAACAGGGTCAGCGAGATCATCGGGTTGCTGCCGGCCCGCTCGACGAGGACGAACGCGATGAGCATCACCACCCCGACGACGAAGCCGAGCACCGCGGAAGTGGCTTCCCATCCCTCCTCGCCGCCGCGGATGACGCCGAAGGTGATGCCGATCGCCGCCAGGGTGAAGGTGACGATGCCCAGGTAGTCGACGCGGGTCGACTTGCTGGTGTCGTCGATCAGCACCGCGGCGGACAGCGCCACCGCGATCACGCAGACCGGCACCCCGCCGAAGAAGATCCACTGCCAGGACAGGAACTGCGTCAGGACCCCGCCCGCGACGTTGCCGATACCGGCGGCGGCACCGGCGACCGCGCCCCAGACCGCGAAGGCCACACCCTTGTCACGTCCGGAGTAGGTAAGTCCGATCAAGGGCAGAAGGGTCGAGAACATCGCGGCACCGGCCAGGCCCTGCACCGCTCGCGCGGTGATCAGTGCGGTGACATTGCCGGCCAGGCCGCAGGCGAGCGTGGCGACGGCGAAGACCCCCAGGCCGACCAGGTAGAGGCGTTTGCGTCCGAGGTTGTCGCCGAGTGATCCCATGCCGAGCAACAGTCCCGCGAGGGCGAGGGTGTAGACGTCGACGATCCACTGCAAGGAGCCGAAGCTCGCGTGCAGGTCGTGGGCCATGCTGGGGAGCGCCACCGTCACGATCGTCGAGTAGACGAGGAGCATGAATGTTCCCAAGCAGGTGGCGACTAACGGCAGCCATTTGCGCATGGATGTGCTTCCTTCCGGGGCTGGAGCCTTCCGGAACAAGCCTGCTGTAATACTCTTATGCAACAGAACCCTTACGGGGAAGATCCCGTACGGCTGATCGTCGAACTCGCGGCCGCGCCCCCGCGCACCCCTGAGGAATTCGCCGAACGCTGCGTCGCGGCGGGCATGGCGATCGACCGGCCGGTGGGCGAGGAGGACCTGGCGGAGATCCTGGAGTTCATCCCGCGCTGGCTCGCGGTGGTCGACGCCGGTACCTCCGAGCGGCGGGCCGCCCTGCTCAACGAGCTGCTGACGATCTCGTCTGCGCACCCCCGGCTGACCGACCATGCCGACGGCGGCTGGCATATCCATTACCGCGCCGACGGCCTGGGCCTGGCCGGTGTGGTGCGGGCGGTGGTCAGCGTGGGCACCGCACTGCATCTGACCAGCCGCGGCATGGACCGCCTCGGCCGCTGTGCCCTGGCCGAGTGCGGCCGGGCGTACGGCGACTTCACACGCGGCGGTCGGCAGCGCTACTGCTCCCACGCCTGCGCGAACCGCGACGCCGTGCGCCGTTTCCGCGTCCGGCAGGCAGCACAGAACCCGTGAGACCGGCGGCGTGGGGGAACCACCGACCTCACGAGTCATAGCGGTGGCGTCTATGGCGACTCGGCCGCTCCGGCTGCCGGGTCCGCCATGGCGAGCGTGACAACCGCACCGAGCTTCGCGGGCGTCGGGTGCGACAACAGCTTCCGCAGGGATACCGTCACCCCCAGCTCGTCCTGTAGCCGGTTCACCAACTGGGTGCCGAGCAGGGAGTGCCCGCCCAGCTCGAAGAAGTCGTCGTGGATCCCTATGCCCTCGAACCCGAGGATCGCCTCCCACAGCGCCACGATCCGCTTCTCGGCCGCGTCGCGCGGGGCGGCGTAGCCGGACCGCAGCCCGGCGGGTCGCGTCGAGCGCTCCTCGGCCGAGGGCGTTGCCTTCGCTTCCGGGGCCATGGGCCGTACATCGGCGGCTTCTGCGGGCGAGCCGGCCGTCCCGGCGCTCCGCCCGCCGCCCGGCCCGATCCAGTGGCGCTCGCGCTGGAACGGGTAGCCCGGCAGCGCGGCCCTGCGCCGTGGCCCGTCGTGCAGCGCGTGCCACCGCATCTCGCCGCCCGCCAGCCACAGGTCCCCGACACCGAGCAGCAGCGTCTCCAGGTCGTCGCCCGCCTCGCCGGGGCGGCGCATCGTGCGGACGGTGGAGATCCCCCGCCGGTCGGCCAGGGCCGCCCTGGACAGGGTGGACAACGCGGTGCCGGGACCAACCTCGACCAGCACGGTACGGCCCCTGGACGCCGCGGTACGGACCGCGTCGGCGAAGCGCACCGGCTGGCGGGCGTGGCTGCCCCAGTACGCCGGGTCCGTGGCCTGCCCGGGGGTGATCGCCTCCCCGGTCACCCCGGAGACGAACGGCCGCTCGCCCGGAACGAGGGCGGCGCCGCGAACCGCCTCGGTCAGCGGGCCGACCACCGGGTCCATCATCGCTGAGTGGAAGGCGTGCGAGGTATGCAGCCGCCGTGCCGCCACTCCCGCGTCGGCCAGTGCGCGCTCCAGTGCGGCCACGCCCTCCTCGGGCCCGGCGGCCACGCACAGGGCCGGCGCGTTGACCGCGGCGACGGACACCGCTTGCGGCAGGAGCGGTACGAGCGTCTCCTCGGCGGCCTCGACCGACAGCATCGCGCCCGGCGGCTGCTCGCGCATCAGCTTTCCGCGCAGCGCGACCAGGTGCAGCGCGTCCTCCAGCGGCAGCACCCCGGCCACGCACGCAGCGGTGAACTCGCCGACGCTGTGGCCCACCATGTCATCAGGCGCCACACCCCAGCGCAGCAGCAGCCGTGCCAGCGCGTACTCGGTGGTGAACAGCGCGGGCTGCGCCACCTCCGTCGAAGTGAGCCGCTCGGCGTCGGTTGCCGTGCCGTACAGCGCCTCGCGCAGGTCGAAGCCGAGATCGGGGTGCAGCAGCCGGGCCGAGCGGTCGATGTCGGCCGCGAAGCCCGGGTCCGCCGTGTACAGGCCGTGGCCCATCTTGGGGAACTGCGTCCCCTGGCCGGGGAACAGAAACACCGTGCGCGGCCGACCGGTGCCGGCGTTCCCCTGGCGTGCGCGGTCGGGGTCCGCGCCACCGAGCAGCGACGCCGCCCGCGCCGGGTCGGGCGGGACGAGCACCGCGCGGCGGTGACGCATCGGCCGCCTGCCGGTCTGCAGGGTGTACGCGGCGTCGGCGACCGCCGGGGCGTCCGGCCCGGCGAACCGCCTGGCCAGCCGGTCCGTCGCCGCCTCCAGTGCCTGCGGTGTCCTGGCGGAGAGCAGGAGGAGCTGTGGCCGGTCCGTGGCGGGCCCAGTGGCCACCGGCTCGGGAGCCGTGCACGCGGCCGACGCCTCTTCGAGGACCACGTGGGCGTTGGTGCCACCGATACCGAAGGAGCTGACACCGATCCGGCGCGGCACGTCGCCCGGCTCCCAGGCGACCCGTTCGGTGTTCACCCGGAACGGTGTCGCGCCGAAGTCGATCCGCGGGTTGGGCGTACGGAAGTGCAGGCTGGGCGCCAACTCGCGGTGCTGCAGCTGCAGTACGGCCTTGATCAGGCTCGCGATGCCGGCCGCGGACTCCAGGTGCCCGATGTTGGACTTCACTGAGCCGATGGCGCAGTAGCCGGTGTCCTGGGTGGAGTGCCGGTGGGCGCGGGTCAGCGCGTTGATCTCGATGGGGTCGCCGATGGGGGTGGCGGTGCCGTGCGCCTCGATGGCGGTGACGGTCCGGGCGTCCACCCCGCCCGCGCGCAGCGCCTGAAGGACCACCCGCTCCTGCCCGGTGACGCTGGGCGAGGTGTAACTGACCTTGTCGGAGCCGTCGTTGTTGACTGCGGAGCCCTTGAGCACGGCCAGCACCCGGTCGCCGTCGGCCACCGCATCCGTGAGTCGCTTCAGTACGACCACGCCGACGCCGCTGCCGAAGACGGTGCCCTGGGCCTCGGCGTCGAACGGGCGGCAGTGCCCGTCGGGCGAGTAGATGAGACCGCGCTCGTAGCGGTATCCCACCCGGTGCGGCACCCTCACACACACGCCGCCCGCGAGGGCGACATCGCAGGCCCCGGTGTGCAGCGACTGCGCGGCCTCGTGCACGGCGACCAGAGAGGTGGAGCAGGCCGTCTGCACCGACAGCGCGGGCCCGGTGAAGCCGAGCTGATGGGCGGTGCGGGTAGCCAAGTAGTCCTTGTCGTTGTGGATCTGCAGTTCGAAGACGGTGGAGTCCAGCACGATCCGCCGGCCGCCCAGCAGGTTCGACATCAGGTACGCGGGCATGTTCGCGCCCGCGAAGACCCCGCCGGAGCGCACCGTCGCCGGGTCGATGCCGGCGTGTTCCAGGGCGTGCCAGGCGCACTCCAGGAACAGGCGCTGCTGCGGGTCCAGGAGGGCTGCCTCCCGCGCGCTGAAGCCGAAGAACCGCGCGTCGAAGAGGTCCGGACCGTCCAGGAGAGGGGCGGCTGGTACATACTCCGGCCGCTCGAACTCCGCGCGCTCGATGCCTTCGGCGAGCAGTTCCTCCTCTGCCAGCCGCGTGATGGACTCGACGCCGTCCCGCAGATTGCGCCAGTAGGCGTCGATGTCCTCGGCGCCGGGGAAGCGGCCCGCCATCCCGACGACGGCGACGTCGGTGGCGGCCAGGTTCCTGGTGAGGTCGTCGTCGCGCAGGGTCATTTGACGATCCCGGACGGCCCGGTGGGAGTGAGAGCGTGCCGGCTGATGTCGTACGCGGTGGTTCCGTCGAAGGCGAGATCGGCGCAGATCTTCCCCCACAGCGGGGTGAACTTGAAGCCCCAGCCGGCCACGGACACCACGACGTTCTCGCCACCGTCCACCAGCGTGCCGGCGTCACCGAGGAAGAACTGCCGGGCGGGGTTCGTGGGCAGCATCGCCAGGCAGGTGGACAGCTCGGTCGGCTGCGGGTCGGCCCAGGGCATGTGCGCGGTGGCCCAGTCGGTCACCCGCTTCACGGGCCGCGGCGCGGGTATGCCCGTCGCGTCGTCGGCGTGGTCCAGCGCGTCGACCTCGAAGACCGGGCCGAGCCGGATGTCTTCGCTGGTCGACCACGGGTTGGGCGGGAAACCGTAGAAGAGGTTGGTGTCCTCGGCCGTGGGTTTTTGGAAGGCGAACCAGAACGGCCTGCCGGGCTCGGCCCGGCGCTGGCGGAGGGTGACCAGCGGCAGCTCGTACAGGCCCACGCCCAGTCCCGAGCCCCACGCCCCCAGTATGTCGTTGGCGTGGGCGCCGTTCGTGAGCACGACCTTGTCCGAGCGGTAGGTGTGCTCCTTCGTCCGTACCGTGACGCCATCGGGATCCGGGTTCACCGCCAGTACCCGCTCGTTGCCACGCAGCACCGCCCCGTGCTGTTGGGAGAGCTGGAAGACAGCGCCGATCGTGCCGCGTACATCGATGGCGCCGCCGTCCCGCTGGAGGAAGCCCTCGTAGTGGCCCGGGAGGCCGGTGAAGCCGTAGCGGCGCTCGATCTCCGGGGCTGTCAGCCACTCGTACGGCACGTCCAGCGCGTCCATGGCACGTGCGGTCCCGGAGATCTGGCCCTCGTTGGTCTCCACCTCGGTGTCGCCGAACCACAGGCTGCCCACCTCGTGGAGCAGTTTGCGGCCGGTCAGCGACTCCAGCTCCCGCCACATCGGAAGGGCCTCAAGGGTCAGCGCGAAGATGTCCCGCTCGTTGTACTGGAGACGCCAGTGCCGCTCGGCGCCGCTCGACCCGCCCCGCTCGTTCATGAAGCCGTACTGCTCCAGGACGAGTACCTTGCGGCCGCCGCGCCGGGCGGCCTGCCAGGCCGTGGACAGGCCGATCGGCCCGCCTCCTATCACGATGAGGTCGTAGTGCTTGGTGCTGTCGCTCATGTGCGTTACTCATTTCTTCACGGTGCGGGGGCGGGCTCAGGGGCAGGGCAGGTGGCGGGGCATCAGCGGGCGGGCCGGGCGAGCAGCTCCGTGACCGCGGCCACGATCTCGGTGAGCCGTTCACGGGGGTAGAAGTGCCCGCCGTCGAAGATCCGGTTCGTGAAGCAGACACGGGTGAAGTCGGCCCATTCGCGTACGTCCTGCGGTGTCACCGCCGGATCGTCCGCTCCACAGAACGCGGTGATGGGCAGGTCCAGCGCTGGGGCGTCGTCGCCGAACCGGCAGGACTCCAGCACCTGGTAGTCGTTGCGCACGACCGACACGATCAGCCGCACCAGCTCCGGGCTCTCGCACGCGCTCCCGGGGATGCCGCCCAGCCGGACGAGCTCGTCGAGGACCCCGTCGTCGTCGCGCCGCAAGAGGTCACCAGCGTGGATCCGGGGCGGGGCGAACTGGCTGGAGACGATCAACCGGTCCGGCGTCGGGTAGCCCGACCGCTCCCACCTGCGGGCGATCTCGTACCCGACCGCGGCCCCCATGCTGTGCCCGAAGAACGTGAACGGCAGGTCCAGCAACGGGGCGAGCTCGGCGGCGAGAAGGTCGGCGAGCTCGTCCATGTCGTCGATCAGCGGATCGTCGATGCGCTCCTCACGGCCGGGATACTGCACCGCCAACAGGTCGACGTCCGGCGGGAGTTCGTCCCGCCAGGGGCGGTAGAAGGACGCGCCGCCGCCGGCGTACGGAAAGCAGACGAGCTGGTGGCGGGGCGATGCGGCACCGGCGGCGTGCTTGATCAGCGGAGTCGTTTGCCCGAGATACATGCGTTCACCTCATGACGGTGTTCGGGGGAGGAGGTGCGGCGTGTGCGGGCCGCGCCGAGGTTCAGTGCGCCTCGGCCGTGAGCCGGCCGGCGATGTCCTCCCGGAGGGCCTTCTTGTCGATCTTCCCGATGCCGGTCAGCGGCAGCGCGTCCACGAGCTCCAGCCGCTCGGGGAACTTGAAGGCGGCCAGGCCCTGCTGTTCCAGGAACCGGCGCAGCTCGCTCAGGCCGACCGTTCCCTCGCCGTCGAGGACGGCGTACAGGCACACCGCCTCGCCGTAGAGTTCGTGCGCCATGGCGACCCCGGCTGCCTGGACGATCCGCGGGTGGCGCTGGGCGATGGACTCCAGTTCCTCCGCGGAGATCTTCTCGCCGCCGCGGTTGATGGAGTCCCGTACCCGCCCCTCCAGGACGACGTTGCCCCCGCGGTCCAGGCGCACCAGGTCGCCGGTGCGGTAGAACCCGTCGGGTGTGAACGCCGCGGCGGTGGCCTCGGGATTGCGGTAGTAGCCGGCCACGGTATAGGGGCCGCGGGTCAGCAGTTCGCCCACCTTCCCTTGGGCCACGGGCTTGCCGTTGGCGTCGACGACCCGGAACTCGTCCATCGCACTGGCTGCGCTGCCCTGGGTGGTGTGGATGACCTCGTCAGGGTCGTCGAGGCGGGTGAAGCACAGCAGTCCTTCGCTCATGCCGTAGCACTGCTGGACTGTGGCGCCCAGCTCCGTGCGGACACGGGCGGCCGCGTCCGCGTTGAGCCGGGCGCCGCCGACCTGGATCACCTTCAGGCTGCTCAGATCGGCCCCGGACTCCGGCGCGGTGGCCAGCCACTGGAGCAGCAGGGTCGGTACGAGGGTGCAGTGGGTCACTCGCTCCCGCTCGATCAACTCGAAGGCGGCGCGCGGGCTGTTGGGGGTTGCGAGCACCACCCGGCCGCCCGCGATCAGAGTGCCGAGCACCCCCGGGCAGTTCATGACGAAGCCATGGGCGGCGGGCATGACCGCCAAATTGACCGACTCCGAGGTGATCCCCGCGATGCCGACAGCGGTACGGATCATGTATCCGTACCCCTCGTGGGCCCGCGGGATCGCCTTTGGCAGCCCGGTGGTGCCGCCGGAGAGGAGGAAGACGGCGGCATCCTGAGGAGTGGCACCAGGTGCGGCGGCGTCGGCCCGGCCGGCCTCCGGCGCCGTACCGCCGGGCCCCGGGCGGCATAGCCGCACCAGATCCGTCTCGCCCTCGGCGAGCTGCCTCGCTCCCCGTACGAACAGATGGCGCAGGCCGGGATGGCGGTCTCGCAGTCTGCGGGCCAGCCCGAGCTGGTCGAAGCGGCGGGTTCCGGTGTCCACGGCGAGGGCGACGGGCCGGGTGACCGCCACGATGTGGTTCAGCTCGTGCTCCCGGAACGCCGGCAGGATCAGCACCGGCGGCGCCCCGACGTGCAGCAGCGCCAGCACCAGGACGACGTACTCAAGGCAGTTGGGCAGTTGTACGCAGACCCGGTCGCCGGGGGCGATGCCGCGGGCGCGCAGCCGGTCGGCCGCTTCGTGCACCGCCTGTGCCAGTTCCTCGTACGTCATCCGGCGGTCGCCGTCCACGATGGCACAGCGATCGGGCTGGGCACGGCACCGGTCGAGCACCAGATCGCTCACCCGCTCCTGCCGCCATAACCCGGCGTCGCGGTACGCCGCGCCACGATCGGCGGCGATGGCGAGCACCTCCGTGTCCAGCGCGGCGCGTCCGCGCACCGGCGCCGTCATGACCGGCTCCGCTGCTCGGCGACGAGCTCGGCCAGCTGTCCCAGCGTGTAGTCGTCCTGGTCCCACAGGTCGACCGTCACGCCGAACCGCTGCTTGAGCGCGAGCTGCAGCTCGGTGGTCTCCACCGAGCTGAGCCCGAGTTCGGCACGGAGCTTCCAGTCCGAAGTGGCCTGCGCCAACTCCGCTTCGTCAAAGCCTATTTCGGCCAGGGTTTCGGTCACCGTGCTCAGCAGGCCGGCGGTCTCATGAGTCGACAAGGGGAAATTACCTCCAACATCCGCTGTCCGGGGGTACGAAGGCGCCCGGCGGTACCGGGGGTGGGGGGCGCCCTGGGTTGGGGCGGTTCGGCCTTCGAGATCAGCGTTCCGGGGCGCGCCCGGCCATCTCGCGCGCGAACTCCTGCCAAATGCGTGCGCATTCGCCCGCTACGTCGGCCACCGCCCGGGCGCAGTGCGGCGGGACCCCGCCGACGAGGGCCTGCCAATTGGCGAGCGGGATCTCGTGGGAGCTGAGCAGCCGGAGCAGCACGCGCCCCATGTCGGTAGAGCGCAGGGCGGGGTCCTGCTTCAGGGACCGCAGCCGCTCTGGCAACGGCGGACGCCGCACCTCTGGGCCGGTGCCCCGGGACGCCGGCCTGGGGAGGCTGTCCCCGGTACCGGCACCGGCACCGCCGGAGGCGTCCCTGCCGGCTGCTCCGCCCTTGATGCGCCATGGGGCGACCGGGGTGCGGGGAGAGGTGCCGGCCGCCCGGTGTGCCCCGCCACGCGGCGCGGGCACCGGATCCTGGCCGTTCTCCAGCCGCTTGCGCACGTCTTGGGCGGTGCCCAGCGATATTCCCGCAGAGCTGGCGATCTCCCGCAGCGAAGCGTGCGGCCGCTCGCCGATCAACTTGCTGGCGTACAGCCGCCCTTCGGCCACGCTGGTCGGGTGCGTACGGCCGTCCCGGCCCAGCCTGCCCATCCCGTTCAGCTGAGGATCTTCCGCGGCTGAACGGCGCCGGATGACGCCCACGGTCTTCGGGGACAGCCCCGACACCGAGCCGATCGACCGGTCCGACCACTGCGGGTAGGCACGCAGTATCCGGGCGGCCGCCGCCTTGCGGTCGGCCAGCGGCAGCGGCAGTCCGTGTGCGACGTTCGAGCGCACCGCCAGGACGAAGCTCTCCTCCTCTGTGCCCTCGAAGAACTCCACACGGATCTGCGTACCGCCGCGCAGGAGTTCAGCCTGCACCCGGTGCGTCCCATCGAGCACACGCATCGTCGGGTGGTGCACCAGGACAGGCGGCAGCAGCGAGGCGTCCAGCATGGCCAGCGCCCTGACGTGTTCCGGATCCTGGCCCCCGCTGCGCAGCGGGCAGGACATGTCCAGTGCGCTGATCGGCACGGTCACGGCCGGGCCCCGCCGCGCGGCAGCGAGCCCGGGCGCGGCCTCCGATACCCGTAAGGCTGTCTCGGCGGTCGTGCTACCACTCACGTTCATCCCTGGACGTCAGCCGGCCGTCAGCGCGGCACCCGGTTCGGGCGCGGCCGTACCGCCCGCCATGGCCTGGACCTCGGCCAGCGACTCGTCCAGCGCCTCGACGAGGTACTCCACCTGCGAGGTCCGCAGCCCGGGGTGGCAGGGGAGGTTGAGGTGCTGGTCGAACCACATGCTCTCGGCGACCGGGCACTCGCCGCGGCCGTGGCCGCGGTGCCGCCACTCCGGGGTCAGGTGCAGCGGGAAGTAGCGCAGCTGGATCTCCACCCCCCGCCGGTCCAGGGCCAGCAGCAGCTGGTCGCGTAGACCGCGGCTGTCCGCGAAGCAGGTGTAGAGGTGATAGGCGTGACCACTGTGCGCGGGTGCCTGTTGGGGCCGTACGAACGGATAGCGGCGCAGCACCGCGTCGAGCCGGGCCGCGATCGAGCTCCGGGTCCCCTGAAGGGTGTCCAGCCTGCTGAGCTGCGCCAGGCCGACGGCCGCCGCGGCCTCGGACATCGTGGCATTGGTGCCGGCCCGCCGGATCCGGGTGACCCGGTCGCTGTAGACCGCGGCGGAG
This sequence comes from Streptantibioticus ferralitis, assembly GCF_029223525.1. Classification (GTDB taxonomy): domain Bacteria; phylum Actinomycetota; class Actinomycetes; order Streptomycetales; family Streptomycetaceae; genus Streptantibioticus_A; species Streptantibioticus_A ferralitis. The sequence goes on along the minus strand of NZ_JARHTQ010000052.1, from coordinate 8,680 downwards.
TACTTCATCCACGGCAGCACCAGCGGCTCGTCGGGGTCGATCCACTCCTCCGGCTCGATCTGCGCGTCGACGTCGTTTCCGCGCAGCCGTTCCAGGCGCAGGGCCCAGTCGTCACGGTCGAAGGTGACCATGCCGCCCTCGCCGAGCGTGGTGATGTTCTTGGCGTTCTGAAAGCTGAAGCAGCCGATGTCGGCCAGCGAACCCGGCCTGCGTCCGCGGTAGTCGGCGCCCAATGCGTGCGCGCAGTCCTCGACGACGAGGATGCCGTGGCGGCGGGCGACCGCCATGATCTCGTCCATCTCGGCCGGGCAGCCGCCGTAGTGCACCAGCAGCAGGGCCCTGGTGCGCGGGGTGATCAGCGCCTCGACCGCGGCCGGGTCGATATTGAGCGTCATCGGGTCGATGTCACAGAAACGGACCGTCACCTCGCGGTCCAGCAGTGGCATGACGGTGGCCTGATAGGTCTGGGGAGTGGCGATGACCTCGTCGCCGGGCTGCAGGTCGAGGAGTTGGATCGCCAGCTCCAACGAGACGGTTCCGCTGGTGGTCGTCATCGCGTACCGGGTATCGACCAGCTGGGCGAAGGACCGCTCGAAGCGGTCGCGCCAGGTACCCATCGACAGCGGGGCCCCGCCCTGCACCAGTTCGGCGAGCGCTGTGACCTCGGCCTCGCCCAGTACACTGCCCCGTTTCGCACAGGGCACTACGTAGCTCCTGTCCAACATGCGTCCCATCAAAGCCGGACGTTCCCGTGCGGCGTAAGGCCCGACAGTGGTCAGCTGCGTCAGGACACGGTCAGAATGGTCAACTTCTTGCTGCCCACGGGTGTGCTGATCGGCGGTCGGCATACGCCCTGAGCCCGCGGGCGCCCCCGTGTCAGCGGTGCAGACGCAGGCGCCGCCCCGGACAGATGCGGTCCGGGCCCTATGGAACATGTGCTTGTTCAGCCAGCAGAAGGCCTGGGCGCCGCCCCGGATGTTCATGTTCCGCGATGGTGGAGAAGCAGTCTCCGGGCTGTACGGCGTAGCCGCGGGCCCTGAGGGCGGAGGCGATCTCGGCGGGGTGGGGGACCGTGCCGGAGTCCGCGAGGATCGCGCGGGCCCGGGTGTGAGGACCGCGCTACCGGCACCTCACCGCACCGGGGGCGAGCTGTCAGGTGTTCGCCGAACCGGGACCGCTCCGTGTCACCGCGGGTAAGGGGTACCGGCCCCTTCGCCATGCCCGCACCCTGTCCGTACTCCGCGCGCGCTATTGGGAATTGAGCTCCCAAAGCCCGAAAATAGCCGCCTAATTCTAGCCGGGTGACATACCGGCGGGTATTTGTCAGGTTGCCGGTGTGAAACCTGGCTGGAACCTGATGGATTACGGCTTACCTGACGAATTTTCTAAACGTCCATTGGTGGTGGCAGTGGCTCCGGCACACGATCTAAAACCCGCAAGTTGTCCGGCGGCCCGGCTGTACGAGGCCGGCGCGGCCCCGTACGCGTCGTACTTCTGCTCGTTGAGGGAGCACTGTGGCCATGAGCAATGCCGCCGTTGAATTCCAAGCGCGCCGTATCCTCGAAATCACCGCTGCCATGGCTGACGCCGCTGCCATAGCCCAGGAACTGGGCGGTTCCTGAGATGGCGACACCGTATGTGCTGACACCTCCGGGCTCCTCGTCCACCGCCCGCCGCCCCTCCGACGTCGTCGTACGCACCACCGAAGGGCTTGTCGCGGGAGAGCGGTGCCGGGAGTACACCGTGTTCCGCGGAGTGCCTTACGCCCGGCCGCCGTTGGGGGCGCTGCGATTCGCTTCGCCGCGTTCGCCGGTTTGCTGGGACGGGGTGCGGGATGCCACGCGCTTCGTACCGCCGTTTCTCCAACCCGGCGTACCGGAAAGCCGCGAGGACGCCCTCTACGCCAATGTCTGGACGCCGGATATCCGGGGTTCCCGGCCCGTACTGGTGTACATCCACGGCGGCGGCTGGCAGATCGGCGGCGGCGAACTTCCGACGTACGACGGAGCTCGTCCGGCGTTGCGCGGTGACCTCGTTGTGGTGACGTTCAACTATCGCCTGGGACCTTTTGGTTTTGGGCTGCACGAGGATCTCGCGGACCCGGACACCGGGTCGTTCGCCAACTGGGGACTGCAGGACCAGGCGGAGTTGCTGCGCTGGGTGCGGCGGAACGCCGCGGCCTTCGGCGGCGACCCCGACAACATCACGCTGAGCGGTACCTCGGCGGGGGGAGCGAGCGCCTGGCAGCTCGCGCTGCTGCCTCAGGTGCGGTCGCTCATCCGCCGGATCATCCCGATCAGCCCGTGCCATGTGTGGGTGCCCGCGGTCGCGTTGACCGCCGAGGACTCCCGTACCGTCTACGCGGCCATCGCGCGTCGGCTCGGCACCGATGTACGCGGGTTACGGGACGTGCCCGCGGGAGCGCTGCTCGACGCGTGGCAGACGGTGTTCTCCGGCAGCCCGTCGACGCGCCTGGTGGACAGCGGGCGTGAGTACCGGGGGCCGGTGTGTGACGGCCGGTGGATGGGGGGCTTCGATCACCGGCTTCCCGCGCTCGGCCTGCCGACGATGGTCGTGTACACCCGCACCGAGGGTGCGTTCTTCACCGTTCCCGGCCTGTCCGCGCTTCCGGCACCCCCGGCTCCCACCAACGAGGCAGAACTACGGGCGGCCGTGGCCGCGGTGCTGGACAGGCGGCTGGTCGGAGTTTCGGAGCGCCTGGTGGGCGACTGTCTGGCCGCCTACCGGGAGGCCGCCGCGGCCGACGGGCTGCCGCTGGACCCGGTATCGCTGTGGACCGAGATCTGGGGCGACGGGCTCTTCCGGTACCCGATCGTCCGGCTCGCCGAGAAGCACGCCAGTGCCGAGAAGCACGCCAGTGCCGAGAAGCACGCCAGTGCCGAGAAGCACGCCAGTGCCGAGAAGCACGCCAGTGCCGAGAAGCACGCCAGTGCCGAGATGCACGTCGGCGACGGGAGACACGCCGGCGATGGCGAACCAGCCACCGCCCCCGACGAGCAGGTCGCGGAGGGCACCCGCGCCCAGTACGTGATGGAGTTCGCGCATCCCACGCGCCCGCCCGCGTTCGGCACCCCGCACGAGGCCACCTCAAGGTTCCTGTTCGGCACCTTCGGCATCCCGGAGAACGCCTGGGCCTACGGGGACGGCCCGTTGGAGCGGCGGATCTCCGACATCTTCATCGACCTCGTGGCCGCCTTCGCCCGCGATGACGTACCGAGCGCGGTAGGCGTCCCGGACTGGCCGGTCTTCCATCCCGACCGACCCACCACGTTGATCCTCGGTGCGGAAACCGGCGATGGCGCCGAAGCCACCAAGACGGCCGAGCCCGCCGAAAGCTCCGAAGCCACCGAAGCCACCGAAAGCTCCGAAGCCACCGAAGCCACCGGAAGCACCGAAGCCACCGAAGCCACCGAAGCCCCCCGCGCCCCCCGCCGCGACGCCGAAGTCGTGCGCCTTGCGCGCCTCGCCACCACACCGCATCCGCGCCAACTGCGGTTCTGGGACGACGTGGGCTGGGTGCCGAGGCCCTGATGCGCCCTGAGGCGCCCTGATGCGCGCTGGATCGGAGAAAGCCGTACCGGTTCGGCGTGGAGCACTACGGGATGCCCCCGTACGCGATCCGCGGCGGGGGCCGTGCTCGTCGCACCTCCGCTCCGCGAGACACCTCCGCTTTGGGAGACACCAGGAGACACCAGTGGACAACGCTCTTGTCAGCCCCTCCAGTATCGAATCGATCCGTTCCAAACCCGTACTGCAGCAGCCCGACTGGGAAGGCAGCCAACTCCGTTGGGTGACCGACGAGTTGGCGGCCCGCCCGGCGCTGGTCAGCGCCTCGGACGTGCGTCGGCTGCGCGCCCTGCTGGCCGGCGTCGCCGCGGGCGAGGCGCGCGTGGTGCAGGCGGGTGACTGCGCCGAGGACCCGGCCGAGTGCACCGCGGGCTATGTCGCCCGCAAGGCGGGTCTGTTGGACGTGCTGGCCGGCGTGATGAAGATGATCACGCACCGTCCGGTGGTACGCGCCGGACGGATGGCCGGACAGTTCGGCAAGCCCCGCTCCAAACCCACCGAACAGGTCGGCGGCCGCGAACTCCAGGTCTACCGCGGCCACATGGTCAACAGCCCGGAACCCGACCCCTATCTGAGGAGGCCCGACCCACGACGGCTGCTCGCCGGTTACGAGGCGGCGAGCGAAGCCATGACCCACCTCGGCTGGCTCAACCCGTCCCGCCGGTCGGGCATCTGCCCGCCGGTGTGGACCAGCCATGAGGCGCTGCTGCTCGACTACGAGATCCCGATGCTGCGCCAGGACGAGCACGGGCGGCAGTACCTCGCCTCGACGCACTGGCCGTGGATCGGCGAACGCACCCGGCAGGTGGACGGCGCCCATGTCGCCCTGCTCGCCGAGGTCGCCAACCCGGTCGCCTGCAAGGTCGGCCCGGGTATGCCGGTCGACGAGCTGCTGGAGCTGTGCGAGCGGCTCGACCCGTGGCGCGAACGAGGGCGGCTCACGCTGATCGCCCGGATGGGCGCCGCGGCCGTGGCCGACCGGCTGCCGCCGCTGGTCAAGGCGGTACGGGCGGCCGGCCATCCGGTGATCTGGCTCAGCGACCCGATGCACGGCAACACGGTCACCGCCGCCGATGGGCTCAAGACGCGCTTCATCGACACCGTCGTACGGGAGGTGCGGGACTTCCAGTGCGCCGTCCGGTCCGCGGGTGGCATCGCGGGCGGACTGCATCTGGAGACCACGCCGGACGACGTCACCGAGTGCGTCACCAACGAGTACGGGATCGACCAGGTCGGCGACAAGTACACGAGCTTCTGCGACCCGCGGCTCAACCCAGGTCAGGCCATATCGGTGGTCTCGGCTTGGGCGGCCTGATCCGCAGGCACGGCCGAGCCACCACACAACTGCCGTTCCGGAGCAGGGACGGCCGTAGGGAGGTCCACAGCAATGGATAACAAGGTCGCCCTTGTCACAGGGGCAGCGGGCGGAATCGGCACGGCCGTGGTCCGCGCGCTGGGCGAGCGCGGCGCCGCCGTCGCCGCCGTTGACCGGGACGCAGCCGGGCTGCGGGACGTCGTGGAGAAGCTGACCGCCGACGGCCTGCGGGTCGAGGCGTTCCCCGCCGACGTCACCGACAGCGCGGATGTCGATGCCATGGTCGACGCGGTGGAGACGCGGCTGGGTCCACTGGAGTACCTGGTCAACGCCGCGGGGGTGCTGCGACTCGGCGAGGTCAGGGACTTCAGCGACGAGGACTGGTCGACCACCTTCGGGGTCAATGTGAACGGGGTCTTCCATCTGTCCCGGGCGGTGGTCAACCGCATGGCACCGCGGATGCGCGGCGCGATAGTCACCGTGGCGTCCAATGCCGCGGGCACGCCGCGTACCGAGATGGCCGCGTACGCCGCGTCCAAGGCGGCGGCATCGATGTTCACCAAGAGCCTTGGCCTGGAGGTCGCCAAGTACGGGATCCGCTGCAATGTGGTGGCGCCCGGTTCCACCGACACACCGATGCTCAGCTCGATGTGGCATGACGAGTCCGGCCCGGCCGGAACCATAGAGGGCCGGCCCGACGCGTTCCGGGTGGGCATTCCGCTGGGGCGGCTGGCCCGCCCGTCGAACATCGCCGATGCCGTCGTGTTCCTGCTGTCCGACCGGGCAGCGCATATCACCTTGCATGTCCTGACGGTCGACGGAGGCGCGGGCCTGGGTGCCTGACGCCTGTCCGGCGGATCCTCGGCATCAGTCTGCCCGTGGGCCGCGGCCCTCACGTGACCGCCGCTCCCCACCGTCGCGGCCCCGCGCCGCGACGGCACCGAGCAGACCGCGACCCGGCCAGGATCCGCCGGACAGGCTCCGGCGCCAAGCGGCACACATCACGACAGCGACGAGACCACGAGAGGACGCCATGGCCGGCATACCCGCCATCGAGCCCTACCCGATGCCCACAGCGGGCGATCTGCCCGACAGCACCGCACCGTGGACGGTCGATCCGGACCGCGCGGTGCTGCTCATCCACGACATGCAGCGTTACTTTCTGAAGCCCTTTCCTGACGACCTGCGGCATGAACTGGTACGCAACCTCGCCCTGTTGCGTGAGCGGGCCACCGAACTCGGCATGCCAGTGGCGTACACGGCGCAACCCGGCGGCATGACCGAGGAACAGCGCGGTCTGCTCAAGGACTTCTGGGGACCCGGGATGCGCACCACGCCCGCCGATCGGCAGGTTGTCGACGCGCTCGCTCCCGCACCGGGCGACTGGGTGTTCACCAAGTGGCGCTACAGCGCCTTCTTCCAGTCCGGTCTGCTGGAGCGGATGCGCGCCCATGACCGCGACCAGCTGGTCATCGGCGGTGTGTACGCGCATGTCGGTGTGCTGATGACCGCGGTGGAGGCCTTCACCAACGACATCCAGCCCTTCCTGGTCGCCGACGCCGTCGGTGACTTCTCCCCCGAATACCACCGGCTGGCCCTGGAGTACGCGGCCGAACGCTGCGCCGTGGTCACCACCGCCAAGAGGGTCGCCGGCCAGCTCGACCCGTTCGCCGCCGGTGTGACGGGGTACGCCCTGCGGGAGGCCGCCGTATGACCGCCGCCGAAGAGCTGTTCCGGCAGGTGCTGGCACCGACGCCGCCGCCCTTCGCCGTACTGCACCGGCCGGAGTCGACCGGCCCTGGCGCGCTGGACGTTCTCGTCGGCGAGGTGTCCACTCCGGACACGCTGGCCGGGATACCGCTGCCCGGTGGATCGTCCGGCCCAGGCCATGAGGTGCTGGCGATCGTGCCGTACCGGCAGATCACGGAGCGCGGCTTCGTCGCCGCCGACGACGGGGCACCGCTGATCGCGATGACCGTCACCGGTCAGGCGACCGTGCGGTCCGGGGATCTGCTGGACCGGATCCCCGATGTGCCGATCGGGCTGGCGGGCGGCGACTTCGATGTGGATGACGAGGCGTACGCCGACATCGTCCGCCGGGTCATCGCCGATGAGATCGGTACGGGGGAGGGAGCGAACTTCGTCATCAAGCGCTCCTTCGTCGCCGACATCTCCGACTACACCCCGCTCAGCGCGCTGGCCTTCTTCCGGCGGCTGCTGGAGCGGGAGTCCGGGGCGTACTGGACGTTCATCGTCCACACCGGCAGCCGGACGTTCGTCGGCGCCACCCCCGAGCGGCACATCAGCGTGCGCGGCGGTACCGCCGTGATGAACCCGATCAGCGGTACGTACCGCTATCCGCCGTCCGGGCCGACCCTGCCGGAGGTGATGGACTTCCTGGCCGACCGCAAGGAAGCCGACGAGCTGTACATGGTCGTCGACGAGGAACTCAAGATGATGGCCCGCATCTGCGACGGCGGCGGCCGGGTGGTGGGCCCGTACCTGAAGGAGATGGCCCGCCTCGCGCACACCGAGTACTTCATCGAGGGGCGCACCGCCAGCGACCCGCGCGACATCCTGCGGGAGACGATGTTCGCGCCCACCGTCACCGGTTCTCCGCTGGAGAGCGCCTGCCGGGTGATCGGCCGGTACGAGCCGCGGGGCCGCGGCTACTACAGCGGGGTCGTCGCGCTCATCAGCCGCGATGAGCACGGCGAGCGCACCCTGGACTCCTCCATCCTCATCCGTACCGCCGACATCGACAGCGGCGGCCGGATGCGGATCGGGGTGGGCGCCACGCTCGTACGGCACTCCGACCCGGAGTCCGAGGTCGCCGAGACCCGTGCCAAGGCGGCCGGACTGCTGTCGGCACTGGAGAGCGGTCCGGCGCGGTTCGGCCAGCACCCCAGCGTGCGGGCGGCACTTGAGCGGCGCAACACGGCCATCGCCGACTTCTGGCTGGCGGGTGACGCGGAACGCCCGTGTCAAGCACCGGAGTTGGCGGGGCGGCGGGTGCTGGTGGTGGACGCGGAGGACACCTTCACATCCATGATCGAGCAGCAACTGCGGTCCATGGACCTTGAGGTGGCCGTACGGCGCTTCGACGAGCCGTACTCCTTCGAGGGCTATGACCTGGTCGTCATGGGACCGGGCCCGGGAGATCCACGGGAGGAGAACCATCCCAAGATCGCCCATCTGCGGTCCGCGACCGCGGCGTTGCTCGAAGCGCGGCGGCCGTTCCTCGCGGTGTGCCTGAGCCACCAGGTGCTCAGCCTGGCGCTCGGGTTCGACCTGGTGCGCAGGGACGTGCCGAACCAGGGCGTGCAACGGGAGATCGACCTGTTCGGACGGCGTGAACGGGTCGGCTTCTACAACACGTTCGCCGCGCGCAGCGTCTCCGACCATGTCGACTGCCCGGACGTGGGACGGGTGGAGGCCAGCCGGGATCCGCTGACCGGCGAGGTGCACGCGCTGCGCGGCCCGCACTTCGCGTCCATGCAGTTCCACGCCGAGTCGGTGCTCACCCAGGACGGTCCGCGCATCGTCGGCACGCTGCTCACCGAGTTGGCGCTGGCCGCGGTACCGAGCTGACGCCGTTGTGGCCGCGGGGCCGCCCGGGGCCCGCGGCCCACCGCCCCCGGGCCCGCCACCCGCACAAGGAGGGCCCCCCGCTGTGGCCGGGGAGACCCCCCCGCCGGCCCCAGCGATGTCGCCGCGGCCGGGGGAAGCCCAGACCCCGGCACAAACGGCCTGCCACCCGCAAAACAGGGGGGACAG
>NZ_JARHTQ010000051.1 GCF_029223525.1 Streptantibioticus ferralitis | reverse complement strand
TCCGGCGGGCTGGGCCTCGAGCGAGAGCGATCCGTGCCGGGGCGGAGGCAGCGTGCGTGGTGTGCCACCTGCCGCAGCGGGGGGGGGGGTGGGGGGGGCCTGTGGCATCGGCGGTGGTGCGGCCGGTCGTGGGACGGAGGGCACCGCCGGGGCGGTTTCGCGGTAGCCGTGCGTGCCGTCGATGTCCATGAATCGCTGTCCCTCGCCCTGACCAGCCGACCTTGTTCCCGGTGTCGCTCAATGTAGTGGAGGGAGCACGTCAGGCCGAGCGGCTGACTGGCCGTCGCGTCGAAGACGCCTGGTCGACTGCTACCGATCGGCGTATGCGGAGCCGCGACGCACGGGCTTAGCCTGCGGGAAAAGACCGTGATCGCAAGGAGTTAGCCCCCATGACCGAACTGTCCGGCGGCCCCGCCCTCCCCCAGGAGCGTCGTCTCGTCACCTCGATCCCCGGTCCGAAGTCCCAGGAGTTGCTGGCCCGCAAGACCGCGACGGTGGCCAACGGCGTGGGCACGACGCTGCCGGTGTTCGTCACCCGGGCGGGCGGCGGCGTGCTGGAGGACGTGGACGGCAACTCGCTGATCGACTTCGGCTCCGGCATCGCGGTCACCTCGGTCGGCAACAGCGCCGAGGCCGTGGTGCGGCGGGCCACCGAGCAGCTGGCCGCGTTCACCCACACCTGTTTCATGGTGACGCCGTACGAGGGCTACGTGGAGGTCTGTGAGCAGCTCGCCGAGCTGACCCCCGGCGACCACGCCAAGAAGTCGGCGCTGTTCAACTCCGGTGCCGAGGCGGTGGAGAACGCGGTGAAGATCGCCCGCGCCTACACCAAGCGCCAGGCGGTCGTGGTCTTCGACCACGGCTACCACGGCCGCACCAACCTCACGATGGCGCTCACCGCCAAGAACATGCCGTACAAGCACGGCTTCGGCCCGTTCGCGCCCGAGGTGTACCGGGTGCCGCTGGCCTACCCGTTCCGCTGGCTGACCGGTGCGGAGAACTGCGCGGAGCAGGCGGCCGCCCAGGCGATCGACCAGATCACCAAGCAGGTGGGCGCCGAGAACGTCGCCGCGATCGTGATCGAGCCGATCGCAGGTGAGGGCGGCTTCATCGAGCCCGCCAAGGGTTTCCTGCCGCGGATCGCCCAGTTCGCCAAGGACAACGGCATCGTCTTCGTGGCGGACGAGATCCAGACCGGGTTCTGCCGCACCGGCCAGTGGTTCGCGTGTGAGGACGAGGGCGTGGTCCCGGACCTCATCACCACGGCGAAGGGCATCGCGGGCGGTCTGCCGCTGGCTGCCGTCACCGGCCGCGCCGAGATCATGGACGCGGCCCACGCGGGCGGTCTCGGCGGCACCTACGGCGGTAACCCGGTGGCCTGCGCGGCGGCCCTCGGTTCGATCGAGACGATGCGCGAGCTGGACCTGAACGCGAAGGCCAAGCGCATCGAGGAGGTCATGAAGGGCCGGCTGACCGCGCTCGCCGAGAAGTTCGACATCATCGGCGATGTCCGCGGCCGCGGCGCGATGATCGCCATCGAGCTGGTGAAGTCAGGTACGAAGGACGGCTCGAAGGACCCGAACCCCGAGGCCACCGCCGCCGTCGCCAAGGCCTGCCACGCCGAGGGCCTGGTGGTCTTGACCTGTGGCACCTACGGGAACGTGCTGCGGTTCCTGCCGCCGCTGGTCATCGGCGAGGACCTGCTCACCGAGGGCCTGGACATCATCGAGCGCGCGTTCGCCGCGCTCTGATCAGCGGGAACCCGGCGAAGCCGGTGCGCTGCGGCGGCGGTTGAGCGGTGTTGTGGGCCCAGGTGAAGAACCTGTGCGGGCCTGATGTAGGGACAGGTGACACCACTGACTGCCGCCTCTCGCGTGACGTACGGTCGTGCCAGATGAAAGAACCACCCCGCTCGCGGGCAACTGCGGGCGACATCCCGTCGACGACTCCCCATCGTCGATACAGCAGTGCCCTCGCGCACAACACCGCCGGTGCCGCATGCTCCGGCAATCCTCGCCGATCGGTCGGCCGCTCGTCCCAAACCCCCCGGGACCTGCGGTCCGGCGATCGTCCTGACCGCCCCGGAACTCTCCCCCCTGTTCCGGGGCGGTCGACTGCTGTCATCGTGTTGTGCGCGGCGCTGTTCGCCCTGCTGACCTGGCAGATCGCGGCCCACGGTGTGCTGTACCGGTGGGACGTACGGGTCGACTCCGCGACGTTGCGCGCCGCATCGGCTCATCGGTTCGTCCGGCCCGCGGCCCAGTTCCTCGCCGATCTGGGCAATGTGGGGATCGCCGTTCCGGTACTCGCGGTGGCCCTGGCATACGTGGCGTGGCGGCATCGGCGGGCGGGCGCGCCGCAGTGGTGGCTGCCCTCGGCGGTGGGGGCGCTCGCCATGGCGGTCACCGCGCCACTGGTCGTACCGGTGAAGGATCTGCTCGCCCGCCCGTCGCCCACCAGCACCCTCAGCGGAGGCGCTTGGCGCCCTTGCCATATCTGCCCCGCGCCGGGCACCATCCGGCTGGTCGGCCACTCCGGGTACTTCCCGTCCGGGCATGCCGCGACGGCGGCCATGGCGTACGGGCTGGCCGCGCTGGTTCTGCTGGGGCTGCCGCAACGCGGTGCGGCACGGCGGCTGTTGGTGACGGCCGCCGTGCTGCTGAACGCCGCGGTGGGGGCCGCGCTGGTGTGGCGCGGCTACCACTGACCGCTGGACGTGGCGGCCAGTTGGTGTCTGAGCGGGGTGCTGCTGACGCTCGCGCGCCTTACGAGTTGGTGGGGAACCCGAGGTTGATCCCGCCGTGGCTGGGGTCCAGCCAGCGCTGGGTGACCGCCTTGCCGCGGGTGAAGAAGTGGACGCCGTCCTGGCCGTAGGCGTGCGTGTCGCCGAACAGGCTGTTCTTCCAGCCGCCGAAGGAGTAGTACGCGACCGGGACCGGGATCGGCACGTTGATGCCGACCATGCCGACCTCGACCTCGTGCTGGAACCGCCGGGCGGCCCCGCCGTCGTTGGTGAACAGGGCGGTCCCGTTGCCGTACGGGTTGGCGTTGATCAGCTCCAGGCCCTCGTCGTACGAGGAGACCCGGACCACCGACAGCACCGGGCCGAAGATCTCGTCGTTGTAGACCGACATGCCGGGCTTGACGTGGTCGAACAGGGTCGGGCCGAGCCAGAAGCCGTCCGCGGTGTCCTCCCCGGAGACGGGGTGCTTACGGCCGTCGACCGCGAGCGCGGCGCCGTCCGCCAGACCGGCGTCCAGGTAGGAGGTCACCTTGTCCCGGTGAACTCCGGTGACCAGCGGCCCCATTTCGGAGTCGGCGTTGCAGCCCGGGCCGACCTTGAGGGTCGCCATCCGCTGCTTGATCTTCTCGACCAGTTCGTCGCCGATCGGGTCGACCGCGACGAGCACGGAGACGGCCATGCAGCGCTCACCGGCCGCACCGAACCCGGCGTTGACGGCGGCGTCGGCGGCCAGGTCGAGGTCGGCGTCCGGCAGCACCAGCATGTGGTTCTTGGCGCCGCCGAGGGCCTGTACGCGCTTGCCGTACCGGGTGCCGGTCTCGTACACGTACCGGGCGATCGGCGTGGAGCCGACGAAGGACACCGCCTTGATGTCGGGGTGCTCCAGCAGCCGGTCGACGGCGGTCTTGTCGCCGTGCACGACGTTGAAGACGCCGTCCGGCAGTCCGGCCTGCTTCCACAGCTGTGCGAGGAAGTTGGCGGCCGACGGGTCCTTCTCCGACGGCTTCAACACGACGGTGTTACCTGCCGCGATGGCGATGGGGAAGAACCACATCGGCACCATGGCGGGGAAGTTGAACGGCGAGATGATCGCGACCGGGCCGAGCGGCTGGCGGATCGAGTAGACGTCGATGCCGGTGGACGCCTGCTCGGTGAAGCCGCCCTTGAGCAACTGCGGGATGCCGCAGGCGTATTCGACGACCTCCAGACCGCGGGCGATCTCGCCGAGCGCGTCCGAGTGCACCTTGCCGTGCTCGGAGACGATGATCGAGGCGAGCTCATCACGCCGCGAGTTCAGCAGCTCGCGGAAGGCGAACAGCACCTGGGTGCGCCTGGCGACCGAGGTGTGGCGCCAGTCGCGGAACGCGGCGGCCGCCGAGCCGACCGCCTGGTCGACCTCGGCGATGGACGCGAAGTCCACCTGACCGCTGACCCGTCCGGTCGCCGGGTCGTACACGTCGCCCCGCCGTTCGGCGGTACCGGACCATTCCTGTCCGGAGATCCAGTGCGTGATGTGCTTGGTGGTCACGGCAGACCTTCCTTTTGACCGTTATGTCGAGTCGCTCGGAGCCTGCTGCCAGTGTCGCGAGCGGCTACCGCCACCACAACCATCAGTGTGTCGGCGCATCCGCCCTCCGCTTTACAGTCCGTCGTGCGCGATCCGGGCCGCCGCCTCGTGCATGGCCGACTCCAGCACCGCCGGGTCGGTCAGCGTCCCCGACCCGTCGGGCGGCACCAGCCAGCGCACCCCGGCGCTGGCCCGCCCCGGATACGGCACGAGGATCCATGTGCCGCCCCCGGCCACCCGCACCCCGGTGCCCAGCCAGCGCGCCGCCGTGCCGGCCGGGACGAAGAAGCCGGTCCGGGTGTCCTCGAAGTCGGCGAGCACCGGTCCCGGCCGGTCGACGCACCGGGTCAGCACATCGAGCGTCGGACCGCCCAGCTCACCGCCGATGATCAGCACGTCCCAGAGGCTGCCGGCGGGCAGCAGCGTCACCCCGAGCGGGTTGCGCTCCCACGCCCACCGGCAGGTCCGCGGATCCGGTGCCACCGACACCAGCCACTCCACCGCGGTCTTCGCCGCGCCACTCATCCCGTCCCTCCGTCTCCCCGGCCGCGGCCGGATGTCCCGTCATGGATGAGAGGGGACAGCCGGGGCGTCATTACGCGGGTTGAGGAGGGATTCTCCGCGATGCGCTGCCGGTTCGGCGCCGGCGCCGAACCGGCGGATCCTGTGCACGGGGTGTCGTGGGTCGCCGTTCGTTCGTGACGGCCGGCCCGGCCCGCCGTGGTTGCCCGCCGTCGCGGCAGGCACTTCGCTGGGGGCAAGCCCCCCGCCTCCCCGCCGCTACGGCGGGTCTTCTCGGGGGCGGGCCCCCGAACCCCCGGGGCCGTCCGGAGCCTGCCCGCCGCCAAACCGACAGTGGCTCGGGGGCCCTGCCCCGAGCCACTGTCCGCCGCGCGGACCGGCGGTCACGAACGAACCGCAACCCCCAAGAGCCGACGATCCGCCGGAAGGGCACCTAGCTGTCGAAGCCGAGGCCGACCTTGTCGATGGCCTTGAGCCACAGGTTCCGGCGGCCGCCGTTGCGATCAGCGCGTGCCAGTGACCTACGGGTCAGCTCGATCCCGGCCCAGGCGAACGGCTCCGGCGGGAACGGCAGCGGCTTGCTGCGCACCATCTCCAGTTCGGTCCGCTCGGTGCGCTCCCCCGCCAGCAGGTCCAGCATCACTTCCGCGCCGAACCGGGTGGCGCCCACCCCGAGGCCGGTGTAGCCGACCGCGTATCCGACCCGGCCGCCGTGCGCGGTGCCGTAGAAGGCCGAGAACCGCGAGCAGGTGTCGATGGCACCACCCCACGTATGAGTGAACCGCAAACCCTCCAACTGCGGGAAGCAGGTGAAGAACTGGGCGGCGAGTTTACGGAAGGTGTCCGGCCGCTGGTCGTGTTCCGCGGCCACCCGCCCGCCGAAGGGGTAGATGGCGTCGTATCCGCCCCACAGGATCCGGTTGTCGGCGGTGAGCCGGAAGTAGTGGAACTGGTTGGCGCTGTCGCCGAGTCCCTGCCGGTTCTTCCAGCCGATCGAGGCCAACTGGTCTTCCGACAGCGGCTCGGTGACCATCGCGTAGTCGTACACCGGTACCACGAACGACCGCAGCCGCTTGACCAGTGACGGGAAGACGCCGGAGCCGAGCGCCACCCGGCGGGCGAAGACCCGCCCGTAGGTGGTGCGGACCGCCATGCCGCCGCCGTTGGCGGCCATCGCGGTGGCCCGGGTGTGCTCGTGGATCCGTACCCCGAGCGACTCGCAGGCCCGCTTGAGGCCCCAGGCGAGTTTCGCCGGGTGCAGCATCGCGACGCCGTCGCGGTCCCACAGCCCGCCCCTGAACGTCGGCGAGTCGACTTCGGCCCGCATGGCGTCCCGGTCGAGCAGATCGAGTTCGATGCCAAGACCGGCGGCCTGCTCCGCCAGCGCCTGCAGATCGTCGAGCTGGTACGGCTCGGTGGCCACGTCGATCTCGCCGGTGCGCTCGAAGTCGCAGTCGATGGAGTAGCGGGCGACCGCCGCCTCGATCGCGTCGAGGTTGCGGGCGCCGAGCTCCTCCAGCTTGGCCAGCTCATCGGGCCAGCGCTCCAGTCCGTTGCCCAGCCCGTGGGTCAGCGAGGCGGCGCAGAATCCGCCGTTGCGCCCGGTGGCAGCCCAGCCGACCTCGTTGCCCTCGATCAGCACCACCTCGCGCGACGGGTCGCGCTCCTTGGCGATCAGCGCCGTCCACAGTCCCGAGTAGCCTCCGCCGACCACCAGCAGGTCGCAGTGCTCGTCCCCGACCAGTGCGGGGTTGGGGCGCGGCCTGCCGGGGTCCTCCAGCCAGTACGGGCTCGGCTGCGCGTCAGCCAGGGAATGGGCTGGGGCCATGCGGTATCACTGCTTTCCAGTGCTTCACGGATTTTCCGAGTCGGTCAGCGACGGGCGGTCCTCGCCCGGCCGACGATCTGCGAGAGCGCGATGACGGCCATCGTGCCCAGCAGCATCAGTGAACCGATGACATCGATCTGGGCCGGGTAGGCACGCTGCACCGAGCCCCAGATGTACATCGGGAAGGTTTCCAGGTTTCCGGCGGTGAAGACGGTGATGATGTAGTCGTCCACCGACAGTGCGAAGGCCAGCAGCGCGGCGGCGGCGATACCGGGCGCGACCAACGGCAGCGTGACGTGTCGGAAGGTCTGCGCCGGAGTGGCGTACAGGTCCTGCGCCGCCCGCTCCAGCGTCGGGTCCATGCCGGCCAGCCGGGACTTGACGGTGACGACCACGTAGCTCACGCAGAACATCACATGGGCGATGGTGATGGTCCAAAAGCCCAGCCCGCCGGGGCCGATGGTGTTGAAGAACAGCGCCGCGAGCGTCGCGCCCATCACCACCTCGGGGGCGGCCATCGGCAGGAACAGCAGCGCGTTGACGCCGGAGCGGGCCTTGAAGCGGTACCGGACCATGGCGAACGCGATCATCGTGCCGAGGATCGTCGCCACGATGGTGGCGACGACGCCGATCTGCAGCGAGAGTCCGATGCTGTGGCACATCTCGTTGTTGGCACAGGGGTTGAGCCAGGCGTCGAGCGAGAACTGGTGCCAGACGTAGTCGAACTTGCCCACCGGCCTGTTGAACGACATCCACAGGATGACCGCGTTCGGCAGCAGCATGAACACGAAGATCACGACGGTGACGGCCAGCAGGGTGTGCTCGCGGATCCAGGCCATCGGGGAGCGGCGGCGCGCCTTCGGCGTCGTGGTGGGCGCCGCCGGGCGGGCGGCGGGCGGAGCGGTCACGGTGGTCATCAGATCAGGTCCTCCGTCCCGGCCTTGCGGATGTAGCTCATCACCAGGATCAAAGTGCCGACCATCATCACGACCGAGATCGCGGAACCGACCGGGTAGCCCTGGGTGTTGCGGAGGAACAGGTCCTCGATCTTCTGGCCGACGACCCCGGTGTTGGGGTTGCCGAGCAGCTGGGCGTTGATGTAGTCGCCGACCGCGGGGATGAAGGTCAGCAGGGTGCCGCCGATGACGCCGGGCATGGACAGCGGCAGGGTGATCCGGCGCCAGGTGGTGAAGGTGTTGCAGTACAGGTCGTGCCCGGCCTCGTGCAGCCTCGGGTCGATCTTCTCCAGCGAGGTGTACAGCGGCAGGATGGTGAACGGCAGGAAGTTGTAGACCATGCCGCACACCACGGCCGCGGGGCTGGCCAGTACATGGTCGCCGACGGTCCAGCCGAGCGCCGTGGTGATCTTGAGGACGTGCAGGTCGCTGAGCGTCCGTACCAGCGGGCTGTTGTCCGCCAGGATGGTCTTCCAGGCGATGGTGCGGATCAGGAAGCTGGTGAACGAGGGCACGATCACCAGGGCCATCAGCAGGCTCTTCCACCTGCCGCCCTTGAAGGCGATGAAGTAGGCGACCGGGTAGCCGAGTGCCAGGCACAGCACGGTACACAGCACGGAGTAGATCCCGGAGTGCAGGTACTGCGTGCCGTACTTGGTGATGGCGTCGGCGTAGTTGGCCCAGTGCCAGGTGAGTTTGAAGCCGTCGTCGTAGTCGCCCTGCTGCACCGAGGCCGACACCGAGGTGAGGATCGGCACCAGGAAGAAGACGACCAGCCACAGCAGACCGGGCAGCAGCAGGACCCACGGGGTGAGGTTTCGCCGCAGTTTGCGCTGGGCGGGCGGCGGCTCAACTGGCTTCTCTGCGGCGGAAGTTGGCGCAACAGCAGTCACGCGGCAACCTCCTCGATGTCCGCCCCCGCCTCGATGTCCTGGCCGCCTTCCAGGCCGAAGCCCTGGCTGGGATCCCAGAAGACGACGACCTCGGCGCCGGGGCGCTGGATCTCGCGACCGGTGTTCTGCTCGAAGACCGAGATCTCCTCGCCGGAGGGGAGCTTGACCAGGTACTGGGTGGAGACGCCGATGAACGAGGTGTCCAGCACCACCCCGCCCGCCAACTGGTTCGAGCCCGCGGGGACTTCCTCGGCAGACAGCGCGATCTGCACCTTCTCCGGCCGCACGCCCAGGATCACCGGTCCGGAGGTGACCGGGCAGCGTGCCGCGTCCAGGGTGAGCCGCTGGCCGTGTGCGCTGATGGTGGCTGTCTCGCCGGTCACGCCCTCGACGGTGCCGGGTATCAGGTTGGACTGGCCGAGGAAGTTGGCCACGAAGGTGGTGCGCGGGTTCTCGTACAACTCCGCGGGAGAGCCCATCTGCTCGATGCGGCCCGCGTTCATCACCGCGATGGTGTCGGCCATGGTCATGGCCTCCTCCTGGTCGTGGGTGACGTGCACGAACGTCAGGCCCACCTCCAGCTGGATCCGCTTGAGTTCGATCTGCATCTGGCGGCGCAGCTTGAGGTCGAGGGCGCCCAGCGGCTCGTCGAGCAGCAGCACCTGCGGCTGGTTGATCAGGGCGCGGGCCAGCGCGATGCGCTGCTGCTGGCCGCCGGAGAGCTGGTTGGGCTTGCGCTTGGCCAGATGGCCCAGCTCCACCAGGTCCAGCATCTCCTCGACCGGCTTCCTGACGTCCTTCCGGCCGCGGCGGCGCAGGCCGAAGGCGACGTTCTCGTAGATGTCGAGGTGCGGGAAGAGCGCGTAGTTCTGGAAGACGGTGTTGACCGGGCGGCGGTACGGCTTGCGGTCCGTCACGTCCTCGTCGCCGAGGAAGATCTGGCCGATGGTGGGCTCCTCCAGCCCGGAGACCATGCGCAGCGTGGTGGTCTTGCCGCATCCGGAGGCACCGAGCAGCGCGAAGAACGATCCCTGCGGGACCGTGAGGTCGAGGTCGTCCACCGCGGTGAACGAGCCGTATCGCTTGGTCAGGCCGACCAGGCGCAGGTCGCCGCCCTCGGTGCGGCCGAGCACGTCGTTGGAGCTCATCGGGGGGTCTTCTCCCATCCGTAGGCGGTGTCGTTCTCAGCGGTCGGCGAACCGCCTACTGGCCGGTGACCTGCTGGAAGCGGCTGGTGTAGTCGTTCAGCTGGGCGATGCTGAGGGCCATGAAGCCGCGGGCATTCGCCTGCATCTGCTTGGTCGGCACGATCAGTGGTACGGCCGCGGCGGTGGAGTCCAGTTGCTGCAACGCCTCGACCGCGCCCCGTACCGACGGGATGTAGTTGATGGAGTCGTCGAGCGCGGCGGCCACTTGGGGCTGCAGGTAGTAGTTGAGCAGCTTCTCCGCGTTGGTCTTGTGCCGGGCGAAGTTGGGGATCACGGCGTTGTCGGACCAGGAGAGCATGCCCTCCTTGGGCAGGTCGACGGTGACCAGGTTGGGCTTGCCGAGTTGGGCCACGTCACCGGAGTACGCCATGGTCACCGCGGTGTTGCCCTGCTGGAAGTCGCTCAGGTAGTCGTTGCCGGTGAAGGAGCGTATCTGCCCGTTGTCCTTGGCACGTCGCACGTACTCCAGCGCCTTGTTGAACTGCGCGTCGGTGAAGTGCTCCGGGTCGTAGCCCTGGGCGAGCAGGGCTATCGCGACGGTGTCCTGCATCTCGCTGAACAGCGAGACCTTGCCGTGCAGGTCGGGCCGGGTGAAGACCTCGGAGATCGAGGTGATCGGCTGCTTCACCAGGTTGGTGTTGTACGCGAACGTGGTGTACCCGTACGCCCAGGGCACGCTGAACCGGCGGCCGGGGTCGGTCGGGTCCTTGAGCGCCTGCGGCAGCATCAGGGAGTGGTTGGGGATGTTCGACAGATCCAGTTCCTGGATGTAGTCGTAGGTGCGGTACTTGCCCACCATGTAGTCGCTGACGACCATCAGGTCGTAGCCGGTGTCGATGCCCCTGACCAGCGACGGGTCGACCTTGGTGTACCAGTCGTTGTTGTCGTTGATCACCTCCAGGTACTGGACCTGGATTCCGGTCTGCTTCTCGAAGGCCTCCAGCGTCGGCCGCCGGTTGGCGTTCTTGGGGTCGACGTCGATGTAGGACGGCCAGGTGGCGAACACCACCTTCTTCTCGGTCGCCGAGTAGTCCTTGCCCGCCTGTCCCTTCTCCTGGGCGCCGGCGGGTACGACATGGCCGCTCACCCCGCAGGCGGTGAGCGCTCCGGCGCCGCCCAGGGTGAGGCCGCCGATGGCGGCGCCGCGCAGCAGCGAGCGGCGGCTGAGCCGGGCGGCGGTGGAATGGGCTCGGGTGCGGTTGGCGTACCGCGCGAGCTCTGATGGGCTGGGGTTAGACACGCGTCACCTGTCCCCGAAGATCGTGCGGTGCCAGTCCTTCGCGGCCACCGCCGTGTTGTCGAACATGACGTGTTTGACCTGCGTGTACTCCTCGAAGGAGTAGGCGGACATGTCCTTGCCGAAGCCGGAGGACTTGTAGCCGCCGTGCGGCATCTCGCTGATGATCGGGATGTGGTCGTTGACCCAGACGCAGCCCGCGGCGATCTCCCGGGTGGCGCGGTGCGCCCGGAAGACATCACGGGTCCAGGCGGAGGCGGCCAGTCCGTACGGTGTGTCGTTGGCCAGCCGCAGCGCCTCGTCGTCGCTGTCGAACGGCAGCACCGCCAGGACCGGCCCGAAGATCTCGGCCTGGACGATCTCACTGTCCTGGGGTGCGCCGGTGATCAAAGTGGGCTGGTAGTAGGCGCCCTTGAGGTCCGGTGCCTGGCCGCCGGTGACGACGGTCGCGTAGCCGCGGGCCCGCTCCACGAAGCCGGCGACGCGGTCCCGCTGGGCGTGGCTGATCAGCGGTCCGAGATCGGTCGCCTGGTCGAAGGGGTCGCCGAGCCGTACGGTCGCGAACAGGTCGGCGACGGCGGCGACGAACGCCTCGTACAGCGGCCGTTGCACATAGGCGCGGGTCGCCGCGGTGCAGTCCTGCCCGGTGTTGATCAGCGAGGCGGCGACCGCGCCGTGCGCCGCCGCCGCCAGGTCGGCGTCGTCGAAGACCACGAACGGCGCCTTGCCGCCGAGTTCGAGGTGCAGGCGCTTGACGGTACGGGTGGCGATCTCGGCCACCCGCTGGCCGACGGCGGTGGAGCCGGTGAACGACGTCATCGCCACCTTGGGGTGGCCCACCAGGTGCTCGCCGGCGTCCCGCCCCGCGCCGGTGACGATGTTGACGACCCCAGCCGGGATCCCGGCGTCGGTTGCCGCCTGGGCGAACATCAGCGAGGTCAGCGGGGTGAGTTCGGCGGGCTTGAGCACGATGGTGTTGCCCGCCGCGATGGCCGGCAGGACCTTCCAGGCAGCCATCTGGAGCGGGTAGTTCCAGGGGGCGATGGAGCCGACCACGCCGACCGGCTCGCGCCGGACGTACGAGGTGTGGTCGCCGGAGTACTCCCCCGCCGCCTTGCCTTCCAGATGGCGGGCGGCACCGGCGAAGAACGCGGTGTTGTCGACCGTGCCCGGTACGTCGAACCCGGTGGACAGTTTGATGGGCTTGCCGCACTGCAGCGACTCGGCCAGCGCCAGGTCGGCGGCGCGGTCGGACAGCGCGGCGGCGAAGCCGTGCAGCGCGTCCGAGCGTTCGCCCGGCGTCGCGCCCGCCCACTCGGGCAGCGCCTCGGCGGCGGCCGCCACGGCTGCGTCCACGTCGGCGGCGCCCGCCAGTCCATAGGTCCACACGGTCTCGCCGGTGGCCGGGTCGACGACCTGGTGCGAACGGCCGGAGGAGCCGGAGCGCAGGCTTCCCGCGATGTACTGGGCCCGCTCGCCGAAACCTTCCGCCAGTGTGAGCGCGGCTTCGCGGCTGTCCCTGTGGTCCATCACGTTCTCCTCGTATCGCCCGGCGGCGGCGTAGCATTCGGCCGGGTTGGTGGCCGATCCTGGCAGAGCAGCCTTGCCTCAACAAGGGATTCCGTTGTTGCCTTTTGGTTACGCGACGGAATCTGTCTCGCAGGCGGCGCTGCACGCAACGGACGATGCCGTTCGCCGCCAATCCATGGCAACCAGCAGGTTGCCCAAAGAGACGGCCCCGGCTTTACACTCTGCCGGAACGCCGGGCTCCGTGGATCTTCGCATCCCGCGCTGCCTGACCAGACCGGAGGTCGCCGTGTTCCCCACCGTCACCCAGGTCCTCGACCTCGAAGTGCTGCGCCGTGGCAATCCCCGTGTCGTCGCGGGGGCATCAGGCCTGGACGCCCCGGTGCGCTGGGTGCACATCAGCGAACTCGCCGATATCGCGGGCATGCTGCACGGCGGCGAACTGGTCCTGACCACCGGCGTCATGCTGCCGGCCGACAAGGAGTCGCTCGCCCGCTACATCGGCGACCTCGCCGATGTCGGGGCCGCCGGTCTGGTCGTCGAACTCGGCCGCCGGTACGCGGACGAACTGCCGCGTCCGCTGGTTCGGGCCGCCGAGCGGCGCGGCCTGCCGCTCATCGCGCTGCGCACCGAGGTCCGCTTCGTGGCGGTCACCGAAGCCGTCCACGAACATGTGGTCAACGCCCAGTTGACGGAGTTGCGCGCCTCCGAGTCCGTCCACCAGATCTTCAACGAGCTGTCCGTCGAGGGCGCCGAACCGGCCGAGATCGTCCGGGAGGTGGCACGGCTGGCCGGGGCGCCCGTCGTCCTGGAGAACCTCACCCACCAGGTCCTCGCCTTCGATCCGGCGGGCGGCGATCCGCAGGCGCTGCTGGACGGTTGGGAGCGCCGCTCCCGCGGTGTGGCGCCCTCCGCCCGCACCGGCCATGACGAGCGCACCGGCTGGCTGGTGACCGCGGTCGGCGCGCGTGGCCGCGACTGGGGACGACTGGTCATCGTGGGCGAGCCGTCGACGGTCCCGCCAGCGCGGCTGACCGTCGTACTGGAACGCGGCGCCGCGACGCTGGCCCTCAACCGGCTGCTGGAGCGCGACCTGGAGTCCCTGGAGCGCCAGACCCACCGCACCCTGCTGTCCGGCGTCCTCACCCACGCCCTGACCGTCTCCGAGGTGGCGCTGCGCGCCCGGGCGCTGGGGGTGCCGCTGGAGGGCCGCCGCCTGGTCGGCGTGATGCTGCGGCTGCGCGGCGGCCCGGCGTCGGCGGCGCTGGAGGCGGAGGCGCGGCTGCGGGACTTCACCGAGACGGCCGCGCTGGCGGCCCGGGAACGCGGGCTGACCGCGCTCATCGGCGGCCTGGACGACGGCGGCGTCGGCATGCTGGTCTCGCTCGGCCCGTCGGACGAGGAGCACGCCGCGCTGGAGGGCTTCGCCGCCGCCCTCGACCGGCTCGTCGAGCCGGGCTCCACCGCTCCCGCGTTCCTGATGGCGGCCGGTTCGTCGGTCGGCTCGCTGCGCGACGCCCGCCGCACACTGCTGGAGGCGGCCCAGGTCGCGGACGCGGCGCTGCACTCCAGGACCCGCAAGGCGGGAACGTACTACCGCCTGCCGGATGTGCGGCTGCGCGGTCTGCTGCATCTGCTGCGCGACGACGCCCGGCTGCAGACGTACGTGGAACGGGAGTTGGGTCCACTGCTCGCGTACGACGCCGAGAACGGCACCGATCTGGTGGGCATCCTCGGCGTCTACCTGGCCAGCGGCCGCAACAAGTCGGCCGCCGCCGACGCCGCCCACATGTCCCGGCCGTCCTTCTACGACCGCCTGCACCGGGTGGAACGCATCCTCGGCACCGACCTGGACCAGGTCGAGTCCTGCCTGTCCCTCCACGTCGCCCTACTCGCCTTGGAGGCAGTACGGCGCTGAATCGGCACCGGGACCCCGGGGCTCACCCCATGGGGGTCCTGGGGGCTTGCCCCCAGGACTTCTCCCGCCGCAACGGCGAGCAACCCCGACGACGCGGCCCGGCGGTGCCGAACCGGCCGCACCCCGAACGAAGCCCCGCCGAACGGCGCCTAGTTCGCGGCCCGCGCCGGCCGCAGGGCCTCAAGCGTTGCCGCCTGGTTCCAGACCGTCTGGAACGCCAGCCGCAGACAGCCGGCCAGCGCCGGATGCTCGATGTACAAGGCGGTGGTGGCACCGGTTCCGGCGACCGGGTCGGGCATGTCGCACAGCACCAGCGAGGCGTCGGCGACGATGAGTTTCAGCGGCAGGTCAGCGGCGAACCGCGCCTCCTCTCCGGCCTTGCCGAAGTGGTCGACGTTGTCCATCATCGCCGGGTCGTCCAGCACGTCGTAGGTGTAGATCGCGCGGACCGTGCCCTCGGCGCGGCGCAGCCTGCGGGTGGCCTTGATCCCGGCGGTGTTCTCGGTGGGTGCGACGAACGGCGGCTTGCAGAAGCTGAGCAGTTCGTGGCCGGCCTGCTCCTGGATGTCGGCGAACCGCTCGGAGATCGCCTTGGGGTCGCGCAGCACCTCGATGTAGTCCAGCGGATTGGACTGCGACCGGCCCTCGGACCAGACCGGAAGCAGGGCGGAGACCAGTCCGGTCGAGACCCGCTCCATCCGGTCCAGCGCCTCCCGCTGCTCCGACATCAGCCGGGTCAGGGCGAGTTCGGGGGCGATGGCGGAGAAGGTCGCGACCTTGCCAGGGTGCGCCGTGGCCAGCCTGCGGCGCACCAGACCGTCGAGTACGTCGTAGATGCGTTGGCGCGGCACGTCCGCCTCGCGGGCGACCTCGGCCGCCGTGTAGGACTCGCGCCTGATCAAGGCGAGGTAGACACGCGCTTCATACCGCGCCAGCCCTAGCGATACGAGCTGGCCGACGGACTGCTCATCCGGCTCCATGGCAGGACACCGTATACGTCTCAGCCATGAAGCCAACCCTAAGGATTTTGCATTTCCTGGTTGTCACCCGATGACGTCTTCGCTACTTTCATCGCAGCCACCACCGTCCGTGGTGACAGTAGGGGATCCACCGCTTTCCCGCGGTATTCACACCGCTCGCACTTTTCGCACGGCACCCGCACTCTCCATCGATCAACATTGATCGTTTTGTCATGCGCAGACCACCCTGTCCTGCGCATCCCCCACTGGAGGGCAATGTCCATGCGCTCGAAGAGACACTCCGGCAGACGCATGGCGAGAACCGCCGCCACCGCGCTGCTGTCCACAGCGGCACTGGTGACCGGCGGGATGCTCGCCGCCACCCCGTCGTCCGCCTCCGCGTCGCACACCTTGGCGACCACCGCGTCGCAGACCACGGTGCACACCAAGCACCTGTGCAACCAGAACACCAGGCCGGGCCAGATGGCCTGCCTCGCCGAGGCCCGTACCGACCTGATGCAACACCTGCACCTGGCACCGAACGCCACCCCCTCCGGCTACGGCCCCAGCGACCTGCAGAGCGCCTACAACCTGCCGTCGTCCACGGCCGGTTCGGGCCAGACGGTGGCCATCGTGGACGCGCAGGACGACCCCAACGCCGAGTCGGACCTGGCGACCTACCGTTCGCAGTACGGCCTGCCCGCCTGCACCACGGCCAACGGCTGCTTCCGCAAGATCGACCAGAACGGCGGGACCAGCTACCCGACCGCCGACACCGGCTGGGCGGGCGAGATCTCTCTCGACGTGGACATGGTCAGCGCGACCTGCCCGCAGTGCCACATCCTGCTCGTCGAGGCCAACACCGCCAGCATGGCCGACCTGGGGACCGCGGTGAACCAGGCCGTCTCGCAGGGCGCCAAGTACGTCTCCAACAGCTACGGCGGCTCCGAGGACTCCACCGACACCGCCTCGGACAGCCAGTACTTCAACCACCCGGGCGTGGCCATCACCGTCAGCTCCGGTGACAGCGCGTACGGCGCGCAGTACCCGGCCGCCTCGCAGTACGTGACCTCCGTGGGCGGCACCGCGCTGACCCGCGACTCCAGCGCCCGCGGCTGGTCCGAGTCGGTGTGGAACACCAGCAGCACCGAGGGCACCGGCTCCGGCTGCTCCGCGTACGACCCCAAGCCGTCCTGGCAGAAGGACACCGGCTGCTCCAACCGCACCATCTCCGACGTCTCCGCGGTCGCCGACCCGGCCACCGGCGTAGCGGTCTACCAGACCTACGGCGGCTCCGGCTGGAACGTCTACGGCGGAACCAGCGCCTCCTCGCCGATCATCGCCTCGGTCTACGCCCTGGCGGGCACCCCGGCGGCGGGCAGCTACCCGGCGTCCTACCCGTACGCCCACACCTCGGCGCTCAACGATGTGACCACCGGCAACAACGGTTCCTGCTCGCCGTCCTACCTGTGCACCGCGGGACCCGGCTACGACGGTCCGACCGGCTGGGGCACCCCGAACGGCACCGCCGCGTTCACCAACGGCTCCACCGGCGGCAACACCGTCACCGTGACCAGCCCCGGCAACCAGTCCACCGCCGTGGGCACCGCGGTGTCCCTGCAGATCAAGGCGAGCGACTCGGCCAGCGGCCAGACCCTGACCTACAGCGCCACCGGACTGCCCGCCGGACTGTCGATCAACTCCTCGTCCGGTCTGATCAGCGGCACGCCCACCGCCGCGGGCAGCTCCAGTGTGACGGTGACCGCCAAGGACTCCACCGGCGCCACCGGCGCCACATCGTTCACCTGGACGATCACCTCGTCCGGCGGCGGCTGCTCACCCAAGCAGTTGCTCGGCAACCCGGGGTTCGAGACCGGAAGCGCCGCGCCCTGGTCGGCGACCCCGTACGTGATCAACAGTGACCCGACCGAGCCGCCGAACTCCGGCAACTGGGACGCCTGGCTCGACGGTTACGGCTCCAGCCACACCGACACGCTCTCCCAGTCGGTGACCATCCCGTCCGGCTGCCACGCCAGCCTCAGCTTCTGGCTGCACATCGACACCGACAAGACCTCGTCGACCGCCTCCGACAAGCTCACCGTCCAGGCGGGTTCGACCACCCTGGCCACCTACTCCAACCTCGACGCCAACAACGGCTATGTGCAGAAGACCTTCGACGTCTCCTCCCTCGCGGGGAAGACGATCACGCTGAAGTTCACCGGAGCCGAGGGCTCCGGAGCGCAGACCTCGTTCGTCATCGACGACACCGCGCTGA
This sequence comes from Streptantibioticus ferralitis, assembly GCF_029223525.1. GTDB lineage: Bacteria > Actinomycetota > Actinomycetes > Streptomycetales > Streptomycetaceae > Streptantibioticus_A > Streptantibioticus_A ferralitis. The sequence goes on along the minus strand of NZ_JARHTQ010000051.1, from coordinate 19,667 downwards.
ACATCAGCTGACCAACCGAACCACCAGCACAGAGGCGGGTCCGGGCGCAACAGCCCGGACCCGCCGTGCGTTCGCCCCACCGCGACCCGGAAACCGCCTAGCGCAGACGCAGTTCCCAGTAGGCGTCCTCGTGGTTCGTGGTCGGCTCGAAGTCGAACTGCAGCGGCGTGAGGCCAGGGGGGACGTCGAAGGCGAAGACCACCTTCGACACCTGACCCGGTCGCAGGACGTCGGGAAAGTCCTGGGCCAGCTCGCCGCTGGACGTGGAGATCAACTGCAGGTCGGTCTGGTCGGTTCCGGCGGTACCGAAGTAGGTGTAGTCGCCGAGGTGCAGATCCCCGTCGCCGGTGTTGCGCACGGTCACGGTGAAGCGGTAAGCGGTGTCCCCCGCGCTGTATCCGTCGGCGCCCGCGGGCGGGGTGAAGCGCTGCGGGGTGGTGACGGTGACCTGTGTCCCGTCGTCGAACTTCGCGGTGCCGTCGGCGGCCAGCGGGGCGTCGTACGTTCCGCCGGTGGAGACCAGTGCGACGTCCGGGCCGCCGAACCAGCTGCTGTACGAGGTGGCGACCAGGGCGATCACCGCGATCGAGACGGCTATCGCGGCGGCGCCGAGAATCGCTCCACTCAGTGCCTGACCGCCGTTGGTCGCCTCACCGCGGCGCGCCCGGTGGCGGCCGATGATGCCGAAGACCAGCGCCAGCACGCCGAGCGGCAGCCCCACGATCACGCCGAAGAGGGTGATGGCGGCGACGGTGCCGACTATGCCGAGGACCAGGGCCGCCGTACCGAGTGCGTTGCGCGGCGCCGGGTGCAGCCAGGCCGCGTAGGGGTAGCCGCCGTATCCGGGCGGATACGGCGCCGGATACGGCTCGTAGGGGCCCTCGTACGGCTGGTGGGGGCCGTACGGCACGGCCGGGGGCGGCGGCGGGTACGGGCCCGCGCCGGGCTCGGGCGGGGCGGCCTGGTCCTGCGGCTGCCGCGGGACGTGCTGGGGCGAGGCGGGTACGGCGTCCTGCGGCGGCGCCCACGGGTCACGGCGCTCGGTTCGTGACCGATCGGGTTGCTCGTCGGACATCGCGGCCTTCCTCTTGATACGTCCTGCAATGCTATGGCCTACAACCGGCGGGCCGACTGGCTCGCGCGGCTACGATGGGCCGGTCCGCGTAACCGCAGGAGGGGACCGTATGACCACCAGTTCCGCACCGGCCGACACCATCGGGCTGGACGCTTTCATCGCCGGGCTGCCCAAGGCGGAACTGCACGTCCACCACGTCGGCTCCGCGTCTCCCCGCATCGTGGCGGAACTCGCCGCACGGCACGCCGATTCGAAGGTACCCGCGGACCCCGACGCGCTCGCCGAGTACTTCACGTTCCGGGACTTCGCGCACTTCATCGACGTCTATCTGTCCGTGGTCGATCTGATCCGCGACGCAGCCGACGTACGCCTGCTGACGTATGAGATCGCCCGCGACATGGCGCGGCAGAACATCCGCTACGCGGAGCTGACCCTCACCCCCTACAGCTCGGTGCGCCGCGGCATTCCGGCGCAGGCGTTCATGGAGGCGATCGAGGACGCACGCGAGGCGGCGGAGCGGGAGTTCGGCACCGTGCTGCGCTGGTGCTTCGACATCCCCGGTGAGGCGGGCCTGGAGTCGGCGGAGGTGACGACGGAGCTCGCGCTGACGCACGGGCCGCAGGGGCTGGTCTCGTTCGGTCTCGGCGGACCCGAAATCGGCGTGCCGAGGCCCCAGTTCAAGCCGTACTTCGACCGCGCCCGGGCCGCGGGTCTGCACAGCGTCCCGCACGCGGGCGAGACCACCGGCCCGGAGACCGTCTGGAGCGCGCTGCGGGACCTCGGCGCCGAGCGCATCGGCCACGGCACCAGCGCGGTGCGCGACCCGCGGCTGCTGGAGCACCTCGCCGAGCACCGGATCCCGCTGGAGGTCTGCCCCACCTCCAACATCGCCACCCGTGCGGTGGCCACCTTGGACGAGCATCCGATCCGGGCGATGGTCGAGGCCGGTGTGCTGGTCACCGTCAACAGCGACGACCCGCCGATGTTCGGCACCGACCTCAACACCGAGTACGCCGTCGCGGCCCGCCTGTTGGGGCTCGACGCGGCGGGTGTCGCGGCGCTGGCGAAGAACGCGGTGGAGGCGTCGTTCCTGGATCCGGCGGGCAAGGCGGCGCTGACGGCCGAGATCGACACCTACACCAAGGCGTGCACGGCCGGCGCTTGACCTTGACGCGCGGGTCAGGGTCCAGCGTCGGTTCGCCGTACGGCAGTTGGCCGCCGTACGGGACCGCGGCCGCGTAGCCCGTGAGGAGCGCCGATGAACGCCCTGCCCCGCATGTCCCGCGAGGTCCCGTCTGCTGTCCCGGCCCCAAGGACTGCCGCAGCCGCGGCACTTCGAGGTGGCCGAGGTGCCGCTGCCGGTGCCCGGTGCCGTGAAGTACGGGTGCGCAACCGGTACTTCTCCGTTGCCGCCGTGCCGCGCACGCTGATCAGCGGTGAACCGCAGGGAGCGCCGATACCCCGCCGCTGCGGCCCGCAGACGCCCTGGTCGGCGCCGCCGTCGGCGAGGTCGTCACGGCAGCGGACGCCCCCGGGCTCTCCCCGGGGGATCTGGTGAGCCACCGGTCCGGCCGGCGCGAGTACGCGGTGGTGCCGCTCGACCGCCTCCAGCCGCTGGACGACGTACTGCCCGACACTGCCCACCATCTCTCGCGGGGCGCGATCACCTACGCGGCGCTGACCAGGGCCGCTCAACTGCGCCCCGGCGACACGGTGTTCGGCTCCGGCGGCACGGGCTCGATCGGATCGATGACGGCGCGGATCGCACGGCTGCTGGGCGCGGGCCGGGTGATCGGCAGCGCCAGCTCGGCCGTGAAGTGCGGTGCCACCCCGCAGGCCCCCGGGGTGGCGGTGCGCCGACTCGCCGCCCTGGACGCGGAGATCGACCGGCTGACCCGGTTGCGGGGGCGCCTCGCGGCCCCGCTGGAGGGCAGGAGCGCGGCCGCGTAAGGGAGATCCCGGGGGAATCCGCCGGTCCTGGAGCCGCATCCGCCCGACGTGCACGGGCCCCGGGTCACTGGGGTGACCCGGGGCCCGGCGCTGTCACTGCCTCAGTCCAGCGACGTCATCACGTGCTTGATCCGCGTGTAGTCCTCGAAGCCGTAGGCGGACAGGTCCTTGCCGTAGCCGGACTTCTTGAAGCCGCCGTGCGGCATCTCGGCGACCAGCGGGATGTGGGTGTTGATCCACACACAGCCGAAGTCGAGCTTCTTGGACATCCGCATGGCGCGGCCGTGGTCCCTGGTCCACACCGAGGAGGCGAGCGCGTACTCGACGCCGTTGGCGTAGGCGACCGCCTGGTCCTCATCGGTGAAGGACTGGACGGTGATGACCGGGCCGAACACCTCACGCTGGATGATCTCGTCGTCCTGCTTGAGGCCCGACACGACGGTCGGGGCGAAGAAGTAGCCCTGCTCGCCGACCTGGTGGCCGCCGGTCTCGACCTTGGCGTGGGCGGGCAGCCGCTCGATGAAGCCGGTGACCTGCTTGAGCTGGTTGGCGTTGTTGAGCGGGCCGAACAGCACGTCCTCGTCGTGGGGCTGGCCGGTCTTGGTCTCGGCGGCGGCCTTGGTGAGGGCGGCGACGAACTCGTCGTGGATGGACTCGTGCACCAGCACGCGGGTGGCCGCCGTGCAGTCCTGGCCCGCGTTGAAGAAGCCCGCCACCGAGATGTCCTCGACGGCCTTGGGGATGTCCACGTCCTCGAACACCACGACCGGGGCCTTGCCGCCGAGTTCCAGGTGGACGCGCTTGAGGTCCTTGGAGGCGCTCTCGGCGACCTGCATGCCGGCCCGTACCGAGCCGGTGATCGAGGCCATCGCGGGCACGTCGTGCTCGACCATCAGCCGACCGGTGTCGCGGTCACCGCAGATGACGTTGAAGACACCCGCCGGGAGGATGCCGCCCAGGATCTCCGCCAGCAGCACGGTCGAGGCCGGGGTGGTGTCCGACGGCTTGAGGACCACGGTGTTGCCCGCGGCGATGGCGGGGGCGAACTTCCAGACGGCCATCATCATCGGGTAGTTCCACGGTGCGACCTGTGCGCACACGCCCACCGGCTCGCGGCGGATGATGGAGGTCAGCCCCTCCATGTACTCGCCCGCCGAGCGGCCCTCCAGCATGCGGGCTGCGCCCGCGAAGAAGCGGATCTGGTCGACCATCGGCGGGATCTCCTCGGTCCGCGTCAGGCCGATCGGCTTGCCGGTGTTCTCGCTCTCCGCGGCGATCAGTTCCTCGGCCCGGGCCTCGATGGCGTCCGCGATCTTCAGCAGCGCCTTCTGCCGCTCGGCCGGGATGGTGTCGCGCCAGGCCGGGAAAGCGGCCGCGGCAGCGGCCATCGCCGCGTCCACGTCGGCCGCGGCGGACAGCGGCGCGGTGGCGTACACCTGCCCGGTGGCCGGGTTGACGATGTCCGTGGTGCGACCGTCGGCGGCGTCGCGGAACTCCCCGTCGATGTAGTTGCGCAGAGTACGGAGCTCGCTCACTGCCTTCTCCTGTCCTGTGTGCGATGCGGTGTCCGATGGGTGAGACATCACTCACCCTAGCCGTTGAACGGGCGGATTCGACATACCCATACCGCTCGAACAATGGAATCAGTAATTTCTCATCCTCATCTCTACGGATTTCATTGCCGAGGGGTTGCGTGACTGACGAGTCCTCGTGCACAGTGGCTGCGTGGCCACTCGTACACCCGACCCCAAGGACCGCAACGGCTCCCCGGTGATCGACTCCGTCTCCAAGGCGATCATCGAGCAGTTGCAGGAGGACGGACGCCGCCCGTACGCCGCGATCGGCAAGGCGGTCGGTCTGTCCGAGGCAGCCGTCCGCCAGCGGGTCCAAAAGCTCCTCGACCAGGGCGTGATGCAGATCGTCGCGGTCACCGACCCGCTCACCGTGGGTTTTCGGCGGCAGGCGATGGTCGGCATCAACGTCGAAGGCGATCTGGAACCGGTCGCCGACGCACTGGCCGAGATGGAAGAGGTCGAGTACGTCGTCATAACGGCGGGCTCGTTCGATCTGCTGATCGAGATCGTCTGCGAGGACGATGACCACCTCCTGGAGATGATCAACAAGCGGATCCGCGCGCTGCCCGGCGTGCGGTCCACCGAGAGCTTCGTCTACCTCAAGCTCCGGAAGCAGACCTACACCTGGGGAACCAGATAGCCATGAGCTCGGACCTGTCAAAGTCTGCGTACGACCACCTGTGGATGCACTTCACGCGCATGTCGTCGTACGAGAACACCCCCGTACCGACCATCGTGCGCGGCGAGGGCACGTACATCTACGACAGCAACGGCAAGAAGTACCTCGACGGTCTCGCCGGTCTGTTCGTCGTCCAGGCCGGTCACGGCCGTCGGGAGCTGGCCGAGGTCGCCGCCAAGCAGGCGTCGGAGCTGGCGTTCTTCCCGATCTGGTCGTACGCCCACCCGAAGGCGATCGAGCTGGCCGAGCGCCTGGCGGGCTACGCCCCCGGCGACCTGAACAAGGTCTTCTTCACCACCGGTGGCGGTGAGGCGGTCGAGACCGCGTGGAAGCTGGCCAAGCAGTACCACAAGCTCACCGGCAACCACACCAAGTACAAGGTGATATCCCGCGCGGTCGCCTACCACGGCACCCCGCAGGGCGCGCTGTCCATCACCGGCCTGCCCGCGCTCAAGGCGCCGTTCGAGCCGCTGGTCCCCGGCGCGCACAAGGTGCCCAACACCAACCTCTACCGCGCCCCGATCCACGGCGACGACCCGGAGGCGTTCGGCCGCTGGGCCGCCGACCAGATCGAGCAGCAGATCCTGTTCGAGGGCCCGGAGACCGTCGCCGCGGTCTTCCTGGAGCCGGTGCAGAACGCCGGCGGCTGCTTCCCGCCGCCGCCCGGATACTTCCAGCGGGTCCGCGAGATCTGTGACCAGTACGACGTGCTGCTCGTCTCCGACGAGGTCATCTGCGCCTTCGGCCGCCTCGGCACGATGTTCGCGTGCGACAAGTTCGACTACGTGCCCGACATCATCACCTGCGCCAAGGGCATGACGTCCGGCTACTCGCCGATCGGCGCGGCCATCGTCTCCGACCGCATCGCCGAGCCGTTCTACAAGCAGGACAACACGTTCCTGCACGGCTACACCTTCGGCGGCCACCCGGTCTCCTCGGCGGTGGCACTGGCCAACCTCGACATCTTCGAGCGCGAGGGCCTCAACCAGCACGTGCTGGACAACGAGGCGGCGTTCCTGAAGACCCTGCAGAAGTTGCACGACCTGCCGATCGTCGGCGACGTCCGCGGCAACGGCTTCTTCTACGGCATCGAACTGGTCAAGGACAAGGCCACCAAGGAGAGCTTCAACGACGAGGAGTGCGAGCGCCTGCTGTACGGCTTCGTCTCCAAGAAGCTGTTCGAGAACGGCCTGTACTGCCGCGCCGACGACCGTGGCGACCCGGTCGTGCAGCTGTCCCCGCCGCTCATCTCCGACCAGGCGACCTTCGACGAGATCGAACAGATCCTGCGCTCGGTGCTCACCGAGGCCTGGACCAAGCTGTAAACCCCGTCCGCGCACTTGGCCTGATCTGGGCCGTCCGCTGATCCGCCCGGGCCGCCGGTCGTGACCGATCCCCTTCGCAGTCGTTCAACGGTGCGAAGGGGATCGTGCTTTCCCGGACCGGACTGTCCCGGCAACGACGAGCAGCGGAGGTGCGCGGCATGGTGGCCCCGCCGGACAACGACGTGCTGTGGGGGCGCGCCCTGCGCCACTCCTACCAGGGTTCGCCCGCCCTGCTCGGCGTCTCCATCGGAGTACGCGACGGGGAGATCCTGGGCATCGTCGGCCCGCGCGGCGCGGGCAAGACCACCTTGCTGCGCTGCCTGTCCGGGCAGTTGCTGCCGGAGCAGGGCGAGGTGTGGTTCAACAGCGCGCCCGTGCACACCCTGCCCGCCACCACCCGCGAACGGCTGCGCCGCGACCGCTTCGGCTGGGTGGGCAGCACTCCGCAGCTCGTCCCCGAGCTGACCGCGCGGGAGAACGCGGCGCTGCCACTGCTGCTGTCCGGCGCGACGTACCGCAGTGCGCGGGACTCCGCGCAGGAATGGCTGGACCGCCTCGATGTCGGCGACTGCGCCCGCAAACGCCCCGGGGAGCTGTTGCAGGCACAGCGCCAGCGGATCGCGATCGCCCGTTCGCTGGTCACTCTCCCGGAAGTGATCTTCGCCGACGAGCCGACGGCGCCGCTGCACCGCGCCGACCGGGCGCAGGTGCTGCGGACGTTGACCGCGGCGGCCCGCACCCATCGCATCACCGTTCTGCTGGCCACCCATGACCCGGAGGTGGCCGGGTTCGCTGACCGCACCGTCGCGCTGGTGGACGGCCAGCGGGCGGCGGCCCTGCCCGGCGGGCCCTGGCCGGAAGGTGTGGCGCCATGCTCAGCCTCCGCCTGATGCGCGGCGCGCGGCCGCTGTCACTGCTGCGGCGCCTGCTGGTCATGACGGCGTCCGCGGGCACCGGTTTCCTGTTGCTGGCCGCGGTCGGCCATGCCCTCGGCCACCCGCAGGACACCTCCGCCGGACTGCTGCGGCTGGCCTGGTGCCTGGTGCCGTTGGCGACCGCCGTCCATCTGTCGGTCGAGGTGTCCCGTACCGAGACCGGCGGTCAGTCGCATCCGGGACTGGTCGTCGCGGGCCTCGGCCAGGCGTGGCTGCCGGTGCTGGCCGCGGTGTCCACCGGGGTGACCTGTCTGCTGGGCAGCGGCATCGCGCTGGGGGCGTTCCTGTGCTTCCGCGAGCGGCTGGCGGGATCGATGCCGCTGCCGGTCGCGGGGATCGCCACGCTGCTGGTGGCGCTGCCACTGGCGGGCGCCGCCGCCTCGCTGTTCGCACTGCGGCCCAAGCGGCGGGCGGCCACCGCCTCCGGGCTGCCGTGGGGCGTCGCGCTCATCGCGGCCGGACTGGCCGTCGAGGTCTACGCGAGCCGATGGACCCGCCCGGCCGCCGGTACGGCGCTGCCGCTGCCCGGCGGCCTGGGCGCCATCGCGCCCGCAGTGCTGGTCGGCTGGACCCTCTCCGCCGCGGGTCTGGTGCTGGTCGGGCCGGGTCTTGTGCACTTCGCCGGGCGGCTGCTGGCGGTCTACCGGCCAGGAGCGGTACGGCTGTTGGCGGGCCGCTCGCTGCAGACGCGGGCACCGCGGGTGGGCCGTCCGCTGGGGGTGCTGTGCGCGGTGGCCTCGGCGGCACTCGCCGCGACGGTACTGCACGGGTCGGCGGCGCGGCCGCTCGGCCCGCTCACCGGGCTCGGCGCGGCCCTGATGCTCGCCTGCACCACGGCGACGGTGTGCACCGCCGCCGCCGAGTCCGCCCTTTCCCGCCACGACACCGCGGAAACCCTGGAAGACCTGGCCGCCCCGGGCCGCGTACTACGCAGCGCGGCGCTCCTGCGCCTCGCTGCCGTACTCATCGTCCTGGCCCCCGTCACCTGGGCGGTAGCCCAACTGGCGGCCCTTCCCCTACCCCACTGAACGATTGCCGCTTCGGCGGTTCTTGGGACGGGGTGCGGCCGGTTGAGACTCCGCCGGTCCGGTCCACGGGGGTTGCTCGCCGTCGCGGCGGACTTGTCGGGGACGCGCCCCCAACACCCCCATCCGGCCGGGGCGGGAGCCACACCCCAGCCCTGGGAGGCGCCGCTCCAGCGGATCCCGCTTGGAGCGCGGCGAGTTGGGACACCGCCGGTCCGGTCGGTGAGGGTTGCTCGCCATCGCTTGCCGGGGCGTGCCCCCAACGCTCCGATCAGCGGGGCGGAGCCCACCATTGATCCGCCGCGACGGTGAGCAACCACGGCGGGCCGGACCGGCGGTGTCCGAACCGACCGCAACGCGAAAGAGGGACCCACCGGCCGGCGATCAGCTGAACACCGGCCGGAAGGTGCCGGCCAGCACACTCACCGTCACCGCCAGCGCGGCGACCCCGCAGGTCGCCGCGATGAACGCGGTGTCGGTGCGGGTGAAGTGCTGGCGGCGCGCCGTCGTGCGGGGAATGCCGGAGTCGAAGCCTCGGGCGTCCATGGCGGTGGCCAGTCGGGTGCCGCGGCGGATCGCGCCGACCAGCAGCGTGAAGGTGGCGGAGGCGAACAGCCGCAGCCGCGCCACCGGGTTGCGCCCGGGGTCCACACCCCGGGCGCGCCGTGCGGCGTTGATCAGCCGCCACTCCTGCCCGAGCAGCGGCACCAGCCGCCAGGCGGCGAGCGTTCCGATGGCGAAGCGCGCGGAGACCCGGGCGTTCTGGACGAGCGCGTCGGCCAGATCGGTGGGGTCGGTGGTCGCGAAGACCAGCACACCGGGCAGTGCCACCGCCACGATCCGCAGGCCGAGCGCGAGGGCGTCGGTGAGGATGTGGTGGCGGTCCGCGGCGAACAGGAACAGGGTGAGGACCGCGCCGAGGACGCTGATCAGCAGCGGCCAGGCGCGCTGCGCCAGCACCCGGTAGCGGATGCCGAAGAGCGGGACGACGGCCAGTTCCACGGCGAGGGCGAGGGCCGGTGCCACCGGGTCCAGGCTGACGACCAGGGCGAGGGCGAGCACGGCCGCGGCGGCGAGTTTCGCCACGGGGTTGCGGCGGGCCAGCGGGGCCGCCGGGTCGGCGATCGGGGCGGCCCGGTTCATGCCGCCGCCAACCGGGCCGGCGCAAGGCGCAGTTCGCGCGCGTCCAGTGCGGTGAGGAAGTCGGCGTCGTGGGTGACGGCGACGACGCCGTGCCCCTCGTCGCGCAACTCGGCCAGCAGTGCCACGAGTTCGGTCCAGGTGCGCCGGTCCTGGCCGAACGTGGGCTCGTCCAGGATCAGCAGCCGGGGTGCGGCGGCCAGTGCGGTGGCCACGGACAGTCGGCGCTGTTCACCGCCGGACAGGGTGTGCGGATTGGCCTCGGCGAGGGCGTCAAGCCGCAGCCGTACCAGGAGTTCGTCGATCCGTACCGGCTGCGCGGCGCCGAGCATGAGCTCGTCGCGTACCTTCGCGGTGACGAACTGGTGCTCGGGGTTCTGGAAGACCGATCCGATCCGCCGTGCCAAGGCGGATGCCCGCCACTTGTGCGGTGGTACGGCGGCGTCGGCTCCGGCCAGCTCGGGTGTGGCGGTGACGCAGCCGCCGCTCGGCGCGAGCAGTCCGCCGAGCAGCAGGGCCAGGGTGGACTTGCCCGCGCCGTTGGGCCCGAGGACGGCGAGCGCTTCGGCGGCCCGTACCGTCACCCCGTCGAGTTCGTCGAAGACCGGCCGGTAGGCCAGGGATTCGGTGCGCAGCAGGGTTTCGCCGGGCGTCACGCGTGCCCGGTGGGCGGTCACCGGGTGGCCGGGCACCCAGACTCCGTCGGCGGCCAGCTGGTCGCCGTGGGTGGCGAAGACCCGTTCGGGCGGGCCGTCGGCGCGGATGCCGCCGCCGGGTTCGAGGACGATGACGCGGTCGAGCTGTCCGACGAGTTCGGCGATGCGGTGCTCGACGATGATCTGCGTGGTGTCCTCGATTCCGTCGAGTACCTCCCGTACCAGGTCGGCCCCGGCCGGGTCGAGGTTGGCGGTGGGCTCGTCGAGCAGCAGCAGTCCGGGGCGGGTGACCAGCGCTCCGGCGAGGGCGAGCCGCTGCTGCTCGCCACCGGACAGCGCGTTGCTGGCCCGCGTCGGCCCGTACGGGAAGCCGACGCGGCGCAGTGCGGCGTCGACCAGCCCTGGGATCTCGCCCGGCGGGGTGCCGCGGTTCTCCAGCCCGAAGGCGACGTCATCGCCCGCGCGCTCCATGACCAGTTGGGACTGCGGATCCTGGAAGACGATCCCGGTGCGCGGGCGGGCCTCGCGCGGATCCAGCCCGTCGATGTCGATGCTGCCCTCGCGCTCACCGGAGTCCGGCGGCAGCAGTCCGGCGAGGGCGGCGAGCAGCGTCGACTTGCCCGCGCCGGACGGGCCGAGCAGCGCTACACGTTCCCCGTGCCGGATCTCCAGGTCGATGCCGCGCACCGCCCATCGGCGGCGGCCGGCGTGCCGATGGCCGAATCCGCGCAGCCGTACCGTGCTCATGGATTGCCGGGGCGCTCAGACCGCGGCGCGTTCGCGACCGGACGGGAACGGGTCCAGGGCGCCCGTCTGGGCGAGGGACTTGGTCAGCGCGAGGCTGCCGAGGCCCGCGATGGCCGCGGAGCTGAGGGTGACGACGGCGGTGTAGCCGATCTGCCAGACCAGCGAGTCGGCCCCGTAGTACAGGGCGTTGTCCAGCAGCGAGGCGGCGATCCCGGCCAGCGCGCCACCGGCGAGCGCGGTCGGCCAGCGCCACACCCGGTAGCCGGTGAACGCGAAGCCGAACTCACCGGCCATGCCCTGCAGCACCCCGTACAGGAGGGTCACCAGGCCCCACGGGGAGCCGAAGAAGGTGGCGACGGTGGCGGCGACGACCTCGCAGAAGATGCCCGCGCCCGGCTTGCGGATGACCAGCGGGCCGAGCACGGCAGGGACCAGCCACACGCCGTAGATCAGCCCGCGGGCGGGCAGCGGAATGGCGCTGGCCACTCCGTCCCACAGCGAGTTCCAGGCCCAGAACACCACGCCGAAGGCGGCGCCGAGGACCGCGGCGACGACGATGTCGACGGTGCGCCACCTGGTGGCGGGCAGGCTGTTGGCATTGGCCGACTGCATGGCCGAGCTCCCTTCGCCGGCATGACCCGGATCAGGTTCGAGGGTCTGCGGCCACCGGCCGCACTCTCAGCGCTGGACGCGCTCCCCTGTCGGAAAGAATTCAGTTGCACATTTGTGCGAAGCTACGGTACCAGCGCGCCGTCAGCGCTCGGCAGCCGCCAGCTGTCCACAGGCTCCGTCGATCTCCTGGCCGCGGGTGTCCCGTACGGTCACCGGCACGCCGTGCGCCTCCAGGGCGCGGACGAAGGCCCGCTCGTCCTCGGGCCGCGAGGCGGTCCACTTGGAGCCGGGCGTGGGGTTGAGCGGGATCAGGTTGACGTGCACCCGGTGTCCCTTGAGCAGGCGGCCCAGCAGATCGGCCCGCCACGCCTGGTCGTTGATGTCCTTGATCAGCGCGTACTCGATGGAGATCCGGCGGCCGGAGGCCTCCGCGTAGTGCCAGGCGGCGTCCAGTACCTCGCGGACCTTCCACCGGGTGTTGACCGGCACCAGGGTGTCGCGCAGTTCGTCGTCGGGGGCGTGCAGGGAGACCGCGAGGCGGCACTTGAGGCCCTCGTCGGCGAACCGCAGCATGGCCGGGACCAGTCCGACGGTCGAGACGGTGATACCGCGCTGCGACAGCCCCAGACCGTCCGGCTCCGGGTCGGTGAGGCGGCGGATGGCGCCGATGACCCGGTTGTAGTTGGCCAGCGGCTCGCCCATGCCCATGAAGACGATGTTCGACAGCCGCGCCGGACCGCCCGGGATCTCCCCGTCCCGAAGCGACCGCATCCCGGCGACGATCTGGTGCACGATCTCCGCGGTCGACAGGTTGCGGGTCAGGCCCGCCTGCCCGGTGGCGCAGAACGGGCAGTTCATGCCGCACCCGGCCTGCGAGCTGATGCACATCGTGACCCGGTCCGGGTAGCGCATCAGCACGGACTCCACCAGCGTGCCGTCGAACAGCCGCCACAGGGTCTTGCGGGTGGTGTCGTCGTCGCACGAGATGTGCCGGACCACCGACATCAGATCGGGCAGCAGATCGGCGGCGAGCTTCTCGCGCGCCGCGGCCGGGATGTCGGTCCACTGCGCCGGGTCGTCCGCGTACCGCGCGAAGTAGTGCTGCGAGAGCTGCTTGGCGCGAAACGGCTTCTCGCCGAGTCCCGCGACCGCCTCCCGGCGCTGGGCGGGGTCGAGGTCAGCGAGGTGCCGCGGGGGCTTCTTGGCCCCGCGCGGCACGGCGAAGGTGAGTTCTCCAGGTGCAGGCATGGTTCGTCCAGTGTCGCAGATCGTCTTTCGCTACCCGGACGCCAGCGGTTTCGCCCGGGCCGCCAGAGGGCGACGGGGCCTGTTCGCGCTTGGTCACGTCCGCATGGCCGCAGCCATGGCGGCGGTGGCGGTCAACCGGCTCCGTACCACCCGCTCACGTTCCGCGGGGCCGGCCAAAACCTGTGCGGGGCACGCGAATCTTGTCCCTCACCGGCTCGGACCGGGTGAGTCGGCCCGTTGGCGCGGGGTGACGACCAGGGACAGCGGACGACACGTGCCGCCCGCGGCCCGACCGCTCGACGGGGAACGCCGACAGAGCCCGCGGGCGAAGGCCGCTCGCTCATCGAATCCGCAAGCGGCCGGAGGCGAACAGGCGGCGGATCAAACAGCCCCGACGAAGATCACCAGCAGTAGCCAGACCACCGGCGCGGTGGGCAGCAGTGAGTCCAGCCGGTCCATGATCCCGCCGTGGCCCGGCAGCAGCGTTCCCATGTCCTTGATGCCCAGATCCCGCTTGATCATGGATTCGCCGAGGTCGCCGAGGGTGGCACTGGCGGCGACCGCGAGCCCCAGCAGCAGGCCCTGCCACCACACGCCGCGGTCGATGAGGAACTGCATCGACAGCGCGCCCGCTGCCATCGCGAAGGTGACCGCGCCGACCAGACCCTCGCGGGTCTTGCCCGGGCTGATCCGGGGCGCCAGCTTGTGCCTGCCGAACCGCCAGCCCACCGCGTAGGCGCCGGTGTCGCTGACCACGGTGAGCAGCAGGAAGACGAAGACCCGCCACGGCCCGTCGTCCGCGGCGAGCATCATCACCACGAACGTGGCCAGGAACGGCACGTAGAACGCGGCGAACAAGCCCGCGGTGACATCCCGCAGATAGTTCTCCGGCGGCTGGGTCATCCGCCAGACCAGCACCGCGAGCGCGGTGAGCGCCATCGCCACCCAGGCACCCTCGGCGTCCCGTAGGTATCCGGCGATGACCATCGCCGTGCCGCCGACCGCGAGCGGCACCAGCGGCACCCGGATGCCCTTGCGCTCGGACAGACGGCTCGTCAGCTCCCACAGGCCCACGATCACCGCGAGCACGACCACACCGACGAAGACGGCCTTCACCACGAAGAGGGAAGCGATGACGGCGGCGCCGAGTCCGACACCGACCCCTATCGCGGCGGGCAGGTTACGGCCCGCCCTCTTCTTCGTACGGGCGGCCCGGCGCCCGCCCGGTGGGGCGGACGCACCCGGTCCGGAACCGCCGTCCGCGGCGCCGGGGGGCGGCGTCGCGGAGGAATGGCGCTCCGGCGGCACGGGGGACTCGTCCCGGAACTGCGGGCCGCCGGCGGCGTCCGGTACTGGTGGCATGGGTCGAGTCTGCGCCGCCTCCCCGCCGTCGTAGACAGGACCCGCCGAGACATGCGGCTGCTCGGGGGCCCTCCAGTAACCGGCGCCCGGCGAGGACCCCCGTGAAGAGTCGTTCATCAGACCTCTAGCAGCTCTGCTTCCTTGTGCTTGAGCAACTCGTCGACCTGCGCCACGTACTTGGCGGTGGTGTCGTCGAGCTCCTTCTCGGCGCGGCGCACCTCGTCCTCGCCGGACTCCTTGTCCTTGACGAGCTTGTCGAGCGACTCCTTGGCCTTGCGCCGGACGCTGCGGATCGAGATCTTCGCGTCCTCGCCCTTGCCCTTGGCGACCTTGATGTAGTCCCGGCGGCGCTCCTCGGTCAGCTCCGGGAACACCACCCGAATGATGTGGCCGTCGTTCGACGGGTTGACGCCCAGGTCGGAGTCGCGGATCGCCTGCTCGATGTTGCGCAGCGCGCTCTTGTCGAACGGGGTCACCACGGCCATCCGCGGCTCGGGCACCGAGAAGGACGCCAGCTGGTTGATGGGCGTCATGGCGCCGTAGTAGTCCGCCACGATCTTGTTGAACATCGCCGGGTGCGCACGCCCGGTGCGGATCGCGGCGAAGTCCTCCTTGGCGACCACGACGGCCTTTTCCATCTTCTCCTCGGCTTCGAGGAGGATCTCTTCGATCACCATGTGCTCCTGGTCTTCATCATGAGCAGAGTCTCGCCCCTGCGTGCGCGCGTCTTCCCTGCACGGTGTCGAACCGAGCAGCGTGTTGTCCATCCCCGTGCCGGACTGTTCGGTCCGCCGCGGGGTTGTCATGCCCCTGGTCCCGGGGGTCGTCCTCAGTCCCGGGTGCCGTGCTCGCTCACCAGCGTGCCGATCTTCTCACCCTTCACGGCACGGGCGATGTTCCCCTCAGCGAGGAGTTCGAAGACCAGGATGGGCAGTTTGTTGTCCCGGCACAGCGTGATCGCGGTGGCGTCGGCGACCTTCAGGTCACGGGCGAGCACCTCGTCGTACTCCAGGGCGTCGAACTTGACCGCGTCCGGGTTGACCTTCGGGTCGGAGTCGTAGACGCCGTCGACACCGTTCTTGCCCATCAGGATCTCCTCCGCGTGGATCTCCAGAGCACGCTGCGCGGCGGTGGTGTCGGTGGAGAAGTACGGCATCCCCATGCCCGCGCCGAAGATGACGACACGGCCCTTCTCCAGATGCCGCACGGCCCGCAGCGGAATGTACGGCTCGGCGACCTGGCCCATGGTGATGGCGGTCTGCACCCGGGTGTCGATGCCCTCCTTCTCCAGGAAGTCCTGCAGGGCAAGGCAGTTCATGACGATGCCGAGCATGCCCATGTAGTCCGAACGCGCCCGGTCCATACCGCGCTGCTGCAGCTCGGCGCCGCGGAAGAAGTTGCCGCCACCGATCACCACGGCGATCTGCGTCCCGCCTCGGACCACCGCGGCGATCTCCCGCGCGATCTTGTGCACGACATCGGGGTCGACGCCGAGGCTGCCGCCGCCGAACGCCTCACCGGAAAGCTTCAGCAGGAACCGGCGCGGCTTGCCGCCGCCGTTGTCACTCTTGTCGGCCGTCGAATCGCCGGTGCGGTCGTCCTGATCCATGGAGTTCTCCTCGTGCACATACGAAGGAGGCCATTGCCGCGGGTCCCGTTGAGTTCCCATGACGGCAATAGCCTCCTCGTCACAACTGCGGCCGGCCGGCCAGCGGCCGACCGCGATCGACCCTGGCAGGGTCGCGGGTCTTACGCTTGCGCGACTCAGACGCCGACGCGGATGCGCGCAAAGCGCTTCAGCGTGACGCCCGCCTCGTCCAGCACCTTCTTGACGGACTTCTTGTTGTCCTTGGCGAAGGGCTGGTCCAGCAGCACGTTCTCCTTGTAGAAGCCGGTCACCCGACCCTCAACGATCTTGGAGAGCGCAGCCTCGGGCTTGCCCTCCTCGCGCGCGGTGGCCTCGGCGACGCGGCGCTCGTTCTCCACGGTCTCGGCCGGAACGTCCTCGCGGGTGAGGAACTTCGGCGAGAACGCGGCGATGTGCTGCGCGACGTCCTTCGCGACCTCGGCGTTCTCCTTGTCCAGCTCGACCAGCACGCCGACCTGCGGCGGCAGGTCCGGGCTGGTGCGGTGCATGTACGCGGCGACGAAGCCGTCGGTGAACTGCGCGAAGCGGTCGAGGACGATCTTCTCGCCGAGGGTGGCGTTGGCCTCGTCCACGAAGGCCTGCACGGTCTTGCCGGGCTCGATCTCGGAGGCGAGCAGCGCCTCGAGGTCGGCGGGGCTGGTCTTCGCGACGTGGGCGGCCAGCGCGTCGGCGACGGCGACGAACTTGTCGCCCTTCGCGACGAAGTCCGTCTCGCACTTCAGCTCGAGCAGCACACCGGAGTTGTTGTCGGCGGCGATGATCGAGACGACAGCACCGTTCTCGGCGCTGCGGCCCTCGCGCTTGGCGACGCCCTTCTGGCCCTTGACCCGGAGGATCTCGACAGCCTTGTCGACGTTGCCCTCGGCCTCGTCCAGCGCCTTCTTGCAGTCCATCATGCCGGCGCCGCTGAGCTCACGGAGCTTCTTGACGTCGGCGGCGGTGAAGTTCGCCATGGTCCCTGGAATCTCTTCTCGGAAAGTCGGGGTCTACCACCGGTGATCAGTTCCTGAACGGTTTCGCCGATCAGGCGATTCACCGGTGAACGGCGGGGGCCGGTCCTTGTGGGAAAGACCGCCCCCCGCCGCGTCCAGCCGTGGTGAGCCGGTAGGTACGGCTCAGGCCTGGTCGCCCTCGGCGGCCGGCTTCTCGGCCTCGGGGGCCGGCTTCTCGGCCTCGGCAGCCTCGGCGGCCGGAGCCTTCTCCTCGGTGGTCTGGGCCTTCTCACCCTCGAGCAGCTCGCGCTCCCACTCGGCCAGCGGCTCGGCCGGGGCGGCCTTGTCACCGGTGGCGGCACCGGAGCGGGCGATCAGGCCCTCGGCGACGGCGTCGGCGATCACGCGGGTGAGCAGGGTGACGGAGCGGATCGCGTCGTCGTTGCCCGGGATCTTGTAGTCGACCTCGTCCGGGTCGCAGTTGGTGTCGAGGATCGCGACGACCGGGATGCGCAGCTTGCGCGCCTCACCGACGGCGATGTGCTCCTTCTTGGTGTCCACGATCCACACGGCGCTGGGGACCTTCGCCATGTCGCGGATACCGCCGAGGGTCTTCTCGAGCTTGTTCTTCTCACGCTCGAGGACCAGGAGCTCCTTCTTGGTGAGGCCGGAGGCGGCCACATCCGTGAAGTCGATCTCCTCGAGCTCCTTCAGGCGCTGCAGGCGCTTGTAGACGGTCGAGAAGTTGGTGAGCATGCCGCCCAGCCAGCGCTGGTTGACGTAGGGCATACCAACGCGGGTCGCCTGCTCGGCGATGGCCTCCTGGGCCTGCTTCTTCGTACCGACGAAGAGGATGGAGCCGCCGTGCGCGACGGTCTCCTTGACGAACTCGTAGGCGCGGTCGATGTACGACAGCGACTGGAGCAGGTCAATGATGTAGATGCCGTTGCGCTCGGTGAAGATGAAGCGCTTCATCTTCGGGTTCCAACGGCGGGTCTGGTGCCCGAAGTGGACGCCGCTCTCCAGCAGCTCCCGCATCGTGACGACGGCCATGGCCGTGCTCCTTGGGTACTCGGTTCCGTGGCCGCCGGGCGGCTGCCACGCCTGACGCCCCGACGCGCCATGCCGCGGGAGGTTCGCGCTGACGCGAGTCTTCCGAGGACCGAGGGACGCGGCCGCCGTGCTGCCCATGACGTTCATGACGTGGGCTGATGCGACGGTGGCGGGGCGTGCGAAGTCGACCCGGTGGCCCGGGTCGCCAGGGAAATTGTACGGGACCGGCGAGGCGCCGGGCGACACGGCCGTTTCCAGCGGAATTCGACCCCTTGACGAGCGCCGATCAATTTCACCCGCACGAGTGGCCCGGTTATCCACACTCCCCTACTTCTCCACAGCTGACGTCCATGATCATCCCGCGCCGCGCCAGCACGGGACGGTGGAGCCATGCGGACAACAGACCAGCCGAAGGAAGACCAGCCGACGGCAGACCAGCCGAGGACAGATCGCAAGACGAACACGAGAAACCTGGGGACGGCCAAGGCGGGGGGTGAGGCGGGCAAGGCGGGTGAAGGGGAACGGGAAGGCGGCAAGCCCTGCGCGTGGGGCTTGGGGTGGACTCGCTTAGCGATCACAGGCGTGGCGGCCGTCGTCCTGGCGGTACTTCCGGCCGGCCGGGCGGCCAGCGCGACCGCATCGGACGGCCAGCACGCCTGGCCGGTGACTGGCCCCGGCGGCCGCGAGCCGCCCACGGTGGTACGCGGCTTCGAACCACCGCCGCTCCCCTGGGCCCCCGGCCACCGCGGAGTCGACCTGTCGGCCACCGCTGGCACCCCGGTACACGCCGCGGCACCAGGACGAGTGACCTTCACGGGCACCGTGGCGGGCCAGGGCGTGCTGACGATCGAACTCTCCGGCACCGGAACGCCCCCGCTCCGCACCACCTACGAACCCGTCCACGCAACGCTCCCCGTCGGGACCGAGGTCGCCGCGGGACAACCGGTGGGCACCCTCCGACCCGGCCCCTTCCACTGCCCATCGGGCTGCCTGCACTGGGGCCTGCTACGAGGCGACGTCTACCTGGACCCGCTGTCGCTGATCCCGCCGGACATGCGACGGCACGGCCCATCACGCCTGCTTCCGGTCATCGGCATCGATGCACCGCGGACGTCGGCAGTGTGGGGCGTCGCGTTGAGTGCGGCTGCGGTTGGTGGAGCCGGTGCGGGAGGTGCGGACACGGCGGGGGCCGCGATGGGGGTGGGTGCGGGAGTGGCTGGGGTCGTGGGGGCGGCAGTGCTTTCGGTGAGGGGGGTGGGGTGGTTCCGGCGGCGGTGGCTGAGGGTCTGGAGGCGGTGACTGGTGGGGTGAGGCTGGTGGCGTGGGGGCGGCCGGGTGAGTCCGGTGATGGCGGGTGCGGGCGTCGGTGATCGGCGTGTGGATGGCCGGGCGCTGGCGCGGCGCGCGAAGTGCTCGCCCGGCGGAGCAGGGGCGGCACGGCTCGGCGGCGTGCGGGCACGGGACGGAGAGGTGCCGCGACGGTGGAGCGGGGTGCGGGCACAGCAGCGCGGGATGCTGGCGCGGTGGGGTCGAGGTGGGGGCACAGCAGCGCGGAATGTTGGCGCGGCTGAGTGGGTGCCGGCACGACGGGGCCGGTGATACGCCGCAGAGCAAGTGTGCTGCGTCGCTGAACGGGTTTGCTGCGCCGCTGAGGCGCCGGGCGATGCGCCGCGCACGGCAGGTCAGCATGTGGGGCTGAGGTACAT
>NZ_JARHTQ010000050.1 GCF_029223525.1 Streptantibioticus ferralitis | reverse complement strand
GGTGGGAAAAGCCCGCCGCAGGCGCAACGGCGCCGCACCGCGCGACGAACCGCAACGACCCACGTACGAACCGCCCCCGCGCAACGAACCCGCACCGCCCCCGCGCAGCGGTACCGCACCGCACCGCCCCCGCGCAGCGGTACCGCACCGCGCCGCGCCCGCAAAGCAACCGCCCCCGAAGGGAACCCGCGGCTCACGCGCTGAGCGTCAGTTCCCCCGGCAGGGCGGCCGCATGTACCACGATCAGCCCGGAAACGGCCCGCGTCAGCGCCACGTACAAGCGGCGCAGCCCCGTGCGCACGTCCGGCTCGCCGTCGACGACCGCCGACGGCTCATCCAGCACCACGTAGTCGTACTCCAGGCCCTTGGCCAGCGAAGCCGGTACCAGGGTGAGCCGGGCCTGCTCGGAGGTCTCCTCGCCGGGCGAGAGACACGGCAGGCCCGCCTCGGTCAGCGCGCCCGCCAGCGCGGGGATGCGCGCATCCGCCGCGATCAGGCCGATCGAACCCTCGCGCTCCAGCGACTCGCGGCACGCCGCGATGACGGCCGCCGTCAGCTCCTCCGGCGCCACCGCCCGTACCCGCAGATCACCGGGCGACTCCCGGACCGAGGTGGCCGGGGCCAGGTCGGGAGCGATGGCGGGCAGCAGCCGAGAGGCGTACGCGATCACCTCGCGCGGCACCCGGAAGCCGCGCGTCAGCTCCTCCACGGCCGCCTCGGGCTTGCCGAGATGGGCCAGCGCCTCCTGCCAACTCGCCGTCGCCCAGGGCGTGGTGCCCTGGGCGATGTCCCCGAGGACGGTCGCGGAACCGGTGGTGCAGCGGCGGCCGACCGCCCGGTACTGCATGGGGGACAGGTCCTGCGCCTCGTCGAGTACGACATGGCCGAGCGAGGGCGTCCGCCGTACCAGGTCCATCGCCTCGTCGATCAGCACGGCATCCGCCGCCGACCAGGGCGCGGACTTCACGCCGCGACCCGGCTTGGCCCAAAGGATCTCCTTCTGCTCGTCCGCACTGAGCAGTCCGTCCGCGCACCGGGCGAGGAACTCCGGCTCCGACAGCAGCCGCAGCACGATCTTGGCCGGGTCGACCGGCGGCCACATCGCCTTGGCCGCCGCCTTGACCGGCTGGGAACGGGCCACCGCGTCCTGCACCCGGTCGTCCGGCGCCTCCCCGGCCGCCTCCATCCGGGTGAGCACGGCATGCGCGACGCGCTGCGGCAGTGCGTCGGCCGCCGCGCCGTAGCGGATGTCCCGTTCCTTCAACTCCGTGATGATGTCCTCCAGTTCATAGGCCGGGATGCGCCATCGCCGGGAGCCGCGGACCACCACCACCGGTTCCGTCGGGGTGGTGATCCCGCTGCGCACGGCGCGGCGCAGCACCTCTGCCATCCGGATGTCGCCCTTGAGGCAGGCGGCCCGCGCGGTGTCGGTGGCCCGCACCTCGACATGGGCCACCAGGTCGTCGACGGTGGCCTGCTTGACGTGCAACTCGCCCAGCGCGGGCAGGACTTGCTCGATGTAGTGCAGGAAGGACCGGTTCGGGCCGACCACCAGCGTGCCGGTGCGGGCCAGCCGCTCGCGGTGCGCGTAGAGCAGGTACGCGACACGGTGCAGGCCGACCGCCGTCTTTCCGGTGCCCGGCGCGCCCTGCACGCAGACCGTGCCCCCGATCCCGGCCCTGACGATCTCGTCCTGCTCGGGCTGGATCGTGGCAACGATGTCCCGCATCGGGCCGACGCGCGGCCGCTCGATCTCCGACTGGAGCAGCTTGCTGGTGGTGTCGGCCTCGGCCGGATCGGTGAGGTGTTCGTCCTCATAGGCCGTCAACTGGCCGCCGGTGTAGCCGAATCGGCGGCGCAGCCCGATGTCCATCGGGTCCTTGCGGGACGCCCGGTAGAAGGGTTGCGAGACGGGGGCGCGCCAGTCGATGACCATCGGGTCGCCGTCGGCGTCGTGCACATGGCGGCGGCCGATGTAGAACCGTTCGCCCTCCCGTCGCCCGCCACCGCCCCCGCCGGACGCGCTGCGCGCCGCCCCTCCTGACGCTCCCGCCGCCTGGTCGGCGCCGGGAGCGTGCAGATAGTCGAGGCGGCCGAAGAAAAGCGGGGTGTGGGCGAGGTCGGCGAGCGCCTCGATACGCTGCTCGATCTGCTGCTGGAGGACCTGTGCGTTGACCCAGTTCGCGGTCACATCGCGGATGTCGAGCGACTCGGCGTCGGCCCGCATGGCACGTAGCGCGGTACGGGACGCGGTGAGATGGGCGCGCTCACGGTCGAGCGGTTCGGGTGTGCCAATGGACACGGTGCGATGCCTCCGGCGGTACGCAGGGCAGACGTCCGGCGACGGACGTCGACATGTGGTGCGGCTCGGCTGCCGACCGGTTGCCGTCCGGTCGGCGCTCTCCCCGGCGCGCGGACGGCGTGGGAGGCGGCAAGACGCGCGATCCTACGCCGTCGCCGTCGGCAGCGCTAACGGATTTCCGGCGGCCTGCGGACCACCCCTAGGGGGCCGGGTAGACCTCCGGGTGGACGGCCTGCACCGATGGGGTACGGGATGTGGGCCGCCCGATCATCCTGGCGACCGATGTACGCCAAGGGGGTGAAAACCTACCGTGGAGGCATGGCTACCACGACATTCACCCCGATCCGGGGCAGCACCGCGATGGGGGCGCCGGATGACTCCGGCACGGCGGCGCGGCGTGCCCATCCGCGCCATCTCCTCGGCAGCACGATGCGCGCGATCGGCGTCTTCGCCGACACCGCGTTCCGCATCGTCATCCTCGGCACCGACGGCACCAAGCAGCCGGATCTCGCCCCCCGCGTACCCGGGCAATCCGCCAAGACCCAGGAATAAACGCTGGTAATCGGCATGTACCGCTGAGCGGGCGCCAGGCACCGCCGGGTAGGGTCGCCGCCGGGGCGGACGGCGATCGAAGGGTGTGGCTTGGTGAGTACGACAACGGCTGCGCGCAGCGCGAACCGTAAGGGGTGGGAAGCGCAGCCGCTTCGGGTGGCGTTGGCCGCCACCCCCCGGCGCCCGCTGATGCTCGCCACCGCACTGCTCGCCGTCTCCCTCACGGTCTACGCCGGACTGTGCCTGACGATGCGCTTCGAGATGGCCGACGCCGTCGTCTACAGGGCCGAGGGCCTGGCCGCCGCCACCGGGCAAGGCCTGTACGACCTGCGGGTCACCGAGTGGAACCTGCCCGCCACCTATCCGCCGTTCGCCGCGATCCTCTTCGTACCGACGTCATGGCTGCCGCTCGATGTGCTGCGGCTCGGCGCCACCGAGATCAACGTCGCCCTGCTGGGGCTGCTGGCCCACCTGTCCTTCCGCTTCGTGGGCTGGCCGCGCCGGGTGGAGCTGCGGCCGGTGGCGATCATCGTGGCGGTCGCGCTCGGGGTGTGGATCGAACCGGTCTTCCAGACCTTCGTCTTCGGCCAGGTCAACATCGCCCTGGCCTGCCTCGTCCTGTGGGACCTGGCCCGGCCGGACGGCGCGCGCGGCAAGGGTGTGGCGATCGGCATCGCGGCCGGTATCAAGCTGACCCCGGCGCTGTTCGCGGTCTATCTGCTGCTGACCGGGCGGGTACGGGCGGCGGCCCTGTCGGCCGCGTCCTTCGCCGGGACCGTGCTGATCGGCTGGCTGGCGCTGCCGGGCGCCACGGTCGACTTCTGGACCCGGCGGATGTTCGAGACCGAGCGGGTCGGCAAGGTCTGGATCGTCGACAACCAGTCCCTACAGGGCTTGATCGCCCGCCTGCTGCACACCCCGGACCCCGGCGCGTGGTGGACCATACCGGCCGCGCTCACCGCGGCCGTCGGCCTGGTGATCGCGGTGCGCGCGGCGCGCCGCGGGCTGGAAGCCTGGGGTGTGCTGTGCGCGGCGGTCACCGCGCTGCTGATCTCGCCGATCAGTTGGACGCACCACTGGGTCTGGTGCGTACCGCTGGTCGCACTGCTGGCCGCCGAGGCGCGCCGGGTGCGCTGGCGGTGGGCGGTGCTCGGCGCGGTGGTGGTGGCCTTCACCGCGCGCACGATGTGGATCGTGCACCAGCCGGGGCTGTTCGTCCTGCACCTGTCGTGGTGGCGGCAGCCGTTCGCCTCCCCCTACCCGCTGATGGGGCTGGCGTTCCTGGCCGTCGCCGCCGTCCGTACCCGGCGCGGCCACCGGGCCTAGACCTCGTCGCCGGCCAGGATGTCGTCGGCGTCCGCGATCCGGTACGCGTAGCCCTGCTCGGCCAGAAAGCGCTGGCGGTGCGCCGCGAAGTCCTGGTCGATGGTGTCGCGGGCGACCACCGAGTAGAAGTGCGCCTTGTGGCCGTCGGCCTTGGGCCGCAGCACCCGGCCGAGGCGCTGTGCCTCCTCCTGCCGCGAGCCGAAGGTGCCGGACACCTGGATGGCGACCGTCGCCTCCGGCAGGTCGATCGAGAAGTTCGCCACCTTCGAGACCACCAGCACGTTGATCTCGCCTGCCCGGAACGCGTCGAAGAGCTTCTCGCGCTGCGCGTTGGTCGTCTCGCCCTTGATCACCGGAGCGTCCAGGTGCTCGCCCAACTCGTCGAGCTGGTCGATGTACTGTCCGATGACCAGCGTCTGCTGGCCCTTGTGCTTGGCCACCAGTGCCTCGATCACATGCCGCTTGGTCGCGGTGGTCGCGCAGTACCGGTACTTCTCGTCGGCCTCCGCCGTGGCGTACGCCAGTCGCTCGGAGTCCGTCAGGTTCACCCGGACCTCGACGCAGTCGGCGGGCGCGATGTAGCCCTGCGCCTCGATCTCCTTCCACGGCGCGTCGAACCGCTTCGGGCCGATCAGCGAGAACACGTCCGACTCGCGGCCGTCCTCCCGTACCAGCGTCGCGGTCAGCCCCAGACGGCGGCGCGCCTGCAGGTCGGCGGTGAACTTGAAGACCGGCGCGGGCAGCAGATGCACCTCGTCGTAGACGATCAGGCCCCAGTCGCGCGAGTCGAACAGCTCAAGGTGCGAATAGATGCCCTTCCGCTTGGTCGTCAGCACCTGGTAGGTGGCGATGGTGACCGGGCGGATCTGCTTGCGCGTTCCGCTGTACTCGCCGATCTCGTCCTCGGTCAGCGAGGTGCGGCGCACCAGCTCGTGCTTCCACTGGCGCGCGGAGACCGTGTTGGTCACCAGGATCAAGGTGGTGGCCTTGGCCTGTGCCATGGCGCCCGCGCCGACCAGCGTCTTGCCCGCGCCGCACGGCAGCACGACCACGCCCGAGCCGCCGTGCCAGAAGCCCTGTACGGCCTGCTGCTGGTAGGGGCGCAGCGCCCAGCCGTCCTCGCGCAGTTCGATGGGGTGCGCCTCGCCGTCCACGTATCCGGCGAGGTCCTCGGCGGGCCAGCCGAGCTTCAGCAGCACCTGCTTGATCTGCCCGCGCTCCGACGGATGCACGATGACCGTGTCCTCGTCGATACGGGCGCCGACCAGCGGATGGATCTTCTTCGACCGCAGCACCTCGTGCAGTACCGGCCGGTCGGTGGTCTCCAGCACCAGCCCGTGGGTGGGGTGCTTGAGCAGCCGCAGCCGCCCGTAGCGTGCCATGGTCTCGGCGACGTCGATGAGCAGGGCGTGCGGAACGGGGTAGCGGGAGTACTGCACGAGCGCGTCGACGACCTGCTCGGCGTCGTGCCCGGCGGCGCGCGCGTTCCACAGGCCGAGCGGCGTGACGCGATAGGTGTGGATGTGCTCCGGCGCCCGCTCCAACTCGGCGAACGGCGCGATGGCGCGACGGCACTCGTCCGCGCTCGGGTGATCCACCTCCAGCAGCAGCGTCTTGTCGCTCTGGACGATGAGAGGTCCGTTCACGCGTTCCGCCCTTCCCGTAACCGCCAAACCTCCAGTGTGCCGCATCACGGCGAAAGGGGACGAGCCCCGGCCCGGGCGCCGCGAGAGCGTCCCGGCCAGCGCGCCGGGGACGCGCGCAGCCGTCCATGTTCGCCTATCGCGTGAGACCGAGGAAAGCACTGCTCCGAAGCGGCAGCGGGCGGCGTGCGAGTCGCTGTGCGAGGCACGCGGGTGGAACGTGGTCGTGGTCGAGGAAGACGTCGATGTTCGAGAACCGCTTGCGGTACTCGGGTGAGGCCTACCGCTGTCGGATGTACGAGCCGGGGTTGGGCTGATTTGCCGCGTCAGGCTGGGGTCGCAGCGCGCCGGCCCGCCCGCGCACCAGGAGGTTCTGCGGCCCCAGGCCGATCGCCAGGTACGCGTACAGCGACGCGGTACCCACCCCGGCCCCGGCTGTGTGGTCGATCCACAGGCTCAGCCCGATGTGCGCACCTATTGAGGCCAGCCAGAGCCCGGTGGTGGCCGCCGTTCCCTTGCGCAGCACCTCGCCCTGGGGGCCTTGCCATACCCGTACGGTCCGTGCCCTGGCCATGCCGAAGCCCGCCGCGACAGCCAGGCTCGCCACCAGGAGGACGACGGGCAACGTGGTCAGCGGGTGGTACTTGACGACCGAGGCGATGCCGAAGGCGATCCCCAAGGCGCCCAGGATGCCGAGGACGGCCGGGATGATCAACGAGCCATGGCGCCGCACCCGACGGGTGCGCAGCTGCTGCCGTACCACCAGACCGACGACCACCACGGCCATGACGAGGGAGGCCCAGCCATTCGTGCTCTGCATGTGTCCATCCCCGTTGTGGCACTGCGCTTAGGCAGCAGCACCGTCCCGCCCATTGCGCGCGAACGCCCACGATACGGGGCCGTGGACGGAGGGCGGCGGGCGGCCGTTGAGGGCGAACTCGCCTGCCACGTACCGCGGTTCGTCGTCGGCGGCCCGCGAGCGTCGTACTCGACGGTCCCGGGATTACGGGCGCCATCGCTGTGCGCAGATCGTGGCGAAGCCCTACGAAGGTTGTGCCCCCGGGCGTCGCTCTATAGGGGTGGCTCCTAGCGCAGGTACGTCTGCTGCCACTCCACCGAGGACATGTTCAGCGCCGCTTCGGCAAGCTCTTGCGCGGAAGCCGTCTTCAGGCTCGCAAGGCTTGTGTCAATCCAGTTCTGGACGTTCGAATGCCCTTGCTCACGGTACTCAACAGCCTGGATCAGACACTCCAACTTGTCGGCGTCATGCGCGACGATCACTTCCAGGCTGTCGCCGTTCTCGTACTCATCCACGACGCGCTGAATGCCGGAGGCGACGGCCGGGTGCGCTGCCGAGACCTGGTCAGCGGTCACCTTCTCGTTGGACGCCGCACTCAGGTATCGCCGACCGATGTGCGGGATGTCGCCGATGCGGGTCTCCTGGGTGTCATGGAAGACGCAGAGCAGTGCGACCTTCGCCGGGTCTGCCCCCTCCATCAGCGCAAGTACGGACCCAACGACGGCTGTTCGGAAGGAGTGTTCAGCGATCGTTTCTGGGTCCTTGACTCCAGCAATCCACCATCCCGACCGCTTGGCCCGCTTGAGCATGCCCATTTCCATCAGGAACCCCGCTGTGCCCGCTGCGATGGTCTTCTCCTCCATGGCTGTCCTCCGGTCGATCAGGTCTGATGTGCGCGTAGGAGCTGGCATACAACGCCGAGTTCACGGCGGGACCGCGATGATAAGTCCAGAGCATCCAGAGCGTACGTGGTTTGATCCCCCAGAACTCCCGCTACGGCTGCCTCGTCGTCGTCCGCCAGCGACCTCTCGATGAAGTCTCGTAACGGTTGAGGATCGCCCTGCCTCGCCAAGGCCGCAGCGATGCTTCGCGTCTCCACCCAGTGGACAGACCAACCCCGGACAGATAGCAGGCCACGGCGGCGATGCAGCGTCTCAGCCGTCCACCGGGGTGCGTCTTGACGCCTGTCATAGCTGGCGAGATACAGCGCTTGGCGGCGCAGCAGCGTGCCACTGGCATTGCTCGTGGCTCCTGTGCTGGAACGGCGCCTCGCTTTTGGCTGCGTACTCATCGTGCTCCCCGAGGAGTCGACCCTCTGGTGCTAACCCGTACCCGTAGTGAGTCCTACGCCACGCTCGCCACCCGTACGTTCATGCCGGTGAGCAGTCGGACCACCTCAGAGGGTGACGGCGAGCGCCAACTGAGCCTAGTTGGCCAATCAGTTGTTGTCGCCCCGTCGTCAACCCGCGAGGTCGGCCCACCCACTCGACGCAACGCCACAGGCCATCGCCAGGAGCAACCGTCATGATCTCTGCGGGCACCATGCGCTTCGTCATCCCGGGCACACCTCGCTTCGTCGGCCCGGCTCGCCACCGCATTGTTGCGGCTGCCAGGTGCTGGTCCGGCTCGCTCAGCGAAGAGAGCGCGCAAGCCATTGAGTTGGTCGCCTCCGAGTTGCTGACCAACGCCGTCAAACACAGCACCGGGCCGCTGATGGTCGGGCTGTATCAGGACACGGACCGCATCTTGCTTGAGGTCTTCGACGGCGACCCCGAGCCCCCGAAGAGGCGGCCAGTCACGGACGACGATGAGAACGGTCGCGGACTGTCATTGATCAACGCCCTGACCGTGAACTGCGGATGGGAGCCGACCGTCCGTGGCAAAAAGGTCTGGGCGGAAATGCAGGTCCTAGCCTCGTCCGACGACAGCGGCACATCGAACCGCCGCCCCTTACCGCGGCTTGAGTCGAGGACGGGTCTGGGCATCGCTCGCTTCGCGGCGGCGGTGGCCTGATGCCGGGGGAGCATGCTTTCGACGACGCGAGCGCAGGCGAGAAGACATTCACCGTCGCATGGGCCATCGCCCACGTCATCGCGCTGTTCTGTCTCGGCTCCGTTGTGCAGCAGGAGTTACAGGAGCCGACACCACCCAACTCCGCCTCCGCGCCGGACGCTCAGTCGGATTGGACGGCCTGAGATGACGAACTTGCGCCCGGATCTTCTCGCGTTCGTCGGGTACCAGGGTTCAAACGAGAGTCGGGAACGACTCGCCAAGCTTCCCGCCCCGTCACGTGAGCGGACAGCCGTGACGGCGCGGGAGGGGAAGCCCACCTCCGCCGTGTCATCCAAAGGGTTTCCCCCGGACCACACGAAGGGACTGGCGGAGGTGGGTTCAACAGATCACCAGCAGGGACCTCGTCCCTTTTGAACAGGAACGAGGAAGAAGGCGCCGGAGGCGACGTAACCAGCGCAGACCTCCGGCGCCGCCCATCAGATGAAGGGCGGTTCCATCATGGCCGATCCCAAGGGGCCGAAACAGCCGGACGACATGCCAACCCGGACACCGGCCCGGCCCCCGAAGCCGAGCTAAGCAAAGTCATCCGAAATCCAACACACGTCACAGCGTTGAAGGAGACACCCATGGGATGGGGCACAGGTAAGGGCGGCAGCGGCGGCGACGGTAAGCACGCCGGAGGCAAGGACCCGGGCACCGCGAAGCCGAGCCCGGACGGCTCGAAGCCGCAGCCGGAGCCCAAGCACAAGAAGGGCTGGCAGTGGAGTTCAAGCAAGAGCAGGTGGAGGCCGCCCTGCGCGGCCTCCTACTGTCCGTATCCGATGACCTGGGACGCGACCTTGACGAGCTGTGGGCGATGGCCGCGCGAGGTGCGCTCCGGCACAAGTTCCTGCCCGAGACGGCTTGGATCTACGACGACAGCGGCGATCTGCGCCCGTGCAATGTCAGGAGGAACCGGACGCGTGGCTTCGTGCCGCCTACGCCGATGATCCCGTGATCACGCAGGTCTGTGATGGTGCGGAACCCACGGACGGCGACGTATGGCCCTCGTCCTCTGCGTCCGCCCCGAGCATCGTCTTTCGGATGCTGCGGGAACTCGACGTGCAACTTGGCCAGACCGTGCTGGAGATCGGCACCGGAACCGGCTGGAACGCCGCGCTACTCAGCCACCGTCTCGGAGACCACCGTGTGACCACGGTCGAAGTGGACGCGAGCCTCGCAGCACGGGCACGAACGCGGATCGGCAGCGCCGGGTACTGCCCCCGCGTGATCTGTGCCGACGGGGCGGAAGGCTGGTTGCCCAGGGCTCCGTACGACCGCCTCATGGCAACATGCTCGGTCAACCACGTGCCGCAGATGTGGGTGCCGCAGATCGAGCCGGGCGGCGTCATCCTGACCCCGTGGGAGAGCCCATGGCTGTGCTACGGGCTGTTGCGGCTGGAGGTGGACGCCGACGCCAGCGCGAGAGGACGCTTCTCACCTCACTCGGCCTTCATGCTCATGCGCGGCCAGCGGACCAGCCTGCGGATCTTCCGCGATGTCGTCAAAGACGACCACCAACCGGCGGAATCGAGTACCCGCCTGTCCCCATGGACAGTCACAGGTGACGACTGGGACCTTCAGTTCGCCATCGGCCTGCGACTCCACGACGTGTGGCGCACCTGGCACGACAACCCCGACGTGGACGGGGTCGAGAAGAGGCTGTGGCTAGCGACCACGGACGGCAGTTCGTGGGCAGCCGTCGACTACGACGGCAAGCACGAAGATCGCTTCACGGTCTGGCAGTACGGGGCACGGAAGCTCTGGGATGAGGTCGAGTCAGCCCACCAGTGGTGGAAGGAAAACGACCGGCCCGAGGTGGCTCGGTTCGGCTACACCGTCACCAGCGAGGAACAGTTCGCGTGGCTCGATAAGCCCTCGAACCGCCTCGGCACCTGATCACTCAGGGCGCCCCCAGTCGGCTCCGTTCGTGCGCTGCCCCCCCCGTGGTGCATGAGCGGGGCTCCTTATGCTCTGGGCTGCGGAAATGGTAGGCAGGCGGCTCACGACGGCTTAGTACGCGCACCGGACCTGATCGCCTGGACGATGAGAGGTCCGTTCACGCCCTGGCCCTTCGCTCGTTCTACCGGGACAAGCTTCCAGTGTCGCGCATCGCGCGCCGAAACAGAGTGGTCGTCCGCGATGGATGGCCGGGCGCTA
The DNA here is from genome assembly GCF_029223525.1 of Streptantibioticus ferralitis. Lineage (GTDB taxonomy): Bacteria > Actinomycetota > Actinomycetes > Streptomycetales > Streptomycetaceae > Streptantibioticus_A > Streptantibioticus_A ferralitis. The sequence continues at coordinate 31,807 of NZ_JARHTQ010000050.1, read as the reverse complement.
CCCCGCGTCCTCGGCGAGTTCGGCGACGCCGGTGATGCGGTGCAGCGGGTAGGTGCGCACCTCGTCGGCGGTGTGGTCGTACGCGGTGACGAAGCCGCCCTCGACCCGTACCGGCTCGATGACCCGCTGGCTGGCGGCGCCGTCCGCGTTGACGTAGCCGATCCACAGCGCCTCGCCGGTGAGCACGGCGGCCTGCATGGTGGCCAGCGTCTCGGCCGAGGTGGTGCGGGGCAGCCGGGCGCCGCGGGCCGCGGGTTCCGGCGCCGGTTTACGGGCCGCGGTGGCCGCCCGGTCGCCCGCGCGGATCGCCTTGACCGCCGCCGACAGCAGCGTCTGGTCCGGTCGTGGTGGCCCGTCCGGTACCGGAACGGGCGCGGCGCGCGGCGGGGTGCGGCGGGCGTCGGCGCGGGTGATCAGCACATCGCCCTCGGCGGACTCGGCGGCGGGCGCGAAGCCCATGGTGCGCAACCGTTCCAGCAAGGTCACCGGCTCGGACTGGGCGGCCAGCACGGTCGCCGCCAGCCGGCGCAGGCCGAGCCCCGCGGCCCTGCGGTCGGCCAGGATCTCGGCGAGCAGCGCGTCGTCGTCGCAGCGGACGTAGGCCGAGGCGGCGCCCACCCGCAGCCGTCCGTGCCGGCGGGCCACATCGTCGATGAGGTAGGTCAGCGGCTGCGGGACGGGAGTGCGCGAGTGCGTGGCGAGGAAGGTGTGCAGATCGTCCGCGGTGCGCCCGGCGTCGAGCGCCCGCCGCACCGACTCCGGGGTGAACCGGTAGACGGTCGCCCCGCCCTTGGACTCGATGTCGGCGAGCACACCGAGCGTCTCGGCGAGCACGGTGCGCAGCGGGCCGGGGGCGACCGCGGTCAGATCGGCCTGCAGCAGCACATGGTCCAGCGGCTCGGGCAGCAGCGGGCGCAGCCGGTCGGCCGCCGCCTCCAGCGCCGTTCCCGGCGCCTCGGCCAGCAGCGTACGGCCGTGGGCGGACAGCGCGCCGCGGCCGGTGACACCCAGCAACTCGGCTTCCTGGACGGTCCATTGGACGATCCGCGCCCGCAACTCGTCCAGACTCGCGCCGCCGCGCAGTGGCCGCTCCCAGCGCAGCCGGGGCAGTAGTTCCTCGGGCCGAGCGGACGCGCCGTCCGGTAGCGCGGCGAGCAGTTCCAGCACCCGGCGCCGCACTCCCGGCGCCAGTGAGCGGTCCAGGTCAGGGCCGAGCGCGGAAAGCGTGCGGCCCTTGGCGTCCCGGCCGCCGACCAGGCCCGGCGTGCGGGTGGCCGCCAGCCATGCGGAGGCCAGCCGTGCCCAGCGGTCCTCGGTGGGCAGCCGCAGCCACTCGTCGAACCCGGGCGTCGGCGCGTACGCCTCGTCCACCTCGCCGTCGGAGGCCACGAGTCCGGCGGCGTACGCGGTCTCCAGCCAGAACGCGGCCAGTTCCTCGGTGGTGTCCAGCACGGCCGCGGTGCGCTTGAGGTCCCGGACGCTCATTCCACCCGCCCGCAGCACCAGCGGACCGCCCGCGTCCCATCCCTTGACCAGTTCCTCCACGGTCCGCACCGCCGTGAACGCCTGCCCGGCGCCGGTTCCGTCCACCACCTGAGCGTCGTACCGCGCGGCCGGGGCCACCTCGGGCGGCAGCGGCTCCGGCGCCTGGTGCGCGCGTCCGCCGCGCAGCCGCAGCGCCGTCTCGCGCGGCAGCACGACGGTGTGGTGCCCGGCGGGCAGCAGCAGGCCGCGGGCCAGCAGCCACTGCACGGGAGTGTCGGCGGTGCGCGCCCGTACCGGATCGGCGGCCTGCGCCACATCTCCGTACGGCGGGCCCCACTTCAGCCTCTCCAGCACCGCTTGCGTGCCCTCCGGTGCCTCGGCGAGCAGTGCTTCCAGCCGGACCCGGTCGGAGAACAGCGCCGTGAGCGCGGCGACCGCGCTCACCGGGTCGTGGGTCGCGGGCAGCCCGGCGTCGGCCACGATCTGCTGCAGGCGGCCGGGCGACATGCCCGCGGCGGCCTCCGCGACCGTCGGCCCCAGACCGGTCGGTGAGGGCGCGATGGGTGAGGGCGCGAGCAGATCGCGGGCGGTGCGCACCAGCCGCAGCCGGTCGTCGCCACCCCACACCAGCGCGTTGGTCCGCAGCGCGGCCAGCGTCTTGGGCAGTGCCGCCACGATCTCCGCCGATCCCTCGTCGCCGGTCATCAGGGCGCGCAGGGTCTCGTACGGGCAGGGGTCGGGGGCGATCGCCAGCGCCTCGGCGGTCTGCAGCGTGAACCGGTCGAGGTGTTCCAGGGCGCGCACCACCGAGGCCCGGGTACCGGCCCGGGTGGCGAGCTGGGTGAGATCGCCCGGCACCGGGTTGACCAGGTCGGGGCGCGCAAGCAGCAGCGCCGCGACGGCGTCGTCGCCACGCGCGCGCAAATCCTCCGCGAGGGTACGCGGGCCCGAGCCCGCGCTTGTCGCTTCGACACCGCCCGCCACGCGCACCTCCCGATTTCCGCTCGGTGGTCATCTTCCGGACCCCGGGTCGGTCACCTAAACCCTAGGGCGGTCATCCGTCCCACATTAGGGCCTGTTCCACTGATCTTGTGTGGTGCCCACGACAGGATGGGTAGAGCTCGCCGTATCCGCCGTGCGTCCTGCGACACGGAAGGCCTCGGCGGTACGGTCAACGGGCCGGGCAGGACAGCGGGTTGGGTGTGAGCGGATGGGCATCGAGAGCGACAAACTCGTCTACGACTATCTGAGCCGGGTCGGCGATCTCGCCCAGACCGCCATGGCCTCGGCGGATCGCATGAGACTCGTCGCGCAGTTGCGGACCGACATCGACCGCCAGCGCGGCGGCAGCGATAGCCAGGCCACGGTGCGCCGCATCCTGGGGAAGCTGGGCACCCCGGACGAGGTGGTGGAGGCAGCCGCCCGGGACAGGCCGGTCCAGGAGGCGCAGCCGCGCCACGAGGCCGCACCGGCGCCTACCGCCCGGAACGCCAACGAAGCGCCGAGTCCCGACAAGGCGCTCAGCCTGGACAAGCCGCCAACGGCATCCGACGAGCGTGGGTCGTCCGCGGCCGAGCCGGAGTGGTGGCGGGTGCCGCCCGCTCGCGACAGCACCGACGGCGGCGGGATACGCGGCGGTCTCACCACCAACGAGGTGCTGGCGGGCTGGTCGGGCGGGTTGCTGCCGCCGGAGCTCGACGAGCCGGAGGAGGGCGAGGCGGCCGAGGCGGAGGCGGGGCAGGACGCCGACCCGCCCGTCGAGGCCGCGCCCCGGAGGTTCCGGCTGCGGCGCCCGCGTACCCCGACAGCATCGGCCGAGGCCGCGCCCCGGCGGTTCCGGCTGCGCCGCCCGCGTACCCTGTCCGCACCGGCCGAGGCGGTCCGGCGGCGGGGCCTGCCCGTCGGTCCCCTGGAGCTGCTGGCCGCGCTGGCGCTGGTGGCCGGAGTGGTGCTGGGCAACTGGCTGGCGCTGGGCGCCGGTTGGCTGCTGGCGTACACCACGCGGGGCATCGGCCGCGGCGAGGCGAAGTTCGCCGCACTGGGACTGCCCGGGGTGGTGGTACTGGGCGAGCTGATCTGGGTGTGGGGACGCACCGAAGGGCGCTGGGGCACCCCGTTGGCCACCAACCAACTGGGGCAGACGATCACCGCCGACTTCCCGACGGTGGTGAAGGTCGCGGCGATCGGCTCCGCCCTGTTCCTCCTGTGGCGTAGCGCCGCCCGCCGTTAGGTGCCCCTTCCGGCGGATCGCTTGACCGGGTTGCGGTGCGTTCGGCACCGACGGTCCCCACCGTGGAGCTGCTCGCCGTTGCGGCAGGAGTTCGCCGGCGCCGCGGGGCTGCTCGCCGTCGGGACGGCCGGAACTTTCCGCCGCGGCGAACAACCACGATGGCGTGGACCGGCGGCTACGAGACCGTCTCAGTGCGTGGCGGGGCCCGGGGGGCACCCCCGGAGAACCGGAACGCGCCATGCCAGCCACAATGACTGGCATGGCCCAGCATCCCCTGACGGTCGGTTTCGACCTCGACATGACCCTGATCGACTCGCGGCCGGGCATCAAGGCCGCCTACGACCAGCTTTCCCGAGAGACGGGCAGGTACATCGACTCGGAACTGGCGATCACCAGGCTCGGGCCGCCCCTCGATGTGGAGTTGGCCAACTGGTTCCCGGCCGACGAGATCGCCGAGGTCGCCGATCTGTACCGGGCGCTCTACATCGAGCACGCGATCGAGCCCACCCCGGCCATGCCCGGCGCCCGTGAGGCCATGGACGCCGTGCGGCAGGCGGGCGGCCGGGCGATCGTCGTCACGGCGAAGCACCAGCCGAACGCCGCGCTCCACCTGAAGCACCTGGGTATCGAGCCGGACGCCCTCATCGGCTGGCTGTGGGCGGAGGCGAAGGCCGAGGCGCTGCGTGAGCACGGGGCGTCGGTGTACGTCGGTGATCACACCGGAGATGTGCTCGGTGCCCGTACCGCGGGCGCGCTGTCCGTCGCCGTGGCCACCGGGCCGTGTGACGCGGACGAGCTGCGCGCCGCCGGTGCCGAGGTGCTGCTCGGCGACCTGACGGAGTTCCCCGCGTGGTTCGACGGATACGCCTCCGGCTACCCGGCTCAGGCCGCCGGATAAGCGCTGCGAGCCTGTGGCTCTCAGTTGAGGGTGGTGGTGGGTGACGGATAAGCGCTGCGAGCCGATGGCTCTCAGTTGAGGGTGGTGGTGGGTGACGGGCGGGCGGCTGCGAGCCGATGGCTCTCAGTTGAGGGTGGTGGTGGGTGACGGGCGGGCCTGACGCCGCTGCGCCAGCGCCGAACGCAGTAGCCCGACCAGCGCCAGCAGGAAGCCGACGCCCATCAGCATGCACACCACATACGCGGCCGTCGGCAGCGGATGCGTGCCGAGGAACAACGGCGTAATGGTGGCGAGCGTCGCGACCGCGCCAATGATGAACACGATCGCGCCGATCCGCACCAGCAGATCACCAGGCATACGGGTTTCACTAGTCACGTCACCAGGGTAGGTCGCGCTAGAGACGCCGCGGATCGGGGCCTGGGCGTCTTGTCACCCACCCGCGGACCATTAGCCTGGTGACAGGCGGGTCTTCAGGGGGCCCGCTGCACTGCTATCCGGGCTAGCCGGAGTCGGCGACGGCTCCTTTCGGGCGGCGGTGCTCCAACGGGTTTTCTCCACCAGACGAGGACGAGGTCGGACGTGCCAACCGGCAAGGTCAAGTGGTTCAACAGCGAGAAGGGCTTCGGCTTCCTCTCCCGCGACGACGGCGGTGACGTCTTCGTGCACTCGTCCGTTCTCCCCGCCGGGGTGGACTCGCTCAAGCCCGGCCAGCGGGTGGAATTCGGGGTCGTCGCGGGCCAGCGCGGCGACCAGGCGCTCTCGGTGACGGTGCTGGACCCGGCACCGTCGGTCGCCGCCGCGCAACGCCGCAAGCCGGACGAACTGCTGCCGATCGTCCAGGACGTCACCACCCTGTTGGAGGAAGTGGCCCGCTCGCTGCAGCGCGGCCGCTACCCGGAGAAGGCCCACGGCCACAAGATCGCGGGCGTACTGCGCGCGGTCGCCGACCAACTGGACGTCTGACGGCGCGGTTACGCCGGGAAGCTGAGCGCATCAGGGCCGAGGGGTGGCACCAGCCCCTCGGCCGCCGCACGTGTGAGCAGCCCGCGGACCGCCGCGTAGCCGTCCTCGCCGAGGTCGTCGGTGAAGTCGTTCACGTAGAGCCCGATGTGCTGGTCCGCGACCGACTCGTCCATCTCCTGGGCGTGCGAGAGCACATAGCCGCGGGAGACCGTCGGATCGTCCCAGGCCATCCGTACCGAGGCGCGGGCCGCGTCGGCGATGCGGCGCAGCATCGGCCCGCCGAGCGACCGCCTGGCGATGATCGCGCCGAGCGGTATCGGCAGTCCGGTGGTCTTCTCCCAGTGCTCGCCCATGTCGGCCAGGCAGTGCAGTCCGTAGCCCTGGTAGGTGAAGCGGGCCTCGTGGATCACCAGACCGGCGTCCACCCGGCCGTCCCGCACCGCGGGCATGATCTCGTGGAACGGCAGCACCTCGATCCGGCCGACCCCGCCCGGCACCTCGCCGGCCGCCCACAGGCGGAACAGCAGGTACGCCGTCGACCGTTCGCTCGGCACGGCCACCGTCTTCCCGGCGAGGTCCGCCGCCGCCCCGGCCTCCCGGGTCAGCACCAGCGGTCCGCAGCCGCGGCCGAGCGCGCCACCGCACGGCACCAGTGCGTACTCCTGGAGCACCCACGGCAGCACGGCGTAGGAGACCTTGAGCACGTCCAACTCGCCGCGCTCCGCCAGCCCGTTGGTGATGTCGATGTCGGCGAACGCCACATCGAGCCGTGGCGCCCCCGGCACCAGGCCGTGCGCCCAGGCGTGGAAGACGAAGGTGTCGTTGGGGCAGGGCGAGTACGCGATCTTCAAGGGGTCAGCCATCGCTCGCGGCCTCCGATTCCAGTACGGGTACGAGTTCGCGGAAGGCCTCGGTGAGCGCGGCGAGCGCATCGCCGATCCGCCAGGCGCCGCGGTCGCGCGGACCCACCGCGTTCGACACCGTGCGGATCTCCAGCACCGGCAGAACGTGTCCGGCGGCCGCCTCCGCCACGCCGAACCCCTCCATCGCCTCGGCCAGCGCGGTGGGGTGACGGTCGATCAGTTGTGCGGCCGTGTCGGCCGTGCCGGTGATGGTGGAGACCGTCAGCACGGTCCCGTAGGCGGCGCCGAGCGCGTCCGCGACGGTACGGGAGAGGCGGGCGGGCGGCAGATGGCGTGCGGTGCCGAACCCCAACTCCGTGACGGGCACGAACCCTTCGGCCGTCTCGGCGCCCAGATCCGCGGCGACGATCGCGTCCGCCACGACGGTCGAGCCGATCGGCGCGCCGGGCTGGAACCCGCCGCCGATGCCCGCCGAGACCACCAGGTCGTACGGCTCCCCGGCGACCTGCGCCGCGGTCAGCGCGGTCGCGGTCCCGGCAGCGGCGGCCGCGCAGCCCACCCCGGCGTCCAGCAGGTCGGCGACACCCACGCCGTCCGTGCCGAACCTGGCCATGGCGAGCCGCAGCAGCGAGTACCCGCCGGGCAGCGGGCGTTGCAGCCCGACGTTGGCGTCGCCGGTATCGCGCGCCTGGTTCGCGGCATGCAGCCCGCGGGCGGCGGCATCACGCTCCGCCGCCACCGCGGTCACCACGAGCAGCCGCACGGCGTCAGTCCGCCAGCTCCAGCTTGACGTTCCACACGCCTGCGGCCCCGCCCTTGCCGGAGACCTCGACGATGCTCAGGTTCGCCGTCTTGGACGACTGGCCGGTCTGCTGGTCGATGAAGAGGGCGCTGGCGTTGGGGAAGGTGTAGAACGTCTGCTTCTTGAGGATGTCGGTCTTCTGACCCGTCGCGGTCACTACGACCCACCCCTTGTCGGCGATGGCCGGATCGACCCCGATGTGCACCTTGTCCGTGGTGTGCACCGTGACGGTCTGGTCGGGGGCCTTGTTCATGCAGGAGGACAGGTCGCTCAGCGCCTTACCGCCGTTGTAGCAGGACGCTTCCGTGTGCACGGAGGTCGAGCCGACGGTGACGGTCGCCAGCGGGGTCGGCTTGGTGCAGGCGGAGAGGGCGAACAACCCAAGGGCAACCGCACCCACGGCGGCGGCACTGCGGCGAATGGTCATGACGGTGAGGCTACCGGGCGCCCTGGTTCACGCCACGCGCGGGTGCGGCGTGCCGCGTCGGGCCGCCGCCAGCAGGCCCCGTACGGTCGCCGCGGCGCCGGCGCCGACCACCCCGGCGCCCACCGCCAGCCCCAGCGCGCCGTTCAGCGGCAGCACGATGCCGAGGCCGCCGCCGAGCACCCAGGCCAGCTGGAGCACGGTCTCCGAGCGCGCGAACGCCGAGGTACGCACTTCCTCCGGGACATCGCGCTGGATCAGCGCGTCCAGCGACAACTTGCCCATCGCCTGGGTCAGTCCGGTGGCCGCCGCGGCGAGCGGCACCGCCACCGCGCCGTAGATGACGGCGGCGAACACCAGGGTGCCGAGTGCCACCAGCAGTACGGTCGTGATGATCACCTCCGGCGCCCGGGTGCGCAGCCAGGCGCCGAGCACATTGCCCAGGGCGTTGCCGCCACCCGCCGCCACGGCCACCAGACCCAGGGAGAACGCGGCGGACAGGCCGCTCAACGGATGCTCCCGCAGCATGAACGCCAGAAAGAACGTGAGCAGTCCGGACAGCCCGCGCAGCGCGCAGTTCGCCTGGAGCGCGTACAGCACCGACGAGCCGACGGTGCGCAGCCCCGGCCGTCGGGCCGTCTTCCCGGCCGGGGCCGCCATCTCGTCCTCGCGGTGCAGCGAGGCCTTGCGCTCGCCCCTGGCCGAGTCCACGTGATGCGGCAGCGAGAAGCACAGGAACGCCCCGGCGGAGAAGATCGCGCATGCCCCGTACAGCGGCCAGCTGGGCCCGATCAGATGCAGCGCCCCGCCGATCGGGGCGGCGAGCGCGGTCGCCAGCAGCCCGGAAAGCGTCATCCGGGAGTTCGCCTTGACCAACGAGATCCGCGGCGGCAGCAACCGCGGTACGACGGCGCTGCGCACCACGCCGTTCGCCTTGGACGCCACCAGCACCCCGAGCGCCGCCGGGTACAGCCCGAGCCCCGCGGTCGACACCACCGAGGCCATCGCCCAGGCCAGCACCGCGCGCGCCAGCATCGACCCTGCCATCGCGGCCCGCCGACCGTGCGGGACGCGGTCCAGCATCGGTCCGACCACCGGGGCGAGCAGGGTGAACGGCGCCATGGTGATGAGCAGGTACAGGGCCACCCGGCCGCGCGCCTCACCGGTCGGCACCGAGAAGAAGACGGTGCTGGCGAGCGCGATCGTGATCATCATGTCGCCCGCGGAACTGACGGCCTGCAGCTCCAGCAGCTTCGCCAGCCCGGTCTCACCCGCCCCGTGCGCGTGCGTCACCTTGCGGACCCCCGCCCGCACCCAGCGCGCCAGCCGCACCGGTCCGCGCGCGACGGCCCGGCCGACCCGACGCATCGGCCCGGCCGCGGACCTCCGGAGGGCACCCACGACTGCCATCCTGCCCCCATCACCGCCCGCGCAGGGCCGTTATCTCCGGTCGCCCGCGGGATGTCCCCGCTGACGGCGGTACGGTGACGGTGCGGCGGCGGGCCGGTGGCGTGCGGCGACGCGCCGCTGGGGGGCTGTGCGCAGGGGTCGGGCGTACCCCTGACTTCCCGCGCGGAGCGTGGACGGGTAGCGTGCCCCACGCGCCCCCACCGGCACGTTCCTCGCCGCGCGCTTCCGGCCGATCCCGCAGAATGGGAACCAAGTCGGTGCGCCCGAGGACGATTGGGCGGACGTCGACGCGGTCCCAAGGTCCGCTCCGTCCCGCTCAGCCTCCGGTCGGCGCACTCGTGAGACGGCGTAGGAGAGAATCGATTCTTGTGAGTGCTGCGATGCGAAGCCGGACACCGGACCGCCTGTGCGCCGAGGCGGTTGACCTCGCCCGCGCGGCGGCCGAGGAACTCGCCGGGGCGGAGGCCGTCGGTGAGTACCTCGGGGCCGTGGCCGAGGGGGACCGTGTCGTCACGCACTCCTTCGCCTGCCAGGACCCCGCGTACCGCGGCTGGCGGTGGGCCGTCACCGTGGCCCGGGCCTCCCGTGCCAAGGCCGTCACCCTCGACGAGGCGGTGCTGCTCCCCGACGCGGAGGCGCTGCTGGCGCCCGAGTGGGTGCCGTGGAGCGAGCGGCTGCGCCCCGGGGACCTGGGCCCCGGCGATCTGCTGCCCACCGAGGCGGACGACCTGCGGCTGGAGCCCGGCTGGTTGGCCGCCGAGGAAGCGCCGGTGGACTCCGCGGTCTCGGCCGTCGCCGAGGACCTCGCCGAGCTGGCCGAGGCCGAGGACGCCGATGTGACGGCCACCCCTCCGGCCGCGCTGCCGACCACGCCCGCCCGCGGCAGCATCTCCGCCGTCGCCGAGGAGCTCGGCCTGCGGCGCGCCCGGGTGCTGTCCCGGTACGGTCTGCAAGCCGCCGCCGCCCGCTGGGAGGAGGCGTTCGGTCCGAAGTCCGCCATCGCGCAGGCGGCCCCCGCGCACTGCGTGAGCTGCGGCTTCCTGGTCCCGATCGCGGGCTCGCTGCGGCAGGCGTTCGGCATCTGCGCCAATGAGTTCAGCCCCGCGGAGGGCCATGTCGTCTCGCTCGGCTTCGGCTGCGGCGGCCACTCCGAAGCCGCCGTCATGCCCCGTGCGCCCCGCCCGGCCCCGCCGGTCCTGGACGAGATGAACGTCGAGCCCATGCCACTGCACCCCGACCGCCACGGCGGTTCGGTGGAGGAGACCGGGCCGACGGAGGAACTGGGCCACTCCTGACGGCGCCCCCGAAAAGGGGCGGTGGGCGGGAAGACAGAACCACCGGCACGCAGGGCAGCCCGGGTCATCCGCCGCCCGCGCATTCCGCGAGAATGCGCGGGTAGGTGGTCGCGGAGCGGAAGGACCGACGTGGGCAAGCCGATCGTGCAGGAACCGCAGGGTGGAGCCGATCCGTTCGGTACGGAGCGTTTGCGCCGTGCCGTGCTGGACGCGTGGCAGGCGTCCCCAGCCCGGTTCCGCGAGGACGCCAACGCCGAGGAGGACCTCGCGCTGGGCGGCTACCGCGACCGCCTCGTCGTCGAGCTCGCCCAGAACGCCGCGGACGCGGCGCTGCGCGCCGGGGTGCCGGGCCGCCTCCGGCTCACCCTGCACCAGGGTGTGCTCGCCGCCGCGAACACCGGCGCGCCGTTGGACGCCGCGGGTGTCGAATCGCTGTCGACGCTGCGCGCCTCCGCCAAACGCGACCAGGCCGAGGCGGCCGTCGGCCGATTCGGCGTCGGCTTCTCCGCCGTTCTCGCGGTCAGCGACGAGCCCGCGGTCGTCGGCCGCACCGGTGGCGTACGGTGGTCGCTCGCCGAGGCCCGCGAGCTGGCCGCCGAGGCGGCCGCCCAAAGCCCCGGCCTCGCCGATGAGTTGCGCCGCCGGGACGGCCATGTACCGCTGCTGCGGCTGCCGTTGCCGGCCGAAGGGCGCGCTCCGGAGGGCTATGACACCGTCGTCGTGCTGCCGCTGCGCGACGGCGCGGCGCAGGACCTGGCGGACCATCTGCTCTCCGCCGTCGACGACGCGCTGCTGCTGACCCTGCCCGGCCTGACCGAAGTCGTGATCGAAACGCCGGAAGGCGGGGTGCGTACCCTCACCCGGCGCCAGCACGGCGAGGACGTCATCGTCGAGGACAGCGTCACCGGAACCACCCGCTGGCGGGTCACCGCGACCGGCGGCCCGCTCGCCGCCGAACTGCTCGAAGGCCGCCCCGTCGAGGAACGGCTGCGCCCCGCCTGGTCGGTGACCTGGGCCGTTCCGGTCGGCGCGGGCGGAGCGCCGGTCCGTCCGCGGACCGCACCCGTCGTACACGCCCCGACCCCGACCGACGAACCGCTCGGCCTGCCCGCGCTGCTGATCGCATCCTTCCCGCTCGATCCCACCCGGCGCCATGTCGCGCCCGGCCCGCTCGCCGAGTTCATCGCCGAGCGCGCCGCCGAGTCCTACGTGGAACTGCTGCGCGACTGGCGCCCGCTGGGCACCGGCATCATCGACCTGGTGCCGGGCCCGCTGGGCAAGGGTGAGTTGGACGGGACGCTGCGGGCACACGTGCTGGAGCGGCTGCCGTCCACCCCGTTCCTGCCCAGCGCCCGACCCGCGCCCGCCGAGCCCGGCGAGGAACCGGAAGAGCCGCACGCGCTGCGCCCGGACCGCGCCGAGTTGGTCGAAGGCGCGTCCGCCGAGGCCGTCACCGTGCTGGCCGAGATCTTCCCCAGCCTGCTGCCCGCCGGTCTGGAACGCCGGGTGGAACTTCGCAGCCTGGGCGTCGCCCGGCTGTCGCTGGGCGACGCCATCGACCGGCTCTCCGGCGCCGAGCGCCCGGCGACCTGGTGGCACCGGCTCTACGACGCCCTCGCCGGTACCGATCCCGACCGGCTGAGCGGCCTTCCCGTACCGCTCACCGACGGACGCACCGTCGTCGGCCCGCGCCAGATCCTGCTGCCCACCGGCATCGGCCCGCTGCCCGACGGCCTGTCCCGGCTCGGTCTGCGGGTCGCCCACCCCGACGCCGCCCACCCGCTGCTGGAGAAGCTGGGCGCGACGCCCGCCACACCCCGTGCCGTGCTGACCACCCCCCAGGTGCGGGCCGCGGTCGCCAACTCCCTGGACGCGGACGAGATGTGGGACGAGGAGGCCGGGACGCTCGACGCCGAGGAACTGGCGGAGCTCGTGCTGTCGCTGGTCCGCGACGCGAACCTGGCGCCGGGCGACGAACCGTGGCTCGGCGCGCTCGCGCTCCCCGACGACGAGGGCGAGCTCACCCCCGCGAGTGAACTCGTCTACCCCGGAAGCCTCTTCGAGCGGGTCATCCGTGCGGACGAAATGGCGCCGTGCGACCCGGAGTTGGCGGCCCGCTGGGGTGAGCAGCCGCTGACCGCCGTGGGCGTGCTCGCCACCTTCGCGCTGGTACGGGCCGGCGATGTGGTCCTCGACCCGGACGACCTCGAACCGCGCGACGGCCAGTGGGCCGAGCCCGACGACCCGGGCCTGCTCGACGCCGTCGACGTGTGGTGCGAGGACGTGCTCGACCAACTGCCGGACACCGATGTGCCGCCGGTCGCCACCGAGATCATCGGGGTGCGCGATCTGGACCTGGTCGACGACGACGCCTGGCCCCAGGCCCTGGCACTGCTCGCTCAGCCGCCGCTGCGGGACGCGATCACCACACCGGTGCGGGTGCTGCTGCCGGACGGTACGACGCAGAGCGTGCGCCCGTACACCGCCTGGTGGCTGCGCGACCACCCGGTGCTGGACGGCCGTCGCCCGGTGGGCCTGCGCGCGGCCGGGGGAGACCCGCTGCTGGCCGGGCTGTACGACGAGGCGGAGACCTCGGCCGTGGACGAACAGGTGCTACGGGCGCTGGGTGTGCGGACTTCGGTGGCCGCGCTGCTGGACGAGCCCGGCGGCGCCGCCGAACTCCTGGCGCGGCTGGCCGATCCGTCCCGTCCGGTCACCGCCTCGCAACTGCGCTGGCTGTACGCGGAGTTGTCGGCGCTGGACCCGGAATCGGTCACCCTGCCCGACGAACTGCGGGCGGTGGTGGACGGCGTGGTGGCGGTGGTGGACGCGGGCGAGGCGCTGATCGCCGACGCCCCGGACCTGCTGCCGCTCGCGGTCGGCCGGCCGCTGCTGCCCGCCGGTCCCCGCCATGCGACGGAGCTGGCCGAACTCCTGCAAGCCCGCCGCCTCAGCGCGGAGTTCGCCGCTCCGGTCACCACGCAGGGCGAGCCGCACGAGGTGCCCGACGCGGTACGCGAACTGCTGCCGGGCGCACCGGCCTCGTACCTCGAACACGAGGAACTGCTCGTCGAGCCGGGCATCGAGCTGGACTGGCGCTACGTGGACGGCGTGCTGCACGCGGCCACGCTGGAGGGCGTTGCGGCGGGCCTGGCCTGGGCGGCGGGGGAGTGGCAGCGCCGCTTCGAGGTGGCGGCGCTGCTGGAGGACCCGTCACGGGCGGCCGAGTTGGCCGAGGCGCGCTGGTTCGACTGATCCACCACCGGGGCGGGGGTCAGCTGTGCTTGACCCTCGCCCTGAGCATGTGAGCCCCCGGGTGAGCGGAACGACATGGTCCGCGATCATACGGTCAGGCAGGGCGGCGGCTGATCCAGCGCCAGACCAGCTCCAGCGCCACCGAGGCCGCCACCGCGATCCCGACCGCCGTCCACGGCCCCTCGGTGCCGACCAGCTTCAGCTTGAAGAAGGCCTGCAGCCACGGCGTGACCAGCACGGCCAGGAAGCCCAGGCCCATCGCCAGCACCAGCCAGATCCGCCACCAGGTATAGGGGCGGGCGATGATCGCCAGCACCCACATCGAGATCAGGAACAGCGTCAGCGTCGCCGCACTGGTCTCGGCGTCCAACTCGCCCGCGCCGTGGTAGTGGTGGCGTGCGATCAGGTAGGTGACGAACGTCGCGATCCCGGCGATCACTCCCATCGGTAGCGCGAACCGCATCACCCGGCGGACGAAGTGCGGTTGGGCGCGCTCCCGGTTGGGCGCCAGTGCCAGGAAGAAGGCGGGCACGCCGATGGTCAGCGTGCTGAGCAGTGTCAGATGCCGGGGCAGGAACGGATAGGGCACCCGCCAGATCACCACCAGCAGGGCGAGCAGCACCGAGTACACGGTCTTGGTCAGGAACAGGTTCGAGACCCGGGTGATGTTCCCGATCACCCGGCGCCCTTCGGCGACCACCGACGGCAGCGTGGCGAAGCTGTTGTTCAGCAGCACGATCTGCGCCACCGCCTTGGTCGCCTCGCTGCCCGAACCCATCGACACGCCGATGTCGGCGTCCTTCAACGCCAGCACGTCGTTGACGCCGTCCCCCGTCATCGCCACGTTGTGGCCGCGCGACTGCAGCGCGCCCACCATGTCGCGCTTCTGCTGCGGGGTGACCCGGCCGAAGACCGAGCCGCCCTCCAGCACCTTCGCCATCTCGTCCCGCCCGGCGGGCAACCGCCGTGCGTCGACCGGACTGTGCGCCCCCGGCAACTCCAGCTTGGCGGCGACCGCTCCGACCGACACCGCGTTGTCACCGGAGATGACCTTGGCGGACACGTTCTGCTCGGCGAAGTAGCGCAGCGTCTCCGCGGCGTCGCCGCGCAGCCGCTGCTCCAGCACCACCAGGGCGGTGGGTTCGATCCCGTCCATCACCGACGGGTCGTCGAGCGGCTTCGTGGCGCGGGCCAGCAGCAGTACCCGCAGGCCCCGCGCGCCGTGTTCGTCCACCCCGGCGAGCTCCGGGTGGCCGGGCGGCAGCAGCACATCGGGCGCGCCCAGCAGCCAGGTACGGCTCTCGCCGTGCGCGTCCCGCAGCGTCGCCCCGCTGTACTTGCGTGCCGAGGAGAACGGCAGCGAACCGGTGCAGTGCCAGCCGTCCGAGCCGTCGGGGTAGGCGTCGATGATCGCCTGGAGGCTGGCGTTCGGCCGCGGATCGGCGGCGCCGAACGCGGCCAGCACCGATGCCGCGTACGTTTCGTCGCCGTCGAGCACCCGCAACTCGGTGACGTCCATGCCGCCCTCGGTCAGCGTGCCCGTCTTGTCCAGGCACACGGTGTCGACCCGGGCCAGCCCCTCGATCGCGGGCAACTCCTGCACCAGGCACTGCTTGCGGCCCAGCCGGATCACGCCGATCGCGAAGGCGATCGAGGTCAGCAGCACCAGCCCCTCGGGGACCATCGGGACGATCCCGCCGACCATCCGGCGCACGGCCTCGCGCCAGTCGTGGTTCTCCACGTACAGCTGGCTGACGATCAGGCCGATGGCGACCGGGATCATCATCCAGGTCACGTACTTGAGGATCTGGCTGATGCCGGTGCGCAGTTCGGAGTGGACCAGGGTGAACCGGCTGGCCTCCTCGGCCAGTTGGGCTGCGTACGCCTGGCGGCCGACCTTGGTGGCGGTGAACGCCCCGCTGCCCGCGACGACGAAGCTGCCCGACATCACCGGGTCGCCGGGCCGCTTCACCACCGGATCGGCCTCACCGGTGAGCAGCGACTCGTCGATCTCCAGCCCGTCCGCCTCCACCACCTCGCCGTCCACCACGCACTTGTCGCCGGGCCCCAGCTCGATCACGTCGTCCAGCACGATCTCTGAGGTGGACAGCGGCGCGGGGGTGCCGTCCCGCCGTACGGTGGGCTTCGCCTCGCCGATCAGGGCCAGGCTGTCCAGGGTCTTCTTGGCCCGCAGTTCCTGGATGATGCCGATCGCCGTGTTGGCGATGATCACAAAGCCGAAGAGACCGTCCTGGATCGGCCCCGCCACGACAATGATCAGGAACAGTACGCCCAGGATCGCGTTGAAGCGCGTGAAGACGTTGCCGCGCACGATGTCCGCGGTGGACCGGGAGCTGCGCACGGGGACGTCGTTGACCTCCCCGCGTGCCATGCGCTCGGCGACCTCGGCGGTGGTCAGGCCCTGCGGGTTCGCCTGCGGCGGGCTTGGCCGGGCGTGATCGCTCATGCGTCTGACACTACGTGGCGTACAGGAGATTCTGGCGTCCGCAAGGGCGCCCGAAGGTGGCGGTCACAGGTGGGCGGTTTACGCCAGCCGCCCGCCGCGGGCGATCAGGCGTCCGAGCGGTGCCTGCGCAGCGCCTCACGCCGCTTCCGGACGTACCAGATGCCCACCGTGCCGAGGCCCGCGCCGGCCAGGCAACTCCAGATCCACCATGAGTGCCCCCGGGCGGCGAACCACCCGTAGAAGGGGAGTTGGACCAGGAAGAGGACGAACCAGACGATCGTGCCGCCGGTAACGATCGCGACATCGTTCGCTTCCAGCGGCTCAGGGGTTTCGTGCCGCGGTGTCCACTTCCTCGTCATAGCGCACAGCCTACGACCCGCCTCGACGGCGCTCGCGCACCCCGCCCAATGGTGTCTACGCGCGGAGATAGCGATCAAACACTCATCGGTTCATACTGAAACGGCCTACGCCTGACTGGATTCTTTCGTGCGAATGTCCAAATCCGGTCGGGTTCGTGAGAACCATGCCCAGCGGTCGAGGCCGCGCTTTTCCCCGAGGAATTTCCATGCCCAGCTCGGCGACCGCTTCGGTCGGCTTCGCGAAGCCCAACCCTCCGCATGCCCCCAAGAACGGTCTGGATCGTTACTTCAAGATCTCCGAGCGGGGTTCCAGCGTCTATCGGGAGATTCGTGGCGGTATCGCCACCTTCTTTGCGATGGCCTACATCATCGTGCTGAATCCGATCATCCTCGGTAGCGGTGTGGACAAGTTCGGCCACCATCTCGCCGGAGGCCAGTTGGTCACCGCGACGGCGCTGACCGCCGGGCTCACCACGCTGCTGATGGGCGTCATCGGCAACGTGCCGATCGCGCTGGCGGCCGGGCTCGGCATCAACAGCGTGGTGGCACTGCAGCTCGCGCCCAAGATGAGCTGGCCGGACGCGATGGGCATGGTGGTGCTCGCCGGTTTCGCGATCATGCTGCTGGTCGCCACCGGGCTGCGCGAGCGGGTGATGAGCGCGGTGCCGCTCGGGCTTCGCAAGGCGATCGCCATCGGCATCGGCCTGTTCATCTTCCTCATCGGACTGGTCGACTCCGGCTTCGTCTCACGTATCCCGGACGCCGCGCACACCACTGTCCCGCTGCAGCTCGGCGCGAACGGTCACCTCGACGGCTGGCCGGTGCTGATCTTCATCCTCGGTGTGCTGCTCACCCTCGCGCTGATCGTGCGCAAGACGCCGGGCGCGATCCTGATCAGCATCGTCGCCATGACCGTCCTCGGGCTGGTCATCGACGCGGTCGCCAAGGTCCCGGCCGCCTCCTGGGGGCTCACCGTCCCCAAGTGGCCGGGCAACCCGGTGTCCAGCCCGGACTTCGGCCTGATCGGCAAGGTCAGCATCTTCGGTGGCTTCCACCAGGTGGGGATCGTCACCGGCGTCCTGTTCGTCTTCACCGTCCTGCTGTCCGGCTTCTTCGATGCGATGGGCACCATCCTCGGCGTGAGCGATGAGGCGCATCTGCTGGACGAGAAGGGTGATCTGCCCGGTATGAGTCGGGTGCTGATGGTGGACGGTATCGCCACCGCGCTCGGCGGTGCGACCTCCAGCTCGGCCAACACCTGCTTCGTGGAGTCGACGACCGGTGTCGGCGAGGGCGCGCGGACGGGGCTGGCCAGCATCGTCACGGGACTGCTTTTCATCCTGTCGCTGTTCCTGACCCCGGTGGCCACGATGGTTCCGGCGCAGGCGGCCACCCCCGCGCTGATCGCGGTGGGCTTCCTGATCCTCGCGCACAGCATCGGGGACATCGACTGGAGCGACTTCACGATCGCCATTCCGGCGTTCCTGACCATGCTGATGATGCCGTTCACCTACTCGATCACCAACGGCATCGGTGTGGGCTTCATGACCTTCTGCCTGCTGCGGCTGGCGGCTGGCCGGGGCCGTGAGGTACCGGTCGCGCTGTACGCGGTCTCGGCGGTCTTCACGTTCTACTACCTGATGCCGGCGCTGCACCTGACGTAGTGAGGGGCTAGCCGGCGTAGAAGCGCTGGGTCCTGTCCACCGAGGCCTTGAATCTCTCGTCGAAGTCCTCGCGCATGAGCGTCCGGACGACATAGTCCTGGACGCTCATTCCGCGTTTGGCGGCATGATCGCCGATCCGTTCCAGCAGTTCCGTGTCTATGCGCACACTGAGCACTTTCGATCCACGCGGTCCCATACACCTACCGTCGCGTTCTGCCGTCGCACAGTGCCGCTCTTTTCGAGGGGAAGTCACTCGTACGGGTGAGTTCGCACACAGCCGCGTTTGATGGCGACCCCGGGTTTCGTTAGGGTAGGTAATGAGATAACCTAAAGAACTGTGACCAAACTGTCCGAGGATGACCTCGCAGCGGTGAGCTCCCTGCGATCGGCCGTGATGCGGCTGTCGCGCAGGCTGCGCCATCAGAGAGTGGACGAGTCGCTCAGTCCGACCGAGATGTCCGTACTGGGCACGCTGGCCCGCTGCGGCTCCGCCACCCCTGGCGAACTGGCCCGCAAGGAGCACGTGCAGCCGCCGTCCATGACCCGCATCGTGGCCATGTTGGAGGGCAAGGGTCTGGTCCGCCGGGAGCCGCATCCGGAGGACCGCCGCCAGGTCGTGGTCAGCCAGACCGAACAGGCCGAAGCCATGCTCGCGGAGAGCCGCCGCAAGCGGAACGTATGGCTCGCGCAGCTTGCCGAAGGGCTCACCGACGAGGAGTGGGCAACGCTGCGGGACGCGGCGCCGGTACTGGAGAAGCTGGCGCACCTGTAGACAGCGGGCACATCTTTCAGCCGTCACCAAGCAGAGAAGAGGCCCCCCTTGAGTTCGGCCCCCGGAGCAGAAGCCGCACCCGGATCGAACCCCACCATCACGACTACCACCCGGCCGACCGCGCCGGCCGGCCTCACGGCGTCGGCGAAGCGGCACATGTTCAGCTCGCTGCGCAATCGCAACTACCGGCTGTTCTTCACCGGCGCCATGGTGTCCAACACCGGCACGTGGATGTCCCGTATCGCCCAGGACTGGCTGGTGCTCAGCATCACCGGCTCCTCGACGGCGGTCGGCATCACCACCGCACTCCAGTTCCTGCCGATGCTGCTGTTCGGGCTGTACGGGGGCGTCATCGCCGACCGCTACCCGAAGCGCAAACTCCTGCTGGTCTCCCAGGCCTCGATGGGGCTGCTCGGTCTCGTCCTGGCCGTGCTGACGCTCAGCGGCCATGTACAGGTCTGGCATGTCTACGCCATCGCGTTCCTGCTCGGTGTGGTGACCGTGGTCGACAACCCGACGCGGCAGTCCTTCGTCGTCGAGATGGTCGGTCCGAAGGACGTGCGCAACGCCGTCAGCCTCAACTCCGCCAACTTCCAGACCGCGCGGCTGATCGGCCCGGCCGTCGCCGGTGTGCTGATCACCGCGGTCGGCAGCGGCTGGGCGTTCCTGATCAACGGACTGTCCTTCGGCGCCCCGCTCATCGGCCTGCTGCTGATGCGCCAGGAGGAACTCCACCAGGTGGAGCCCACCCCGCGGGGCAAGGGCCAACTACGGGAGGGACTGCGCTATGTGGCATCCCGGCCCGAACTGATCTGGCCGATCGTCCTGGTCGGCTTCATCGGCACCTTCGGCTTCAACTTCCCGATCTGGCTGTCGGCGTTCGCGCACGGCGTCTTCCACGCCGGTGCGAGCACGTACGGACTGTTCAACACCGCGATGGCCGTCGGCTCGGTGGCCGGTGCGCTGCTGGCCGCACGGCGTACGGCCACCCGCCTGCGGATGCTGGTGGGCGCGGCGGTGGTCTTCGGGGCGCTGGAGATGGTGGCCGCGCTGTCGCCGTCGATGTACCTGTTGGCCGCGCTGCTGGTGGTGATCGGAGTGTTCGGCATCACGATCAACACCACCGCGAACTCCACCGTCCAGCTCGCCACGGATCCCGCGATGCGGGGCCGGGTCATGAGCCTGTTCATGATGGTCTTCGTCGGCGGCACCCCGCTGGGCGGCCCCGTGGTCGGCTGGGCCACCGACACGTACGGCGCCCGGGTGGGCTTCCTGACAGGCGGCCTGGTCTCAGCGGCCGCGGCCGCCGCGGTCGGCCTGGCGATCCACTGGACCGCAAGACGCACCCAGGCAACCACGTAGCGCCTTCGGGACTACCCCCGAAGGCGCAGCCTTGGGGTCCACCCCCACCCGGCCGCGGCCGTGGCACCCCCACCCGGCCGCGGCCTCCCGCCCAGCCGCGGCCTTCGGATCGCCCCGCTCCACCGAAGCGCGGTCTTCAAACTCCCCCCACCCGGCCGCGGCGCGGAAGACGGCAAAAGGGGGTGTGCCGGGGTGTCCCCGCGGCGACCCCAGGACGCAACAGTGCCTGTGGGGTCAACCTGGAGTGAGGAGACACCCCGGCACACCCCCGACCCCGAACCGGCCGAGCGCAACGGCAAGATCACCGGCAACGGGTGGGCGGGTGGGCAAAACCCCAGAAACGCCAGCGCAAGCGCCCCGCAGGCAGAAGGAACCCCCCGCCCCATGAGACTCTTCGTGGCCCTCTGGCCCTCATCCCAAGCGCTGCGCGACCTCTCCCGCGCCGAGCACAAGCTTCGCTCGGCCCCCGGTGCGGACCGCCTCCGCTGGGCCGGGGACACCGGCCATCACCTCACCCTGGCGTTCCTCGGCGAGGTCCCCGAGGAGACCATCCCGGAGCTGATCGCACGCCTGGAGCGCGCGGCCCGCCGCCACAAGCCGATGTCCCTGCGGCTGTCGGGCGGCGGCCGGTTCGGTGACCGCACGCTGTGGGTGGGAGTCGAGGGCGACGTGGCCCCGCTCGGGCGGCTGGCCGACTCCGTCGCCGCGGGTGCCCGCAGAACCGGTATCGAGATGGAGGACCGCGCGTTCCGCCCGCATCTGACGCTGGCCCGCGCTCGCCCGCACCGGCACACCCCGCTGCGCCCGTACACCGAACTGCTGACGGACTTCACCAGCCGGGAGTGGACGGCGGACCACATCGACCTTGTCGAGAGCCATCCCCCCGAGCCGGGCACGCCGGGCGCGCAACCCCGTTACGAGACCGTGCGGCGCTGGCCGCTGGGCCACTGACCCCCGGCCCGGGACAGCGTCCCGGGCCGGTTAGTCTCGATACGTGGATCCCAAGACCCGTACCCGAGTGATGACCGCGGCCATGGTGCTGCTCCTGGCCGTCGTGGTGGTGGCCGCCGCGGTCCGCTGAGCGCACGCCACCGCCGTCCGCTTGGCGCCCGCCGACTACCACGCGAACGCCTCCGGCCGGCGTCCGCGGTGCGCCGGATGTTGAGCGCGGAGAGCCTGCCGTTGTTCGGCCACTCGGCCATGTCCCCGTAGACCTTGGTGGCCAGTACGGTCTTCTCCCGGCGGCCGCCGCCCTTGGCGAACCAGCAGCCGATGATCTCCCCGGTGCGGCCCCTGTTCTCAGCCCATCCGTAGACGTCGGCGGTGTCGAAGAAGTCCAGCCCCGCGGCGTGCGCCGCGTCCATGATGGCGTGGCTGTCGGCCTCCTCGGTCACCTGGCCGAAGTTCACGGTGCCCAGCACCAGTCAGGAGACCTTCAGGCCGGTGCGTCCGAGCTGCGGGTAGTCCGTGAACCACAAGCCGAGCCGTTGGAGCGCACTCGGAGCAAGGGGTGGCGGGGCCCCCGCCCCGCCACCCGCAACACGCCTGCTACAGCCGCTCGATGACGTAGTCGACGCACGCGGTGAGCGCCTCGACGTCCGCCGGGTCGATGGCCGGGAACATCGCGACGCGCAGCTGGTTGCGGCCCAGCTTGCGGTACGGCTCGGTGTCGACGATTCCGTTGGCGCGCAGCGCCTTCGCGATCGCCGAGGCGTCGATGGAGTCCGCGAAGTCGATCGTGCCGATGACCTGCGAGCGCTGCGCCGGGTCGGCGACGAACGGGGTGGCGTGGTCGGACTTCTCGGCCCAGTTGTACAGCCGGGCGGAGGAGTCGTTGGTCCGGTTGACGGCCCAGGTCAGACCGCCCTGGCCGTTGATCCACTTCAGCTGCTCGTTGAGCAGGAACAGCGTGGCGAGCGCCGGGGTGTTGTACGTCTGGTTCTTCGCCGAGTTGTCGATGGCGGTCGGCAGGTCGAAGAAGGCCGGGATGTGGCGGCCTGACGCGGCGATCTCGGCGGCGCGCTCCAGCGCGGCCGGGGAGAACACCGAGAGCCACAGGCCGCCGTCGGCCGCGAACGACTTCTGCGGGGCGAAGTAGTAGACGTCCGTCTCGGCGATGTCGACCGGCAGTCCGCCCGCACCGGAGGTGGCGTCCACCAGGACCAGCGAACCGGTGTCGGCGCCCGCGACCCGCTTGATCGGCATCGCGACACCGGTCGAGGTCTCGTTGTGGGTGTAGGCGTAGACGTCCACCCCGGCCTCGGCTGCGGGAGCCGGATGCGTACCGGGCTCGGACGAGATGACGGTCGGCTCCTCCAGCCACGGCGCGAGCTTCGCGGCCTTGGCGAACTTCGAGGAGAACTCACCGAAGGACAGGTGCTGCGACTTGGACCTGATCAGGCCGTGCGTCGCGATGTCCCAGAAGGCGGTGGAGCCACCGTTGCCGAGCACCACCTGGTAGCCCTCGGGGAGCGAGAACAATCCGGCGATGCCCTCGCGCACCTCGCCGACGAGGTTCTTGACCGGCGCCTGGCGGTGGGAGGTACCGAGCAGGGAGGTTCCGGTGGCCGCCAGGGCGTCGAGCGCCTCCGTACGCACCTTGGACGGGCCCGCGCCGAAACGACCGTCGGCGGGCTTGATGTCTGCGGGAATCTGGATCTCAGCCACGAGCCGAAGCGTAATCCGAAACGACACCCTCCCGACCCCCGTTCCACCGGATGAGACACCGAGCGGGTCCGGGGCTCGCCGCAGAAAACTTCCCTCTCCCGTGATCAACCCGCTGATCACGGGCACGCTAAGGAACATGACTCTGCTGCGCGCCCTCGAAGAAGCCGTACGCGGGGAGGTCGCGTTCGACGCGGGGAGTCGGGCGCTGACGACGATGGACGCCTCCAACTACCGCCGGGTGCCGCTCGGGGTCGTCGCACCGCGGGACGCCGACGACGTGGCGGCGGCGCTCGCCGTCTGCCGGGAGCACGGTGTGCCCGTGGTGCCGCGCGGCGGTGGAACGTCGATCGCCGGGAACGCGACCGGGACCGGCGTGGTGCTGGACTTCATCCGGTACATGAACCGTGTCGAGGCCATCGATCCGGCGGCGCGCACCGCCGTCGTACAGCCCGGAGTGGTCCTCGACGACCTGCGGCGGCAGGCGGCGCCGCACGGCCTGACCTTCGGCCCCGATCCGTCGACGCACAGCCGCTGCACGCTCGGCGGCATGATCGGCAACAACTCCTGCGGCGCGCACTCGGTGGCCTGGGGAACCACGGCCGACAACGTGCGCACACTGGACGTCCAGACGTACGGCGGCCAGCGGTTGCGGCTGGCCCAGGGGACCGACGGGCTTCCCGCTGGCCTCCGGGACGGGATCGGCGAGCTGACGGCAGCCCATCTCGCCTTGCTGCGCACCGGATTTCCGGATCTTCCGCGCCGCATCTCCGGTTACGCCCTCGACCAACTCCTGCCCGAGAAGGGCGTGGCCCTGGCGCGCGCCTTCACCGGCAGCGAGGGCACGCTCGGGGTGCTCACCTCGGCCACCGTACGGCTGGTGCCGGTACCCGCCGTACGCGCACTGGCGGTGCTCGGCTACCCCGACGAGAGCGCGGCGGCGGAGGCGGCGCCCGGGCTGCTGCCGCTGCACCCGTTGACGGTGGAGGGCATGTCCGCCGAGGTGGCGGCCGGCGCGGCGGCGATGCTGCCGGGTGGCGGAGCGTGGCTGTTCGTGGAGGTCGGCGGGGATTCGACGGCCGAAGTGCGGTCCGTGGCCGACGGGTTGTGCCGGACCGCGCTGCGCGACGGAGCCGTCGACAGCGCCGTCGTCACAGAACCGGGCGGCCAGCGCACACTGTGGCGGTTGCGTGAGGACGCCGCGGGTCTGGCGACCCGGCTGCCGGACGGCAGCGAGGCCTGGCCGGGCTGGGAGGACTGCGCGGTGCCGCCGGTCCGGCTGGGCGCGTATCTACGGGACTTCCGCGCCCTGCTCGCCCAGCACGAGCTGCGCGGCGCGCCGTACGGGCACTTCGGCGAAGGCTGCATCCATGTCCGCATCGACTTCGACCTGTTGAGCGAGGCGGGCGTCGCGCGCTTCCGGCGGTTCTCCGAGGACCTGGCGCGGCTCGTCGTCGCGCACGGCGGTTCGCTGTCCGGTGAGCACGGCGACGGACTGGCGCGTTCCGAACTGCTGCCGGTGATGTACGGGGACGAACTGGTGCGGCTGTTCCGGCGCTTCAAGGATCTGTGGGATCCGGCGGGCGGAATGAACCCGGGCGTCCTGGCGCGTCCGGCACGGCTGGACGAGAACCTGCGCTTCGAGGCGCTGCCGAAGCGCCCGGTCGACGTCGAGTTCGGCTATCCGCACGACGGCGGTGACTTCTCGGCGGCGGTGCGGCGGTGTGTGGGTGTGGCCAAATGCCGTGGCACGGAGGCGGTTTCGGGCGCGGTGATGTGCCCGTCGTTCCGGGCCACCGGCGAGGAGCAGCACTCCACCCGGGGCCGGGCCCGGCTGCTGCACGAGATGCTGGCGGGCGAGGTGGTGACCGACGGCTGGCGCTCGCCGGAGGTGCGGGAGGCGCTCGACCTGTGCCTGTCGTGCAAGGGATGCCGCTCGGACTGCCCGGTCGGCGTCGACATGGCCACGTACAAGGCGGAGTTCCTGCACCACCACTACGCGGGACGGCCCCGCCCGGCCGCCCACTACTCCATGGGCTGGCTGCCGGTCTGGCTCCGCGCCACCGCCGCGCTGCGCGTTGCGCCGCTGCTGAACGCCGCGGCCGGAACGCCGCTTTCGGCCGTGGCGAGGCGGATCGGGGGCATAGCCCCGGAACGCGACATTCCGCAACTGGCCCGCGAACCCTTCACCCGCTGGTGGCGCGAGCACCGGCGCCGGGGCGGCGGCGGTAGCCGGGGCCAGGGACATACCGTCGTCCTGTTCCCCGACACCTTCACCAACTACCTCAACCCGCAGACCGGTTCGGCCGCCGTCCGGGTGCTGGAGGCGGCGGGACTGCGGGTCGTACTGCCGCCGGAACCGGTGTGCTGCGGGCTGACCTGGGTGTCCACCGGCCAGCTCGACCGCGCGCGCACGGTCATGCGCCGCACTCTGGACACACTGCGGCCCGCGCTGGACGCCGGGCTGCCCATCGTCGGCCTCGAACCGAGCTGTACGGCGACGCTGCGCACGGATCTGCCAGAGTTGCTGGGGTCCGGCGACGCACCGCGGCTGGCCGCGTCAACCAGGACGTTCGCCCAGGCGCTGGAGGAGTACGCACCCGACTGGACCCCACCGCGCCTGGACCGTCCGGTGGTCGGCCAGACACACTGCCACCAGCACGCGGTGCTCGGTGACGCCGCCGAGCGGCGGCTGCGCGGCAAGGCGGGGCTCACCGGCGAGCTGTCCGGCGGCTGTTGCGGCCTCGCCGGGAACTTCGGTTTCGAGCGCGGCCACTACGAGGTCTCGGCGGCCTGCGCGAACGAGCAACTGCTCCCCTCCGTACGCAACGCACCCGACGACGCGCTGGTCCTCGCGGACGGCTTCTCCTGCCGCACCCAGCTCGCCCAACTGGCCGGAGTACGCGCCCAACACCTGGCGGAGATCCTGGCAAGCGGCCTGTGACCACCATGGTGGCCGGCGATAGGAGCAAGCCCCAACACCCCCGCGCCCGCGGCCGGACGCTTGGGGACCGGACGCTTGGGGACCGGACGCTTGGGGACCGGACGCTTGGGGACAGGTCCCAACAGAAACTCGCCGCCACGGCCGGGGGTTTGGGGGCTTGCCCCCAAGAAATCCCCGCCGCGATGGCGAGCAGCCACCGACGGCGCGGACCGGCGGTGCCGAACCAACCGCACCCCAACCGAAATCCGCGCCGGACCAAACGTCAGTGCACGGCCTCCCCGAACCCCTCCACCTCGCGCGGGCTGCGCGGCCCAGGCCCCACGTACCGCGCGGACGGCCGCACCAGACGGCCGGTCCGCTTCTGCTCAAGAATGTGCGCACTCCACCCCGCGGTGCGAGCGCAGGTGAACATCGACGTGAACATGTGCGCCGGAACTTCGGCGAAGTCCAGCATGATCGCTGCCCAGAACTCCACGTTGGTGGCGAGCACACGGTCCGGGCGGCGGCTGTGCAGCTCCTCCAGCGCCGCCTTCTCCAGCGCCTCGGCGACCTCGTAGCGCGGCGCGCCCAACTCCTTGGCGGTGCGGCGCAGCACGCGGGCGCGCGGGTCCTCCGCGCGGTACACGCGGTGGCCGAAGCCCATCAGGCGCTCGCCCTTGTCGAGGGCCTTCTTCACATAGGAGACCGCGTCACCGGTGCGTTCGATCTCCTCGATCATGCCGAGCACCCGGGACGGCGCCCCGCCGTGCAGTGGCCCGGACATCGCGCCCACCGCGCCGGACAGTGCGGCGGCCACATCCGCACCGGTGGAGGCGATGACCCGGGCGGTGAACGTCGAGGCGTTCATGCCGTGCTCGGCAGCCGACGTCCAGTACGCGTCCACGGCCTTGACGTGCCGGGGGTCCGGCTCGCCGCGCCAGCGGATCATGAAGCGCTCGACGACGGTCTGCGCCTTGTCGATCTCCCGCTGCGGCACCATCGGCAGCCCCTGCCCGCGCGCCGACTGCGCCACGTAGGACAGCGCCATGACCGCCGCCCGCGCCAGGTCGTCGCGGGCCCGCTCGGCACTGATGTCGAGCAGCGGTTTCAGACCCCACACCGGTGCGAGCATCGCCAGCGCGGACTGCACGTCGACGCGGATGTCACCAGAGTGCACCGGGATCGGGAACGGCTCGGCCGGCGGCAGACCGGGGTTGAAGCTGCCGTCCACCAGCAGGCCCCAGACGTTTCCGAAGGACACGCTGCCGACCAGGTCCTCGATGTCGACGCCCCGGTAGCGCAGGGAGCCGCCTTCCTTGTCGGGTTCCGCGATCTCCGTTTCGAACGCGACGACTCCCTCAAGTCCGGGTACGAAGTCGGACATCAGGCGGCTCCTCATGATGTGGTCGACGAGTGGCTGGTGACACCTCGGTCATGCCCTGCTCGGGTGGTGGTTCACCCTGCCGAGGAGGAACGCAGCAAGGTATCTGTTGGTGTCGAGAGGTCACAGCGGTCCAGGGGCGATTCTGTCGGTTTCACTACGTGACCGGAAGCGTGACGTGCGGCACACTGCGTTACTTGGTCGGGTGGCCGTTCGCCGGACCTGTCCCAAGCTGCCCCGGCGTGCGATGTCACCCGCCCGGGTGAGCCTGGCCACGGCCGCGCACTGGCCGCCTTCCGTGCTGCAAGATGTGCGGGTGCCCCACCCCGACCCCGCCACCATGCGGAAGCAGTACCGTGCCGCTGGTCTCGACGTGCCCGAGCTCGCCCCGTGCCCGTACGAGCAGTTCGCCCGTTGGTTCGCCGACGCCGCGAGCAGCGGTCTTCCCGAGCCGAACGCGATGGTCGTCTCGACGGCCGACGCCTCGGGGCGCCCCAGCTCGCGGACCGTACTGCTGAAGAGCTACGACACCAGCGGCTTCGTCTTCTTCACCAACTACAGCTCGCGCAAGGGCGGCGATCTGGCGGAGAACCCTTACGCCTCACTGCTCTTCCCCTGGCACCCGATCGCCCGGCAGGTGATCATCTGCGGCCCGGTGACCAAGGTGGCGCGTGAGGAGACGGTCGCCTACTTCCGCAGCCGTCCGCACGGCTCCCAGCTCGGCGCGTGGGCGAGCGATCAGTCCGCGCCGGTCGGGTCGCGTGCCGAACTGGAGCGGCGGTACGCGGAGCTGGCCGACCGGTATCCGGAGAGCGAGCGGGTCCCGGCGCCGCCGTTCTGGGGCGGTTACCGGGTCGACGCGGAACGGGTGGAGTTCTGGCAGGGCCGGGAGAACCGGCTGCACGACCGGCTGGTGTACGTGCGTGAGGGGGAGGGCTGGCGGATCGACCGCCTGTGCCCATAGGCCGGTAGAAGCCTGTGCTCATAGGCCGGCAGAAGCCCGTGTCCATAGGCCGGCAGCAGGAAGCGGACATGCAGCGACCCGCGGGCTGCCGCCTGGAGGAACCTCCAGGACCGGACCGGACGAATTCCGGTAGCCCGCGGGTCGGGTGACTGCATTGGATTAGGCCCGCGACGCACATCTCGCAGGCGAGGTGCGCGGCGTCAGCCGGCAGTCACCTCACGCGTCCGATAAGCAATCATTCTTCGGACCACCTCCTCTCCGTGTACCGCCAGCGTAAGAACGCCGCAGCCGAGGCACAACTGATTTTCCCGAACGTCGTGTGGGTTGCGTCACAGGGGGGTTGAATGGGGAGATGTGCAGCCTTCCGACGCCCACGCGAAGCCGCTGAGCGGCGGCGACGAGCAGCTTCTCGCCGCCCTCCTCGAAAGCATGGACGCCGCTCTGTGCGCCTTCGACCAGGACGGCCTGGTCACCCACTGGAACACAGAGGCGGCCCGCATCCTCGGCTGGAGCGCCGATGACGCCGTCGGCCGCCGCGGGCTCGCGGGCTGGGCGGTGCGCAGCGCCGACGCCGACGAACTGATGGCCCGGCTGCTCGGCGTGATGAAGGGGCCGGGTCGTCAGGTCCATGAGTTCGCCCTGCTGACCAAAGACGGCCATCGCGTCCTGGTGCGCGCCCAGACGGCGGCCGTCACCGCGCCCGACGGACAGCCGGTCGGGGTGTACTGCGCCTTCTCCGAGGTGCATGCGCAGATCGATCTGGAACGGTCCATCGCGCTCAGCGACGCACTGTTCCAAGAGGCATCCTGGGGCGTGGTGTTGATAGACGCCGACCTGCGCCCCGCCGTCGTCAACAGCTGCGCCGCACGGGCCCTGCGCACCGGCCGGGAGGCGCTGCTCGGCCGCCCGCTCGCCGAAGTGCTGGGCCAGGGCGTCGAGGAGCTGGAGAACGCGCTGCACCATGTGCTCTCCGAGGGCGCGCCGACCGCACCGCTCGATCTGTGGGTGACCCTGCGCGGCGAGGGCGAGGGTGCGCAGCGGTACTGCTGGCGCAGCGGCTTCGTACGTCTTGGCTCACCGCTCGGCGAGGAGCCGGTGCCGCTCGGCGTCGGCTGGCTCTTCGAGGACATCACCGACACCAAGGCCGCCGAGCAGGAGGCGTCGCAGCTGCGGTTCCGCACCAACCAGCTGCGTCGGGCGGCGAACGCGGGCGCCGAGTGCGAGGACCCGATGGAGGCGGCCACCGGCTATCTGGACTACGCGCTCGCGGGCTTCGCCGACGACGGCCTGATCGACGTGATGGGCGCCGGCGGCAAGCTGGTACGGGCGGCCGGGACGCCGGGCGGTCCCGGGCCGTGCCTGCCGGTGGCGTCCGGCGGTATCCCGGTGCCGTACGAGGAGGGCCATCCGGCGCTGCAGTCGGTCGAACGGCTCGGCTCGGTGCGGGCCGCGGACCTCTCGCCGGAGCAGGCCGCACTCCGCAGATGGCCGGAGGGGACGATGTACGGCCTGTGTTCGGTGCTGCGCAGCCGGGGGCGGACGCTGGGCGTGGTGACGTTCCTGCGCGGTGCGGGGCGGCGGCCGTTCGACCGCGCGGACGCGGCGTACGCGGAGGACGTGGCGGCCCGGGTCGCGGCGGCACTGGACATGGCGGCGCTGCTGAACCGGCGCCGGTAGGCGCCCTGGCGGGCGGGGTCGGTCAGCGGCGGTAGAAGATCCGGTCGCCGTACTCGGCCAGGATCCGCGCGTTCCACTCGTGCCCGCCGTCCACGTTGCCGGACCGTAGCAGCGGCGGGGTGACTCCCCGTTCGGCCAGCGCACCGACCGCGGTGGCCACCACGGCCTGCAGCACGGCGCTGGTGACGACGGTGGACGCCGGACCGAACGGGGCCGCAACGCCCTCGTACGTCAGCTCCGCGTCGCCGACCGCGATCTTGTTGTCGATCACCACGTCGCAGTGGTCCTTCAGATACGTGCCGGAGGAGTGCCGCGACTTCGTCTGCTCCGGGTAGGCCAGCGAGGTGACGCCGATGACCTTCAGGCCCAGCGCACGGGCGTTCAGCGCCATTTCGACCGGCAACGCGTTGCGGCCGGACAAAGAGATGACGATCAGCACGTCGCCCGGTTCGGCGGGGCTGGTGTCCAGTACGGCCGCGGCGAGCCCGCCGACCCGCTCCAGCGCGCTGCCGAGGGTGGCGGGCATGACGTCCACGCCGATGACGCCGGGCACCGCGAGCAGGTTGATCAGGGCCAGTCCGCCCGCCCGGTAGACCACGTCCTGCGCCGGGAGCGAGGAGTGACCCGCGCCGAACACGAAGATCCGGGCGTCGCCCTCGACCGCTTCGGCGATCAGCCGTCCCGCTTCGGCGATGCTCTCGGCGTCCTCGTCGCGTACTCGGC
Source organism: Streptantibioticus ferralitis (assembly GCF_029223525.1). Classification (GTDB taxonomy): domain Bacteria; phylum Actinomycetota; class Actinomycetes; order Streptomycetales; family Streptomycetaceae; genus Streptantibioticus_A; species Streptantibioticus_A ferralitis. The sequence continues at coordinate 1,226 of NZ_JARHTQ010000050.1, read as the reverse complement.
GCAGCAGGTCGATGGCAGCGTCGAGGTACCGACCGGCGAGATCGTCAGCCGCCATGTCGCCGTCCTCCGCTCATAGGTCGCCGATCACGGTGGATCCTGTCGGCATGGGCTGTCAACACCGAATGGGCGGCGTTGTCGGTGGCATGCGTCAGAATTGGCAGCAGGGCCACCGCACGAGCTATTGAGGGGCACGTATGTCGGGACACCTCATCGACACGACGGAGATGTACCTCCGCACCATCCTGGAGCTGGAAGAGGAGGGTGTGGTCCCCATGCGCGCCCGTATCGCCGAGCGGCTGGACCAGAGCGGTCCGACGGTCAGCCAGACGGTGGCGCGAATGGAGCGGGACGGCCTGGTGCAGGTCGCGGGCGACCGGCACCTGGAGCTGACCGAGGAGGGTCGGCAGCTCGCGACCCGCGTGATGCGCAAGCACCGGCTCGCCGAGTGCCTGCTGGTCGACGTCATCGGCCTGGAATGGGAGCAGGTGCACGCGGAGGCCTGCCGCTGGGAGCACGTGATGAGCGAGGCGGTGGAGCGGCGGGTGCTTGAGCTGCTGCGGCACCCCACCGAGTCGCCGTACGGGAACCCGATCCCCGGCCTGGAGGAACTGGGCGAGAAGGCGGAGGCCGACCCGTTCCTGGACGAGGGCACGGTCAGCCTGGTCGACCTGGATCCCGGCGCCGACGGGAAGACCGTGGTGGTGCGGCGGATCGGCGAGCCGATCCAGACCGACGCCCAGTTGATGTACACGCTGCGGCGCGCCGGTGTGCAGCCGGGCGCGGTGGTCAGCGTCACCGAGTCTCCCGGCGGGATTCTGGTCGGCTCCGGCGGCGAGGCGGCCGAGCTGAGCCAGGACGTGGCGAGCCACGTCTTCGTCGCCAAACGGTAGCGCTCCCGCTTGGCGGTTCCGGGTGAGGAGACTTCCCTCCCCCCGTTACCGGCAATCGCATCGTGCCGTTGCGCTCGGCCGCGCGGGGGTCGGGGGCGGGCTGCGAACCCCGAAGGGGGAGCCGGAAAAAGCAATCGCACCCCCTGCCCACTCTTCTGGGCACCCGCCGCAGCGCGGCGAACAACCTAAGGGGGCGGGCCGGAGTGTCCCCGCAGCGACCCCGCGACGCACCGCGACTGTGCACTGATAACTGGAGTGAGGAGACACCCCGGCACGTCCCCGACCCACAGGCGGCCGAGCGCGACGGCGCCCAAAAGGTGGCGGCAACGGGTGGGT
>NZ_JARHTQ010000004.1 GCF_029223525.1 Streptantibioticus ferralitis | reverse complement strand
GGGAACCACCAGGGCCGCCAAATCTCGTCGGGGAGCATCGTTCATCACGACCGGTGACCGTAGTGCTCGATGCCTTCATCCGCCCATTGAACTGGGCAATCTCTAGAGTTCGTTCAGTCAACGGGGCATCCGCTGCTCCATGCTCTGGCCCGACCCCGCCCAGCAGCACCGGCTCACCGAGATCCGCAACAACCTTCAGGACCGCATTGCAGAAGCTGAACGCGAGGGATGGCTCGGCGAGATCGAAGGACTCAAGGTCAGCCTCGCAGCAGCGAACGCCAAACTCGCGCAACTGACATCAACCAGCACCGATACCCCCAAGACCGACCTCGGCATGCCCCTATTCCCAAGCCAAAGAAGACCTTCCCCACCCTCCTGACACACGCACACTCCCAACCAAGAGGCCGCCAGGATGATCAACAAGAAGTTCAGAGAACCCGCAGCCGGAGACACCGGATTCGACTGCTCCGGCCTAACCCAAGCCGCCTACCAAGCCGCTGGCATCACCCTGCCCCGCACCCGCCCAGGACCAGTTCAACGCGGGTCCCCGCGTCCCGGCAGGCCAGCCGCTCGAACCGGGCGATCTCGTCTTCTGCGGCACCCCGACGGCGGCATCCATCACGTCGGCCTCTACATCGGAAACGGACAAATGATCGACGCCCCAAGGCCCCATGTGCCCATCAGGGTTGAGACCTATCGGTGTAGCTCTTCTGCAGGGACGCCCTGATCTCCACAGGTGATCAGCCCTGGTGGAGCTGTAGCCACCGGTCAAGGGTGGCGAAGTCCTGGTCTGTCAGCCCGTGTCGCGGGTCGATGCGGTGCGGGAGGGCTGGTACGGGGTGGTGGGTCTGGATCCAGTGCTGGTCGCGATGGGTGATCTCGTCGTCGATCCAGGCGAAGGGGCGTCCGGCTGCCCAGTCCAGGAGGGGGCGGGTCTTCCAGTGGAGTCCGTCCGCCGCCTCGTCGTCGGTGGGGTCGGGCCAGTGGCAGCCCCGGAAGGCCGAGCCAGGGGGCGATGCAGTCGTTCGCGTCGGACATCCAAGTCGTGGCCCAGATCAGGGTGCACGGGAGGGCGAGCAGCCGGGGCCCGAGTGCGGGATTGATCCGGGTGATGAGCGGGTTGGTGTCGGCTCCTTGTGGCTCGCTCGCGCTCCGATGGGTCGCGTAGCCGTCGGGAAGCTGTTGCCGTGTTGCCCCGAAGGGAATGAGAGGCCCATCGACATCGAGGAAGAGTAGGGGCAGCGTGGAAGCGATCACGATGGCACCGTAGCGGCCTACGGGCGGTCGTAGCAGGCATCGTCACGGGTGCGGGAGTTCTGGGCAGTTCGATACCGCTTCGATGGGAGGGCGGCGATGGGCTCGCTGATCGAGGAGCGGGGCCGTGAACTGCTGCCACCAGCAGTACCTGGACAAGAACCCGGTGGTTACTGCGGGTTGGGCGGGACGGGCGTCAAGCTGAGTGACCCATCGGATGGTGGCGCCTGCCCGACCGGCTTCGCGCCTGTTGAGTGATCGCCCGAGCGGGTCAGTGGCCGGCACGCGGGGTACCGGGCTTCCGCAACAGCCATTGCCCGAGCGTCCGCCGCGAGGGCCGTACCACCACGCGGCCGTAGGCCTTCTGGCCGACCAGCTCCACTCGCAGAGTGACCGGCGTATCAGGATCCGTCGGAGCCTGACGGTACTTGACCCTGCTGTGTGCCAGCCGCAGACCATCAGCATCGACCACGATGCCCGGTCTCGTGACCAGCGCCAGGGTCTTCCCCGCCATGTCCACGTCGATCCGCAGGGTGTCGTGCGTGATCACGGCCTCGGTGAAGTCGAGCGTCACGTCGCACCAGCTCACCGCGAGCTCCAGCCTCCGCGGTACCACCCAGCGCCCCACGCGCTCGACCGCGCCGCTGTGGACCTGTTCGATCCGGACTACGTCCTTGGCCTCTGCTTCAGTCGCGCCACCCGTAGCCGATACGGGCGGCAGGTCAGCGGTGAGCGCGGTCAGTTCACTCCGAGTCCGCGCCGACAGGGCAGCTTCCAGGCGCTCATCCAACTCGTCCGCGGTCAGCAGGCCGTCCCCCGCCGCGATCCGCAGCACGTCCACCACCCGGTCCCGGTCCGCATGAGAGGCCCGAAGCTCGGGCGACGACCCGGGGCCAGAGCCCTTCTCGGTGGGCGATACCTCTCCCGACATGCCTTCCGCCCCCAGTCCTGTCGAACGACTTCGCGAGATACAGCCAGCAGCGCAACCAGGAAACTAACGCTATATCGCGACAGGGACTCCGACCAAGCCCTGGACGCGACGACGCCCCCGGCTGGGTATGACCCAGAAGCCCTCCGTCGGGATTCGTCAGACCGTCGCCTCATCGGCGGGCTACTGTACGGACGCGCCGCGTTGCCCCCGGCTATCCGAGGAGGAATCCTGTGTCATCGCCCTGCGACCCCCAGTACGCTCCCGCCGGCGATGTGGGTGTAGCGCTCATGATGATCGACTCTCGGCTCAAAACCATCTACGACGGCAAGGCCGGGACCGACCCCGAACAGCAACAGTTGATCGACCAATTCACCGCGTCACTGGACCCCAAGGAAGCCAATGACGTGGTGGACGGCGCCTGCACGCTCATCTACATGTTCATGCAGTGGCTGCGGATGGCCTACGAGGACCACGACAGGGACGTCATCGAGTACGTGGTGCCCAGCTTCGTGGCCTCGATGCGGATGATGCCCAAGGGCTTCCGTCCCGAGGTCATCCCCACCATGGCCGGCTTGGTCGTCGCGGCCGGTACCGGCCTGAGCCCCAACCTGTGGCGCAAGCAGTACGGAGACTGGACTGGGGACGAGATGAATTCCCTGGAAGCCACGGCCTTGCTGCTCGCGGAGCACATCAACCGGCTCACTGGCGACCGCGACTTCGCCTCCCGCATGGTCACCGAAGCGCTGTCCAGCTCGAACCAGGACTGACGCGCAGTATCTTCGCGAGAGCCCTCTCGGGACGACAGCCTTATCCCACCTGCTCACCGCTGCGCTCTCGCCCTGAGCCTGTCCCCCTGCCCTTCCAAAGCCCCGAAGGCGTGGTCGGCTCCGCACAGGGTCTCTGGCCAGAATGATCAACCGAAGTGCGCAGCAGGCGCGCATCGGCGGGGAACCGGGCGGAGTTATATGGCGCTTCTCCCTTTAGGAGTGACGTTCTGCAGGGCGATTGTGGCCAAGGCGACAATGGCTGAGACCGTACGAGGGGAGTCGACAGCCGGCCCGAGCGCGGCAGTGATGGCGTCGAGGTAACGGTGCGACGTCCAGCGCGTCCTGCATCAGGTGCCGTACGTGGTCCGTGGCCGCGATCTGCTGCTCCGTGTCACTGATGTCGGCGGCGGTGGTCTGGCTTCGCCCTCGGTAGCAGTTGGCCAGCGCAGTGGCGTGGAGGACGCGCACAGCGTCCACCGTGCCGTTGAGGGTCAACCTAGTAGCATCCGAGCGGCCGTTGACTGTGCGGTACCGGTCGAGCGGGCAGTTCCGGGCAACGACGGTCAAGAGCACAGCCGAGAAGTCCAACACGCCGGGCAGCCCATACTCCTCCTGCAGCGTGCGGATGACTTCCATCGCTGTCGGCAAGTCTTCTCGGTCGCCCCGACGTCAAGCAACCACGCCGAGGCCCTGGGAGCCGTGTCCGTCAGGCTCGGGGCACCTCAGCCGGTCCCGCCAGGTCCGGACTGCGCATCGCGAGAGTCTTCGTCTGGTCCGCCTGCCGGTGTGGAAGTAGGGCTTTGGCTGGCTGGTCTCTCGGTTCGGGGAAGGCCGGCGATGATCAGATCGAGGGCGAATTCGAAGCGTTGGTCGAAGTTGTCGGGGCCGACGTAGGGCAGGGCCGCGGTCAGGGCTGGGTAGGTGCTGGCCGGGACTTGGTCCGGGGGGAGGGCCGGTGCGGTCTCTTGGGCGGCTTGCTGTTCCTGGGCGAGGCCCAGGGTCAGGTAGAAGATCGACCAGTGGGTCCACGCGGCTGTGCGTGGCAGGTGGCCGGCTGCCAGCAAGGTGGCGATCACGGTGTCGGCGTAGCGCAGCGTGTGGGGCTCGGCTGCGAAGACGCCCGCGACCATCTTGGCGGCGTCGCGGTGGGAGAGCAGCGCCGCGCGGCAGCGGCGGCTCAGCTCTTTGAGGCGGTCGGGGAACGCCTCGGGCAGCGGCGCATCGAGACAGTGCGCGAGGAGTTCGTCGGAGGCCAGTTCGAGCAGGCGGCCCTTGCTGGAGGCGTGCCAGCGGACGGTGTTGTGCTGCACGCCGAGCCGAGCCGCGACGGCGCGCATGGTCACGCCGTCCAGCCCGTGCTCGTCGAGGACCGCCAGTGTGGCGGCGACGATCTCGTCCCGTGTCATGCCCACCCGATGCGCCTCTCCGATCGGCTTCCGTGTCCCGTTGCCCAACCCCTGTTGTCCAATGGACAATTCTAGGGCATGCTCACCCTTGTCCAACGGACAAGAGTGAGAGGGAGTGGTTGTCATGCTCGACGTGCTCATCGCCGGGGCCGGCCCGGTGGGGCTCTGGCTCGCCGCGGAGTTGCGCCTGCATGGGGTGGAGGTGACCGTCGTGGAACGCCGGGCGGCACCGGACGGACGGTCGCGCGCGGTCGGCATGCAGGCCGGCACACTGGACACCTTCGCCACCCGAGGACTCGCGGAGCGGTTCATCGAACGGGGCACCCCCGTGCCGACCGGCCACTTCGGGGCGGCGACCACCCGGCTGGAGTTCTCCACGGTCGGGGCGGTGCACCCGTTCATGCTGGCGCTCGGTCAGTCCGTCACCGAACAGCTCCTGGAGGAGCACGCGGTTTCCGCGGGCGCCCGGGTGCTGCGCGGGGAGGAAGTCGTCTCGCTCACCCAGGGGCCGGACGCCGTCGAGGTGGTGATACGAGCCAGCGGCACCCACCGGACCGTGCGGGCCCGCTGGGTGGTGGGCTGCGACGGCACCCGCAGCGCGGTGCGCCAGGCGGCCGGCATCGACTTCCCCGGTCAGGACACCACACTGACCGGGTGGCTCGCCGACGTCGAACTCGACGATCCGCCCACCGCGCCACTCGCCGCCACCGGGCCGGCCGGTTCGTTCCTGGCGGCCCCGATCGGCGACGGCGTCCACCGGCTGGCGGGCCTGTCCACGGCCACCATGCACCACGGCACCGGCGAACCGCTGACCCTGGAGGAGGTACGCGAGCAGACCCGCACGCTACTGGGACGGGACCTGGGCATCCGCAACCCCCGGTGGCTGTCGCGCTACGGCAACGCCACCCGCCAGGCCGCACGGTACCGGGCCGGACGGGTACTGCTGGCCGGGGACGCGGCGCACATGTTCTTCCCGGCCGGTGGCCAGGGCATGAACCTCGGCATCCAGGACGCCACCAACCTGGGCTGGAAGCTCGCCGCAACCCTCCAGGGCCGGGCGCCCAGCGCACTGCTCGACAGCTACGACACGGAGCGCCGGCCGGCCGCCCGCGCCGTCATCGACAACACCCGCGCGCAACTCGCCCTGTTCGCCGCGGCGAGCCCGGAGCAGATCGCGCTGCGCGAGGTCTGCTCCGCCGCGCTGGCCGAACCGCAGACCAACCGCCAGTGGGCTCGCCGGATCGCCGGCTTCGACGACCCGCTCCCCGCCGACACCACGCCCGGCGCGCACTCGCTGAACGGCACCCGCCTGGCCGGCCTCGCCCTGGACACGGCACAGGCACCCACCGCCCACCCCTTGATGCACTACGGCCGGCCATTGCTGCTGGACCTAGGCGGGACGCGGACGCCGTGCCCCGCGAGTGATCTGGAACAGCGGGCAGTCACCGTCAACACCAAAGCGGCGGACCCAATTTGGCGGGACGTCACCGCCGTCCTGATCCGGCCCGACGCCCGGATCGCCTGGGCCAGCACCGACACCGACCCGCAGCGCCGGGCCGCGGACTGCCTCACCGCCCTGCGTACCCTGTGCCGCTGAGCGCGCTCGGTGAGCCCACACGCCGGACCCGCTCGGCTAGGCCCAATGTCGTGACTCTGTTGGCGATCTTTCGGGGTCATGCTGTGGCGGTGCAGAGTGCGTGGAAGTGCGTTGACCGGCGATGGGTTGTCCGGGGTTCGGTGATCCAGTCGGCGATGCGGGTGAGGTTGCAGGCCATGGCGGTCAGGGCGTGCTGGACGTGGGTCTTGCGCAGGCCGCGGTAGCGGGTTCTACGTAGTCCGCAGGTGCGGACGTTCTGGGAGAGGGTGGCCTCGATGCCGGCACGGATCGCGTAGCGTCGCTGCCATTCCTCGGTCTGCTGGTCGAGCCGGTTGCGCATCTGGATCTCGTGGAGTTCGCGGGTAGGCAGCAGTGCGAGGGCTCTGGGGCGTTCTGCGGAGTTGGTGCACTGGCTGCGGGCCGGGCAGGCCAGGCAGTCTGCCTTGGCGAACTTGACCTGGATGTAGTCATGTCCGTTGATCCGCAGTGGCCTCCATTCCCTGCCGGCCGACCCCTGGGGACATGTTGGTGGCTGTGGTCGGGAATCCCGGATCCTCCAGCTCCAGCCCCAGTGCGTACTTGAAGTCAATCCTCGTCCGCACCGATTCCGCCGCCGCGCGGTCCGAGAGATTCTCCGCGAACTGCAGCACCGAGACCAGCGCCAACTGCCCCGGTGAGAAACCCGGCCGGCCATCGGACAGGTAGAGGTCCGAGAGATCCTCGTCCTCGAAGAGCACGTCCAGCCGGTCCCGCACGAGCATCGCCGGAGTCCCCTTCGGACACGCCGCCCACGCGGTACATACCGTCCTGACCGGGATCCGCTGGAAACTCCTCGGCCGCAACGACACCACACCCACCCCCCGGAACCCGAGGCCACCCCGCACCCTTCCAGCGAAGCACCAACCAACCCTGCCGTCAGCACCCCTCGAAAGATCGCCAACAGAGTCATGTCGTTGAGTTATGGGGGTTGGACGGAGATGGCTTCGTGAAGTGGTCGTGTGGGCTGGGGCCATTGGCGGTGGTGACTGGCCTACGCCTTGCACTTGGACATTTTCCGTTTGAGAACGCGGGGCCGACTGCGCAGGCGGCGGGGTGGTAGGAGGTTCTCGCGGATCTCGCTGATGAAGTGGTCCCAGGCGCGGGCCATCGGCGTACCCCGACGTCAACCCTCCTGGTCACGAAACCGCTCTTCGCCAGTTTCAGGAGACCCGGATGCTGGCCTCGGCGATCGACGAGCTGGAAATGAGCGCGTTGATGATCTGGTCCTGTGAGGCCCGCGTCCGGGCCTCCATGGCCTCCCGGGCCGCAGCGGGATCACGCTCGCGGATGGCATCCAAAATCGCCTGCCGCTCATGCGCAGCCGACGCCGAGAAGGCGAGCGACTTCAAGGTGATCCGCAAGATGCGTTCGAGCTCGTCGAAGACTCGAATGATCGACTGCGCCAGCATGTCATTCCCGCACCTGTTGGCGATGATCGCGTCGAACTCGAAATTGGAGCGAAGGAAGGCGTTGACGCTCTCCGCATTCCCCAACTCATAAGTGGTTTTGAGAAGTTCTTCCATCCGGGCAAGATCGTCATCCGGGCAGCCGAGCTTCGCCGCCAGGCCGGCGGCTTCGGTTTCCAGAAGCTGCCGGAAGGCGCAGAGCTCCCGCGCCCCCTTCAAGGTCACGGGCAGGATGCGGTAACCCGAGCGGGGCAGCGCCTGAACCAGCCCATCGCGCTGCAGCCGGGTCAGGGCTTCCCTCACCGGCATCGCGCCGACCCCTGCCAGGTGCGTCAGGTCCGTCTTGGTGACATGGGCACCCGGCTCCAGCTCTAGTTCGATGATCCGCCGCTTGATCGCAAGATACGCGCGTTCGGTGGCGTTCAGGCTGGAGTGGCTCGTGCTGAGGATGACCGGCAGATACTTCACACCTCCATCCTACAGCAGTCTGTGATCTTACTCTGCTTCTCTTAGATCTCAGACTTGCACTTGGGGGACTGGTGCAGCCGCTGTCCGCTTACCAGGTGGCGCAATAGAGGGCTGTCCGCCCCCAGGCGGCGGCCGCGACTGGTGGCGCACCACCTGCGCCCAAGGTGATAAGAGCCTGCCTTCGCGGGCGCTCGCGCCGGGCGGCGCGGCGCCCGCCGGGGCGCGGCCTGCTTGACGCCTGGGAGGCACCCGTCAGCGTGGCGTGCGGCGACAGAGACTGCTTGCCCAGCAGCTCAGCTTGGCGTTGGTGGTAAGCGGCAATATTGTCCAACTTGATGTGCTCGTAACCGCGCACCATGTCGGGAAGTTCAGCGAGTTGCGCGACCACATCGAGATCGGGATGGGCGCTACTCAGAGCGTTGCGGACGGTACAGCGGTAGTCCTCGATGAGGAGGCCGGCGGGCGGAGTCGACGCCATCAGCGCCACGGTCGGGCACTACCGGCGGTCCAGGACAAATGATCAGCCCGCCGTGACCGTCACTGCCTTCATGAAATCGTCCGCGACCTGCGCAGCCCACTCCGGGTTCTCGAACGGCGGGTAGCGCCCGATGTCAGGCACCCTCAGCAGCTGCGCCACCGAGCCCATCTCTGCGACCGTGTCATCGACCAGCTCATCCTGCACGAGGAAGTCGTCGGCGCCCTGCACGATCAGGACCGGGCACCGCACATCGCCAAGCCGACCACGCAGATCGTGGGAGGCCCACGCCTGGCCATCGAACTTCCCCGCCTGTTGGGAGGTACTGCGCTGCAGCCACCTCAGCTCCATTTCCTGCTCAGAGGTCAGTTTCTTGCTCGCCGAGGCCACCGCCGCATGCTCGAGGTGATCAGTCCAGCCGGCATCGGGCGCGGCCGTCCGACCTGCCAGCAACGCAGCGGCCTCGGCCGACAGCGGTGTCCATGACGCGGCCTGCATGGAGATGACACCTCGATAGCACTCACCGTGGTGAGCGGCGAGATCCAGTGCCGTCAGGCCTCCCACAGAGGCGCCGAGCACAAAGGGCCACTCTCCGGTCAGAACCGTCTTCACGAATGCGTCCACGAATTCGGCATGGTCATGTATGGACGTCCCGGGCTTCCACTGCGCGGGGTAGGAACGGCAGTGCCCGGGAAGATCGGGCGCGATCGCACGATATCCGCGCTCGGCGAGCAGCGGCAGTAGATGCCTGTAGACCCGAGAGTCCGTGGCCCCGGGGTGAATCAACACGATCGGGGCGCCTTCCCCGGCCTCGTCGAAATAGGTACGCGCGCCATTGACCGTGACATAGCGGCCCGTGATCGGTTCGAAGATCGTCATGAGTTCAACTCCTTGCTCGGCCACACGCAGGGAAGAACTCCCACCATGACACGTTGACGGCGCTAAGATATCACACATCACATCTGAGATATCAGCAGGCCTAATGAGATATCACTTGCGGGTGTAGCGTACGGTCGGGCGCCTCGCCCAGTCGCTCCAGCAGGCCCGGGAGCTCCTCGGGCGCGGTCTCGGGATGCTGGCGGAGTTGGCCAAAGACAGGCGGGACCGGCGATGATGCGTCGACAGGCACGGCCTTCCACTCGGATCACAGAGCGTCGAGAACTCCATGATCTTGGAAGCCCGTGCCTGTCTCGTCCCGGAACCTCGCCCGGCTGACAGGTCCTCATGAACCCGGCGTCAAGCGGCCATGCCGAGGCCCTGGTCGTCAAACATGCCAAGTCCAGGCCGCGTTCGTCACTGGACGGTGAGCGGCGAGCTCAGCGGGCGCTGCCGATGTTGCGGTCCGCTTCGGAGCCCTGGAGCATCAGCGTGGTCTCCTCTATGCGGCTGAAGCGGCCATCGGCTGCCAGGTCGGCGAACACGTAGACCTCGGTGCGCACGGTCGAGCCGTCCTTCTTCGTGATGTTGACCGTGTGGCGGTCGGCGTACTTGGTGCCGTCGTAGAGCTCGTCGTGGACCTCGACAGAGCCTTCGGCGACGAGTGTGCGCACGTGGGTGATGTGCTCGATGAAGCCGGCGCGGTCGGCCCACTGCCCGTCCGTGCGCTGCCGGTAGCCGGGGGTGAAGTGGCGGTCGGCGGCTTCTTCGACGGTGATGTCGGTGTTGAAGATCAGGTCGGTGAGGGCGGCGGCGACGCCAGTGGGGTTCATGGGGGATTCCTTTCACGTTGAACACCAAGTAAGTGCGTGCGTTGCGCACGCTCCGCTTTGACTGTAGCACCTGATGCGTGCGCGGCGCACGCTATTGTGTGGGTATGGAGAACGAGGTAGGACACGAGATCGCCGATGCGCTGGGCATCCTGCTCAAACGCACCACCCGCACCCAGCTGCACAAGCACCTGACCGAAGGCATGGGGAAGGCAGTGGACGAGCTGACCTACCCGATCCTCAGCGCACTGGCCAGGACCGGCCCTCGCAGCGCCGCCGACCTGGCTCCGGACGCCGGACTCGACCGGTCCGGCGTCACGCGCCGCGCCTCCCGCCTGGAGGCCGCCGGACTCATCCGCCGCGAACCGGACCCCACCGACCGTCGCGCATCCCTACTGGTCCTCACCGACAAGGGAGAACACACCGTGGCCGAACTACGCGAGCGCCTGGCCGCCCACATCGCCGCAAGCCTCAACTCCTGGCCCCCCGGGGACGCCCAGACCTTCGCCCGCCACCTCCGCCGCTTCATCACCGAAGGCCCCTTCGTATAGCCGCCTCACACCACCGGGCCGTCGCAGTCCAGTTGAGGCGCCGGCTCGATTCCGGCGTCGCAGTCGGAGTGTCCAAGTGCGGCTCCGTCAACTGAAGCGCGCTACTGCGCCAACCCATGGGCTCACCCGCTGGCGTGTCCGGTTGATCACCCGAGCGGTCGGCCGAGTGCAGGGGGAGTTGACTGCTGTTCGGGCAGTCCACGACCGTGACTGCGACGGTCAGGCCATTGGCGCCGGGTGCGAAGGCCCTGCACCATGCCCGAGACGTGACGTTCGCCGAGGACGCTTCACAACCGCGGACGAGCACCACACCTCGGGCCAAGGCCACCTGGCGCAACCCCGCCATCGGCGCCCTCCGCCTGGCCGGCAGGACGAACATTGCCTCCGCACTGTGGCACAACGCCCGCGACAGCCGCCGACCGCTCGCACTCCTCGGGCTCACATGAACACGAACCGGGCATCACGACACTTCGCCGAAGCCCTGCCCACTGGATCTATTCGGCCCAGGCACGCTCCAGCTGGGTGCGGAAGGTGGCGGGCTTTCGCCCGATCAGCTCGGCCAGCGTCGAGTCGACAGCGGTGAACTCGCCATTGCGCGCCGCGCCGAAGATGCTCAGCATCAGGTCGGCGATCGGGGCCGGGGCGCCGTGCGCCAGGACCTGCTCGCGGAAGGCGCCGTCGGGGACGACGGTGCGGGTGAAGGGCCGTCCGGTGGTCTGGGACGCGATCTCGGCGACGGTGTCGAAGTCGAGCGCCGCCGGGCCGGTGAGCGGCGGGGTGGGCCCCTCGAAGCGGGCCTCCTCGGCGAGGATCACCGCGGTGGCCTCGGCGAGGTCGTCGTGGCCGGTCCAGGCGACGGGGCCGTCGGCGGGGAGGGCGATGTCGCCGGTGTGGCGGGTGGACTCCAGGAACTGCAGGGCGCTGGAGGCGTAGAAGCCGTTGCGCAGCGCGGTCCAGGGCAGGCCGGTGGCGCGCAGCAGGTCCTCGGTCTGGGCGTGGTCGCGGCATGCCTGGAAGCGGGAGTCGTGGGCGGCGCCCATCTGGCTGGTGTAGAGGATGCGGCCGACGGCGGCCTGCACGGCGGCGTCGATGGCGGCGCGGTGGCCGCTGACGCACTCCTGGCCCGTGCGGTCGAGGGAGACGAGGAGCAGTTGCTCGGCGCCCTCGAAGGAGTGCACGAGCGAGGCGGGGTCGTCGAAGCTGCCCTGCCGGACGCGGACGCCGCGGCCGGCGAGGTCCTGGGCCTTGCGGGGGTCGCGGACGCTGACGCCGACGCGGCCGGCGGGGACGCGCTCCAGGAGGCGCTCGACGGTGCGGCGGCCGAGCTTTCCGGTGGCTCCGGTAACGATGATCATTGGGTTCTCCCGACGCTGCTTCCGCTGGAATCATTCCAATGGTAACACTGGAAATTCCGATGGAATCAGATCTTCGGTACCATCGGTTCATGGCTACGCGCGACTCAACCGACAGCCCTCGGCGCCGCATCGTCGAGGCAGCCGTCGAGCTACTGGAGAACGGCGGCCCTGACGCGGTGAGCACCCGCGCGGTCGCCGCCGCGGCCGGAATGCAGCCGCCAGCGATCTACCGCCTCTTCGGCGACAAGGAGGGGCTCCTTGAGGCCGTCGCCGAGCACGGCTACGCGCAGTTCCTGGAGAGAAAGCGCGCGCAGCTCGACCCCGCCCCGCAGGATCCAGTGGAGGAGCTGCGCCGCGGCTGGGACATGGTGGTCGAGTTCGGGGTCTCCCGCCCCGAGTTGTTCGCGGTGATGAACCGGGCCATCGGCCGGGGATCGGACGCAGCACACCGCGCGGGCTTGGAGATCCTCCATGGGCGGGTGCGTCGGCTGGCGGCCGGGGGGTGGCTGCGGGTCGACGAGGAGCTGGCCGCCCAGATCATCCAGGCAACCGGCCAGGGCGCGGTCACCACCTGGCACTCCACCCCCGCGGACCGCCGCAATCCGGCGCTGTTGACCGTCCTGCGCGAGTCCATGGTCACGGCCGTCACTCGCGCTGAGCCGGCGGTCCCCGCCGCGGAATCCGGTCCCGCCGCGGCGGCCCGCGCGCTACGCGCCGCCCTCCCCGATGACGCCGATGTCCTGAGCGACGCCGAGCAGCGCCTGCTGCGTGAGTGGCTCACGCGCCTGGCGGCGGACGGTGGCGCGCCGCATGCCTGATCGCGCTTCAGGCGCCTTCGTGGAGGTTGAACCTCCCGAGGAGAGATTGTGCGATGAGGCGGCGTCCACGAGATGAGACAGTGGGCGACCACACGGCTCCGGCCGGCTTCCCCTTGCCCATAACGCGCCGCCAACCTTGATCACGTCTCCGCCGCCCACTGTTGACAACGCACGTGGTCAATACAACTAGACAGGCGTGCCGGCGAGGTGGCGGACGAACCACCGGGTGATCGCCTCATCCACCACCTTGGCGGTCGGGGTCTGCGGGGCCGGCTCCAGCCCAGGCAGCTCCGCCAACGCGTGGGCCAGGCCGGGCACGGTCAGCAATTCGACGTGGTCCGGCTTCGCGTACCGCCGCTTGAGGGCGTCGACCAGCTCGACGGCGTCGGCACGCAGTGACTCGCTGTCGAGATCGCCGCTGACCACCAGCAACGGTGGTTGCGGCGTCCGGGCGGCGATCGCGTCGGCGTTGGCGACGAAGTCCAGCCGGTCGGCGGCCGCGCGGGATTCCGGCGTCCAAGTGTACGGCTGGCCGCTGCCCTGCTCGATGAGGCTGACCACCGACCTCGCCCGGATCGCCGCGTTGACCACTGCTGCTGCGGCGATAGGTGTCTGGGCGCTGGCCAGGATGTGCAGGGCGACGGCGCCGCCGAGGGATCCGCCGACGACGCCGATCGGCCCGTCCGGAAGGGACAGCCGCTCGCGGAGCTCACCCAGCGCGGCGGGGAACTCCTCGGCGGCCTGCCGGACGAACGGGTCCTCATAGGCCAGGACGGCGTCCTCGCGGGTCAGCTCGACAACGGCGTCCATGCTGCCGTCGCGCATCCGGGCGCCGCACAGCGGCATGCCGAGGTGAACCCGCCACGCCGGTACCCCGGCCATGGGCAGCGCGGCGGCGAAGGCGGCGTCGGTGCGGGGCGCGCCGATCATGTGCCAGGTGACGACCATCGACGCGGGGCCGGGCGCGGTCGGGGGCAGCGCGGTGAAGGGTACGCCGGCGGCCAGGCCGGAGATCGGTTCGTGGGTCACTAGCTTGCCTTTTGCCCGCCGGGCGCGATCATCTTGCGGTGACTGATCCTCCAGCCATCCGGCTGGCGCGTGACGACGTCCTGGTAGACCACGCTGTTGACCATCCCGCCGGCCATGACGCCGATGCCCTTGGACCGCACCCGCGCTGAGCGCTCATCGAGCTGGGTGATCATGATGTTGGTGACGTGGTGGCCGACCGGGTTGGCGTCGCCCAACGCGAGCGCGGCCTCCCGCACGGCCGCGATCCCATGCAACGAGCCGAGGCCGAAATCGTCCAGGTCGTAGGTGACGTCCGGGGTGAACAGCTCACCCGCACGGTCCCACTCGCCCGCGTCGATGAGGTGCCCGTGAAGGTTGATCAGGTCGGTGATGTCGATCCGGTCTTGTCCCGCCAGTGCCATCGGGGTCGCCCTCCATGGTCCAGATAAGATGAGACTGAGTCCGTTTATGTGGGCACAGTAACGGACTGTGTCCCCGGTTAGCAAGGGGGTGGTGGTGATGCGCGCGGACGCCCGACGCAACTACGAGAACCTGGTGGCGCAGGCCAGTATCGCCTTCGCCGAGTCCGGCGTGGACGCCTCCCTGGACGAGATCGCCCGCCGGGC
This sequence comes from Streptantibioticus ferralitis, assembly GCF_029223525.1. Taxonomy (GTDB): domain Bacteria; phylum Actinomycetota; class Actinomycetes; order Streptomycetales; family Streptomycetaceae; genus Streptantibioticus_A; species Streptantibioticus_A ferralitis. Next base: position 382,827 of record NZ_JARHTQ010000004.1, on the reverse strand, counting down.
CGGCGTCGCCAGCGGGACGCTGTACCGCCATTTCCCCAGCCGCCTGGAACTCATCGAGGCCGTCCTCGCCGAGCAGATCGCCGGCCTCGTCGACCTCGGACGCGACCTGCTGACCGCCGACGACCCATTCCACGCGCTGTCCACCTGGCTGCGTGCCGCCATCACCCACGGCCTCACCTACCGAGGCCTGTCCGCCGCCATGCTGAATTCGGCCCTCGACCGCGAGGCCGACCTGGTGTCGACCTGGCACACCGAGATGTTCAACGCGGGCGCGGCACTGCTCGCGCGGGCACGGCAATCAGGGGCCGTTACTCCCGACGCTGATGACGCGGACATCCTGAGAATGATCGGCGCCATCGCCTGGGCCGCCCAAGACAGCCCGGACAGCGCCGCCCAGGCCGACCGCCTGCTAGCCCTCCTCCTCAGGGGACTGCACCAGCCCTGATTAGAAGGCGGTGAAATCCAGCACAAGACGGCCTCGCACTCCGCCCTCTGCCAGTCGTCGATGCGCCTGGGCGGCCTGGGCGGCCGGCAGCACGTCGGCCACCCGCAGCGTCAGTTCGCCCGTGCTCGCCTGATCCCGCAACCGAAGCAGGCGGGCATGGTCGGTGACCGCCTCGGTGACCAAGACCGGGTGCAGCTGGACGCCGCGGTCGACTGGGCCGGCCCAGCGGCGGACGACTGCCAACCCGCCGCCGTCTCGTATCGCCGGGAGGATCAGCTCGTGCAGCGCCGCCCCGTCGAGCACGGCGTCCACCCCGTCCGGCGCGAGTGCGCGGACCCGGTCGGCGACGTCGTCGCCGCGTGGCACGACCTCATCCGCGCCCAATGACATCACCAGCTTCGCGTCGGCGGCCGAGGCGTCGGCGAGCACGCGCAGCCCGTCGCTTCTGGCCAACTGCACCGCGTACCCGCCGAAGGCCCCGGCCGCGCCGGTCACCGCGACAATCCCACCGGCGGGCACGGCCAGCAGGTCCAGCGCGACCCGGGCGGTGAGGGCGTTCATCAGCAGTGTGGAAGCGGCCGCGAAGTCCGCGCCGGACGGGATCGGCACGACCGATTCCACTGGCGCCACAATGAGTTCGGCGTAGGCGCCACCGTGTGGGCCGTAGGCGTCCACGATCGCGACCACCGGGTCCCCTGGCCGGAGCGAGGTGTCGGTGTCCGGGCCGATCGCGTCGACGACGCCCGCCGCGTCCATGCCCGGCACGTACGGGCCGGGGCGGCCGTTGAACCAGGAGCGCGCGGCCCCGGCGCGCAACATCGTGTCGGTGGGGTTGACCGACGCCGCGCGCACGCGAACACGCACCTCGCCGGCGCCCGGCGCCGGATCGGGCAACTCGATCACCCGCAGCACCTCGGGTCCGCCGAACTCGGTCAGGCCGATCGCGCGCATGACCACTGCCTCCTTTCCAGGTCCATCATCGAGTTGTTGTTGCGCCAGCCGCGGGATTCCCCACAGACCAACGCGAGCTGACCCGGTTGCGGCGAACCAGCCACACGTGGTCGTGATCGCGGACCAGGTCGGTCTCGAACCAGTTGCCCAGCAGGAGGTGGTCCTGGAACTCAACTGACGGCCCCTGGCCGGCGCGGTGGTGCTGCCCGATCAGGTAGCAGGTCGACTGGGCGGTGTCACCATCCACCCGCACCCGGATGTTGGACAGCGCGTGGAAGGTGTCCATCCCCCTTCCCACCGTCTCCATCAAGGTCCGAACGACCTGGTCGCGACCCACGTAGGGCTCGAACGCGTGGATGCTGTGGTCGATGCCGCCGAGGTCGAACACGGCGTCCTCGGTGAAGGCGGAACGCAGCAGGTCCTCGTTGCCGAAGTCGATTCCCTCGACAATTCGCGTGACCGCGTCCACGATGCCGTCTCGGTCTGTGAACGCCGTCGTCTCGGTCAGATTCATTGGAAGCCCCTATCTCTCACGATCAAGTGGCACACGATGCCCGCGCACGCCAACGCCAACGTTGGCGTTGGAGCATGGTATGACGCACGTTAGCACCGCGAACCACCAACCACAACGTTGGCGGCGGTACCCTCCAGTCATGAAGCGCACCGTCGAGGAGACGCGCCAGCAGCTGCGGGCAGCCGCGACCGCCGAGTTCGCCGAACACGGGGCCGACGGCACCACCGTGACTCGCATCGCCGCCCGAGCCGGGGTCAACAAGGAACGGCTCTACGCCTACTTCGGCGACAAGGACACGCTCTTCGACGAGGTGCTCACCGAGGCGCTCGAGGAACTCTCCCACGCCGTGGCCCCGGACGGCCTGCGCTTCGACGACCTGGGCGAGTTCGCCGGGCGCACCTTCGACTACTACGGGCAGCACCCCGAGCTGGCTCGCCTGCTCCAATGGGAAGGCCTGCGAGGAGCGCCACCGGTGAACGCCACGGCGCGCGTGGAGCACTACGGCCGCAAAGTCGCCGCGGCGGCGCAAGCGCAGCGGGACGGTGTCATCGACAGCCAGATCGACGCCGGCCACCTCATGTTCATGATCATCGGGCTCGCTGCGTGGTGGTTCAGCGTCCCGCAACTGGCCACCATGATGACCGGCGCCGAGGCTGACGACCCGGGTGAGCGAGCACGGCGGCGGGCGTTCGTCGTAGAGGCCGCTCAGCGCCTGGCAGGCCTGCAGACGAACAGCTTCGCCGAATGAGGGCGACGCTGTTAGTGCCGCGTTCCTTGAAGATCACGTGTCTTGATCGTTGATCTCGATGGATCGACGAGGAGTGTCACGTGCCGAAGGCGCTTGTCGCGCGATTGCCAGTCGAGGAGCAGGAGGAGCGAGCGATCCGGAGGCTGTCCAGCGCGCGCCACGCTCCGGGGGACTGGATTCGCCGAGCGCAGATTATCGTGGCCGGTTGGGAAGGTAAGCCCACCAAGGTGATTGCCGCCGAAGTGGGCTGTCATCCGCAGACCGTGCGCGCGGCCGCACCGGTTCAACGCGCACGGGATCGATGGCCTGGGTGACCGTCCGGGTTCGGGGCGGCGGCCTCGGCTGACCGAGACCGAGCGCAGCCGGGTCGTGGCGATGGCGCGCACCGAGCAACCATCGGGCCGGTTGTTTCGGCAGTCCACTGGCGAGTTGGAGGCGGCGGTGGAGGGCGGTCCGGCGCGCTGGACGCTGAGCTCTCGCAGCCCCCGGGCTGGTTCTCTCGTCCTGGTTGGCTCCGATGGCCTGGCAGGGTCCGTCGAGACGCCCCGAGCCGGACCTAGACGATGGAGAGGTGACTTGCCATCAGCCAGCAGCGCGGATATCGCAGCGTTACTTGTCGCGATCCGCGGAGTCGGGAGGAGGCCGGTTCGCGTGGTCGTAGGCTTCCTGCGACGCTGTCACGTCGCCGAGGTGCGCGATCGACCATTCCTGTAGTGCGCGCAGCGGCTCGCGCAGAGTGCGGCCCGCCTCGGTGAGCGTGTACTCGACGCGGACCGGGACTTCGGGGTGGACGGTGCGGCGCACGAGCCCGTCCCGTTCGAGCCCGCGGAGAGTCTGGGCGAGCATCTTCTGCGAGATGCCCTCGATGCGTCGGCGCAACTCTGAGAAACGGGCGGTGCCGTCCCAGAGGGCGCCCACGATGAGCACCGTCCAACGGTCGCCGATGCGATCCAGGATGTGGCGGGTCGGGCAGTCCGCGCGGTAGGGGCTGCCGCGCAGCACCGACTCGGACTGAGTGGTTACCACAAAGTGCCTTCTTCCCGTCAGAGAGCTGCGCTCATACGGTAATCGCAGCGCGTCGTCCGACGCCACCCGTCCCGTGGAAAGGCACGTCGTGTCTCGCATTACCGTCATCGGCGGCACCGGCTACGCAGGTTCGGCCATCGTCGCGGAGGCCGCTGATCGCGGCCACCAGGTCACCGCGCTGAGCCGCTCGCTCCCCGACGCGCCGATCCCGAACGTGACCTATGTCCAAGGCGACGCCACCGACGAGGCGACGCTCTCAGCACCCATCGAGAGCGCGGACGTCGTCGTGGGCGCACTCGCCCCACGCAGCCCGTTGGCCGGTACCTTCCGCGACGTCTACCGCACGATCGCGCGTCTGGCCGACGCCGCGGGCGTGCCCCTGTTCGTCGTCGGCGGCTACTCATCGCTGCGCCCTGCGCCCGGGGCGGACCGCTTCGTCACCGACCTCAGCCACATACCCGCCGAGCTCCACGACGAGATCCGCGCCGGGGCGGCGCTCATCATCGAGGACCTCCCGGCCACGCCCGCGACACTCGACTGGGTCTTTGTGAGCCCGGCGCTCAGGTTCGGCGCGCGGATGCCCGGCGAACGACTCGGCCGTTATCGCCTCGGCGCCGACGTCGCGGTCCAGCCCGAGGACGGCGGCGCGATCTCCGCCGCGGACTACGCCCTCGGGTTCGTCGACCTGATCGAGAGAAGCGACCACCACAGGGCACAAGTCAACCTCGGCCACTGACGTGATCCCAGCGAGACCCAGTTCGCTGCCTGGCGCTCGAAGCGTGTGATGACCAGGGCGATCTGAATGATCTTTCTAGGGACTGATCGTGACGTGGCCGAGCGCTTTCCAGCGCTCGCCGAGGCACCGCAGGCCGCGCGGGATGAAGCGCCCCGGGGCCCAGCCACAGCTGCAGGTAGTCCGAAACCGAAGTGCGTTACAGGGACGTGCTCGAAACCGCCCGCGCCCTTGTCGGCGCTCTTTGAAAGTGGTTCTGGCCGCGATTTCGTGAACGCCCAGATCAGGGGCCGAATGCAGGAACGTTCACTCGGGGCACTTCTCGATCATGAGGCCTCCTCTGTCGAACCGGAACGGCCTCAGCCGCGCCAGCGGAAATCCCGAGCCCGCGCAAGATCACCTCCTGGATCATGCGGAACCGTGACCGCCTCGGCGCCGAGGAGATCGAGCACCTCGACCAGGCCCGCCTCGCCTGCCCGGACATCGCGAGGGGTGTGGCCTCGCCTGCGCCTGCCCGGACCTGGTCCGCAACCGCCGAGGCCAACTACTGCCCGCCTGGATCGGCCAGGCCGAACAGTCCGATGTTGCCCCGGTCGCCAAGTTCGCCGCGTTCTTCCGTCAGGACTTCGACGCCGTCACCGCCGGACTCACCCACGAGTGGAGCTCCGGCAAGGTCGAAGGCCACGTAACTTTTAAAACGGTCAAGAGAGCCATGTACGGCCGACCCAGCTTCCGACTACTACGGACCCGAATCCTCGCCGGCACATAGCCCCGGGTCGGTCACGGAATTCAACCGGCCGCCACCCGCTCGGCCACCGAGAAGTCGGTCCCACAGTCCGGACAAGCGGCTCGCCCAAAGAGGTAACGGACGCCATGAGCGAAGCCCTCCTGCCCATCCGCCATTGCCCGCGTGAACAACCTCTGCGGCAGCCCTTCCAACTCCTGCATTCGCGAGGGTTGGAGGGGTGACTTCTGCACATCTCGCAACGCGTAGTCCTCGGTGCAACAGAAGAAGTCTTCCTGCCCGATTACGACGAACACGTCGACCCCGCAGTACGGGCAGTCGACCTCGTACTCACCAGTCTCCAGGCCGTCCAGGCAGCGATCCCAGATCTCAACGCCCTCGAAAGAAAGCAGGGCCTGCAGCAGGTTCACGTATTCCCCGGCTTCGGCCGTCTGGCTCAAGCGGCGATCGGTGAGGTCGCGCAGAACCGCAATCGGAGCCGAGAAGACCGTAAGAGGGCTGTCGGGCTCGGACAGCCCAGGCGAACAGGCAGCGATTGCCCCCGCCGCCAGCAGCACCCAGCCCAGAGCCTCCCGGCTGCCCGCGGTCGCGATCTCGGCCAGGCGCGGAAGGGCTGCGAAGCTGGCGGTGAAGGCGGTATCCAGCTGCGGACACAGGTGGTCCACCAACTCGGACGACACACCGCTCGGATCGGCCTCGAACCGGGCCAAGAGACCAGGCACGTGTTCCGCGGAACCGCACACGTCGGAGAGCGTCGACCAATCCGTCATGCGTTCATCCAACCAGGCGCTCTGGACGGACCGCACCGGGTCGAGCGACTGCAAGATCCTTCACGAAATCGCGGCCAGAACCAACTTCCGCGAGCGCCATCACCCTCGCCGAAACGGGCCCACCCCAACCCATCGCACAGTTACTGGCCGACACCGACCAGGGCCTCCGACGCGGCGGCCGCCACACCGACGGCGGCGACCTCACCCGCCTGTCCGGACGGCCGACAACCCCGCTCGCCGCGGCCTGGCCGACTGGCGCCTGAGCATAAGGAAGGCATGTCCCATCATGGATGATGAAGATGAGAAGACGCGCTACCGGGGATTCGGACCCGTCCTCGGACTGCCGATCCAGGACGCCCGGGTGGATCTCTCGGCCCTTCCCCCGGATCTCCAGGCGGTAGCGCGGGAGTTCTTCCCGCCCGTGCTGGGCAGGGCGAAGGAGCCGCTGGTCGGCATCACGACGGACGGGCACGTCGTACCCGACCTGTTCGCCCTCCAGGACACCGGCTGGAATCCCGAGCCCGCGAGCAAGGCGGCGACCGCCTTCCTCGACTGCCTCACTCCCGCGCAGCGCGACGACGTCCTGTTCGCCGTCGACGCGGACGAATGGCGTATGTGGATCAATGCCTTTCCGAACTGGGATCCGCACGGCCTGCGCCTGGAGGACCTTCAGCCCGCGCAGCGCGAGCGTGCGCTCGCGATCCTCGAGGCGTCCTTGTCCGCCACCGGCTTCTCCGACGCTCGGACGGCGATGAAACTCAACGCCGCGCTCGGCGAGCTGATCGACCAGTACCGCGACACCCTCACCGAATACTGCTATTCCTTCGCAGTGTTCGGCACCCCCTCGACAACTCAGCCGTGGGGATGGCAACTGTGGGGCCACCACCTCGACGTGCACTGCTTCATCATCGGCCGGCAGATGGTCCTCACCCCGACCTTCATCGGTGCCGAGCCCACCGAGGCCGACCGCGGTACCCACAAGGGCCTGCGCCTGTTCGACGAGCAGCGGACGGCCGGACTCGACCTGCGGCGCAGCTTGCACCCTGAACAGGCACGTCAGGCCGTTCTCCACACATCGATCCGGGCGCAGGACCTGCCCGCCGAACTCGCCGACCCGGTCAACGGCAGGCACCTGGGCGGCGCCGCCCAGGACAACCGCGTCATCCCCTACGCGGGGCTACCGGCCGGCGGACTCTCCCACAGGCAACGGGAGTCGCTGCTCCACTTGGTGAAGACCTACGCGCGGCGACTCCCGGACGGTCCCGCCGCCGCGTTCATGGACAGCGTCGAGCGGCACCTCGACGACACGCACATCGCCTGGATCGGCGGGAGCGGCGACGATGACGCCTTCTACTACCGCGTCCACAGCCCCGTCGTCCTGATCGAATACGACTGCCACCAAGGCGTCTTCCTCGACAACGACCAACCCGAACCGTTCCACGTCCACACCATCGTGCGCACCCCCAACGGCGGCGACTACGGACGCGACCTGCTACGCCGACACCTCGCCCACCACCATCCACAGCAACGCATCGGACGCTGACCACCACTCACCCGACCCAGACCGCCCCGGGCGCTCCCATGCGCGGGCCCATGCCAGGATCCAACGCATGGCCACTTCGGGCTGCGCAGACCCCTCTTGACCCACAACCCCGCCACGGCACCCAGCGAGGACACACGCCAAAAGTGAGCCACACCAAACCACTGGTGGGCAGCCGAATTGAGAGCGTCCCGCCGGACACCTCGACCGAGCCTGGCCGGGCATCGGCCGTGGCACACGCAAACAAGTTGCCGATGTGCGTGTGTGACGTGGTTGCCCAGCCGGAATGAGCGTGCGCTCACGCCTGTCGCCGGCCGGGGGCCGGCGTGTCGCGCAGCTGGACGTCATGGCTGGCGGGGGTGCCGCGCATCAGCTGCTCACGCGGTGAGTCCGAGTAGGTCCTTGCCCGCGCGGATCACGGTTTTCCGTACCTGCTGCGGGTCGTCGAGTTCGGCTGCCGACAGCGCGCCGTCGTGCAGGAGCACCAGGACGCGGCCGGCGTGGTCGGGATCGGGGTGCCCGGTCTGGGCGGCCAGGCGCGTCACCGTCTCCTGGAACCAGGCGCGGTGCTCGGCCACGGCGACGCGAACCGGGTCCGCGGGGTCGGGGTACTCGGCGGAGGCGTTGATGAAGTGGCAGCCGCGGAATCCCGCCGAGCAGGTGACCTGGCCGATCAGGTCGAGCAGCGCGGCGGCGGCCTGCTGCGGGTCCGGCTGTTCCAGCGTGTCGGCGACCGCCGCGCGCAGGTCCGCGTCTGTGGCGCGCAGGTAGGCCTCCACCAGGTCCTCCTTGGCCGGGAAGTGCCGGTAGAAGGTCGCCCTGGTCACGCCGGCCTCGGTGATCAGGCGGTCCACCGGGACGGTGTGGATGCCCTCGGCGTAGAACAGCCGGCGCGCGGTCTCCAGCAGCCGGTCGCGCGGGCTCGAAGCGGCGCTCATCATGCCCCCAGCATAGAAGACAGAACGTTCTATTGACCCCACGGCCCATGTCTCGTACAGTCAGCCGCATGGGAAGAACGAACGTTCTGTCTAGTGCATTGCCGTCCATCGTCCTCGTGCACGGCGCGCTGACCGACGCGTCCGTGTGGCACGGGGTGGCCAGGCGCCTGCACACGGCCGGCGCCGTCGCGCACGCCCCGGCCCTGCCGATGCGCAGCCTGGCGCAAGACGCCGAGTACCTTCGCGGGTTCCTCGACCGAGTGCCCGGTCCGGTGGTGCTCGCCGGGCACTCCTACGCCGGCGCCGTCATCTCACATCCGGCCGTCACCGCGAGCGGGACCGTCGCGGCGCTGGTCTACGTCGCCGCGTTCCAGCCCGACACCGGGGAGAGCGCCGGCGAGCTCAACGCCAAGTTCCCCGGCAGCCTGCTCACCCCCGACAACCTCGATGTCACGCCGAACCCGTTGGGCGGCAACGACCTGATCCTGCGACCGGAGCGCTTCGGCGAGGTCTACGCCGCCGACGTCGAGCCCACCCACGCCGCGGTGATGGCAGCCTGCCAACGACCAATCGACCCGGCCGCCCTGGGCGAGACGCTGCCCGGCACGCCGAGCTGGCGCACCCTGCCCTCGTGGGCGTTGATCTCCACGCAGGACCGCTCACTGCCGCCCGCCATCCTGCGCTTCATGGCCGAGCGCGCCGGATCCCAACTCGTGGAAGTGGAATCCGCGCACGCCGTGCCGGTCGCACGACCCGCCGAAGTCGCCGACCTCATCCTCACCGCCGCCCGGGCGATCCGCCCATCCCGCTGACCGGAGCCACCGTCATGCCTGTCTCACACTTCGCCACTCATCTCGAGCGCAACGCCCGGTTCGCCGCCACCGACGCCAAAGACGAGGTCCCCGCGATCCCGTTCATCCCCTTCAACCAGCTCTACATCATCACCTGCATCGACCCCCGCGTCGAGCCGGCGGCCATCCTCGGCGCGAGGCTGGGCGAGGCAATCGTCGCCCGCAACGTCGGCGGCCGAGTCACCCCGTCAGTGATCAAGGACCTCGCCTGGATCTGCCACCTGCACGAGAACAAGACCCCGGACGCCGACTGGTTCGAAGTCGCGGTCGTCCACCACACCGACTGCGGCTCCGGACTGCTCGCCGACGAGCAACTGCGCCACGGCTACGCCGCCCGCGGTGGCTATGACGAGCAGACGGCCGCCGCCATGGCCGTCCTCGACCCTGCCACGACCGTGCACGAGGACGTCGAACGGCTACGCACCGCGCCAGAACTGGCGGCCAGCATCGACAAGATCACGGTCGGCGGCTACGCCTACGACCTCAATACCGGCCTGATCACCACGGTGGTCGACCCGGGCTGAACCCACACCACCGGCGCACGTCAACTCCTCTGCGCCGCAGAGAAGTAGGACACATGCTCAAGAAGGTGGTCACCGGCCTCTCGCCCACCGTGCTGCTGGCCGGAGCCGCCGAGGCGGCGGACACGCCCGTGTCTGACCCGCGCGTCCTCGCGCACCTCGACATCACCACCGGCCAGATGCCGGAGAACCTCGATGTTGTCCGTCTCATCGCCCCGCACCTGGATGCCGAGGCAGAGACCCGCCGCATTGTCGAGAGAGAGGAACGCGACTTCGATGGGCTGACAGCGACCCCGGGAGCGGCTCGGCTGCTGGGCACGCTTCCGCGGGATGCGTGAGCCATCGTCACCTCAGGCACTCGCGCCGTTGCCCAAGGGCGACTCGCCGCAGCCCAGCTGCCGCATCCAATGCACCTGGGGGCAGCCGATGACATCCAGCGTGGCAAGCCCAACCCCGAGGGCTACCTGACCGCGGCTCAACTGCTCGGCGCGACACCAGCACAATGCGTAGTCGTCGAGGACGCACCGGCCGGCGTGCATGCCGCCCACGCAGCAGGCATGCGGTGCATCGGCGTCGGCGGCGCCCTCGCCGATGTTGACGCCCTGCTCTCCGCGCATGTCGATGACCTGCGCCGCGTTCACGCAGAATCCGATCTCGATGGCTTGCATCTCTCCTTCACCTTCGCTGCGAAAACCGGCCAGAAGGCACGCCCATGAGGCACCTGGACATCACCGGTGGCCCGGCAATACGCGCACGCGTCCGTCAGCGCCGGTGATCAGCTTCTTGGGCGCCTGGTCCACCCTGACGGGCCCGCGGTCGACGATCTTCGCTGACCCCCGCCACTGGAGAGGGACCGGGATTAAGGAGAGCCGGACGATGCTCAAGAACACCAGCCACAGGAGCGCCTCGCAGACGGATCCTCACGAGTGGACAGTGCCTCGAACAATGCCGTGCCATCGACTGCGTCCGCAGTCGAATGGCACCCCCCGTTCACGCGATGCCGTGCGCTCCACCTCGATCAGCTTCGTCGCTGCACCCACCTCCTGTTACACGGCGATCACCTCGGGAACCCCAACGCCCCTGGCCTTCCTGCCCTGTAACGCCAGAGTCACGGTCCCCGTATCGAGCGGCCTGGCAGCTCAGCAATCAAACAATCGGTTGCCTGTTGGCGATGGTGGTGGATGCAATGTCCGGCATGGTCACCCAGGTGCGCCCGCCACGGCGAGATGGGATGAACGCGTACTACCGGGCCTTGCCGCTCTGCGATCCGGATAAACTGCAACCGAACCGTCACACCGGAGACGCCAACGCATGAATACGCCACCATCGCCATCTGGAGCGGAGCGGACTGACGGATCATCCGTCCAGATAGGCGCTCTCGTTCCGCTAACTCGGCCTGGCTGGGTAGAGGCCGGCCAACACTTGCTCGCTGGACTCGAGCTGGCCGTTCGCGAAGTCAATGACTCCGGCGGGATCGTCGGAAGACCACTCGAGCTGGTGGTCAGAGACACCGCGGCTGATCCACAGAGGGCCGTGGCGGCCGTAGATGAATTGGCTCGCCTGGGCGTGGCCGCCTTGGCGGGGGAGTATCACAGCGTCGTCGCTCGCGCTGCTGCCGCCAGGGCCGACGCCCTCGGCCTGCCCTTCCTCTGCTCGTCAGCGGTTCTCGACGCGCTCACCGAACAGCCAACGGAATGGGTCGCGCGCCTCGCCCCGGCGCAGTCCCACGGCTGGCAGATCTACGCAGACTTCCTCTTCAGCGCGGGCCACAGTCGAATCGCCGTAGCAGCCGACCCGAGTGTCTACTGGGCGTCTGGGGCCCGCATTCTGCGGGACTACCTCGCGCCACGCGGCGGCACCGTCATCGAACTCGACATGCGCGCGCTCGACCCCACGGCCGTGTGCGACGAGCTCGTCGACAATCGCGCGACAGCCCTCCTTCTTCTGGTCGGCCACCCGGAGCCGGCGGTGTCGATCGTCAAGTCTGTCCGCCGCGACCAGCGCCTCGCCGAGATCATGATTGGTGCTCCGGCCGGGCAACCGGAGTTCGCCGAATGGGTGACGTTGCTGGGCGACGACAGCGCCGCGATCCCGTTCTTGCGCTACCTGCCCGAGCGCCTCAGCCCACTCGGTGCACGAGTCGAGACGGCCCTCCGCGAGCGGCTGGCCGAAGCGCCCTCCTTCGTCGCCTTCGAGGGCTACGACACGGTCGCCTTCCTCGCCGATGTGCTGCGTTCTTACGGCGAGGACCGGGCGCGCATTGCCGAATCCTGGCCGCGCGTTGCAGTCGAAGGCACCCGCGGGCAGATCCAGTTCTCCCGCACGCCAGACATCAGTGTTTGGCAATGGGCTTGGACGCCAATCCAAGTCGTTGATCGAGATCCGGCGGAACCCGATCGCTTTCGGATCCTTCACGCCTGCTGAGAGAGCACGGAGTGCGCGCATCGAGCCCGCTCACCGCGCACTTTTTGGATTACGGTGCCGGGGGTACGGCGCTCGACGGTTTCCCTGCTCCGGCCGATCGCCCAGAAGGTATCGGTCGAGAGGCATCGGTGGACACGATCAAGGCCGATCCGCTCGGCAATGGTGTCGAGTTCGTACCTGTCGTCTCGGTGGATGATCAAGTCGGCTCTCCGGCACCGGCGTTGTTCGGTCACAAGTGGACGTGCCGGAAGTGGGTGGTCAACTCCCCTGCGTCGCCGAGGACGTGGAAGGCGAGTGCGGGCAGATGGTCCAGGTGGACATGGTCATGCGGAGAGGCGTGCTGCTCCCAGGGCAGACGGAGTGTGGAGACGACTCCGGGAGCCACCAGCAGCGGTCGTTCGCCGAAGACGGTCGCCGCGGCTGTATGCGCATGCCCGCACAGGAAGGCTGTGAGGTTGCGACGACGGCCGGCAAGTGCGGCGAGCCGCTCAGCCCCGAACTGGCGGATGCTGTCGATGAAGGGGACGTGCAACCGGGCCGGTGGGTGGTGGAAGCCGACGACCACGGGCACTCCGGCCGAGGTTCGGGCCAGCACGTCTTCCAGCCAGGCCAGCGTTTCGTCCGAGAGGAAGCCCTCGTCCTTGCCCGGCACTGATGAGTCGCACAGGGCGATCACCGCGCCGGCGGTCTGGTGTACCTGATTGATCGGCGCCGTCGAACCGGCTTGGCCCAGCAGGTGTCTGCGGAAGGCGTCACGCTCGTCGTGGTTGCCGGGACAGAACATCACCGGGTGCCGGCAGGTGAAGAGCTCACGGGCCAGCTCGTATTCGGCCGGTAGGCCATGGTCGGTGATGTCTCCAGTGACCACGATCGCGTCGAGGTCGTAGGGCAGGTCGTTGAGGTAGTCCACGACGGCTCGGGTGCGTGCGATGCTGAGCGGCCAGTTGTCGATGTGGGTGTCGCTGAGATGAGCGATCACGGTCATCGCGGTAAGTCCTTGTCACAGTGGGTCTGTTGATCCCTTCGGTCTCAAGCTAGGTGGCAACTGGACCAGATATAAGATCCAGTTCCATGCCGAAATCTTGGTCCGGCTCCCGGATGGACCTGCATATCGATCTCGACGCGGCAGGCGGCCGACGCGTCGGCCTGCAGTCGGCGCTGCGCAAGGCAATCCGCCAGGGACGTCTGGCCGCCGGGACGCTCCTGCCGTCCACCCGAGGGCTTGCTGCGGAACTCGGACTGTCCCGCGGCACGGTGACCGCCGCCTACGACCAACTGGTCGCGGAGGGATACCTGACCACCCGGCCGGGGTCGGGCACCACCGTGGCAGACATGCCACCGAACACCATGCCGCCCGAATCCGCTGCCCCCGCAGCGACAGGTCCCCGTCATGACCTGCGCCCAGGACTTCCCGACGTCAGCACCTTCCCCGTCCGAGCGTGGCTCGCCGCCACGCGCCGGGTACTCGCCGACTCCCGCCCCGAGATGTTCGGCGCCGGAGACCCGCAAGGCCGGATCGAACTGCGCACCGCGGTCGCTGACTACCTCGGCCGCACCCGCGGAGTGATCACCACTCCCGACCGCATCGTCATCACCTCCGGCTACTACCAGGGCCTGTGCCTGCTCAGCAGGGTGCTGGCCGCGGACGGTGCGAGGACCGTGGCGGTGGAGGATCCCAGCCACAACCTCTTCCGCGCCGTCGTCCAGCGCGCCGGACTCACCACTCCAGCGCTGCCCGTCGACGCCCACGGCGCCTGCGTGGACGCACTCACGCAAAGCATCGATGCCGTGCTGCTCACCCCCTCCCACCAGTACCCGACCGGAGTCCCCCTCCATCCCGGCCGGCGGCAGGCCGTCTGTGCCTGGTCGCGCTCATCCGGTGGGTTGGTCATCGAGGACGACTACGACGGCGAGTACCGCTACGACCGTCAACCCGTCGGTGCTCTCCAGGGCATCGCCCCTGACCGAACCGTCTACTGCGGCACCGCCTCCAAGACCCTCGGCCCCGCGCTACGCCTGGCCTGGATGGCCCTGCCGCCCCAGCTGGTGAACCCGATCGTAGAAGCAAAGAAGCAGGCCGACCTGTACACGGAGACCCTGTCCCAACTCGTCCTCGCCGACTTCATCACCACCCACGCCTACGACCGCCACATCCGTGCCGCCCGCCTGCGCTACCGCCGTCGGCGCGAACTACTTCTCGAACACGCGGCCACCGTCGCGGGACTGACCGCCCACGGCGTCCCCGCTGGCCTGCACACCCTGCTCACCGTCTCTTCCGACTGGCCACCGGAACAAGAGATCCTGACCGTCTGCGCCCAGCACGGACTCGCTCTGCGTGGTCTTGCCGAACTCTATGTCGACCCCAGTGCACGCCCCGCAGGCCTGCTCGTCGGCTTCGCAGCCCCGCCCGAACACGCCTACCGGGCAGCTCTCAACGCACTGTTCAAAACCGTCCTCAAGCTGGTGTCCGACCTGGAGTGACCGAACAAGACCCTGTGGCTCGCAGTGCGGCTGGCGTCGACCAGCGCCCAGACGTCATTTCCGTACGGCTCCTTCCACACCCGCCCCGGTACGCGGCCCGGTGGGCGGTCAAGACCGCCGATCCGGCTTGGGCCGAGACGGCCACGTCAGGACGTAGCTGGCACTACCAGGTCGGCCGGGCCGAGTGCAACGGTCCGCCGCATCGGCGAGCCGGTGCGCACCGGATGCTGCGCTGCGCACCGAGTAGGTGCGGACGCAGCGCGGGTCAGCTGAGCGTGAGCGTAGTCGTGGTGCTGTAGTCGCCGAGGGAGTTGGAACTGTCCGAGCCGTTGAAGATGGCGCTGATCGAGCTGCCTGGCAAGTGGAGGGCGCTGATGGGGATCGTCCAGGTGTGCAGGCCGTCGGTGTCGGTGATCACCGGGGTGACGGAGGTGACGGGGCTCCATTTGCAGGAGGAGGCGGTTTGTCCCGCGTAGTGGTACAGGGTGTTGTTCTCGATGCGGTAGTCGGCACCGATGTCTGCTGTTCCGGTGGCGATTGCACAGCCGGTGGAGGTGTTGGCGTCTGTGTCGATGAAGACGTTCTTGACGGTGTAGGGGAGGGTGTATTTCGCCTGGAAGGTGATGGCGTTGGAGGTGTGGGTGATGGACGGGTTCACGATGTGTGCCGCAGGTTGCGGCGGAGTGGTCACCGAAAGGGTGTTGGAGGCGGCCGAGGCCGCGCCGGTGGTGTCGGTCGCGGTGACGGTGAAGGAGTAGGTCTTCGCGGGGTTGAGGCCGCCGAGGGTGATCCTGGTGGTTGAGGGGGCGAGAGTCAGCAGGTGGGTGCCGTTCTCGCTGACGTCGTACGAGGCGAGGGCGGCGGAAGGAGTGGGAGTGGAAGCGGCCCAGCTGAGGGTGGTACTCGTGGCCTTGAGGTCGCTGTCGGCCAGCCCTCTGGGCGCGGTGGGCGCGACGCCGTCGGGCGACCTGGTGGTCACTGTGGTGCCGGGACTGGCCGAGGACTGCGTGCCGGCCATATCGCGGGACCGGACGGTGAAGGTGTAGCGGGTCGCGGGAGTCAGTCCGGTGGCGGTGAACTGCTCCGCGCTGGGGGACGAATTGCGCAACGAGCCGATCTTTACGTTGTTCGCGTAGACGTCGTAGCCGACCGCGCCCGTGGTCGGCGCCGAAGCCCACCTGAGGGTCGCCGTGGTGGCGGTGGCGTACGAGGCGGTGAGCCCGCCAGGCGTCACCGGGGTCTGGCTGTCGGGGACCTTGGAGTCCGCGAGTTCGGTGTTGAAGTAGCTCGGAGTCGGCATCGCTTGGTATGGCGCGGACGTCCCAGCGCGGTCGGTGGCGTAGAGGTAACCGGCGTTGTTCTGCTTGGACTTGGTGATGACCTTGGGCAGGTCGCTCTGCCGCACGTCGTGGACGATGTTCCAGAACTTGTCTGGGTCGCCGTGCAGTTGCCAGGGCACGGGGGCGTTGGCGGCAGACGGGTTGAGGTATTCCCTTTCTGTGCCCTCGAAGGTGACCAGCACGTCGGCGGCGTTCTCGTAGCACTGCGGGACCGGCGCGTTGGGGTTGGCCACGGTAAGACTGCCGCGGTGGGTGGTGTGCACGAAGTCATTGAGCCGACGGTAGTAGTCAACGTACTCATAGCTGCCGGGGCGGGGCCCGCAGGTGGTGGTGGCGTCGTCAAAGAATATGCCGTCGAGCGAACTTCCGTAGCGGGAGTACAACGCGTCGACGCCCTGTTCGGCCTGCACGAGCCAGGAGGTCGCGTCCGTTCTGCCGTCAGCGGTCGGTTTGCCCCTGAAGCCGAACCACCCAGTGTCGACATAGCCGACGACCTTGGTGCCGTGGTGTCGAATGGTACTGATGGCGCTAGAGCCCAAGCCGCCATCCAGCAGCCCGAGTTGGGATCCGGCGTTGGACAGCTCGTTCCAGGACGTGGTGTCGCTGGCTGGCATGTAGGCCGGAACCGCGATGCGCTGGCCAAGGCGGGGCGTCGGGGTGCGCTGACCGAGGATGGACGTAGTGTCGGCGGCTGGTGCCGCGCAGGCCGTCAGTGCGCTGGCGATGACGGCGGCGCCGAGGCGGCGCCATCGCGAGAGTAGGTGCGACATGCGGTCCTCCAGGTTTGCGCTACGCGGCTGAACGGGCTGCGCTCTGTTGAGCCTCGCCCCAGCTTGAGTGCGGACGACCCGTCATGGACAGGCCCGCCCGCGGGCACGTGGCGGGCTGACCGACCGTAGGCAGCGTTCTTGTGGTTTTTTTGTGAGCCGCCGACAAGCCCGTTACCAGGGAGAAGGCGATCGATTCCAAGAAGAGGCGCTCAGCTCGGAGCCGTCACCCCGGCGACTGCGCGGAGGTTCTACGTCGCACAGCGCACCTGCGCGTTGCGGTGGCTCGCAATCCTTTGGAACCAGCGAACCGCACGCGCCGAGGAGGTCGAGGTCCAGATTGACCGACTCCATCAACTGCAACGACGCGCAATTACCGTGGCCAGGTAATCGATGTGCAGAGTGGAGGCTGCACACGTTCGATGCCGGGGATCTGAGCGCGACTCTTAACGCCGCGGCCATGTCCCAGTGGCGCTCTGTCTCGTCCCGTACCGAGCGGGAGCCGATGACGCGGTAGTCGGCGGGAGCCGAACCCCTGCACGTCGCCGACGCGTGGTGCGCGGCGTTCATGTGGCACAAGTCCAAGGACGCGCCGCCCGCGATCACTCAGGATGTGTCCGGGCACTTCAGGACCCGGCTGGTACGGCCGCCTCGGATGCGACCCACGTTGAGATCCGGCGGCTGAGGCGGGAGTACCGGTTCTTCCACTGGCACCTGGAGTTTCCGGAGGTCTTCACGGTTCCCGAGGGCGACGGCGCTGGCGCGGGTGTGGACGTGGACGTGGACGTGGACCCGGCTACGGGGTGGGCCGGGTGGGCTCGTGTGTGATCGGCAATCCGCCTTGGGACAAGGTCGACTTCGAGGACAAGAAGTACTTCAGCGTTGTTGTGCCGTCGATCGCCGAGAGCTCGGGTACGGCGCGGCGTACACGGATCGCGGAGTGGGAGGAGGAGAACCCGGAGGCGGGCAAGCGGGGTCGGGCCGAGCGGCGGAAGGTTAAGTCGACGTTCTTGTTCGCGGGGAGCTCGGGGGCGTTTCCGTTGTGTAGGAAGGGTTTGACAGTGAAGGGTGTCAACTCCCTTCAGACCGACCAGCTTTTCGCGGAGCGGTTCGCGTCAATTGCGGCACCCAAGGGGCGCTTCGGGTGCATCATTCCGACGAGAGGTGGGAGCTCGACGGGAATGTGTTCGTGCGGAACAGTAAGCGGATGCTGCCGCTGTACGAGGGGAAGATGGCACACCTCTTCGATCTTCCAGTCCGACTCAGGCGGTGGCCTCAAGAACAACGAGAACGCCAAGTACGGCACGAACCGCACCAAGGACCTGGTCCTCGCCGAGTACGACCGGATGGCCCTGCTGGGTGTCTCCCTCGACACCCCGCTAGTCGACGCCGAGAACTACACATCCACCCTCACTCCGCCCCCGGGCCACGGCCCTCGCCATCCGGCACGGCCCGAAACCGCTTGAGGACGCACCTCGCGGCTGAGCCCACGGGCGGGCTCAGCCGCGCGCGGCGAAGCGCACGAACCGCGCCCATTCCGTTCGCCCGACCGTGAGTTGAGGCCCTGTCATGTCCTTGGAGTCCCGTATATGGACAGTCTCTTCGGTGACGGCCACCTCGACACACGCCCCGCCTTCGTTGCTGCTGTGGCTGCTCTTGAACCAGGTGAGTTCGGCCTGGACACGTGCGGGATGCTCGGTGCTCATGTTTCTCCCAGCAACTTCTCGATCGCTGTCAGGGAGTCACGGGGCGAAAGGGCCTGGGCCCTAATGCTGCCGTAACGTGCGGCCAGCATACGGACCTCTTCCGGATCCGTGATCAGCCTGCTGACGTTCTGGACTTCCAGGTATCCCACCTGCGAGCGGCCGTTCGGGGTGAGCAGGATGAAGGGCCCGCCCATGCCCGCGTGCTCGGCGCGGTCCATTGGCGTCACCTGGAGCTGCAGGCTTCGCAATTGGCCCAGTTGGAGGAGTTGTTCCAGCTGTCCTCGGTGTACCTCGCGTCCGCCGATTGGGCGCCGCAGCACGGACTCTTCGATGATGCACGTCACGATGGGCGCGGGCCATCGGGTCAGTAGCTCCTGCCGAGCCAGACGTGCGGTGACGCGCTGCTCGATCGTCTGCTCGTCAAGGAGCGGCATCCGCATACCGAACAAGGCTCGCGCGTGCGCCTCGGTCTTGAGCAGACCAGGGACCACGTGGTTGCCGTACTCGTGAAGCTCAACCGCCTCCGACTCCAACCGCGCATAATCCCTGAACCAAGCCGGATGGCGAACCCGTGCCTTCGCCTTGGCCCGCTCCACGTCCTCCTTGGCCGCGCTCAACAGCCCGCCCGCGCCGAGGAATTCGTCCGCCGCGTCCAGCAGCTCCGGCTGCGGAATCCGCCGTCCCCGCTCGACCGAGGAGATCGTCTCCTCCCCATACCCGAGCCGTTGGCCCAGTTCCCGCTGGGTCAACCCCGCTCGCTCGCGCAGCAGCTTGATCTGTCGTCCCAGCGCGCGGAACAGATCCACCGCGCCGTCACCCGCGTCCTCGTCCGTCGGGTCTGCCACCTCTTCACCGTCCCCTCCACCGACCGGGGCCGTCCGAGGAGCGGTGTCAGGGTAACGGCCGTACGCACGTACAGCTACCCCTGCGCACCCGGACAGTCACCCGGCGTACCCGAATCACTCCTGGTCAGGGTAGGCCCACTCGGACACGCTCAGTGATGTGAACCACGGAATCCAGGAAGTTCAACCACTCACCGCACCCTCGACCGCTCGACGATTCACGGTCCTCCTCTCCCCCACACGCCGTGGAGCCCGCCTCGCCCGCCTGCTCACGGTCGAGCAACTCCGCACCTGGGAGGTTCCGTTCGACATCGCGGACCGTGCCGAGCAGATCGTCGCCGAGCTCGCCGCCAATGCCGCACTGCACGGCCGCGTACGGGGCCGGGACTTCAGAGTGGAGCTCGTCCTGGACGCGGCAAGCAGCACGCTCCGTATCGAGGTGACCGACGCCCGTGGAGACCGCATGCCCTCGCCCGTCCACGTCACCGATCCCGATGGCGAGTCCGGACGCGGCCTGCTCCTCGTCGCCGCGTTGGCCGACCGCTGGGGAACCCAGCCGCATCCCCCGGGCGGCAAGACCGTCTGGGCGGAGGTGGGCCCCGGCGCACAGTGACACCAGGGCAGCGGAGCGCGCTACCCGCGCAGCCGCCCGCGAGATCGGCCCTACAGTTGCGAGTTCCAGCCGCGGTGGGAGCTCCGCCTCGCGGTCAGCAATGGCGATAGGGTCGGCCTATTCGCCGGCGTCACACGAGGACGGGATCGCCGACAGCTCGGTCTCGGTGGGCGTCGCGACGGGCTTCGGAGCCGAGCCGAAGCCGCGGTTCCTAAACCGGCCCTTAGGCAATGAACGACCCCAGCCATGGCCGGAATTATGCGAACCGCCTTCATCAGTGGTCGCACTGACCTCAGAATACGCAGGTGACCGCACACGACACCGGGTTCGTCTACGTCATGAGCAACCCGGCGATGCCTGACATGGTGAAGATCGGGTTCACGACCCTGCTGCCGGAGGCGCGTGCCAAGAAGCTGTCCGACCACAGCGGCGTGCCCCTGCCGTTCGAGGTCCGCTTCCGGGCGCTCACCATGCGCTGGCCAGCCGTCGAGCGGCTGGTGCATCGGCGCCTGGACGGGCAACGAGTCTCGCCACGTCGAGAGTTCTTCACCACGTCCATCGAGTCGGCCGTGGAGACCGTCCGTGAATGCGTGCTGGAGGTCAACGGGATCGATGCCTGGGTGCCGGAAGACATTCGCACCATTGGGGGCCAGGATCGGATCGTACTGCCGCTGGAAGCAGGAGAGGTGTTCATACTGCTGGCGCAGCCCGCACCGCTGACCGGCGGCGGCTGGCAGCCCCTCGACCTCTGGCAAGCTCATTCCACCGGCGACCAGTTGGAGATCTACGCTGCGGAACGTCCCGCTGACACCGCCGGGTTCAGCGACGGGGACGCCGGGGGCGACGTCGACCCCGTGCCCTACCTCGACGCGTCGCGGCTCGTCGCCAACGGGGTGCTCAACGGCAAGGAGCGACTCGCTCCCGGCGACCGCCTGCTCTGGCTGCGCGACGCGGATGGCCCCGACTCGTGCACCAGCGTCCTGTTCGAGGCGAAGGCCTACTGCCAGGTGGCCTGCCGTACCTGGAGCCCCCAGTTCACACCCGAGGGCTTCCCACTGGTCCTCAACGCGCTCGGTCGTGAGCCGTCAACCGCCATGATCTCCGCGGGCCGCAGCGCGTGCGACCTGCCGGGACCCCGGACGTGGGGGCCTCGCCCCAAGGTACGTGAGGAACCAGCCTTCCCCGTGCCCGGCCCAGAACGATGGCTGCCTCAGCTGCAACCGAAGTCGAGCCGCCGTCCCCTGTCCGGCGAGGTACCAGGGGTCGAGAAGTTCGGGGTCCGTGACGCGCAGATGGTGTAGGCCGGAGCTCGGATAGGCTCCCGCATCCTCGTCGGTGGCAACACGGGCCAGAATCTCGCGTGCCATCGCAGGAAGCAGGATGTCGCCTGCCCGGACCGGTGGGCAGCGCACGGGATCCTCAGGGCCCGGCCCCGTCCCGGAGGCAGGGCGCCCCGAGGCGATGTCTCCCGCGGTGAGGAACCGTGCTTCCCTTGCCCCGGCCGACTGCCTCCGGACCGCAGCCGTCACGGTGAGGCGGAATCCGCAGTCACCGGCCGCGCGCTGCATCTGCGGTCCGCGCCCGCGCGCGTACGGTGCGACGGGCCGCGGCGGCGTCGAGCAGCTGGGCGGCCGTGCGGCGTTCGGAATGCACGGCGAGAGGCGTCGCTGTTTCGGTGTGGTAGCGGCCAAGCAGTTCGGGGCCAAGGTGCGGGGCCGAGCCCTGGGCGGCGCGCAGCAGGAGAGCGTCCTTTTCCCGAGCGGGCAACTTCGCGATCCAGTGGGCCAGCCCGGGATCGTTGCCAGGGGTTTGGTCCAGCGACGGACTCGCTTCGGCGGCCGCGGCGAGCAGGTCGGCGTCCAGATGGAGGAAGTCAGCGAGCGCCTGCTGCGGGCCGGTGAGTTGAGCGAGTCCCGCGGGCACGGGGGGTTCGTGCTCGTTCTGGTATGCCGTCTCGTCGTCGTCCTGCAGCTCCCACAGTGCGAGACCGACCAGCCAGGCCAGGTAGAGGGCGCGGTGGTCGCCGACAGCGAGCTCAGTCCGCACGCCGACGATCGCGGACAGCGCCGACTCTTCGCCCTCGTCCCAGTCGTCCCCCTCATCGGGGCTGTAGCGCAGGTCGAGGATGGTGTACCGGTCGTTCGTCCACGCTTCCAACGCGTCCTCGCAGCAGTACGGTTCCACGGCGGTGAGCGGGAGTTGTGCTGCGGGGAGCCGCAACATGACTTGCCGGGTGCCCCAGTTGGCCAGGTACAGGTGGCCGTCGTAGAACTGCTCCATCAGGCGGTGCGGATCGCCCCGGAAGTCGCCCCAGTGGTACTCGTTGCTGAAATGTGTCGAGGTGATCCGGGCCCGCGTGGACAGCGCCCGCACGCTCTGGAGTTCCTTCTGGGTCAACGGGCGGTCGACGGCAAGGAATTCGTAGTACTGGTACTCGCTCACAGCCGCCCAGCCTATCCGCCCGCAGACCGCACACGGTGCCCGCTCCAGCGCGCCGCGGGCCCGAACGCGCCCGGCGAGCAGGCAATCGCCCCGCCGGAAGCGGCGGCGGTAGCGCGGACTTCCACCACCAGGCCCCGGGATCGGCAGCGCTGCCAGACCAGCCGCCATGCTGGCGATGGCTGCTGCTGCCACTCTCATGAATGATGGCGGGGTTCCAAGCCGCGGGCTACGGTAGATCCAGCTCACCGCCCGGCCACCCACCCAGGTCGAGTGGGCTCGATCCCCCCTCGGACACCAGTAGAAACCCCAGGTGAACTGGGGCTTTTTCTGTTTTCCGGCACACTCCGGAGCGGGCGGTTCGTCGGCGTGTGCCCGGGCGGCGGCGGTCGCCCACCGCCGCCGCCTTGGGCGATGGCGATCACGCTGTCATGCGCGGTCGGCCAGGTGTCCCCGGAGGAACTCGCCGGCGCGGGTGAGGGCCGCGTCGCCCTCGTCCAGGACGGCGGCGAAGGCCTGGAACACATGCAGGACCTGGGGTGTGACATCGAGAGTGACTGCCACGTGGTGGGCGGCGGCGCGGGCCGCCAGCCGCACCGCGTCGTCCAGAAGGTACTCGTGCGAGCCCGCCTGGATGAGCACCGGCGGCAGGCCGGTCAGGTCCGCGTGAACCGGGCTGAGCAGGCCGTCGAGCGGGTCGGCGCCCTGAAGGTAGTCCTCGGCGCGCACACGCAGGGCAGCAGCGTTGATCACCGGGTCGACTCCGGCGTCGCTGGTGCGCGCGGGCACTGTGAGGTCTGCCCATGGCGAGAACAGGACGGCGCAGGAAGGCTGGGGCAGGCTCCCCTCGTTGCGAGCGGCGAGCATGACGGCGGTGGCGAGGTTGGCGCCAGCCGATTCGCCCAGGACGGCGATCGGCTCCGCGCCTCGCTCGCGTTCCACCAGGGCCCGGTAGGCGTCCAGAGCGTCGTCGAGCGCCGCGGGCCAGGGGTGTTCCGGGGCGAGCCGGTAGTCGACGGACACGACACGGACGCCGGCCTTGCGGGCCAGGTCGGCCGCCAGGCCGACCGAGGCCTGCGCCGACCCGACCGCGAAGCATCCGCCGTGAAAGTAGAGGACGACGCCGTTCGTCACGGCACTGGCGACCTGGACGAACACCACCGGGATGCCGCCGAGCACCCCGGGCTCGGCGATCACGTCGTCGGGAACCGGGCGCGCGGACACCAACTGCTGGAACAGCTCGCGCTGTTCGGTGACGTCGCCGCCGAGGTCGACCGGCGACCGGCGCAGTATCTGATCGACCATCTCACGCTGCTGCTGACTCATGGTTCGGCTTCCTTCCGACGCGGTCGCTGTGCGGCCGTAGGCTCATGGAGGCGAGATTTACTATAGCCCTAATGCAGATAGTGCTAATCTAGTTAGCGCTAATCCATATAGCAAGAGGAGACTCCGTGGACCTGCGGAAGGTGTTCGACGACCTGGTGCGCTTCGAGACCGACCTGTGGAACGGGATCGACGCCCGGCTCCGGCACGACGGCGACCTCCCCCTGGGCAGCCTGAACGTGATGCTGGTCGTCGCGCGCACGCAGGCCTGCCGGGTCAACGACATCGCCGCGGCCCTGTCGATCACGATCGGCGGCGCGAGCCAGGCCGTCGACCGCCTGGAGAAACGCGGCCTGTGCACCCGGCAGCCCAATCCGGACGACCGCCGCTCCTCGATCGTCCAGCTCACCGCGGCAGGCCGGGAGCTGACGGAATCGGCCGGACGGATCTTCGACGAGGAACTCGCGGCACGGTTGGGCGGACCGCTGTCGGCGTCGGCACTGGGCCACCTCGGCACCGCGCTCGCCACACTCCGCGCCGCCACACCGCACAGCGCGTCGCCCGGCGAAAAGCCCTGACGGCGGACCGCAACCCGAGGGAGTACACACGCACTTGGCAGTGCCGCCCGCAGATGCCGGAACACCGCCTCAAGCGGACGTAGGGGTGACTCGAATGTCCGGCGGAATGCCAGCGTGGCACGTGCCTGACCCATCGGCGCCGAGCGGGAGTTGCTCCAGCCGTTCCCGCCGACGGGCCACCAGGAACACGTCCTAGTCCGCCGTCCGGTCGTGATCCGCCTCGTCACCGGAGTTGTCGGAATCAGCCGTGGCGGACTGTGGCGAGTCCGGATCCGGTGTCTCCTGGATCCCGTTGTAGCGGTACGGCCGGTAGCCCCTGGTGGCGAGATAGCGCCGGGTGTAAAAACGGCCGTCCTCACGGGCGTTGGTGCCCGCGTGGGCCTCTTCCAGGATCATGGCGGTGGTGTGGCTGGAGTCGGCCCAGCCCTTGAAGAGCACGACATGCGTCGAGATGTTGTCGAGCATGTCGCCGGGCCGCAGGTCGTCCAAGCTGTTCAGCTCGGTGGCGAAGTTCGGCAGCGTGCCGGTGGTCTCCCCGTAGTTGTTGGCGGAACTGGACGGCAGGTGCCAGGCCATGGAGACGAAGCCGGAGCAGTCCTGGCGGTAGGTGCCGTTGTCGTCGGTGTTGTACGCGTAGCGGTTGTAGGGGACGCCTTCGGTGATCCAGCTCTGGGCCCGCGCCATGACAGTGCCCCGAGTGATGCCCGGGGCATCCAGCCGCCGGATGTGGAACCGGTTGGACCGCCAGGCGGACCGAGCCCCCCTCGCGAGCTGGCGCGGGGTGGCGGTGGTGGGGTCGGCGACGGTCGGCTTGAACCGAGTGCTGTGCGCCTGGGGCTTCGCCTTGGCTACGGCCGAAGGCTTGGCGGCTGCCGACTGGTCGGGCGTGGCGGCATGAGTGGCGGGGCCACTCAGTGCGACGTCCGCGCCCGCTGCAACGGTGACGGACAGTACGAGGAACTTGCAGACGCTGGGGGGCACAGGCATGGTTACTATCCCGAAAAAGCGGAGAAATGTGGTAATTGGTCAGAAGTGGCGTGGCGAATCACCCTGGAGACGCGGCTGACCGGACCGCTGACCCGACGTCACCCGGACCCGTGGCACTCGACGGCCGCTCACCCCGGCAGGACCGCACCCGGTCCAGGCCAGCGCTCCGATCGACGCCCTGAACGCTCCGCCCGCCAAGTCCTGGCAGGCGGCGGGCGACCCGCACTTCCGGGTGCCCGGCGAGGTGACGGCGGCCCAGGACGGCGAGGCACGGGTGGCGGTGTCCGGCCGTACCCTGATCGCGATCCTCGCCGCGCTCCATTCGGTGATGCTGCGGGAACGTGAGGGCGATCTCGGCAACTGGGCGCTGGCCGGCAAGCTCTACCAACGCATCGCGGAGGTGGTGGACACGGTGCGGCCCCGGCCCCAGGAGTGGGCGGACGGCCAGGCCGAGCGCACGGTCATCGTCATCGACGACCGCCCCGCGTGGCACTGACCGCTAAGGGCGCTTCAGCCCCGACGGCCGAACGCGGCGGCGATGTCCGGGAGTTGGCGACCGGTCGCCAACAGCCGGTGCAGCAGCAGCCGGGCCTTGTACGGGGAGAGGTCGCCGCCGCGGATCAGGCCCCGGGACAGCAGGTCGCGCTCGGAGCCCGGGAAGCCGTAGGTACCGGCCAGGACCGGGCCCGCGCCGGTGCGGGAGGTGAGGACGACGGGGATGCGTGCCGCCAGTCGCTCCAGCGACGGCACCAGGCCTTGCGGTACGTGGCCCACACCGAACCCGGCGACGACCAGCCCGTGGCAGCGGTCTTCGGTGCCGTCCAGCAGCAGGTCCAGCAGGAGGCCGTCGTCTGCGAGGGTGACGGTGTGCAGCAGGACCCGCACACCGTCGCGTACCTCCTCGTCGGCGGGCCGCAGCGCGGTGCGGTACGGGAGGCCGTGGTGCAGCCACACCTGGCCTTCGGCCACCAGGCCGAGCGGGCCGGATCCCGGCGAGGTGAACGCGGCGGGACTGGTGGTGTGGCTCTTGGTGACCGTGCGTGCCGCGTGGATCTCGTCGCCGAGCACGACCACGCATCCGGCACCCCGCAGCAGTGGGGAGGACGCGGCGAGGATGGCGGCGTGCAGGTTGGCCGGGCCGTCGGGGCCGGGCTGCGTGGGGTTGCGCATCGCGCCGGTGACGACGACGGGGATGTCGCCGCGGTGGAGCAGATCCAGGTAGAAGGCGGTCTCCTCGATGGTGTCGGTGCCCTGGACGACGACGATGCCGTCCGTGCCGCCCGCCGTCTCCGCCGCGATGGCACTGTGCAGGGCGTCCAGGTCGGCCAGCGACAGCGAGGCTCCGGGCAGGTTGCGGACGTCGTGGACGCGCAATGACACACTGAGAGCGGCCAAACCGGGGACGGATTCCAGTAGTTGGCGGGCGGACAGGGCGGGTAGCGCGGCGCCGGTCGCGGGATCCGTGGTCATGGCGATGGTGCCGCCGAGAGAGAAGACCGCGACGCTCCGGTCGCGCGGTTCCGTCGATTCCGCATTCACATCGATCGCCTCGGCTCCGGTCTCGTCCATCGCGCGCATACCGCTGTTCTTCCTACCACTGGTGTCGCTGCACTTCACATCCGTATCCGTCCGGCCGGTCGTGATGCGTGTCTGCCCTGACCAGGGCGCTGCGAGGGGCACATGATGAATCGTGCAACTGTACCGTCGTTTCACCTGAACGTGTGATGACAATCCTCTCCGGCGGCCGTCACCATTGTTTTGCAGACCACATGAGTCAGGGGAGGGACTTTCGATGTCGGTCGATGCTGGCCTTGGCGTGGAATCAGGTGGGGAATCCAGCGGGGCTCCTGCGCCGAATGGACAGGCTCGGTTGAGCCTCGGAACCGCGGCAGCCCGGAACTTGGCGACCACGACCAAGTCCGCGCCACAAATGCAGGGCATTACCTCACGTTGGCTGCTGCGCATCCTTCCGTGGGTTCAAGTGTCCGGCGGCACATACCGGGTGAACAGAAGGCTCACCTATACGGTCGGTGATGGACGGGTGACGTTCATCCAAACCGGGTCGGAGGTCCGGGTAATCCCCGAAGAACTCGGCGAGTTGCCGGTGCTGCGCGGTTACGACGACATCGATGTGCTGAACGCGCTGGCGGATCGGTTCGTGCAGCGCGAGTTCACCCCGGGGCAGGTCATCTCGGAGGCGGGCGCCGCCGCTGACCATGCCTATCTGGTCGTGCACGGCAAGGTGAACCAGATCGGCACTGGCAAGTACGGCGAGCAGGCCGTGCTCGGTGTGCTTGCGGACGGCGACCACTTCGGCAACCAGGTGCTGGCGCAGTCGGACAGCACCTGGGACTTCACCGCCAAGGCCGCCACCGCGGTGACGCTGCTCGGGCTGCCGCGGGAAGCCTTCCAGGCGGTCGTCGACCAGTCGGACTCGCTGCGGGAGCAGATCCAGCGGTTCCTCAGCGGCACCCAGCTGGCGCAGAACAAGCACGGTGAGGCCGCTATTCATCTGGCCTCCGGCCATGAGGGCGAGCCCGACCTGCCCGGCACCTTCGTCGACTACGAAATCTCCCCACGGGAGTACGAGTTGAGCGTCGCGCAGACCGTGCTGCGCGTGCACAGCCGGGTCGCCGATCTGTACAACCAGCCGATGAACCAGGTCGAGCACCAGTTGCGGCTCACGATCGAAGCGCTCCGTGAACGCCAGGAGCACGAACTCATCAACAACCGTGACTTCGGGCTGCTGTACAACACCGACTACAGCCAGCGGATTCACGCCCACTCCGGCCCTCCGACCCCGGACGACCTCGATGAGCTGATCAGCCGACGCCGCAACTCCCAGTTCCTGCTGGCGCATCCGCAAACCATCGCCGCATTCGGCCGGGAATGCAACCGGCGTGGCCTCTATCCGCACAGCATCGATTTCCACGGTAATGCCGTGCCGTCCTGGCGCGGTCTGCCGTTCCTGCCGTGCAACAAGATTCCGATCAACGGCGGTCACACCAGCTCGATCATTGTGCTGCGGCTCGGCGAAGACAACCAAGGCGTCATCGGACTGCACCAGACCGGGCTGCCGGACGAATTCGAGCCAGGGCTGTCCGTGCGCTTCATGGGCATCAACGAGAAGGCCATCATCTCGTACCTGGTGAGTGCCTACTACTCGGCCGCGGTCCTGGTGCCGGACGCGATCGGCATCCTGGAGAACGTTGAGGTGGCTCGCGCCCACAGTTGAGAGCAATCGGGTGGACCGCTGGGCGTACCGCCCGCGCCCAGCCGGTCCAACCCGTTCCGTCCCAGCGCTCACTGACGAAATCGCTCACTGACGAAGTCCGCTCACTGACGAAATCGAGGTGTGGCAACCATGGGAACGTCTACGCTCGACCGCGAAGGCCATGAGGCCGCGGCGGTTCTGGCCCGTACCCGGCTCACGGTGGACCCCGCCTTACGTGCGGCGGTTGACTCGCTGCCCGACTCGATGCGGCGCATCGCCGGATACCACTTCGGCTGGCTGAACGCCGATGGATCCCCGGCGTACGGCGATGCGGGAAAGGCGATTCGTCCCGCGCTCGTACTGGCCGCGGCACATGCCCTCGGCGGCACGGCCGGGCGGGTGGCGACGGCGGCCGCGGCGGTGGAGCTGGTGCACAACTTCACCTTGCTGCACGACGATGTGATCGACCGCGACCCCACCCGCCGCCACCGGCCGTCGGCCTGGGTGGTGTTCGGCACCGAGGATGCCATCCTTGCCGGTGACGCCCTTCAGGCCCTGGCCCTACGACTGCTGACCGAGGATCCGCATCCGGCGGCCGGTCGGGCCGCGACCCGGCTGTCCGAGTGCGTCATCGAGCTGTGCGACGGCCAGCATGCCGACTGGGAGTTCGAACAGCGTACGGATGTCTCGCTGGAGGAATGCCTGGCCATGGCCGAGGCCAAGACCGGGGCACTGCTGGGTTGCGCCTGTGCGCTGGGCGCGTTGTACGCCGGGGCCGATGACGCGACGGCCGATGCGCTGGACGCCTTCGGCCGCCAGGCGGGATTGGCGTTCCAGCTGATCGACGATCTGATCGGCATCTGGGGGGATTCGGCCGTCACCGGCAAACCGGTCGGGGCGGACTTGGCGGCCCGTAAGAAATCGCTGCCCGTGGTGGCGGCGCTGCGTTCGGGGACGTCGGCGGGTGCCGAGCTGGCTCGTGTCTACGGTTGCGATGACCCACTGTCAGCGGATGAGCTGCAGCGTGCCGCGGAGGCCATCGAGCGGGCGGGCGGCCGCGACTGGGCCCAGATGCAGGCGTGCGACCGGATGGCGGGAGCGATCGACCATCTGTCGGGAGTCGTCCCCGATGGTGTGGCCGCCGGAGACCTGCTCGCCCTGGCCGAGTTGGTGACCCGGCGGAACCACTAGAGGTGCCCCCGAGCGGCTGCGCAGGACCCCTCCCCCACCGCCCAACCGGCGGCCGTACCGCCGAGATGTCGCAGACGGCGTGATCGCCACTGCCGTGTCGCGTCCATGTCGTGCGGTGTTCGAACTCTGACCTCCCAACAGCCGCCAACCGTAGGTCGTCGGTGGGGAATTCCTCGAACAGACAGTGTCTGTACCCCGGGCGTTGTCCGAGAGCGTGGTGACATGCCATGAGTCAGCCAATCATTCAATCAGCGTCAGAATCGACCCCGGAAGCGGCAGCGAAGACGACCTCAGGGGGCATCATGAGACACCGACCACGAAGACTCCGACTGGCTTTGGCGGTGCTCGCCGCGTGCGGCGCGTTGGTGGCGGAGGCGGGGGTGGGCACGGCTCAGGCCTCTCCGGCGGTCAGTCTGCGGGCCGGTGCACAGGGGGTGATCGCCCCCGGGGTGCGGTACGAGGAGTTTTCGGTGCATGCCTCGCACGGCACGGTGTACGGGCATCTGCTGGTCGCTGACCTGACCAATCGTCATGTCTCGGTCGACCTGCTGACGCCGGGTGTGGTGGCGGCCCGGGAGCCGGTCTCCCGGATGGCCGACGCGCAGGGCGCGGTCGCCGGGGTCAACGGGGACTTCTTCGACATCGACGAGGCGCAGCACCCCGGTGTGGTCTCCACCGGTGCGGCGGTCGGCCCGGCGATCGCGGACGGTGTGCCGTTCAAGGCTGCGGTGCCGTACGGCCAGCGCTTCGGCCCCGCCCCGCCGCCGGGGACCTCGACGCGGGATGTGATCGGCGTGGGCTACGACCGGGTGGCGAGGCTGGACCGGCTGACACTCACCGGTTCGGTGTCCACCTCCGGCGGAACGATTCCGCTGCGAGGGTTGAACCAGTACGCGGTGCCGGTGGGCGGAGTCGGCGCCTACACCTCGCTGTGGGGCAGGACGTCCCGCGAACGAGCGGTGTGCGGCAGCGACCAGTTGCGGTCCGCTCCGTGCAGTCGCGACACCTACGAGGTGACGGTACGCCGGGACCGGGTGACCGCGGTGTCCAACCGACCGGGTGCCGGGGCGGTATCGCGTGATGGCTTCGTACTGGTGGGGCGGGAAGGTGGGGCGCGGGCGCTGCGGCGGCTGCGTCCGGGGGCCCAGTTGCGGATGAGTTCGGGACTGTCGGGCGACGGCTCGCTGCGATTCGCGGTCGGCGGCTTTCCGGTGCTGCGCGGGGGTGCGCCGCTCGGCGGTCTGGACGGGGTGACCGCGGCCACCCGGACCGCGGCCGGTTTTGGTCCGCAGGGGCATCGGCTGTATCTGCTGGCCCTGGACGGCAGCGCGGAGCGCGGGGCCGGGCTGACCATCGCGGAGTTGGCGAGCCTGATGCGGCAGCTCGGTGCCGACTCGGCGGTGGACCTCGACGGCGGCGGCTCCTCGACGCTGGTCGCACGGTCGCCCGGCAGCCACCGGGTGACCGTGCGCAACCATCCGTCAGGTGGGGCCGAGCGTCCAGTGCCCGAGGGCATCGGACTGTTCTCCCGGTAGCCGACCGGGCGGGCGCGCCCCCACCGTGGCGACGGCCTGCGCGCCGGTACGGCACCCGGCGGCGGCCGCCTCCGCCGGTTCCGCACCGCGCAGCAGTGCCGCCAGGAAGCCACCGGTGAAGGCATCACCGGCGCCGGTGGTGTCGACCGCGTCACTCGGGACCGCGGGTATGCGGACGGCGGGCGCGCCTCGTCGCGCGACAAGCGCGCCTTGCGCGCCGAGCGTCACCACGACCGTCCGGTGGTCCTCGCTCAACTTCCGGGCCGCGTCGGCGGGTTCGGGGTTGCCGGTCAGCAGCTGAGCCTCGGCCGCGTTGGGCAGCAGCAGATCGGCGCCGCGGGTGGCGTCGCGTAGGACGGTCACTCCGGTCCGTGTCATGAAGCCGGTGGATGCGGGATCGACGCTCACGGTCGCTCCCCGTTCCCGGGCTCGGGACATGGCGAGTGCGGCGAGCCGTCGGCCGGTTGCGGTGAAGAGCAGGTAGCCGGAGAGGTGGAGGTGGCCGACGCCGTCCAGCAGCTGGTCGTCCCAGTCGTCGGGGCCGAGGTGGACGGCGGCTCCGCTGTCGGTGACCAGAGTGCGTTCGGCGGCCGTGTCCACCAGGGCGATCACCACTGCGGTAGGCAGGCGGTGGTCGGTGCGCAGTCGCGGCCGTACCCCGTCGGCCAGCAGTGCGGTGCGGTGCCATGCGGCGTCGTCGGCGCCCACCCGGGCCAGCAGTGCGACGTCCGCGCCGCAGTGCGCCGCCCAGGCCGCCGCGTTGGCCCCGGCGCCGCCCGGCCGTACCGCGATACGGGCGGGTGTGTCGGTGTCCGGGGCGAGCGGTCCGGTGTGCCGGGCCACGATGTCGGTGACGACCTCGCCAATGACCAGCAGTCCCGGCCCGGCGGTCATACGGCACGCGCCCATTCGGCGGCGATGGCGGTGGCCAGCCGCACATTGCCGCGCACCGCGGCGAGGTTGGCCTCCAGCGAGGCGCCTCCGGTGTGCCGTACCAGGTGGTCCAGCAGGTAGGGGGTGATGGCCTGGCCGGTGATGCCTTCGCGGGCCGCGGCATGCAGCGCTTCGGCGAGCACCCGGTCGTGCAGTTGCGGGTCGAGTTGCTCGTCCTCCGGCACCGGATTGGCGACGATCAGGGCGGACTCCGGGCCGTCGAGTGCGTCCTGGGCCCGCATCACGGCCGCGACTTCGGCCGGTTCGCGGACCGTCCAGTCAATGGGCTGGCCCGAACTGTGCAGGTAGAAGCCGGGGAAGGTGGCGGTGCGGTAGCCGATCACGCCCACTCCCAGGGTCTCCAGGCGCTGCAGTGTGGCGGGAATGTCGAGAATGGACTTCACGCCCGCGCACACCGTGGTGATCCGGGTGCGGGCCAGCAGCCGGAGGTCGGCTGACTCGTCCTGGGTGGTGGTCCAGTCGCGGTGCACGCCGCCGAGCCCACCGGTGGCGAACACCCGCAGGCCCGCTCGGGCGGCGAGGAACGCCGTCGCGGAGACGGTGGTCGCGCCGCTGGCCCGGGCCGCGATGGCGGGTGCCAGGTCGCGGTGGCCCAGCTTGCGCATCGCGGCGTCGTTGGCGACGCGCTCCAACTGGGCGGCGTCGAGCCCGACATGGGGGACGCCGTCGAGGACGGCGATGGTCGCCGGGACCGCTCCGCCCGCCCGTACGATCGCCTCCAGCTCACCCGCGACCCGTAGGTTGCGGGGCCGGGGCAGGCCGTGGGCGATGATCGTCGATTCCAGGGCGACCACCGGCGCCCCTCGCTGCACGGCGGCCCGGACCTCGGCGGACAGTTCGATTACGGACATGCGCGGCCTCCTGCGTTCGACTCCCCCATGTCTGGCACGCGCTCGGCCGCGGCAAACCCGCCGTGCCGATCACAACGGATCGATTTCGGTCAGCTCACCGTCCAGCTGGAGCCAGCGGGTGACACCGATACCGCGCAGAAACGGCACATCGTGGCTGGCGACGATCAGCGCGCCCTCGTAGGACTCCAGCGCCCTGGTCAGTTGCCGGACGCTGGCGATGTCCAGGTTGTTGGTCGGCTCGTCCAGCAGGAGCAGCTGCGGCGCGGGGTCGGCGAGCATCAGCGCCGCGAAGGTCGCCCGGAACCGCTCGCCGCCGGACAGGGTGCCGACGGGCTGGTCGGCGCGGGCGCCGCGGAACAGGAACCGCGCCAGGCGGGCCCGGATCACGTTGTTCCCCGCCTTCGGCGCGTACCGCGCGACGTTCTCCGCGAGGGTGAGCGCGTCATCCAGCACATCGAGCCGCTGCGGCAGATGCCGCACCGGCACCTGGGCCCGTACCTCGCCTGCTGCCGGGGCGAGTTGACCGGCGATGGTGCGCAACAGGGTGGACTTTCCGGACCCGTTGCGCCCGACCAGCGCGACGCGCTCCGGGCCGTGGATCTCCAGATGGGCCCGCGCACCGTGCACCAGTTCCGCCTCGCGCAGGGTCAGTACGGTGCGGCCGGGCGGTACCGCGGTATGCGGCAGGTCGACGCGGATCTCGTCGTCGTCCCGTACCGCGCAGACGGCGTCGTCCAGGCGTGCCTTGGCCTCGGCCACCTTCTCGGTCTGCATGATGCGGTACTTGCCCGCGGAGACCTGGGCCTCCCGCTTGCGCGCGTTCATCACGATGCGCGGCTCGCGCTTGGTGTCGTACATCTTCTGCCCGAAGCGGACCCGGCGGGCCAACTTCACCTGGGTTTCGGCCAGTTCGCGCTTCTGCCTGCGCAGATCGGACTCGGCGACCCGGACCATGCGTTCGGCGGCCTCCTGCTCCACGGCGAGTGCCGCCTCGTAGGCGGAGAATTTGCCGCCGTACCAGCGGACCTCTCCGTCGCGCAGGTCGGCGATCTGGTCGACGCGCTCCAGCAGTTCCCGGTCGTGGCTGACCACGACCAGCACGCCGCGCCAGGCGGTGACGGCGTCGTAGAGCCGGTGCCGGGCAGCCAGGTCCAGGTTGTTGGTCGGCTCGTCGAGCAGCAGTACGTCCGGTCGGCGCAGCAGCAGCGCGGCGAGCCGCAGCAGTACCGATTCCCCGCCGGACACCTCGCCGACGGTCCGGTCGAGACTGATACCACCGAGTCCCAGTTGGTCGAGGGTGGCGCGGGCGCGCTCCTCGACATCCCAGTCGTCGCCGACCGCGGTGAAGTGCCGCTCGCTCGGGTCGCCCCGCTCGATGGCGTGCAGGGCGGCCCGTACCCGGTGGATGCCCAGCGCCTCGTCCACCCGCGAGGTGGTGTCGAGGGCGAGGTTCTGCGGCAGGTAGCCCACCTCGCCGGTGATCCGCAGCGCACCCCGCGAGGGCTGGAGTTCGCCCGCGATCAGCCGCAACAGGGTGGACTTGCCGGAGCCGTTGAGGCCCACCAGACCGGTGCGGCCGGGGCCGACGGCGATCTGGAAGCCGTCGAAGACGGCCGTTCCGTCCGGCCATGAGAAGCCCAGGTCGGCGGTGGTGATGGAAGGGGACGCGGTAGACAAAAGGGCCTCCGGTTGCTCAGAAGAATGCGGGTGGGCAACACGTGGAGACACCGCGGCATGCGGCAACGCTCATGCGGGAGGGAAGGAAAACGCCCCGGGATGCGGAAGGCGGCTCACTGCTGAGGTCGCACACGGCCACGCGGGAAGTACGCGGGCGCGGTGTCTGCTAGGACCTCAGTAGAGCAACGGCCTTCTCCGATCGACGACAACAGGGCCAGGCACAACGGTACGCAAGGCCCCCAGGGGCGGCAAGAGCGTTTTCCGGCGGTACGGGTGCCGCTGCGGCGGCCTTCCGCGGCCGCATCCCGTGTGCTGTGCTGTCGGCCATGGCCGACGACTCCGCTTACCCCACGGTGCCGCTGCATCCGATGACCGTCCCCGCCGACGAGGCGGAACCGCGCAGCAGGGCGTTCCACGAGGTGATGGCGCGCCGCCGCACGGTACGTGACTTCTCCTCCCGGCCGATCCCCGACGGGGTGGTGGAGTGGGCGGTACGTACCGCCGCCACCGCCCCCAGCGGCGCGAACGTGCAGCCGTGGCGCTTCGTGGTGCTGACCGACGCGGAGCGCAAACGGCGGCTGCGTGAGGCGGCGGAGGCCGAGGAGCGCGAGTTCTACACCCGCCGCGCCTCGCCGGAGTGGCTTGACGCCCTGGCGCCGCTGGGCACCGACTGGCACAAGCCGTTCCTGGAGCAGGCCCCCGCGGTGATCGTGGTGTTCGAGGTGCACAAGGGGCCCGCGTCCCCGCGCCCGTACTACACGAAGGAGTCGGTGGGGATCGCGGTCGGGCTGCTGCTGGCCTCGCTCCACCAGGCGGGGCTGGCGACGCTCACCCACACACCGAGCCCGATGCGGTTCCTCAACGAGGTGTGCGACCGGCCACCGCAGGAGCGGGCCTCGTATGTGATCCCGGTGGGCTATCCGGCGGACGGCGCGCAGGTGCCCGACATCCGCCGCAAGGCGCTCGAACAGGTTCTGGTGCGGCTCTGACCTGGTCGGGCGGGCGGATCCCGGCGGCGTACGGGGGGTGTCCCCCGTATCCGAGGGGTGGGCTCCCCCGGGCGGGCCGGGTGGTGACTCCATGGTTGGGAAGGCGGCGGGTTCCTAGGTTCAAGGGGTCAGCTTCCCGACCCCCGACTGGAGTCCTGTATGCCGCCGACCAGCACGCTCGCCGAGTCGCCCAGCCCGACCCGAGCCAGGGCCAGTGAGTTCGCGCCGCTGCTGCGGCTGGTCAAGGAGCGCGGCCTGCTGGACCGCCGCACCGGCTACTACATCCGGACGCTGGCCGCCAACTCCCTGGCGCTGGTCGGCATTTGGGCGGGCGTGCTGGAGTTCGGCGGCTCCTGGTGGGTGCTGCTGCTCGCCGTACCGCTGGCGGTCTTCAGTGGCCGCACCGCGTTCATCGGGCATGACGCGGGCCATCAGCAGATCGCCCGCAGCCGCGCGGTCAACCGGGCCCTTGGGCTGATCCACGGCGACCTTCTGCTGGGGATGGGCTACGGCTGGTGGAACGAGAAGCACAACCGGCACCACGCCCACCCCAACCATGTGGGCAAGGACCCCGATGTCGAGGTCGGCGCGCTGGTGTGGACCCGGGCGCAGGCGGTGGAACGGCAGGGGTTCGCCCGATTCCTGACGAAGCATCAGGCCTGGCTGTTCTTTCCGATGCTGCTGCTGGAGGGCTTCGCGCTGAAGGTGGCGACGGTCCAGGACCTGAAGCGGCGGCCCCCGCGTGACCGGGCCGTTGAGGCGGCGCTGCTGGCCGCGCATCTGGCCGGATACATGGCACTGCTGCTGGCCGCGATGCCGGTGGGGACCGCGGTGGTCTTCGCCGTGCTGCACCACGCGCTGTTCGGTCTTCATCTGGGCTGCTCGTTCGCACCGAACCACAAGGGCATGGAGATGCCCGAGGGGGACGGCGAGCGGTGGGGTCACCTGCGACGCCAGGTGCTGACCTCGCGCGACGTACGCGGCGGCCGGATCACGGACTGGTTCCTCGGCGGGCTCAACTACCAGGTCGAGCACCATCTGTTCCCCAGCATGCCGCGCCCGCATCTGCGGCTCGTGCAGCCGCTGGTGCGCGAGCACTGCCGGCGCCTCGGGGTGCCCTACGCCGAGGCGGGGCTCGTCGAGTCGTACACGCAGGCTCTTCGGCACATGCACGCCGTTGGTGCCCCCTTGCGCTCCAGGTGACGGGGTGGTGGATCGCGTCCCTGCTCACCCGGCCCCCGGCCAGCCGATAGCGTCGGAGCCACGACGTTGACGCAAGCGCCCAGCACCGCAGGAGGACCAGGATGAACGGCGCGCAGTCCCTGATCCGCAGCCTCGCCGACGCCGGAGTGGACGTCTGCTTCGCGAATCCCGGGACCTCCGAAATGCACCTGGTGGCGGCGTTGGACCAGGTCCCCGAGATGCGCGCGGTGCTGTGTCTGTTCGAGGGCGTGGTGACGGGGGCCGCGGACGGGTACGGGCGGATGGCGGGCCGTCCCGCGGTGACCCTGCTGCACCTCGGCCCGGGTCTCGGCAACGGTCTGGCCAATCTGCACAACGCGCGCCGCGCGTCGACCCCGCTGGTCAACGTGGTGGGCGACAACGCCACGTACCACAAACGGCTGGACGCGCCGCTGGAGTCGGACATCGACTCGGTGGCCGCGACGGTGTCCGGCTGGCTGCGGCGAACCGCCGCGGTGGATGATCTGGCCGCCGACGCGGCAGACGCGGTCGCCGCCGCGCTGAGCCCACCCGGGCGGATCGCGACGCTGATCCTGCCCGCTGACATGTCCTGGACCGATGTGTCATGGAGCGATCTGCCAGCCGCGGGGACCGGCCTGTCCGGATCCGTCGACGTGGTCGAGCCCGCCCCGGTGGCGGGCGAGGTGGTGGCGCAGACCGCCGCCGTCCTGCGTTCGGGTGAGCCCGCGGCGCTGTTGATCGGAGGCGCGGCCACCCGGGGCGAAGGGCTGCGGGCGGCCAGCCGGATCGCGGCGGCGACCGGTGCGAAGCTGCTGTGCGAGACGTTCCCGGCCCGGCTGGAGCGCGGGGCGGGAGTGCCCGAGGTGGAGCGGCTGGCGTATCTGGCGGAAGCGGTCGCCGGTCAACTGGCGGGGGTACGGCATCTGGTGCTGGCCGGGGCCGCCTCGCCGGTGTCGTTCTTCGCCTATCCCGGTGTGGCGGGCGACCTGGTGCCCGAGGGCTGCCAGGTGCACATCCTGGCACGCGGCCCGGAGGACCTGACCCGCGCGCTGACGGACCTGGCGGAACGCACGGCCGCGGGCACCGCGCCCCAACTGGCCCCGCCGGGGCGGCCGTCGGCGCCGTCCGGGCCGCTGACCGCCGAGACCATGGCGTACACGGTCGGCGCGCTGCTGCCGGAACGGGCGATCGTGGTGGACGAGTCGAACACCTCGGGGCCATGGCTGCCGGGTGCCACCGCGGGCGCGCCGCCGCACGACTGGCTGACCCTGACCGGCGGGGCGATCGGGCAGGGGCTGCCGGTGGCCACCGGTGCGGCCGTGGCCTGCCCGGACCGCCCGGTGGTGTGCCTGGAGTCGGACGGCAGCGCGATGTACACCATCTCGGCGCTGTGGACCCAGGCGCACCAGGGCCTCGATGTGACGACGGTGGTGCTGAGCAACGGCTCGTATGCGATCTTGAACATGGAGCTGCGGCGGGTGGGCGCCGGTGAGCCCGGCCCCAAGGCCCGGGAACTGCTGGACCTGTCCCGGCCGGGGCTGGACTTCGTCAGCATCTCCCGTGGCATGGGCGTCCCCGGTGAACGCGCGGTGACCGCCGAGGAGTTCGGCGCGGCGCTGGGCCGCGCGCTCGCCGAGCCCGGCCCGCATCTGATCGAGGCGGTCGTGCCCCCGCTGGTGTGAACATGCGAACTGTTTCGCAACCTCGCTGAGACAGCAATACTGTCTCACCAGATCGCAGAGGTCGCCGAACAGAGAGCGAGGGCCGGCCGATGACTCCGTCACCGAGCCTCACCGTGGACGAGCTGGCCGCGCGGGCCGGGGTGACCGTGCGGACCGTCCGCTTCTACAGCACCAAGGGGCTGCTGCCGCCCCCGGTGCTGGGGCCGCGCCGGGTCGGGCACTACGGTCCCGAGCATCTGGCCCGGCTCGCGCTGATCGAGGAACTACAGCACCAGGGTCTGACGCTGGCCGCCATCGAACGGTATCTGGAACAGCTTCCCACCGACATCACCGCCCATGACCTCGCCATTCACCGCGCGCTCGTCGCCTCCTGGCTGCCGGAGGGAGCACAGGAGACGACGCGTGAGCAGTTGGAGCGGCGGGTCGGCCGGGCGCTGTTGGAGCAGGACGTGGATCGGCTGGCGGCGATGAACGTACTGCGGCGCACCGATGACCCGGACGTCTTCGAGGTGGATCCTGGCCTTCTGCAGCTGGGCGTTCGGCTGCTGGACGTGCCGATCGCGCTGGAGGCGATCCTGGCGGCGCGGGAGGTCATGCTGCGGCATTCCCGTGCCGCGGCACGGGAACTGAGCCGGATCTTCCGGGACGAGGTGTGGGACCAGGAGAATTTGCGCGATGTGAAGTCGCTTTCCGCGCACATGCAGCCCCTGGTCGTTCAGGCGCTGGTCACCGCTTTCCAGCGGTCCTTGCGCGAGGAGTTGCGCGCGTTGTACGCGCACCGCTCCGGTGACTGATTTCGGGTGGCGGTGCCGAACCCACCGCCACCCAAACCGGGAATCCGCCGAACAGACGCTACGCGTCTGTGAAGACCTCGCCGCGTTCGGCCTTGTCCAGCAGCAGCTTCGGCGGTGCGAACCGCTCCCCGTACGCCGTCTGCAACTCCCGGGCGCGGGCCACGAACCCTGGCAGCCCGCCCTCGTACCCGTTGATGTACTGCAGCACGCCGCCGGTCCAGGCGGGGAACCCGATGCCCAGGATGGAACCGATGTTGGCGTCGGCGACCGAGGTGAGCACGCTCTCCTCAAGGCAGCGCACCGAGTCCAACGCCTCGGAGAACAGCATCCGTTCCCTGATGTCGTCGAACGGGATCTCGGACCCCGGTTTGCCGAAGTGCTCACGCAGCCCCGGCCACAGGCCGGCTCGCCGGCCGTCCGGGTACTCGTAGAAGCCCGCTCCGCCACTGCGCCCCGGGCGGCCGAACTCGTCCACCATCCGGTCGATGACCGCCTCGGCGGGGTGCGGCTGCCAGGTGCCGCCCGCCTCCTCGACCGCCTGCCGGGACTCGTTGCGGATCTTGCGCGGCAACGTCAGCGTCAACTCGTCCATCAGCGACAGAACCTTGGCCGGGTATCCGGCCTGCGCCGCAGCCTGCTCCACCGACGAGGGGTCGACGCCCTCGCCGACCATCGCCACGCCCTCGTTGATGAACTGCCCGATGACCCGTGAGGTGAAGAACCCGCGCGAGTCGTTGACCACGATCGGGGTCTTGCGGATCTGCCGGACCAGGTCGAAGGCGCGGGCCAGCGCCTCGTCGCCGGTCCGCTCGCCCTTGATGATCTCGACCAGCGGCATCTTGTCGACCGGTGAGAAGAAGTGCAGTCCGATGAAGTCCCGCGGACGCTGAACGCCCTCGGCGAGCACGGTGATCGGCAGCGTGGAGGTGTTGGAGCACAGCAGTGCGTCGGGCGCGACGACCTGCTGGATCTCCTGGAACACCTTGTGCTTGACCGCCGGGTCCTCGAAGACCGCCTCGATCACCGCGTCGCAGCCCGCGGCGTCCGCGGCGTCGGCGGTCGGCGTGATCCGGGCGAGCACCTCCTCGCGCTCCTGAGCCGTGATCCGGCCCTTGCCCACCGCCTTGTCCAACAGCCCCACGGAGTAGGCCCTTCCGCGTTCGGCGGCCTCCGTTGAGACGTCCTTGAGCACCACGTCGATTCCGGCCCGCGCGCAGGCGTAGGCGATGCCCGCGCCCATCATCCCGGCACCGAGCACGACGGCCTTGCGGACCGTACGCGGCGCGATGCCGTCCGGGCGGGACGCGCCCGAGTTGACGGCCTGCATGTCGAAGAAGAAGGCCTGGATCATGTTCTTGGCGATCCGGCCGCAGGCCAACTCGGTGAAGTAGCGCGCCTCGATGACCTGTGCGGTCTCGAAGTTCACCTGGGCGCCCTCGACTGCGGCGGCCAGGATGTTGCGCGGCGCGGGGTAGGGAGCGCCGTTGAGCTGCTTCTTCAGATTGGCCGGGAACGCGGGGAGGTTGGCGGCGAACTTCGGGTTGGCGGGCGTTCCGCCGGGAATCTTGTAGCGGTCGGCGTCCCAGGGCTGCCGGGCCTCGGGGTTCGCGTCGATGAACGCACGGGCGCGGGCCAGCATGTCCTCGGGGCTCTCGGCGACCTCGTGGATCAGCCCGGCCTCCAGGGCGCGCCGCGGGCTGTACTGGGTGCCCTGCACCAGCACCTTCAGCAGTGCGTCGGCGATGCCCAGCAGCCGCACCGTGCGCACGACGCCACCACCGCCGGGCAGCAGGCCGAGGGTGACCTCGGGTAGCCCGATCTTCGAGCCGGGCGCGTCAAGGGCGACCCTGCGGTGGCAGGCCAGCGCGATCTCGTAACCGCCGCCGAGCGCAGCGCCGTTGATCGCCGCGACCACCGGCTTGCCGAGCGTCTCCAGGCGGCGCAGCAGCCGCTTGATCCGCATGCCCGCCGCGAAGACCTCGGCGGCCCGGTCGGGGGTGGCGCGGATCAGGTCGCGCAGGTCGCCGCCGGCGAAGAAGGTCTTCTTGGCGGAGGTGACGATGACGCCGCGGAACTGCTCGCGTTCGCTCTCCAGGCGTTCCACGACGGCTTCCAGCGAGTCGCCGAAGGCGGCGTTCATGGTGTTGGCGGACTGGGCGGGGTCGTCCAGGACGAGGGTGACGACGCCGTCGGCGTCCTGCTCCCAGCGGATGGTGGTGCGCTCGGTCATCTCAAGGTCTCCATGGGGGTTGCGGTGCGGGCCGGGTCGCGCGCGGTGCTAGAGGCGTTCGATCACGGTGGCGATGCCCATGCCGCCGCCCACGCAGAGGGTGGCCAGCCCGTACCGCTGGTCGCGCCGCTCCAACTCGTCGATGAGCGTGCCCAGGATCATCGCGCCGGTGGCGCCGAGGGGGTGGCCCATGGCGATCGCACCACCGTTGACGTTGATCCGGTCCAGGCTCAGCCCCATGTCCCTGGCGAAGCGCAACACCACCGCGGCGAAGGCCTCGTTGATCTCGACCAGGTCGATGTCGCCGATGCTCAGGCCCGCCTTGGCGAGTGCCTTGCGCGCGGCCGGGGCCGGGCCGGTGAGCATGATGGTGGGGTCCGCCCCGCAGACCGCGGCCGAGATGATGCGGGCGCGGGGTGCGAGCCCGTAGCGCTCGCCGACCTCGCGGTTGCCGATGGCGACCAGCGCGGCGCCGTCCACGATGCCGGAGGAGTTGCCCGCGTGGTGGACGTGGTCGATCTTCTCGACCCAGTGGTACTTCTGCAGGGCCACCGCGTCGAAGCCGCCGGCCTCGCCGATGACGGCGAAGGAGGGCTTGAGGGACGCCAGGGTGTCCACCGTGGTGCCCGGGCGGATGTGCTCGTCGCGGTCGAGGACCACCAGGCCGTTGCGGTCGCGTACCGGGACCACGGACCGCTCGAAGTGCCCGGACTTCCAGGCCTCGGCGGCGCGGGCCTGCGACTCGGCCGCGAAGGCGTCCACATCGCCGCGGGTGAAGCCCCCGATGGTGGCGATGAGGTCGGCGCCGATGCCCTGCGGGACGAAGTTGGTCTCGAAGCTGGTCATCGGGTCCATGGCCCAGGCGCCGCCGTCGGATCCCATCGGCACCCGCGACATCGACTCGACGCCGCCCGCCAGGACCAGGTCCTCCCAGCCGGAACGCACCTTTGCGGCGGCCAGGTTGACGGCTTCGAGACCGGAGGCGCAGAAGCGGTTCTCCTGAAGGCCCGCCACGGTGTCCGGCAGACCGGCGGCAATCGCCGCGATCTTGGCGATGTCGGAGCCCTGGTCACCGATCGGGGTGACGACACCGAGCACGATGTCGTCGATGGCGGCCGGGTCCAGATCGGGGAAGCGGCGGCGCAGTTCGTCAATCAGCCCGACCACCAGGTCGACCGGCTTGGTGCCGTGCAGCGCCCCATTGGCCTTGCCACGTCCGCGCGGGGTGCGGATCGCGTCGTACACGTACGCTTCGGTACTCAACGTTTCTCTCCATGGGTGATGGAACGTCAGAAGAAGGTCAGGACAGCAGTGCGCGGCCGATGATCTCCTTCATGATCTCGGTGGTGCCGCCGTAGATCGTCTGGATACGGCCGTCGATGAAGGCCTTGGCGACCGGGAACTCCGACATGTAGCCGTAGCCGCCGTGCAGTTGCAGACAGCGGTCGGCGACCCGCTTCTGCAGTTCGGTGGCCCACCACTTGGCCATCGAGGCGTGGACCGCGTCGAGTCCGCCGCGGTTGTGTTCGGTGACGCAGCGGTCGATGAAGGTGCGGGTGACCGCGCATTCGGTGGCCATCTCGGCGATCTCGAAGCGCACGTGCTGGAGTTTGGCGAGCGGGCGGCCGAACGCCGCACGCTCCTTGACGTAGCTGCTGGTCAGCTCCAGGAGGTGCTCGGCGGCCGCGATGGCGGCGACCGCGATGGCCAGGCGCTCCTGGGCCAGGTTGGTCATCAGGTGGACGAACGCGCCGTTCTCGGTGCCGAGCAGGT
The DNA here is from genome assembly GCF_029223525.1 of Streptantibioticus ferralitis. Classification (GTDB taxonomy): domain Bacteria; phylum Actinomycetota; class Actinomycetes; order Streptomycetales; family Streptomycetaceae; genus Streptantibioticus_A; species Streptantibioticus_A ferralitis. The sequence goes on along the minus strand of NZ_JARHTQ010000004.1, from coordinate 339,452 downwards.
TCTCCTTGGGGACCTGTACGTCCGAGAAGAACAACTCGGCGGTGTCCTGGGCCTTCTGGCCGATCTTGTCGAGGTTGCGGCCGCGCTCGAAGCCCGGCATTCCGCGCTCCACGACCAGCAGGCTCAGTCCCTTGGCGCCGCCCTGCGGGGTCGTCCTGGCGACCACGATGACCAGGTCGGCCAGGATGCCGTTGGAGATGAAGGTCTTGGCGCCGTTCAGCAGCCAGTGGTCGCCCTGGTCGGTGGCGGTGGTGCGGATCGCCTGCAGATCGGAGCCCGCGCCGGGTTCCGTCATGGCGATGGCGCTGATCGTCTCGCCGCCGCAGAACCCGGGCAGCCAGCGGCGCTTCTGCTCGTCGGTGCCGAGCGAGGTGAAATACGGGCCGACGATGTCGTTGTGCAGGCCGATGGCGAGCCCGCAGGCCCCGGCTCGGGTGAACTCCTCGGCGAGCACGACGGCGTAGCGGAAGTCATCGGTGCCGCCGCCCCCGTACTCCTCGGGTACGGCGAGGCCGAGCAGCCCCTGTCGTCCGGCGGCCAGCCAGGCGCCGCGGTCGACCACGCCGTCCTGTTCCCAGCGCGCGTGGTGCGGTACGACCTCCTTGGCCAGGAAGGCCCGCACCGTCTCGCGGAACGCCTGGTGCTCCGCGGTGAACAACTCTCGCTGCATTCTGCTCCCCTTCTTGTGTTCGCTCGCGGAAACGGGGCTGCCCGGTGCGTGCCATCACGGTCATGTGCGCCCGGTGTCGAGCGCGGGCAGGTCCCAGTCGCGGGCCACGTCAGCGGTATGCGCGCCGGGCAGTGCGGGCGGGCGGCGCAGCGAGCCGGGGGTGGCGGAGAACCGCGGCGCCGGAGCGGGCTGCGTAAGCCCGTCGACGTCCTCGGTGAAGGTGCCACGAGCCGTCAGATGCGGGTGCCGCGCCGCCTCGCGCAGCGAGAGTACGGGGGACACACAGGCGTCCCGGCCCTCGAAGACCTCGGTCCACTGCTGCCGGGTACGGGTCTTGAAGCGGGCGGCGATACGGTTCCGCAACTCGTCCCAGCGGGACAGGTCGTCGCGGTCCGGCGCGTCCTCGTCGAGTTCCAGCAGCGAGATGAACTCCGCATAGAACGACCGTTCCAACGCACCGACCGCCATGTAGCCGCCGTCCGAGGTCTGGTAGACACCGTAGAACGGGCAGCCGCCGTCCAGCAGATTGGCCCCGCGCCGGTCCTGCCAGGCGCCCGCGCCGAGCATCCCCCAGATCATCGCGCCCAGGTGCGCGGTGCCGTCCACGATGGCGGCGTCCACCACCTGCCCGGTGCCGGACGACCGGGCGTGCTGCAGGGCGGCGAGTACGCCCACCACCAGGTAGAGGGAGCCGCCCGCGTAGTCGCCGAGCAGGTTCGCCGGAACGGCGGGCGGGCCGTCGGCGGGGCCGATCATGCCGAGGGTCCCGGCGGTGGCGATGTAGCCGATGTCGTGTCCGGCGCTGTTGGCGAGCGGTCCCTGCTGGCCCCAGCCGGTCATCCGCCCGTAGACCAGGCGGGGGTTACGGGAAAGGCACTCCTCGGGTCCCACGCCCAACCGCTCGGCGACACCGGGCCGGTAGCCCTCGATGAGGATGTCGGCGCGCTGCGCCAGGCCGAGGACGAGACCGGGTCCTGCCGGCGACTTCAGGTCCACGACCACGGAGCGCTTGTTGCGGTTGGTGATGTCGTGTGCGGGGTCGACGCCCAGGGCCGCGCCGCCGGGCCGGTCGACGCGGACGACATCGGCGCCGAGGTCCGCGAGCAGCATCGCGGCGAACGGGCCGGGGCCGATTCCGGCCAACTCCACAACCCGGACTCCGGCCAGCGGACCGGGATTCCTCGGCTCGTCCATGGACCGGCTCCCCTGCCGCGACAGCCATCACTTTGACAGTACTGATGTAACATCAGCGATGTTAGGAACCTGCGGCACCGCGCGCAAGGGTTTCGTACCGGCCGCCTCCCGCTGGGGTCGGCAGGCCTTCGGGGCGGCCTCACCCCCGAACCCACAACCAAAAAGGGGCCGGGATGCCTTGGCATCCCGGCCCCTGTCGTCGGCTATCGGCGGCCGCGGCCCGGGCCGCCGTCGCCGCTCACCAGACCGGCCCGGCGCAGGGCGTCGGCGAGCGCGCCGCCACCGCCACCACCCGAGTCCCCCCTGTTCTGGCCGCGGTTCTGCCGGGGCGGCGCCGCCCGCTTCGCACCGCCCTTGCCCGCACCGCCGGTGCCGCCCTTGCCCCCGCCGCCGCGCTGCTCGCGCGGCTCGCGCGGCTCGCGCTCACCGCGCGGCGCGCCCGCCTCGTCGTCCAGCCGCAGCGTCAGCCCGATGCGCTTGCGCGGGATGTCCACGTCGAGGACCTTCACCCGCACCACGTCGCCGGGCTTGACGACATCACGCGGATCCTTGACGAACGTCTTGGACATCGCGGACACGTGCACCAGGCCGTCCTGGTGGACGCCGATGTCGACGAAGGCACCGAAGGCGGCGACGTTGGTGACCACGCCTTCGAGCAGCATCCCCGGCGTGAGGTCCTTGATCTCCTCGACGCCCTCCTTGTACGTGGCGGTCTTGAACGCCGGGCGCGGGTCACGGCCCGGCTTCTCCAGTTCGCCGAGGATGTCGGTGACGGTCGGCACACCGAAGGTCTCGTCCGCGAAGTCCCGCGGCCGCAGTTCCCGCAGCTTCCCGCTGTCGCCGATCAGCGCCTTGATGTCGCCGCCCGCCGCCGAGGCGATGCGGCGCACCACCGGGTACGCCTCCGGGTGCACCGCGGAGGCGTCCAACGGGTCGTCGCCGTCGGTGATCCGCAGGAAGCCCGCACACTGCTCGAACGCCTTCGGGCCGAGCCTGGCCACGTCTTTGAGCGCCTTGCGGGTACGGAACGGGCCGTTGTCGTCGCGGTGTTGGACGATGTTGTCGGCGAGGGTCGCCGTGATGCCGGACACCCGGCGCAGCAGCGGCGCGGAGGCGGTGTTGAGGTCGACTCCGACACCGTTGACGCAGTCCTCGACCACCGCGTCCAGCGAGCGGGACAGCTTCGTCTCCGCGAGGTCGTGCTGGTACTGGCCGACGCCGATCGACTTGGGGTCGATCTTGACGAGTTCGGCGAGCGGGTCCTGCAGCCGCCGGGCGATGGAGACCGCCCCGCGCAACGACACGTCCAGCTCGGGCAGTTCCTGGGAGGCGTAGGCGGAGGCGGAGTAGACCGAGGCCCCCGCCTCGGAGACCACGACCTTGGTGAGCTTCAACTCCGGGTGCGCCTTGATCAGTTCGGCGGCGAGCTTGTCGGTCTCCCGGGAGGCGGTGCCGTTGCCGATGGCGACCAGGTCGACCTTGTGGGCGGCGCAGAGCTTGGCAAGGGTGGTCAGCGACTCGTCCCAGCGGCGCTGCGGCACATGCGGGTAGATCGTTTCCGTGGCGACGACCTTGCCGGTCGGGTCGGTGACGGCGACCTTCACACCGGTACGGAAACCGGGGTCGAGACCCATCGTGGCCCGCGCCCCGGCGGGGGCGGCGAGCAGCAGATCCCGCAGGTTGGCGGCGAAGACCCGGACCGCCTCGTCCTCCGCGGCGGTGCGCAGCCGGGTACGCAGGTCGATCCCGAGATGGACCAGGACGCGGGTGCGCCAGGCCCAGCGGACCGTCTCCAGCAGCCAGGCGTCGGCCGGGCGGCCGCGGTCCGCGATCTCGAACCGGGCTGCGATGGCCCGCTCGAAGGTCGACGGGCCGTCCTGCGGCTCCTCCGGCTCCAGGGTGAGGTCGAGGACCTCCTCCTTCTCACCGCGGAACATCGCCAGGATGCGGTGCGATGGCAGCTTCTCGAAGGGCTCGGCGAAGTCGAAGTAGTCGGCGAACTTGGCGCCCGGCCCCTCTTTGCTGTCGCCTTTGCCCTCCCGGACACGGGAGCTGACCCGCCCCCGCGACCACATGCGCTCGCGCAGGTCGCCGATCAGGTCGGCGTCCTCGCCGAACCGCTCCGCCAGGATCGAGCGGGCGCCGTCCAGCGCCGCGGCCGCATCGGCGACCGTCTCGTTGACGAACTCCGCGGCGGTGGCCCGCGGTTCGAGGGTCGGGTCGGCGAGCAGCCGATCGGCCAGCGGTTCAAGACCTGCCTCGCGGGCGATCTGCGCCTTGGTGCGCCGCTTGGGCTTGTAGGGCAGATAGATGTCCTCCAGCCGCGCCTTGGAGTCGGCGGCCAGGATCTGCGCCTTGAGCGCGTGGTCCAGCTTGCCCTGTGCCTCGATCGATTCCAGGATGGCGGCGCGGCGCTCCTCCAACTCCCGCAGGTAGCGCAGCCGCTCCTCCAGGGTGCGCAGCTGCGCGTCATCGAGGGCGCCGGTCGCCTCCTTGCGGTAGCGCGCGATGAACGGCACGGTCGCCCCGCCGTCCAGCAGGTCGACGGCCGCCTTGACCTGCCCTTCGCGTACCCCCAGCTCCTCGGCGATCGTGCGTCCGATGGACTCGGTGGAGCCGGTGGCGTTCTCGCCGGTGGACCCGATAGACGTTGTCGTCACTATCCGTTCCGCTTCCTCTGCCTCGCTGAGCTTTGCTGTGCATTGTGCCGGGGCGGTACCGGCCTTGTCGCGCAGGGGCTCCGTCGCGCCGCCCAAGATTTTCTTGAACATTCAAGCTTCCGTGTCGTACGGTGGAGATGACCGGTCCGGCACCCCGCCCGGTCCCGCACCTCCAGGAGCACACCATGCCCGTACGACGCCTCAACCACGCGGTGCTCTACGTCCGCGACACCACCCGGGCCGTGGAGTTCTACACCGATGTCTTCGGATTCAAGGTCGACACCGAGATCCCCGGCCGCGCCGCCTTCCTCAGCGCCCAGGACACCCTCAACGACCACGACCTCGGCCTGTTCGCCATCGGCGCGAACGCGCCCGGTCCCGAGCAGGGCCATGTCGGCCTGTACCACCTGGCCTGGGAGGTCGGCACGCTCGGCGAACTCGCCGAGATCGCGGCCAAGTTGACCGAGCGCGGCTCGCTGGTCGGCGCGACGGACCACCTGGTCTCCAAGTCGCTGTACGCCAAGGACCCGGACGGCAACGAGTTCGAGATCATGTGGCGGGTGCCGCGCGAGGACTGGCCGGGCGCCGAGGAGCCCGACCGGCTGCGTCCGCTTGACCTGCGGGCGGCCCTTGACCGCTGGGGTCCGGATCTGAGGACCGGCGCCGCGGCGGGCTCCGCCACCTGATGCGGGGCGCTCAGTAGCCGACGGCGAACCGCTCGCCGATGTGCTCGGGATTCTCGATCTCGTCGACAACGGCGACCGCGAAGTCCTCCGCGGAGATACGGCTGTCGCCGTTGTCGTCGACCACCAGGTCATCGAGGGCGGTGCGGTAGGAGCCGGTGCGCTCGCCGGGTTCGATCTGCCCGGCGGGACTGATGTTCGTCCACGGCACATCGCGCACGGTGCGGTAGAAGTCCAGCGCCTCGCCGTGCGCGTGCATGATCTGCAGCAGGAACGCGGGTATCCCGGGCTCGTCCCAGACCAGCGTGCCGTCCGGCCTGCGCAGTGAACCGGCGCCGCCGACCGCGATCAGCCGCGGCGCCTGTGTGCCGAGCGTGCGCAGTCCGCCGACCAGCGACTCGGCGGCGGGCCTGATGGTGGCGATATGGCCCGGACCGTTGCCGCTGCCACCGCCGACCGCACTCACCACCGCGTCCTTGCCCTTGGCCGCCGCGGCCACCGTCGTCGGGTCCAGCACATCACCCTTGGTGACCGCGAGTCGGGGATGTTCCAGCGCGAGCTTGCCGGGGTCGCGGACGACGGCGGTTATCTCGTGCCCGCGGCTGAGCGCCTCGCGCAGTATCCGGCCGCCGATGGTGCCGGTGGCTCCGAACAGGGCGATGATCGACATATCGCTTTCTCCTCCGCCGTCCCGCCGCGCCGCGGGCACTGTCCGTATTCGATCCAGTACCCAAGGTCTCCCAGTTCCGGCGTCCGCGCGAGCCGGGGTTACGCCGTCGCGGGGGCGACCAGAGCGGCGTGGTGGCGGCGGGCGACACCGGGGTGCGCGCGCAACCAGCCCTTGAGCTCGTTGCGGCCGTACTCGGCGAACAGCGGATTGGCCGGGTCCTGGGTCGCTCCCGGTGCGCGGTCGGCGTGCGGGAACGGCAGCGGCTCGATGCGGGCGTCCAGCCGCGGATTGTAGAAGAACGGCACGGAGAACCGCTCCCGGGCGGCGGCCGGGCTGACCACTCGGTGGTTGGTGGCCTTCAGGTAGCCGTTGGTGGCGACCTCCAGCAGTTCGCCGAGGTTCACCACGAACGCGCCGGACAGCGGCGGCACGTCATGGAACGCGCCGTCCTCGCGCTCTACCTGCAGACCGCCGATGTCGTCCTGCAGCAGCAGGGTGAGGAACCCGTAGTCCTTGTGCGCGCCGACGCCCTGGTCGGCGCCGTCGGGGGCGCGTCCCGGGTAGCGCACCACCTTCAGATGCAGATGGGGGTGACCGGCGAAGGCCTCGTCGTAGAAGTCCTCTGGGGCGCCGATGGCGGCGAGGAGTTCCCTCAGCAGCCTGCCCGCGACCGTGCTCAGCCGATCGATCCAGCCCAGCGCGGTGGTGCGCAGCTCGGGCAGGGCGGTGGGCCACTGGTTCGGACCCTCCAGCCACCAGTACGCGGGCTCGTCCGGGCCGGGTATGCGCGCGCTCCGCTCGGCGCCGATGTCGAGTTGGTCGCGCCAGTCGGGGCTGCCGCCGGTGCGCTCGTCACCGATGCGCGTATAGCCGCGGAAGTGCGGCGAGTTGAGGTTGGAGATGGCGAACCGCTCGCTGTCCGGGAGGGCGAAGAACGCCCGCACCACGGAGGTCAGTGCGGCGGTCTCGGCGGGCGTGACGCCATGGCCGACGAGTTGGAAGAAGCCGACGTCATGGGCGGCCGAGTGCAGTTCGGTGTGCAGCCTGGCGCGCTCGGCGGGACCGCGGGAGGCGGCGGAAAGGTCGATGACCGGAAGCTGATGCGTCATGGGTGGTGTCCGCAGTGTGAGGTCCGGGCACGCCCCGGCGGTGGCCGGGTACGCCGCGAGCGGGCCGGGGTACGGCGGGATCGCGGAGCCGGAGAAGGGCTGAAGGTGAAGAGGAAGGGTGGGATCAGCCGCTGCGGCGACAGGACATGCTCGTAACGCGGACGAAGTCCACGTGGCGACGGCGTACGAGCGCGAGCATGCGCGCCAGCATACCTCGCGGATCCCTGGGGGCACGGGTTGCGGCGGGTTCGGCACCGCCGGTCTCCGTCGTCGCGGCTGCCCGCCGCCGCGGCGGAAACAATGTGTTGCGGCGGCAACGACTCTCCGCCGCAACGACGAGCGATCCCCCGCGGGGAGCCCGGCGGTGCCGAACGCCGGCACCCCCCGCGGAGTGGACAGGGCACTACGGCAGTCGCGCCGCCCGAGGAGCCCCCCGCACCCCGGACAGCGTCCGGCCCGCCGGATGTGTCACCGCGCCGGGGCCGACCGCCCGGATCAGCGCCGGGTATCCGCCGACCAGCGGGAGGTCTGCGCGGGAGTGGGCGAGGTCGACGCTGATGGCCGGAGTGGTGTCCGGCGCGACGATCAGCCCGTTGTCCGTACCGGCGACGATCAACGCCAGCCGGTGCCCGGCCGGGACGACATGGTCACTGGCGGCCAGCCGCAGCGTGATCGTGTAGGGCTTGCCCGGGGTGAGCGGAACGCCGTGCAGCGACGGGGAGTAGTGGCCGAGGTCGGCCCAGCCGCGGCTGAACACCGTGTAGTCGACGTGTCCTGTGTCCGCCGCGGTGTCGTGGAAGCAGGCGCTGTCGCCCGAAGTGCTCTCGCCCCAGCAGGACTTGGTCTGGAGGGTGGTGATGCCCTCGCCGCTGCCGTTGTAGTTCCGGATGGTGGCCGGGCCGAGGTCGACCAGGACGGCGGACAGATGCGCACTGCTGGTGGAGGGGGTCGCGGTGAGCGTCACCGTACCGCTGCCGGACAGCCGCAGGTCGTGCTTGAGCGCACCGGTGGTGAACGAGACCTTGTCCTTGGTGGCCTGGTCGACCTGCGCCGACCAGTCGGTCTCGCTCTGCGACGGGTCGTCGGTGTACGTCTCGGTGCTGCCGGCCGCGGGCGGCAGCGGTCCGAGGGTGCCCAGACCGGCGGTGCTGCCCGGATCCAGCTGGACCCTGGTGGCCGAGGTGCCGGGGGCGGGCCAGACGGAGTCGGTGGTCCAGTGGTCCGGGGTACGCTCGATGTCGGCCATGGGGGCTCGGTCGATGCCGTTGTCGACGCCCATCAGATAGTGGTCGAACCACTGGTGCAGGGTGTCCACCCAGGCGGATCGCCGGTAGTCGAACGGGTCGACGTGCCCGGTCTGGGAGAGCCAGATCTTGCGCTGCACGCCATGCGCGGCGAGCGCGTCCCACCACTGGCCGAAGTGCTTGGTGCGGACGTTGAGGTCCTCCATGCCGTGCACCAGGAAGACGCTGGCCTTCACCTTGGCGGCACTGGGCACGTAGTCGCGCTGCTGCCAGGCGGTCGTCCAGTCGCCGTCGCGTGGGGCACCGTCACGCAGTCGCTGCTGTTCGGCGGTGCAGTTCGCCTGTGCCGAGGAGCTCTCGACGTCACCGGCCAGGACGTCGGGGCCGCCGTCGTAGAGGGCCGCGCCCTGCGCGAAGTAGTAGTCGTACCAGGAGCTGATGGCGCTGATCGGCACCACGGTCTTCAGGCCGTCGACTCCGGTGGCGGCCACCCCGTTGGCGATGGTGCCGTCCCAGCTCTTGCCGATCATGCCGACGGACCCGTCGGCCCAACTCGCCCGTACGGTTTGGTTTCCGGTGCGTGAGCTGTAGCCCTTGGCGCGGCCGTTCAGCCAGTCGATGACGGCCTTGGCGGAGGTGACGTCGGACTGGCCGCCGACGTCCACACAGCCGTCGGAGCGGTTGGTGCCCGCCAGGTCGACCAGGACGACGGCATAGCCGCGCGGTACGAAGTAGTTGTCGTAGTAGAGCGGGAACTGGACCGGCTTCCCGTTCTTGTCGTAGGTCTTGACCTGGCTCTCGTTGCCGCGCCCGCAGCAGGAGTAGTACGGGCTGGCGTCCATGATGACCGGGACCTTCCGTCCGGCCGTGGCGGGTTCGCGGGGCCGGATGATGTCGGCGGCCACCCGGTCCCGCTTGCCGTTGCCTTCGCCGTCGAGGCCGGTGTCGACCCAGACGGATTCCCGTACGGCGTTGGCGTACGAGTAGACGGGCTGCGTCGGGCCCGATCGGGGACGGCCACCGGGCGAATGGCCGCCGCGCGCCATGGCCGGTGCGGTGAACACGGCCACCAGGGCGGTGACGATGACCGCCACGACCGTTATGGACTGGATGCGGGATCTCCGCGCGAGTGACAGCACGGGCCGGACGGTACCGCCTGTCATTGGCATGACAGGCCGTCTTTGCGAAAACTTGTGCGGTGACGCCTCCCGCTTGGGGTCACCAATCCCCGGGGGTACGCCCCCCGAGTCCCCGGGGCCCGCTGCTGGCCCGGTGGCTATGAGGTTTCGGGGGCTGCGCCCCCAAAGCCCCCGCGACACGGCCCCTGCCCGGAAGGCCGACGGAATTCGAGGGGCCGCGCGATCGCGTGACCGCCGGTCACCACCGTCGCGGTTACGCGCCACGGCGGCGGAGGGGAGTGCGGCCGCGACGGCGCGCAGGCCCGCGGCGGGGACCGGCGGTGCCGCAGCGGGCACGAGCCCACCGCGACCAGCCGTCGAGACCCGCGGCCCGGACGGCGGACACAACTTGCCGCCGCGGCGACGCGCAGGCCCGCCGGGGACCGGCGGTGCCGCAGCGGGGCACGAGCCACCGCGAGTCCCCGGCGGACCGCGACGCTCGGCGTGGAGAGAGAGCGCCGCCGCGAACGCACGCAGACCCGCGACAGGGATCCGCCGCACCGAAGCGGGCGCAACCTCACGCGATCAGCCAGCGAGATCCGCGGCTCGGGCAACGGGCACAGCTTGCCGCCGCGACGGCGCGCAGGCCCCCTGCGGGAAGCGGCAGCCCCGAACGGGGCGCGGCCCGATGACCGTCGCCCGGGTCGAGCTCAGGCGCAGCCGGGGTGTCACGCGGAAGGCGGTATTGGGTGAACACTCAGGGAAGGGGCGTGCACACAATGGGTGGGTATCCCCAATATCCACCCATTCCGCACCGTTGAGCCTCTAGGGTTCCAGTGATGTCCATCGATCGCCGCAGTGTTCTGCGAGCCGCGATGCAGACCGCGGCCGCCGGTGCATTGACCGCCGGATGTGCGGGCAGTGGGCCGAATTCGTCATCCCCCCGGTCGGCGGCGCCCTCCGGCGCCTCCGTCTCGCGTTCTCCGGCCGTCTCGGGCGGCGGCCCAGCGCCGCTGCCCGCGGGACTGCCGGGGCAGATCACCCACGGCCCCCGCGATCGTGGGATGGTGGCGCTCACCTTCCACGGCCAGGGCGAACCGAAGCTGGCCGAAACGCTGTTGGGCGAGGCCGAGCGGGCAGGAGCCCGGGTCACCGTACTGGCGGTCGGCAGTTGGCTCGACTCCTACCCGCAGATGGCCCGTCGAGTACTGGACGGCGGCCATGAACTGGGCAACCACACCCAGAACCATCGTGGCATCTCGGCCATGCCCGCGGACCAGGCGTCGGCCGAGATCACCCAATGCGCCGACCGGCTACGCAAGCTGACCGGTGACATCGGCCGCTGGTTCCGGCCGTCGCAGACCCAGTACGCGACGCCGCTCGTCCAGCGGTTGGCCGGCGCAGCCGGATACCGCCATGTCCTGTCCTACGACGTGGACTCCCTTGACTACACCGACCCCGGCGCCGACGCGGTACGCCGTACCGTTCTGGACCAGGCGCGGCACGGGTCGGTGGTGAGCCTGCACTTCGGGCACGCGGGCACGGTCGAAGCGCTGCCCGCACTCCTCGACGGACTCAAGCAGCGCGGTCTGCGCGCGGTGACCACCTCGGAGTTGCTGACCTGATGCGTGCCATACCCCGTACCCCGTTCCACACGGCGCTGCTGGCGGTCGTGTGCGTGCTCGTCGCCGTTGGCTGCTCGTCTTCCGCCACACGGCACAGCACCCCGTCGCGCGCCCGGAGTTCGACTTCGACCGGTGCGGGCACCATGGGCGTCGTCTACGCCGGACTGCCGGGCATGCCGCCGCCACTTGACCCACACGATCTCTACGCGGCCGACCGGCCGGGGGCACTTTCCCCTGCCGTGCGTAACTTCCCGAACCTGATCTACGTACCGAACACGATATCCAACACGGTGTCGATCATCGATCCGGCCACCGACAAGGTGATCCGGACGATCCCGGTGGGCATCCAGCCGCAGCACGTCGTCCCCTCCTGGGACCTCAAGACGCTCTGGGTCAACAACGATCTGAGCAACTCCCTCACCCCGATCGATCCGGCGACCGGCAACGTGGGCAAGCCGGTCGACGTACACGACCCGTACAACCTCTACTTCACACCGGACGGCAAGCACGCGGTGGTGATGGCTTCCCAGGACCGGCAACTGGTCTTCCGGGACGCGCACACCATGGCCGTCGACAAGGCCGTACCCGTCTCCTGCGGCGGAGTGAACCACGCCGACTTCTCGCCGGACGGCCGGTACTTCGTCGTCTCGTGCGAGTTCTCCGGCGAACTCCTGAAGGTCGACACCGCCGCGATGAAAGTGGTGGGCCAGCAGCGGCTGGCCTACGAGGGCTCGATGCCGCAGGACGTGAAGATCTCGCCGGACGGAAAGACCTTCTACATCGCGGACATGACCGCGGACGGGGTGTGGGTGCTCAACGGCGACAGCTTCGCCGAGCCCACGCTGCTGAAGACCGGCAAGGGTGCCCACGGCACCTACGTCAGCCGTGACTCGAAGTACCTGTACGTCTCCAACCGCGGCGAGGGTTCCATATCGGTACTGGAGTTCAGCACCGGCAAGTTGGTGCAGAAGTGGTGGCTGCCGGGCGGCGGCAGTCCCGACATGGGCGGTGTCTCGACGGACGGCAACACCCTGTGGTTGTCCGGGCGTTACAACTCCGAGGTGTACAAGATCGACACCCGCACCGGGAAGCTCATCGACCGGATCCGGGTCGGCCACGGCCCACACGGCCTGTGCGTGTATCCGCAGCCCGGCCGGTACTCGCTGGGCCACACCGGCATCTTCCGCTGAGCGGCTTCCACGCGTTGACACACGAAGCCGCGCGGTGCCAGGTGAGGCGCCGCGCGGCTCGGCTCAGCCCGTATCCGACCGGGTGTCATCGCTTGATGTGCGTGTCGCGGTGGGCGGCAATCCTGTCGTGGCGCATCCGCATCACACCGGTGTGGTGGGTGGTGTGGCGGCGGAGGTGCATACGGCGAACGTGGCGGATGTGACGGCCGTCGTGGTGGCGGCTGATCCGGGCCTCATGCCCCTTGGCGATGTGCTTTCCGTGGTGGTGCTCGGCGCTGCCCGCCGACGAGGCAGCGGAGGCGCCGCCCGCCGCGAACAGCAGGGCCGCAGCGCTACCGACCAGCACCCAGGCGCCGCGAACGGCCGACGACGACGTAAGGGACTTCATGGTGTGTTGCCTCCAAGAACGTTGAGAACGAGCCCCGACAGCGAACATGCGACACATCAGGCTCGGGGCACTGCCCAACGATCCAGGTAGCAAAGGGTATGTAGTTGGTTCCGGAATTTTGCCATTTATTGGGGAATTCCGGTCATGTGGGTCAGTCGACGCGAGCCAGGGGCTTACGACCCGCCGCACGGAGGACTTTCGTCCGGCCGTCGGGGCGCGAAAGCAGGGGAGAATCGGCGGGAGGCGGTTTCCGTGAGCGACGACATCGGCCCCGAACCTGGGCGGTGCCGGCCCCGCACAGCCGCGAGCCGTGCCGTACCGCAACGGCGCGGACCGGCGGCGAAACGGAACGCACCCCGGCCCAATAGGCCGCCGAACGCGCGCTAGCGCGGTTCGGCGAGTGTGCTGCCGCGGGGGGCCAATTGCGGGCGTTCGTCGAGGACATGTACCGCCGCTCCGCCGTCGAGCAGGGCGAGCAGTGCTCCCGCGGCCTGGCGGCCGAACGCGCTGGTGTCCCGGACCAGGGCGGTCAGGCCCGGGTGCGTGCTGCGGCACAGTACCGAGTCGTCCCAGGCCACGATGGCGAGATCACCCGGCACCGCCAGTCCCCGTTCGGCGGCGACCGCCAGACCGGCGACCGCCATCACGTCATTGTCGTAGACGATCGCGGTGGGCGGACGCCCCCACGCCAGTACCGCGCGGGTGGCCGCGGCGCCCTCGGTGTCGGAGTAGTCGGTGCTGACCGAGCTCACCTCGGTCAGTCCGCGAGCTGCCGCCGCCGTGCGCAGCGAGCGCGTTCGCCGCTGTGTGTGGGCGAGTTCGGGCAGCCCCGCGATGTGCACGATGCGGCGGTGGCCGAGTTGGTGCAGGTGGTCGACGATGGACGCCATGGCTCCGGCGTCGTCGGTGCGCAGTTGGGATATGGCGGCGTAGTCGACCGCGGTGTCCGTCGGCCCGGTTTCCAGGCCGCCGATGATGACCGCGGGCAGGCCGAGGGAGTCCAGTAGTTCCGGCCGGGGGTCGTCGTGGCGCGGGTCGACCACGAGCAGACCGTCCACCCGGTGCTCGGCCCACCAGCGGCGGTAGACCTCGCATTCGGCGGCCACGTCCTCAACCACCTGGAACAACAGGCCGAGTCGGCGCTCGGCGAGGACCTCCTGAACGCTGGAGACCAGCCGCAGGAAGAACGACTCCACCCCGAGGGTCCGCGCGGGCCGGGCCAGTACCAGACCGACGGTGGCGGAGCCCTCACCGGACAGCGCGCGCGCCGCCGCGCTCGGCTGCCAGCCCAGTTGCTCCGCGACCCGCCGTACCCGGTCCCGGGTGGCCGGTGAGACACCCGGCCGGTCGTTGAGCGCGAACGACACCGCGCTCTCGGAGACACCCGCCCGGCGTGCGATGTCCTTCATCGTGGGTCGTCGGGCAGGTCGACGCATGGCGGGCCTCTCGATCTCGTTGCGAACTGCGTCCGGTCCGGCGGACCTTCGTCGGTGTGCGGTCGGCCGGACGGTACTAAAGCGCTTGAGCGAGAAAATACTAAAGCGCATTAGTTCATGACGGAAGTATTGACTCTGCCCGCTCGCCGGGTGCACCTTCGTGACCGCCATTCGTCGTCTTCGTCATCACGCTCGCGCTGATGCTGCTGGTGCTCCGCGCCGGCCGCGGGGAGGAGGAGCGGTGAGGCCATCCGGGATCTGGGGGCGCGCCCTGCGCTACGTACTGCTGCTCGCGGTGCTGGTGATCACCGTCGGCCCGTTCCTGTGGCAGCTGTCCACCTCGCTCAAGGGCAGGACCGAGGACATCTACACGTTTCCGCCACGTCTGCTGCCACGGCATCCAACGCTGGGCAACTACGCGGGCGTTGCGGACATCATCCCGGTGTGGGACTACGCGCTGAACTCGCTCACGGTCGCCGTGACCAACGTGGTGACCAATCTGGTCGGCGCCTCGCTCGCCGGCTACGCGCTGTCCCGGCTGCGTTTCCGGGGCCGCGGGACCGCCGCGCTCGCCTTCGTCCTGGCGCTGCTGGTGCCCCTGGAGAGCATCGTCATCGCGCAGTTCACCCTGATGCGCCAGTTCAACCTGAACAACACACTGATCGCGGTGGTGCTGCCGGGCTGTGTCGGCGCGATGAACGTGCTGCTGATGCGGAACACCTTCGGTCATCTGCCGTACGAGACCGAGGAGGCCGCGATCATCGACGGCGCGAACGTCTGGCAGCGGTTCACCCGCGTCGCGCTGCCCTCGGTCAAGGGCACACTGGCGGTGGTCGCGATCTTCTCCTTCATGGGGTCGTGGGATGACTTCCTCTGGCCGCTGATCGTGCTCTCCGACTCCTCGAAGTTCACGCTCACGGTCGGCCTGAACTATCTGCACGGCACGTTCTCCAACAACCAGCGGCTGGTCGCGGCCGGGACGATCATCGCCGTCGCACCGCTGATCGTGTTGTTCGCCTGCCTCCAGCGGTACTTCATCCGCGGTGTCGGCGAGGGAGCAGTCAAGGGCTGACACCCACCGCCACCAACACGAACCGAAGAGGAACCCCCCGCATGACCGCACTGCGCTTCGGCGTCAACTACACGCCCACGCACGGCTGGTTCCACCACTGGCTGGACTTCGACCTCGACGAGGTCCGCGCCGACCTCGACTCGATCGCGGCCCTCGGCCTCGACCACATCCGGGTCTTCCCGCTGTGGCCGGTCTTCCAGCCCAACCGCACACTGATCAGGCCGCGCGCCGTGGAACAGCTGGTGCGGCTGGTCGACGCGGCGGCCGAGCGCGGACTCGACGTCAATGTCGACGGGCTGCAAGGACACTTGTCCAGCTTCGACTTCATCCCGTCGTGGACCACGACCTGGCACCGTCGCAATCTGTTCACCGACCCGTCGGTGGCCGAGGGTCAGGCCGGGTATCTGCGCGCGCTGGCCGAGGCCCTCGCGGACCGGCCCAACTTCCTGGGGATGACCGTCGGCAACGAGATCAACCAGTTCTCCGCCGCACCGCACCCGGACCCCGACCCGGTGACGCACCGGCAGGCGGCCGACTGGCTGCGGCGGATGCTCGCCGCCTGCGAGCAGGGCGCCCCCGGCCGCTGTCATCTGCACGCCAGCTACGACGCCGCCTGGTACCACGACGGCCATCCGTTCACCCCGGCGCACTCGGCTCAGCTCGGCGCGATGACCGCCGTGCATTCCTGGGTCTTCAACGGGACCGCACAGCGGCACGGCGCCACCGGCACCGCCACCGAACAGCACGCCGCCTACCTCATCGAGCTCTCCAAGGCCTGGGCCGACCGCCCGGACCGTCCGGTCTGGCTCCAGGAAGTCGGCGCCCCCGCACCGCACATCCCGCCGGAGCAGGCCGCCGCCTTCACCGAGGCCACCGTCGCGGGCGCGCTGGACTGCCCGGACGTGTGGGGCGTGACCTGGTGGTGCTCGCACGACGTCGACCGGGCGCTGGCCGACTTCCCCGAGCTGGAGTACGGCCTGGGTCTGCTCACCAACGACCGCGAGGTCAAGCCCGCGGGGCAGGCGATCGCCCGGATCGTACGGGAGTGGCGCGGCCGTGAGCACCGGCCGCCGCCGCGCACCACCGCCCTGATGATCGACGTGGGCGAGGCGCACGGCGAGCCCGCCCGGGCCGGGTGCGCGCCGGGCGGGGAGTTCTTCGAGGCATGGATGCGGCTGGCCGCTCAGGGCGCGCGCCCCACCACCGTACTGGCCGAACTGGCACAGGACGCTGGCCACTTGGCGTCCCGCGGCATCACCGAGGTCGTCACCGCACCGGACACCGTCCACACCGCACACCCCAAGGGGGCACACCGATGAACCGGCATCCGATACCCCGCCGCACGGTCCTGCTGGCCGGGGCCGCGGCGACGGCGGCGCTCGCCCTGCCGACGGGCACGGCCGCCGCGGTCACCGCCGACGCCACGCTCCAGCCCTGCGCCTCGTACTGGTTCCCCGACTCACTGCCCTCCGGCACGCCCCCGCCCGGGGTGGTCTGGCGCAGCCTCAAGGCGTGGGATCCGCGGTACGACCCCGATCTGCCGTTCAACACCGCGTCGGTACCGCTCGCCGGGCGGTTCGCTCCCCCACCGCCCAACACGACCGCGTGCCGTGGGGCACCAGTTGGCTGACGGTCCACGGGACCGTACCGCAGGAGTGGGCGGGGCGAACCGTGGAGGCGCTGCTGGACCTGGGCTTCGACGAGAACATGCCGGGCTTCCAGTGCGAGGGGTTGGTCTACCGGCCGGACGGCTCGCCGGTGAAGGGCCTCAATCCGCGCAACCAGTGGGTGCGGATCGGTTCGCCGGTGGCGGTCGGGGAGCAGGTCACGCTGCATGTGGAGGCGGCGGCGAACCCGGTTCATGACACTGCGCTTGGCGCGCGGCGAGGAGTGACGTGGGGGTGCGGTGGGTTCGGCGCCGCACCCCCGCCTAGGCCAGCGACCGCCCGGCCGGGATCACCTTGCCCACCCGGGCGACGAGTTCCGCCACGCGTTCCATCACGTGCGGGTCGTGGACGCCGGGCAGGTTGAGGATGACGTGTTCGATGCCGTGGGTCGCCAACTCCTCGCAGCGGTCGGCGGCCTGGTCGACCGAGCCGCCGGGGCCGGTGAGCGGCAGAACGGCGGCCACGGTCTTCTCGATCTCGCCGTAGGGCCGTCCCTCGCGCTCGCAGTGCTCGCGCAGGACGTCCAGTTTGCGGGTGATCTCCGGGGTGTCGAAGAGGTTGCAGGCGTCCGCGTACTTCGCCACCAGCCGCAGCGTCTTGCGTTCGCCCGAGCCGCCCACCAGGATCGGCGGACGCGGGCTGGTCAGCGGGGCGGGCGAGTTGAGCGGCCGCTCAAGGGTGTAGTGCCGCCCGTGGATCGGCCGGGTTTCGCCCGACCACGCCTGCCGTACGATCCGCAGCGTCTCCTCCAGCCGCTCGAACCGCTCCGCGACCGGCGGGAACGGAATGCCGAGCCCGGCCGCCTCCGCGTCGTTCCACCCCGCACCGACGCCCAGCCAGGCACGGCCCCCGGACAGCACGTCAAGCGTGGTCACGGTCTTCAGCAGCACCCCGGGGTACCGGTAGACCACTGCGGTGACCAGCGTGCCGAGCCGGATGCGCCGGGTGTGCGCGGCGGCGAACGCCAGCGTTGTGTACGACTCCAGCATCGGCTCGTCCTCGGACCCGTTCATCGGGATCTGCCAGAAGTGGTCCATGACCCACAGGCTCGCCAGTCCCGCCTCGTCGGCGTCGCGCGCGATGCGCGCGACGGTCGGGCCGATGGCCCCGGGTCCGCCGGGCCAGCTGAACGATGTCACTGTCAAACCGATCCGCATACTCGCTCCCGTTACGTCGCTTTACTTGCGCAATGTCCGATTGGCGGCTGACGGAAACGCTAGACGTAAATCCCCTCCACGCCGCAGAGGACCGCCAGTCCGCGGCTGCCGCGGTTACCCCGTTCAGCGGTTGGGGCGCCGCGCACGGCCGGTCGGACGGCAGACCGGATACGGAGCGGGGCCGGGCGAGCCGTACAGTGATCCGCGTCCGCCCGGCCCCGTGAAGAACAGGAGCGGCCGCACCATGCACGTCCCCGTGGAGACCGTGAAGACGGCCGTCAGCGGCGGTACCGGGACGCTGATCCTGGACCGGCCCAGCGCGCTCAACGCGCTCGACCTGCGCATGGTCCAACAGATGAGGGCCGCGCTCGACATGTGGCGCGAGGATGACGCGGTACGCGCGGTGGTGGTGCGCAGCACCTCGCCCAAGGCGTTCTGCTCGGGCGGCGACATAAGGGCGGTGCGCGAGGCCGGACTGCGCGGTGACCAGGCGGCGGTGTACGAGTACTTCTCCGCCGAGTACGGGCTCAACGCCGCTGTCGCCGCCTACCCGAAGCCGTACGTCGCACTGATCGACGGTTACGCGCTGGGCGGCGGTCTGGGGATCTCGGTGCACGGCTCGGCGCGGGTGGTGACGGAACGGGCCGGGCTGGCGATGCCGGAGACCGCGATCGGGTTCTTCCCGGACATCGGCGCCGGCTACTTCCTGCCCCGGTTGCGCGGCCGGATCGGCTGGTACCTCGGGCTGACCGGGCGCCGGATCTCCGGTGCGGCGGCGGTCGAGTGCGGTCTGGCCACGCACTATGTGCACTCCAGCGATCTCGCCGCACTGGAGCGGGAGTTGACCGCCGCGGGCGGCGAGGGGATCGCCGAGGTGCTCGCACACCGTGCCGCCGAGCCGCCCGCGTCCGAACTCGCCGGCGACCGCGAGGTCATCGACCGCTGCTTCGCGGCCGACAGCCTGACCGAGCTCTTCGAGCGGCTGACCGCCGAGGGCGGCGACTGGGCGGAGGAGACGCTGACGGAACTGCGGCATGCGTCGCCGTCCAGTCTTCATGTGACGTTCGAACTGCTGCGGCGCGGTGCGGACCCGGACGCGTCCTTGGCGGACTGCCTTGATCTGGAGCTGCGTACGGCCTGCCGGATGGCGGGCACGCAAGACTTCGCCGAGGGCGTGCGAGCGGCACTGGTCGACAAGGACCGCAAGCCGTCCTGGGATCTGAGCGAACTGGACACCGTACGCGGCTGGTTCGAGGAGTAGCGGTCAGTCACCAGGGGGACGCGTCTTGCGCCGAACGTATTGCGGGTACCAGCGCGTGATCCGTACGGCGACCGCCAGCAGGGCGACCGGGACGATCCAGTTGAGCCAGTCGGTTCCGGTGCGCACGTGCAGCGCGACCAGCCCGAGGATCGCGATGACCGCGAAGACCAGCCCCCACATCGCCGTCAACAGCCGGTTGGTGCGTCTGAAGGCGGGGGATTCCCAGACCTCCGGGGGCGCGGACACCCTGGCGTACTGCTCGGTGAACGGTACGAAGGCCAGCGAACCCAGCGCCACCACCGCGATCGCTCCACTGGCCAGCGTCTGCGCATAGGTCTCCAGCCAGATCAGGTCATGTCGCTGCAAGGTCAATCCCAGCACCGATATCACCAGGAAGAAGACGATTCCCACCACGTCCAGGATCTTGGGGGCACCCCGCATCAGGTCCGGGACGTTCAGGACGACAGCGCAGATGAGCGCCGCCACCGCCGCGAGCTTCCAGGTGCTGGGCCCGGCGACCACGTCGAAGACGATCCAGGGGGCGAAGGCGAAGAAGACGCTGCCCCGCGCCAGCACGCCACGCTCCGCCTCCGGCCGCTCGGAGCGCCCAGACCTGGCCATCGACCGGGTCAGTCCGGGCAGCAGCCGGACCCCGCCCGGGTGCCGCAGTGCCGCGCTCACGAACTCATCCTCCGCCGCATCGCCACCGCCCGCATCTCGTCGCACCAGGTCAGCGGGACAACCCCATGGTGTGACCTGCGCGGCCGGGCGTAACTCACCGGCAGGGTCCGGCAGTTATCAGCGGTGACACCTCTGCGTTACGGACTCCGCACAGAGAGTAGGGGGCAGTCCTGTGCGGAGCACTTGAGCCGTTGAGGGTGCCACCAACACCGCAGCGCGTGCCGTGTGGCTCGCGTCGCTCGGTAGTCGCGAGGAAAGGGCCGCATGCCACCCAGGAGCAACCCCACGGCGCGCCAGGTACGACTGGGTGCCGAGCTACGCAAGATGCGCGAGCGCGCCGGGATCACGGCGCGGGACGCCGCCGCCTACCTGAATTCCAATCCGATCCAGATGAGCCATGTCGAGTCCGGGCGCAGCGGCATCAGCGAGGAACGGATCCGGCGGCTGGCCGGCCACTACGCATGCGACAACCTGCCGTACGTCGACGCGCTGGTCGATATGGCCAATGAGCGCGGCAAGGGGTGGTGGGAGGAGTTTCGGGGCACGCTCTCCCCGGTATCGCTCGACCTCGCCGAGATGGAACACCACGCGGCTTACCTACGCGCACTGGAGGTCATCCATATCCCTGGCCTCCTGCAGACCGAGGGCCACATGCGGGCCGCTTTCTCGTACGTGAACCCGAATCTGCCAGCACACCGGCTCGACACATGGGTCGAATTCCGCGCGCGTCGCAAAACGGTCCTAACGACGGGCACCTTCAACGCCGTTATCCACGAGGCCGCGTTGCGGCTCAGGGTGGGCGGGGCGGTAGAGGCTCGTGCACAGCTCGCACACATCTTGGAGCTGTCGGAGCGGGACAACGTCAGCGTGCGGATCATCCCGTTCGACGTCGAGGGCTTCGCCGGTGCCGGATACTCCATGCTCTACGCGGGTGGCCGCGTTTCACAGCTGGACACGGTACAGATAGACACCATGGACAGCTCCAATTTCCTGGACGCGGAATCCCGGCTGACGAAGTTCCGCGAACTGCTGGATAGGATCGAGAGCTCGGCCCTCATGCCGGGCGCCTCTCGTGACCTCATCCGCCGCATCGAAGGGGAACTTTAGCCGTGTCCACCTCAGTAATCTGGCAAAGATCCTCGTTCTCCGGCGGATCGGAGGGCAACAACTGTGTGGAGGTGCGCATTTACGCCGGTCGAATACACCTGCGAGAAAGTGACGCACCCGACGCGATCGTCACCACCAACCGCACCCACCTGTCCGCGTTCATACGCCGCATAAAGGCCGGAGGCTGACCTGTGGGCCGGGTACTGGTCGTCGATGACGACGCCGCGATCCTCCGCTCGCTCGGACGCGGGCTGCGCCTGAGCGGGTACGCGGTCACCCTCGCGGAAAGCGGGGAGGCCGCCCTCGCACAGTTGCAGGCGGCCCCGGCCGACGTCATCGTGCTGGATGTCTCCATGCCGGGCATCGGCGGCACCGAGGTGTGCCGTCAACTGCGCGCCATGGGAGACGACACGCCCGTCCTGATGCTGTCCGCGCTGGACGAGGTCAAGGACCGGGTGGCCGGGCTGCAGGCCGGGGCCGACGACTACCTGGTCAAGCCGTTCGCACTCCAGGAGCTGCTGCTTCGGCTGCAGGCCCTGCTGCGCCGCCGCCCGCCGTCGCCCACCGACACCGTCCGGGTCGGGGATCTGGTGCTCGATCCCGCCGCGCGCGAGGTGCGGTACGAGGGCGCGCCGGTCCGCCTCACCCGGCGGGAGTTCGAACTCCTCGAAGTGCTGGCGCGCAACGCGGGTGTGGTCCTCAGCCGGGACCAACTGCTGGACCGGGTCTGGGGATACGACTTCGACGTCCGTACCGATGCCGTCGACACCTTCGTCAGTTACCTGCGGCGGAAGCTGGAGGCACAAGGACGCCCCCGGTTGATCCACACCGTGCGCGGGGTCGGGTTCGTACTACGGCGGGACGCGTCATGACAGCGGAGCGAAGCTCCTCCTTTGCGGGTGGTGGTGGGCGACGCGCGGGAATGGGGCTGTCCACCCGGATCGCCATCGCGGTGGGCGTGACCGTACCGCTGCTGGTGCTGGCGTCGGCGGCGCTGCTGCTGCGGCTGGTGACCATCGATGTGCACTCCGCGCAGGATTCACATCTGAGGGACCGGGCGGCCATCGTGCTGCCGATGGCCCGCAACCTGATCCGGGTCGACCGCGCCGGGCGCTACCAGCAGGAGCGCAAGGGCGAACACCGGCTGTTCGCGAACGCGTTGGACGTGGGAGTGCGGGTGGTCGGCGGGCCGGACGGCACGCCGATCGCGGAGGGCGGTCCGCAGCCGGATGACAGCGTCGCGTTGCCCGCGCGGACGCCGAACCCGGTCACCGTACGGGACAACGGCCGGGCGTGGCGCGCGTTCCAACTGCCGGTCACCGGCGGGCAGCCGGGGGACGCACTGTGGGTGTTCTCCCCCGCGTCGGTGGCACAGAACGGTGTGGACGCGGTACGCGGCCGGATCCTGCTCACCGCGCTGATCGCGGCGCCGGTCTCGGCGCTGGTCGCGCTGCTGATCGCGCAGCGGGCGACCCGCTCGCTGCGCAGGCTGCGGCGGCAGGCCAGCGGACTCGATCCACGGGTCAGCGAGGCCCGTCTTGAGCACCGGCCGTCATATGTCACGGAGGTCGATGAGCTGGCCCGTACCCTCCAGACGATCCTGACCCGCTACGACGAGCAGGCGGCCCGCACCGGTGAGGCGCTGGCGACCGCCCGGTCGTTCTCGGCGGCGGCCTCACACGAGTTGCGTACGCCGCTGATGAGCATGCAGACCAATCTGGAGATCCTGTCCGCCCATCCGGACCTCGCCCCGGACGAACGTGCCGAGGTGCTGGCGGATCTCCGCGATGAACACGCCCGGTTGCAGGGGCTGTTGGTGACACTGCGTGCCCTGGCGCAGGGCGATCTGGTGGAGGTGGACGCGTTCACACCGGTGGAGCTCGGCGAATTGGTCGACGCAGCGGGGGCCGACGCGGCGCGCCGACACCCCGAGGCGCGGATCACGGTACGGACCGACGGCGCGCTGCGGATGCGCGGCTGGGAGCCGGGCCTGCGGATGATCGCCGACAACCTGCTGAACAACGCGGTGGTGCACGGCCGTCGGCCGGACAGTGATCCCGATATCCGGGTGGCACTGCGCCGCGAGGACGACGAGGCCGTACTGACGGTGGACGACGCCGGACCGGGCGTACCCGAGGAGGCGCGGCGGCGGGTCTTCCAACGCTTCGCCCGCGGACCGGAGAGCCCCGGCACCGGACTCGGGCTGACGCTCGTCGCCCAGCAGGTCGATCTGCACCGCGGCACCGTACGCATCACGGACCGGCCGGGCGGCGAGCCCGGCAGCAGGTTCGAGGTGCGGCTGCCGCTCTCCGGGGCGGCGCTGCCCGAACTGCCGTCGCACCGCGACTGGTTGAGCGGCTCGGTACGTCCCGCGGTCTGACCGGCACCCGCCCCACAAAGAAACCACAAGAACCGCTTCTACGGTCGACCCCAAGCGGCCCGCCAGCCGTCTCCCAGCGGCGGCGGGCCGCATCCGAACCGTCACCATGAAGTGGAGAGAGTCATCATGCAGCGTCGAAAGGCGACGGTGACCGCGACCGTCGCGGGACTCGTCCTCACCGGCTCACTCGCGGCCATGGCCGTACCCGCCTACGCGGACGGCTCCAGCCCGGCCCCGTCCGCCTCCGCCAGCGCCGCCCCACAGGCCCACCCGAAGGGTCCGAAGACGGACGGCGCGCGGGCGCTGTGCCGACGGGTGCCGAAGCTGGACCGCCGTATCGCCCGGGAGATCAAGCGGCTGGAGGCGGGAGCCGGCACGCGGGGCTCGATCGCGTTCCTGGAGCAGCGCATCGACAACGCCAAGAAGGAGAACCACGCGACCATCGCCAAGTTCCTCGGCGACCGGCTCAGCGCGCGCCAGGCCCTGCTGGTCAACCTCAAGCAGCGGCAGAGCGACCTGAAGGACGTCGCGTCCTGGTGCAAGGCCAACGACAACGGCAAGCCGACGAAGACCTCGAACAACGCATGAGCCGCCGCCGACGTGTTTCCGTACTGGTGACGGCGGCGATCGCCGTGCCCGTGCTGGCCACGGCCGGGTGCGCGCACTCCGCGGGCGGCTCCGCGAGCGGTACGCCGTCGGCCACGTCGACGTCGTCGTCCTCCACCGACCAGCTCAAGCAGCTGCAGCAGAAGGTCGACAGCGCACAGAGCGCGGCCGACGCGGCGGACCACGACGCACAGAGCAACTAGCCCTTCGGGCGGATCGCGACAACACGGTCCCTGCTGTCAGGGCGGCGGATTGGAACGTCGGCCTGCGCCACCGCATCGGTGGTGCAGGCCGACGCGCATGGCAGACGGCCCTACTGACGGTCGTCGAGCTCGTCCTGGATGTCGTCGAAGGAACCCTGGCGCTGCTCCTTGTCCTGCTGGGCGCGTTCGCGGGACTTGCCCTTGGCCTGCTGGGCCCGCTTGGCCTCCTGCTCGATCTTCCGCTTGGCCTGCTGGGCCTTCTGGTTGAGCTCGTCCTTCATACCCATCAGAATCACTCCGCGTGATGAGGGGGTGGGTCAGTTCAGCCTGCCATGGCCCAGCCAATGCCGCATTTCGGGCAGCGGCCTCACCTGTGTGGGCCATGGCCACCAAGTCCTCCAGCCTTCCGCGACCACGTCGGGACACACCGTGCGACGTGCGAGAACGCCCCGCGGACCAGCCACGGAAGTACCGCATCCGGGTGATCAGGGACGATCGGCTCGCGTCGCACGCAAGGCGGAGACGGGTTTGCATCCTGATGGGCCGGGTCCGTCCAATGCGGTCATGGAGACCGCGCCGCCCGGCGCAGGAGAGTCCCATGTCCTCTGGTCGAACCGCCGCCGTAGCGCTGACCGCCGTTGCCGCCGTCGGGCTCACCGCGCCCGCCGCCCTGGCCAGTGTGAGCCCCAACCCTGCGAGCCCCGGGCAGACGGTGCACATGAGCGACGACAGGAAGTGCGAGATGTCCAAGGGCGCCACGGCGTCGTCGCCGCTCTTCGGCGAGGTCGCCCTGTCCGCGGGCGCCGACCGCATGGTGGCGGGCCTCACCACGCCCCCGACCGCCAAGCCCGGCAGGTACCCGGTGACGATCCGGTGCGGCTACGGCGGGCTGACCATCTCCAGCACCATGACCGTGCGGGCACCACAACCCGACGCGGCGCAGCCTGCCGCCAGCGCCCGGGCCGGCACAGGTCCCAAGCCCACGAAGGGCGTGCGGGCCGGTTCCGGTGGCGGTGTCGGCGGATGGGACGCCCCGCAGGTCGCGGGCGGCGCCGCGCTGCTGGCCCTGGCGGCCAGCGGCGCGCTCGTCCTGGTGCGCCGCCGCCGCGGAAGCGGATCGTCCTGACCGCTACACGTCGCCCTGGACGCGGGCGTGCAGATGCATGTCATGCCAGCCGTCGGCGTGCAGGGCGGCGCTGCGCTTGGTTCCCTCCAGCCGGAATCCGGCCTTCTCCGCGACGCGGCACGAGGCGGTGTTCGCCACGCCGTGGGTGAGTTCGAGACGGTGCAACCCGAGGTCGTGGAAGGCCCACTCGGCGACCCGGCTGGTGACGCGCAGGGCGGCACCGGCGCCGCGGGCGGCGGGCAGCACCCAGTAGATGTACTCGGCGATGCCGTGCCGCAGGTCCATGTCGCCCAGAGCCACCGAGCCCAGGATCGAGTCGTCCTCGGTACGGGCGATGGCCCAGCTCGCCGCTTCCTCGGTACGCCAGCGCCGCGCGTACCGGGCGATCCGCTCCCGTGCCTGTTCGACACCGCCGGTGGGCGGCCGGTTCCACTGCCGGATCGCCGGATCCTGCCAGGCGGCGGCCAGCGCGGGAGCGTCCGCGGAGCGCCATGCGCGCAGTGTGAACCCGCTGTCGGGTATGTGCAGTACCGGTTGCTCACTGCCGCTCATCCGTCCGGCGGGGACGACATCGGCGATGGGCTGCGGCCTGCTCTGCTCGCTGATCGAGGTCATCGACGCATCGTGCCAGACGTGCTCACGGGTTGCCGCCCAGCAGCCGGGTGCTGGGCGGAAGCGTCTGCTCCCGCGCCGCCGAGCGCAGATGCTCGCCCAGAACGCTGCGCAACTCCCGCGCGGCGCGCGGTGGTTCGACGTCCTTGCGGTGCGCGACCGCAATGGTGCGTTGCAGGCCGGGCGGGGCGAACGCGGTGACCCGCAGCCCCGACCGGGCGGCGACCATCGCCGGGATCACGGCGAGGCCCAGTCCGGCGCGTACGAAGCCCAGTACGGCGTCCATCTCACCGCCCTCGACGGTGAAGACCGGATCGAAGCCGGCAGCGCGGCAGGCCGAGGTGGTGAACTCCCGCAGGTCGTAGCCTCGTCGGAACATCACCAGCGGCTGATCGCGCAGGTCCTCGATGCGGATCCGCCTGCCCCGGGTGGGCGCGGGTGAGGACGGCGAGGAGACCACGACCAGTTCCTCGCGCAGCAACTCGGTCGCGGCCAGCGCCGGGGCCTGGCCGGGCAGCGGGGTGATGATCAGGGCGAGGTCGAGTTCACCGGCCGCCAGCACCCGGACCAGGTCCTGAGAACCGTCCTCGTGGACCACCAGGTCCACCCCCGGGTAGCGGTCGTGGAAGTCGCGCAGCACGTCCGGCACCAGGCTGGCGCACAGGCTGGGTGTGGCCCCCAGCCGGACCCGGCCCCGGCGCAGCTGTGCGACCTCCTGCACCTCGCGGCGCGCCGTCTCGGCGTCCGCGAGGATCCGCTGGGCCAGCGGCAGCAACGCCTCGCCCGCGTCGGTGAGCGTGATGTGGCCGCGGGCGCGGTGGAAGAGCTCGGCGCCCAACTCCCGTTCCAGCGCCCGGATCTGCTGGGAGAGCGAGGGCTGGGCGACATGGACCCGGGCGGCGGCCTGGGTGAAGTGGCGGGTCTGCGCGACGGCCGCGAAGTACTGGAGTTGATGCAGCTGCACGGATACCACGATACGACGCATGATAGGCAAGGTCTATCGATTCCAGCCGGACCATGTCTTGGACCGATGCAGGGGGTACTCCCTACCGTCGGTGTCATGGCACTGGCGACGCGGACGGGCCGACGGCCGTCCACCTTGGCAACCCTGTGGCGGTCGACCGTCGGCAAGAAGACCGTGATGGCCGTCACCGGCGTGATCATGCTGCTCTACCTCGTCGCGCACATGCTGGGAAACCTGAAGATCTTCTTCGGGTCGACGGAGTTCAACGGCTATGCGTACTGGCTGCGCACGATCGGCGAGCCCGCGCTGCACTACAGCTGGTTCCTGTGGATCGTGCGCGTGGTCCTGGTCGCCGCGGTGGTCTTCCACGGCGTGGCCGCGTACCAGCTCAGTCGCCGTGACCTCGGCGCCCGCCCCACCGCCTACGCGCACCGGCGGCCACGGGCCGGCTACGCGACCCGCACCATGCGGTGGGGCGGAATCATCCTGGCTCTGTTCATCGTCTGGCATCTGCTGGACCTCACCACCCTGACGGTGAACCCGCGCGGCGAGGCGGGCCATCCGTACCAGAACGTGGTGGCGGACTTCCGCAACTGGTACGCCGACGCCATCTACATCGTCGCGATGCTGGCCCTCGGGCTGCACATCCGGCACGGCTTGTGGAGCGCGGCGCAGACCCTCGGCGCCAACAGCGCGCGCCGCGACGCGGCGCTCAAGTTCACCGCCAACGCGCTGGCCCTCGTTCTGACCGCGGGATTCGTCGCGGTGCCCGTCTCGGTGATGACCGGAGTGGTGAGCTGACATGACCTCGTACACCGCGTACCAGACCGGCGAACCGATCGCCGACACCAAGGCCCCCGCCGGGCCGATCGAGGAGCGCTGGGACCGCCGCCGCTTCACCGCGAAGCTGGTCAACCCGGCCAACCGGCGCAAGCACACCGTCATCGTGGTCGGCACCGGCCTCGCGGGCGGCTCCGCGGGCGCCACCCTGGCCGAACAGGGCTACCACGTCGTGCAGTTCTGCTACCAGGACTCGCCGCGCCGCGCCCACTCGATCGCCGCCCAGGGCGGTGTCAACGCGGCCAAGAACTACCGCAACGACGGCGACTCCATCCACCGCCTCTTCTACGACACCGTCAAGGGCGGTGACTTCCGCGCCCGCGAGTCCAACGTCCGGCGCCTCGCGCAGGTCTCGGTGGAGATCATCGACCAGTGCGTGGCGCAGGGCGTGCCGTTCGCCCGGGAGTACGGCGGACTGCTGGACACCCGCTCCTTCGGCGGTGTGCAGGTCTCGCGTACGTTCTACGCCCGCGGCCAGACCGGCCAGCAGCTGCTGCTCGGCGCGTACCAGGCGCTCTCCCGGCAGATCGCCGCGGGGAACGTGGAGATGCACGCCCGTACCGAGATGCTGGATCTCGTCGTGGTCGACGGGCGGGCGCGCGGCATCGTCGCCCGCGATCTGGTCACCGGTGAGATCTCCACCCACTTCGCGGACGCGGTGGTGCTCGCGTCGGGCGGCTACGGAAACGTCTTCTATCTGTCGACCAACGCCAAGAACTCCAATGCCACGGCCATTTGGCGAGCGCACCGGCGCGGCGCGCACTTCGCCAATCCGTGCTTCACCCAGATCCACCCCACGTGCATTCCGCGCTCCGGCGACCACCAGTCGAAACTGACGCTGATGAGCGAGTCGCTGCGCAACGACGGGCGCATCTGGGTGCCCAAGGCGAAGGGGGACACCCGGGCGCCGGGCCGGATTCCGGAGGACGAGCGCGACTACTACCTGGAACGGATCTACCCCTCCTTCGGCAACCTCGTGCCGCGCGACATCGCCTCGCGGGCCGCGAAGAACGTGTGCGACGAGGGGCGCGGCGTGGGTCCGGGCGGGCAGGGCGTCTACCTGGACTTCGCCGACGCGATAGCGCGCATGGGCCGGGACAAGGTCGCCGAGAAGTACGGCAACCTGTTCGAGATGTACGAACGCATCACGGCGGAGGATCCGTACGAGGTACCGATGCGCATCTATCCGGCGATCCACTACACCATGGGCGGGCTGTGGGTCGACTACGACCTGCAGACCACCGTTCCCGGCCTGTTCGCCATCGGCGAGGCCAACTTCTCCGACCACGGCGCCAACCGGCTGGGCGCCAGCGCGCTGATGCAGGGGCTCGCCGACGGCTATTTCGTGCTGCCGTCCACCATCAACGACTACCTGGCGCGCCATCCGCACGACACGGTGGATCCCCAACACCCGTCGGTGACCGAGGCGGTGGAAGGTGTCACGGCGCGGCTGGAGAAGCTGCTGTCCATCGACGGCGACCGTACCCCCGACTCCTTCCACCGCGAACTCGGCGAACTCCTTTGGGACGACTGCGGGATGGCACGCAACGCCACCGGACTGCGCAAGGCGCTGGAGCGCATTCCCGAACTGCGGGACGAGTTCTGGCGCCGGGTGAAGGTGCCGGGCGGCGGCGAGGAGCTCAACCAGTCCCTGGAGAAGGCCAACCGGATCGCCGACTACTTCGAGCTGGCCGAGCTGATGTGCCTGGACGCCCTGCACCGCGAGGAGTCCTGCGGCGGCCACTTCCGTGAGGAGAGCCAGACGCCGGACGGCGAGGCGGCCCGTGACGACGACCGCTTCTCGTACGTGGCGGCCTGGGAGTTCCGCGGCACCGGTGCCGCACCCGTGCTGCACAAGGAGCAGCTGGTCTTCGAGTACGTCCACCCCACCCAGCGGAGTTACGCATGAGGCTCACCCTGCGGATCTGGCGCCAGCGCGGCCCCGAACAGCCCGGCACCATGACCGCCTACGAGGTCGACGGCATCAGCGAGGACATGTCGTTCCTGGAGATGCTCGACACGCTCAACGAGCGGCTGATCCTGGACGGCGACGAACCGGTCGCCTTCGACCACGACTGCCGCGAGGGCATCTGCGGCGCGTGCGGGATGGTCATCAACGGCCAGGCGCACGGCCCCGAGCGCACCACCACCTGCCAGCTGCACATGCGGCACTTCTCGGACGGCGACACCATCGACATCGAGCCGTGGCGCGCGGCGGCCTTCCCGGTGGTGAAGGACCTGGTCGTCGACCGGTCCGCGTTCGACCGCATCATCGGCTCCGGCGGCTATGTCACCGCACCGACCGGCAGCGCCCCGGAGGCGCATGCCACGCCGGTGCCGAAGCCGGTCGCCGACACCGCATTCGAGCACGCCGAGTGCATCGGTTGCGGGGCGTGTGTGGCGGCCTGTCCCAACGGCTCGGCGATGCTGTTCACTTCGGCGAAGGTGGTGCATCTGAACGTGCTGCCGCAGGGCGCTCCGGAGCGGGAGAGCCGGGTGCTGGACATGGTCGGCACCATGGACGCCGAGGGCTTCGGCGGCTGCACCAACACCGGCGAGTGCGCGGTGGCCTGCCCGAAGGGCATCCCGCTGCAGTCGATCGCCACGATGAACCGGGAGTTCCTGCGGGCGGCACGCAGGGCACCGCGCTGAGCGCGGCTACAGGGACGGCCCACGGGACGGAAAGGCGGCCTCCTCCGGTGTGAACAGGACGGAGTTGACGTAGCGCGGGTAGGGTCGCAGGCTGCGCCGCAACAGCCCGCGCGCCACGACATGGGCGCACGCCCGCTGGTGAGCCGACAGGTCGAACGCGTCGAGCGGCACCCAGTCGCGCCCCGGCAGCACCCAGCCCCGATAGCCCCAGCCGCGCAGCAGTCCGGTGATGCGCTCAACCGGCTGGAGCCGGGCTTCCGTCTCGATGAACAGATTGGGCCGGTCGCGGCGGAGCGTGTTGCGTGCACCGCGCAGCACGGCGACCTCATGGCCCTCGACGTCGATCTTGACGAAGCGGATGTCGGACAGACCGAGCGCGTCCACGGTGACCAGGCGCACCCGGCGGGTACGCCGGTGCACCGACGGCCGGGGTTCCAACGAGGTCAGCCCGCGCGCCTCGCGCCCGTCCTGGTCCGCCAGCCAGATCGCCGCGTCGCCGCTGCGGTCGGAGGCGGCCGCGTTGATCACGTCCACACGCTCCGGCACGGTCTCGCGCAGCGCCCGGCACACCTCGGCCACCGGCTCCAGCGCGACCACCCGATCCGCCCGCCGGGCCAGCCGCCGCGACCACGGCCCGTACCAGGCCCCGATGTCCAGCGCCGTGCCGCATGGCGGACAGATCTCATCCAGCCGAGCCAACTCCGGCTCCTGCCGCGGATACAGCACATCAAGCCCCCGCGCCACCACCCAACACGGCAGACGCGGAGCCAGCACGGCAGCCAGGGTCATGACCACTCCTCAACGGTCCCCCGGGGGCCGCGCCCCGGGGTGGGGGTTCGGGGGGCGCGTCCCCGGTCCGCCGCGGGGGGCGAACTTCGGTGGGGGTGCCGGGCGCAGGCTCCGGCAGGCGGGGGCGGGGCGCAACCCAGGGACGCTGAGAACCCGCCGGGTCCGGGGGCGCAGCCCGACGCGGCCCGTAGGACACAGCCCACACAGCTGCGAACGTGGCCCCCGGATGGGGATCCGAGGGCGCAGCCCCCACGAGGGTCCGGGGGGCACAGCCCCCGGATTCCGTTCCCTCTCGCCTTCTGGGGTTTCGGCTGTTGACGGGACGTCAATAACTCGGCCGTGACGCGGAACCATGCCATGCCACGATGGCGGAACGCCATCGTGGCGATGTCTCTCGTCGGGGTCCTGGGTCTCGCTGGATGTTCCGGAGGAGCCCGGCAGGTCGCCGGCTGCTCGGCGGTGCGGATTTCCTCCTGGGGCGAGGACACCGCCACGACCGGTGAGTTCAGCCGGTTCGGCGACGACGGCGCCCGCGCCGTGGGGTGGACCGGTGGGGACGGCACGCATTCGGTCCGGCTGCCGGACGGGCGCACGTTGTGGCTGGCCGACGATCCCTTCCTGGACCGGGTCCACCCGCCGCCCAACCCGCTGGGCCAGCCGTACTGGTGGCGGGACACCTCGGGCGGGCGAATGCCCGCGTGGGTGCACAACGCGGTGCTGGTCATGGACCGCACCGGTCGGCTGCGGCAGACGCTGCTCGGCAGTACGTTCGCGGAACCCGGCTCGTACTTCCCCGACCTCAACGCCGACCCGCAGATCTGGCGTTGGCCCATGCAAGCGGTCGTGGAGCCGCGTTCCCCGGGCGCCACCGAGCAGGTCGTACGGGTGCTGCTGTGGGATCGGGCCGTCGCCCCCGCGCCGTGGCTCTACGGGGTGCCGCTGGCCACCGAGGTGGCCACACTGTCGCTGCCCGACCTGCGTCTCACCGGCATCGCCAAGGTCTCCGACCAGTGGAGCGTCCCGGCGCCCGGACAGCGGTTGCTGTTCGGTACCACGGCGGTACGCCAAGGCAGTTGGACGTACGTCTTCGGCAGCGACGACGGGCCGGGCCGCGGCGCGGCGTCCTCGCGCGCCTATCTCGCCCGGATACCGTCGGGGCGGCTGGCGGACGCCGCCGCCTGGCGGTACTGGGACGGCGGCGGCTGGCAGCCGCTGCTCTCCCACGCCAGGCCGGTGCTCGGCAACGGCGGACGCCGGGGCGTGGGCACCGGGTACTCGGTGGTACGCCTGGGCGGTACGTGGGTGCTGCTCACCATGGACGCGGGCGGCCCCGCGGCCAGCGGCCTGACCGCGCTCACCTCGTACTGGGCGTGCTCGCCGCAGGGCCCCTGGCACGGTCCCGACCCGGGCTTCGACCCACCGCTGCCGCAGGACGGCGAGGCGCAGGGCAACGCCGCGATCTACAACCCACAGGCACACCCGGAGTTCACCACCGGCGACGGGCTGCTGGTCGGCTACGACGTGAACTGGCTGGGCTCCCCGGCAGCGCCCGTGGACACCAATGTGAACCGCGATGTCGCCCTGTACCGGCCGCGGTTCGTACGTCTGCGTCTCGCGCCGCCTAGTAGCGGGCCGGCACGTCATTGAGGCCGTCCGGGGCGGCTGGCCCGGCCGCCCGGCCGACCAGGCGGTGGTGCTCCGCAGGTCCGACGGTCTCGGCCTGGTCGGCCAGAAGATAGGGGATCCCGTCGACGATCGGATAGCGGCGGCGCAGTCTCGGGTTGTACAGCGCGTCGGACCTCTCGTCGTACAGCAGCGGCCCCTTGTCGATCGGGCAGGCGAGTAGTTCGCGGAGTTCCTTGCGGATCGGCATGCTGTCCTCCGGATCGGGCAGGGGCGGCCGTACCGACGGCTTCGCGGGGTGCGAGCCGAGCGGGGTGCGGGCGTGCACCAGCAGATCGGCGGCGAGCGACGGAAAGAGCCTGAAGAAGCGGTCGAGGGGCCGCAGCGGTGCCGGGGTGTCGTGGTAGCAGGCGCCACGGGTCGAGACGATCTCCAGACCGTGCGCGTCAAGCAGTCCCATCAACGCCCTGGCCGTGAACACCCGTAGGTGACCGACGACTTCACGTCCGGGACGGCCGTAGATACCGCGCAGGCTGACCTCGGTGAAAACCGGCTGGACGCCGCCGAGCAGCAGTGCGCGATTGAACCACGCGGCGAGATTGGGGGTGGACAGCAACAGCGACCCACCGGGGCGCAGCACCCGGATGATCTCCTCCAACGCCGCGTCGGTGTCCACCAGGTGCTCGATGACCTCACTGAGTACGGCCACGTCCAGGGAGCCGTCGGGAAACGGCAGGCCCGGCTCCTCAAGTCCGGCGCGCACCACGGTCAACCCGTGCCGCCGGGCCCGGTCCAGGGCCTGCCGGGACCAGTCGGCGCCGATGACGGTATGGCCGCGGGCGCGGGCGGCCAGCACCGCGGTGGCCTCGCCGTCACCGCAGCCGATGTCGAGGATGCGCAGCGGTTCGCGGGCCTGGTCCAATGTCGGTTCGATCATGCGCAGTTGGCGGCGGGCCCGCTCGGCGCCGGAGGCGATCGGAACAGTCGGGTCCTCGTAGAGGAGGCGCAGTCGGGACGGTGCGGGGTCGGTCACGAAACGTCTCCTTCTGGACTGCTCCGGGTCAGATGGGCAACTGCTCTGGCGCGGCCGGTAGTTCGGCCAGCTCGGCGAAGGCGGCGACGAGCCGCCCGGTGAAGGCGGTGGCCGCGGCGGTGTCCAGCACGCCGCGCCGGTGCCGTACGGCGAGGTGCAGCCGGTCTTCCACGGTCAGCGCCGAGACCGACAGTCCGCGCGGCATGGGCGCCGGTGCGGCCATCCACAGATGGGTGATCGGCCCCGCACCGTCGAAGGACGGCAGCGCGGGCAGTCGCCCCAGGTTGCTGAGCATGGTGGTGTCGGCGTACCGCCGGGCGACGGTCCGTACGACGGGCACCAGCGACCTGCGTACCGCGTAGGGCAGTCGGGGCGCGCCCAGCAGGAGGGCGGCCGGGCCGCCTGCCGGGGCCTGGGTCCGCTTGGCCAGCCGGGTCTGCTGGGCGACGCTGACGAGCAGTGCTGCCGGGTCGCGGCCGTCGGCGATGTCGATGGAGGTCAGCCGGGAGAGGTTGCTGATGACCTCGAAGCGGCTGTCCGCGGGGCGGGCGTTGATCGGCATGGTGATGCGCAACGGGGTGACCTGACCACCGTGTTCGCGGTTCCATCGGGCAAGTGCCAGCGCCAGCCCGGTGATCAGCAGATCGTTGACGGTCGCGCCCTGGCGGCGGGCACCGGTGGCCAGCGCCTCGGTGGCCGAGGCGCCGAGGGCGTGCAGCACGCATCCGTACCCTTCCGCGCCTGCGGTCCCCACCCGGGCGACGCGGACCGGACGGGCGGGCCGGGCGCGCTGCGCCCTGACCGGTGCCGGTGCGGGCGGCGGGAGGGTGCGTGCCAGCGCGGGATCCACTTCGGCAACGGGATCGGGGGCGCCGTTGTACCGGCGGATGACCGAGGTGACCAGGCCGAGGCAGGAGATGGCGTCGAACAGCGCATGGTGGGTGACGACCAGCAGCCGGTCCCCGTCACCGCCGCCCGGCAGCAGCCGTATCCGCAGTAGCGGTGACACGCCGAGCGGTACCGCGGTGTCCATCGCCTGTCGGCGCTCGTCAGCGCGGAGCGCGCCGGGTGCGGCCACCGTCAGCGGATCGAGATCGGGCGCCGCCGGGATCTCCCAACTGCTGCGACAGTGCCAGAGGCCGTCGGCGGCCTTGCGCGCCCTGGCCATCGGATGCGCACCGAGCGCGTCCCGTACGGCGGTGCGCAGCCGGGCCTCGTCCAGCCGACCGCCGACCGCCAACTCCAGCAGGATCACATTGGGTTCACCCCGCCGCTCCAGCAGATCGGCGGTCTCGTCGACAGCGGTGAAGGGCAGCCGGACGGACCGAGCCTGGGAAGCGAACCCCCCGGGATCCGTACGCGCCCCGCAGGGGGACTCGGGGGCGAAGCCCCCGAAAGGATCCCCGACCCCGCGCCGCAGGCGCCCCTGCGAGCCGTTCATCCGGTCCTCCGTAGGGTCACCTGCACGGCGACTCCGCGCAGCAGCGGAACGCGCAACAAGCCCTTGAGGCCGCGCGGGACGTAGCGCGGCCGGGCCTCCACCAGCACCACGTCCGGCCTGCTGCGGACATGCCGCAGCAGTCTGCCGACCCGTACCGGTGCGGGGGCCCGCCCGCGCGGCGAGCACCAGTTGGTGAACGCCAGATGGACCGTGCCGTGCGGCCGTACCACCCTGATCAGCTCGTCCAGGAGACCCACCGGGTCCGGTACGTGCCCGAGAACGTCGGAGCAGTAGCAGACATCGGCCGACCCTTCCAGCAGCGGCAGCCAGTAGCCGTCCCCGACGACCGTGGCCGGACCGGTGCGCGAGGGCACCGGACACGGATCGACGACCACGCAACTCGCCCCGGCTGCCCGGAACTCCTCGGCACACCAGCCGTCACCGCCGCCCACGTCGACCACGGTGCGGCCGCCCAACTCGCATGCGGCGGCGACCTGCTGGACGCAGTAGCGGGCCCGCAGTCGGTGGAATCCGCTGCGGTCCCGACCGATGACGGCGAGCGCACGCAGCAACTGCGCCATGGTGGCGGTGGCCTCGCTCACCGGGCCGCACCCCCCACCGGCAACGCTCCGGTGGTCACCGGCGCCCGCTCGACGGTCCTGGGCCGACGTAGCAGCACGCCGCCGACCGCCACGCCGACCGCGCCGACACCGAGCAGCACGTACGGCACCGGACCGGTCAGCAACGCCAAGCCGTCGTGCTTGGCCTTGTACGCGTCCACCAGTGCCTTCTCGGTCCCGGGCGTGGAGCGCAGCTCCACATCGAGCGCGGTCGCGGCGGTCCTGGTGGAGCCCGGCAGTCGCAGGGTGATGATCTGGTGGCTGGATCCTCCGGCGGGCGCGCCGGTGAGCGGGTCGATGAGGTTGACCGCCTCCGGGTTGCTGTACCACTCCTCCGCGGTCACCGGATCCGCGCCGGGCTTCAGCCCCACCACCGACGGCGGCACCCGCATGGTGCCGATCCGGGTGGCCGGTACCCGCATCGTGTACTGGTTGAAGCTCCTGCCGTAGAGCGTGCGGATACCGGTGAAGTCCGCGCGGTAGGCTCTGCCCGCGGTGCCGTCCCACACCAGGTACGACCGGTGTCCGGCGTTGAACGGGTACTTCAGGTAGCCGTCGGCACCGGCCCCGGTGTCGCCGCCGCAGCAGGAGTTCGACCGGTTGGTGTGCCGGTCGAAGACCCAGCGGTGCACACTGAGGCTGAACGCCTGCCGGGCGTCCGCGAGTTTGCTGGTCCGCGGGGTGTCCACCCGGGTGGAGATGTCCCACACCGCCTTGCCGACCGTCCGTCCGGCTCCCGCGTCGCCCAGTGTGTGCCGGGCCACCGTGATCTGCCCCCAGGCCAGCCGACCGGTGGACTGGTCGAGGTAGTAGCCGGTGCCGGTGCTGACGTCGGTGAAGTCCTGGTCGTACGCCGCGAGTTGCACACTGGGCAGGACGTACCAGCGCAGCAGCGGGCCGAGGACGATGAGGAAGGCCCCGAGACCCAGGGCGAGGAACGCGGCGGTACGGCGACCATGCATGGCGTCTCCCTGGACGGCACCGGAGAACCGGGTTCGCGCTGACGGAACGTTAGGGAGACGTTGACAAAGTGTCAATAACTTCCGCAGGACCGGACCGGGCGGTGTCCACGGGTCACAGCGCGGCGGGCGCCGGAGCCTGGACTCCGGCACCCGCCAGTCCGCGTGCCCGGCTGAGCACGTCGGCCAGCCGCGGATCGTGCCGGGCCGCGGTCAGCACAACCGCGCCGAACAACTCCCGTAGCAGCTCCGCCAGTTCATCCGGTGCGGGGCGGTCCGCACTGCGCAACCAGTCCCGGCAGACCATCTCCACCAGGCCGATCCAGCCGCGCAGCACCGAGCGCAGCAGGGCGGGCGCCTCCG
This sequence comes from Streptantibioticus ferralitis, assembly GCF_029223525.1. Lineage (GTDB taxonomy): Bacteria > Actinomycetota > Actinomycetes > Streptomycetales > Streptomycetaceae > Streptantibioticus_A > Streptantibioticus_A ferralitis. The sequence continues at coordinate 302,309 of NZ_JARHTQ010000004.1, read as the reverse complement.
GCAGCGCCATGCCCCCGACGATCAACTCCAGGATCCGCTCCCGCACCCCGTCCAGGATGGCCTCCTCCTCGCGGGTGGCGGTGCCGGAACCGTGGCCGAGCAGCGCGGTGTAGCCGAGCGCGTCCCCGTGGATGTGGTGCAGATACGCCGCGATCCCCGCACCGAGCCAGTCCTGGGGCGCGGCGCGGGCGGCGGTGCGCACGGCGCGCTCCAGGCGGTCGGCGCACTGCTGGAGGGCGGCCAGGAACAGGCCGTACTTGTTGCCGAAGTAGTGGTAGAGCAGCGGCCTGGAGACTCCGGCGGCGCGGGCCAGATCGTCCGCCGACACCGCGTCGTAGGGCCGGGACGCGAACAGGTCGAGCGCGGTCTCGATGAGTGCCCGCCTGCGGTCTTCGGGGGCGAGGCGCTGCCGGGACCGCCGCCCGGATGCCGGGCCGTCGCTGTCACCTTTGGCGGACTTCATGGCGCTGACCCCCTCCGTGCGACCGCCGGATGCCCGGCGTTGATCAATTCTAGCGAGGGCGTGACCGTCAACGAGGCGGAGAGCGCGAATTGTTGACGTTCCGTCAATAGCTGCCTACGGTGAGACCCCCGCACGCCCTGCCAGCCCGCACCTCTCGTCCCCCACGACGAAAGGCCGCCGCTCATGGCCACCGGACCCACCCACGCCCGTCCGGCACCGTACGCCGTGCCACCCGCCGGAGACCCCCGCCCCATCCCCAACCGGCTGCACATCGCCTTCCTCGCCGGACGCGACCTGGCCAGCCCGCATGCGGGCGGCTCCGAGCTGCTCGTCGACCGGCTGGCTCGCGGTCTGGTCGACCGGGGGCACCGAGCCTCCCTGCTGTGCGGCGGCCCGGTGGGGTCTGACCGGCCGTACCAGGTGATCAGAAACGGCGGCGCCTACAGCCAGTTCCTCAGCGCACCCGTCGCCGTCCGCCGCCGTCTGCGCGGCTGCGATCTACTGGTCGAGGTCTGCAACGGGCTGCCCTACCTCGCTCCGCTGTGGCTGCGCGGCACCCCTTCGGTATGCCTGGTCAACCATGTGCACAGCGAGCTGTGGCCCATCCGCTACCCCCAGCCGATCGCCGCCGCGGGCCGCTACGCCGAGGCGGTGCTGATGCCGCGCGCCCACCGCGGCAACCTCTTCGTCGCCGTCTCCCCCTCAACGGCACTGGCACTGACCGAACTCGGGGTCGCCCCCGACCGCATCCGGGTCATCACCAACGGCGTCGAGGACGCTTCGGCGATCACCCCGGAGGCACCGGATCCGCTCTTCCTGGCTCTCGGCAGACTCGCCGACTACAAACGCATCGACGTGCTGATCCGACTGTGGGAGCGGGTCCGCCCGGTCACCGGCGGCACCCTGGTCATCGCGGGCGACGGCCCCGAGCGGGCCCGCCTGGAGCGGCTGGCCGGACCGGGCGTACGGTTCACCGGACGTGTGACGGAGTCCCGCAAGCACCAACTCCTGTGCGACGCCTGGCTGTTGCTGCATCCCGCGCGCGTCGAGGGCTGGGGACTGGTCATCACCGAGGCGGCCATCCGCCGCACCCCCGCGGTGGGCTTCGACGTCCCCGGCCTACGCGATTCGGTGGCCCACGGCCACACGGGCCTGCTGACCGCGACCGAGAGCGCCTTCGCGTCGGCCTGGGCCAGCCTGGCCCTGGACCCGCGCCGCCGCAACGCCATGGGCCACGCGGCCCGCCGCAGAGCACTGGACCTGGAGTGGACGGAGACGGTCGACCGGTTCACGGGGGTGGTGGCGGAGGCGCTGCATCGGGAGCCGCTTGGCGGCGGGTGAGGCGCCCCGCGCCTGCGACGGTCAGCCCGCGTTGTCGGCACGAACCACGATGGCGAACGAGGTGCAGATGCGCCGGAAACCGTCGTGTCCGGTGAGGCCCGTATGGCTCATGCAGGCGATGTCGACCGGTGCGGAGTCGTCGCCAGGCTCCGCCGTCCAGTCACAGCGCAGGCACTCCGCTTCGAAGGTCACATCGGTGCCCGGGTGCCGCGTGATCTTGTGCAGCGCGTAGCGCAGCACCGCCTTGACGGTCACCGCGCGGCCCGGCTGCGCGCGTTCACCTCGGCGAGGCGGGATTGCAGCCATTCGCCCGCGTGGCATGCCGCCATGTGCCTACGGGTCAACACCGCCACGTCCGCCTGCCGACTCCGGTCGCGTTCCGCTTCAGCCTTCGCCCGCTCGGTGGCCAGACGGCCGCATTCGGCGCAGGTGTCCTCGGTGGGTTGCTGGTTCTGTTCCGTCATGAACAGCACGGTAGGGAAAGGGGATTGGGCTTGTGGGGCGTGATTCTCGGTTATTCGCGTGCGGTTCGGGTGGCTTCCACGTGATTCTCAGGGCGATTCGTCCAGGGCTCTCCGCGCGCGGGTGATGAGCTGCTGGGCATCCGCTCCGTAGACGGCTGAGCTGTTCAGGGTTTCCCAGATCTTGAGGTAGAGGGCGATGTTCTGGGCGTCGTCCAGCCATAGTTCGGCGTGCCAGTCTTCGACTACGACCAGGCGTTCGTCGTGGATCCAGAAGTCGTTTCCTGGCGGAATTTTCAGGTGGGCATCGCAGGGGACGACGCCGAGGGAGACGGTGTCCAGGCCGATCACGCCGCTGAGGCGGTCGAGTTGGGCGACGAGCACAGCGGGCGGGCACAGCTGCATCCGGAGAGCGGGCTCCCACATGAGGATGTGGTAGTGCTTGCCCCTCCGGTAAAGCGCCTCCTGCCGCTTGAGGCGGCCTTGCACCGCGGCGTCCAAGTCGCGGGGACATTGGTGCAGATCCGCGAAGGCCGAGAACACCCGGCGTGCGTAGTCGGCGGTTTGGAGAATTCCGGGGATCAGCATGGGTACCCAGCCGCGCAGCGCCGTTGAGCGCTCATGCTCTGCGTTGATGGCGTCCTGCACGGGCCGGTGTCCGGCCGCGAGTTGCCGCCGCCACGAGCGGGTGCGCGACTCCAGTCCGCGTAGCCGCGCGGCCAGCCCGTCAGCGGCTTCCGGGTAACCAGTCCCCTCAGCCCATGCACGGAGATCGTCAACCGTCGCGGTCTGTCTGCCGGTCTCCAACTTGCTGACCTTGGACTGCGGCCAGCCCAAAGCATCAGCCAACTCGCGTCCGGTCAGGCCGCTCTCGACGCGCAGCTCGCGCAGCCGCGCGCCGAGAGCCGTTCGAGCGTGCTGAAAGTCAGTGCTCACACATCGGACGGTACCTGAGCGATGAACTCCCTGTTCGGCGTTGCGTGATGCCAAGCGGCGTCACGTGCCTGACAGGCGAGCAGGACCCTGCGGGGATCCGTGATCAGCTCCACCTTGTCGCAGTCGTCATCGTCGTCGAAGAGCAGAACCGCCATTACGCGGGAGTCGAAGAGCCAGAAGTCTTCCTCCGGAAGCCTCAGTTTCTCCGCGTCTTGCCGCCACATGTTCCGGATGTCTTCTCCGGCCTGGATGTTCCGGCGGGCGTTGTTGAGCAGGTATCGCTGCCCCACAGTGGGTGGGTTGTCCACGATCCGGACTCGCTCGAACCGCTTGCCCTGCGCCGCGCCTTCGCGGCGGGCGACAAGCCATGGGTGGTTCATGTCCCAGTCGGGATCTTCGCCCCGGACGAAGCGGCGGTAGGTTTCCGATTGCTCGTCCGACTTGTAGCGGCGTCGGGTCTCCAGACGCCACGCCGTATGCTCGAACGTGTTGAACATGCTGTCGAACTGTTCCCACGGGATGATTTCCCGAGCCCGCTCTGCCTCCTTCGGGGCGAAGTCCAACAGCAGTTGACGCGGCACCACGACGAGGCCCTCGTCTTCTTCGACGTTGCGCAGCTGAGTGATGTCCTCGGGGTTGGTTACCTTCCTCCCTTGGACGAGCACTTCCCCTGTGTGCATGTCCTCGTACAGCGTCGGGCACCCGTTATCGCCGGAGTTCGTCCCGATGAACCGCAGTCGCCGAGCCATGGGCGCTTCCCTTCGTTGTCGGAAAGGTCAGCCCCAGGATGGGGCGCGAGCGGATCCGCTGTCCGGCGTGATTCGCGATTATTCTCCCGTCGCCACCTGAGGGTGACGCCGTCTTCCCTCCGGCACCCCGTTCCGTACCGCCAACACCGTCAACGACACCGCCAGTGCCGTCAACCGCAGGGCCAGGCGGACCGGGTTCGCGGGCAGGTGTTCGCCGAAGATCAGTGTGCCGGTGATCATCACATGGGCGTTGCCCACGACGACCTGGGCCGGGACGAGGATCGCGGCACGCGAGCGTTGCAGGCCGATCTGCAACGCGAACAGCATGGCGATCGAGAAGACGCACACCAGATAGGGGTACGGGGTCAACAGCAAAACGCTGAGCGCGTGTTGGCCGTCCCGTGCGACCACCGCTGCGCAGGCCTTGCCCAGTAGCCCACCCACGCCGTTGAGCAGGCCGACGGCGGCGCCGTAGGCGACCGCTCGTCCGGTGCGACCCGCGGCGGTGAAGATCGCGATGGAGAGCGCACCCGAGAGCAGCGCCACCGCCAGCACCGCGCCCGGGTGGTCGCCGTGGCCGACCCGTTCCGCGCCGGGGTCGTAGCTGAGGCCCAGCATGACGAGAGAGCAGCCGATGACCGCCAGTGCGGTCCAGTCGGCCCGGCTGAGCGGTTCCTTGAGCACGAGCGCCGAACCCGCCACCACGATCGCCGGGCCGACCGCGAGCATGGGCTGTGCGACGGTGATCGGCAGCAGCGCCATCCCCACGACCTGGCAGACCAGCCCGAGCAGCATGAGCCCGAACCCGGCGAGCCACATGGGCCTGCCGAACAGCGTCCGCAGCAGCGCGAGGGGTTGGCGCACCCGGAGCGCCGGAAGCGCGGACAGTGCCGACTTCTCGACCAGCAGGCCGATGTTGTAGAAGACGGCGGAGAGCAGGGTGACGGCCAGCCCGGTGATCACGCGAGGGCCTCGGGCGGCTCGGCGGGCGGAACCTCGGCCTCGGGCGGCTCGGCTGGCGGAACCTCGGCCTCGCGCCGCGCACCCGGTGGCGCGAGGGCCGCCGCCAGGGCGATCAGGGCGAGCGCCTGGGCCCACGGGCCGAACGCGCCGCGTCCCGGCGACAGACCGTTCTGCGCGGCGACCGCCGCGACCACCCCCGCCGCCGTCATCGCGGCCACCGCCACCACCGGGGCGACGGTCGGCCACCACCACGCCAGGAGCGCGAGCGCCACCGCCGCGAGCGCCATCGGGCCGCCGACCAGCCCCAGCGCCACCACGGCCACCAACGGTCCGATGATGAAACCGACTTGGGGTCGCTCACCCGCAGCCGCAAGGTCCGCACCCCTGCGTCGGCCGAACGCCCCGCAGGCCGCCGCGACCACGACCAGCGCGAGCACCGCGCCCACGCCCAGCGAGATCCGGTACGCCCCCGCGGGTCCGTAGTGGATGCGTACCGTGCCGCCCGCGCCCGCGGGCAGGACGAACGCCTGCTGCCAGCCGTCGAGGGTGACCGCGTCCAGGAGCTTCCCGTCGAGGGTCGCGCTCCAGCCGGGGGCGCGGTTCTCGTGGATCACCAGGTAACTGGCCGGCCCCTGGCCGACGGTGAGCGATCGGTCCTCGTCGCCCCAGATGCGGCGGCTGAGCCGGCGCCCCGCTGGGCTCACCGGTGTGCTCAGTGCGGCCGCCGCCGTCGCTCCGGTCAGCCGCACATCCGTGACGGCCAACGGCACACCGCTGCCGGGCGCGTAGAGACGGTGCGTACCCGAGGCCAGCGGCAGCTGCCCGTCCGGCGTGCACAACGACACCTTCACCGGTAGGCCGTTCAGCAGATCGCCGAGGGTGCCGGACGCAGACGTGGCGTACGAACGGCCGTCGACCGTGAGCGCCGGGCCGCGACCGCACGGCAGTGTGAAGGCCGTGTTGGGGTCCGGCGCCGTGTGCCGCAGATCGGCGAGCGCTGGGAAGTGGATCTCGGCGAGGCCGAGCGGCAGGGCGAGTCGGGTGCCGGTGATCTGGTCGTAGACGGTGATCCGCTTCACTTCGGGGAACGTCAGGTCCACCCGGTCGGTGCGCAGTTCCGGGAAGACGACATGGCCGTCCGCTCCGACCCGCGCCTGCCGTGCCCCGTCCGGACTGCTGATCCGTACCGACTGCGGCGGTGCCGAAATCCCGTCGGCGGCCTGCAGATAGAGCTCCTTGAGGCCGCGCTTGCCGTGCCAACTCAGATGGACGACGGGAGTGGTGCCCGGCGCGGCGATCCAGCCGTTGAGGTACGAGCCGTCGACCAGGTTCGCGGCGCGGAACTGCGGAAGGTCGCCCAGCGACGGGCTGGCGCTGACCCGCATGCCGCGACTGGGCGTCAACTGGTCCAGCAGTTGGTCCAGTTGCGGGCCGGGGGTCGGCCGCGCGCTCAGCGTCGCGGTGAAGGGTTCGCCCATGTCTAGAGTGAAGGCGCGGGCCAGCACCGGCTCGGGGTTGCCGGAACCGATGAATCCGGACGCCGTGGTCTGCCGGTGGAAGGAGTACACCACGCCGCCGGGGCCGTTGGTCGGTGCGTCGTGCGGCACCTTGAGGTAGCGGGTGATCTGCACGCCGGGTATCGACACCTCGCTGATGCCCGCGCCGAATCCGCCGGGTACCGCGCCGTTGGCCGCCGCGATGGTGATCTTCAGCGTGCGGGTCTGCCCCTCGGGCACGCGAAGTCGCTGCTCGCGGCCGTCGGGCCGCACCGCGTCGGTGGCCGAGCCGCGGTCGGTGGTCACGGTGAGCCGGGTGGCGACAGGCCGGAACGGGCTGTCGGCGAGCAGACGTATGCCCACGCCCGTCGACATGTCGATGGAGCGGCCGAAGTCGATGCTCAGCCACTGGCCGACCGGCGTCGCGGCGTTGCCCTCCACCCATGCGGTGCTCGGATCGCCGTCGAAGGCGTTCACCGGGTCGTACTGGGGTGACTGCAGCAGCCAGGAGCCGTACGTGGACGCGGTCACCGAGGCGGCACCGGCCAGCTGGGCGGTGGTCTGATGCCCGGACTCGGCGAAGGGCAGCCGCAGTTGCCGTGGCGGCGTGCCCGCGCTGCCGTCGGTACGGCCGGGCGGATTGGTGCCGTGCGGGGTGTAGGTGTACGAGACGTTGTCACGGATCAGCCCGAACGAGGTGTCGGTGCGGCGCAGTCCGTCGGTGACCACGAGCGGGCCGCCGTCCGGGCTGGTGCCGTCACCGGTGAGGGTGACGGCACGGCCGTCGAGCAGCCCGTCCCCCGAGGTCTGCAGCAGCGATTCCGGACCGCCGCTGAGCCGTAGGGCACCGTCCGCGGGCACTACCGCGACGGGGTCCTCGGGTTGCCGGGCCTGGTCATCGGCCTCGTAGACCTCCACCGCCCGATAGCCCTGGTCGATGGCCTGGATCTGCAGCGGCGTACCGCTGCGGATGGGGCTCGCGGGCGTCACCGGGCCGAAACCGGCGACCTGGTGGAAGCCGGACAGTTGCAGGGTGCGGTGGTAGAGCGCGGGAGAGATGAACTCGAACTGGTTCGGGTCGAGGTCGTGCCGTACCAGGACGTAGCGGATCCCGCCGCGCGCCAAGTAGGCGGCCAGGCCGGGCACTTGGGTGCCGGAGGCCATCGTCTGCTCCGCCGCGTCGAGATAGCGCTGGGATCCGGCGCCGCCCATGGGGATGAGTGTGCGTTCCACCCAGTTGGAGGCGGCGTACGGCTGCAGGGCGTCGTCGGTGGTCGTGCCCCAGGTGTAGTCGCCGTGTGACGCGGCGGGTTCCAGCAGTGCCCGCCCGTCGCCGCCGTGCCCGGCGAGGAAGGTGGCGGTCTGCCGCCAGTAGTCGGGCACCGCCTTGAACGAACCGCTTTGCAGTTGCCGTCCGGTGAGGTACGGGAGGGCCGCGCCCAGCAGACCGGCGGCCAGCAGTACGGCGAGCGCACCGCGCAACGCCGCAACGCGCGGCAGCGGACCGGCCAGCAGATGGGCGATGCCGACGACCAGCGGTAGCGCGATCAGCGGCTGGAACTTGTAGACGCTGTGGAACGCCTCGCCCGGGCCGGTGAGGAAGGACTGCAGCGCCGCGTGCAGCGGGCCGCCGAGCCGCCCGGGATAGACCGCCATCGCGGCCGCCGCGCCGACGGCGACGGTCAGCCGCAGCCAGCGCACCTCGGGGGCGAGCACCGCGCGCCGGGCCAGCCCGGCCAGTCCCAGCGCCGTGGTGAACGCGGTGCCCGCGACCGCCCAGCCGGTGGTCGCCAGCACCCAGCCGGAAGGCAGGGCGGGGGAACCGAAGTTGAGGTAGTCGAGCCAGTTGCCGGTGCCGCGCAGCGCCTCGGTCGCGGCCATCGTGCTCGCGGTGGTGTGCGGGGTCTCGATGTACGGCAGGAAGTCGAAGCCGTAACCTCCGAGCAGCAACAGCGGCAGCCACCACCACGCCGTCACCAGCAGCACGCCCGCCAGCCACCAGCCGAGCAGCGTCCGGCGCCGCACACCGGGCGCCCTGGTCAGCAGGTAGAGCAGCGGGGCGGGCAGTACGGCCAGCACCGACACCGCGTTCACCCCGCCCATGCACAGCACCGCGAACGCCGAGCGGGCCGCGCACAGCAGCGGCGAGCCGCCGGTGCGGGCCCCGGTGACCAGCGGCACCAGTACCCAGGGCAGCAGGGCGAGCGGCAGCACGGCGGCGGAGGTCGAGCCCAGCAGTGCGGTCAGGGTCGGCCACAACGCGTAGGCGAGCGCGGCGACGAGCCTGGTCCCGGCCGTACCGACGCGCAGCCGCTCGGTGAGCCGGACCGTACCCCAGAACGCGGCGGCGACGATCAGCGACATCCACAGTCGCTCGGTGATCCACGGCGGCAGGCCGAGGGCCTCGGAGGTCGCGTAGAACGGCCCCATGGGGAAGGCGTAGCCGACGGCCTGGTCCTGGAGGCCGCCGAATCCCTGCCGCGGGTCCCACAGGTGTGCCAGGCCGCCGAGGAAGGCGCCGGGGGTGAGGTCGATGTCGAGTTTGGTGTCGAAGACCACCCGCCCCGGTGCCTGCAGCAGCATCCCGATGAACGCGACCGCCCACAGGCCCAACGCCCAGTAGCCGCCCAGGTGTTCACCACCTCGGCCGGCGAGCCAGCGCCGCCAGCTGGGCCGTGCTGGGCCCTGGCGGGCGGGCGACGGTGGTACACGGGTTTCGGCGGAGGCGACGTTCACGTCCGGCCCCTTCCGGCGCGGGCCCGGCTGCTGGCCGGGCAGGGCCTACGGCCCGACCGGCGGACCTCGCCGGGCAGGCCCTGGCACACGTGACTGGCGCGTCACGCTATTGCTCTGTTGACACATCGTCAATAATCTGTGCGCAGTTCCGTCGGAGGGGGCAGCGATGGGAATGCGCGCCGTGTGGCTGGTACTGGCCGTGGCCCTCGCGGGCGCCGGACTGGCGGTCGCCGCCGCCTTCGGAGTGGTCCACGCCAATGACCCGCCGCCGAAGCAGCACAACGTCCCGCTGATCACGTACGGGGAGTCAAGCTGACGGGTTCGCCCGGACTCGCCGGTGCGAGCACCGCGCGTACCGCGTCGGCGATGGCGTCCGGGCGGTCGACCGGCACCAGATGACGGGTGCCGTCCACCGCGGTGTGGGTGCCGCACGGGCTGATCGCGGCCAGCGCACGGTGCGGGCGCGGGTCGCCGCACGGACCCGAGACCACCCGCAGCGGCACCGGCGGAAAGGCGAACCGGTGGCGCAGCGCGTCGAGTTCGGCCACGAGATCACGGAACAGCACCCGCTCGACCAGCGCCGCCGTCAGGCAGTGCCCCGCACCGTAGGCGCCGCGATAGGCGTCGCCGACATCGGCCTGGTCGCGGCCGCGCAGCGACTGCGTCCGTACACCGAGGCGCCGCAGCCCTGGCGCCACGATCTGGCTGAGCCCGGCCCAGCGGAACGCCTCCCCCGCGGTGTGCGCCATCCGCGCCCGGGCTCCCGGCCAGCGCAGCGGCGGACCAACCTCCGCCTCGGCGGCCGCCTCGACCAGCACCACCGCCGAGGTGCGGCCGGGGAGGACGCGGGCGAACGCCTCCGCGTACAGACCGCCGAGCGAGTGGCCCACGACGGTCACCGGACCGCCGACCCCCAGCGCGTCCAGTACTTCCGCCGTCCACCGGGTCCGACCGGCGAGCGTCGGCGGCTCGGGGGCGGGCGCGCTGCGGCCGAGGCCCGGCCGGTCGACGCTGACCAGCCGGCAGTGGCCGCGCAGCAGCGGCAGTACCGGCTGCCAGCCGAGCCATGAGCCGCCGAGCCCTGAACTGAGCAGGACCACCGGTGCGTTCGGCGGTCCGGAAAGCACCACGTGTACCGCTCGCCCCCGCACCCTGATGAACCTGCCCGGCGGGCGGCTCGGCGGTGGCAGCGGCAGGGCCGGGGAGCGTACTGGGGACACGGGGCGCCTCCCGTGGGGGGACGGTGGTGTCGGAGCGCTGGAAGCGTGGCAGCTTACTGACGGACCGTCAACTACGACGGCGGCGCCGACCTCTGTACGGTGCGGCGCCTCGCAACCGGACGGTTCCCGCCGCCCCCTTCGGACCGCCTCGTAGACTCAGCTGGGGCGTGCCGTCCGGTCGTCCCGGTTCACCGAGTCACCGGAGGCGGAACCTTGCAGCACGACGCGATGCGCGCGGGCCATCAGGACAAGGAGGCGCTGGTCGAGCTGGCCGACGGCGTCCTGGCTTACGTACGGCCGCGCGGCGGCTGGTGCGTCAGCAACGCCGGGGTGCTGGTCGGCCGGGACGCGGTCACTCTGATCGACTGTACGGCCACCGAGTCGAGCGCGCGCCGACTGCGCTCGGCGATCGGCGAGCACACCCCCTCGCAGGTCGGCACCATGGTGGTCACCCACCACCATGGCGACCACCACGGCGGCGCCGCGGTGTTCGGCCCCGGCCTGACCGTCGTCGCGCATGAGCGGACCCGGGAGACGATGCTGCGTGAGGGGCTGAACCTGCCGTCGATATGGCCGGACGTGCACTGGGGCGACATACGGCTGGTGCCGCCGCAGGTGACGTTCACCGACCGCCTGACCCTCCACGTCGACGAACTGCGGGTCGAGTTGATCCATCTGGGCCCGGCGCACACCACCGGGGACGTGGTGGCCTGGCTTCCGGAGCAGCGGGTGCTGTTCACCGGTGATCTGACGTTCTCCCAGGGCACGCCGTTCTGCCTGGCGGGGTCGCTGGACGGGACCCTGGAAGTACTGAGGGCGCTGCGGGAGCTGGACGCGGAGGTGGTGGTCAGCGGCCACGGTCCCGTTTCCGGTCCCGAGGTCATCGACGCCAACGCGGAGTACCTGCGGTGGGTGCGCGAGCTGGCCGTCGAGGGGTTCGCCGCCGGGCGGGAGCCGTTCGAGGTGGCGCGGGAGGCCGAACTCGGCGCGTTCGCCGAGCTCCTGGAGCCCGAGCGACTGGTGGCCAACCTGCACCGGGCGTATGCGGAGTTGCGCGGCGAGCCGCGCGGTGTGGAGTTGCCGCTGCCATCGATTCTGCGGGAGATGATCTCCTTCAACGGCGGTCAGCCGCTGGCCTGTTTGGCGTGATGACACCGGTCCGGCAGGGGGTGCCCAGCAGTGCCGGTGGGCTGCGGCAGCCCTTCGACCGGCCGGTCCGCTTCGTCGTGGCTACTCGCCGTCGCGGCGGAGGAGACCTGTCACCGCCAGCCTCCGGTAGGAGTCGAGCATCTGCTCCCGGTCGTAGCTGCTCGTCGTCACCAGGAACTCGTCGGCCTCGGTGCGTCCGACCAACGCACCGAGGCCGACTGCCACTTCCTCCTCCGTACCGGAGATGTGCCCGTCCATCGCCCGCTCGAACTCGGCCCGTTCACGGCTCGTCATGTCCAGCGCCCTGATCTCCTCGGCGGGCGCCAGCGGCGGGAACTCGCCATGCGTACGGGCGTACGCGCTCGACCATGCCTCGGGGACCAGCAGCTCCCGAGCCGCGTCGGCGGTCTCGGCGACCGCGACCGTCCCGGAGACGATGACATACGGCCGTGGCGCCCACGCGGACGGGCGGAAGCGGGTCCGGTAGTCGTCAATGGCCTCCAGCATCCGCTGCTCACCGCGCGCGGCGGCGATCACCAGCGGCAGTCCGGCTTCGGCGGCCACCCGTGCCCCCGCTCCGATGGCCAGCACGAAGGCGGGGACGGTCAGTCCCTCCGCGGGGCGCGCGTGCGCCTGCGGGTGTGCCGGGCTTTCACCGCTGAAGTAGCCGAGCAGCTCGGCCAACTGCTCGGCGAAGTGGTCGGCCGCGTCCTTGTCCCGGCCCAGCGCCCGTCGCACCCCGTCGGTGAACGCCACCGAGCGGCCCAGGCCCATGTCGATCCGGCCCGGGAAGAGCGAGGCGAGCACCCCGAACTGCTCGGCCACGACCATCGGTTGGTGGTTGGGCAGCATGACCCCGCCGGTGCCCACCCTGATCCGGCTGGTGGCGGCCGCCACCGCCGCGGCGAGCACGGTGGGCGCGGACCCCGCGACACCGGGCACGCCGTGGTGCTCGGAGACCCAGAAGCGGTGGTAGCCCAGGGCCTCGGCCTGCCGCGCGAACGCCACGGTGTCGCGCAGCGCCTGGGACGGGTGCTGGCCCCGCCGGGTCCGGGAGCGGTCCAGCACCGACAGCCGGACCATGGGCTTCTTCAAGGTCACCTACAGCACAACGTCCGCGGCCGCCCGGAATTCCCCACGCCCGGCCGGGGGCTCAGCCGTCCAGCCAGTGCAAGCGGCCGAGCCGGATCAGCCGCATCTGCCGGCGCGCGATGTTCGCGATCTCTCGTTCCGACTCCGGGTGTTCGGGCGACGCGTCGAGGAACGCCGTGGCGATCATCACCATGTGGTCCACGTAGAGGTCGGCGAGCATCCGGACGTCCTGCGGGCTCCAGCCCGCGGACTCGGGCTGCGCGCCGAGGTCGCTGGCCAGTTCCTCGGCGAACAGCCCGAGTTCACCGGCGATCGCCTCGCGCACCTGCCGTACGCCGCCGTACCGCTCACGCGCGATGAAGCGGAAGTGCGGGCGCTGTTCGCGTACGTACCGGGCGATCATCTCGACGGTGCCGTCTATGACCTCTTCCGACTTGGCCCGCTCGCCCCGGATGGCGCGGACCATCTCGCGCAGCGAGCCGAAGGACTCCTCGACGAGCGCGACCCCCAGGTCGCTCATATCGCGGAAGTGCCGGTAGAACCCGGCGGGTGCGACACCGATCTCGCGGGTGAGCTCGCGCAGTCCGAGGCTGCTCAGGCTCTGGTGTTCCAGCAGCCGCAGTCCCGCGTCGAGCAGGGCCTGACGGGTGCGCAGTTTCTGGGCCTGCCTGGCGCCCAGAGGTTTGTGGGCCTGGTCGGCCCCAAGAGTGTGACTCACATCATCCAGTAAACAGTCGTTCGCTCATTTCCGCCAGGGTACAGTAATCATGTCAGTGAACAACTGTCATCCCAACTGTTCACTGACTGTTCGGTTCACCGGATCCCACGTCTTAACGGAGAAGGCCCGTCATGGCTCTCGCCCTGATCGTCATCGCCCTCGGCACCCTGTTCGGCGCCGCCGCTTACGCGCCGACTCCGGTGTTCATCGCCGCCGCCGCGGCGATCGGCGGCTGGCTGCTCGTGTTCTACGTACGCGAACGCGTCAGCCGCGCCAACCGCGCCCGGAACCACTGACCACTCCCGAAGGGAAACCACCACCATGGACACCGTCGCCCCGGCCCGGACCACGGCACCCGCCAGGCGTTCGGACGCTGACGGCACGGCCGTCGCCTCCTTCATCCTGGGGCTGCTCGGCACCTTCGTCCTCAACATCGTCTTCGGACCGCTCGCCATCACCCTGGGCGCGGTCGCCCTGGTGCGCGGCACCCGCCGGCGCGCCCGGGCACTGCTGGGGCTCTTCCTCGGCATCGCCGACATCGCCATCCTCGCGACCTTGATCACCACCCACCAGAGCATCAGCTGGACCCCCGGCTTCTGAGCCGCCGAGCCGCGGACACCCGGCCCAGCCGGACACCGGGGCAACACCGCAACCGCTTGGGAGACTTCGACACACCAGGCCTTTCCCGCGCGAGACGCGGCATCGAACAAACGTTTAGGCTCGACCGGTGACCATCTACGACCCCGCCGAATCCGACTCGAAGGCGCGCCGCCGTGGCTGAGTGGATCGCCGTGGCCGCCGATCCGGTCGGCGCGGGCGGACGGCTGCAGGCGCTGGGCGCGGACGGGACGCCGCTCTCGGCGGCCGAGCCGGTCGACGACCTCGCGGAGGCGGTGGCCGTACGGGAGGCCCGGCTGCGGCCGCGATGGGTGTGGGCGGCCACGGACGATCTGTACCCGCGGCTTCTGGACCGCGTTCCGGTGCGGCTGGGCCGCTGCCACGACCTCAAGCTCGTCGAGGCGCTGCTGCTCGGATACGAGGGCGGGCACGGGCAGCCGCGTTCCCTGGGGGCGGCGTGGGCACGACTGCGCGGACTGCCGGTCCCGGACGACGCGCGCGACGGCGCAGCCGATGGACAACCGTCACTGTTCGCCGCCGACCGCCATCAACTCCCGCCCGATGTGGACCAGTTGACGGCCGTGGTGGCGGTCCACGCCGAGCAGCGGCGCCGGATCGCGGCGATGGAACGGCCGGAGCGGATGCGGCTGCTCTGCGCGGCGGAGTCGGCGGGGGCGCTGGCCGCGGTGGAGATGGCCAGGGACGGACTGCCCTGGAGCGCGGCCGTCCATGACGCACTGCTGACCGATCTGCTGGGGCCGCGTCCTTCGGGCGGGGCGCGGCCGCAGGAGCTCGACCGGTTGACGGCGCGGTTCCAGGAGGCGATCGGCCGCCCGGTCAATCCGGACTCGCCCGCCCAGGTGCTGTCCGCCTTCGCACGCGCCGGGGTGAGCCTGCCGTCCACCCGCAACCATGTGCTGAAGGATGCCGGTCATCCGGCCGCCGCGATCCTGCTGCGCTACAAGGAACTCTCCCGCATCCACTCGGCGCACGGCTGGGCATGGCGCGAGCAGTGGGTAGGTGGCGGCAGGTTCCGTCCGGAGTACGTGGTCGGCGGGGTGGTGTCCGGCCGGTGGGCGACGCGCGGCGGCGGCGCGCTGCAGATCCCGCGGCTGCTGCGTTCGGCGGTGGTCGCCGATCCGGGACACCGCCTGGTGGTCGCCGACGCCGGGCAGTTGGAGCCCAGGGTGCTCGCGGCCATGTCCGGCGACCGGGGACTGTGCGCGGCCGCCGCGGGCGGAGACATGTACGCCGACCTGGCCGGCACCGCGTTCGACGGCGACCGGGGACGCGCCAAGATCGCGCTGCTGGCCGCGATGTACGGGCAGACCAGTGGCGAGGCCGGGCAACTGCTCGCGATACTGCGCCGCCGTTTCCCAGCCGCCATGGGACTGGTCGAGGAGGCCGCGCGCGTCGGTGAGGCGGGCGGCGTCGTCCGGTCCCAGCTGGGCCGTACCTCCCCGCGGCCGTCGGCGCTGTGGCCGCAGGACGACGAGGAGACGGCGGACGGCGCGTCTCCGGCGCTGCGGGCGGCGCGCGCGTGGGGGCGCTTCACCCGCAACTTCACCATCCAGGCCAGCGCCGCCGACTGGGCGTTGGCGGTACTGGCGGCGCTGCGCCGCCGGCTCGCGGCGCTCGGGCCGGACGGCGGCGCACCGCCTCGGCTGGTGTTCTTCCAGCACGACGAGGTGATGGTGCACACCCCCGTCGAGTTCGCCGAGGCGGTCGCCGAAGCGGTCACCGAAGCGGCGCGGGAAGCGAGCCGACTGGTCTTCGGTGACACGCCGGTGTGCTTCCCGCTGCAGACCTGCGTCGTGGAGTGCTACGCGGACGCGAAGTGACGCGCCCGCGGAACACGTCACACCGCGGGGTCGGCGGGCGCCTCTCCCTCGACGGCTACCAGCGCCACCGTGTCGTAGAACGACAGATGGCCCTTGATCTGCTCGACGTTCGGGATCGGATCCTGGTACGCCCAGACCACATCGGTGTGCGCCTTGCTCCGCTCGCCGTCGCCCACATAGGTCCAGTAGGACGCGACGCCCTTGAACGGGCAGGTGGTGTGGCTGTCGGTCGGCTCGAACAGAGTGAGATCCACATCCTCCGGCGGCAGGTAGTAGCGGACCTTCATACCGGTCTCGTACACCAGGACCGGACGGCGGGTCTCGGCCACCACACGGCCGTCGATCTCCACTCTGACGTGCTGCGAACTGGGCACCGCCGCTACGCGGTGGCCGTGGACACGTTCTGTCATTGCGCCTCCTCATCCCTCTGCACATCTGGAGATCCCGGTGCGCTACGGGACATCCCTTTGCCCCACTGGGGCAACACGACTATCCGGCGGCCTGTTCCACCTCGATCAGCACCTTGCCCACCGCATTGTCCCGCACGGCGTCGTGCGCGTCGGCGGTCTTGTCCAACGGGAAGCGGTGCAGTGGCAGTCCGGCGTCCGCGCCGACCCGGAACGCCCCGTCGGCCACCGCCGCCGAGACGTCGGCGACGGCGTGCTTCTTCGCCTCCTCGGGGAAGAAGTACAGCAGCACGCCCTGCCAGCGCAGATTGGCGGTCATCGCCACGCGTACCGGAATCCGCAGCTCGTCCTCGGGGTTGCCCGCGTAGTAGGCGATGACCGCGTTCTGCGCGGCGACCGCGTGGTCCAGCTCCGCGTTGGCCGCCGGGGCGACCTCGACGATGATGTCGACACCCGCCGGTGCCGCCTCGCGGATCACCGAAGCGGCGTCCTGCTCACGGTAGTTGACCACGTGGTGGGCGCCCGCGGCCTTGGCCAGCTCCGCCTTGCGCGGTCCGCTCACCGTGGTGATCACCGTCGCCCCGGCCCAACGGGCCAGCTGGATCGCGGCGTTGCCGACCGCGCCCGCGCCACCGGCGACCAGCACGGTACGGCCCGCGAGGCTCCCCGGCGTCAGCCGGGTGGGACCGCCGTCGGCGACGGTCAGGCAGCGGTGCGCGGTCAGCGCGGGGACGCCGAGGCTGGCGCCGAGTTCGAACGAGGCATGGTCGGGCAGTGCGACGGCCTGGTGCTGCGCGATGGTGAGGTACTCCTGCGCGGTGCCGTCGGCGCGCTGCCAGGCCGCCTCCCACAGCCACACCCGCTCGCCGATCCGCTCGCCGGGCACGCCTTCGCCCACCGCGTCGATGACACCGGCGCCGTCCTGGTCGGGCACCTGCCCCTGCTCGCCGAGCGGGCCCCACACCGGGGCCGTGCGCACCTTCCAGTCGGTGGGGTTCACCCCGGAGACATGCACCTTGACGCGTACCTCGCCCGGACCGGGCTCGGGAACCGGCCGCTCGACGAGGGAGAGGACATCCGAACCGCCGTGCTGGGTGTAGACGATCGACTTCATGTCCTCGTACAAGTCACCGGGCGGCTGGATTCTTCCCACCCGGCAGCCGGGCCGCGAGATATCCGGCGGTCCGGCTGGCGGGCAGCGCCGGATGGCATTCGCGGCGATTTTACGGGTTCGTTCCGCCGGTCCAGCGGTCGCCGTCCACGCCGGTGTTCCAGCCCGGTCCGGGTCCCGTCCGGGACTAGGATCTTCGCAGAGTCCTGGCCCCTCCCACCTCACACGTCCCGGAGGACGAGCGACTGTGCGTGACGAGACGATCAGCGGATTCCTGGAGCGACTGGCCGCTCGGCAACCAGCCCCCGGCGGCGGTGCGTCGGCCGCGCTGCACGCGGCGCAGGGAGCGGCCCTGCTGGGCATGGTGGCCCGTTACACGACCGGCGAGAAGTACGCGGCACACCACGAGGCCATCGACCGGATCATCACCGCCACCGACGAACTGCGGGCGGCGGCTGTGCAACTCGCGCAGGATGACGCGGCGGCCTTCGGCGCCGTCGCGGACGCGTACCGATTGCCCAAGGGCACCGAGCAGGAGAAGGCGGCTCGTTCGGCCGCCATCGGCGAGGCGCTGGTCGGCGCCGCCTGGCCGCCCTCCGAGGTCATCGGCGTGGCCGAACAGGTGGTGACCGCTGCCGAGGGGCTGCTGCCGGTCGGCAATCGCAATGTCATCTCCGATGTGGCCGCCGCCGTCGAGGCCGCCCGGGCGGCGGCCACCACCGCCCGCGTCAACATCGAGATCAACCTGGGTGGCATCACGGATGACCGGGCACGCGCCGAACTGGCCGAGGTGGCGGGCGAGGTGGACGGCATCGCCGCACGCGCCGACCGGGTCACCGCCGCCGTCCGCGAGGAGATCGCCAAGTGACCGCAACTCCCCTGTACGGCAAGGAACTCGCCGCGGCCATCCGTGCCGAGACCGCCGAACGCGCCGCGATCCTCGCCACTTCCGGGCGCCCGCCGAAACTGGCGGTGGTGGTGGCGACGGACGACGAGTCCAGTGCCTGGTACGTGCGGTCCATCGCCAAGGCGGCCGGGCAGACGGGTATCACCTGCGACATCGTCGACCTCGGGCCGGACGCCGACGCGGAGGCGATCGTGGCGCGGCTGCGCGGGCTCAGCGCCGATGACACCGTGCACGGGGTCTTGCTGCAGACGCCGCTGCCGGGCGGCGCCGCGTTGCAGGATCTGGCGTCCGCCATCGCTTTCGGCAAGGACGTGGACGGCGCCAATCCGCTCAGCCTCGGGCGGCTTGCGGCCGGGCTGCCCGCCCATCCGCCCGCGACCGCCGAGGCCGTGGTGGCGATCTTGGACCACTACGGGATCGAACTGGCCGGACGGCGGGTCGCGGTGGTCGGCCGCTCCACGGTGGTGGGCAAACCGGCGGCACATCTGCTGCTGGACCGGAACGCCACGGTCACCGTCTGCCATTCGCGCACCACCGACCTCGCCACCGTCACCTCGACCGCCGACGTGGTCGTGGCCGCGGTGGGGCGGCCAGGGCTGATCACCGCCGACCATGTGCGCCCCGGAGCGGTCGTGGTGGACGTCGGCACCAACCCCACTCCCGACGGCGGCCTGACCGGCGACGCGGACGCCGCCTCGCTCGCCGGCCGGGCCGGAGCCCTGACCCCGGTCCCCGGCGGCGTGGGCCCGGTCACCACGGCCCTGCTGCTCCGGCACACCGTGGCCGCCGCGACGGCGCGCTGAGCACGCGGACGAACATTGGGCGGGCGGGTGCCAGACCCCCGTGTTGGCACCCGCCCGCCCTTCTACTGATAGTCCATCGGCCGTCAGCAGGCCGTAAGCATCCCCGGAAGCTGGCAACAGACCCCACCAGAACCCAGCCCCCCCGACACCACGCCGACCAAGGCGACACGCCCACGAACCCGGGCCCGGGGGCCGCCCCCGGAAAAGCGCGGCGGCACCCCACCGACACCGGGCAGGGTGTCAACAGGCCGTAAATATCAGCGGGTTTCGGATACGGGCAGCGCTAACGTCCCGCCGGACCGCGGTCGCGGCCCGCACCGTGCCGGACAGGCTACGAGTATGGAGAGCGGAAGTGCTCGCGGCAGGTGGCCCATGGCTTCGGTCCACTGGTCGCGCTCGGTACGGCATGATGCCCGGCCGCACAAGCTGGTCAGTGATCTCGTACTGCCCCTCGGCTACGCGTCGGCCGCGGTCCTGGCCGCGGTCCTGGAGTTGGGCGGCGGGCGCGACCACCTGTGGTTCTCGGTCGCGGTCTTCGCGGTGCTCACCGCGGTCTTCTCCGCGCAGACCCGGGTGGTGTGGGCTCCGGCCGTGGCGGTGGTCTGCTGGCTGTTCCTGGACGGGTTCATGGTCAACAGCCAGGGCGAGCTGGCCTGGCGGTCGACGGACCGCGCCGGTCTCGCGGTACTGCTGGTCGCGGCTCTCGCGGGAGCCACGACCGGGGCGATCACCCGGCGCCGGGATCACGCCTGAGGGTCGCGGGGGGGGGGGGTGGGGGCCGCGGGGGGCGGCCACCACGCGGGCGGTCAGCGGTCGTGGCTCAGGTCCACGTCGAAGTCGTCCTGACCACTGGGGTCCAGCCGGACCGGGGTGGCGACCGGCGGATACCCGCTGGCGATCACCGTGTACTGACCGCCGTCCAGGTCGGTGAACCCGTATTCGCCGTCGGCGCCGGTGGTCGAGGTGCCGACCACGTTTCCGGCGGGATCGAGCAGGGTCACCCTGGCGTCGTCCAGCGGCACACCCCCCGCGGTGCGCACCGTGCCGCGGATGCCGACGCCCGGAGCGAGCCGTACCTCGTACCAGTTGGGCGTACCGGTCGCGACCTCGACCGGCAGCGCGGCCGGGCGGTGGCCGTCGGCGCTGACGGCGAGCGTGTAGGAGCCCGGGACGAGTTCACCGAAGGCGAAGTCGCCCTCCACCCCGGCGGCGCCGGAGGCCACGACCTCACCGCGCACATCGGTGGCCACCACCAGCGCGCCGGGCAGCGGGTCGCCGCCCACGGCGTCCCGTACCGCACCGGTCAGTCCGGCGGCGCCGCTCAACGTGAGGTCGAAGTCGACCGGGGCGTCGCCGACCACCACGGTGGCCGCCTGCGGCTGGCGGGCACCCGCCGAGCCGATGAGGACGTAGGTGCCACTGCCGGGCGTGTCGAGTACGTACCGGCCGTCGGCCTGGGTGGTGGTGCGGCCGAGCTGGCGCCCGCCGACGTCGATGAGGGTGACCACGGCCTGCGGCACCGGTGCGCCGTCGCCGTCCATGACCACACCGCGTACCGGGGAACCGGCACGCTCCAACACGGCCGTGGTGGCGGCCAGTTCGACGGCGTCCACCGGTGTGTCGTCCCGCTGATGGCCGCCGGTGCCGGACTCGACGGCCACGGCCTGCTCCACGACGGGCTCGGTCGGCTCGGCGGGCTGTGCGGCCGTCCCGTCCGACTCGGCGGCCTCGGCGGCGCGGGCCTCCAGACCGGAGACCTGCCGCAGCGGCACCTCCTTGATGAACAGCACCAGCAGGAAGGCCGCCGCGCACACGGCCGCGGCCAGCAGGAAGACCGAGTGCATCGAGTCGGCGAAGCCCTGCTTGAAGGGCTCGGCGAGCCGCGGGTCCAACTTCTGGATGAACGACGAGTCGCTGAGCACGCCGGAGCCGCCGGCCGCACCGGGGTGCTTCAGCATGCTGAGCACCGGCTGGTTGTCGGGGTTCGACAGCACCGCAGGGTCGTGCAGCGCCGCCTGGAACCGGTGGGTGTGGGCAGCGGACTGGAACGCCGAGGAGATCTTGCCGCCGACGTTGCTGAACAGTACCGACAGGAAGATCGCGGTACCGGCGGTGGCACCCATCTGCCGGAAGAAGGTGGACGAGGCGGTCGCCACGCCCATGTCCTTCGGCGGCACCGCGTTCTGCACCGCGAGCACCAGCGTCTGCATGCAGCCGCCCAGGCCGAGGCCGAAGACCAGCATGAAGACCATGGTCTCCCACAGCGCCGTGTCCCACTGGACCCTGAAGTGGAACAGCAGCATCGCCGCGACCATCAGCACGGTGCCGATGATGGGGAAGATCTTGTAACGCCCGGTCTTGGAGGTGATCTGACCGGACACGACCGAGGCGATGATCATGCCGACCATCAACGGCAGCATTTCCAGACCGGACTTGGTGGGGCTGGCGCCCTTCACGATCTGGAGGTACTGCGGGATCATCAGCATGCCGCCGAACATGCCCATACCGACGAGCACGGAGAGCAGGCTGGTCTTGCTGAACGTGCCGTTGCGGAACAGCCGCATCGGGATCAGCGCGTCATCGCCGATCCACCGCTCGACGAAGACCCAGGCGATGATGCCGACCACGCCGATCGCGTAGCAGGCGATGGACCGCGTGGAGCCCCAGCCCCAGTCCCGGCCCTGCTCGGCGACGATCAGCAGCGGCACCACGCCGATGGCGATGGTGATCGCGCCCCACCAGTCGATCCGGTGGTCACGACGGGTGTGCGGGAGGTTGAGCACCTTGGCGACGACGAACAGCGCGATGATGCCGATCGGCACGTTGACCAGGAAGACCCAGCGCCATCCGGTGATGCCCAGCAGGCTGCTCTGGCCGGCCAGGAAGCCGCCGATCAGCGGTCCGGCGACGCTGGAGGTGGCGAAGGTGCCCAGCATGTAGCCCTGGTAGCGGGCCCGCTCGCGGGGCGGCACGATGTCACCGAGGATCGCCAGGGCCAGCGACATCAGACCACCCGCGCCGATGCCCTGGAACGCCCGGAAGGCGGCCAGTTCGGTCATCGAGGTGGAGAAGGTGCACGCCGCGGAGCCGACGATGAAGACGCCGATCGCGGTGAGGTAGTACGGCTTGCGGCCGTGCAGGTCGGACAGCTTGCCGTACAGCGGCGTGGCGATCGTCGAGGTGATCAGGTACGCCGTGGTTGCCCAGGCCTGCTGGCTGAGGCCGTGCAGATCGTCGGCGATGGTCCGGATGGACGTGCTGACGATGGTCTGGTCGAGTGCGGCCAGGAACATGCCCAGCATCAGGCCGCTGAGGATGGTGAGGATCTGCCGGTGGCTAAGGCCGCCAGGCGAGGTTATCGGCTTGGACTCCACGGTCGGCGGAGACGCGGACGTGCTCATATCTGTGTTTCTCCCTGCTTCGCCGCGGTGCCCGCGTGCCCCCCGGGGCAGAGCCGCGCCTGTTGTTGTTCCACCAAGTCGTCGTTGAGTCGCGCCATCAGCCGGATCAGCTGACGGCGGTCCTCCGCCGGCCAGGGCTTGAGGAGCTCGGCCAGCTCCGCGTCGCGCTGGCGCTGGTACTGCTCGAACGCCGCACGCCCGGCCTCGGTCGCGGTCAGCAGCGACCCTCGCCGGTCCTCCGGGTCCGGACGGCGCTCGACCAGACCTCGCTCCACCAGGGAGCGCACCTGACGACTGACCGTCGACAGGTCGAGGAAGGCGTCCGCGGCCAGATCGGTCGCCCTGCGCTCACCGCCGATCACCAGCCTGGCGAGCAGTACCCGGTCGGCTGCGCCCGGCTCGTGCTTGGCCCGCTGCTTCCAGGCCGCGATCAGCCGGGTGAGCCGTACCAGTTCCGTACCGAGACCGGCCGCGGCTTCGGCGAGCCCCGACCGGTCCGTGGCCTCTGTAGCCGCTGGGCCGTCACTGTGGACCGTCCCCTCGCCCATCGCCTTCCGCCTCCGAAGTGTATTGCTTGTATCCAGCAAGCTACCCTAACCCGCTCCGGGCGCATCCCCGCACGCGGGGAGTGAAGATGTCATAACAACGCGACCGCCTGGCCGGGGACGCGTTCCCCGGCCAGGCGGCCTACAAGACGGGCGCGGAGCGGTCAGCCCTCGCGGGAAGCGCGGCGCTCGACCCGGATGGCGTCCCCATCGCGCACCGTGCGCAGCACCTGGGGATCGCCGTCAAGGGTGCCGAGGACGTTGCAGGGCGAGGCGAGCCGGCACTCGTCCCCCTGGGAGACCGGCGTGGGGCCGTACGGGAGGGCCAGGGAGTCGCCGTCGGTCCAGAAGGCGACCGTGCCCGGCTCGACGACCTGACGGGCGCCGGGCTCACGCGGCACGCCGAGGGGCGTGGTGAAGTACACCTCCGCGCCCCAGGTGCCAGCCGAGGAGGTGATCGGCAGCACCTCCCACACGGCCCTGGCCGTGGGCGTCTCGGAAAGCGTGGCGGTGGCCTGTCCCGCCGGCCACAGGATGCGTATCCGCATGGGGTTCTCCGATTTCCCTGCCGCGCCCACGGCAGGGAACCCCCGAATTCAACATTTTGTCAATGGCCATGGTTTTCAGCGCACCATGGGACTGGAGTAGTGTGCCGCCCCTCTCACAGATTCGCGGCGCAACGGGGGCGCCGCCAGGGGAAGTTGAAGGAGAGCACATGACCAGAGCGAGCCGGGGCCGCAGAAGAACGGGCGTCATCGCCGCTGCCGCTTTCACGGCCCTGCTCGGGACCGGCATACTCGCCGCTCCCGCCTCAGCTCACGTCCCGGGGTGGTCGGTGACCTGCGACAAGGTCTCGATCGACCTCACGTACTACAACGCACACGCCACGAACACGGTGACGGTCAAGGCCGACGGCAAGGACCTGCTGCCGACGACCACGTTCCCCGACGCGTTCAGCAAGACCCTCGAACTCCCCGCGCACAGCAGCCCGTTGCAGGTGGAGCTGGTCGTGCACGCCGGTGACGACCAGAGGTACAGCTCCGACCAGACCAAGACAGCTCCGGTGTGCGCGAGCACCTCACCCGCCCCGAGCCCCACGCCGTCCAGCACTCCGTCCTCGTCGAGCACCCCGGTGCCCGGCGTCAGCGCCACCATCAGCGCCTCTGCCGTCGCTCCCGTTCCGTCGCCCTCGAAGTCGGGACCGAACCTCGCCGAGACCGGTGGCTCCAGTTCCACACCGGTGATCGCCGGTGTGGCGGTCGCCGTCCTGACCGCCGGTGGCGGACTGTTCCTGATGGGCCGCAGGCGCCGCACATACGGTTCGCACGCTTCCCGCTGAACGGCTGGACCGCTTCATCACTTAATCGCTGGATCGCTCAATCGCTGGATCGCTGGATCGCTGGATCGCTGGATCGCTGGATCGCTGGATCGCTGACAACGGGGTACGGGACGCCGTAGGCCCGGGCCGGGCAGGCGAGTTCACCGCCGCCCGCCCGGGCCTACGGCATGAGCGTTTCGGCCCCGTTCGGTCGGTCGTCGGCCATTCTTCGCCGTGTCACATCCGCAACGACACGTCGAAGGTGCATCGTCGGCCCTCATGAGTCGCACCGAACCTCCCACGTCCCGGTCCTCCGTGACCCGCCGGGGCCTGCTCACCGCGGCCGGAGCGGGTGTCTCCCTCATCGCCGTCGACGGCGGCCGGGCCAGCGCCCTGCCCGCCCCCTCCCCCATGCTGCTGAGCCCCCCGAGCGCGCTGGACGCTCCGGCGCTCGCCGGGGTGCATCTGCAGTTCGGTGCCGACGCCTCCCGCGAGGTGACGGTCTCCTGGCAGACGGATGTCTCCGTGCGCCGCCCCCGGGTGATGCTCGGCACGGTCGAACATGGTGTCGGCACCACCTATCCGGCCGAGACCCGGACATACCGCGACCCGGTCACCGGCGAGGAGGTGCTCGCCCACCACGCCCGTATCCGCGGGCTGCGGCCCGGTGGCGAGTATCTGTACATGGCGGTGCACGACGGTGCGACGCCGGAGGCGGGCACCTTCCGCACCGCACCGCGCGGACGGCACCCCTTCACCTTCACCAGCTTCGGGGACCAGGCCACCCCGCAGGTCAACAAGGCGCAATCGGGCGGACTTTGGGGCCAGGACAACTTCGGTTCGCCGTACGCGGGCGACACCACGTCCGCCGTGGAACGGGTGGCTCCGCTGTTCCATCTGCTCAACGGTGACCTGTGCTACGCGCAGTTGTCGGCCAACCCGACCCGGGTGTGGCGGGACTGGTTCATCAACAACGGCCGCAGCGCGCGAAACCGCCCCTGGATGCCCGCCGCGGGAAACCACGAGAACGAACTGGGCAACGGACCCATCGGGTTCCGCGGCTACCAGACGTACTTCAACCTTCCCGACAGCGGAGCGGAGGACGAGTTCAAGGGCCTGTGGTACGCGTTCACCGCCGGATCGGTGCGCGTCATCATGCTGCAGAACGATGACGTGGCCTACCAGGACGCGGGCGGGTCGTATGTCAACGGCTACTCCGGCGGTGCCCAGCAGCGCTGGCTGGAACAGGAGTTGCGGCGCACCAGGGCGGACAAGGACATCGACTGGATCGTGGTGTGCATGCACCAGGTGGTCATCTCCACCGCCGACTTCAACGGCGCCGACCTCGGAGTCCGCAAGGCCTGGCTGCCGCTGTTCGACCGGTACGGGGTCGACCTGGTCGTCTGCGGTCATGAACACCACTACGAGCGTTCGCTGCCCATTCGCGGACAGCAGGGCAACTCGACGGCCACGCCCATCCCGGTCTCCACCGACCTCGCGGTGGCCGACACCAGCAAGGGCACCGTGCACATGGTGATCGGCGGCGGCGGCATGGGCTTCACGTCCAACGGCAGGCTGGGCGACGGACGGACCGCCAAGGTGATCGTCGCCCGCGGCGACACCAAGGCTAACGGCCACTACCAGCCCGTTTACGCGCATGAGGACGCGCCGTGGTCGGCGTTCCGCGACAAGGAGAACCCGTACGGTTTCTGCGCGTTCGACGTCGACCCCGGGGAGCCTGGCGGCCGGACACGGATCCATGTCACGTACTACGCGGTGACGGGCCCGGGCGGGACGATGAAGCCGGTCGACCGCTTCACCCTGGAACGCCCCCGCAGGGACGGCTAGCGCCTGGCCGACGGATTGCGGCGGTCATGTGACCGCCGGTCCGAACTCTGGCGGTTGCTCGCCGTCGCGGCGGAATCGTCCCCGGCAAGACCCAGAGCCAGCCCAAACGGGTCCTGACCACCGCGAGTCGCGGTTGTTCCATCACCGCCGGTCCGCACTCTCGTGATTGCTCGCCGTCGCGGCGGAATTCTCCTACCGCCGCGACGGCGAGCAACCGCACGGCGACGATCGGCGTGTCAAGCGAGCCGCAACCCAAAGGGATCCGCATCGGGCTGCGGCGGGCGTCAGCGACTGACTGCCCCCGCGCGAAGCGCCGCCGCGCGGGACCTAGTTCGGGGCGTGGCCGTCGGTGGGGACTGCGCCCAGGGTGGCCAGGCGCTGTTGGAGGGCGCTCAGGGCGTCGGGCTGGCGGCCGACCACCCGGCGGCGCAACCTGACCAGGTCCGGGGCGAGTTGCCGGGCCCGGGCCGGGTCCGTTATGCGCGACCAGCAGTGGTGCGCGCGGTCGACCGCCTTGATCACGTCCTCGCTCTCGGTGTCCTGGCCACCCGTAAGCCGGGCGCTCGCGGCGGTCAGCCACAACTCGCAGGCGCGCCCGGTGTCCTGGGCCAGCATGGCCAGGTCGGCGCGGACCTCGACCCAGTGGACCGCCTCCGCGGAGGAGGGTCCCGCGGCCCGTAGTGCGGCCTGTTCCCACGCCGCCGCGATGGCGGCGGCCTCGGTGTGGCGACCGGCGCGGGCGGCGTCACGGATGGCGTCGTGCGGGTCGGCCACGGCGGGCGGCCGAGGCTGCCAACGGGCAGGGGCGGCCGGAGGCAGCGGTGGTGGTGACGCTGGCATACCGGACTGCGGCGGCACGAACCGGGGTGCCGCTGGCGGTGCGGCATCGGCGGACGGCGACGGGTCGGGGGGCGACGGGACGGGGGGCGGCGCGTCGAAGGATGACAGCGGGACAGGGGCGGGCACGGCCGGTGGGGGCGTGTCCAGCGTCGTCGGACGGCTGTCGGCCCGTTGCGCGGCAGGGGCGCTGGGGACGTCCAGATGGGCTGACGCTGCCGCGGGCGGTGCCGGTTCATCCGGCTCGGGCGAGATGGGCGGCGCGTCGGCGTTTTCCGGCACCGCGGGTTCGCCGTCAACGGGTTGAGGCGTCGGGGGCTCGCTGTCAGTGGCCTGGAGCGGGGCGGCTATGGAAGCCCTGGGTTGCGGTGCGGCGAGCGCCGCCGGCCAGGTACCGGACTGCGGCGCTCCACCGCCGCGCGGCGTCTCGGGCTGGGACGGCACGCCCCCGGGTACGACCAGTTGGGCCGCCGACGGCGTGCGCTGCGGCACCACGGCCCCGGCACCGGTGTGCTCGGCGCCGACGGACTGACCGGCGCCGTAGGGCTGTTGCGGCACCGGATGGGCGGCCCATCCCTGCGGCTCCCGTTCCGCCACCCGCGGTGCCGACGCGAAGTCCGGTGCTCCGAACAGCAGTTGGCGCCCGCCCGTTGCCCCGGCGGCCGCGACGGCCTCCTGGTGCAACCGCGCCATGGGCGGACGTGCCGTGGCGGCCCGCAGCAGATCGGCGAGGGCCCGGCTGTAGGAACAGGCCACGATCTCGCGCTTGGGCGGCGGCGGTGCCAGCACTCCGTAGAGCGTCAGACCGGCGGTCAACTGCTCCGGCCGGCCGGATATCTGCCGCCACGCCGTCTCGTCGGCGACGAGATCGCACACCACCGCCGTGGTGCCGGGCGGGCGTTGCTGGAACGCGACGGCGAGCCAGTGCCACGGGAGCGCGGTGTAGCGCACCGTGTCCGCCGTGGTCCGGCCGAGGACCAGATGCGGCAGGCGCTGCTTGCGGTCGATGGTGACCTGTCCGCACACATAGACCAGCAGCGGACCCGGCACGGCCGCCGCGGTGCGCAGATGGGTGGTCACGGTGTTGGCGTCCACCGGGTCCACCAACTGCACGACGCTGCCGCCGGATTGGCTGCCGGTGAGGACGTGTGGCGGGACGGCCGCGAGCAGCGGCAGCGCCGAGGCGGTGTCCAACACGCGGTGTCTGCCGGGAGGTGCGGAGGTCAGCAGCAGCGCACAACCGTGTTCCCCGTGGTCTGCCGCCCCGTTGATCGCCATGTCAGCACAGTATCGGCCTGTCGGCTGGAGCCCTGCCACTGTCCCGGGAGTCACAGTCGGACGTTGCATCATATGCAACCCCCGTTGCACGTCTTGTCACTTGCTGTGATCAGGGCCACTGTGTCCCTGGCAGGTCTCCGCTTCGGGCTTCGACAGGCGGGAGAGCGGCATGGGTGTCCTCAGCGGGCGGTGGGACCGCCGGCGGTTCCTCGCCGCGACGGCGGCCGGGGCGGCGACGGCCGGCCTGCCCTCCGGGCCGCACGACGCGTCCCGCCCGCTGTACCTCGGCACGTACACCACGGGCGCCGGGGCCGGAACCGGTATCGGCCTCGCCGCGTACGACACGCGCACCGGCGGCATCACCGGCATCGCGACGCTACCGCTGGACAACCCCTCGTTCCTGGCCCTGTCCCCCACCGGCCGCACGCTGTACGCGGTCAACGAGCAGCCGAACGGCAGCGTGACCGCCCTCGCCTCGGGACCGACGGGACGCTGCGGGTGCTCAACGCGCGGTCCACCGGCGGCGACGGCCCCACCCATCTGTCCGTCCACCCCGGCGGCCGCCACCTGCTGAGCGCCAACTACGACTCCGGCAGTGTGGCCGTCCACCCCATCGAGCCGGACGGCTCACTCGGCGAGCGCACCGACCTGGTCCACCACTCATGGCCCCCGCCGGGCCCCGGGCAGGACGGCCCGCACGCCCACCAGATCATCACCAGCCCGGACGGCGGCCATGTACTCGCCGTCGACCTCGGCAACGACACGGTCTACACGTACCGCCTCGATCAGCGGAGCGGCACGCTGGGCCAGGTCGGCTACGCGTCGCTGCGGCCCGGCGCCGGGCCGCGCCACCTCGCCTTCCACCCCGGCGGCGGCTTCGCCTACCTCGCCAACGAGGTCGACGACACGATCGTGGTGTGCCGCTACCACCGCCGTACCGGCCGGCTGACCCCCGGAACACCGCAGGCCACCGGGAGCGGCACCGGTCGCAACTATCCGGCCGAGGTGCTGGTGACCGCGGACGGCCCGGTCGCGTACCTCGCCAACCGGGGGCACAACACGATCACCCGCTATGCGGTCGAATCGGGCGGCGCCGCCCTGCGGCTGCTGGACAGCGTGCCGGTCGGCGGTGACTTCCCGCGCCATATCGCCGTCGACCCGGCGCGACGGCTGCTGTTCGCCGCCAACCAGAAATCGGCCTCGGTCACCGTCTTCCGCGTGCACCGGCGCACCGGCCGACTGTCCGCCGCCCAACCGCCGTTCACGGCCCCGGTACCCGTGTGCGTGCTGCCGGTGTGAGGTCCTAGACTCGGCCTCCCAAACCAGCGCGCTAACGCGAACGGGGAGTTGGTTGTCCATGAGCGGGGAGTGGTCCCAGTCAGCGGCCCTGCCCCCGGTGGCGGCGGCCAGAACCGCTGCGGCGCGACGCAGCGGCACCTGGTCCTCGGCCGTGTCGACCGGCGAGTTCGCGGCGATCCGCTCGGTGGGCTTCGAACCGGTGGGCCAGGTGATGGGCTCGGCCGTCTACCAGGTGTCACGCAGCGGGCCCTTCTGGGGCTACTACGACTGCGGGTACCAGTACGCGGGCTTCTCGGGCCGGATGTCGTACCCGGCGCAGGTCGCCGTCTCCGGCCAGGGAGCCGCGTCGCGGGCGCTGGTCGACGTGCTGATGGCCGCCCGGCACAAGGCGCTGGCCCGGATGTCCGCCGAGTGCGAGGCGCTGGGCGGGGACGGCGTGGTCGCCGCCGATCTGACCATCGCGCCGTTCCCGGCGTCGTCGAACTGCCTGGAGTTCCAGGTGATCGGTACCGCGGTGCGGGCGCAGGGGCCGGTTCGCCCGAAGCGCCCGTTCACCACGCATCTGGACGGACAGGGCTTCGCCAAGCTGATCTCGGCGGGCTGGGTGCCGGTCGAACTGTTGATCGGCCTGTCGATCGGTGTACGTCACAACGACTGGACCACGCGGCGGCAGAACTGGTTCGGTGCGGGCAACCAGGAGGTCACCGGCTGGTCCGACCTGGTGGGCGCCACCCGGCACGACGCCAGGGCCCAGCTGTACGGCCAGGCCGCCGGCGCCGGAGCGGGCGGTGTGGTGCTGGGCAGCAGTGACCTGCGGGTCTGGGGTGAGCGCTGCATCCGGGCGCGGAACCGCAACAGCGAGTCCGACGCCGAGGACCATGCCGCGGAGGCCACGCTGGTCGGCACGGCGGTGGCCGCCTTCCAGGTGCGCCAGGCGCCGCCCCGCACCCTGAGCGTCATGCCGCTGGACTCCAAGCGGAAGCGGCTGCGCAAGCGCATCGCCCGCGAACTGGACTCGTACGGCAGCGATCCGACCGAGGTGCGCCGGATGCTGGCCGAGCTGTCGGAACTGGACGGTACGGAATGATCGACTGGCAGCAGCGCGACCGTACCGCCCATCACCAAGCAACGAGGGGAACCCGATCATGACCGCCATCGACCCCACCGCCCAGGGCGTACCAGCCGACGCGATGCGACGGCTGGCCGAGCTGCAGCCGGGCAAGCCGGGCGGGATCTTCACCAGCGACCTGTCGGTCAACGAGTTCCTGCTGGTGCGCGAGGCGGGCTTCCGGCCCATCGGCCTGGTGCTGGGCAGCTCGATCTACCACGTCGGGATCCAGCTGGGCCGCTGGGGCAAGAACCAGGAGCTGACCACGCTCAGCCAGGCCATGTACCACGCCCGTGAGCTGGCGATGACGCGGATGGAGGCGGAGGCGGCGCAGCTCGGCGCGGACGGCATCGTAGGGGTGCGGCTGTCGGTAGAGGCGCGTGAATTCGGCAACGACATCGCGGAGTTCATCGCGATCGGCACCGCGGTCAAGGCGGACGCCCCGGCACCGGGCGGCGACGGCAGCTGGCGCAACGTCAAGGGTCAGCCGTTCACCTCCGACCTGAGCGGCCAGGACTTCTGGACGCTGATCCGTGCCGGGTACGCGCCGCTCGGCATGGTGATGGGCACCTGCGTCTACCACATCGCGCATCAGAAGATGGGTTCGGTCTTCTCCAACATCGGCAAGAACGTGGAGATCGAGCCGTTCACCCAGGCGCTGTACGACGCGCGTGAGCTGGCGATGGAGCGGATGCAGAACGAGGCGGAGGAGCTGCACGCGGAGGGCATCGTCGGTGTCCAGCTCAACTCGCACAACCACCGCTGGGGCGGCCACACCACGGAGTTCTTCGCGATCGGTACCGCGGTACGGCCGCTGCGCGAGGACCATGTCATCGAGCGGCCGACGATGGTGCTCAGCCTGGACGGCTGACCGCCCCTGGGGGCGGGTCGCGGCGTTCGCCGCTTAGGCCGCGGCGCCCCCGGGAAGTACCGTAGAACGCACTCCAGACAAGGCTCTCGATGACCTCCAACGACCCGATGCCGTACGAACCGGGCGGTGCGCCCGACTCCGTGGACCTGCTGGCCGCCGCGCTGCGCCAGGACGCCGCCGATCTGGAGGTGTACGCACAGGTGCTCACCGGCACGCTGGCGGACGCGCTGCCGCCCGGCTCGGTCGCGATCGAACGCAAGCGCGGTATGGCGGACCGGCTGGCGGGCCGTGAGGGCCGGGTGGAGCGGTTGGACGTCTCGCTGGGCGAGCAGCGGCTGGTGCTGAACCTGTCGGGCGGACGTCCGACGGGTGAGGTGTGCAAGGAGGTGCGCGGCGTGGTTCTCTCCCGTCGCCCGGTCGCGCTCGACGAGTGGGTGCAGGCGCTGGCGAGCGCCATCGCGGCGCGCGCGGAGTCGGACGCCAGGGCGCGGGCGGCCCTGGAGAAGTTGATCCTCGGCCGCTGACTCCTCCGGTGTGGTCGAGGATCCGCCGGAAGACGGTGCGTCGCGGCCGAACAGTCGATGCCCGCGCGCCGCGGGTCCGCCGATCATGGCAACGGCCGCCGCCCACGCCTACGCGCACTGCGCGAGCCGCCCGGCCCATCACCCCAAGCGCGTGCTGTACGACCTCAGCATGACGATCGCTATCGGCGTCATCACGCTCGACGCCGCCACAAAATAGCCCGGAAATAACCCGAAATTCGCCCAGCGGTGCCCTGTGTTCCGAGCAGGAGGGTGGAATGAGCTATGAGACAGACGCCACTTTGCCGCCCCATGGTTGCCGCACAGATCCCACACAGAAGACGCCCGGTTTGGCCAGGCACAGAGCGGTGTCACCCTTTCGTGTGATTGGTAAAGTCGAGGGTTGGTGCGGAACGCGGTTCGGCAATGGGGGCGCACCGGCGAGCGGTTTTCGAGGGATCTGAGAGGCGTCATCCATGAGCAATGCTGTCAGTGCCGCGCCGCGTGCCGATGCAGGCACCGGGCCGGGGGCCGGAGGGCAGCAGTCACGGCGGTCGGGCAGGCAGTCCACCGCCCTGACGCGACGCAGCGCGGCGGTACCGATCTGGTACCTGCGGCTGGTGGGCGTACTGAACCTGCTGACCGCGGTGTCGTTCGCGTTCCGCGAGCGTGTGCAGGAACACAACACGGGTGAGCTGTTCACGCCGTTCATGCTGTTCGCCGGGTTCGGTTCGGCCGCGGCCGCGCTGTTCATGGCGATGATGCTGGGGCGCCGCAAGCGGATGGCGTGGATCGTGTTCATGCTGCTCTGCGGCGGGTACGCGGCGCTGACGGCGTGGTGGCTGGTGACGTGGGGGGAGTTCCGCGACCATCCGTTCAACTGGATCTCCTTCGCGGTCACCTGCCTGGTGCTGCTCTTCGCGCTCATCTCGCACCGTGAGTTCTATGCCAAGGGCGACCGTACGAATCCGCAGCTCGCCCTCGCGGTGCTCGGCGTCGGTGCGCTGATCTCGGTCTTCGTCGGCGCGACCCTTGTGACGGCGGTGGGCTCCGACGAGGCCAGCATCGGCGACCGTGTGTGGTACGTGGCGCTGCGGCTGACCACGCTCACCAACGACAAGGACTTCGGCACCCTGCATGTGGCCCGCTGGGTCAGCGCGGGTATCAACCTGACCGGCCTGGCGCTGCTGCTCGCGGTGCTGTACGCGCTCTTCCGCTCGCCGCGCGGACGCGAGCTGCTCGACCGGGACGACGAGGACCGGCTGCGGGCCCTGCTGGACAAGCACGGCTCCCGTGACTCGCTGGGGTACTTCGCACTGCGCCGCGACAAGTCGGTGATCTTCTCGCCGACCGGCAAGGCGGCGGTGACCTACCGGGTGATCGGCGGAGTGTCGCTGGCGTCCGCGGACCCGATCGGTGATGTGGAGGCCTGGCCGGGCGCGATCGACGCCTGGCTGGCCGAGGCCCGGGAGCACGCCTGGATCCCGGCGGTGACCGGTGCCAGCGAGGAGGCGGGCAACGTCTACGCCCGGCACGGCCTGGACGCGCTGGAGATGGGCGACGAGGCGATCGTCGACACCAGCGAGTTCACCCTTGACGGCCGCGCGATGCGCGGCGTACGGCAGGCATACAACCGGGTGAGGCGCGCGGGTTACACCACCCGCATCCGTCGGCACGCCGACATCCCTGCCGACGAGATGGCCCAACTGCTGGACGCGGCCGACCGCTGGCGCGACGGGCAGACCGAGCGCGGCTTCTCCATGGCGCTCAACCGGCTGGGGGACCCCGCCGACGGTCAGTGCGTGATGGTCGAGTGCGTTGACGGGGAAGGGCAGTTGCGGGCGCTGCTGAGCTTCGTGCCGTGGGGGCCGAAGGGCCTGTCCCTGGACCTGATGCGCCGGGACCGCGAGTCCGAGAACGGTCTGGTGGAGTTCATGGTGCTGGAGCTGATCCAGAAGGCCGCCGAGGTGGCCGTGGAGCGGATCTCGCTGAACTTCGCGATGTTCCGCTCGGTCTTCGAGGAGGGCGCCCGGCTCGGCGCCGGGCCGATCCTGCGGATGTGGCGGTCGGCGTTGCTGTTCTTCTCGCGCTGGTGGCAGTTGGAGTCGCTGTACCGCTCGAACGCCAAGTACCGTCCGATCTGGGAGCCGCGCTTCCTGTTGTTCGAGAAGACCTCGCAGCTGCCGCGGATCGGCATCGCCAACGCCCGCGCCGAGGGCTTCATCACCACGCCCGCACCGCTGGCCCGGCTGCGCCGGGACAGCTGAACCCGCACCGCGAACACCGCGGCCCCGCAGCTTCTCGCTGCGGGGCCGCGGTGTTTTCGCGTTCGTGGTTATGCCCCGCGCACAACCCAGGTGCCCTTTTTCAGCCGACTCGGCACAACGGGAGGAGTTGGCCTGTTCGACATTCGTACAGGTGGGCGAGGTGTCAACTGTCGTTACGTACCGCGCCATTCCGGTATGAGCCGACACCGAACGACAGCCCCGAACGGGCTCCGAGCAGCACTTTCGCCACAATGAGCCATCATCTGATCGCATCCGGTGACCAGAAGTGTTCGTTCGATGTGCGTCTCGTGGAGGTTTCGGCAAGACTCCCGTCCGCTATCTGCACCCCCAAGACAAGGAGTGTTCGGAATGCGGTACACCAAGAGGACCATGGGGCTCGTGGCGGCCCTCGCCCTGAGCCTGACCGGGATCGGGGCCACCGCCGCGCAGGCCGCCGCCGGCAAACCGGCGACGCAGGCGCCCTCGGCCCTGGTGCTCACCATCGCCAACGGCACCAACCCGAACACCGCCACCGTAGAGCGCGCGGCAACCCTCCGCTGTTCGCCGTCGGTTGGCGGCGACCACCCGGACTCGTACCAGGCCTGCGCCGAACTCGGCGCCGTGGGCGGCAACTTCGCCGAGCTGAGCACCAACGCCCCGCACGCGATATGCCCGATGATCTGGAACCCGGTGACGGTCACCGCACAGGGTGTCTGGGGCGGCCAGCGCATCTCGTACGCGCACACGTACCCGAACGAGTGCGTCATGAAGGCCAACAACGCGTACGTCTTCAGCTTCTGAGCGCGCTGAAGCCGCCGCTCAGCTGAATCGATTCAGGTGCCGGCCCCCCGCGGTTCGCGGGGGACCGGCACCTTTGTCATGGCGCCAGCGCGCCGGGTCAGCCGACCGCCGCGCGCCGGGCGGGTACCGGGTGCAGCGCCGCGTACTCCAGCGGGGCGGACGGGTCCACCGAGACGTCGAGGGGCGCCGCGGGCGCGCCCGAGCGGACCAGCAGGTCACCGACGGCGGCGATCATCGCACCGTTGTCCGTGCACAACCGCGGCGGTGGCACACGCAGTTCGATGCCGGCGGCGGCGCAGCGCTCGGCGGCCAGCGCCCGCACCCGGGAGTTGGCCGCCACCCCGCCGACCACCACCAGGGTGCGCACCCCGTACTCCCGGCAGGCGGCGACCGCCTTGGCGGTCAGTACGTCGGCCACCGCCTCCTGGAGCGAGGCCGCGGCGTCGCCCACCTCGATCGCGCCGCCGCGGGCCTGCGCATGGCGGGCGACGGCGGTCTTCAAGCCGGAGAAGGAGAAGGCGTACCGCTGGTCACCAGGGCCGCTCAGCGGCCTGGGGAAGGCGATGGCCCGCGGATCGCCCGCCCGCGCCGCCCGGTCGATGGCCGGTCCGCCCGGGTAGGGCAGTCCCAGCAGCCGGGCGGCCTTGTCGAAGCACTCCCCCGCCGCGTCGTCCAACGTGTCGCCGAGGTGCGCGATCGGGTCGCGGGCCAAGTCCCGTACCAGCAGCAGGGAGGTGTGGCCGCCGGAGACGATCAGCACCATGCAGGGATCGGGCAGCGGCCCGTGCTCCAGGGTGTCGGCGGCGACATGCCCGGCGAGGTGGTGCACTCCGTAGAGCGGCACGCCCAGCGTGTAGGCGTAGGACTTGGCCGCCGCCAGGCCGACGTGCAGGGCGCCGGACAGGCCGGGACCGGTCGTCACCGCGACCGCGCCGATGTCATCGAGCCCGAGTCCGGCGTCGGCCAGCGCGGCCCGTACCACCGGGCCCATGGCGTGCACGTGCGCGCGGGAGGCGATCTCGGGCACCACGCCCCCGTACCGGGCGTGTTCGTCCATGCTCGACGCCACCGCGTGGCCCAGCAGCCGCCCGTCCCGCACCAGACCGGCTCCGGTCTCATCGCAGGACGACTCGATTCCGAGCACGATCGGCGAACCGCCCACCCCGCACCCCCTTCTGGTTCCACCTGTAAGACGCAGTTGCAAATGATATGCAATAAAGCTCCCTGACGCCTTCCGCGTCCGCCGGGTCAGTAGAGTTCGGATTCCGTTTCCGCCCCTGACCACCGAGGTGACCAGTGAGTCCCGCCCGATCCGCCAGCGACAACGGCGCCGCACCGGTCACGGTCGTGGGGCTCGGCGCCGACGGCTGGGACGGTCTGCCACCGGCCGCCCGGGAGGCGCTGCGCACCGCCGAGGTGCTGATCGGCGGGCCACGGCAGCTCGCTCTGCTGCCGTCGCAGTGCGCCGGCGAGCGGGTGGCGTGGCCGTCCCCGCTGCGTCCCGCCGTTCCGGGGCTGCTGGCCGAGTACGCCGAGCGCCGGGTGTGCGTGCTGGCCAGCGGCGATCCGATGTTCTTCGGCATCGGCCGGACACTGACCGAAGTGGCGGGCGCCGAGCGGCTGCGGGTGCTGCCGCACCCCTCGTCGGTCAGCTACGCCTGCGCGCGACTGGGCTGGCCGCTGGACGAGACGGACGTGGTCAGCCTGGTGGGACGGCCGGTGGCGTCGCTGGCCGCCGCGCTGCACGCCCGACGTCGGCTGCTGGTGCTCAGCGCGGGCGCCGGGACCCCCGCCGAGGTCGCGGCGCTGCTGCGCGACCGGGGATACGGGCCGAGCCGCATACGGGTGCTGGAACAACTCGGCGGTGAGCGGGAACGCCGGATCAGCGGCGCCGCCGACACCTGGTCGCATCCCGCGGGCGACCCGCTCAACGTGATCGCCATCGAGTGCGCGGCGGCCGAGGGCACACCGCGTCTGCCGAACACCCCCGGCCTGCCGGACGAAGCCTTCGAGCACGACGGGCAGTTGACCAAGCGCCAGGTACGGGCGGTGACGCTCGCCGCGCTCGCCCCCACCCCCGGTGAACTGCTCTGGGACATCGGCGCGGGCTCCGGCAGCGTCGGCATCGAGTGGATGCGCACCCACCGCACCTGCCGAGCGGTAGCCGTGGAACGCGACCCCGTACGGGCCGAGCGGGTGGTGCGCAACGCGGAGCGGCTCGGCGTGCCGGGGCTGCGGGTGGTCACCGGACACGCACCGGACGCGCTCGCCGAACTCCCCATGCCGGACGCCGTGTTCATCGGCGGCGGCGCCACCGTGCCGGGGCTGCTGGAGGCCTGCTGGGAAGCGCTGCCGGCGGGCGGCCGTCTGGTGGCGAACACCGTGACGCTGGAGTCCGAGGCACTGCTGGCCGACTGGTATCGGCGGTACGGGGGCGAGTTGGTGCGCATCGGGGTCTCGCACGCGGTCCCGGTCGGCGGCTTCACCGGGTGGCGGCAGGCCATGCCGGTCACGCAGTGGGTGGCGGCGAAGCGCACCTGACGGCGGCTCGATCCGGTGGCCGGCATCCCGGTTACTCCGTTCGAGTGAACCGTAGCCTTCAGAGAAACCGCAGGTCACAGCGGTCTTACCGGCGTCGATAACGGTTGCCAGTGCAGTCTTTGGATCTTTCGCCGATTCGCGGTCTACTGCCTTGGACCGGGTACGACGAGATGCTCGATCGGGGACGTCCACTGCTGAAGGGATCGGGGATGGGCAACGAGGCGGAGCAGCAGCACGGACACGATCACGGCGGGCACGGCCATGACCATGGGCACGGCGGGCACTCGCACGGTGTGGCGGCCGACGCCGATCGCCGCTGGCTGACCATCGCGCTCTGCCTGATCGTGGGCTTCATGGCGGTCGAGGTGGTCGTCGGCCTGTTCGCCCAATCACTCGCGCTGCTGTCGGACGCCGCGCACATGCTCACCGACGCCGCCTCGATCGTGCTCGCGCTGGTGGCGATGCGGCTCGCCGCACGTCCGGCACGTGGCGGTTTCACCTACGGGCTGAAGCGCGCGGAGATCCTCTCGGCACAGGCCAACGGCATCACCCTGCTGGTGCTGTCGCTGTGGCTGGCGTACGAGGCGGCCTGGCGGCTGATCTCGCCGCCCGCGGTGACCGGCTCCCTGGTGCTGGTGACGGCACTGGCCGGGATCGTGGTCAATGTGATCGCGGCCTGGTGCATCTCCAAGGCCAACCGCACCTCGCTCAACGTGGAGGGCGCCTTCCAGCACATCCTCACCGATCTGTACGGGTTCCTCGCCACCGCCGTCGCCGGACTGGTCGTCCTGCTCACCGGTTTCGCCCGCGCGGACGCCATCGCCTCGCTCGTCGTGGTGGCGCTGATGCTGAAGGCCGGGTCGGGCCTGGTGCGCGAGTCCGGTCGGATCTTCCTGGAGGCCGCGCCCGCGGGAGTGGACCCGGACGCGATCGGCGACCGGCTGGTCGCCCACTCGTCGGTGGTCGAGGTGCACGATCTGCACGTCTGGCAGATCACCTCCGGTCAGCCCGCGCTGTCCGCGCACATCCTGGTGGAACCGACCGGGGACTGCCATGCGGTGCAACGGGACCTGGTGGAACTGCTGCGCCACGACTACGACATCACCCACACCACGCTCCAGGTCGACCACGCCCCCGAAGAACTGCTGGCGGTCACCCACCGAGGCGCCGAGGAGGACAACGGCCACTGCGCGGACGCGCACGGCCCGGTGCACCGCGAGGGCCCGCACCCGCACTGACGGATTCCGGGCCGCCGCCCCCTGTCGTCCAAGCCGGTGGGCATCGGGGTGTTGCCGTCCGCAACCCGCGGCGGCGTCGCCGGGCCGTGATTCGCTGAGTGCCACGGCGACGGAGGTGAGGCGGTGGCGGGCGCGGGCGGGTTTCCGTCGCGGGGTGTCTGGCGCCGTCCCGGGCTGCGCTGGGTGGATGTGCTGGTGGGGGCGGCGCTGGTGGCGCTGCTGTACGGGCTGCTGAAGCTGGCGCCGTCGCTCAACGCGCCCTTCCTGCCCGGCCAGGCACCGACGACGGTGTCGACCGACCCGGCCAACCTGCCGTTCTACGCGGTGCGCTCGCTGCTGCGGATGTTCATCGCGCTGGTCCTCTCGGTGCTGTTCACCTTCGCCTACGCAACGGCCGCGGCCCGGGCGCGCAGGGCCGAGAAGGTGCTGCTTCCGGTGCTGGACATCCTGCAGTCGGTGCCGGTGCTGGGCTTTCTGTCCGTCGTCGTGACGGCGTTCATCAACTTCTTCCCGGGCTCCACGCTGGGTCTGGAGTGCGCCTCCATCTTCGCGATCTTCACATCGATGGCGTGGAACATGACGTTCGCCTTCTACCACTCGCTGATGAGCCAGCCGCGCGAGCTGGACGAGGCGGCGCGGGTGATGCGGCTGACCAAGTGGCAGCGGTTCTGGCGGCTCGATGTGCCCAGCGGCATGATCCCGCTGGTGTGGAACGGGATGATGAGCTTCGGCGGCGCCTGGTTCTTCCTGGCCGCCTCGGAGACCATCAGCGTCCTCAACCACCAGTACGCGCTGCCGGGCATCGGCAGTTACGCGGCCACCGCGATCGGCAAGGGCGACCTTCGCGAGGTGGGCATCGCCATCGGTGTGATGGTGGTGATGGTGATCGGCGTGAACGTGCTGTTCTGGCGGCCGATGGTGGCGTGGTCGGAGCGGTTCCGGGTCGAGGAGTCGGAGGCGGCGGAGCGGCCCCGCAGCGTCGTACTGGATCTGCTGCGCCGCTCCTCGCTGCCGGACCTGATGGCGCGTCCGCTGCGGTCGGCGGGCCGGGCGCTGGACGAGGCCGCGCGGCCGTTCGGGCTCGCCGAGCACCCGCTGACCAGGCCGGACGGACGGGAGCGCACCGGCGATGTGTTCTTCGCCGGTGCGCTCGCGGTGGCGGTCCTCTACGGCGCGTGGAAGGCGCTGGGCTATGTCCGCGGTTCGGTGGGGCTCGGTGAGTTCGGGCACGCCTTCGCGCTGGGCGCGGCGACGTTCGGACGGGTGGCGCTGCTGCTGGTGGTCGCGACGGTGGTGTGGGTGCCGATCGGGGTGTGGATCGGTATGAACCCCAAGGTCACCAGATTCGCCCAGCCGGTGGTGCAGGTACTCGCCAGCTTCCCGGCGAACTTCCTCTTCCCGTTCGCCACGGCCGCGTTCGTGGCGCTGGGCATCTCGCTGAACGCGGGCAGCGTTCTGCTGATGGCGCTGGGCGCGCAGTGGTACATCCTGTTCAACGTCATCGCGGGCGCCTCGGCGATCCCCTCCGACCTGCGTGAGGCGATGACCTGCTTCCACATCGGCGGACGGCTGCGCTGGCGCTGCTTCATCCTGCCCGCGGTCTTCCCGTACTACGTGACGGGCGGGATCACCGCGGCGGGCGGCGCCTGGAACGCCTCGATCGTCGCGGAGGTCGTCAACTTCGGCGGGCACCATCTGACCGCGACGGGACTGGGCGCGTACATCGCGAAGGCGACCGGTACCGGCGACTTCCCCAAGATCCTGGTGGGGGTCACGGTGATGAGCGTCTACGTCGTCGCGCTGAACCGACTGCTGTGGCGCCGCCTCTACCGCCTGGCCGAGACCCGCTACGCGTTGTGACCCGGAGCTGCCGATGACGACCACCACGTCCCGTACCCCCGACGCCGGGCCGACGATCGTCCAGGCCGAAGCGGTGACCAAGACGTTCACCACGCCCGACGGGCGGGAGCTTCCGGTGCTCGACGCGATCAGCCTGCAGGTCGGGGAGGGCGAGATCGTGGCACTGCTCGGCAAGTCGGGTTCCGGCAAGTCCACGCTGCTGCGGTGCCTCGCCGGGCTGATCGCGCCGTCGGCGGGCACCGTCTCGTACCGCGGCACGCCGCTGACCGCGACCAACCCCGGGGTCGCGATGGTCTTCCAGTCCTTCGCGCTGCTGCCGTGGTTGACCGTCCAGCAGAACGTGGAGTTGAGCCTGCAGGCCCGTGGTGTCCCGGAGGACCTGCGACGGGAGCGGGCACTGAAGGCGATCGACCTGATCGGTCTCGACGGTTTCGAGGGCGCGTATCCCAAGGAGCTGTCCGGCGGCATGCGGCAGCGCGTCGGCGTCGCGCGGGCGCTGGTGGTCGAGCCGGACGCGTTGTTCATGGACGAGCCGTTCTCCGCGCTGGACGTGCTGACCGCGGAGAACCTCCGGCGGGAGATCGTCGGCCTGTGGGAGGGCCATGAGGCGCCGGTGCGCTCGATGCTGCTGGTCACCCACAACATCGAGGAGGCGGTGCTGCTCGCCGACCGGATCCTGGTGCTGTCCTCCAACCCAGGGCGTATCAAGGCCGAGTTGACGGTCGGGCTGCCCAGGCCGCGCGACCGGCGCTCCCCGCAGTTCGAGGCGCTGGTCGACACGGTGTACGGGATCCTCACCGGCCGGGAGGAAGCCGCGGAGGCGGCGGCCGCCGCCGCGCAGGTGCCCGCGGTGGCGGCCGCGGCGCCGCGGCCCACCGCCACACCGTTGGCCGTGCCGCTGCCCGAGGTCAGTGTGGGCGGGCTGGCCGGGCTGCTGGAGATCCTGGCGGCGCGCGGCGGCGAGGACGGTCTGGCGGAGATCTCCGACGAGCTCAGCTTCGAGATCGACGATCTGCTGCCGCTGGTGGACGCCGCCGTTCTGCTGGGCCTGGCCCGCACCCAGGGGCCACGGATCACCCTGACCGAGCAGGGCAGGGAGTTCGCCGCCGCCGACATCCTCACCAGCAAGCAGCTGTTCGCACGGTACGCGGCGCAGCGCGCACCACTGGTTCGCGCCATCATCCAGGCTCTGGCCGCGACCGAGGGGCACAAGCTGCGCGAGGGCTTCTTCCTCGACCTGCTGCGCCGGAGGTTCACCGGTGACGAGGCCCACCGCCAGCTGGACATCGCGATCGACTGGGGCCGCTACGGCGAGCTGTTCGACTACGACGCCGACGACGGCGTGCTCAGCCTGGAACCGGGCGCGGAGGCGGCGTTGTGAACGCCGGTGGCGGCGGGAACGTGCCCGCCGCCACCGAGGGACCTCACTGGCCCAGCGCGACCTCGACGATCTTGATGACCACGAGGACCATCGCCAGCAGCAGGTAGGTGCGCAGCGCACCCATGCCGATCTTGCGACCGGTGGACATGACCGGCTTGGTCAGCGTCTCCAGCGCCGGCATCCGCCACTCGTCGCGTCCGCTGCGGTCGATGCCCGCTCCGGCGCGTGCCCAGCCCTTGCGGCGGCGGCGCACCTCCGCATAGCCGATGGCGACGACCCCGACCACGCCGCAGCCGGCCATGATGTTCATGATCGCGTTGGCGGAGATGTCCGGGAACAGCACCGACGCGGTCAAGATGATCGAGAGCGTGACCAGGACTCCGACCACGGCCGAGGTGAAGGCGTTGGTCTTGGCTCCGTTGACCCAGGGCCCGAGGACGGCCTTGTCGTTGCACAGCAGGAGCAGGAAGACCGAGGCGGACGGCAGCAGCACACCGGCCAGGGTCTGCACGCCCTCGGTCAGCAGACCGAGCGGGGAGCCGGGGATCAGCACGATGGCGGCCGCGGCGCCGACCAGACCGGCGTACACGGCGTAGAAGCCCTTGGCGCCCTTGACCCCGCGGTGCAGCGAGTGCTTCATGCCGAACACGTCGCCGATGGCGTAGGCGGTGGACAGCGACACGGCGAAGGCGCCGATGATCGATGCGTCCAGCAGCGCGATCGCGAACAGCACCCCGGCCAGCTTGCCCGCGTGCGCCTCCAGACCGGTGGCGATCCCGCCCGCGTCGGAGAAGTTGCCGAAGCCCTTGGTCCCGGCGAACGCGGCGGCGGTGAAGCCCATCATCGCGGCGGCGCCGATGACCACGACCGCGATGCCGATACACAGGTCGGCCTTCTCGTACTTCATGAACCGCGGCGTGATGCGCTTGTCGATGACGTACGACTGCTGGAAGAACAACTGCCACGGCGCGACGGTGGTACCGACGATGCCGATGATCAGCAGCATGACGGTCGCCAGCTCACCGGAACCGCCGGGCATGGTGGGCACCACGAAGTCGTGCGCCATCTGCGAGGTGGCCGGGTGGACGATGAAGTAGATCGGCACCAGCAGCAGCGACGCCGCACACAGGATGATCGCGATCCGCTCGAAGCGGCGGAACGAGCCGGTGAACGCCGAGGCGACGATGATCGCGGCGGCCAGCACCACCGAGGCGGCCTTCGGCAGACCGAGGTATCCGGCGGCCAGGGTGATGCCGATGAACTCGGTCACCAGCGTCAACGCGTTGAGCAGGAAAAGGTCGATGACGGAGAACGCGCCCCAGAACTTCCCGAACCGCTCCAGGATCAGCCGGGCGTGCCCGACCCCGGTGACCGCGCCGAGGCGCAGCACCATCTCCTGGTTGACGTACAGGACGGGTATGAGCAGCAGCAGGGTCCACAGCAGCTTCGTGCCGTAGTTCTGCCCGGCCTGCCCGTAGGTGGCGAACGCACCGGCGTCGTTGTCACCGACCATGACGATCAGGCCGGGCCCGACGATGGCCAGCAGGGTCTTCAGCTTCGCCGACAGACCCAGCCGCGGTGCGGTGTCGTCCAGTCGGATGGTGCCCAGCGCACCGCGGATGTCACCG
Source organism: Streptantibioticus ferralitis (assembly GCF_029223525.1). GTDB lineage: Bacteria > Actinomycetota > Actinomycetes > Streptomycetales > Streptomycetaceae > Streptantibioticus_A > Streptantibioticus_A ferralitis. Next base: position 258,556 of record NZ_JARHTQ010000004.1, on the reverse strand, counting down.
ACATGCGCGTCGTCCAGGACGGCGGTCGAGCGCTGCGCCGCGATCGCGGCGGGCGGCGTTGCGGTGGTCAGGTTGGTCATGACGGGCCTCCCAGGCCCCCTCGACGGGGGCATCGCTAGGGGGGCACGCAGCAGCAATCCCCCCTGCGAGCGCACGCCGGAGCGCGGCCAAACGGCATGGGCCGTACGGGACCGCGATCAGTGGTGCTGTAGTGCGCGCAGGGAAGGTGGTTACCGCGTGCCGGAGGTCAACGAGGACAAGCGGATGCGGGGCCGACTATGGCCCGGACTACTGCTACTGCAATCCATTTCTCTCGCCTCCTCCCGGCCGGGGCGCATCGCGCCAAACGGACTCGGCAAGGAGCGGACCAACCCGAAAACGGCCGGTTCACCCCAACTCGTCAGAGCTTTGGCACTCCACGGCGTGTCCCGCCCAGAGCGGGAAGCCACTTGGGGTCACCCCTTAACTCGGGGAGACCTGTCCTGATCCGGAGCGTCTCTCGACGGGTGGGATCAGTGGCCTGTGTCCGTGCAGACGCCTCACCGAACGAGGTGCCTCTTGCAACTTCGTTTGAAGTCTAGCCTGCTTCTTGCACATCGGCGCAACTACTTGACCGAACCTTGACTCCGGCCCGCGAGTATGTCTAGTCGGCGGGCCCAGGGCGGACCGGGCCGGTCGACAGAACGCGGTCCGGGACTCACCACCAGGAGTGCCCACCACGGGTGTGTGGCCTATGCCACGATCGGCAGCGCGACAAGCCGAACGCCTGTCAACACCCTTACCAGGGAGCCCTCTTGGACATCATTCAGGACCCCTCCGACACCACCGGCTCCGCGCTCTCACGGCGCGGCTTCTTACACGCGGCGGCCGGCGCCGCGGCCGCCGGGGCGGTGCTCGGCCTGCCGGGAGAAGCCGCGGCCACCAGCACTGCCGGGCGCACCACGCTGTCCTTCAGCTCCGCCACCAACGGCTCGGCCACCCTCTCCCCCGTCGGCGACCGGCTGGTCGCCGAGGTGCAGAACGTGCTGTGGTCGCTGCCGCCCACCGGCGGCCGCGCCGTGCGGCTCAGCACCCCGGATCTGGAGCCCACCCGCCCGGTCTTCTCCCCCGATGGGAAACTGCTGGCCGTCTGCGCCTACCGGGGCGGCGGCTTCCACATCTGGACGCTGCGTCCCGACGGCTCGGGGCTGAAGCAGCGCACCGACGGCCCCTGGGACGACCGCGGACCGTCCTGGTCACCGGACGGCACCCGGATCGCCTTCGCCTCGGAGCGCGACGGCGACCCGGTCGCGGGCAGCCCGTACCGGATCTGGCTGCTTGAGGTGGCGACCGGACGGCTGACCCGGATCACCGGTCTCGCGGGCCAGCAGGGTCCGCTGCAGGACGGCCCCTGGGAGGACTTCGACCCCACCTGGTCGGCGGACGGCCAACACCTGCTGTTCGTCCGCGCCCAGCCGGTGGCGTCCACCGGTCCGGGCGGCACCGTGCTCGACGCCCGGACGATCGCCTCCGTCCGGGCCGACGGCACCGGGCCGGTCACGGTCGCGCACACCGATCCGACCCCGGGCGTCCAGGTGATGGTGCCCGCCGTCTCGCCGGACGGACGGCTCGCCTATCTGCGCACCACCGCCGCGCCCGCCGCCTCCTGCACGCTGGTGGTCGACGGCGCGCCGGTGCCGATCGACGGGGATGTGGCGCCCGCACCGCCGCGCTGGACCTCCCGGGACGAGTTGCTGCTCACCGTCGACGGGCAGTTCCAGTTCGTCCGGCCGCGGCAGCCGGGCGACGCCCGGCGGATCCCGTTCGCCGCCACGCTGTCGCTGGACCGCCCGCGCTACCGCGTCAAGAAGTACGACCTGGACGGCTCCGGCGTTCGGCCGGTACGCGGGGTGCATCTGCCCGCGCTGTCCCCCGACGGGCGGCAGGTGGCCTTCGCGGCGCTCAACTCGCTGTGGATCGGCGGCACTTCGGGCGGTGCCCCGCGGCGGATCGTGCACGCCGACCCCACCCGGTACGTCCTCGGCCCGGTCTGGGCGCGAGACGGGCGGTCACTGCTGTACGCGGACGACCGGGACGGGCTGTACGCGGTGCGCCGCCACGACCTCGCCTCCGGGACGGAGACCGTGCTCGCCTCCGGTGGCCGGGTGCACCCCGCACTGTCGCCCGACGGCACCCGGCTGGCCTGCGTGGACATGTCGGGCAACCTCGTCGTCCGCGATGTCGTCCGCGATCCGGCCACGGGAGCGGAACGCGTCCTGACGGCGGCACTGGGCGGCGGGGGCCTGCCGGGCAGACCCAGTTGGTCTCCCGACGGCCGGTATCTGGCGTTCTGCGACCGCAACCGGCTCAACCAGCGGTTCCGCGAGGGCTACAACCTGATCCGCGTCGTCGACACCACGGACGGCACCGCCCGGTTGCACGCTGTCGCACCGCATGTCTCGATCTCCGACCGCTACGACTCCGGCCCGGTCTGGTCGCCGGACGGCCGGTGGATGGCGGTGATCTGCGAGTCCGCGCTGTGGCTGCTGCCGGTGGGGCCGGACGGCACGCCCGACGGTGCCCCGCGGCAGCTCACCGACGAGCCCGCCGACCATCCGTCGTGGTCCGGGGACTCACGCACCCTGCTGTACCTGTCGGCGGGTGCGCTGCGGATGATCGACGCCGACTCGGGCGCTGCCCGTACGGTCCGCGTTCCGCTCACCTACCGTCGCCCGGCGCCCGCTGACACCGTCGTACACGCCGGGCAGCTGTGGGACGGCACCGGCGAGCACGTCCGGCACGATGTGGACGTCGTGCTGCGCGACGGGCGGATAGCCGCCGTCGAACCGCATCGCGCGGGGCGGCCCGCCCAGCGCCGCGTCGACGCCTCCTCGCGCACCGTCACGCCCGGACTGTGGGATTCACACACGCATCCCTGGCAGTCGACCTACGGCGGACGGCAGACCGCCGCACAGCTCGCCTACGGGATCACCACGGCCGTCTCGCTGGGTGGTTTCGCCTACGAGCAGGCGCGGATCCGGGAGGCGGTCGCGGCGGGCGTGTTGGCCGGGCCCCGGCTGCTGGCGACCGGCGAGTTGCTGGACGGCGCGCGTGTCGCCTACAGCATGGGCAGGGCGCATCGCACCCCTGAGGGGCTGCAGCGTTCGCTGGCCCGCGGGGCGGCGCTGGACTGGGACTTCGTCAAGACGTATGTCCGGGCGCCGGGTTGGGTGATGGAGACGGCCGCGCGCTTCGCGCACGAACGGCTCGGGGTACGCAGCGGCAGCCATCTGTGCACCCCCGGCATTCAGCTCGGCCAGGACCTGACGGCACATCTGCACGCCACCCAGCGACTGGAGTTCGGCCATGACACGACCGCCACCGGCCACTCCTACGAGGACGTGCTGGAGCTGTACACGGCGGCGGACTTCCGGATGATCGCCACACCGTTCACCGCGGCGCCGCTGGTGGGCGCGGAACCGGCGCTCGCGTCGGACCCGCGGGTCACGGCGCTGATGCCGCCGTGGGACACCGCGGTGGTCCGCCAGCTCGCCGCCCAGCCGCCGACGGCGGCTCAACTGGCCGCCCTGGAGACGGAGGTCGGCGTGTACCGCCGGGTGCTGTCCGGCGGCGGGCTGGTGGCGATGGGCACGGACTCCCCGCTGGTGCCGGTGGGTCTCCATCTGCACATGGGGCTGCGCGCGCTGCGCCGCTTCGGTCTGTCGGCCGCGCAGACGCTGCGCACCGCGACCGTCGTTCCGGCGCAGGTCTTCGGCGTGGACAAGGAGTTGGGCACCGTCGAGGAGGGCAAGCTCGCGGACCTGACCGTGGTGGACGGCGACCCGTTCACCGACTTCGACTCGCTGGTACGGACTGTGTCGGTGCTGCGTGGTGGAGTTCCCGTCGAGCAGGCCGAGTTGGTGGGCGCCTTCCCGGCACCCGAGCACGGCGGGGCCCACCCGGCGGCGGCATCGGACGCCGAGTGGCTGGCCGTCGGGCGGCAACTGCGCCGGGACTGCTGCTGTGATGTAGCGGTCTGACCGGTCCGACGGAACCCCTCACCGCCAGTTAAGTAGCCTGACCAGCCGGTTCCTTAATTGGACTGGTGCATGGCGTTGCCTGCATGGCAAAATGCCAAGCGTGCAGTTAAGTGGCTTAACTGGCGGTGAGACATCGGAAGGGAAGTGAAGATGGCAGCCGGGGGTGACACACCGCCCAAGACCACGTGCGGCCCGCTGGCCGAACGGCTCAACTACCTGTTCGCGCACATGCATCCGCCCGGCGCCCCGTACACCAACGCCCATGTGGCTGCCGAGATCAGCCAGGGCACCGAGGAGTACGGCGGAGTCAGCCTCACCGAGCAGTACCTGTCCATGCTGCGCAACGGCAAGCGCGCCAACCCCAGCCCCGATGTGCTGCGCGCGGTGGCCAAGTTCTTCGGCGTGCCGGTCGGCTATCTGCTGGGCGATCTGTCCGCGTCCCAGGCCCAGCGCGTGGAGGAGGAGGTCCGGTTCCTCGTCGCCATGCGCGACCAGCGGGTCCGCGCCATCGCGCTGCGCGCCGTGGGGCTGCCGCCCGATGTGCAGGACTGCCTCACCACGATCATCGGCCAGTTCCGCCGGGAGATGAACCTGCCCTCCGACCCGCCCGGCGTCCAGGACTCCTGACGGCGCCCAGGCCTCCAGCCGTGCTCACACGGCCCCATATCGAGGTGGCCCCGGACGGGGGTCAGGGCCACCTGCACCGCAGGGGCGGCGCCGGGCAGCTACTGTCCGGCGCCGCCCCTGGCCCGGCCCGGCGACGGGCTGCGGCGCCGCAGGAGTGGCGGGGCGCCCTTCGGTGCGGACGCATGGCCTGAATTCGCTCCCCATCGCCTGGTGGGCGACAAAGCGAACAAGATTTTGATGCATAACCACTCCTCGATGCGGTAAAAAGATCCATGTGCCTGCCCGGTGTGCATCCCCCGTCGCACCGGGCAGGCCTTCTGCTGTGTACGGCCTGTGACCGTTCAGCCGCCTCCTGGCCGCGCGGAGCGGTACGCGCGCCCTCGCCGTGGCGAGCCCGGTGAACCCAGCGGTCAATGCCCCGGCGCACAACGGCAGATGGGCCACGCAGGCCGTGCACCCCGTACTCGGCTCCCCCCGGTCCGTCGCGGTCGGCTCCCGACGGCGCACAGACCCCGCAGACGCACGCCTCCGTCATGGCGGTCCGGCCCGCCCCGGTCTCCGCCGCCGACCGGTCCGGCGCCCCGAGCGGCCCGCGGCGTCCGATCCCGCGCTGCCGGACCCCGCGTTTCCCGGTGGGCCTTTCGGCCAATCCTCGCTGGTCGGCTCCGCTCTTGATCGGGACCGCGAGCAGGCGGGACGGGAAGGCTCCGCGGGATAATGACTCATGACTGCCGGGCGAGTCGGGCAGGAGGAAGTCATGGCCGACGTCGTGGTCGCCCAGCCGCAATTGCCGCCGGTGCGCCTGTCGGCCCGTGCGCGTGCGCTGGTCGGCGCCGCATACCTGCTGGTCGGGGCCGCGATCGTGGTGGATCTGCTCACCGGACCGGGTTCGACGTTCTCGCCGGTCCTGGCGGCGGTTCCGGTGCTGGCGGCGATCGGCACGCGCAGGACGGCGATCCCCCTGCTGGCCGGCTTGGTCAGCGTCCTGGGCGTCGCCTTCCTGGGCATGGCCAACAGCGGCGTGTCCATGGTGGTGCACGCCACCGCCGCCGCCACCGTGCTGGCGGTGACCTTCATCAGCACCGCCTCCGTGGCCCTGGTCGCCGCTCGGGAACGCGAACTCGCCCAGGTGCGCAGCGTGGCCGCCGCCGCCCAGCAGGCACTGCTACGGCCGGTCCCCCGGCGCCTCGGGGCGCTGCGGATCGCCGTGCGCTATGTGGCCGCCGCTGCCGAGGCCCGGATCGGCGGAGATCTGTACGAGGTGCTGTCCACGCCGTACGGGGCGCGGATGCTGCTCGGCGATGTGCGGGGCAAGGGGCTGGCCGCGGTGGAGGCGGCGGTCGATGTCCTGGGGGTGTTCCGGGACGCCGCGCAGACCGAGGGGGATCTGTCGGCGGTGGCGAGCCGACTGGACGGAGCGCTCGCCCGGCGGCCCGGCAGCGAGGAGTTCGTGACCGCGGTGCTGGTCAGCGTCCCCGACCAGGGCCCGACCTCGGTCCTCAACTGCGGGCATCCGCCGCCGTTGCTGCGGAACGCGGCCGGCGGGACGGAGGAGCTCGATCCGCCCCGCTACGCCCCGCCCCTCGCGCTGCTCTCCATGGTGGGCAGTACCTACACCGCCAGCACCATCGGCTTCGGCCCCGGTGAACTGCTGTTGCTCTACACGGACGGCGTCTCGGAGGCGCGGGACGCGTCGGACCGGTTCTATCCGCTGCTTGAGCGCGTCGCCGGTATGCGGGCGGACGACCCCGAGGCGCTGCTGGACGAGCTGATCGCCGATGTACGGGCCTACACCGGGGGCGGGCTCAACGACGACGCGGCGCTGCTGGCCGTCCGCTACGACGCGCCCGCCACGGCCGGCGGATCACTGGTCTGACGGTGGTGGGGGCCAGCGGTCGCCGCCCTCCCAGACCACCTGGTCGGGATCGTCGAGGTCCAGCCCCCAGTCCCTGGCCAGTCGCTCCAGCTCGGCTCGGGTGTGCACCTGCCGGTAGCTCTCGTTCGGGAACATGACCAGCCGGTAGGGGCTGTGGCCGTCCCAGGCGTAGACGACGTACGGATACCGGCTCATGCCCTCATGGTGGACCGGCGGCCGGGCGGCCGCTACCGCTGCGCCCCCTGGGGCGGGTCGGTGAGACGGCGCAGATCGCGCCGCAGGACGGCGGCGAAGTCGGCCGGGAGCGAGTGGTACCGGGCGGCCGTGTGACCGTCCGGCCTGACCAGCACGGCACCGTCCTTGGCGATGCCGTACAGCTCCGTCCAGTCGGTGCCCGGATCGGCGGATGTCACCTGGTGAACGCGCAGCGGGGGCAGGCCCGATGCGCCGTGCAGCGCCTCGCACGGGCCCAGGGGCGCGGCGTCGGCTGCGAGGACGGTGAACCAGGGGCCGAACAGGTCGGCGACCGGCAGTCGGGCGCCGGAGGCGGGTTCGACCATGGTGTGCGGGGCCCGGTGCCCCGGGCGTCCGGTCGGTACGTACTCGCCGAACGGGTCGTCGCCGCGCGGCGGCGGTGTGCCGTCCGGCAGTACCGCGGTGGAGTCGTAGTGGTAGCCGAAGACCAGGCCCTGGTCGTTGCGGCGCTCCAGCATCCGGCCGTACCAGGCGCTCCAACGGCCCAGCCCTGCCTGGTCGTTGGAGGCGGGTCCGGTGCCCGCGCCCTGGGCGGGATCCGCCGGTCGGGCGGCGCGCATCGTCTCGCGGTCCTCGTCGATGGTCCAGGCCGCCACGGCACGCCGCTCGGGACCGTAGGTCTCGACCAGGGCGGGCCCGCCCCAGCCGCCGACCGCACCGGCGAGCTTCCAGGCGGCGTTGCAGGCGTCCTGCACCCCGAGGTTGAGTCCGATGCCGCTGAACGGGGTGACGACATGGGCGGCGTCACCCACCAGGAGCACCCGCCCCGCACCGAACCGCTCGGCGAGTCGGCTGACCCCGGTCCAGCGCTGCCGGTCGACGACGGTGACGGCGGGACCGCCGGCGCCGATGATCCGGCGCACCGCGTCCGCACACCGGTCGGTGTCATCGGCACCGGGGCGGTAGGGGCCGTCCAGGATCTGGTTGAACAGCCAGCGCCGTCCGCCGTCTCCCGGCATCACATAGCCGTGCACCTCGCCGCTGTCGAGGAAGTAGATGGCGCTGCGGCGGTCTTCAAGCAGCGGGTTGAGCTCCGCTTCGAAGAGGATGTTGAGGTTGTGCGAAGCCTCTTCGGGTTCGCTCATCCGGATCCCGAGCGCATCGCGCACCAGGCTGTGCGCGCCGTCGGCGGCGACGCAGTAGGACGCCCGGGAGCTGAGCGCGGGCCCTGAGCCGACCGGCCGGTATCCCACCTCGACCGAGTCGCCGTGGCGGGTGACGGCGGTCACCTCGACGCCGGTGAGCAGGGTGATGGCGGGGGTGCCGCGAACGGCGGTGCGCAGGACGGGCTCCAGCCGGTCCTGGGTGCAGATGGCCGGCGGGACCGCGCTCGCCTCGGTCTGCCGGGACGCCCTCGACCGGGCCAGGCGGCGGAAGTCCGGATCGGTCAGCGAGCGGCCGAAGTAGTAGTGGCGGCCGGTGACTTCGACGGGCAGCGCCACCGCGCGCACCCGCTCCTCAAGCCCCAGCGAGCGCAGCACCTCCATGCTGCGCGCGGTCAGCGCCCTGGCCCTGGGCAGTGGAGAGGGCGCCGTCCGCCGCTCCAGCACCTTGGTGCGCACTCCCCAACGGGCCAGCAGCAGCGCGGTGATCAGACCGACCGGCCCGCCGCCGACGATCACGACCTGTGTGTCGAGGCCTTCATCGGACACCGTCATGCCCCCACTCCTCGGAATGATCGATACCGTCCTGTCAGGCGCCGCTGGCGTCACGCCTTGTCGATGAGGTGATCGCAGAGGCTGTCGAACACCCACCGCTCCCACTGCCGCGGGGTCCAGCCGCGCTCGTGTACCAGCAGGTGGTAGAGCTCGGGGCCGAGCAGCCCGTAGCAGATGTCCACGGCCCGCTTCCGGCCGAGACCTTCCGGCAGCGGGCGCTTCTTCGCCAGCGCGTCCACGAAGTGCCCCTGTACGACAAGCCGTTGGTGCTGGTTGGTCCGCCACAGCTCCATCGCGTCGCCGCTCACCACCGCGGCGTTGCGCAGCACTTCGAGCACGGCGCCCACCCGCTCGTAGATCGCCCGGGCGCCCTGCGCCTGCAGCCGCAGCTGGTCGACGGGGTCGGCGGCGGCCAACGCCTCGGCCACCCATGGGCGTTCCAACGTGGGCACCGGGTCGTCGTCACCGGCGACATGCAGATCGATGAGCTCCTTGAGGATCTTCTGCTTGTTGCCGAAGGAGAAGTACATCGTCTGCACGGCGACCCCGGCCTCCTGGGCGATGGACTCGATGGTCGTCGCCCCGTAGCCGTTCTCGACGAACAGGCGCATGGCCGCGTCCAGCATCCGCGCCCTGGTCTGCTCCGCCCGTGCGCGCCGTCCGTCGGTCTTCTTCGCCATCGCCATCGTGCGCCTACTTACTATAGTGTGAATCTAGAGTTCGACTTCATTGAAATCCACTCCATTATTGGCATCCAAGCAATGGGGGACGCAAGCGATGGCCACCGAATCGGTTGAAAAAAGGACCACTGACGCGACGGAAGCGGCCGCCAGCCGACCGGGTTCCCCGCCCAGGACCCTGCTGCCACTGCTCACCAGCGGCATGGGGCTGTCCATGCTCGTGCTGTACGCGATCGGGTCGCTGGGCCCATTCATCCTCGACGACCTGCACATATCCAAGTCCCAACTGGGACTGCTCACCGCGGTGGCGTTCGGCACCGCCACCATCTTGTCGCTGTACGCGGGCCATCTGACGGACGTCATAGGCGGCCGCCGGGCGCTGGTCGCGCTGCTGGCACTGATCGCCGTGGACTTCGCCCTGCTGGCGGCCACCCGGACGTACTGGTTCCTGCTCGGCACGCTGATACTGGCCGGGGTACCGCAGGCCCTCGCCAATCCCTCGACCAACAAGCTCATAGCGACGCATCTGCCCGCGGAGCGCAGGGCGGGCGCGGTCGGCATCAAGCAGTCGGGCGTGCAGCTCGGCGCCTTCGTCGCGGGGCTGCTGCTGCCGACGCTGGCCCGGGTGCTGTCCTGGCGCGGGGCGCTCGCGCTGGTGGTACCGGTCGCCGTGCTGGCCGCGGTGCTGACGGCACTGCTGCCCCGCGACGCCGCGGCGGGGCAGGCCAAGCGGCTGACACTGCCCGGTGTGCCCAACACCGCGACCCGCTGGCTGATGGCCTACTCGCTGTGCATCGGTAGCGGTCTGGCCGCGCTCAACACCTATCTGCCGCTCTACGCCCACCAGCACCTCGGCATGGGCGATCAGGCCGCAGGGGCGCTGATCGCCGCCCTGGGCGTGTCGGGCATCTTCGCGCGCGTGCTGTGGGCGCGTTTCAGCGCCCGACTGGCCAATCTGTCCGCGTCGTTGATCGTGCTGGCGATCGCCGCGGTCTGCTTCGCGGTGCTGGTACCGAGCGCCTCGGGCGCGCACTGGCTGATCTGGATCGGTGCCATAGGGCTCGGCGGCTCGGCGGTGGCGGCGAACGCGGTCTCCATGGTGGCCGTCATAAAGGGCCGCGGCTTCGGGAGCACCGGCCATGCGTCCGCTCTGGTGTCCATGGGGTTCTTCGCCGGATTCGTGGTCGGCCCGCTCTCCTTCGGCTTCCTGGTCGACACCTCGGGCGGGTACCCGGTGGGCTGGACGCTGGTGGCCGCGGTGTTCGCCATCGCGGTGCTGTGCGCCTGGGGCGGCCGCCGCTCCACCGCCAAGGCGGGTGCATGACGTCCGCCGCGGCCGTCGTCGCCGCGGTGGATGAGGCCACCAGCGGCCCGCTGTTCGCCCAGCGGGGCGGCGAGTTCGTAGCCGCGGCGCATGCCCGCGGGCCATGGGGCGGCGAGCGACTGCACGGCGCGGCCGTCGCGATGCTGGTCGCCGAACACGCCAGGCGCCAAGCCGGCGCGGACCGCGCGCCGGCCAAACTGTCGGTCGACTTCCTGCGGCCGGTTCCGGCCGCGCCGCTGCGCGTGGTGGCATCACTGGCGCGCTCCGGGCGCAGTTTCGACGTCGTTGACACTGTCGTCACCGCGGCCGGAACGCCGGTGGCCCGCGGCAGCGCCGTCTATCTGCGTACGGAACGGCTGCGGCTCCCGGACGGCCTGCCGGACGAACTCCCCCCGCCACCACCGCGGGCGGGCGTGCGGCTGTGCGATCCGGGCGAGGCGGTCTCGTTCAACAGGGACGCGGTCGAGGTACGGCTGGTCGACGATCCGTCGCACCCAGCCGGGGGCACGGCGTGGGTACGACTGCGCTGCCCGGTGCTGGCCGACACGGCCGTACGGCCCGAGCAACGCGCCGTCGCCGCCGCGGAGTTCGGCTACGGTACCGGGGCCACCTTGGCACCGGATCTGTACACCTGCGTCAATGTCGATCTGACCGTCCATCTCCACCGTCCGCCAGCAGGGCAGTGGATCGCGCTGCGGGCCGTCACCCGCACCGGCCCGACCGGCGGCGGCGCCGCCGAAACCGCGCTCCTCGACCACCGGGGGCGAATCGGCTTCGCGGTGCAGACCCTGCTGGTATCGGAGGCCTGAAGTGGCGCGACCCGCCGATGAGTTCATTCCGGATGCGGCGCTCACGGCGATGCTCGACCGCGTACGGGCCACCGCCCGGGAGGTGGGCGACCGCTTCCCCCTGTACGCCGAGCCGGGCACCGGTGTGTGGACGAGCACCCGCCGCGGCTCGTGGACCGCGGGGTACTGGACGGGGCTGCTCTGGCTGGCGGCCTGGCACAGCGGTGCCCCGGAAGACCGCCGCCGGGCGGTCGCCTGGACGACCCGGCTACGGGAGCGGGCCGGTGATGACACGGTCACCCGGGCCATGACGTTCTGGTACGGGGCCGCGCCGGGCCATCTGCTGTGCGGCGACGACACCGCGCTGGCCGTGGCACTAGAAGGCGCCGAGGCGCTCGCCGCCTCCTACGACGAGCGGCTGGGCCTCATCCCGCTCGGCACCGCACTGGGGCAGGGTCCTGACGGCAGGTCAGCGACCGCCATCGACTCGGTGGCCGCGGTGACCGCGCTGCTGTCCTGGGCGAGCCGCACCGCCGGTCGCCCGCGGCTGCTGGATCTGGCACGTGGCAACGCGGTCCGCCATCGGGACCTGTGCCTGATGGACGACGGCGGCGTGCGGGCCGGTGTTGCCCTCGCCCCGGTGGCGGGCCAGGAGCCGTCCGGGGCCCATCCGGCGGGCGGTTGGTCGCGCGGTCAGGCCTGGGGCATCCTCTCCTTCGCCACCGCGGCCCGAGCGCTGCACATGCCGGAGTTCACCAGCGCCGCCGGCGAGGCGGCGCGCTACTGGGCCAAGCACGCCGCGACGGCCGTCCCTTCGTGGAGCTTCACCGACCCGGGCGGTCCCCGGGACACCTCGGCCGCCGCCATCGCCGCCGTGGGGCTGCTGGCCCTCGCCGATCCGGACGGGGACCAGCGCACCGCCGCACGGCGACTGGTGGCGACGCTGGTGGAGGGCCATCTGACCGGATTCCGGGACGGGTCGGCGGTGGGCCGCCCCGCCGGAATGCTGCTGGACGGCTGCTACGACATGGCGAGCGGGACGGCCACCGGCCACGAACTGATCTGGGGCGACTTCTTCCTGGCCTTGGCCCTGGCCCAGTTGACCACACCGCGGGACCAGTGGCCCTGCCTGTGAGCGCCCACGTTCGGATCGCGGCGGGCCCGGCATCGCCGGACCACACCACGGTGCTTGCTCGCCGCTGAGGCGGGACCACCCCCAACGCGCGGGGGTTTGGCGGCTTGCCCCCCAAGAGAACCCGCCGCGACGGCGAGCAACCACCACACCGCGGACCGGCGGTCAACCAACCACCGCGGCCCGCGGCAACACCTCACCCAGCGCTGAAGTCATAACTTCCGCGCTGCTCGTACCGCTTGAGGATCCGCTTCGCCACCATATGGGTGTGCAGTTCGTCCGCACCGTCGTAGATCCGGGTCGCCCGCGCCCAGCGGAACATCTCGGCGAGCGGAGTGCGATCTGACAGGCCCTCGGCCCCGTAGACCTGCACCGCCCGATCGAGCACCTGGTAGAGCGCGTTGGAGGCGAGGACCTTGGCGGTCGCCACCTCGACGTACACATCCTGACCGGCGTCCAGCATCGCGGCGGCGCGCAGCACCTGCGAGCGTGCCGACCGGATGTCGGTGTACGCGTCGAAGACATGCTGCTGGAGCAGCTGCTTGGAGGCCAGCGTTCCGCCGAACGCCTCCCGCTGGTGCAGCCGGGTGCACATCAGGTCGAACGCCCGCTGCGCCTGGCCCAACCAGCGCATCGCGCGCAGGGTGCGGCCGAGTGAAAGCCGCTCGCCGGAGACCGGGAAGCCCTCGCCCCGGCCGCCGATCATCTGCTCCGCCGTCACCCGTACTCCGTCGAACGCCACCTCGCAGTGGCCGTCCTCGGCGCCGAGCACAGTGAGCGGCTGCACGATGCTGAACCCCTCGCTGGGCAGCGGCACCAGGAACATGGTGAACGCCTTGGCATGCGGCACGCCCAGCGGTTCGGTACGGCACATGACGGTGATGAAGTCGGCGTCACGGGCCCGGCAGAACCACTTGCGGCCGTCGATCACCCAGCCGTCGCCCACCGGACGCGCCCGGGTGATCATCAGGCTGGGGTCGGAGCCGGAGCGCCCGGGCTCGGTCATGCCGAAGCACGGTGTCATCCGTCCCCGGACCAGCGGATCGAGGTAGCGTTCGCGGGTCTCGGCGCCCGCGTGCCGCTGGAGCATCAGCGCGTCCAGCAGACTGTCGGAGCCGAGCGCGACCGGGCCGTACGCGGATCGCCCCTCGATCTCGCTGATGTACAGGTACTCGGCGAGGCGCAGCCCGTGGCCGCCCAGCTCACGCGGGTGCGGCAGCGCCCACAGGCCGTTGGCCCTGGCCTTCTCCTGCAGTGCGGCCAAAGTGGCGCGGGCGCCTGGTCCGCCGGCCGCCAGCTCCGGCTCCGCGGGTATGACCTCCTCGTCGAGGAACTCCCGCACTTGATCGCGGAGTACCTGGAGGTGACCGGACTCATCGAGGGGCGTGGCCAGGGCGCGGTCAGGACTGGGCATCGGCTGACTCCTTCGGTGCGTCGAGCGAGGCGCGCAGCGCGTGCTTGTCGACCTTTCCGGCCGGGCTGACCGGGAACTCCGCTAGTTCCCGCAGGATTTCGGGGAGTTTGGCGCGCTCCAGCCCCATCTCCTCGAACAGGTAGCGGCGCAGCTCGGCCAGGTCGGGGGCGGTACCGCCGGGAGTCGGGACGACCCAGACGCACACCCGCTCGCCCAGCCGGTCGTCGGGCACGCCCAGGCACACCGCGGACCTGACCGCCGGGTGGGTGGTGACCAGGCCCTCCACCTCGGCGGGGCTGATGTTCAGTCCCGCCCGGATGATGATCTCCTTCTTCCGTCCGGTGATGCGCAGCCGCCCGGCGGGGTCGATGCGCCCGAGGTCACCGGTGGTGACCCAGCCGCCCTCCCTGCGGTACTGCGCGTCGAGTTCCGGTGCGTTGACGTAGCAGTGCGGGCTCATCGGGCCGCGGGACCAGATCTCGCCCTCCGCTCCGTGCGGCAGGTCCTCGCCGTCCGCGTCGACGATGCGGATCGCCGCCACCTTGGGGTTGGGGCGTCCCGCGGTGGTCTGCACGATCTCCAGCGGGTCCTCGATCTGGGTGTGGCAGTTCACCCCGTCCGCGGAACCGTAGAGGTTGACGAAGGCGCAGCCGAACCTGGTCGCGCAGGCCGCCACCGTCGCGGCGTCCACGCCCGCGCCGCCGCAGACGACGCCGACCAGCGAAGAGGTGTCGACGCGGTCGGTCGCCCCGGCGGCCAGTCGTGGATCGGCGAGCATCATCTGGAACATCGTCGGCACACCGAGGATGTGCGTGGGGCGGTGCCGACCGATCAGTGTCACGGCGTCGGCGGCGTCGAAGCGGGACATCACCGCCAGCGTTCCGCCCAGGAACGCGAGGGTGACGGCGGTTCCCGTGGAGCCGAACGACGAGGCGAGCGGCACCAGATACAGGTTCCGCATCGGCTGGTCGCCACGGTGCAGCGAGCGCAGGAACTCCCCTCGGCCACCGCACAGCGCGTTGTGTGAGTAGGCGACCATCTTCGGTTCGGCCTCGGAGCCGGAGGAGACCAGGATCCGCCCGATGGCGTCCGGGTCGGTTTCGGCCGTCTTGTCGAGCGGTTCGGGCAGGTCGGCCAGTATCGCGTCGAGGCTCCGCAGGCCGGGCAGCGGGTCGCCGTGTACAAACACCTCGCGGAGCGAGGGGAGTTCGGGGCGCAGCTCCTGCACCAGCTTGCCGTAGTCGGTCTCACCGACGTGGCGGGTGATCACCACTGCGGCGGCCTTGGAGCGGCGCAGCAGCGCCAGGGTGTCCTGCCGCCGCCTGCCGATCGGGTACGGCAGGCAGATCGCGCCGATCGCGGCCACCGCCAGGTCCATTGCGCAGGCCAGCCGCCCGTTGGGCAGGTTGACGGCGACTACCTCGCCGGGGGCTGTCCCGGCGTCGGCGAGCGAACGGGCCAACCCGAGCGCCAGCCGCCGCAGTTCGCCGTAGCTGATGGTGCCCTCGTCGTCGATCACGGCCGGGAAGTGCGGCTGCCGCTCGGCGTGTTCCTGGAACAGGGTGAACAACGGCCTGCCCGGATAGCGGCCCTCGGCGGTCCACTGGGCGCGGACCTCGCCGGGCACCAGATCGTGGAATTGAGTGGTCATGCGCCGAACCTCCAAGGGGAGTTGACGAAGGTGCACCCGTCGTGGGTGAGGGCGTGGGCGGTCGCGGGTGCGGTGTCGAGCCTGGTGAGATCGGTCGCCACCACGGCGGCGGACACCCGGGCGGCGGCGAGGCGTCCGACCCACTCCGCGGCCGGGCGGTCCAGCAGCCGAGCCGCGACCTCCTGGCGGAGCAGCTCTGCCGGGGCGGCGGGGTCCAGGCCGAGTTCCCGGCAGAGGCGGCCAACAGCCGTAGTGGAGCCGGCCGATACGGCCAGCCAGCCGTCGGCGGTGGGGTACGGCCCTTCGAGCGCGGGCAGTCCGGTGTTGCCGCATCCGGGCGCGTGGCGCCTGAGTGGCCGCTCCAGCGCCTGGTACTGGAGCACGGTGGATGCCGACAGCAGCGAGCTGTCCATCCGCTGACCGCGCCCGGTACGTTCCCTGGCCACCAGTGCGGCCAGCAGTCCCTCGGCGGCGACCAGGCCGCCGAGCACATCGAGCAGGGTCATCAGGGACGGCCGCGGCCTGCCGCCGTCGGCCATCAGGTCGGCCAGACCGGAATGCGCCTGGGCCATGAAGTCCGTGCCCAGCGGTGGCCGTTCGCCGAGGGCGTCGCCCCAGCCCGAGGCGTAGCCGTAGACCAGCCGCGGGTTGACGGCGGCCAGTTCCGGCGCGTCCAGCTCGAACGCCGCCGCTTTGCCGGGCGCCCAGTTGTGCAGGAACACATCCGCCTCACGGACGAGTTCACGCACCGTCTGCCGCCCGGCCGGGGTCTTCAGGTCGGCGATCTCCGCCTCCTTGGTGCGGTTGAGCGCCAGGAAGCGGGCGGAGCAGTCGTCGATCATCGGCGGCATGCCACGCAGTGGATCGCCGCCCGGGGGTTCGATGCGGATGACCCTGGCGCCGAGCAGTGCCAGCATGTGCGCGGCGAGCGGTGCCTGCACCCGGCGTCCGGCCTCGATCACGGTCAGCCCGGCCAGCGGCTGGTCCGGGTGCGGTGCGGTGCCGGGCGGCGCCGGGCGGCCGGGGTCGCCGAACGGCCGGAACCGCCAGGGCGGCGGTACCCTTCCGGCCCGCAGCGCGTCGCGGTCGGCACGGCGCTCCGCCATGGTCCGGATACGGCAGACGCTCATCCCGGACGCCTCGGCGACCCCCAGGATCCGTTCGAAGTCCACGACCGAGACGGCCTCGTGCAGTGACGGCGCCAGCGGGGACACCGCCTTGGGATAGCGGTGCATGAACGACGGCCAGCCCTGCGAGATGTCCTTGACGGGCGCCCCCAGCGCGGTCCAGAAGGCCCGCCACGGGACCGCGTCCAGAGCCTCGATCTCGAACCAGACACCGTCCCGGCTGCGGAACGGCGGCCCGGGCCTGCCCTCGACGGCCGGGAGGTGCTCTTCTTCCTGCGCGGTCCCGGCGGCCAGGTACTGGGAGATGGTCAGCAGCGCGGCATGAGTGACGCTGGTGCCCACACTGGTCACCGCGGCGCCCCGCTCCCGCGCCACCAGTGCCGCCAGTACGCCCTGGACCGCGATGACTCCGGCGCAGGTCGAGGCGTAGTCCACGGGTATTCGGCGCGGCGTGCCCCGGTTGCGGCCGTGCACGGCCATCAGCCCGGTCGCCGCCTGCACGGTGGTCTCGTCGACGAGCGGAGCGCCGCCGGAACACGCCCAGTCGATGCGACAGCAGAGCAGCGGCTGCTCGACGCGGGCGGTCTGCTGGGT
This sequence comes from Streptantibioticus ferralitis, assembly GCF_029223525.1. Classification (GTDB taxonomy): domain Bacteria; phylum Actinomycetota; class Actinomycetes; order Streptomycetales; family Streptomycetaceae; genus Streptantibioticus_A; species Streptantibioticus_A ferralitis. The sequence goes on along the minus strand of NZ_JARHTQ010000004.1, from coordinate 241,411 downwards.
GCCGGACCGGGTGACGGTGACCAGTTCGCCGTCGGCCGACGCGTTCCGCCCGGCACGGGCGGCGCCGGGGGTGGCGCCGAGGTCGATCAGGTGACGCAGGGCCACCCGCCCGGCGGGGCTGCGGCCGGCGCCGTGGGCGGTCAACCCGGCCAGCGGCGCCATGAGTTCTCCTCCGGCGCCGTGGGCGCGCCTTGGGCCGGGCAGGGACATGGTCGTGGCCCGTCCCGCCGCGGATGCGGTAGGAATCGGTCCGGTGAGATCTGTTGTATTGCGCACAGTGAACTCCTGGTAAATACGGGTTGTTGGGGGGAATCGGCGCATGGCGAGCCAGCGGCCGGTACGGCAGCCAGCCGGTCCGATGCGTGAAATCGAAACGATCGAGCAATTCGCTTAGGACCGCAGACGGCAGCCCTATTCGTCAACACCCCCCGTATTGTCAAGCGACGCACGGCCGTTCCGGCCGCGAAGCACGGCGGGCCTAATGGATCACCAGGCGCGCCACAAGCATTTCCACGCCGTGGGCCGCTCTTTTCTTCCAAGACGCGGCGGAATGCCGAAGAGTGCACCGGGATCCAGCCATCAGCGGAACATCGCACGGTCCTGGAAACGGAATTGGATCGTCCTGCGGAACGTGCCGGGAATTACTCCGTGCGGCCCTCTAGAATCTCCAGGGTCCCGTCGAACCGCCAGCGGGCCAGCCGCCCCGATCGATGGACCGCGGGACCGTCGCCCTCCTGGAACCGCGGCAGCGGTGCCGGCCCGGCCGGGCCCGCGATGCGGTCGCAGGGCAGCGCCATGCCGTCGGCGCACACCTCGCCGACCAGGCCGGGGCCCAGTGGGTGCCCCTCCTCGTCGACAACGTGCAGCTGGGTATTGGTCGTTGGCAGTAGTCCGGTGCGGGCGTCCGGCCATTCGCCGTCGCCTGGTTTGACCTCGGCGGCCGCCCAGGGCAACGGGCCGCCGTCCGGCGCGTACTCGACGAACAGCCGGGTCGCGGGCAGTCGGCCGAAGTGCCGGGCGACGAGTTCCGGCGGGCAGGGACCACCGGTCAGCACGACGCACTGCGGGGGCCGCGCTCCGTCCAGCAGCCGCAGGGCGCGAACATAGGCCTCGGGGTCCAACAGGGCCTCGGTGAAGCCGCCTTGGGCCAGTCGGTCAGCCGTGCCATGGGCCACCGTGTCGGCCAGGCAGACGGTGCCGCCGGACTGGAGCGCCCACCACATGCCCGCGAGGGCGGTGGGTGTGCACAGCGGGCCGTCGACCAGCACCCGCTCGGCGGGGGTCCCCGCGCGGCTGATGCGTGCCGTGGTGGCACTGACCCAGGCATGGTGGTCGATCAAATCGCCGTGGATCCGGCCGTGCTCCCCCAAGCGCACCATCGCATAGGCGCAGTCGGTGAATCCGGAGCGCGGCAGCGAGCGGTCGATCCCACCGGCGCCGGTGCGGCCGTCCTCCAGCAGATCGTCCATGGACAGCGCACGCAGCCCCGGCGGGACGCGGTGGGCGGCCGACGGCGTGTCGCACAGCGCCAGTCGGGCCCGGGTCAGCTGGACGGCCTCGCACGGATCGCGGTCGACGGGCAGCGGTACGCAGACGGCACCGGCCCGTAGGACCGCGACATGGGCGATGACGGTGCCCAGCCGGTCGCCTGTGCGGACGATCACCGGCTCGCCGTGCTGCACATCGTTTCGGATCAGTGCGGAGGCCAGCAGCGTGGCCTGCCGGTCGGCCTCGGCGTAGGTCAGGGTGCGCGCACCGGCGACGGCGGCGGGACGGTTCGGCCGCTGCCGGGCCCATCGTGCGACCAGTTCGTCAAGGGAGATGGCGGGCACGCTGGCGAGGCGCCGCCCCCACCCCTGTAGGTCCCTGATGTCGGCCGGGCTGCGCAGGCACAACTCCCGCATCCGGGGCCCCTCGCCACCCGCTTGCCCGAAGGACTCGACGGCCGTGATTACGCGAGAGATCTGGCGTTCGCACAGGTCGGTGGTGAGGGCCAGGGAGTCGCCCGGCCCCTCGATCACATGCACGGTCCCGCCGCTGGGCAGCCCTGAGCCGGAGCCCGCGGCACTGATCGCGATCGGCCCTGGAGCGCACCCGACGGCATCGGCGATCCGCCGCGCGACACCGGTCACGGTGTCGTCGGCGTGTAGCGCTAAAGAAAGGCTCGCGGACCCGCGGCGCACCGTGGCCGCCCGGTCCGGCGACTGGCGTGCGAGCACGGCCAGGGCGACCGCCTGCACGAGGTGGCGGCGGGGGACGCCGCTGCTGAGCGCCACCCTGCCGATCCGGTCAACCGCTTCACAAGACAACGAAATCCTTGAAAATTCCCCCGTTTTGGCATCCATCTCGTATGAAGCCCCTCCCGTTGCTCCGTGGATGGCATCGCAGATGTCCGGTTTAGCTGCTCCCCGTACCATAGGTCACTTTCCATAGTTCTACTCTAGTGTTCGACTCTAGTCAACGCTTTTCCTTCGCATTACCTGGCGATGAGTCGAACCCCGGTGCGCGGCGTCACAGTTCGGCAGGGTCTAATGTCGGCCATCGCCGACGCCTCGACGCTGGGAGAAACCGGATGACAACACGGCAGTTCGCGGTCTGCGTAATCGGAGCCGGGCCGCGCGGCCTGTCGGTCTTCGAACGCATCTGCGCGAACGCCGCTGCGGAGCAACCGAATACGGAACTTTCCGTGCATCTTGTGGATCCGCACCGGCCAGGCGCCGGAAATATCTGGCGCACCGACCAGTCGGGCGAGTTGCTGATGAACACCGTCGCCTCCCAGGTGACGTTGTTCACCGACGAGAGCGTGGAGTTGGCAGGTCCGCTGCGCCCGGGGCCCAGCCTTTACGAATGGGCCGGATTCCTCACGGTGATGGGGACCTTGGAGGAACTGGACGGGCATGTCCTGGCCGAGGCACGCGAGTTGGGCCCCGACTCCTATCCGACCCGCCGGTTCTACGGGCATTACCTGGAGTGGGTCTTCCAGCGGACGGCGGCCACCACGCCCGGCACGGTCCGCGTCGTGACGCACCGGGCCCACGCCGTGGCGCTGGACGACGCACCGGACGGCGGCCAGACCGTGCGGCTCGGCGACGGCACCGTGCTGCGCGATCTGGACGCGGTGGTGCTCGCCCAGGGGCACACCGCGTCCCGCACCACCGGAGCGGAGGCGGAGTTGGCCGCCTTCGCCGAGCGGCACGGGGCCACCTACATCCCGCCCGCCAATCCGGCCGATGTCGACCTGTCGGCGGCGCGGCCGGCGAACCCGTTCTGCTGCGCGGGCTCGGGCTGAACTTCTTCGACCACATGGCCCTGTTGACGGTCGGCCGCGGCGGACGCTTCGCATCCGAGGGCGATCGGCTGGTCTACCGGCCGTCGGGGCGCGAGCCGCGGCTCTACGCCGGTTCCCGGCGCGGTGTCCCGCACCACGCGCGCGGCGAGAACCAGAAGGGCGCACACGGCCGCCACCAGCCGAAGGTGCTGACCCCAGGGGTTGTCGCGGAGTTGCGGGACCGGGGCCGCGGCGGCCCCGGTACGGACTTCCGCCGCGAGGTGTGGCCGCTGATCGCCAAGGAGACCGAAACGGTCTACTACACCGCGCTGGTCGCCCGGCGCGGCGACGCCGAGTCGTTCCGCGAGCGGTACCTGGCCACGCCATGGGGAAGCGCCGAGGAGGCACGGCTGCTGGACGAGGTGGGCGTCGGCCCGGCCGAGCGCTGGGACTGGGAGCGGATCGCCCAGCCCTACACCGACCGGCGGTTCACCGGTCCCGAGGACTTCCGCGACTGGCTGCTGGACCATCTGCGCGACGATGTGGCCGCCGCCCAGCAGGGCAATGTCGGCGGCCCGCTCAAGTCCGCCCTCGACGTACTGCGCGATCTGCGCAACGAGATACGCCAGATCGTCGACCACGGCGGGCTGACCGCGGGTTCCCAACGGGACGATCTGGAACGGTGGTACACCCCGCTCAACGCCTTCCTGTCCATCGGACCGCCCGCCCGACGCATCGCGGAGATGGCGGCGCTCATCGAGGCGGGAGTGCTGGCGGTGCTGGGGCCGGGCACCCGGATATCCGCGGTGCCGGAAACCGGAACGTACCGTGGCGAATCGCCGCTGGTGCCCGGTTCGCAGGTGCACGCCCGGGTACTCATCGAGGCGCGGCTGCCGGAGGCCGACCTCCGGCACACCGCCGACCCGCTGCTCGGACATCTGCTGCGCACCGGCCAGTGCCGGCCGTACGCCGTGGCGGGCCCCGGCGGGGAGACGTACCAGACGGGCGGTCTGGCGGTCACCGAGCGGCCGTACCACGTCGTCGACGCGGCGGGCCGGGCGCACCCGCGCCGGTTCGCCTTCGGTGTGCCCACCGAGGCGGTGCACTGGGTGACCGCCGCCGGGGTACGGCCAGGCGTCAACTCGGTGACGCTCACCGACTCCGACGCCATCGCCCGGGCCGTACTCGCCCGTGGCGCCGAAGCCGAACGCAAGGCGCGCGACCAGCCCGCGGGGACCGGCCGGGAAACCAACTGAACCATGCACGGCACCGTCGGCGGCGCACCGGCGGCGGCGCACCGCGGTCAGTGCGGTGCCCCGCCGTGCGAGGCGGCATCGAGCACGCGCCATGAGCTGGCTCCCCTTTCCGGCAGCAGGTGTGCGACAAGGGCCACCGCGCCCGCCGCGAGGACGAGCACGGGACCGGGTGGCAGATCCCAGCCCAGCGCGATCAGGAATCCGGTGGCGTTCACCAGCACGCCGATGCCCATCGCCCACAGGGTGATCGCACCCAGCGAGCGGCCGAGCCGCCGCGCGGCGAGCGCGGGCAGCAAGGTGAGCGCGTCGACCAGCAGCGCGCCGGTGAGCCGGATGGCACCCGCCACCGCGACCGCCACCAGGACCAGCAGCAGCATGGTGAGCCGCTGCGCCGGAACACCGGAGCACACCGCCAACTCCCGGTCGTGCAGCAGCAGTGCGAGGTCCCGGCGCCGCCAGACGAACAGTGCGGGCACCGCCACCGCCAACGTGCCCAGCACCACCAGGTCGGACGGTCGCACCGCGAGGATGGACCCCCACAGCAGCGCGAACGCCCCGTTGGCGTTCACCCCCGACAGCGCCAGCACCAGCAGCGCCGCCGCGATCGCCAGGCTCATCAGCAGACCCATCGCGCCGGACAGCGCCTCAGGTGTACGGGCCAGCGGCGCCACGCCCGCACCCGCCGCGGCGCACGCCAGCAGCGCGCACAACACCGGGTCCACACCCAGCAGTTCGCCGACGGCAATACCCAGCAGCGCCACATGCATCATCGCGAAGCGCACCGGCATGATGTCCAGGCCGACGATCACCACACCCACCACCGGCAGCCCCAGGGCGGCCAGTACGAGTCCGATGCCCGCACGCTGCACCGGCACCAACCGCAGCAGTTCCCCGATCTGGTCCAGCGCGCTCACCCGACCTCCCGCAGTCGGCCCGCCGCCATCTCCAGCACCCGGTCGCAGCGCGCGGCCATCGCCCGGTCATGGGTCACCACCAGCAAGGTCACCGGCAGCCCGGTGAGCAGTTCGGCGGCCTCCTCCTGTCCGGCGAAGTCCAGTGCCGCGGTGGGCTCGTCAGCGAGCACCACACCGGCCCCGGCCGCCACACAGCCCACCGCGCGCGCCAGGTGCACACGTTGCAGCTGGCCGCCGGACAAGCTGCTCAACGGCCGGTCGACCAGGGCGCCCACCCCCAACCGCTCCGCGGCGCTCAGCGCCTGCCCACCGTCTCCGCTGCTGCGGAGCAACTCATGTGCCAGCAGCGGGAAGCGCCCCGCCGCCGGACGCTGCGGAATCCACGCACACGCTCTGCGCCGCCAGGCCCACTCGGCCGCGCTGCGGCTCCCCCGGCCGCCGACCAGGATCTCGCCGTCGACCTGCCGGTGCAGCCCGAGCACCGCGCGCAACAACGTGGTCTTTCCTGAGCCGTTGGTACCGGTGAGCGCGACCCGCTGGCCCGCGGCCACATCGAGGTCGACACCGCCCACCGCCGCCAGTCGGCCATGCCTGCACACCACGTCCCGAAGCCGTAGGGCCAGGCCGCCCTCGCTGTCCGGGCTCCGCGTGGCGACCTGGCCCGGCTGCTTGCTGCTGAGTTCCACGCGACAGTAGTCGGACCGATCGCCCGTCCGGTTCCAGCGTCCTGCGACTCGTATCCGAACCCCGGGAACCAGCGCCACCATCGGGCCGACTACCGGAAGGTGAGCGCAACGTACTCGCCGTCCCGCAGTGCCGCCCCGGACGCGGGCGCCGGACGGCCAACCACCCGACCGCTACTGGCCCTGCTCGGTTTCGCCATCGCCCTGGGGATCGCCTTCGCGGCGTCGTTCCTGGTCGGCAGGTCCGTCGGACCGGTCGCCCCCGGCCTACGGCCCGGACCGAATCCCTCGGGCGGCGCCCCGGCTGGTGACGGGAGCATGCCCGGTATGACGATGGACGGCACGCACCGGTGACCGGGACGTACACCACCGATCTGGCCATCGGCGGTATGACCTGCGCGGCGTGCGTGTCACGGGTCGAGAGGCGGCTGACGCGGATCGAGGGCGTCACGGCGGGCGTCAACCTCGCCACCGGCCGAGCACGGGTCGTGCATCCCACGGGCGTCGGCGCGGCGGAACTCATCGCCTGTGTGGAACGGGCGGGCTACACCGCGCGGTTGGTACGGGACCGCGGTGCCGAGGACGCCGAACCGCCCGCCGAGGACGCCGACCGGATCCGGTTGACGCTGGTCGCCGCGCTGTCGATACCCGTGATCGTCTTGTCGATGGTGCCGTCGCTGCAGTTCCGCGACTGGCAGTGGCTGTGCTTCATGCTGGCCGCACCGGTGGCGACCTGGGGCGCCCACCCGTTCCACGATCGGGCCTGGCGCGGTCTGCGACATGCCACCGCGACCATGGACACCCTGGTCAGTCTGGGTGTGCTGGCCTCGTTCGGCTGGTCGGCATACGCGTTGTTCGTGGGCGGCGCCGGAGCACCGGGCATGCGGATGCCGTTCTCGCTCACCGCGAGCGCCGCCGACGGGGCGCATGTCTATCTGGAGGCGGCGGTCGGCGTACCGCTGTTCGTGCTGTACGGGCGGTTCCTCGAAGGACGGGTGCGGCGACGGACCGGCTCGGCGCTGCGGGCGCTCGCCGAACTCGGCGCCAAGGACGTGTGGGTACGGCGGGACGGTACGGAGGTACGCGTTCCGGTCGACCGGCTGCTGCCGGGGCAGGAGTTCGTGGTGCGGCCGGGCGAGAAGGTCGCCACCGACGGCATCGTGCTGGACGGCCGTTCGGCCGTCGACCTGTCCCTGCTGACCGGGGAGAGCACACCGAGGGAGACCGGCCCCGGCGATCCGGTCATCGGAGCCGCCCTCAACATCGGCGGCACGCTGGTGGTGCGCGCCACCGCGGTCGGCGCCGACACCCAACTCGCCCGTATCACCGCGCTGGTTGCCGAGGCCCAGGCGGGCAAGGCCCGGTCGCAGCGGCTGGCGGACGCGGTGGCCGGAGTGTTCGTGCCCTGCGTGCTGACCGTCGCGGTCTGCGTACTGGGCTTCTGGCTGGGCGCCGGTGCGGCGGCGCAGGCGGCGGTCACCGCCGCGGTCGCCGTCCTGGTGGTGGCCTGCCCGTGCGCGCTGGGCCTGGCCACGCCCACCGCGCTGATGGCCGCCGCGGGGCGCGGCGCCGAACTGGGCGTGCTGGTACGGGGACCGGAGGCGCTGGAGAGCCTACGGCGGGTCGACACGGTGGTGTTGGACAAGACCGGCACCCTGACCTCCGGTCAGATGCGGCTGGCCGAGACCGCGCTCGCCTCGGGCCACAGCGCTGATGTGCTGCGGCTGGCCGGAGCGGTGGAGCACCGCTCCGAGCATCCGCTCGGGCGCGCCCTGGCCACCGCTGCCCGGCAGCGCTACGGCACCCCGCTGCCGCAGGTGACGGACTTCACGGCCACCGCGGGCAGCGGGGTGGCGGGCGTGGTGGAGGGGCGGCGGGTCCGGGTGCTGCGGCCGGACGGTGTGGCGGCGCTGCCCGATGAGTTGCGACAGGCGCTGAACCACGCGGAGCAGCAGGGCCACACGGCGGTGCTCGCCGAGGTGGACGGCGGCCCGGCGGCGGTCTTCGCGCTGGGCGACACCGTACGGCCCGGCAGTTACCGCGCGGTCCACCGGCTGCGCACCATGGGCCTGGCGACGGTGCTGCTGACCGGCGACCGAGCGGGAACGGCACACGCGGTGGCCGGGCAGCTGGGCATCGAGCAGGTCCATGCCTCGGCCTCGCCGCAGGACAAGGCCGAGGTGGTCACGGCACTGCGGACGGCCGGCCACACCACCGCGGTGGTCGGCGACGGGGTCAACGACGCCGCGGCGCTGGCCGCCGCCGACCTGGGCATCGCCCTGGGCACCGGTACCGACGCGGCGATCGGCGCGGCCGGACTCACCCTGGTACGCGGCGAGATCGAGGCGCTGATCGACGCGGTGCGGCTGGCCCGGCGCACCCTGGCGACCGTCCGCGCCAATCTGGTGTGGGCGTTCGGCTACAACGTCGTTCTGATACCGCTGGCCGCTGTCGGTCTGCTCAACCCGATGCTGGCGGCGCTGGCGATGTCGCTCAGTTCGCTCCTGGTGGTCGGCAACAGTCTGCGGCTGCGTACCTGGCAGCCGTTGCCCCGCCGGGCGCCGGGCCGCGCGGGCGGTCGCCGCCGCGCCCCGATCGCCGGGGACCCGCGGTGAGCCGGGCGGTCCGGGCGGGTACCGCCCTCGCACCGCTCATCGCCGGAGCCGCCGCGCTGGCGCTGCTGTGCGGATGGGTCATGGCGGGCGGCGCCGGACGGGCCCGGCCGGTCCGGGTGGCCGACGGGGTGATCCTCATCCCCACGGGCGGAGCGGGCGCCGAGACCGCGGTGTTCTTCACCGTACGGAACCCCGGTGACGTCTCGGACCAACTCACCGGCGCCAGCTGGCAGTTCCCCGGGCCGGTGGCACTGCGCCGGCATCAGCACCTGGGCAGCGCCGGCCGCTCGCTTGCGACGGCCGCGCTCCCGGTACCCGCCCGGGGCGAGTTGGCGATGGCACCGATGACCGGGGACCTCGTCGTGACCGTCCCGTCGGCGTTGCGCACCGGCCAACGGGTGCGGTTCGCACTGCGTTTCCGGTACGGCCCGCGGGTCCAGGTGGACGCGGTCGCGATGCCCGCGGGCTGTTGGCGCGGGGGCGGTGCGGACCCCGCGGGCTGCCGTTGACCGGAGGGCCCCGGTGGTGCGCGGCCGTCCCGGCAACCGCCCGGCCGCGTACGGCAATCGGGTCGTATCGCCGTTCCCGTCATCCCGGCGTCTCCCTCTGTTCAAGGCCGAGGAGCATACTTCCCAGCCATGGACTGCTGTCCCTCCTCTCGTCGGCAGGCCCTGGTGTGGGCGGGCCTGGTCGCAACGCTGCCGTTCGCCGACTCGGCCATGGGGGCGGGCACCGCCTCCGCCGCCACCCGGTCGGCGGCCGATGTCCGCTCCGGTGCCCTGCTGGTGACGGACCTGGAAGTGGTGACGGTCACCGACACCAGTGCGGTGATCACCTGGTTCACCGGATCGAAGGCCGAGGTGGACCGCTATGGAGCGCCCGCGCCGGTGCCCACCGACACGGAGTTGCTGCTGGGCGAGCCGGGCAATCCCGGCTCGCTGCGCACAGTGCTGCACGACACCGGTCCGACCGCGTTCCACTACGCCGAGGTGCACGGGCTGGAACCCGGCCGTACCTATGCGTTCATGGGCCGCTCGGCCGGACAGGCCGCACAGCAGTCGATGCTGCAGTTCCCGGGCAGCGGCGGGTCGATGGACGCCCCCGGGGTGTTCACGACCCTGGTCCCGCCGCCGGGGCGGTATCTGTTCACCGTCGCGCTCTGCAACGACCTCCACATGGGCGAGCAGACGAGCGGCATCATCGTCGGCGACTGGCCGCCGTCGTTCCAGCAGGACCCGGGCCTGCCGCCGTATCCGGAGGTCATGCTCGGCGCGCTGCTGGACGACCTGCGCAAGCCGGACCGCGGCGCCGACGTGCTACTGGTCGCCGGTGATCTGACGGCGGAGGCCAAGCCCCGGGACGTCGCCCGGGTGCGGCAACTGCTGGACGGCTGGGGCACGTTGAACCGGGACTACTTCGTGGCGCGCGGCAACCACGACCGTCCGCACGTCGGTCCGGACTACGCCGGGTGCGCGCCGGTGCCGAGCGCCGCGGACCATCACGACTGCTGGGGCGACGCCTTCCCGTACCGGCGGCAGACGCTGTCCAGCCATGAGGTGGGCGGCTTGCGGGTCATCGGGCTGGACACGACGATGCTGGACGCCGCGGGCGGCACCCTCGACGAAAGCCAACTCGCCGACCTGCAGCATGTGTTGCGCCACGACCGGGACCGTCCGACGCTGCTGTTCGGCCATCATCCGGTCACCTTCGAGTCCGCGGTCACCACCGCGGCCGGGCCCGCCTTCGACCTGGACCAGGGCAAGGCCCGCAAACTGGAGGCGCTCTACCACCGCACCCCGGGTGTCTTCTTCCACCATGCCGGGCACACCCACCGCAACAAGCGCACCTTCGCGCAGGAGAGCCAGGCCGTCGAGTTCCTGGAGGTCGCGGCGACCAAGGAGTACCCGGGCGGCTATGCGCTGGTGCGCTGCCACACCGGCGGCTACCAGGTCAACTTCTACAAGACCCGCTCCGAGCTGGCCCGCCGGTGGAGCCAGCGCACCCGCGCCGAGTACTTCGGCGCCTGGCCGCACTACACACTGGGCACCGCCGCCGACCGCAACCACACCGTGCTGCGCGACCTGTCCGGCCTCCACCCGGTCCACCGTTCGGGCAGTTGACGGCGGCGCCCAGCCTCACGATGCCTTGCCGCAGCCTGCGGGCCAGCACGCACGGGCCGCGCACATTCGGCGAGGGCACCCCGGGGGGGCTCGCCCCCCAAGAAAGCCCGCCACCGCGGGCAAATGGGGCCTGCCCCCAAGAAGACGAGCCGCCGCGAGCAAGCGGGAGTGGGGGCTTGCCCCCAAGAAAGGCACCGCCGACGCGGCGAGCAACCCCCACGGCGTGGTCCGGCGGTTCCGAACCGGCCGCAACCCAGCTCGCGCTGGCCGCGACCACTGACAGCAGCAGCCCGGGCATGCCGAGACGGTCCGCCCGCAGCCGTCGCTCCTGGCCCAGATAGGTGCTGATCTCGCTCGTGCTGCCCGTCAACATGCGGTGGTCTGCCTTCCGAGGGGGGTGGGCACGGTTACGAGGAGCCGAGCGCGGCGCTGCGCACGGCACGGAATGCCTTCTTGGCGTCGCGGTCCGGGTAGGACCACGGGGCGTGCGTGGCGTGCGGGCCGATACGGGTGAACAGCGCGGCCGCTTCGGCGGTCCGGCCTTCGTGGAACTTGGCGTGCGCCAGGTAGTTGAGGTCGACCTTGCGCCGTGGATGGTGGTGGTGGTCGTCGTCCCATTCCAGCCACCAGTCGAAGGCTGCCTTCATGGCCTGACGGGCGCGGCGGGTGGTCCAGTGCCGGGAGTCGGCGGGGTCGCTCGGCTCGACTCCGGCGCCGGCCAGTACCCGGTAGCGCTCCGCGTGGGCCACCACCGGGAGTACGGCGAGCGGTGAGTCGGCGGGCGCCTGTTCCGCCGCCCAGGAGGCGAAGTCGTACACCTCGTGCAGCGGGTCGTCGGAGTCCGCGTGCTGGCGCTCGGCTAAGCAGGCGGCCATCAGATGGTGGGCGTGGTGGTGCTCCCGGTGCCGGGTGCGGACCTGGTCGAAGGCCCGTACCCGTTCGTCGTCGGTGCCGGTGCGGCGGGCCAGGATAAGCAGGCCGAGCCATGGCGAGGGATCCTCCGGTGCCAGTCGCGCGGCGGCCGCACAGGCCTCGTGCGCCGCCTCGCGGGTGCCCTTGCCGCGTACCGCCCGGAAGACCGCGGCGCAGGCCAGGAGCGCGGCGGCATCCGCGCTGTCCGGCTCCGCCAGCTGCCAGTCCCGGGCCCAGGCGGCACTGGTCGGACCTTCGGCGAGGACGACGAGGCGGTGTCCGCGCCGGTCCCAGTCGTCGCCGGTCGCGGCGAGCAGCGCACGGGCGTGGTCCCAGCGCCCCCGGGCCAGCGCGTCCCGGACGGTGGCCAGGTCGGCGTCGTCAAGTGCGGGATCGAGGGTGACATCGTCCCTGCCGCGGGAGCGTCCCAGGGGAGGCGGAGGCGGCGTCATCGACGGGCTTCCTCCATGGCGCGCTTCCCCTCCGGACGAGTGGTCGGGTCGTCCGCGTACAGGCACAGATCCGTGTACGGGCACAGAACAGGCACACAGCACGGATACAGACTTGGGTGATCGCGCACAGCAAACCGGCAGCCGTCGCTTCGCGTCAAGACCGGACTGGAACTGAATATTCCCCAACTGCCGCCGAATCCAGCCGAGTTCAGCACGTGGGCCGCGCCGCCCGCACGACCCCCGACCGGCGCGGCAGCCACACCGACGCGCTCGGCGCGGCGCGCCGAGATGGGTCGGTTCACGGTCGCGCGGGTGTGACTTACCTCTCTCCGAAAACCTGGACCAATCGGTCATTTTCCTGACTTTACGCCCGCCGACCTGCGGTTTCACGTGCCCAGTGATCGCCAGGTGCCCGTTTTCTGCGGCGGTCGCATCAGGCCAGAGACCGCCGGGCAGGGTCCGGGCATGTCCTGAAGCCACCGAAGACCGTCAAGAGGACTTGCGGGCCGCACGGGTGTTCGTGATGAGATCGTTTGATGGCACCCCACACCACGAACAGGACAACCGTGGGCCATGCGTCCGAGGATTCCCACCCCCACTTCAGTGAATCCCAGTGGCGCAACCCGTACGAGGAACTGGCGGACCCGCGCGGCGTCGAGCCGCCGCCGCCGTGGCACAACCCGTACGAGGAACTGGGGGCGTTGGGAGTCCGCGCGGACGACCACGACCCACTCGGCCTTGGCCTGCGGTTGGAGTACGACGACGAGGAGTACCCGCAAGAGGGCGACCCGCCCGGTCGGCGCGGCCACCGGCGGCACCGGACCGAACGGTCCCGTCCGCAGCGCCGGCTCAGGGTCCCGCTGACCGCCAAAGCGCTGGTCGCCGTGGTCACTTGCGGATCCGTCCTCACGCTCGCGGACCGCTGGGCGGCGCTGTACGCCGAGAAGCAGGCGGCGCACCGGCTCAAGGAGGCCATGCATCTGCAGGCCGCCCCAGAGGTCGACATCCATGGCTTCCCGTTTCTGACCCAGGTGCTGCACGGGCGACTTGACCAGGTGGACATCGCGGTACCGCATGTGTCGGCCGGGCCGGTGTCCGTCGCCAAGGTGGACGGGGCGGTGCACGACATCCGCATCCTCGGTGATGTGCCCTCGTCGATCCGCGGTGCGGTGATCGGTCAGATGCAGGGCAATGTGCTGCTGGCCTTCGATGACCTCGATCGTGAACTCGGTTCCTCGCAGGTGCGGTTCACCGCCAAGGACGAGCACTGCGTGCTGGCCGTGGGTCAGCTGCCGATCGCCGGATACCGGGTCCGGGCGCGTGCGGAGGCGCATCTGCACCTCGTCGGCAGCCGGTCCGTCAGCACGACCGTGGACAACATGCGGATCGATGTTCCCGGCGTCGCCAGCTACCCACCGGGGGGCAACGGTGGACTGCGGCTCGCCCGCCCCATGGCGGAACGGATCAGCCGGGACGGCGAGAAGGCCAAGGCGCTGCTGTCCGTCGGCTCCATCGCCGAACGCCTGGGCCTCACACCGGAAATGGCCGAGCGGGCGCAACGCAGCGATGCGGAGCTGCGGCGGATCACCGGTACGCCGCACTTCGCCGAGCAGCTGATGCAGGTCAACATCCTGGACCTGGTGGAGCGGAACCCCTGGGTCCTGGGGAAGATCGGGGTCGACCTCTCCCTCGTGCGGGGGCTGCTGGACATCGAGGTGCCCAAGCTCGCCGAGCGGCTGTCGCTGTCGTTCAGACTTCCCGAACTGCCCGGTGGCATACGTCTGCAGGACGTCTCGGTCCGGCGCGAGGGGATCGAGCTCCATGCCTACGGCACCGACGTACCGGTCGGCGACGGCACGAAGCTGTGAGCGGCGGCCGTGCTCATCGCCGTAACCCGTCCATCGCCGCGACCAGCCGCGCCGTCTCCTCCTCGGGCAGGGTGATCCCGAAGACCTCGTCCAGGGTCCGCGGGACCTCGTCCGACTTGAGCTGCCATGTCTCGACCGAGCCGTCCGGCCGGGTCGCGGTCAACTCGGTGGCCGCCAGGGCGTACAGGGCCTCGGGGCCCATCTGCTGCACCAGCAGACGGTTGGCGAACGGGGAGGAGGGGTGGGTGGACATGTAGTGGTTGGCCACCGTGTAGTCGACGGCGTAGCGGGGGTCGAGGGTGAACCCGTGCATGTCGAACCAGCCCTCGCCGCCGAGCGAGCGCAGCATCCACTCCTCCACCCCGGGCATCGGGCTCTGCCGTTCCATTCGGAACCGCCAGCCGTCGGGCGCTATCTCGGTGCCGTCGGCGAGTTCCACCGGCTCCAACGGGTCCCGCCCGAAGCCGACATCGCAGATCCAGGTCCGGCCGGTGTCCGCGGATTCGGCGGTCGCCACCCGCAGCAGCGCATGTGTCGCGGGCCGGAGCAGATTGGTGCCCACCCGGACGCGCGCGGCCAGGCCGCACACGGTGAAGCCCAGCCGCTCCAGGGCGGCCGCGAACAGCTTGCTGTGCTCGTAGCAGTAGCCGCCGCGCGGCCGTCGCACCATCTTGTCCTGAAGGCTCTCGACATCCAACAAGATGGTGCGCCCCAGCACCATTTCCAGGTTTTCGAAGGGGATCGAGGTGATGTGCGCTCGCTGCAGCGCGCGCAGCGTCGACAGGGTCGGGGAGGTGTCCCCGTCGAAGCCGATCCGGGCCAGGTAGGCGTCCAGATCGAGCAGTTCGCCGTTCCACCTGCGGGCGTCAGTGATAGCTGTCATGAGACTTGAGCTTCCATGTTCGGGTGGCTGTCAGCCATGGACCGGGGTCAAGGACGTCAAGTTCGGGAATTCGACGTCAAGTCCGCTCGGCCCGCAGCGCCCGCGGCGCGCTGCCGCTCGGTGCTATCCGGGCGTACCCGGGCTTCGCTCCCTGACGTTCCACTTTGATCCGCGCGGCGGAAAGCGGCAGCGGGCCCGGGGGGAGCGGGAGTTCGAGCAGGAAGTCGCCGAATTCCCCGGACGGATGGTCCCCCAGGGCGTGTGTTCCGCCGTCCGGCAGCAGCAGGCTCAATCGCCAGACATCGGCTTCCGGCGCCGCGGGTCCGGTGGCCGCGACCCGCACCGTGCCATTCGGCAGGAGTTGTGCGGCGGCCACCACCGTCGCATGCCGCACCGGTCCGCCGAGGGTGTGCATCGGACCGTGCTTCACCAGTGGTCTGCGCTCGGATTCGGGAAGATGGGACGCCACCACCTCCCCCACGAACATGGTGTGGACCGGGAAGGACACCGTCTCGCGCAGCACGCACTCCAGGGCCACCAGGCCTCCGGTGACCCACGGGGTGCGGATGACCCGGGGTGTGCCGAATTCGATGAGTTCGCTGGTGGTCTTGTCGACCTCCCCAAGGGAGAAGCTGCCCACGAAGTCCGCGAGTTCGGCCTGCTGCTCAGAGCAGAGGGTGAGGCTGAACTCCCCGGCACCCGGCAGCAGTTCGCGGGTGCCCGCTTTCGGGCTGAGTACCACTGCCGCGTACAACGGTTCTTTGTTGACGAAATACGACCACTCCGCCGACATCACGTTGATGCCGTCCTGATGGCGGACGGAAATGATCCCGACCGCGCTGGTCAGCTTCTTCCATAGCCTGTTGGGCAGTCCGGTCGGGACCGTGTGGGACATTCCACTCCCTTTGTGTCAGGGCTCAGCCCGGGGTGTTCCAGTTCCGCTCGGTGAGCACCACGCGGTACCCGTCGGGGTCCGCGATGGTGACGCCGAAGCGGTCCCAGTAGGGGTTGTGCGAGGGGACGATGGTGCCGCCGTGCCGGACCGCCCGCTCGACGGCCTCCCGCGGCACGGTGTGTCCCAGGTAGATGACGAGCAGGTCCTCCGGGGTGGGGGTGGGTTCCACCACGTCGTGGGTGCTCGCGGTGAGTTCGAGATGCCAGTGCCCGTCGGCCGGACCGGTCATCAGCAGATCGCGCTCACCGGCTTCCGGTCGACCGGCGATCCGGGCCAGCCGGGCCAGGCCGAGGCCGTGTACGTAGAAGTCCTCGCTGGCGTCCAGGTCGAGCGCCGGGCGGGCGATGCGGATGGTGAAGTGCGGTTCGATCACGTCTGCGGTTCCCTTCGTGCGCGGCTGCGGCGACGTCAACTGGCCGCCGGGTGCCGGAGTTTATGTGGTGACGGGCCGCTGCTCCGCCGTACGGTCAGCGCATTCCGGGAGCGGTGCCGTCGGCAGGGCCAGGGCCGCCAGGCCCAGCAGGGCGAACAGCAGCGCCCAGGCGAACCAGCCCGGTCGGCCGAGGCCGAGGCCGAGGCTCACCAGCGTGGGACCGATGACCGTGGTGGCGGCGAACCCCAGGTTGAACGTGGCGAGGTAGACCGGCCGCCGTTCCTGCGGGGTGTGAGCCAGCGCCAGGCTCAGCCCGCCCGCGGTGATGTACAGCTCGGCCCCGGTCATCAGCAGCACCGTGAGGACGACCGCGACCAGCGGTACCACGCCGCGGCCGAGTCCGGTGAGCGGTGCGGCGAGCGACCCGGCGGCCGCGAGCAGTCCGCCCGCCAGCATCATCTTCCGGGCGCGGCGCGGGTCTTCCGAGCCGCGGCTGATCCGCACCTGGAGCAGTACGACCAGGACGGTGTTGAGGATCTGGACCAGGCCCACGCTCCAGGACGGGGCATGGGTGCTCTGGGTGATCCACAACGGCAGGCCGACGCCCAGCAGGATCGCCGAGAGGGTCAACGCGCCGTAGCTCGCGGTGATCAGCAGGAAGACCCGGTTGCGGCCGACTCCGGCTCCGCGCCGTCCGACCGGCCGCTTGACCTCGCCGGCGCCGGGGAACCCGCGGGACACCAGGGCGCAGACCACGAAGACGGCCGCGGCGGCCACCATCACCCCGCGGTACGCCCACTGCTCCCCGATGGCGACCGCGGCACCGGACGGCAACGCGCCGGCGGCCATACCGGCGTTGCGCAGCGCGCGCAGCCGGGCCAGCCCGGCGACGGCGCCCGCCGAGTCGGTGCCCCCGATCAGCACCGACTGCACCAGCGGGCCGATACCGCGGTTGAGCAGCCCGCCGAGCCCGGCGGCGAGCGCGGCCGTGGGCAGGTTCACCGCACAGGCCAGTGCGACGAACGACGCCGCCCGCGCCAGGAACAGCCAGCACAGCGAGCGCCGCAGCCCGTGGCGCTGCGCGAACCGTGCGATGGGCAGCGCGCCGATCAGCGAGGTCACTCCGGTGATCCCCAGGACCAGTCCGATCCGGCTGTTCGACAGGTGCACGGCCTGGTTGAGGTAGACGGCCGAGAACGCGAGGTACATGCCGAGTCCGGTCGCGTCGGCGAGGCCCACGGCGTAGACCCGGCGACGTGCCGTGGGCGTACGGTCGTGGTTCATCTGGGGCCTCCCGGGCGGTCGTGGAGTACGAGTTCATGGGCCCTGATCGGACAGTCGTCGCCGACGGTGATCGCACCCAGCAGTGAGGCGCCGACGCCGATGGTGACCCGGTCGCCCACCACGGGGTGCCGCCGGGCGCCGGGTCCGCCGTCCTGCCACCAGCCCCGGGAGCCCAGGGTCACTTGGTGATAGAGCGTCACATCGTCGCCGACGACGGCGGTTTCACCGATCACCACCCCGAATCCGTGGTCGATGAAGATCCGGCGGCCGATCCGGGCACCGGCGTGGATCTCCATTCCGGAGACCATCCGGGCGACCCAGGTGAGCAGGCCGGGGCCGAACCGGTGGCCGCGGACGTACAGCCGGTGGGCGAACCGGTGCAGCACCAGCCCCTGCCATGGCGCGTGCAGCACGGCGTCGAGCGGCGTCGCCCGTGAGGGGTCGCGGGCGGTGACGGTCCGCAGATCCTCCCGCATGGTGCGTAGGAGGTCGCCCAGCCCCTCGCCGGTCGGGGTCCCGGGGCGCTCGCGCGGCGGTCCGGTGGGCCGGGTGAGGCGGGGGCGCTTACGGCTGCGCGGCAGCGTCGGCTGGGTCACCGTCCCGCTCCTCGCGGCTCGTCCAGCGGCGCCAACCGGATGTCCAGGTACCGTTCGACGGCTTCCGCGGTCCGCCGTGCCTCGTCGGTACTGGCGCCCACCACCGTGAAGGCGGCCAGGTGCTGGGTGGTGTCGCGGCGCGCCTCCGCGCCCGGACGGAACCGCAGCCCCAGGCGGACGAGTTGCGGGAAGCGCGCCCGCGCCTCCTCGACGGTCCGCTGGGAGACCACCCGCCAGGCACCCGCCGGGATGGGGACGAAGCGGAACCAGGCGACGGCGCTGATCCGCGGGCGACCCGCCGGTCGCGCTCCGAGGGCGGTACGGGCGATCTCCCGGGCGAAGTCGTAACCGGCGGCCTCCCGCAGCAGGTTCGGCAGCGGGCCGCCCGCCCGCGCGTTGACCTCGATGACCCGCGGACCGCCGGGGATCAGCGCGACCTCCGTGTGCACCGCGCCATGGGTCAGTCCGATGGCCTTGATCGCCCGGTCCGCGCAGTCGATCACCTGCCGGGAGGTCTCCTCGTCCAACCGGCTCGGCAGGACCAGGCCCTCCTCGATGTAGCCGTGCCGCAGCCGCAGCCGGTCGCTGACCGCGAGATGCTCGGCCTCGCCCTGGAAGAGCAGTGACTCGACGCTCACATAGTCCGCGTACGGCGAGGGCGCCGCGCCCTCCAACGGCATGGGCTCCTCCAGCAGGAAGGCGCCGTCCTCCTGGATGAAGGGCGTGTCGGCGCCGAGCGCGGCATGGAACGAGGCGGTCAACTCGGCGGCGCCGCACACCAGATGAACGCCCTGGCTGCCCGCCCCGAGCGACGGCTTGAACACCGCGGGCAGCCCGACCGAGGCCACGGCGGCGTCGAGGTCGCACTCGCCGCGGATCACCGCCGAGCGGGGGGACGGCACCCCGTGTGCGGCGAACACCGCTCGCTGCCGCGCCTTGGACTGGGCGACGGCGACGGCTTCCGGGCTGTTGCCCGGCAGTCCGAGTCGCGCGGCGATCCGGGCCTGCGGGCGCAGCAGGAGTTCCGAGTAGGTGACCACTCCGTCCAGCGGGATCCGGTCGTGTAGCGCGACGGCCGCGTCCACGACACCGTCGAGGTCGTCGGCGACCAGGAACTCCGCGCCGCCGGTGGCGAGTTCCCAGGCCTGACGCGTGGCGTCGGGCGTGCTCCAGGCCGCGACGAAGACCAGGCTGACCCGCGGCGTGGCGCGGCGTGCGGCGGCGAGCGCGTCGACCGGGGACAGCCCGCCGACGCCCGCGATGAGAAGGAGGTGGGGCGGCTGGTCGGGCATGGTCACTTCACCTGCCGGGATTCGAGCCGGTTGATCCGGTACATGGTCCGCTGGAACAGATCGTCGGCGGTGAGCGCGGGGAAGCGCGCCGCCTCCTGCTCGCGTTGTACGAGCAGCGGGGTCAGCACGGTCCAGGGGGTGGGATGGCAGAACTGCACGATGGACAGCCGTCCGCCGCGTTGTCCCGGGGCGGCGACGACCCGGTGTACGGCGGCCCGGGCCAGGCCGCCGGTCAGCCGTTCCAGCACCATGCCGACGTTCATCACGGCGTGCCCGGCGGGCGCGTCGACGCTGAGCCATTCGCCGCCCTCCACCTGGACCTGCAGTCCTGCCGCGGTGGCCCGGGGCAGGGCGGTGATCAGGTCGAAGTCCTGGTGTTCCACGGCCCAGATGTGCCGCTCGGACGGGGCCTGCTCCATGGGCGGATACCAGGTGGCGCGGTTCACCACCGGACCGTCCTCCAGCATCTCCGCGAAGTATCCGGGGTGCGCGCCGAGGGCGTCGCCGATCGCGGCGGCGACCTCGTGCTGGAAACGCAGCATCCGGGTGTGCAGTTCGGTGAGTACGGCGCCGATGCCGGGCACCAGGTGGTCGGGCATCAGCGGTTGCGGGTAGCGCGACGGGTAGCGCAGGGCCAGCGGATGTCCGGCGGGCAGGCACACTCCCCAGTGGAAGAGTTCCTTCCAGTCGGCGGCGTCGGACTTCTCCGCGGTCTCCACCAGCGGTGGTGTGTAGCCGGACTGGCCGTTGCTGCCCGGCACCCGGCAGTCGCGCCTGTCCTGCTCGGACAGCGCGAAGAACGCCTCCAGCAGCTGGTACGCGTCGTCCAGCAGGCTTTCCGGGACGGTGTTGCGGACGAAGAAGAAGCCGTCCCGCAGCGCGGTCCGCAGCCGCTGGTGCCCGCACCGGGCGGTGAGGTCGATTTCCTGGAGCATGTTTCCTTCCCTTTCCTCAGGCCCGGGATCACCCCTGAGCGGGCTACCGCAGCCGGATCCGGATGTCCCGCTCGGCCGCCGTGACCAGGCGGCCCACCTCGGCGGCGGAGTCGTCAGCGAAAACGTGGGTGCTGATCCCGGTGCCGGAGAAGTCGGACGCGGGCGCGTAGGCGCCGACCCGGGCGTTGATCGTGCGGTGCAGCGCGCGGTCGGCCACCGCGGAGTCGTCGTACTCCTCCAGCCAGCCGCCGCCGGAGTAGTGCACCGTCCAACCGGCGTGCTCGGCGACCGGTTCGACCGCCAGCTGACGTGGGTCCTCGCCGGCGTCGATCAGCACCTTGGCATGCCGTAGGTCGATGCCGCGGGTGGCCCGGAAGGCCCGGATCACCCCGGCGCCGCCGGGCCGGGCAGCCACCTCGCAGAAGGTGAGCCGGCTCCCCTCGTCGAACGCCTCGAGATGCAGCACCCCGGCGCGTACCCGCCAGGCCGCCACGACCTGTTCCAGCAACTCCTGGGCCTGGCCGCGGATCCGGGGGTCGTCGCAGGTCTGGCCGGAAAGCGGCAGACCCCTGGTGTAGGCGAGGGTGTCCCTGGCGTACCGGGAGACGTCCCAGGCGACGACACCGCCGTGGACCACGGCGTCGATGTGGCACATCGGCCCGTGGACGAGCGCCTCGGCGAGCTGGCGGCCCGGCGCGAACCCGGTACGCAGCCAGTGGCGCAGTGCGGCCCGGTCGCGGCAGATCGCGACGCCCTGCGATCCGGACGCGTCGCGCGGCTTGACCACGATCGCGCCGTGCCGGTCCAGCAGTTCCCAGGCGTCGGCGGGCTCGTAGACCACCCGCCCCTCGGCGTGCCGGATACCCGCGGTGCGGGCGATCCGCTTCATCTCGGCCTTGTCCCGGAAGGCGCGGGCGTAGCCGACGGTGTCGCCGGGAATGCCGAGTACGCCGCGCAGGGCCGCGGTTGACTCCAGCAGCCGCTCCGATCCGCAGGCGATGCGGTGCACCGGATGGGTGGCGTGCAGGGTCCGCACCGTCCGGTCGATCGCGTCGGTGTCCCAGACGTCGAGACGCTGCAGATGGTCCACGGTTGCGGCGGCGGTGCCCGCCTGCGGATGGCCGCTGAGGACGCTGACCCGGAAGCGCTCGGGGTCGAGCACCGGATCCCCGTTGTCCTGGGTCCAGGCCGCGCCGCCGGTCCGGTCGATCAGGACGATGTGGCGGCGGTCCAACGGGAGGTGGCGGAACGTCAGTCGGGCCTCGATCCGTGCGGTGGCCGTTCGGCAGTCGGCCTCGTCCTCACCGGTCACGACGTACCGCAGCCGTACCGGCCGGCCGGCGGCCGAAGCCTGGTGCACAGTGCCGGAAGGCAGCGCGGCGTGGACGGACGCCACCCGTGGGTCGTCGTACAACTCCTCCTCGCTGGTGGCCTGGACGACGCGGAAGGCACCCTCAGGACCGGCCAGCAGGCGCAGCAGTGCCGTCCCGGGGCGCGGCGGGGCCCACCGCACGGGTACGCCGAGCGCGGCGGCCGTCGCGGTGGCGACCACGTCCCGCGGATGCAGCGCGTCCAGTAGCGCCCGGCTCTCCTCGTCGAGGCCGGGAAGCACCGTCGCGGGTCCCCCGTCGTCGGGGAACCGGCAGCGCACCAGCCCGAGTTGGACGCCCGCCTCCCGTACGGCGCTGGTGGCCCGGTCCAGCAGTGCGGCGCGGTCGGCCGGGGGCAGCGGGCAGGGGTAGCGGACGGTGCGATGCCCTCGGGAGTCTGCGCCGAGGTCCTCGATGACGCCCAGGTGGTGTACCGCGTCATCGCTGACCAGTGACACAACTGTGCGCCCTTCCCCCGGCGTTGCGGCGTGCGGCCTCGGGCTCCGGGGTGCGGGCGTGCCGTGTACCGCCGCGGTCAGCGCCTCGGCGAGTGCGGCGGTGGACGGCGCGAAGCCGACCACGGCGGCCACCGGCGCCACGGCGTGCAGTTCGGCCAGCGCCCGGTGTGCGCTGTCGGCGTCCGGTGTGTCGTACCAGGATCCGGCGTATCGCTCGGCCCACCGTGCCCTGACCTCCCCGGCCACCGCCGCGCCGCCGCACCACAGGACGCTCACCCGACCGGTCGTCGCACCGACCGCGGCCAGGACCCGCTCGGGTTCGACCCCGTCGGGGGCGAGCAGGAGCAGCACATGGCGGCCGGTGCCGACCGTGGGCGTACGGGTGGGGTCGACGGCTTCGTCGAGCGTGATCCGGATCTGCCGGGCGGTCCGTTCGGCGAGGCCGGCGGCCTCCGCCACCGTGGGCGCCTCGGCGAGTACATGGCCGATACGGTCGTAGTTGTGCCGCATCGGCCGCACGACGTCGCCCGGTCGTACGGTCACCTGGCAGTCCGCGACACCCGAGGGCAACTCGTCGGGAAGCCGCACGGCGCGTACCGGACCGCCTCGCTCGCTCCACAGCTGGCGCAGCGCCACCGCCGCCACCGGCTCGGCGGCCTCGACCACCGGACGACCCGCCGCCAGCGCCGCCAGGTCCAAGGTCAGCGAGCGGCCCAGCGCCAACTCCATCTGCCGGGTGACCACATGGCCGGCGATCCGGCCGTTGACCTCGATGAGTTCCGGACCGGTGGGAGTGATCAGCATCTCGATGTGCAGCGGGCTGTCGCGCACCCCAAGAGCTGACACCACGTCAAGGGCGAAGCGGCGGGCGGCGCCACGGCCCTCGAAGGCCGCGGGGAAGTGCCCGCCGAGTTCGGCCGTTGTGCCCGGACGGGTGGGCAGCCGCTCGGCGAAGCCGAGCAGGATCGGGCGCCCGCGCTGCACCAGCAGTTCGGCGCTGACATGGCGGCCGACGGCGTACTCCTCCACCAGCGCCCGGGCGCCGCCGGGGGCCTGGAGAGCCGCCGCCAGGGCGGGTTCGGCCTCCTCGGGCGCCCACGCCACCGTCACGCCGATCGACGCATAGCCGGACAGCGGTTTGACCACCACCGGGTAGCCGATCCCGGCGGCGGCGTCGAGACCGTCCGCGACCCGTTCCACCCGCCGCCAGCACAGGGTGCCAAGGCCCGCCCGGGTGAGGCGGTCACGCACCGCGGCCTTGTCCCGCAGCAGCGCCACCGTCTCCACCGGCTCGCCCGGTACGCCCAGACCGCGGGCCAGATGGGCGGCCGCCGGTATGCAGCGTTCGGTGACGCAGAAGACTCCGTCCGGCGGGTTCGGGCCGAGCCGGCCGCGGATCTGCTCGGCCAGGTCCCGGGCGCCCTCGGTCTCCGGCACCTCGATCACCCGGGCGGCGCGCCGGTGCCGGGCGAAGCCCGGCGCGTCGGCGTACCCGGCCAGGCTCTTGACCACCAACGAGACCTCGACGCCCGCGTCGACCAGATCGTCGAGGTAGTCGAAGCCGCGGGAGAGCGCGACCTCCAGCATCACGATGTGCACGGTCAGCTCCTGACGAAGGCGAGGGCCAGGTACTTCAGCCAATGGCCCTGGTAGTTGAACTGCCTGTCGATGACGGTCCGTTCGGTCGCCACCAGGCCGGACCGGGCGAACAGCGCGGTGACCGCGGGCTCGGTCAGCCACCAGTTCAGCCGCCCGTCCGCCAGCGGCTTGGCCACCACGTCCGCGGTCGGGCTGAGGAAGCAGCTGACCACCCATATCCCGCCGGGGCGCAGCAGCGTACGGCCGTGCTCGACCCAGCCCGGCCACTCCTCGCGGCGCTGGTGGTGCAGGCAGCCGTTGTCCACCAGCAGGTCCATCGGCCCGTCGGTGAACCCGAGGAAGTCGGTGCGCCGGAAGCTCGCCGTGCCGTGCGCGGGCGGTGCCGCGTCCCACACGTCCAGCAGGTCGAGGCCGATCGCGTCGGCGTCCAGCCGTTCGGCCAGCTGTACCGTCTGGTGCCCTCGGCCGCAGCCGATGTCCAGCACCCGACGGGTGCCGGGGCCGGGCAGCGGGGCGTGGGCGGTGGCGAACTCGGTCACCTTGTCGTTGGTGGGCGCCCCGGTCCAGGAGTCCCTGCCCGCCTCGTACCAGTGCTGGAAGGAGTCCCGCACGATCCGCCGGTATCCGGGGTAGTCAGTCTCCCGCCGCATGTGCCCACTCCTCGATCGTTCCTCGTCCGGCCACCACCGCTACCGCGTCCCGTCCTGCGGGCCCGCGGTCCAGTTCTCGCGACGCCTGCAGCCAGGCGCCCGCACCGCTGCTGGAGACGGCCAGCCCATGCGCCGACCGCAGGTGCCGCATGGCGTGCAGCGCGTCCCGGTATCCGACGGTCCGGAACGTGAACCGGTCCTCGTACGGGGCGAGCAGCGGCTGCGGCAGTCCGTGGCCGAGTCCTCCGGTGCCGTTCATCCGCGGTGTGCTGTCCGGCGGTGACGGGTCGCCGTACGGTGCCTCGGCGGGGAACACCGCCAACGCGGCGCAGTCCGGCCAGCGTTCACGCAGTGCGAGCGCCACGCCGAGCGCGGTACCGCCGGAGCCGACCGTGGCGGCGAGCACCGCGGGCGCGACGCCGCGCGCCGCCAACTGGTCGGCGATCTCGGCTCCGGTGTGCTCGCGGTGCATGGCCGCGGCCTCGGCGGCGCAGTGCTGGAGCAGCAGGTAGCGCTCCTCGGCCGCGGCGACCCGTACCGCCTCGTCGAGCGCGCCGAGGAACCCGGTGCCCGGCCGCCCGGCGGACACCCGGGCCCCATGGCCGCGCAGCGTGCGCCGTAGCCGCTCGGGCGCCCCGTGCGGCACCACCATGTGCAGGTCGATACCGAGCAGCGCGCAGAACTCGGCGAGCGCCACGGCCAGACTGCCGCCGGAGTACTCGACGATCCGCACCTGTGCGCCCGCTCGCGCGACCGCGGTACACAGCAGCGCGTAGGCGGTCCTGGCCTTGATGGTTCCGGTGGTGTTGGCCGATTCGAGCTTCAACCACACCCGTCCGCAACCCTGTTCGCTCGGTACGGCGATGATCGGCGTGCCGCCGACGGCGGGACGCAGCGCGGCCAGCTCCGGCAGCAGCCGGTGCGCCTGCCGTTCGACGTCGTGGAAGGCGGCGGCGATCTCCGCCCGCCGTGGCGCCCGCTGCGACAGTGCGCGGGCCGCGTCGGCGGCCGGCTGCGGTGTCCCGCCGGTCATGCCGGGCGCTCGCTGGTCGCCAGGCGGAAGCCCACCGGATACAGCGGCCCGGGGAAGGCTCCGTGTCGTCGCCTGGTCCTGGCCAGATCACCGAACCGGCAGAAGCTGCCGCCCCGGGCGACCCGGTAGTCGCCGATCGACTGCACCAGGTGGTCGTCGATGAACGGGCCACCGGGATAGGGGGTGTAGTGGTCGGCGACGTACTCCTCGACGTTGCCTGCCATGTCGTACGCGCCGCACGGTGCGCGCCCGGCCGGGAACGCGCCCACCGGCGTGGTGGTGTGCACCCCGGTCTCCCGGGTGTTGGCGCGGGCCGGGTCGAATTCATCGCCCCACGGGAACTCCCGGCCGTCCGGGCCCTTGGCGGCGTGCTCCCATTCGGCCTCGGTGGGCAGCCGCCAAGGGTGCCCGGTGCGCCGGGTCAGCCAGGCCGCGTACGCGTCGGCGTCCTGCGGTGCCACACCCGCGACGGGGTGGTTGGAGCGCTCCCACGGATAGGCGCCCAGGTACCAGGTGCTGGGCCTGCGTTCGTGTCCGGTGTCGTACAGGAAGTCGCGGTACTCGGCGTTGGTGACCGGATAGCTGCCGATCCAGAAGTCCTCCAGCCGCACGCAGTGCGCCGGGGTCTCCTTCTCGATCCAGGACTCCACCACCCCGGCATGCGCCCAGGCGGCGGTGGTCGGGGCGACCGCTGCCGGGTCCAGGCCCAACTCGACGTCTCCACCGGAGACGAAGCCGGTGGCCGGGACCGGCGTGATCCGGGGGTCGCCCAGCACCGCGAGCACGGTGCCCGCGGCCAGCCGGTCGGCGAGCGGTACCCGGGCGTCCTCCACCATGCGGGCCAGGCCCGCCGGGTCGGCATGGTGGAGTGATCCGGCGGCGACCGGCGGTACGCGGCCCGGTTCGGCCAGCGCGGCGTGCTCCTCGAAGTGCGGGGAGGCCGCGACGTCGGCTAGTTCCACGGCAGATCTCCTTGGTGTCCGGTCAGCGTGTGGCCGCCGAGCCGCGCCTTGGCCTCCAGATAGCGGGCGTTCTCCGTGGTGAGGTGGACGCGGGTGGGTACGACCGCCTCGACCTCGATGCCGTGGGCGCGCAACTGGGCGACCTTGTCCGGGTTGTTGGTCAGCAGGCGGATCCGGTCCAGGCCGAGGGCGCGCAGCATGGCGGCGGCCGCCGAGTAGTCCCGCTCGTCGGCGCCGCGTCCGATCCTGCGGTTCGCCTCGAAGGTGTCGATCTCCCGGTCCTGCAGCAGATAGGTGTCGAGTTTGTTGTACAGGCCGATGCCGCGGCCTTCCTGGCGCAGATAGAGCACGGCCCCGCCCTCGTCGGCGATCCGCCGCAGTGCCTCGTCGAGTTGGGGTCCGCAGTCGCAGCGGGCCGAACCGAAGACGTCCCCGGTGAGGCATTCGCTGTGCAGCCTGACCAGGGGCGCGGCCAGGGCCGCGGCACGGGGTGCGGGCAGTACGCAGGCGATGTGCTCAGCGCCGTCCGGCAGGCCGTGGAAGGTGACCAGTTCGGCTCGGCGGCCGGTCGCTCGATCCAGGGTGACGCCCACCCTGGCGCGGACCGCGGACAGCGCGGGGGCGGGGACGGTCGCGCTCATGCGATCACCATCTCGTTGCTCACCGGGGCGGCCAGCAGTTCCTGCAGCCGCAGCGAACGCACCACCCGCACCGGACCGGATCCGTCGTGTGCGACGATCACCACCCGGCCGTCCCACCCGGCGGCGGCCAGCCGGTGGTCGCCCAGCCGCACCATGCAGGACAGGCCCTGGCCGAACTCGGCGATCACCCTGCCCGATGCGAGGGTGCCCGCGTTGTCCCGCCAGTCGACCTCCCAGGCGTACAGCCCGAAGTCGTACGAGCCCGCCAGCACCACCGGCGCTTCGGGACGCCCCAGCAGGCCGACGCACTTGACCGACTCGTCCGGGCCCAGCAGCGTCTGCGTCTGCCGTACGGTCCCGTCGGACGGGTCCAGCCTGCCCACCTTCACCGTGTGGTCGCGGGACGCGCTCGCCGCCACCGAACTGCCCAGTCCCGCCACCGCGTTGACCAGGTTGCCGTGCTCCCACAGCGTGTCGCGGTCATGGAAGGAACCGACGGCGACGGTCCGGTCGGTGGCCGCCGACAGGAAGCCGCCACCGGGCAGCGCGGCCAGCGACTTCACCGAACCGCCGTGCGCCGCGCGGCGGTCGACGACGGTGAGCGTCGCGGGATCCAGCGCGATGAACTCACCGTTGTAGGTACCGGCGACCAGGAGTCCGCCGTCGAGGCAGAGCGACGGGAGCGGTGCCCCGAGTTGCCCGCTGACGGTGCGGGTGCCGTCGAACGCCACGACATGTCCGGAGTAGGTTCCGGCGTAGATCGTCCCGGCGCGTACGGCGAGGGAGAGAATGGGGCCCTCGGCCACCTGCAGCACCTCGACAGCGGGATCGTCGGCGTCACCGCCCAGATCGATCGCGATGACCGCGCCCGAGTCGCAGCCCGCCAGCAGCTCATCGCCCCGCACCGCGAGGGCGTTGGGACCGTGGGTGGCCCGGGCGGGCGCCGCGATCTCGGTGGCGGTGGCCAGGTCGAGGATGTGCGGACTGCTCCAGAAGCTGCCCGCCGCGACCAGGCCCCGCGCGGCCGACACCGAACGCGGCCAGATACGGGCGTCGTCCACCCGGTGGGTGCGCAGGCCCGAACGGTCGAAGAAGTGCAGGGATCCGTCGTACGCCCCCACCACGAACGAGGAGTCGTCGTCGGCCCAGTCCACGGTGCGGGCGGCGGAGGTGGAGACCTCGATGGTGCGCACATGCTCCAGTTCGGCGGTGAGCAGGTCGACGGCGCCGTCGTCCCGAGCCGCGGCGAGCGTCTCCCCGGTACGCGACCAGGCGCAGCCCTCGATGGAGGACGGGTAGCGGCGCACGAACCGGGCGCCCGGCGAGCCGGGGTCGCTCAGGTCGGTGACGGCGACCATGCCGTCCTCGCCCACCGTGGCGACATTCCCGCGCACGCTGACCGAGACCATCATGCAGTGCGCCTCATGTGAGCCGACCTCCGTCAGAAAGGCACCGGTGCGGGCGTCCCACATGGTTGCCCGGCCGTCCTCGGAAACGCAGATCAAGTGCTCGCCATCGGGCAGCCAGGCAAGGGAGTTGATGTCATCGGTATGCCGGGCAAGGACATTCACCAGGTCGGCGCGGCCCGTTTCGGAAACCCGCCACACCGCGACCGTCTTGTCGGCCGACGCCGTTGCCAGCAGTGCGGAGTCCGCCGGGTTCCAGGCCGCGGCGTTCACCAGTCTTCGGTGCCGAAGCCGGTTCATCGGCAGGGGATTTGACGGCTCGGTGGTGTCCCAGACAATCGCGGTGCCGTCATAGGAACAGGTCGCCAGACGCCGGCCATCGCTACGGAAAGCCACATGGGTAAGGGGAGCGGCATGCCCTGTCGCGTTGCCGGGCAGTTCGATCGTGCGCATGGTTATGTCTTTCTAGGCGAAGACAACAAGACGAAAGCGAGCGGAGCGGATACGCGAACTCACTGATCGTGTGGCAGCGCCCATACGGTGAACAAAGGCGGCCGTATTACTTCGTCATATGCCATGAGGGCACGTTGAGTCGGCCGTGCGGCACCTCAGAACGGCACGGCGGCCGACATGACGAAAACGCGGGGGACGGTGTCCGCACCCGCGATGTCGCGCCTACGCTGGTGGCGTCGGGCGGAAATTCAGCGATCCGCTCAGCCGACCTGCTGGACCAGTTCCTTGATGAACTTGACGCTGTCCCTGGGCGGTTCGGCTTCCGCGCACAGACGGTCCATCACGCTCAGGTAGTTGTCGACCTCGTCCAGCTTGTCCAGGTAGAGCGCGCTGGTGAGCTGCTCCAGATAGACGATGTCGGGCAGATCCGGCTCCTGGAAGCGCAGGATGGTGATCGGGCCGCCCGCCGCCGCGAGTCCGCCAACGCTGAACGGGGCGACCTGCAAGGTGATGTTGGGCAGTTCCGCGGCCTTCAGCAGATGCTCCAACTGGGCCCGCATGGCGTCGGCTCCGCCGAGCGGACGGCGCAGTGCCGCCTCATCCACGACGGCCCACAGCCGGGGCGCGTCCGGTGTGGTCAGCCGTCTCTGGCGGGCCATGCGCAGTTCGACCCGGCGGTCGATCTCGCGGACCGAGGCGTGCGGATAGCCGAGCCGGATGACGGAGCGCGCGTAGTGTTCGGTCTGGAGCAGGCCGGGGACGAACTGGACCTCGTAGGTCCGGATCATCGACGCCGCCTCTTCCAGGCCGATGTGCGTCTCGAACCAGTTGGGCAGCACATCGCCGTACTGGTTCCACCAGCCGGGTGTGCTCGCCTGCCGGGCCAGTGCGAGGTAGTCCGCCCGCTCCTGATCGTCCACGACACCGTAGAGGGTGAGCAGATCGGCCACGTCGCGCTCTTTGAAGCTCACCCGGCCGAGTTCCAGCCGACTGATCTTGGCGTGCGAGCCGCGGATCGCCTCGCCCGCCTCCTCGCGGCTGACCTTGCACTGCTCACGGAGCCTGCGCAGTTGGGTACCCAGCACGATCCGCAGGACGGTCGGCCCGCCCCGCGGGTGTTCGAGGTAGCGCCGTATCGACGGCTCGCTGCTCGGCCGCATCATGGCGGGCATTCCAACTCTCCTGAGTGACGGGTGACTGCCCAGTCTGGCATCCGTGCCGCCCATCAGTACAGCGGATGGGTGGCACGGATCCGCTCCGCGCCGGCCTGGGCGGGCCCTGCTCAGCCCACCAGGGCGTCGAAGTCGCCGTCCTTCGCTCCGCCGATGAAGGCGATCATCTCCTCACGGGTGTACACCAGCGCGGGGCCCTCGGGGTGGCGGGAGTTGCGGACCGCGAACTGGCCGCCGGGCAGCGCGGCGAGCTCCACGCAGTTACCGCTCGGATTGCTCCGCCGGCTCTTCTGCCAGACCGCCCCTTCGATCCGTGTGGCCTGCACACCGTTGTCGATCTGCTGCATCCCCGTCGCTCCTTTGCCGCTGCCGTGCGTGGTGTCCACCGGACCGCATCCGAATTTGCTGACGCACCGTCAACTCCTCGTGCACGTGCATCCGTTCTTGCAGATGTACTTACCGGTGTCCTTACGACTGTAATTGCAGATGTGCTTGCAGTGCCACCGGCAAACGCGGGATAGTGGGCCCGGGAGGCCCGTCCGCAACGACTGCCCGAGAGGTTCCATGGAGATCGTGATGACCACACACCCGGCCGATTCAGCAGGCAACGCCGTACCCGACGGTTCCGGCAGGCACTGGCTGGCACTGGCCGCGAGGGGGGCCTTCCCGCTGGACGACAGCGCCCAGGGCCCCAGTGGATTCGCCGCCTGCGGGCTGGCCGGGGACCTCCAAGCGGCGGGCGCGGCACGCCAGTTCACCCGGTCGACCCTGACCGGGTGGGGCATGCCCGCCCTCGTGGACAACGCCGCCATCATCGTCTCCGAGCTGCTGAGCAACGCCATGCGGTACGGATTAGCGACCGCGCAGGAGCTTCCCGCACCGGCGCACCCGGTCTGGCTCGGCCTGCTGCTCCGGGGAACGACCGTGCTGTGCGCGGTGTGCGACCCCGGTACGGGCGTACCGGTGCTCAAGGAGCCCGACCATCTCGCGGAGACCGGGCGCGGACTGCATGTCATCGACGCGCTCAGCGAGTCCTGGGGCTGGACCCCGCCGGACCACGGCGGAAAGGTGGTCTGGGCGGCCGTCTCG
This sequence comes from Streptantibioticus ferralitis, assembly GCF_029223525.1. Classification (GTDB taxonomy): domain Bacteria; phylum Actinomycetota; class Actinomycetes; order Streptomycetales; family Streptomycetaceae; genus Streptantibioticus_A; species Streptantibioticus_A ferralitis. The sequence continues at coordinate 210,172 of NZ_JARHTQ010000004.1, read as the reverse complement.
GCGTGCGCCTGACGGTCAGCCCTTGCGGGCCACCGCCCCGTACAGCGGGATGTCGGTGTCCGCCAGCGATCCGGCCTCGATGTCCGCGGAGTCGGGACGCCAGCGCTGCAGCACCTCGATGCCGGGTTCGACCAGCTCCAACCCCGTGAAGAACTCGGCCACTTCGGCCTTGCTGCGGACGTTCACGTGGGATCCGGAGCGCCGGAAGTCCTCCGCGACCTCGTCCAGTGCCTTCGGCTCGAAGTCGTCCGTCACATGACTCAGCGCCAGGAAGCTGCCCGGCGGTAGGGCGTCCAGCAGTCGGGACACGATGGCGAACGGATCGCACTCCTTCGGCAGCCAGTGGAGTACGGCAACGAGGGTGAGCGCGACCGGCTCGCCCAGGTCGAGGGTGCGCGCCAACTCCGGGTCGTCCAGGATGCCGTCCGGGTGGCAGAGGTCACCGTGCACATACGCGGTACGACCCTCGGGGTGGCTGGTGTGCAGGGCGCGGGAATGGGTGAGCACGATCGGGTCGTTGTCGGCGTAGACCACCCGCGACCGCGGCTCGATCGCCTGGACGACCTCATGGAGGTTGGGCGTGGTCGGGATGCCGGTGCCGATGTCCAGGAACTGCCGGATCCCTGCCTCGGCGGCCAGGTAGCGGGCCGCCCGGTGCATGAAGGCGCGGTTCTGCCGGGCGATCAGGGCGGCGTTGGGGAGCGCCAGCAGGGTTCGCTGTGCGGCCTCGCGGTCCGCCGCGTAGTTGGTCTTTCCGCCGAGCAGGAAGTCGTACACCCGCGCGGCGTGCGGCCGGTCGGTGTGCAGTTCCACGGGTTTCCTGGGACCTGACCGCATCCACTCCGGACCCCGCACCATACCCCCGCACACCCCTTCCGCGCCCCCCGAGCGAGCCGTCAACAGTCCTTGCCAGCCTAGCTCGTTGACCGGGTTCACAGGTCATGTCGGCGTACTGGCCGATCAGTTGGGATGTTCTCGATGCTCGCGATGCCGGAGCGGCCACGCTTCACCCGTAAGAGGGATGCGCCCCGGTCGTGCGCTGTCAGTCGGGGACCGGGGCGGTGATGATCCGCAGTCCGCGCTCGGCGAACTCCCGGCGGATCTCCTCGTCGGCGCCCTCGTCCGTGATGAGGGTGTCGAAGAGGTCGCAGGTGCCGATGGCGGCGAAGGCGCGCAAGCCGAGTTTGGAGGAATCGGACACCACGACCGGGCGGGTGGCACGCTCGGCCATGAGGCGGTTCACCCGGGCCTCGCGTTCGTCGTGGACGGTCGCGCCGACCTTCGGATCGAGGCCGTTCACACCGATGAACGCGATGTCCATGGTGACCTCGCGCAGCACCAAGTCGCTGTAGGGGCCGACGAGTTCGAAGGAGCGGGGCTGGGCGACGCCGCCGGTCAGCACGATCTTGATCTGCGGGCGTACGGCCAGTTCGTTGGCGATGTTCAGGGCGTTGGTGACCACCGTGAGATGCGGATTGGGGCCCGGTTCCGCGAGGTCCGGGCGGCTCGCCAGGGTTCGGGCGATCTCGGTGGTGGTGGTGCCCCCGCTGAGGCCGACCACGCTGCCGCGCGGTACCAGGGCGCTCGCGGCCTGGGCGATCTGCCGCTTCTCCGGGGCGCGTTGGCTGCCCTTGTAGCGTATGGGCAGGTCGTACGCGACAGAGCTCAGCACGGCGCCACCGCGGGTGCGGGTCAGCAGCTGCTGCTCGGCCAGGGTGTCCATGTCGCGCCGTACCGTCGCGGCGGACACACCGAGCTCGCCGGCGGCCTCCTCGACCCCCATCTGGCCTCGTTCGCCGAGCAGTTCCAGCAAGGCCGTCAGCCGTTCATGGCGCACGTCTGACACCTCCTGCGGGGGTACGGGATCCGGCGGGGGCCGCTCCCCCGGACCTCCAGTGTGTCAGGCGCGACCTGCGGCAACGTCCTCGCCCCCGGGGGTCGGGGTCATGGCGGGCTCGGTGATGACCCGCAGCAGCTGCGCCGCCGCGGCGGTCACCGCGGATCGGGCGGGTCCCACGTACTTGCGGGAGTCGACCAACGAGGGGTCCGCCGCCAGCCGTTGCCGTACCTCGGCGGTGAACGCGGCCACCAGGTGCGTCGACACATTGATCTTCGTCATCCCGGCCGCGATGGCCCGGCGGATCTCCTCGTCCGGCACGCCGGAGGAACCGTGCAGCACCAGCGGCACCGGCAGCCGGTCGCGCAGCCGGCTGATCAGCTCCTTGTCGAGCTCGACGGTGCGCTCACGCATGGCGTGCGAGGAGCCGACGGCCACCGCCAGCGCGTCGACGCCGGTGGCGCGGACGAACGACAGCGCCTCGTCCGGGTCGGTCCGGGCGCCGGGTGCGTGCACCCCGTCCTTGCCGCCCACCTCCCCCAACTCGGCCTCCACGTACACCTTCCGGTCATGGCACCAGGCGGTGAGCTCACCGGTGGTCGCCACGTTCCGCTCGTACGGCAGGGCCGAGGCGTCCACCATGACCGAGCCGATGCCCGCCTCGACGCCCTCGCGCAGCAGCGCCGCGTCGGTGACATGGTCCAGGTGCACGGCGACGGATGCGCCGCTCAGCTCCGCCAGCGCCAGCGTGGCCCGGGCGAGCGGCAGCAGGCTGCCGTGGTATCTGACGCAGTTCTCGCTGATCTGCAGGATCAGCGGCGCACCGGTCTGCTCCGCCGCGGCGACCAGCGCCTCGGCCGTCTCCAGATGGAGGACGTTGAAGGCGGCGGCGCCGCAGCCCGCGGCGGCGGCGGCCCGCATCACGGACGCGGTGGATGTCAGCGGCACGACGGGGGTCCTTTCTCGGCTGACCGTCACATACTCGGGATCATGCGTTCAGGATGACGGACCGGGTGAGACCGCGCGGCCGGTCGGGGTCGAGTCCGCGGGCCCGGGCGCGTTCCAGGGCGACCCGCTGCACCAGGACCAGATCGGCCAGCGCGTCGCGGTCGTGGTGTACGAACAGCGCGCCGGTCTTCGCCACATCCGCCTCCAACTCGCCGGTCTCCGGCCCGAGGACCCAGGTGACCCGGTCCGGTGCGGCGATGGCGATCGGGCCGTGCCGGTACTCCAGCAGGGGGTACGCCTCGGTCCAGCTCTGCGACGCCTCGCGCATCTTGAGCGCGGCCTCGTTCGCCAGGCCGTACGTCCAGCCATGGCCCAGGAAGGTGAACTGCTCCGCGCGCACCCACGCCGGGTCGACCGGTCGGCGCAGCGCGTCCGCCACATCGCGTACCGCGCCCTCGACGGCCTCGCCCAGGTGGCGGCGGAGCAGGAGCAGCGCGGAGGTGGCGAAGCGGGTCTGCACCACCGACCGCTCGTCGGCGAACGGCAGTCCCACGATGGCGTCGCACGCCTCGGCGATGGGCGTCCGCTGGTCACCGACGACGGCGACCGTCCTGGTACGGCCCTTCAACCGGTCCATCAGCCGCAGCAGTTCGGTGGTCGTGCCGGAGCGGGTGATGGCCAGGACCGTGTCGTACCCGCGCTCGGCGAAGGCGTCGCCCGCGGCGAACGCCTCCGAGGCGGCGAAGGCGTCGGTGGTGCCGTGGCCCGCGCGCTCGCGCAGCGCCGCGTAGGACTGCGCCATGAACCACGAGGTGCCGCAACCGACGACGGCGACCCGCTCGCCGGGGGCCGGCAGCGGGACATCGCCCGCGGCGATCTCGGCGGCCTGGCGCCACACGTCCGGCTGGCTGTCGATTTCCTGCGCCATGTGCTCGATCGCGGCCATCGATCCTTCTCTCAGGCTCTGAGTGATTTCTGATGCACGAATAAGGTGCACTTCGATCAGCATCGCGCAAGGTCGGGGGGTCTGTCCACGTCCGTGAGGCCCGGGCTCGGTGCGCAAGACTGCGCAAGCGGGCTGTTGACAGCTGCTCGGTTGGGGCTGGATATTTTCAAAACCGATCAGCACAACCCCCAAAACCAATCAACCGGTGGTTGCCGCTATGCCTCACCCGCCCCACGTGCCCCCCACTCGTCCGCCGCACGTCAGCGCGTACCGCACCGGTCGGATGATCGCGCTGACCGGCGCCCTGGTCGGGGTGATCTACGGCTATGACACGGGCAGCGTCTCGGGAGCCCTGGTCTTCCTCAGCAAGGACTTCCAGCTGAGCTCCGCGGAGCAGGGCCTGGTCAACAGCGTTCTGGTGGTGGGCTCGGTCCTGGGCGCGGTCCTGGGCGGCCGGGTCGCCGACGCGCTGGGCCGCCGGAAGACGATGGTGATGGTGGCCGCCTCGTACGCGGTCTTCGTCGCGCTGTCGGCGTTCGCCCCGAACGTGACGGTGCTGGACACGATGCGCTTTCTGCTCGGTGTGGCGATCGGCCTGTGTATCGTCGCCGCGCCGCTGTACATCGCCGAATCCACTCCGGCCCGCATCCGGGGCGCCGCGACCGCCACCTACCAGGTGGCCTGTGTCGCGGGCATCACCATCACGTACTTCGTCAACTGGGGCCTGGCCGACGGCGGGCACTGGCGGTGGATGCTCGGTCTGTCCGCCGTCCCCGCGGCACTCATCGTCATCCCGCTGCTGCTCCTGCCGGACACCCCGCGCTGGTACGTGCTCAAGGGGCGCGACGAGGAAGCCGTACGCGTGCTGCGGCTTGTCGATCCCGATGTCGACGCTGAGGCGGAGACGCGGGCCATCGCGGCGCAGATCCGCCAGGAGCGCGGCGGACACGGCGGCCTGGCCGCGATGTTCCGGCCGCCGTATACCCGCGCCACCCTGTTCGTCCTGGCCCTCGGGTTCTTCTGTCAGATCACCGGGATCAACGCGGTCACGTACTACAGCCCGGAGATCTTCCAGAAGATGGGCTTCACCGGCAGCGGTCAGAGCTTCCTGCTGCCGTCCATCGTCGAACTCGCCTCGCTGGCGGCCACTGTGCTCGCCCTGTTCATCATCGACCGGTTCGGGCGGCGGGTGGTGCTGTTCAGCGGGATCGGCACCATGCTGGGCTCGCTGGTGGTGCTCACCGCCGTATTCGGGCTCACCTCGCTGCGCGGGGCCGCGACCTGGATCGGCTTCGCCGCGCTGCTGCTGTTCACGGCCGCGTTCAACTTCGGCTTCGGCTCGCTGATCTGGGTGTACGCGAGCGAGGCGTTCCCGTCCCGGCTGCGGTCCATGGGCGCCTCGGCGATGCTCACCGCGGACCTGGTGGCGAACTTCCTCATCGCCCAGTTCTTCCCGTCCGTCATCGACCGGGCGGGCCCCACCTGGACCTTCGCGGGCTTCGCGGTACTGGCCCTGCTGGCCATCGTCTTCGTGGCCCGGATGGCGCCGGAGACCAAGGGGCGCCGCCTGGAGGAGATCCAGTCCTACTGGCAGAACGGCGGCCGGTGGGTCTCGGCCCCCCGGCCAACGGCGGCTCCGGCCGCGGCGGTCGGCGCCGCTCGCCGGGGCGACGGTTAGGCGTCTTCTCGGGGGCTTCGGCCCCCGTACCCCCTTTCCCCAATCGGAGGTTGTCATGTTCGCGAAAATCGCGGTGGCCGCCGCTCTCGCGCTCGCCAGCCCGGCGGTCGCGCACACCGCACCCGTACCGTCCAGCGGCTACCACGGGCTGGCCGCCACGCCCCCCATGGGCTGGAACGACTGGTCGTACTACCAGTGCAACATCGACCAGAAGCTGATCCTCGACCAGGGCCGGGCCCTGGTCCGCAGCGGGCTGGCGGTCAAGGGATACAACACCGTCACCACGGACGACTGCTGGATGACCAAGACCCGCGACGCATCGGGCAACCTCGTCTCCGACCCGCAGAAGTTCCCCGACGGCATGGCCTACGTCGGACGCCAACTCCACGCCATGGGGCTGAAGTTCGGCATCTACGAGGACGCGGGCACCCAGACGTGCGGTGGATACGCGGGCAGTTGGCAGCACTACGACGCCGACGCCAGACTGTTCGCGAAGTGGGGCGTCGACTACCTCAAACTGGACGGCTGCAACGTTCCGTCCATCCCCGGCCAGTCCGGCCAGGAGACCTACCGCCAGGCGTACGCGGGGATGAGCCAGGCGCTGCAGCACAGCGGCCGGAAGATCGTCTTCTCCGAGTCCGCCCCGGCGTACTTCCAGGGCACCTCCGACTGGTACACGGTGCTCGGCTGGGTGGCCAGGTACGGCAATCTGTGGCGCGAGGGTACGGACATCGCCCTGGGGCAGGAGAGCGGCGCGGCGAAGTGGAAAAGCCTGCTGGGCAACTACGACTACAACGCACCGCTGGTGAAGTACGCGGGCCCCGGGCACTGGAACGACCCGGACTTCCTGCTGGTCGGCGACTCCGGGCTGACCGCCGACGAGATGCAGACGCAGCTGACGCTGTGGGCGGAGATGTCCGCACCGCTGATCAGCAGCACCGACCTGACCAAGCTGTCACCGCAGGCGCTGTCGATCCTCGGCAACCGCGACATCATCGCCGTCGACCAGGACCGCGCCGGCGTACAGGGCACGAGGGTCGTGCACACCGGCACCCACGATGTGCTCACCAAACCGCTGGCGGGCGGTGACCGCGCCGTGGTCTTCCTCAACCGCGGCGACGCCCCGCTCACCATCGGCGCGTCCGCCGGCACCCTGGGCTTCGGCAAGGCCCAACACCTGTCCGGCAAGGACCTGGTGACCAAGCGGACGAGCAGCTACGGAAGTTCGGTCACGGTCCAGGTCCGGCCGCACGCCACGGTGATGCTGCGGCTGCGCGCGGCCGGATGACAGGGCTGCCGTGGTGACCGCCGGGTCTGTCTGTCGGTCACCACGGCAGGTTCACTACAGGTCGTCGCGGCCCGAGAGGGACTTGACGAACTGGTGGCCGTCCACCGTGCCGCAGCCGGTGGCCAGGTCGTAGCCAGGAGCGGCCTGGTAGCCCTTGACTCCGTGTCCGCTGTTGTCGCCCTTGGTCACATCGACGATGCCGTGCGGGTCGTCGGTGTCCTGGGTCTGGGCGAGCCGGTACAGGACACTGTTGATGTTGCCCAGGCGGCGGCCGGCGGCCTGGTCGGCGAGTGCCATGACACCGGAGAACATCGGGGTGGCCTGGCTGGTACCGCCGATGATGTCCCAGCCGGTATGGGCGGGGTCGTAGGAGCTGTACACCCAGGCGCCGCCCGCGGGCGAGGCGCTGAGGCTGATGTCCGGCACACCACGGGCCGCGCCGGTCACCCGGGAGACGCCGCGTTGGAAGGAGGGGCGCGGGAAGACATGGGAGGTGCCGCCGCCGGTCGCGCTGCCGTCGCCGTCGTTCCACGCCTCGTCGGGCTTGGTCCGGTTGCCCTTGTCGTCCAGGTACAGGCGGGTGCCGCCGACTCCGGTGACCAGCGGGTCCGACGCGGGCCAGCCCACCTGGCGGTCGGTGAAGTAGGCCTTGCCGTCCAGCTTCTTGTCGGTGGCGCCGTTGTCACCGCTGGCCGCGAGCAGCGTGGTGTGCTGGGCGGCGGCGGCCTTCAGGCCATAGCGCAGTCCGTTCAGCAGGTGGTAGTCGCCGGTCCTGCCCGCTTCCTCGGCGAAGGTGTCCTCGGTCGCGCCGAGGCTCAGGCTGATGACGTCCCCCCGGCCCTTGGCCGCGAAGTCCTTGATGGCGTCCATCATCTCGGGGAAGCCGGAGGTGCCCTCCTGCTCCGAAGTGCCGGTCTCCACCAGCACGATGTGCGCGCCCGGGGCCATGGCGTGGGCGTACTCCACGTCCAGCGTGGTCTCCCCCGCCCAGCCGGTCATGTCCTGGTTCTTCGGGTCGAAGACAGGTACCTGGCCCCACTTGGCCACCTCGACCCGGGTGTCCGGCAGACCGTACTGCTTGTCGAAGACCTCAAGGTCGTGCTGGATGGTGGGCGAACCGAACGAGTCGACGATGACGATGGTGCGCCCGGTGCCGTCGATGCCCGCGTCGTACAACGGCTGCACGTCGTAGGCGGCCTGGTACTGCGTCGGTCCGTAGCAGTCATGGTGCACCTTCTGGCGGCATTCCGCGGTGGACAGCGGCTGGCCGGCGCTCAGCCGGGTCAACTGCCCGGCGGACGCCGGTACCGGCTTCGGTATGTCCTGGTGTGCGGCGCGAGCCTGCGACATCCCGGTCAGGCCGGGTATGGCCGCGGTGGCGAGCAGAACGGCGGTGGTCGCCAACGCGGTCGAGCGCGCGGAACGCTTCCGGGGCAAGGGCTTTCCTCCAGCGGGTACACCGTGATGACACACGGCGGTGGGGGTTGTTCGAGGCCCGGGTGGATCGGGCCCTGGGCACGGCCGCGGCGAGGCGGGCGTGCCCGGGGCCCGAGGCGGGGCCGCTGGCGCTTCCGCCGCCGGATCCGCGCTTGCGCGTGGGGGGATCGGCGGGTCCCGACGAGGAGACCGGCTGCCGTGCCGCCGCCGACCGGACCACCCGTCGGCTGGTGGCCCAGCCTTTCAGCGCCCGCGCTCGAAGAACATCCATCCGCCGACGGAGAGGGTACCTCCTACCGGAGGTACGCGATCAGACCTGAGAACGACGGCCGTATACATGCACCGTGAAGCAAATTCTGACGGACAGTACGCGGCCCGCTACGAATTGGCTCTTCTGGGGCGATTCGGGCTGCGGTACGGTCACGCAGAGCTTCACGCAAGGTTGTTGCACGGGTAGCACACGGTCGTTGGCCGAGGCGCGTTTTGTTGAACGGGGCGGGAAACGCCGCATGACTCCAGTGGAAACCTCTTCCCCGGTGCGGGTGCTGATCGTCGATGACGAGGCCCTGATCAGATCGGGGCTCGCCATGATCTTGGGTAGTGCGCCCGACATCACGGTGGTGGCCAGTTGCGAGGGGGCGCAGGCGGTCGCCGCGGTCCAGCAGGACCGGCCCGATGTGGTGCTGCTCGACATCCGGATGCCGGACGTCGACGGGCTCACGGTGCTGCGCCGGCTGACCCGGCTGCCCGAGCCGCCGCACGTCGCCATGCTGACCACGTTCGACACCGACGAGTACCTCGGTGAGGCGCTACGGCTCGGGGCCTCGGGGTTCCTGCTGAAGGACACCGACCCGGAGATCCTGGTGCGCTCGGTGCGCGCGGTGGCCACCGGCGCCGGCTGCCTGTCCCCGTCCGTCGTACGGCGGCTGGGGCGCCCCGACCGGGCCGCCGCGTCGTACGAGGCCGCCCAGGCGGTGAGCACGCTGTCCCCGCGCGAGCGGCAGGTGCTCTCCTTCGTCGGGCAGGGGCTGTCCAACGCGGAGATCGGGGCGCGGATGCACATAGCGGTCGCCACCGTGAAGGACTACGTCAGAGCCGTGCTCACCAAGTTGGGGGTGGCGAACCGCATCCAGGCCGCCGTGCTGGCGGACCGGGTCGGGCTGGTCGAGGAGCAGGCGCCGTGAGGCGCGCCCGGCGCACGGCGGGCCCCCTGCCGTTCGTGCGGTTCCTGTGGCGGACGCACGGCCGCTGGCAGCCGCGGGCGGTCGATCTCGGCCTGGTCGCGCTGGCCGGTCTCGATGCCGTGTTGAACTATCCGCCGCCGCGGGACTGGCGCTTCGTCGCCTCACTGGCGGCCGCCGCCATCCTGCTGCTCAGGCGGCGCTGGCCGCGCACGGTGCTGGTGGCCACCCTGCCGGGGCTGTACGCGGGCAACGCGCTGATCGCCGCGATGGTCGCCGGTTACACCGTGGCCAGGACCGAGCGCCCGGTGCGGCACAAGGCGCTGGCCGCGCTGGTGGTGGCGGCCGGTGCGTTCGTGCCGTGGCCGCTCACCGCGTTCTCCAAGGAGACGGTCAGCGACCTGGTGCAGCAGCTGATCTACGCGGTGATGCTGGGCACCGGCCCGGTCATGCTCGGGCTGCTCGCCCAGACCAGGAAGGACCTGTCGGACCGGATCGCGGAGCTCGCCACGCTACGTGACCACGAGCGGGCGCTGCACGCACAGACCGTCATCGCCAAGGAGCGGGCGCGGATTGCCCGGGAGATGCACGACGTGGTCTCGCACCAGGCGGGCCTGATAGCCGTCCAGGCGGGCGCGCTGGAGGTCACCGCCCGCGATCCGGAAGTCAAGGAGGTCGCCGGGACGCTGCGCGGGCTCGCGGTGGCCACCTTGGAGGAGTTGCGCAGCATGATCCTGGTGCTGCGGGCGGCCGGGGCCGGGCCGACGGAACTGGCACCGCAGCCCACGCTCGCCGATCTGCCCGCGCTGGTGGCCGCCTCGGAGGTCGACGCCGACCTGCGGATCGACGGCGTGCACGGCCGGGTGCTGCCGGAGCCGGTCGAGCGGGCCGCGTACCGCACGGTGCAGGAAGCCCTCACCAACGTGCGCAAGCACGCCCCGGGGGCGGCCACCACCGTGACCGTGCTCGTCGAGGAGGAGTCGCTGCGGGTGTGCGTCCGCAACGGGCCGCCGGGCGCGCACGCGCCGCGTCCCGATCTGCCGGGCGGCGGACACGGCATCGTGGGCCTGCGCGAGCGCGCCACCCTGCTGGGCGGCGCGCTGACCGCCGCCGCGGAGCCGGACGGCGGGTTCGCGGTACGGCTCGATCTGCCCTTCGGGGTGCCGGAGCGGACGGACACCGCCGGGTAGGGCGCGGCCAGTCGGCCATCAACTGGTGGACGCCAGTCCACCGAGGCACTCTGGAGTCGACGGCGTCCATGCCGGAACCGGCGTGGGCGCCGAGCGAAGAGGAGAGCCCCCATGGCACGCTCAGTCGGTATTGACCTCGGTACGACGAACTCCGTGGTGTCCGTGCTGGAGGGTGGCGAGCCCACGGTCATCACCAACACGGAGGGGGCGCGCACCACCCCGTCGGTGGTGGCCTTCGCCAAGAGCGGCGAGGTGCTCGTCGGCGAGATCGCCAAGCGCCAGGCCATCACCAACGTGGAGCGCACCGCCCGGTCGGTCAAACGCCATATGGGCGACCCGAGTTGGCGCTTTCCGGACACCGGCGACATCGACGGCAAGCGCTACACCGCCCAGGAGATCTCCGCGCGGGTGCTGCAGAAGCTCAAGCGGGACGCGGAGGCGTACCTCGGCGAGGACGTGGCGGACGCCGTCATCACCGTGCCCGCCTACTTCAACGACGCCCAGCGCACCGCCACCAAGGAGGCGGGCGAGATCGCGGGCCTGAGGGTGCTGCGGATCATCAACGAGCCGACGTCCGCCGCGCTGGCGTACGGCCTGGACAAGGAGAACGACCAGACCATCCTGGTCTTCGACCTCGGCGGCGGCACCTTCGATGTCTCGCTGCTGGAGATCGGCGAGGGCGTGGTCGAGGTGAAGGCCACCCACGGCGATACCGACCTGGGCGGTGACGACTGGGACCAGCGGATCGTCGAACACCTGGTCAAGCAGTTCAAGAACGCCCACGGCGTGGACCTGTCCAAGGACAAGATGGCCGTCCAGCGGCTGCGTGAGGCCGCGGAGCGGGCCAAGATCGAGCTGTCGTCGTCCACCGAGACCTCGATCAACCTGCCGTACATCACGGCGTCCGCCGAGGGCCCGCTGCACCTGGACGAGAAGCTCACCCGCGCCCAGTTCCAGCAGCTCACCGCCGACCTGCTGGAACGCTGCAAGGCCCCGTTCCACGCCGCGGTCAAGGACGCGCGGATCAAGGTCGCCGATCTGGACCATGTGATCCTCGTCGGTGGTTCGACCCGGATGCCGGCGGTGACCGACCTGGTCAAGGAGCTGACCGGTAAGGACCCGCACAAGGGGGTCAACCCGGACGAGGTCGTGGCGATCGGCGCCAGCCTGCAGGCCGGTGTGCTCAAGGGTGAGGTCAAGGACGTCCTGCTGCTGGACGTCACCCCGCTGTCCCTCGGTATCGAGACCAAGGGCGGCATCATGACCAAGCTGATCGAGCGCAACACCACGATCCCGACCAAGCGCTCGGAGATCTTCACCACGGCCGAGGACAACCAGCCGTCGGTGCAGATCCAGGTCTTCCAGGGCGAGCGTGAGATCGCCGCGTACAACAAGAAGCTCGGCATGTTCGAGCTGACCGGTCTGCCCCCGGCGCCGCGCGGCGTCCCGCAGATCGAGGTCACCTTCGACATCGACGCCAACGGCATCATGCACGTCTCCGCCAAGGACCTCGGCACCGGGCGCGAGCAGCGGATGACGGTGACCGGCGGCTCGGCGCTGCCGAAGGACGACATCGACCGGATGATGCGCGAGGCCGAGCAGTACGCGGAGGAGGACCACAAGCGCCGCGAGGCCGCCGAGACCCGCAACCAGGCCGAGCAGCTCGTCTACCAGACCGAGAAGTTCCTCAAGGACAACGAGGGCAAGGTCCCGGGCGAGGTCAAGACCGAGGTCGAGGCCGCCATCGCGGAGCTGAAGGAGAAGCTCAAGGGCGAGGACATCGCCGCGATCCGTGAGGGCAGCGAGAAGTTGGCCACCACCAGCCAGAAGCTGGGCCAGGCGATGTACGCGGCCGCGGGCGAGGGCGCCGGCACCGCCGGAGGCGGCGACACCGGCACGTCCGGCGGCACGTCCGGCGCCGCCGGGGCGAAGCCCGAGGACGAGGTAGTCGACGCCGAGATCGTCGACGACGAGAAACCCCAGGGAGGCACCGGATGAGCCACCCCACCGGCCCCCCGCCCGGGGCACGGCTACCGGTACCGGTATCCGCCCCGTACAACCCGCGCGCCCACCCGACGGACCCGGTGCTGCGGCTGCGGCCGCCGCACAGCACGGCCAAGGAGACCGGCCCCGGGCAGCTCAGGGCGCAGCTCGCCGAGCGCACCGCGGATCTGCAGCGGGTGAAGGCCGAGTACGACAACTACCGCAAGCGGGTACGGCGCGACCGGCTGGCGGTCCGCGAGATCGCGGTGGCCAACGTGCTGCGTGAGCTGCTGCCCGTGCTGGACACCGTCACGCGGGTGCGCCGCCACGGCGACATGACCGACGGCTTCATCGCGGTCAGCGACGCGCTGGAGACCCATCTGGCCGCGCTCGGCCTGCGGTCCTTCGGCGAACCGGGCGAGCCGTTCGATCCGCATGTGCACGAGGCGCTGTCCCAGTCCCACTCCGCGGAGGTCGACCGCCCCACCTGTTCACGCGTGCTGCGCCCCGGCTACCGACTCGGCGACCAGCTCCTCAGCCCGGCCCTGGTGATCGTCACCGAGCCGCAGCAGCAGTAGTCAGTGAGCGGGGACGGCCCGCGGGCCGCGCACCGTGTCACTGCCCGGCGCCGGAGCGGAAGGGTCCGCGCCCAGCTCCACGATCTTGTTCTGCCCGTCGACATGCACGACCCTGGGCCGCAGCGCCCTGGCCTCCGCGTCGTCGACCTGCGCATAGCTGATCAGGATCACCAGGTCCCCGGGACGCACCAGATGCGCCGCCGCACCATTGATCCCGATGACGCCGGAGCCCCGCTCGCCCTCGATGACATAGGTCTCCAGGCGGGCCCCGTTGTCGATGTCGACGATGTGGACCAGCTCACCCGGCAGCAGGTCGGCGGCCTCCATCAGCTCGGCGTCGACCGTCACCGACCCCACGTAGTGCAGATCGGCCTCGGTCACCGTCGCCCGGTGGATCTTGGACTTGAACATGGTGCGCAGCACAGCAGCACGCTCCTGTGAGAGAAGGGTCGCGCCCTCTCCCGAGGTACGCGCCTGCGGACCCCATGGTAAGCGCCCGGCTGGTCAGGCTCGAAGCCGACGGCGGGCACGGCGGGCTCAGCGGACTCGTACTGCTTCCGGTGAGCGGTGCGGCCGCGCAGGGAACGGTGTGCGCTCACAGCGCGGGCCTGTCACCGCAGAGCCTCAGTTCGATCGCCGAAGTGATCGAACGGGTACGTGAGTTGGAGGGCATTCCCCGGCGATCCGACGGGCGAGGAGCAGTAGCACCGTGCGGGTGAAGGGCGCGTTGATCACCAGAAGTGGGAGCGCACGAGGGGGCGAGGCGAGCGCGCGGTGAACTTACGGTGGGCGAACCGGCGTTGCCGCAGCCTGCCGCGCGGTCTGCGGATTCCCGCGCCCCTGGACGTACGCTGGGCGACCGGGTGGCCCGCGGGCACCGCGGGACGAGACACGATGAGGAGCGCTCCGCTGTGACGGTAGACCCCGGTGTGACGCACACCGTCAGCCACGGGACGGACGGCAAGCAGATCGATGTGTACCTCCCGGCGGCGGGAGGCGGGGACGACGTGCCCACCGTCCTGCTCTGGCACGGCAGGGGGCCGGACGAGCGGGACATGCTGGGGCCGCTGGCGCGGCAGGTGGTACGGCGGGGCCTGATCGCCCTGGTGCCGGACTGGCGCTCCGACGCACCGGACGGCGGACGCCGCCATCTGCTGGAGTCGCTGGAGTTCGCCCGGGAGCACGTGCCCGGCTACGGCGGCCGCTCCGACCGGATCGTGCTCGCCGGATGGTCGGCCGGGGCCCCGGCCGCGATGGGGGTGGCACTGCGCCCCGAACTGGTCGGCGGCTGGCGCCCGATGGCCGTCGTCGGCATCGCCTCGCGCTACGACTGGCCGGCCCGTACCACCGGTTCCCGCCCGCTGGACGACCTTGCCGCCACCACCGCCGCTCCGGTGCCGGTGTGGCTGGTGCACGGGTCGGCGGACAGCATCATGGAGAGCCGGTACTCGCGGGAGTTCGCCCTGGCGCTCAAGGACCGCGGCTGGCCGGTGCAGTTGGAGGAGCCCGCGACGGACCACGCGGGCGCGGCCCTGACCGAATACGACCCCGAACTGGGCCGGTGCCGTGCCGCCCGATCCTCGCACGCCGTCGAGGGCGGCCTGCTCACCGCCCGGGTCCTCGCCCGGGCCGCCGGCCTGGCGGACGCCTCGCCCGGGGTGGACTCGCGGTGAGTGGCGGGGCCCGGGCGGTCGCCGCGTCCGCCGACCAACCGTGAGCCGACGGTGGCGTCAGTGACCCAGGCGGCGCAGCGCCTGCTCGGGGTAGCGCGCACCGGCCACCGCGTCGGCGGGCACCGCCTGGCGAAGTCGGCCGATCTGCTCCGGGTTGAGCCGGAGTTGGGCCGCCGCGGCGTTCTCCTCCAGGTAGCGGGTGCGCTTGGTACCCGGGATCGGCACGATGTCGTCGCCCTGGGCGAGCAGCCAGGCGAGCGCCGCCTGGCCGGGGGTGCAGCCCATCTGCGCCGCCAACTCGCCTACGGCGCACACGAGATCGAGGTTCGGTCCGATGTTCTCGGCGGAGAACCGCGGCCAGCGCCGCCGGTTGTCGTCCTCCGTCAGGTCCTCGCGGGAGGAGACGGCTCCGGCGAGCATGCCGCGGCCGAGGGGTGAGTACGCCACCACGGCGATGTCCAGCTCGCGACAGGTGGCCAGCATCTCCCCCTCGACCACGTCCCTGGTGAACAGCGAGTACTCGAGCTGGATGGCGCTGATGGGGTGGACGGCGTGCGCCGTGCGCAGTGTCTCGGCGCTGACCTCCGACAGGCCGAGGTGGCGCACCTTGCCCGCCTCGACCAGGGCGGCCATCGCCCCCACGGTGTCCTCGATGGGGACACCGGGGTCGCGGCGGTGCGCGTAGTACAGGTCGATGTGCTCGACGCCCAGTCGGCGCAGCGAGGCATCGCAGGCCACCGGCACATAGTCCGGGGAGGTGTCGACGTCGCCGACCCGGCCGGTCGCCGCGTCATGCCGCAGACCGAACTTGGTGGCCAGCACCACGCTGTCCCGGTCCCGGCCGCGCAGCCAGCCGCCCAGCAGTTCCTCGTTGGCGCCGCGCCCGTAGGCGTCCGCGGTGTCCAGAAAGGTGATGCCCAGTTCGCTGGCGCGATCCAGCGCCCGTCTGGCCTCGGCGTCGTCCGTGGGCCCGTACGCGATCGACATGCCCATGCAGCCGAGACCGAGTGCGGACACCTCCAACCCGCTTTTTCCCAGCCTGCGTTGCTTCATGTGCTACTCCTCTTTCTCCGTCCGAGGGCCGTATAGGCCTGGGCGACACCGACCAGTCGGGAGACCTCGCCCCGGTAGTCTCCGTCCTCGTCCGCGGCGGGCGCGGCGGCCGATGTGGCGTCGGCCATCGGCAGGTTGTCCTTCCTCGCCCGCAACGCGGCCTTCACCTGGGCGGCGTGTACGGCCGCGTCCAGGTTCTCACCGGCGAGGCCCGCGGTTCGGGCCGACCGGGCGGCGGCCACGGCGGTTTCCGGGTCCATGTACGGGCGCAGCACGAGCATGCCGTCCTGTATCTCGATGACCAACCGGTACAGCCGGTAGTCGATGTCGCGCGGGGTGAACCGGTCGAGGCGCGCGGACGCCGGCGGGCTCAACGCGATGTCCGGGATCGCGGAGTACAGATCGCGCCACAGGGGATGGAGCCTTCGGTACGCCACGAAGTTGCCGGTCCGGCGGCGCAGTTCGGAGACCTGCGGCCCCCAGGACGGCATGGTGAGCCCGGCCGCCAGGAAGAGGATGCCGATGCCGTTGGCGATCGGCGTCAGCGCCTCCCACTGGAGCGGATTGAGTCCGAACCGGACCGCGATCACCGCCCAGGCGCGATTGGCGCAGTAGACGATGCAGCAGAACGCACCGATCTGCGTGGTGGCCATCCCCCATCGCAGCCACTGCCGACCGGCGGCCTTCGCATAGCGTCGGCAGAGCAACGCGATTTCCAGCATTCCGGCCCCGAAGGCGGTCGCATAGAGCAGGGTGTACCCGCCGACCGCCGGATTCGCCACGTTCTGCAGGATGTAGTGCGCCGACCTTCCGTGCCCCCGGGGCTCGGCCGCCAGCCACAGGGCGACCATGGCGATCGCGCACGCGGCGGCGGCGATCAGCCATGCCCGGGCCCTGGGGCGTGCCTGCCGGGCCGGATGGACCCAGTACGTGACGGCCACCAGGATGGCGGCGCTGGAGGACACTCCGCCCAGCAGATGGATCCCCAGCGCCGCCAGGTTGGGCACCCCGGAATGCCTGTCGACGCCGGCCGACACCGCGGGGACGGACAGGGTGAAGGAGATCCCCTTGAGGAGGAAGGCCGCGATCAGGGCGAGGAGTGCGGGATCGCGCCGGTGCTGCCGCAGATCGCGGACCTTGTACAGGAACGCCAAGGCGCACAGTACGGCGCACGGCGGGAAGACGACCCCCTTGAGGTCTCCCACGTACCCTCCAAGCGGTGACGGGCCGACGGCACCGGCGCAGCGGACCGGTCGGGGCGTTGGGACGGGTTCACAGTGGGTGTTGGAGAGTGCGGTCGATCCGTGCGACGGTCTGCGCCTCGGCGGGCGGGACCGTCCAGACCGGTTCCTTCGGTGGCCGCGTGACGCGCTCCAGGATCAGGGACGCCAGGATCTCCGCCTCCTGCTCCTCCTGCGACGAATAGCCGGTGCGCCCCAGCATTTCGTGTACGCGCTCCGGATCGAGGTCCGGGAAGAGGAGTTCGATGCTCGCCGCGTCGGGTCGGCTGACGTCCCGATGGCTGCAGACCATGTGCGCGAGCTCATGGGCGATGATGTGATCCCGGTGCAGCCGGGTGGTGTTGGCCTCGAACACGACGAGGTCGGCCACGTCCAACGCGATCCACAGGCCGCAGGGGTGTGATGCGCCCATGGCCAGCGGCACCAGGTGCAAGGGGCGGCCGCGCTCTTGGCTGAGAAGTTCGCAGAGCGTGGAGATGTCGCACTTCTCGGGCAGGTTCAAGCGGTTCAGCAGTGATTCCGCGATACGACGTAGTCGCCTGATGTCCCCTTTGCGGGGCTTGGACCCGGAGCGAGAGGAGGGGTTCACAAATTCCGTACTCCTTGCAGCGACGGGTCCGCCGATCGGCAAGTCTAGCCAAGGCCGTTCACAGCTGCCACGGCCGAACAACACGTTCCGGCCAACCGCGCCCAGCGGACGGTGCGGTCGCACCAGTTGACGGGATGGCCGTGAACCGGCTCGGCTGTCCTCCGCGGCTCGACCGACGCCTATGACGAGTGCCGCACGCCGCCGTTCCCGGTGCCGATGGCACGCACCGCTCGGCGTTCATCCAGTTCCAACAGATGTGTACGACCCAGGGGCGTTGTGCGTCGGCGGCCGCATCGGCGGCCCGGCGGCCGGTCAGCGCACGTACGATCCCGTGGCGGTGAGGTAGAACGCCGCCGTGGAGAGGTTCTGCCGCTCGAAGCCGAGCTTGCGGAACATCGCCGCCATGAACACGGACTTACCGGCCCCCGCCTCGCCCAGCGTGACCACCTTGAATGTCTACAACTCTCCCCCGATGCAAGCCATATGACCGGTCGTCACGCGCGAGACTACCGCTGTCCGCCGTCCCGCACCGGGGGTCCGCGAGATGGCTGCCACCGGCCGCCGGTCAGCCCTCCGGGACGGGTTCCTCGGATGGCAGGCCGCCACGCGGCGCATTGGTGTCGGCGCCGCGGCGGCGGGTGAGGTAGACACCCGCGCCGACCGCCACGATGACGGAGGTGAACACGACGGCGCCCCACTGGAAGTACCAGTGGTCGGTGCCGTAGACGGCCGCGCGCGGCCAGGCGAGGTTGACGGTCATGGCCGCTCCGTAGAGCACCGCGAAGGCGTTGACCGGGGTGCCCCAGCGGCCGAGGTTGAAGTACGGGCCGTGGTCGGGGCGTGGCCACTCGCCGCGCAGGCGGCGCAGCAGCATCGGGCCGGTGACCATCAGATAGGGGATGTAGAACAGGATGATGGCGACCGAGGTGAGGATGTAGAACGCCCGCTGGTTGCCGATGTTGACCAGCAGCAGGGCGATGGTCAGCACTCCGGTGAGCACGGCCGGGACGATCGGCGTCTTGGAGCGCGGCGAGACCCTCGCGATGGCCGCGCCGAACGGCAGCCGGCCGTCTCGTGCCATGGCGAACAGCAGCCGGATGGCGGCGGTCTGGACGGCCAGGCAGCAGACGGTGATGGCGATCGCGGAGCAGACCAGGAAGACGTTGCCGAGGCCCGGCCCGAGGGTGGACTTGATGAGGTACGGCATGCCGAGCGTGCCGAGTTCCTTGGCGTTGATGTTGCCGACCGCCATCATCCCCACCAGCATCAGCAGTCCGCCCGCGAGGAAGGCGGCGGTGAGCGCGCGAATGATGGCGCGCGGTGCGTGGCGCCGGGGTTCCCTGGTCTCCTCGGCGAGCGAGCCCGCGGTGTCGAAGCCGTAGAAGACGTAGGCGCTCATGATCGAGGCGACCAGGAAGGCACCGAAATAGCCCCAGGACTGTCCGGCGCCGGTGCCCTGGGTGTGGGTGACGATCTGCGGTCCGCGTCTGATGTGCACCGCCAGCATGACGATGAGCAGGGTGACGCCGATCAACTCGACAGCGACACCGACGTTGTTGATCTTCGCCATCAGCCGTACGCCGACGATGTTGACGACGGTGGTGAAGACGACCAGGCCGAGGGCGAGCAGGATCGCGTTCTTGGCGCCGTTGGGCGTGGTGGTCTGCCCCGCGTCGGCGGAGCCGCCGACGATCTGGAAGGCGAGCGAGACCTGCGGAAGGATGACCTGGTACGCGACGGCGACGGCGGCCGCGGTGACCACGGCGCCGATCGTCATGATCCAGCCGGACAGCCAGGAGGTCGCGGGCCGGGCGATCTGCTTGGACCACTGGTAGACGCCTCCGGCCAGCGGGAACTGGCCCGCCACCTCGGCGAAGCACAGCGCCACGGCGCCCTGGCCTATGAAGACCAGCGGCCAGGTCCAGATGAACGCGGGCCCGCCGGACGCGAATCCGAAGCCGAACAGCTGGAAGACCCCGGTCATGATGGAGATGTAGCTGAAGCCCGCGGCGAAGCTGGAGAAGGATCCCAGCGAGCGCTCCAGTTCCTGGTGGTAGCCGAAGCGTGCGAGGTCTCTGGAGTCGTCACCCGGAGGTCCGGGCGGCCCGGCGGCGGTGGCGGTCGCGGTACTTACGGTCGATCCGGTATTTCCTGGTTTGCTCATGTTTGCTCCAGGGCGGGGGTCGGGGACCTATGAGCGGGCATGGCGTCGGCCGGCGCGGGCTGCCGAGTGCGGGGAGCAGTGCCACCTCCTCTTGATCGTTGCGCACTACGGAACGATTGCTTATCTCGCAACTAAATGCCGACCAGCATGGGGACCGCTCGTACAGGCGTCAAGGGCCTGCCACGAATCCGCCGCCCACGGCTTCCCTGGCTGGTACCCAGGTCTTGACCGTCAAACCTGCCCTCCCCGATCCTCCAGTTGCGGGAAACGAGACGCGTACCGCGATCTGCAACAACGATGCGCCGCATTCGGTATCGACGGGTTCCAGACGAGGAGTAGTCATGGCTCACCAAGTCCGCGCCGTCATCGCCCGGGAGAAGTCCGCGCCCGTCGCACTGGAGACGATCGTCGTGCCCGATCCCGGTCCTGGTGAGGCACTGGTGAAGGTCGAGGCCTGTGGCGTATGCCACACCGATCTGCACTACCGGGAAGGCGGCATCAGCGATGGCTTCCCCTTCCTGCTCGGACACGAGGCTGCGGGACGTGTCGAGGCCGTGGGTGCGGGCGTCACCGAGGTGGCACCCGGCGACTTCGTCATTCTCAACTGGCGAGCGGTCTGCGGACAGTGCCGGGCCTGCCGCAAGGGCAGGCCGTGGTACTGCTTCGCCACGCACAACGCGACCCAGCCCATGACGCTGCTCGACGGCACCCCGCTCGCCCCCGCCCTGGGCATCGGCGCCTTCGCCGAGAAGACGCTGGTGGCCGCCGGACAGTGCACCAAGGTCGACCCGGCGGCCGCGGCCACCGCGGCCGGGCTGCTCGGCTGCGGGGTCATGGCCGGTTTCGGCGCCGCGGTACACACCGGCGGCGTCGGCCGGGGCGACAGCGTGGCCGTCATCGGGTGCGGCGGTGTCGGCATGGCCGCCGTCGCCGGGGCGCGGCTGGCCGGGGCCGCCGCGATCATCGCTGTCGACATCGACCAGCGGAAACTGGACCGGGCGCTGGCCATGGGCGCCACCCACACCGTCGACGCCGCCGCGTCCGATGTCGTGGCCCGGGTACGCCAGTTGACGGGCGGATTCGGCGCCGATGTGGTGGTGGACGCCGTCGGGCGTCCGGAGACCTTCCGCCAGGCGTTCTACGCCCGCGACCTCGCCGGAGTGGTCGTACTGGTCGGCGTCCCGGCCCCCGGGGCGTCGGTCGAACTGCCGCTGCTCGACGTCTTCGGCCGCGGTGGCGCGGTGAAGTCCAGCTGGTACGGGGACTGTCTGCCGTCCCGCGACTTCCCGGCGCTGATCGACCTCTATCTGCAAGGACGCTTCGATCTCGACGCCTTCGTCTCCGAGACGATCGGCCTGGCGGACGTCGAGAAGGCCTTCGACACGATGCGGCACGCAGACGTGCTGCGCTCGGTCGTGGTGACGGCCTGAACTCCCCCTCACGGCTGCCCTCTCCGTGCCTTGACACTGGTTCCGGGCCGCCCTCAGACTGCTGAGCGTTGCGCTGACCGCAATTCGTTTCACTATACGCACCGAGGTGTCATGATGATTCCCGTGTGCCGTCTCGCGGATCTACCGCGGGGCGAGGCCTTCCGGCTCGAAACCGTTCCTCCCGTCGCGGTGTTCCACACCGATGAGGGCGAGCTCTTCGCTATCGACGACACCTGCACCCACCAGGACGCCTCACTCTCCGACGGCTGGCTGGAAGGGTGCGAGGTCGAATGCCCGCTGCACGCCTCGAAGTTCGACCTGCGCACCGGCGCCGTCGACGCACCGCCCGCCCGGCTCCCGGTCCGTACGCACCAGGTGCTGGTCGAGGACGGCATGGTGTACGTCCTGCTCTGCGACACCCCGCCGCCGCTGCCGCCCTGCGCCGCCGCCCGCGTCGTCGGAGCTGCCGAGTGAGGGCCGTGACCGTTGTCGGCGCGTCACTGGCCGGGCTGTCGGCCGCCCGCGCACTGCGCAGACAGGGCTACGACGGACGGTTGGCGATCGTCGGCGACGAGCACCACCGCCCCTACGACCGGCCGCCGTTGTCGAAGGAGTTCCTCGCGGGCGAGATCAGCGAAGCGGCCCTGGCGCTCGAAGCCGAGGGCGAGGAGCTGCGCGCGGACTGGCTGCTGGGGGCGACCGCCGTCGGGCTCGACCGCCGGGACCGCTCGGTGCGGCTGGCGGACGGCCGGACGGTCAGGTCCGATGGCGTGGTGATCGCCACCGGGGCCGCGGCACGGACGCTGCCGGGCGCGGCCGGGCTCGCGGGCGTGCATGTGCTGCGGACCCTGGACGACGCGCGGGCGCTGCGCCAGGATCTGCTGCTCGGCGGCCGGTTGGTGGTCATCGGCGGCGGCTTCATCGGGGCCGAGGTCGCCGCCACCGCGCATGGCCTCGGTCTCGACGTGACCGTGGTCGAGGCGGCACCGACACCTCTGGCCGGGCCGCTCGGCGGGACGATGGCCGCCGCCGTCGCCGCACTGCACGCGGACCACGGCGTCCGGCTGTTGTGCGGCGTGGGCGTGGCGGCACTCAGCGGCGGACGGCGGGTGGACGCGGTGGTGCTCGACGACGGCCGCCAACTGCCCGCCGACACCGTGGTCGTCGGGGTTGGTGTGCGCCCCCGCGTCGAGTGGCTGGCGGGATCCGGCGTCGCACTGCGCGACGGTGTCGAGTGCGACGCGAAGGGCGGTACGAGCATCCCCGGCGTCGTCGCGGTGGGCGACTGCGCCGCCTGGTACGACCCCACGGCCGGGGCCCACCGCCGGGTCGAGCACTGGACGGCGGCGCGGGAGCGGCCCGCGACCGCGGTGGCCGCGCTGCTGTCCGGCGGCCTGGCCACCCCGGAGCCGCCCAGGCCGCCGTACTTCTGGTCGGACCAGTACGGCGTGCGCATCCAGTTCGCCGGGCACGCCGGCGGGGCGGACAGCGTCACGGTGGAGGAGGGCGATCCGGCCGACCGCAGCTTTGTCGCGGTCTACCGGTGCGGCGGTCGGCCCGTCGCGGTGCTCGGGATGGACCGGACACGGCCGTTCACCCGCTGGCGCCGCCAACTCGCCGACTCCGCGGCCACCCCCGCGGCCGGTGCGCCCTGAGGCACGCAATCCGCACACCGGGGTGTCCTGTCCCCGGTCCACGACATCTCCCGCGAGGAGTGCACCGTGATACCCACAAGCCTGCCGGAAAGCCTCATCTCCACGCTGCCCGGCGACCATTACACCTCCCCGGAGATCTTCGCCGCGGAGCAGGAGCGGATCTTCGAGTCGATGTGGTTCTGCGCGGCCCGCTCCTCGGACCTCGGTACGCCGGGCGCGTACCGCACCGTCACCGTGGGGCGGGAGAGCGTACTGCTGACCCGTACCCGGGACGATGCCGTGCGCGCCTTCCTCAACGTGTGCCGGCACCGCGGCGCGCGGCTGTGCACACAGGAGTCGGGTGAGGTCAGGCGGGCGTTCCAGTGCCCGTACCACGCCTGGACGTACAGTCTGGAGGGCAAGTTGGTGGCCGCCCCCAACCTGACGAAGATGCCGGACATCGACCGCACCGCGTACGGCCTGGCCACCGTCGCGGTACGGGAGTGGCTGGGCTGTGTGTGGGTCTGCCTGGCGGACGACCCGCCCTCGTTCGAGGAGCAGGTGGTCGCCGAGGTGGTGGCCCGCCTCGGTGACGCCGGGGCGATCGAGCGGTACGGCGTGGACGGCCTCGCGGTCGGCAGGCGGATCGTCTACGACGTACGGGCGAACTGGAAGCTCATCGTCGAGAACTTCATGGAGTGCTACCACTGCGCCACGATCCACCCCGAACTCACCGAAGTCCTACCGGAGTTCGCCGACGGCTACGCGGCGCAGTACTTCGTCGGACACGGCGCCGAGTTCGGGGCGGGCATCAAGGGCTTCACCGTGGACGGCTCCGAGGGTGTCGACCGGATCCCCACGGTCACGGCGGACCAGGACCGCCGGTACTACGCGATCACCATCAAGCCGCAGGTGTTCGTCAACCTGGTGCCGGACCATGTGATCTTCCACCGGATGTACCCGCTGGCGGCCGACCGCACCGTCATCGAGTGCGACTGGCTCTACCTGCCGGAGGTGGTCGCGTCGGGCACGGACGTCAGCCGCTCGGTCGAGCTCTTCGACCGGGTCAACCGGCAGGACTTCGCGGCCTGCGAGCGCTGCCAGCCGGGGATGGGATCCCGTCTGTACGCGCGCGGCGGTGTGCTGGTGCCCAGCGAGCACCACATCGGCGCGTTCCACGCCTTCGTCCTCGACCGGTTGGGGACCCGGTAGCCCCGGCCTCAGCCCAGGTACCCCAGGCGGTGGCTGATCTCCTCGGCGCCCTTGAGCAGCAGTGGTGCGAGCTCGTGCATGCGTTCGTCGGTGAAGCGGTAGCCGGGGCCGGACGCGCTGACCGCCGCGACGACCTCGCCGTCCCGGGAGCGGATCGGGGCGGCCATGGCGTTCAGGCCGACCTCGAACTCCTCGTGCGTGGTGGAGTATCCGCGCTCGCGGATCTCGGCGAGGTTCTTCTCCAGCCGGGCCTTGGAGGTGATGGTGCCCGGCGTCAGCTTCTCCAGACCGGCCGCCGCCAGCAGTTCGGCGCGCCGCTTGGCGGGCAGCTGGGCGAGCAGGATCTTGCCGCTGGAGGTGGCGTGCAGCGGGGTCAGCTGGCCGACCCAGTTGTGCGCGGTCACCGCGCCGGGGCCGCGCACCTGGTAGAGGTTGATCGCGTAAGTCGACTCCAGCACCGCGATGTTGACGGTCTCGCCCAGTTCCTCGGCCAGCCGCTCGCAGATCGGACGGCTCTGCTGGGTGATGTCGATCCGGTCGGTGACGGCGCCGGCCAGCCGTACGATCCCGAAACCGAGACGGTACTTCCCGCGCTCCCCCGCCTGCTCGACAAGACCACGCGCCTCCAACGCGCCGAGCAGGCGGAACGCGGTGGACTTGTGCACGTCGATCTCCGCGGCCACTTCGCTCACGCCTGCCTCGCCACGCTGGGCGAGGATCTCCAGCACGCTGACGGCGCGGTCGACGGACTGGACACCACCGGCAGGCTGGCCTGCGGTCTCCGCGGCTCCACTGTGGTTGCTCATGGCGAAACTATAAGTGCTGTCAACAACACGGTGCGGCAGCGGTGCGCCGTGGCCCGATCTTGGGAAAGTTGCGTTGAACGCAACCTGGTGCGCATAGCGATACCCGTACTAGCATGCCCGCCAATCGACGGCTCGAAGGAGACGAGGCAGCCATGGCGCTCCAGAGTTACGACTTCGTCATCGTCGGCGGCGGCTCGGCCGGAAGCGCACTGGCCAACCGCCTCTCCGCGGATCCGGGCAACCGAGTCCTGGTGCTGGAGGCCGGCCGGTCCGACTACCCGTGGGACGTCTTCATCCACATGCCCGCGGCGCTCACCTTCCCCATCGGCAGCCGCTTCTACGACTGGAAGTACGAGTCCGAGCCGGAGCCGCACATGGGCGGCCGCCGCGTCTACCACGCCCGGGGCAAGGTGCTCGGCGGGTCGAGCAGCATCAACGGGATGATCTTCCAGCGCGGCAACCCCATGGACTACGAGCGCTGGGGCGCCGATCCCGGCATGGAGACCTGGGACTACGCGCACTGTCTGCCGTACTTCAAACGGATGGAGAACTGCCTGGCCGCCGAGGACGACGACGCGTTCCGCGGCCATTGCGGACCGCTGGTGCTGGAGCGGGGACCCGCGGCCAACCCGCTGTTCACCGCCTTCCTGGACGCGGCGCGGCAAGCGGGCTTCCCCCTCACCGACGACGTCAACGGCTACCGGCAGGAGGGCTTCGCCGCGTTCGACCGCAACGTCCACCGCGGGCGGCGGTTGTCCGCGGCCCGTGCCTATCTGCATCCGGTGATGGCCAGGCCCAATCTGGAGGTGCGGACCAGGGCCATGGTGACCCGGGTGCTGTTCGAGGGCGAACGCGCCGTCGGCGTGGAGTACCGGCGCGGCCGTGGGGCCCCGCAGCGCGTCCACGCGGGCGAGGTGATCCTATGTGGCGGGGCCGTCAACTCACCCCAGTTGCTCCAGCTGTCCGGCGTCGGCGACGCGGACGAACTGCGCGCGCTGGGCGTGGACGTCGTACAACAGCTGCCCGGGGTGGGCGAGAACCTCCAGGACCATCTGGAGGTGTACGTGCAGTACGCCTGCAAGCGGCCGGTGTCGGTGCAGCCGTATCTCAAGTGGCGGTACCGGCCGTGGATCGGCTTCCAGTGGCTGTTCCTGCGCGGCGGCCCGGGCGCGACCAACCACTTCGAGGCGGGTGGCTTCGCCCGCAGCAACGAGCAGGTGGACTACCCGAACTTGATGTTCCACTTCCTGCCCATCGCGGTGCGCTACGACGGCTCGGCGCCCGCGGGCGGCCACGGCTACCAGGTGCACATCGGACCGATGTACTCCGACGCGCGCGGCTCGGTGAAGATCCGGAGCAACGACCCACGGGTCAAACCCGCGCTGCGCTTCAACTACCTGTCCACCGACCAGGACCGCCGCGAATGGGTCGAGGCGATCCGCACCGCCCGCACCATCCTCGGCCAGTCCGCCCTCGACCCGTACAACGACGGGGAGATCTCACCGGGCCCGCGGATCCAGTCGGACGAGCAGATCCTGGACTGGGTGCGGAAGGAGGGCGAGACCGCGCTGCATCCGTCGTGCACGTGCAAGATGGGCACCGACGAGATGGCGGTGGTCGACCCGGCCAGCATGCGGGTGCACGGAGTCGACGGGCTGCGCGTGGTGGACGCGTCGGTGATGCCGTACATCACCAACGGCAACATCTACGCCCCGGTGATGATGACCGCCGAGAAGGCGGCCGATCTCATCCTGGGCAACGAGCCGCTGCCGCCCGACAAGGAGGAGTTCTACCGGCACCGCCAGGCCACCCGGGAGCAGAGCGCGTGAACCTGTATGTCGACGGCGAGTGGCGGGATGCCGTAGCGGGCGGCCGCAGGGAGATCCGCTGCCCGGCCGACGGCGCCCTGGTGGCGACGGTGGCCGAGGGGACCCGGGCCGACGCCGAGCGCGCGATCGCCGCCGCGCGCCGGGCGTTCGACCACGGGCCGTGGCCGCGCACCCCGGAACGCGAACGTGGTGCGCTGCTGCTGCGGACGGCGGAGGTGATCGAGCGGGACACCAAGGAGTTCGCCCGCGCCGAGTCGCTGGACACCGGCAAGCGGCTGGTGGAGAGCGAGTACGACATCGCCGATGTCGTGGCGTGCTTCCGGTACTTCGGCGGCATCGCGGGCACCAGTGCGGGCCGGGTCACCGACACCGGGCGCGAGGACGCCATCAGCCGGATCGTCTACGAGCCGGTCGGGGTCTGCGCCCTGATCACCCCGTGGAACTATCCGCTGCTGCAGGCCGCGTGGAAGGTCGCGCCCGCCCTGCTGGCGGGCAACACGCTGGTCCTCAAGCCCAGCGAACTCACCCCGTCCACCGCGGCCTTGCTGATGCGCGCGCTGACCGAGGCCGGGGCGCCGCCGGGCGCCGCGAACCTGGTGCTCGGGACCGGACCACAGGTGGGCGCGCCGCTCGCGGAGCACCCCGCGGTCGACATGGTCTCGTTCACCGGCGGTCTGCAGACCGGCAAGCGGATCATGGCCGCGGCCGCCGCAACCGTGAAGAAGGTGGCGTTGGAACTCGGCGGCAAGAACCCCAATGTCGTCTTCGCCGACGCCGACTTCGAGGCGGCGGTGGACTTCGCGCTGACGGCCGTCTTCCTGCACTCCGGTCAGGTCTGCTCGGCCGGTGCGCGGCTGGTCGTCGAGGACTCGCTGCACGACGCCTTCGTCGACGAGGTGGTGCGGCGCGCCCGGCGGATCCGGCTGGGCGGGCCCTTCGACGACGAGGCCGAGACCGGGCCGTTGATCTCCGCCGAGCACCGCGCCAAGGTCGAGCGGTACGTCGCGGCGGGCCTGGCCGAGGGAGCGGTGCTGCGCTGCGGCGGGCGGCGACCCGCCGACCCCGTACTGGACGGCGGCTTCTACTACCTGCCCACCGTGCTCGGCGAGTGCCACCAGGGCATGCGTGTGGTGCACGAGGAGTCGTTCGGCCCGGTGCTGACCGTCGAGCGGTTCCACGACGAGGACGATGCCGTAAGGATCGCCAACGACACCGAGTTCGGGCTGGCGGGTGCGGTGTGGACACAGGACGCGGGCCGGGCCCAGCGGGTCGCGCACCGGCTGCGGCACGGCACCGTGTGGATCAACGACTACCACCCCTATGTCCCGCAGGCGGAGTGGGGCGGCTTCGGACACTCCGGCGTCGGCCGGGAGCTGGGGCCGACCGGCCTGGCGGAGTACCGCGAGCCCAAGCACATCTGGCAGAACATCGCGCCCCGGCCGCAGCACTGGTTCCGCGGCTGACCGCCGCCCGCACCACGCGCCCCGCCCCGTCAACTCGGTCCGTCGGCGGGGCCGTTGGCGCTGCCCGAACGGCCCCCGCCGTACGGCCTGAACAGCCCCCTTGACACCGCCTTCCGGCGACCGGCACCGTAAGTTGCGCAACCTGAATCTTGTTGCGCTGAGAGCAACTGGAGGTTTGGTGATGGCGGGACCGCGCGTGGTCATCATCGGGGCGGGCGTCGTCGGTGCGGCGCTGGCCGACGAGCTCTCCTGCCGGGGCTGGACCGAGGTGACGGTCGTCGACCAGGGCCCGCTGCCCGCCACCGGCGGATCCTCGTCGCACGCCCCGGGCCTGGTGTTCCAGACGAACCCGTCCAAGACCATGACCGAGTTGGCCCGTTACACGGTCGATAAGCTCTCCGCCCTCGATGTCGACGGCCAACCCTGCTTCCTCCAGGTGGGCGGGCTGGAGATCGCCACCACCCCGGAACGCCTGGCCGAACTGCACCGCCGGCACGGCTGGGTCACCGCATGGGGCGTACGGGCACGGCTGGTGGGCCCCGACGAGTGCGTCGAGCTGCACCCGCTGGTGAACCGGGAGCGGGTGCTCGGCGGGCTGCTGGTCCCCACCGACGGCCTGGCCAAGGCGGTCCTGGCGGTCGAGGCGCAGATCCGGGCGGCGCGCGCCCGTGGTGTGCGCTTCCTCGCCCGCCACGAGGTGCTGGACATCCGGACCGAGGGCGACCGCGTCACCGCGGTCGTCACGGACCAGGGCGAGTTCCCCGCGGACGTCATCGTGTGCTGCGCGGGCATCTGGGGGCCGAAGATCGCCCGGATGGCCGGAATGGACCTCCCCCTGACGCCCCTCGCCCACCAGTTGGCCTGGACCGGCCCGCTCCCCGCACTGGCCGGGCAGGGCGCCGAGGCCGTCCGTCCGATCCTGCGCCACCAGGACGCGGACCTGTACTACCGCGACCGCTACGACCGGCTCGGCATCGGCAGCTACGGCCATCGCCCGATGCCGGTGGCCGCCGACGACATCGCCCCGGTCGGCACGGCCGAAGTGATGCCCTCCGTACTGGAGTTCACCGAGGAGGACTTCGCCGACGCCTGGGCCGAGACGCGTTCGCTGCTGCCCGCCACGCGGGACGCGAAGGTGGAGGAGGGCATCAACGGGCTGTTCTCCTTCACCACCGACGGGATGCCGCTGCTGGGCGAGTCACCGCAACTGCGGGGCTTCTGGGTGGCGGAGGCGGTCTGGGTCACCCACTCCGCGGGCGTCGGCCGGGCGATGGCCGAATGGCTGGTCGACGGCCACTGCTCCTCGTTCGACCTGCACGAGTGCGACGTCAACCGCTTCGAGCCGCACCAGCTCGCGCCCGAGTACGTCCTCACCCGCGGCTGCCAGAACTTCACCGAGGTCTACGACATCATCCATCCGCTGCAACCACCCGGCGCCCCGCGGCCGTTGCGCACCAGCCCCTTCCATCCGCGCCAGGACGCGCTCGGCGCGGTCTTCCTGGAGGCGTCCGGCTGGGAGCGCCCGCAGTGGTACGCCGCCAACGAACCGCTCACCCACGGCCGGGAGATCCCCACCCCCAACGACTGGGCCGCCCGCTACTGGTCCCCGATCGTCGGCGCCGAGGCCCGGGCCACCCGTGAGACCGTGGCGATGTACGACATGACGGCGCTCAAACGGCTGGAGGTCACCGGCCGCGGCGCCGTGGCGTTCCTGGAGCGCCTGACCACCGGCAGCATGGACAAGTCCACCGGCTCCGTGACGTACACCCTGCTGCTGGACCAGGACGGCGGCATCCGCGGCGATGTGACCGTGGCGCGGCTCGGTGCCGATCACTTCCAGGTCGGAGCGAACGGAAACCTGGACCTGGACTGGCTGCGCAGGCATCTGCCCGCCGACGGTTCCGTGGTGCTGCGGGACGTCACGGCGGGCACCTGCTGCATCGGCCTGTGGGGGCCGCTCGCCCGCGACGTACTGCAACCGCTGGCCGACCGGGACTTCTCCAACAGCGCCCTGCGCTACTTCCGCGCCCAGCGCGCCCACATCGGCGCCGTTCCGGTCACCGCGATGCGGCTGAGTTATGTGGGCGAACTCGGCTGGGAGCTCTACACCACCGCCGACCTCGGGCTGAAACTGTGGGACACGCTGTGGCAGGCCGCCCGGCCGCACGGCGGGATCGCGGCCGGGCGCGGGGCCTTCAACAGCCTGCGTCTGGAAAAGGGTTACCGGTCCTTCGGCACCGACATGACCTTCGAGCACGACCCCTACGAGGCCGGACTCGGGTTCGCCGTGAAGCTGGACAAGGGGGACTTCCTGGGCCGGGCCGCCCTGGAGCGGCGCGCGACCAGGGTGCGCCGCCGCCTGGCGTGCCTGACCATCGACGATCCGACGGCCGTGGTGATGGGCAAGGAGCCGGTGTACGACGGCGGGACGTGCGTCGGCTACGTCACCAGCGCGGCCTACGGCCACACGATCGGCAAGGGCATCGCCTATGCGTGGCTGCCCGCCGAACTGGTGGCGGCCGGGTGCCCGTTGGAGATCGGCTACTTCGAGCGGCGGGTGCCCGCGGTCGTCGCCGAGGAACCGCTGTTCGACCCGGCGATGCGGCGCCTGCGCGGCTGACCCGGTGAAACCCGCTGGTCCACGAAGGGAAGACTGTGAGCGCAGACATCCTCGACGCGCCGCTCGCCGAGCTGGATCCGGAGGTCCACGCGGCGGTGACCGCCGAACTCACCCGCCAGCAGAGCACGTTGGAGATGATCGCGTCGGAGAACTTCGCCCCGACGGCGGTGCTCCAGGCGCAGGGATCGGTACTGACCAACAAGTACGCGGAGGGCTATCCGGGCCGCCGCTACTACGGCGGGTGCGAACACGTCGACGTGACCGAGCGGTTGGCCGTCGAGCGGGCCAAGGCGCTGTTCGGCGCCGGATTCGCCAACGTCCAGCCGCACTCGGGGGCACAGGCCAACACGGCGGTGTTCTTCGCGCTGCTGCAGCCCGGCGACACCATACTGGGTCTGGACCTGGCGCATGGCGGCCATCTGACGCACGGCATGCGGATCAACTACTCGGGCCGGATGTTCCGCGTGGTGCCGTACCACGTGCGCGAGTCGGACTGCCTGGTCGACATGGCCGAGGTCGAGCGGCTGGCCAAGGAGCACCGGCCGAAGCTGATCATCGCGGGGTGGTCGGCGTATCCACGGCGGTTGGACTTCGCGGCGTTCCGCCGGATCGCCGACGAGGTGGGCGCCCATCTGCTGGTCGACATGGCCCACTTCGCGGGGCTGGTCGCCGCGGGGCTCCACCCGAACCCCGTGCCGTACGCGCACATCACCACCACGACCACGCACAAGACACTGGGCGGACCGCGCGGCGGGGTGGTGCTCACCAATGACGCCGAGCTGGCCAAGAAGGTCGACTCGGCGGTGTTCCCCGGCACGCAGGGCGGACCGCTGGAACATGTCATCGCGGCGAAGGCGGTGGCGTTCCGGCTGGCCGCGACACCGGAGTTCCACGAGCGGCAGCGCCGTACGCTGGCGGGCGCGCGGATCCTCGCCAGACGGCTGCTCGCCGACGACGTGGCGGAGGCCGGCGTCACCGTGCTGACCGGCAGTACCGAAGTCCATCTGGTCCTGGTCGACCTGCGGCGCAGCGAACTCGACGGCAAGCAGGCCGAGGACCGGCTGCACCAGGTGGGCATCACCGTCAACCGCAACGCGGTGCCCTTCGACCCGCGCCCGCCCATGGTCACCTCCGGCCTGCGGATCGGCACCCCGGCACTCGCCACCCGCGGCTTCGGCGCCGAGGACTTCACCGAGGTCGCCGAGGTGATCGCAGCGGCGCTGCGGCCCGGCGCCGACCTGCCCGCGCTGCGCACCCGGGCCGAGACGCTCGCCGCCCGCCATCCGCTCTACCCGCACCTGTCGGGAGCCGCGCGATGAGCCCCCGCACCCCGGGCGCTCAGCTGCCCGAACACCCCGACTGGCTCTGGCGCACGCCCGACCCCAGGCGCTCGTACGACGTGGTGATCGTGGGCGGCGGCGGACACGGCCTGGCCACCGCGCACTACCTGGCCCGCAACCACGGCATCACCGATGTCGCGGTGCTGGAAAGGGGCTGGCTCGCCGGGGGCAACATGGCCCGCAACACCACCATCATCCGCTCCAACTACCTGTGGGACGAGAGCGCCGGGATCTACGAGCACGCGCTCAGGCTGTGGGAGGGCCTGGAAGAGGAGCTGGACTATCCGCTGCTGTTCTCCCAGCGCGGTGTGCTCAACCTCGCCCACAGCCTGCAGGACGTCCGGGACAGCGTGCGCCGGGTGGAGGCCAACCGGCTCAACGCGGTGGACGCGCAGTGGCTCGATCCCCGGCAGGTCAAGGAGGTCTGCCCGATCGTCAACATCTCACCGGACGCGCGCTACCCGGTCATGGGCGCGACGTACCAGCCGCGCGCGGGCATCGCCAAGCACGACCACGTCGCCTGGGGTCTGGCCCGCTCCGCCGACGCGGCCGGGATCGACCTGATCCAGAACTGCGAGGTCACGGGCATCGACGTGACCGGCGGCCGGGTGACCGGAGTACGCACCTCGCTCGGCCCGATCGCGGCGGGCAAGGTGGCCCTGTGCGCGGCGGGCCACTCCTCGGTACTCGCCGCCATGGCCGGTTTCGAACTCCCGCTGCAGAGCCATCCGTTGCAGGCGCTCGTCTCCGAACTCCTGGAACCCGTCCACCCCACCGTCGTGATGTCGAACGCGGTGCATGTGTACGTCAGCCAGGCCCACAAGGGCGAACTGGTGATGGGCGCCGGGGTCGACGCCTACACCGCGTACACCCAGCGCGGTGCGTTCCACGTCATCGAACGGCAGATGGCCGCCGCCCTGGAGCTCTTCCCGGTGTTCGCCCGCGCGCACGTGCTGCGCACCTGGGGCGGGATCGTCGATGTGACCCCCGACGCGTCCCCGATCACCGGGCTGGCCCCCGTGGACCAGCTCTACCTCAACTGCGGCTGGGGAACCGGCGGTTTCAAGGCCACCCCCGGTGTCGGCTGGGTCTACGCACACACCATCGCGCACGACGATCCCCATCCGCTGGCCAGACCCTTCTGCCTGGACCGCTTCACCACCGGCGCGCTCGTCGACGAGCACGGCGCGGCCGCGGTGGCCCACTGAGCGGGCCCAACCGCCCGACGGCGAGCGAAGAACGACGCTGAGGAGCCCGACGATGCTGCTCATCCCCTGCCCCTGGTGCGGCCCGCGTGACGAGGCCGAGTTCGGCTACGGCGGCCAGGCACACGTGCCGTACCCCGAGGACCCGACGGCCCTCACCGACGAGGAGTGGGCACGCTATCTCTTCTTCCGGAACAACCCCAAGGGGCCGCATCCCGAGCGGTGGTGCCATGCGGCCGGTTGCCGCCGGTGGTTCAACGCCGTACGGAACACGGCGACCAACGAGATCCTCGCCGTCTACCGGGTCGGCGAGCCGAGGCCGGTGATCGTATGACCCCCCAGCCGTTCCGGCTGCCCGACGGCGGCCGGATCTCCCGCGGTGCGCCGCTGGCCTTCCGCTTCGACGGCGTGGCGTACCAGGGCTACCGCGGTGACACCCTGGCCTCCGCACTGCTCGCGGCCGGTGTCCACCAGACCTCGACCAGCGTCAGACTAGGCCGCCCGCGCGGCATCTTCACCGCGGGCGTCGAGGAGCCCAACGCCATCGTCCAGATCGAGGCCCCGTTCCCCGAGCCGATGCTGCCGGCGACCACCGTCGAACTGTACGACGGTCTGGTGGCCGGCGGTCTGCCCGGTCAGGGACGGCTTGCCACGGAACCCGATCCGGCACGCTACGACGCCCGATACGCGCACTGCGATGTGCTGGTCGTCGGCGCGGGACCAGCGGGCCTCGCGGCTGCGGCGGCCGCCGCCCGCACCGGAGCCCGGGTGATCCTCGCCGACGACCAACCCGAGCCCGGCGGAAGCCTGCTGGGCACCGCCGAGATACCGGACTGGGCCGCCGAGACCGGCTCCGAACTCGACGCTGCGTCCGAGGCGCGGGTGCTGCGCCGCACCATGGTCTTCGGCTACTACGACGACAACTACCTGCTGGCGGCCGAACGCCGCACCAACCACCTCGGCTCACAGGCGCCTTCGCGCCTCTCGCGTGAACGAATCTGGCACATCCGCGCCCGGCAGGTGGTGTTGGCGACCGGGGCGCACGAGCGCTCGGTCGCCTTCGCGGGCAATGACCGACCCGGCGTCATGCTCGCCGCCGCGGCACGGACGTACGTCAACCGCTACGCGGTCGCCCCGGGCCGCCGGGCGGTGGTGTTCACCACCGGTGACAGCGCGTACTGCGCGGCGCTCGATCTGGCGGCGGCGGGGGTGGACGTCGCCGCGGTGGTGGACGCCCGCCCGGAGCCGGGGGGCGCGGCCGAGCGGGCCGCACGGGCCGGGATCGAGGTGCTCGCCGGGCACGCGGTCACCGGCACGTCGGGCGAGCCGCGGGTCGCCTCGGTGGCCGTACGGGCGTTGTGCGCAGCGGAGTTGACCGGTCCCGCCCGGGAGTTCGCGGCCGATCTGCTGCTGGTGTCGGGCGGGTGGAACCCCGTGGCGCACCTGTTCAGCCAGGCGGGCGGGCAGTTGCGGTACGACGCGGGGCTCGGCGCGTTCGTCCCCGACGGGTGTCGCCAGGCGGTGCGGGTGGCGGGTGCCGCCCGGGGCGTGTTCGACCTGCCGGGGTGTCTGGCCGATGGCGCCGAAGCGGGACGCCGGGCGGCCGAGGACGCGGGGTTCACGGCCGCCCGGCCGCTGCCGCCGACGTCCGCGGCCGGGTCCGCCGAGCGGAGCGCGCCGTCCGCGCACCTGTGGGTCGTGCCGGGTCCGGACGGCTTCGGAACGCACTTCGTGGACCTCCAGCGCGATGTCACCGTCGCCGATCTGGCCCGGGCCACCGGCGCGGGCCTGCGATCGGTGGAGCACCTCAAGCGCTACACCACCGCGGGCACAGCGCACGACCAGGGCAAGACATCGGGCGTGCTGACCAGCGGCGTGATCGCCCAACTCCTCGGCGTCGAGGTGGCCGAGCTGGGCACGACGACGTTCCGCCCGCCGTACACACCGGTGAGCTTCGCCGCGCTGGCCGGCCGGAACCGGGGGGTACTGCACGATCCGGTACGGGTGACCGCACTGCACGACTGGCACCTCGCGCACGGCGCGCGCTTCGAGAACGTCGGCCAGTGGCACCGCCCTTGGTACTACCCGCGGGACGGCGAGGACATGGCGGCGGCGGTGGCCCGCGAATGCCGGGCCGCCCGCGAGGGCGTCGCGTTCATGGACGCCAGCACGCTCGGCAAGATCGACGTCCAGGGCCCGGACGCGGGCGACTTCCTCGACCGCCTCTACACCAACATGATCAGCACGTTGCGGGTCGGCATGATCCGGTACGGCGTGATGTGCCGGGCCGACGGCATGGTCTTCGACGACGGCACCGTCATCCGGCTCGCCGAGGACCGCTTCCTGCTCACCACCACGACCGGCAACGCGGCCGCCGTACTGGACTGGATGGAGGAGTGGCTGCAGACGGAGTGGCCCGACCTGCGGGCGCACTGCACCTCGGTCACCGAGCAGTGGGCCACCGTCGCGCTCGTCGGCCCGCGGTCACGCGAGGTACTGGCCGGGCTGGCGCCGCAGCTCGCCGTCGACGCCTGCAGCTTCCCGTTCATGGCCTGGCGGGAGACGGCCGTCGCCGGGATCCCGGCCAGGGTCTGCCGGATCAGCTTCTCCGGCGAGCTGGCCTACGAGATCAACGTCCTGCCCTGGTACGCGACCGCGTTGTGGGAGGCGCTGTACGAGGCGGGGCGTCCGCTCGGCATCACCCCGTACGGCACCGAGACCATGCATGTACTGCGGGCCGAGAAGGGGTACCCGATCGTCGGTCAGGACACCGACGGCACGGTGACGCCGCAGGACCTGGGCATGGGGTGGGTGGTGTCGAAGAAGAAGCGGGACTTCATCGGCAAGCGCTCGCACCTGCGCGCGGACACTGGCAGGGCCGACCGCAAGCAGCTGGTCGCCCTGCTGCCGCAGGACGACGTACTGCTCCCCGAAGGCGCCCAACTCGTCGCCGGCGACCGGCTGGCCGATCCCCCGGTGCCCATGCTGGGCCACATCACCTCCAGTTACCGCAGCGTCGCCCTCGGCCGGACCTTCGCGCTGGCCCTGGTCCGCTCCGGCCGCGAGCGGGTCGGCGAGCGCCTGTACGTACCGGTCGGCGAGGAGTTGATCCCGGTGACGGTCACCGGCCCGGTTCTCTACGACCCCGAGGGGGCCCGCCGTGATGGCTGAACACATCGCCCGCCACAGCCCGTTGGGCGGCTTCGCCGCCCGCTTCGCGGCCGCCACCCGAGGCTCGGGCGGGGCGGTGCGCCTGGCCGAACTGCCGTATCCGGCCCAGATCAACGTACGGCTCGACCCCAAGGGCCCGGCGGCGGACGCCGTCCGGCTGGCACTGGGGATCGCGCTGCCGGTGGAGCCCAACACCGCGGTGCGCGGCGGCGGCCTGGCCGCGCTGTGGCTGGGGCCCGACGAATGGCTGGTGGTGGGCCCGGCCGGGACGGCGGGCGATCTGGAATCGCGGCTGCGCGGTGCGGTCGGCGCCTATCACGCGGCCGTCACCGATGTGTCGGCGCAGCGCAGCACGCTGCTCGTCAGCGGTCCGCGCTCCCGCGACCTGCTGTCGCACGGCATCGCGCTCGATCT
Source organism: Streptantibioticus ferralitis (assembly GCF_029223525.1). GTDB lineage: Bacteria > Actinomycetota > Actinomycetes > Streptomycetales > Streptomycetaceae > Streptantibioticus_A > Streptantibioticus_A ferralitis. Next base: position 173,262 of record NZ_JARHTQ010000004.1, on the reverse strand, counting down.
GCATCCGCGGTCCTTCGGCGCGGGCCGGTGTGCGCAGACCATGCTCGCCCGTGCACAGGTGATCCTGACCGCCCGTGATGAACGAGGGCCGGGGTTCTGGGTGTTGGTGCGTTCGTCGTTCGCCGGGTATCTGGCGCAGTGGCTGCTCGACGCATCCTCTGAGTACACGGCCCCGGGGTACGCGGCCCAGGGGTGCTCCGCCTCGCAGTGAGCGGCTTCTGGGTGGGGGGAACCGGTCGTCCCCGTCTCCGGTCCTGACATGCTGGGCGCGGGCGGCGGTGCGTACCGATCGGCCGCGGCCCGCGAAGCGGACAGGAAAGGCGAGTGAGTTGACGATTGTCCCGTTGGTCTTCACCAGCGGCTGGGCCAGTGGGATCAATGCCTACGGCGTGGTGATGCTGCTCGGACTGTTCGGACGGTACGGCGGCGCGGCCGCGGTGCCGCCGGTGCTGGAACGCACCGATGTGCTGATCGCGGCGACCGCGCTGTTCGTGTGCGAAGCGGTGGCTGACAAGATCCCGTACCTGGACACCTTCTGGGACGGGATCCACACGATCATCCGGCCGATCGCCGGCGCCACGGTCGCCGCGCTGCTCGCCAGCCACCACCCGGGGTCACTCGGTGAGGTGGCGGCCGGTGCGATGGGCGGTGCGACCGCGCTGGTCAGCCATGCCGTCAAGGCGTCGCTGCGGATGGCGGTCAACACCTCGCCCGAACCGGCCAGCAACATCACGGTCAGTCTGCTGGAAGATCTGGCGGTCGCCGCCGTGGTCACCCTGGCGATCTTCCACCCGTGGGCGGCGGCCTCGGTCGCTGCGGTCCTGCTGGTGGCCGGAGTGGTCCTGGTGGTGCTGGCGGTGTCGCGCATCCGGCGCTACCTCCAGCGCCGCCGCGAGCGGGCGGCGGCGCGGGCCGCCGCGCGGGCCCTGCGGGCGGTGGCCAGCGGCTGACCTGGCGGCCCGCCCGCGCCGGGTGCCCTACGCTGTGGCACGCATCAGGTTTCCGGCACGCACAGTCACCTTGGAGCCATGTCCCGACGTACCACACCCCCGGCCGGCCGCCCCGCCGGGACGACCTGCCCCTGCGGGCTTCCCTCGGCCTACGACGACTGCTGCGGCCGACTGCACCGCGGAGCGGCCCGGGCGGCGACCGCGGAGCAGCTGATGCGTTCCCGCTTCAGCGCCTTCGCCGTCCACGACGAGGCGTACCTGCTGCACAGCTGGCACCCCAGCACCAGGCCGCCCGGTGTGGACCTCGATCCCGCGGTGCGCTGGCTGCGCCTGGAGCTCCTCGGCAGCACCGGTGGCAGCCCGTTCCACAGCGAGGCCACCGTCGAGTTCCGCGCCCACTACACCGAGCGCGGCCAAGCGGGCCAGCTCCATGAGAACAGCCGCTTCGTGCGCCACGACGGTGACTGGGTCTATCTGGACGGCGTCGTCAGCGGCTGATCGGCGGTTCCGCGCCGCGGGGCCTCCGGTCGGTGCGCTACCGCAACGACGCGGTCGGCGGCCGCTCGCGCAACGCGCCGTAGGCGAAGAAGTACGCGGGCGCCCGCTTCAACCACGGTGCGGCAGTGAGGACTTGGACCAGTCGTGGTGACCGTGTCCGGTCGGTGCGCGGGAGGCGCCCCGCGAGCAGCGGTTCGATGACCCGTGCGTGGGCGATCCGCTGCAGCGTCTGGGTGGCCGCCGCGGTCGGCCACCGGCGGCGCTGGACACGTCGTAGGTCGCGCCCCGCGACGGTGCCCTCGCACAGCGGCCCGGCCAGGTAGCGTGCGGCGGCGACGGCGTCCTCGACGGCGAGGTTGATGCCGATCCCGAACACGGGCGACATCGCGTGCGCCGCGTCGCCGATGCACAGCAGCCCGGGCCGGTGCCAGCGCCGGAGCCGGTCGAGCCGCACGTCCAGCAGCTTCACCTGGTCCCAGGACCGCAGTGTCGGCAGCCGGTCCGCCAGCCAGGGTGCGGCGGCCGCGAACTGGGCCGCGAACAGGTCCAGTCCGGCGGCCCGTCGCTGGGCGTCGGTGCCCTTGTGGATGAGCACGGCGCACTGCCAGTACTCTCCGCGGTCGATCATGGCGGTCAGGAACCGGTCGCCGGCGTTGCCGACCAACCCGTGCGGGTCGCCCTCCCGCCGGGGCAACCGGAACCACCAGGCGTCCATCGGGCAGCGGAACCGCCGCAGCCGCAGCTCCGGCAAGGTCCGGGCCAGCGAGCCGCGGCCGTCGCAGGCCACCGTCAAAGCGGCCCGCAGCTCGCCGCCGGGTCCTTCCGAGGTGCGGTAGCGCACCCCGGCGACCCGGCCCCGCTCGTGCAGGAACCCGGTCGCCTCGGTGTCCATCCGCAACCGGAAGGACGGCTCCCGCCGGGCCTCTTCTGCCAGCAGGTTCAGCAGGTCCCATTGCGGCACCATCGCGATGTAGTTGTACTTCGACCGCAGCGTGCTGAGGTCTCCGACGGTGAACAGCGTGCCGCCCGGCCCGATCGGCAGTTGCACAGAGTTCAGGCGCCGCTGCGGCAGACCGGCGAACCGGTCGCCCAGGCCCAGGTCGTCAAGGAGCGACAGCGTGGACGGGTGCACGGTGTCCCCGCGGAAGTCGCGCAGGAAGTCCCCGTGCTTCTCCAGAACGGTGACATCCACCCCGGCCCGGGCCAGCAGCAGACCGAGCACCATGCCCGCGGGGCCGCCACCCACCACGCAGCACGCGGTCCGTTCCATCAGCCCTGCTCCTCGTCCACGTCGTGCCGACGCCTTCCCCTCCCAGCCTGCGACGCGCCCGGGCGCCGCGCACCCGCTGGCCGCGGGCCCGCCCCTCCGCTCGGCGCGTTCCGCTAGCCTTGACGCGGCCTCAGAGAAGGCGTGCGGCCGCCCCGGCGTCCGCACCACCCCGAGGGAGGACGCTCCGTTGAGCGCAGCCCGTGCCATCGCCGCCTACCAGGCACTGCAGAAGTATCTCGCCGTCAACGACGGCTCCGGTCTCTACCATGAGCGATACCCCGTCGTAGCCGGTGACAACGCGTACTCGTACGAGTGGCCGTTCTCCCAGGCGCATGCCGCCACACTGGACCTGACCGGGCTCCCCGGCGAGCAGGGAGACGCGTACCTGCCCGATCTGGCGCGGCGTTCGGTCGGCCAGGAGCGGTACTGGAAGGCCTCCGGCGGCACCACCGGCGTACCGGGCTACGCCTCGTACCCGGAGCCGCCCTATGGCTCCGGCGGCGATTTCTTCTACGACGACAACGAATGGGTCGGGCTGCTCGACATCCAGCAGTACCTGATGCGGGGCGATCGCGCGGTGCTGGCCCGCGCCGAGCAGATCTTCCAACTGGTCGTCTCCGGCTGGGATTCCGACCCCTCGCACGCCGACCCGGGCGGTGTGTTCTGGACCCAGGCGACCTGGAGCCAGGACCGCAACACCGTCTCCGACATGCCCGGCGCCGAACTGGGCCTGCGTCTGCACCAGATCACCGGTCAGCAGACGTATCTGACGTGGGCCCGCAGGATGTACGACTGGACCAACCGCTATCTGCTGAGCCCCGACGGCCTGTACTGGGACCACGTCAACCTCACCGGCACCGTGGAGACCACGATCTGGTCGTACAACCAGGGCGTTCCGGTGGGCGTCAACGTCCTGCTGTACGAGATCACCGGCGACCAGGAGTACCTCGACCGCGCCCGGCGGATCGCCGCGGCCGCCCATGCCCACTTCGTCACCGGTGGCAGGCTCCTCGGCCAACCGCCCTACTTCAACTCGATCTACTTCAAGAACCTGCTGCTGCTTGAGGCGGTGACCGGCGGGCGCACCTACCGCGAGGCCATGGCCGAGTACGCCGACACCGTCTGGGAGCGCTACCGCGACCCGGGCACCGGACTGTTCCGTTTCGACACGGGTGGACAGACGGAAACGCTCCAACAGGCCGCGATGGTCCAGATCTACGCCGTCCTCGGCTGGGACCCGGACGACCACCGGCTCCTTTACTGAACGCCCCGTCACTGAACTTCGGGCACCCGACGGGCCGATCGGCCGCCGCGCGGTGCGGAGTCAGCCGTCGCGGCGAGGCCGTGGAGCCGTGTGGGCCAGGCACCACCGGTCGTAGGGATCCCGCTGCAGTGCGGCCGCCTTGTCCTCCGGTGGACTCGCGGAGGAGTCCGCGCCCACCAGCCAGTCGACGACCGGCACCAGGAGCAGACCGGCCTGCGGGGCCCGCCCTCCGCAGGTGCCCAGTTGGGCAACGCCCAGCAGTTGTAGGCGCGAGGCTCCTGTGCGGTCGATCTTCGTAGGGTCGCACAGGACCCGGGACCACCACCTTAAATCGAACACATGACCTACCCGTCGTACTCGTCGGGCCGCGCGACGCACTACCCTCGCTGGTGGAGGCCTTGCCCGTGGTCGGCGACTCGGGGGCGGTGAGCCGACCCGCAGCGGAAAGGAGCGCTGCCCGTGTCTGTCACCTCGCCCACGCCGTCCGCCGTCCCCCTGCCCACCCGCCGCGGCTGCCCGTTCGACCCGCCCGACGAGTACGGCGTGCTGCGGCAGCGCCAGCCGATCAGCAGGCTCGCCTTCCCGGACGGGAAGACCGGCTGGCTGTTCACCCGGTACGAGGACGTCCGCGGTCTGCTCGCGGACGTCCGGTTCAGTTCGGACCGCCGCCGGGCTTCGTCGCCGGTGCGCGCGTTCCCGATCCGGATCGGCGACCCGCGGGTGCCGGGCTCGCTCATCGGCATGGATCCCCCCGAGCACACCCGCTACCGGCGTCTTGTGACGCGGTGGTTCACCGTCCGCCGGATGCGCGAGCTGGCCCCCAGGATCGACCGGATCGTCGCTGACCACCTGGCCGCGATGGATCGCACCGGCCCACCGGTCGACCTGGTAGGGGAGTTCGCCCGGCCGATCCCGTCACTGGTGATCTGCGAGCTGCTCGGAGTGCCGTACGGCGACCGGACCGACTTCCAGCGCTGGACCGCCGCCCTGTTCCGCCTCGACGAGCCGAAAGAGTCGGTGTTCGCCGCCAGGGACGCGCTGTGGGAGTACGTACGGGAACTGGTGGTCGCCAAACGGCGGCAACCGGACGAGGCACTGCTGTCCCAGCTGATCCACAGCGAGGACCCGTCAGCGGGCCTGACCGACCAGGAGCTGACGGGCGTCGGTCAGCTGCTGCTGATCGCCGGACACGAGACGACGGCCAACATGCTGGCGCTGGGCACCTTCGCCCTGCTCTGCCATCCCGAGCAGTCGCGGATCCTGCGCGAGCGGCCTGATCTGGTGGACAACGCGGTGGAGGAACTGCTGCGGTACCTGACCATTGTGCAGTTCGGCATCGTCCGGGTCGCCAGGGAGGACGTCGAGGTCGCCGGGGTGCGGGTACGGGCGGGCGAGACCGTCGTCGCGTCGATCGCCGCGGCGAACCGGGATCCCGCGCAGTTCCCCGAGCCCGACGAACTGGACATCACCCGGAGCGCCGCACACCACATCGCCTTCGGCCATGGCGTCCACCAGTGCCTGGGACAGCAACTGGCCCGGATGGAGATGCGCACGGCCTACCCGGCCCTGTTCGGGCGCTTCCCCGCGCTCCGGCTGGCGGTGCCCGCTGACCAGGTGCCGTTGCGCGACGACATGTTCATCTACGGGGTCCACCGGCTCCCCGTCACCTGGCAGGGGTGAGCGCGGTGCGTATCGAGATCGACCGCAGCCGCTGCCGCGGGGCCGGGCAGTGCGCCCTGCACGCACCGGAGCTCTTCGACCAGTCCGAGGAGGACGGCATGGTCGTCGTGCTGGACGACCAGCCGCCTCCCGAACTGCTTGAGCGGGCCCGCCTGGCCGAGCGACTCTGCCCGAACAGCGTCATCCGCGTCCTCGACGACGAGCAGAGCCGCGGCGGGCCCGCGGGGTGACTGCGCCGGCCCGCCGTCAGGAGTGCAGCGCGCTCCCCGCGGTCCACTGCGCCCAGCCGAGGTTGTAGTCGGCATAGCCGTTGTCGGGCGCGGCGTCCTTCGGCTCGCCCTTGACGGTCACCGGGTCACCCTGCTTGACGAGGTTGTAGAACCACTTCGCGTCGTCGAGGGAGAGGTGGATGCAGCCGTGCGAGTTGTTGTCCACTCCCGGGTCGGTGTCTCCGGTCGAGTAGTGCACGTAGGTGCCGGAGTCCGTCAGGTGCACGTCCCACGGAAGCTTCAGGTCATAGTAGTTCGGCCCGTTCTTGTCGCACTGGATGCCGACGCTGCAGGACGTCATCTCCACCATCGGCTCCTTGTCGATCACCGCCATGGTGCCGCCCCAGGTGGAGAAGCCCGCCTTGCCGCTGTCGGCGGCGAGCGAGCGGATCAGCTTGCCGTCCTGGTAGACGTTGAGCTTGTGGCTGGCGGTGTCGGAGACGGCCTCGACGTCGGTGCCGATGGTGAAGCTGTGCTCGTAGTTGTGCGTGCCGTACCTGCCGTTGCCGTCGTTGACGCCGTTCAGGTTGGCGTCGACGGTCACATGCGTACCGGACTTCCAGAACTGCTGGGGGCGCCAGTCCACCCGCTCGTCGCCGAACCAGTGCCAGGAGCCGGTCACGGCGGGACTGGTGGTGACCTTCAGCTGCTTCTCCACCGCCGCCTTCGCGGAGTCGGCGACCGGGTGCGAGAAGACGATCGACACCGGCATGGCGACACCGACCACGGCACCCTTGCCCGGAGTGATCGAGTCCAGTTCCATGGCCTTACCGGGGGTCTCCACCGTGAAGTTGACCTGCTGCGTGGCGGGCCTGCCGTTGTGCCCCGGGGTGGTGGCGCTGGCCCGCAGCGTGTAGTTGAGGCCCACACCGAACGGTGAACTGGGCGTCCAGGCGCCGCTGGCCGCGTCGAGGGCCCCGGGTATCGCGTCGCCCTTGGAGTCGGTCACGGTGACCGAGGCGAGCTTGCCGTCCTGGACACCGATCTTCACGGGCTTGTCCGGTACGACATCACCGGACGAGTCCTTGGCCAGCGTCACCGTGATCTTGGCCGGGTCCACCGCGGTGGCCGTGCTCCCGGATCCCTGACCGTGCGCCGGAGTCGAGCAGGCACTCACCCCGAGCGCCAGCGCCGACAGCCACACCGCGGCGGCCGCCGCCCGCTTCCGGCTCGCCACGGTTCCCTTGAAACCCCCAACTGTGCGAATCAACGCCCCTGCCCCTCGATCACCCTGTGCACAACGCGACAACTCCAAAGACACCCGGTCGGCCGATTCGGTTGCGACCCAACTCGCCCGGGACGCAAGACGGTACATCCGCCGGCTGTGAGGCTGTCATCCTCGTACCGACGGCCCCTGGCGGAGGAGGACGACGAGATGTGCCGACTCTTCGGAATGAGCAGCGCGCCACAGCGTGTGCGTGCCGTCTTCTGGCTGCTGGAGGCCCCGGACAGCCTCAGTGCGCAGAGCCACCGGGACCCCGACGGCACCGGGCTGGGATTCTTCGACCCGTCCGGGACGGCCCAGGTGCACAAGGCGCCGCTCGCCGCCTACCAGGACCGCGCCTTCGCCCAGGAGGCGCGACGGGTGGAGTCGGCCACCTTCGTCGCCCATGTGCGCTACGCGTCAACCGGCGCGCTCCTGGACCGCAATACGCATCCGTTCCTCCAGCAGGGCCGGCTGTTCGCGCACAACGGCGTCATCGAGGGACTCGACCGGCTGGAGGCCCATCTCGGCGAGGACCTCGGACTGGTGCGGGGCGACACCGACTCGGAACGCTTCTTCGCGCTGATCACCCGGGAGGCCGCGGCGCACGGCGGCGATGTCGGCGCGGGCATCGAAAGTGCGGCCCGCTGGATCGCCGAGCATCTGCCGGTCTACGCCCTCAATCTGGTCCTCATCACCCCCGACGAGTTGTGGGCGCTGCGCTACCCCGACACCCACGAGCTGTACGTGCTGGAACGGGACACCGGAGGACAGCACGGCGACCGCCACCTGGACCACACCGGCACCGGTGGCCGACTGCGCGTGCGCTCAGAGGACTTGGCCGACGTCCCGGCGGTGGTGGTCGCCAGCGAACGGCTCGACGACAACCCGGACTGGCGCCCGCTGCGCTCCGGTGAACTCCTGCACGTCGGCCCCGGCCCGCGGGCCACCACCCGCCATGTGCTGCCCCAGCCGCCCGCCCACCAACTGGCCATCGACGACCTGCGCCCTGAGGCCGCGGCGTCCCAACGCAAGGCGTGACGGCGGACGTTCCCCCAGTGCCCGCGCGATACGCAACGTCCTTACGGTTGCGGCGCATTGGGGTACGGACGGCTGGAACGCCTACCGGACTAGAACTTCGAGTGGGTGGACCAGCGGGTGAGCGTCTCCTCGTCCCCGGTCGCCTCGAAGGCGGCGTCGTCGTACCGCAGCCGCCCGTACATCAGCAGCAGCATGTCCGCGGCGCGCCCGCGGACCCTCGCCCGCTCCTGGCCCGGCACCGTCCGCTGCCCGGTGGGCGGTTCGGCGTCGAAGGACTCGACGCCGAAGGTGTCGGGGCGCAGCCGGACGAGCCACTCGCCGCTGCCCGGTCCCGGGTCGGTGCACTGGAACGCGAGCGCCTCACCGTTCCCGCGCAGGTTCGCCACGTCGGGCGCGAAGAACTCCGCGTACGGCAGGTTGACCAGGAACTCGTCGACGCCGTCCGCTGCCAGGGCGGGGTCGATGTCCGGCGTCCGGCCCACGGCGTGTTCCGCGTCCACCCGATGCACCAGCGTTTCGAAGAGCATCCGCCGCGCCCAGAAGCGCGCGTGCTGGTCAGCGCCCCAGGCCCACATGGGGGCGTCGGGATCGATGGTGCGCAGCACGGCCGCGGTCTCGGGCAGACCGGCGCGCAGCCACTCGGCGAACTGGTCCGCACGCTCCGGCAGCCCCAACTCGATCTCGCGGCCGCGCGGCGGCTCCTGCACGTTCCGCGTCAGCAGGACGCTGAACCAGCGCTGCACGGCTCCGACGTGCCTGGTCAGGTCGGCCAGCGTCCAGCCCGGGCAGGAGGGGACCAAGGTGGCGGGGTCCGCGCCCTCGACCGTCGCCGCGAATCGGTCGGTCTCCCGCTCGATCGCCGCGCGGTAGTCGTCGTACGGCAGCGGATGCCCTGGGTGGTTCACCATGTTCACGCGTTCACACGTCCTAGCAGTGGTACCTGTGCCGCCCGCTCGACGGCCCTGCAGGCCGTGGCGAGGGCTTCGGCCATTCGACCAGTGTCGGCCCTGGAGTGCACTCGAAGGCAAATCGGGGTGGCGACTCGCCGCGGAGCCCGCTCATCGCACCTTCCGCCGCACCTGCGCGACCCAGGCCCGAACAGTCAAGGAAGGCCATCGGCGAGCACTGTCAGTTTGATGAGAGCTCGGTGCCGGACGAGTCGGAGCGCGATGCCGCACCGGATCGGCGGGGTCCGCCGGAGTGCCCCGCGACCGTCGGCAACTCGCCGTTGCGGCCTACGGATCGGACCCGGGACGCCGTGTGCCGGGCAGCGGTCTGTAATGATCCTTCGAGGGCGGATGGCCGGACGCCAAGGCCGTGCCGTCCGCGACCATCCGTTCCGCGGAACGAGCAGAGCCGAATAGGTGGGGGTAATCCATGCGAGCGAAGCTTCGCTTGGTCGGCGCCGTTGCGGTGTTCACCGCCGGTCTGGCAGTGGCCGCCTGCGGCCCCACAGCCGCGCACGGCACCGGCGGCCCCCCACCTCCGCACAGCGTGCGGTCCAGCCGTCCTGCCGCCCCGGCCGTCTCGCACGGTTCCCTCCCCACCTGCCGGACACACGCCCTGAAGTGGACGTTCACCCTGCTCAACGCGGAGGGCCCGGGCCAGCAGCCCAACGCCCGGCTGTCCGCGGTCAACAGGGGCAAGGACCGTTGTGTGTTCGGCGGCTATCCAGGGGTCGACGTCCACAACGGCAAGGCGAACTCCGTCGACGGCGTCGGGCGCGGACGGCCCGCACCCGTCACCCTGCCCAAGGGCGAGGGCGTGACGGTCGACGTGCGGTACACACCCCGCGGCACGAAGGGCGCCAGCGATCTGTGCGTGAGTGAGAGCGAAGCCGTGGTCCGGGCACCGCAGGACGCCGCCCGCGCTGCCGTCCCCATCACCGACACCCGGCACAAGACGGCCAAGTTCAAGGCCTGCGGAGAAACCATGCTGCTGAGCCCTCCGCGGCACACCCCGGGAACGTAGCGGCCTGGCGACCGACGCCGTGCGCCGGACGACCGGGGCCCGTCAGGACACCTGCCCGTGGACCCGTCGATGCGCCAGCGCCCACCACACCTCCGCCAGGTCGGCCGGATCGCGCAGGCTGGTGCCCGTCGTCTCCTCGAAGCGCCGCAGCCGGTTGCGCAGCGTGTTCGGGTGCACATACAGGGACCTGGCGGCCGTCTCCACCCGCATCCCGTACTGGAGGTAGGCGGCCACAGCCTCCTCAAGCTGCGCGCCCTCCTCACCTCGCTCGTGCAGCGGTGCGAGCCGCTGCTCCACCAGTTGCTCGCCCAGTGCGGGCGCGGTGACGACCGCCGCTCGCAGGCCCAGCTCCTCGCGGGTGAACACGCCGACGAGCCCGAAGCACACGGCGGTCCTGAGCGCCTGCGTGGCCTGTGTGAACTCCACGGCAAGCCGGTACGGGCGCACCGCCGCGCCCAGTCCGACGACAAGGTGGCGGCGCAGTCCGCAGGGCCGTGCGACCAGCAGTCCGGCCGCATCGCCGTCCACCACGGCGACCAGTGGTTCGCCCGCCGCGTCGACGGCGAGCCAGGGCCGCAGCAACTCCACGGCCTCGGCCAGAACGGTGCCGCCGGAGACCGAACGGGCCCGGAACGGAAGCCGGATGGCCGTCTCGTCAAGCACGTCGCCGGAGTCCGAACGGGCGGCCGGATCGAGCAGCAGGCTGCGGACGTGGGCTTCGCGCCGCCGGTCCGCCGCGTGCTGCCCCCCGGTGTCGGCGCGGCGGCTGCGAAGCACGTTCACGGTGATCGCACCCGCCCAGGACCACAGGCTCTCCCCGATCGACAGCAACTCCTCGGCGGGCGCCCGCCGTTGTGTCATCTCGGCCTGGAAGCGCGACCATACGGCGTCCACACCTATCCGGTACGCCGAGATGACATCCTCCACCGGTGCCGCGTGGCCGACAGGGCGCATGTCCTCGGGCCGCGGCAATGAGGCATCCCGAGGCCCGGCAACCCCTTTGCCGCCACGGTGTTCTGACAACCGCCGCACCGCCGACAGACCGTTGAGGAGCTCCTTCTCCACCCGGACCCTGAGCAGCCCCGGCGGTACGGCCGCGTACGAGGGCAACCGCGACCTGAGGCGCTCCGACACCAGGTCGACCAGCTGGTCGAGATCGGCGTGGAGCGCGGCGAGGACCTCGTGCACCGTTGTGGAAACCTCCACGCCGTCCTGACTCAACTCGCTGTCCTTCTCCATGGAGACAATTGATCACTCGCCGTCATGCTATGGGAGTCCGCCAGCCCTCCGAACGCATGTACTGCCGAGGGTGGCGGAACCTCAGGCGACGGGCTGGTCGCGCCAGACCACCGGCCGACTCGTCGTCCCCCCGTTGACACGACACCGAGGACTTCTCCATGGCCGTTCCCTGGCGCCGCATCGCGGTGCCCGCCGCAGCGCTCGGCGTGTTCGTCCCCGCCGCTCTGGGCGTCCAAGCGCTCCTACCGTCCTCAGACGCTCCCGGCAGGAGCACGGCGGCAGATGTCAGTCCTTCCGCGTCCGCTTCGTTGGACGCCCCCTTGGACGCCCCCTTGGACGCCCCGGTGGACAGCGCCGACTCCGACGCGGCCGTCGCCGAGTCCCCCGCCAACAGGCCCGCCGCCGACGGAAGTTCGGCGCCCGTACGGCTCGCCTCGTACGACGTCCAGAACCACCGGGCGGTGCTCAAGGCGTCCAGGACCGAGTCCGTGCGCACCGGTGACGTCGTCGCCTCGGCGCCCAACGGCCACGCGCCGTCCGGAGCACTGTTCAAGGTGGCGAAGGTCGTCAGATCCGCCAAGGGCCAGGTGGAGGTGACCACAGCCCCGGCGACCATCTCCGAACTGCTCGGCAACCAGGAGGTGGACAAGCGGACTTCGCTGACCGCCCGCCAGCTGCGGGTCAGGACGCTGTCGCCCGGCGTCACCGCGAAGGTGACGGGGTCCGACACACCGCAGGCTCCCACCGCCAGCGGAACACCGACACCGAGCCGTGCCGCCACACCGGCCGAGGCCGGTACGCCGAAGGAGAGCGCGCCGACCCCGTCCGGTCCGTCGCTGGACACCGTGAAGCAACTGGCCACGCTGCGCCTGGGGTTGAACGTGCCGCTGCCCAAGGGGGTGGAGGCGACGGATCGGTCTGCGGCACGGCTGGCCGGAGAGGTGGACTTCAGCCCCGAGCTGACCTTCCGGTACGACAGGCGCAGTGCCCAGGACATCCTTCCGGAGCGGGCCGCGGTCGGGATCGGCGGCTCGTACTCGTACGGCTGGAGTGTGCACGGCAAGGTCCCGGGGTCCGCGGACACCGGGACCGTCGCGATACCGCTCGCCGCGGTGACCGGTCAACACACCTTCTGGGTGGGGCCGGTACCGGTGGTGGTCAGCGCCGAGGTGACCTTCTCCTACCGGTTCACCGCGGACGGCCGTATCGTGCTCGACGCCGAGCAGCACACCATCGGCTCGTTCACCATCGGGGCGCAGTACAGCCGGGCGCAGGGGTGGCAGCCGTTGCATGAGGCGCGGCAGCGCACCGAGGGCGGCCGACCGCGGATCGACGGGGCGGCCACCGCGACGGCCCGCGTCGGGGCCCAGGCCAAGGTGTTCCTGTACGGCACGGCGGGCGTCGGCGGCGATCTTTCCGTCTACCTCAAGGGCGGGGCCGGGGCCACCGACGGCAAGCCCGCCTGGGCGCTGTCCGCCGGGTACGACCTGAAGACCGAACTGATGCTGCAGCTGAAGATCTTCGGCATCCAGATCGTGGACCTGCGGACCACCCCGTTCGCCCTGCATGACGAGCGCCGGCTCTTCGGCCAGGGAAGGCTCGCCGCGTCCTGACAGTCGCCACCCGCGGTCCGGAGCGGAGCCGTGCAGGCCCCGCTCCGGTCCAGGTGCCGTTCAGCGCCTGTGCGGTGCGGCGTTGGCCGCCGTCTGGTACGGCGCGGTGGCGTGCTGCGCCGCGTACATCAAAGCGGGCTTCATCTTGGGCCAGAAGTAGCTGTCCTGACAGGAGTACGGCGGTGTGAACCCGTCGCAGCCACGGCCGTCGACATCGCCGATCTCGATGGTGAAGCTGGCCAGGCCGAGCTTGTCGTAGGTCCAGTCGTCGGTGCCGCCGGACGCGTCGTAGAGGATCTCGCCGGCCTGTCCTGACTGGTATCCGGTGATGGACCCCAGCCGGCCGGCCAGCCCGCGCAGCGCGGCGTCGTTCCCCGTGTGGACGGTGTGGTCGTACTCCCACGGGAAGAGGACCATGCTGGCGTCGCTGTGCAGAGTGATCATCATGCCCCGGGCGTCGGCCGGCGCCGGGTCGCTCTCGCCGCTGCCGGTGCGAACCGCCGGGTAGAGCTGGCGGAACAGGCCCTCCAGTGCGGTGTTCTCCACCTCGGAGTCCGCGGCCGGGCCGAGGTAGACCTCGTCGCAGGGCTGGTTCGAGGTGCCCAGGCCGCCCCAGTGGGTACCCGCGTTGCGGTTGAGGTCGACGCCGACCTGGCCGCCGAAACCGCAGGACGAACCGTTGGAGTCGTCGGCGTTCTTGCGCTGCAGTACGGGGTTGTCGCCGCCCTGCGCGACCATGTCGACGCCGTCCGGGTTGGCGATCGGTACCACCCACATCTCGGTGGAGTCCATGAGCTTGGTGATGTCCGGGTCCTTGCCGTAGCCGTTCGTCAGCTCGTCGATCCAGCGCCAGGAGACCTCTCCGGTGGTGATCTCCCGGGCGTGGATCTGGCTCATCAGGAAGAAGCGGGGCTTGGGCGAGTTCGGATTTAGCCGGCAGTCGCCCTGGTTCATCTTGGTGACACAGATGGCCTTGAGGTCATGGCCGCCGCTTCCGCTCTGCTTGAGCCAGGACTGCCCGTACGTCACGACGGTGGCCATGTCCGGGTGCTGCGAGGCAACCTGGTCCATGTGTGCGTACTGGGCGTCGACGGTGTGGTAGCCGCCGTCGTACGTGCCGTTCGTGTCCGCCGGGCCGCGAGCTCCGGTCGTTTTGTGGGCGGTTGGCCGCTTCATCGTCTTGACGGCCGTCGATGCGAAGCCGAGGCGGCTCAGTTGAATGCCCGTCGTGGAGTCGCCCAGCACGAACAGGTCGTTGCCCTGGCGGCGCTCCATGAGGTCGTACCCTCTGCTCATCAGCGTCTGGGCGTCCTGCGGACGGTGGGTGGGGACGCGGTAGACGACGACGTTGTCCTGAGCGGTGCTGTCGGCGGTCTGCGGGGAGTTGGTGCGGGCGGCGGCTAATGAGGCTTGTGGGAGCGTGGCCGCGGCAACCGCGACCACCGCCCCGGCGGCTATGCCCGCCAGGCGTTTCCGGGACATGCGATGGCCTTCCGTGGGGGGAGGGTCGCGTGTGCGGGCGACGAGCGAAGCCCGCTTGCCGCGCACACGTCAAAACCATTCGCATGATGGCATGTTCATGTCGCCTGGAGAAGAGTGTGTTCGAATTTGCCGCCAGCGTGGCACGCCGAACACCCGCGGGCCGTCCGCGAGCCGTTGACTACCGGGGAGAAGCGGCGCCCGCCCACGGCGAGCAGGTCTTACACAGAAAGACCACTTCGTCCGGGTTCCAGCGCGGCCGGACCGGCCCTATCCGGTCATCCCTGCCGCACACTTCGCAGACCGGGGCGGGCATCGCCCCGCCAGGTCGCCAGCGGCTTCGACGGGTCCTGGGCGGGCTCCCCGTGGCGGCCGTGCGCGTCCATGACGACCCAGCCGAAGACGCGCTGCGGGCTGAGCTCGACGATCTGCGAGACGGTCCGCCAGTCACCCAGCATCGGGTGGTGGTTGAACCCCGCGAAGCGCGCGCCCAGCGCGGGGGCGGTGGCGTCGTCAAGCCATTCCACTCGCCGCAGTTCGGGACTCAGCCGGGCAGCCAGGCCGATGTCGGTGACCAGCTCCCAGACCCGGGACGGAGCCGCCTCGACGAGAACCTCGCAATGGGCCGCTGGTCCCTGTGCGAACCGCGCTTGGTCTCCCTCGTTGTGTGAACCACGGTGTGTCCGAGCCGACCTCTCGTTACCGATCGGTCCCGAGCGGCGGCTAGGCCCGCGTCGGCGCACGGCCGTAAGCGGTGCCGACCGCGCCCTCCAGCAGCGGCGCGTCCGGCGCGTCCCCCACCCCGCGCTCGGGGTCGGCACTGAGATGGGGCACCAGGTCGGGCACCGCCAAGGACGGCAGCAGGTACTTCCACAACACGGAGATCCTGCCCGGCAGCCCCTGCCGCCGGTCGTACACCTGGGACATGATCTGAATGCCGGTGAACGCGCCCACCAGTACCCTGGCCACCTCCTCCGGCTCCACTCCGGGCAGCAGCTCACCGGTGTCCCGGGCCTCCTTCAGGAGTTCCTCGATGAGGTTCATCGGTTCCTGGTACGGCGCCCGGTTCGGGTTCTTGTTGGATGCCTGCTCAACACTGAGCCGAACAGCCGCCCGCAGCACCACATCGGTACGCAGCCGTTCGGCGAAATGCAGCGTGAGGTCGATGACGGTCTGCAACTTGAGCTTCCGGACCGGGGGCACGAGCCACTCGGACTGGGCCGACATCACCGCGTCGGCGAGCGCTTCCTTGGAGGGGAAGTGAAAGTACAGCGCGCCCCGGGTGAATCCCCCTCGGGCGATGATCTCGGTCGTACTGGCGCCCTCGTAGCCAAACTCGTCGAAGACCTCCGCCGCGGCCTCCAGAATCGTCCGCTTGGTCCGGATCGCTCGCGCCTGCTGCGCCATTTCCGTCTCCCGACTCCCACGAACTGGCACGCCATCACCCTAGCCCAAGGCCGATCGGGGAAATCCGCCGCTCCTGGCGCACTCCGTTTGGCTCAGCTGTGCGCGCGGAGCCGGAACGGATCTTCCATCCTGGATCGAGGACTGTCCGCCGCCCCGGTCGTCTCGCGGGCGGGCCTGACGGGCCCTGACGGACCGAGCTGCTGAAGGAGCGGAGACCCCATGAGGCTTGTCGTCGACCTCAACCGATGCCAGGGGTACGCGCAGTGCGCCTTCCTCGCGCCGGACGTGTTCACCATGCACGGCGACGAGGCTCTGCTGTACGACCCGCACGCCGACGACACACAGCGGGAGCAGGTGCGGCGTGCCGCCACGGCCTGTCCGGTCCAGGCCATCCTGGTGGAGGACCAGGACGCAGCCCCGGCGTCGGCGAAGGGTGCCCGAGATGTCCGCTGACGGGTACTTGGAGGCGCTCAGGCGGAAGGGCCGGATCGTTATCGTGGGCGCGTCACTGGCCGGTCTGCGCGCCGCGGAGACACTGCGGGAGCAGGGCTTCACCGGTTCGCTCACGCTGATCGGCGATGAGCGGTACCAGCCGTACGACCGTCCGCCGCTGTCCAAGCAGGTCCTGCTCGGCCGGGCGGCAGCGGAGCACACCGCACTGCCCCGGCACAGCGCGCTCAACGCACAGTGGCGGCTCGGTGTGGCGGCCACCGGGCTGGACATGTCCGCCAAGCGGGTGCGGCTGGCCGACGGCGAGGAGGTCGAGTACGACCGGCTGCTGATCACCACCGGTGTCCGCGCCCGGCCGTGGCCGCACCCACAGGAAGTCGAGCTGGACGGGGTCTTCACGCTGCGCACCCGCGACGACACGGCCCAGCTGTACCGGCGGCTGGCGGCCGGGCCCCGCCGGGTGCTGGTGATCGGTGCGGGCTTCACCGGCTCCGAGATCGCCTCCGCCTGCCGTGAGCGGGACCTGCCGGTCACCGTCGCAGAACGCGGGGCGGCTCCGCTGGTGGGCGCTCTCGGCAGCGTGGTCGGCGAGGTGGCCGCGACGCTGCACCGCGATCACGGCGTGGACCTGCGCTGCGGCGTCATGGTGACCGGGTTGGAGGGCGACCCCGCCGGACGGCTGCGGTGCGCCCACCTGTCCGACGGCAG
Source organism: Streptantibioticus ferralitis (assembly GCF_029223525.1). Classification (GTDB taxonomy): domain Bacteria; phylum Actinomycetota; class Actinomycetes; order Streptomycetales; family Streptomycetaceae; genus Streptantibioticus_A; species Streptantibioticus_A ferralitis. The sequence goes on along the minus strand of NZ_JARHTQ010000004.1, from coordinate 156,219 downwards.
CACGGTCGACACGGACGTGGCGGTGATCTGCCTCGGGGCCACCCGCAACACCGAGTGGCTGGCCGGATCCGGCCTGGGCGCGGGGCCGCGGGGCATCGCCTGCGACGCCGGGTGCCGGGCCTTCGACGTACGGGGCATCGTCACCGACGACGTCTTCGTGGCGGGCGACGTCGCCCGTTCCCCGCATCCGCTCTTCGGGTACCAGTTCCTCTCGCTCGAACACTGGGGGAACGCCGTCGCCCAGGCGGAGATCGCCGCCCACAACATGATCAGTGCCAGCGCGGACCGCCGCCCGCATCTGTGGGTACCGGCCTTCTGGTCCTCCCAGTTCGGCGTCAACATCAAGTCCGTCGGCGTGCCGCCGATGGGCGAGCAGCTCCTGGTCGCCCAGGGATCGCTCACCGAGCGGCGCTTCACCGGGGTGTACGGGTGCCAGGGCCGGGTCATCGCCGCCGTCACCTTCGACCAGACCAAGTGGCTTGAGTTCTACCAGCGGTTGATCGAGTCAGCGGCGCCGTTCCCGCCGTCGTTCCGTACGGTCGACCGCCGGGCGGAGGGGCTTGAGCCGGTCGCGGCGGGGTTCCCCGACCCCTCGCTGCCCACCCATGGGCCCACCGTCACCGTGAGCGGCTACTCGCCCACCGACCGGCGGATCACCTTCACCCCCGCCCACGCCTGACCACTCACTTGAGCGGCCAGGTCGGCGATGGTCCGGATCCGGCCCGCGGAACCGGGCCAAGCGCACAGGAATACGACTCCGACTCCCACCCGGCCGTGAAGTCCTATCGCTCGGCGGGAAAGTCCGTCTATCGACGGTTTTCCATGTCACTCAACGGCCAATACACCTGATGAGGTGTTCATGTTGCCTTATTTGCAGCACGAGATGAGGCCGCGTGCGAGCCCGACGAATACTCGCCGTCCGCGATCCGGCGCACTTCCCGGAGTGCATCGCCACCACCGGCGGCGCCCCCGTGAGCTGCGACGCTCGCGTGACCGCCGGGGCATGGCGACGCGGAGCGCGAAGTGGCGTACTCCCGGGGGAAGTTGCCCAGCATCGGCGATTATCCGTGGGCGGCGGGAGGCCTCAGCAGACCCAGCGGAATGCTGCGGGCCATGGCCCGTTGGCCCGCGTCATCGGGGTGCAGATGGTCCCCCGAATCGTATTCCGGGCGCATTCTGGTGGGTTGACGCGGATCCCGGACAATGGCGTCGAAGTCGAAGACTCCGTCGAATAGGCCGCTGTGCCTGATGAACTCGTTCACCGCGCGCCGTGTCCGCTCGCCCGCCGGCTCATAGGCCGGGAAGCCGCCGTACGGTGCGATCGTGCCCGCCACCACGCGTACATGGCGGGCGTGCGCCTTGGCCACGAACTCCCTGAGCCCCGCGGTGATCTCGTGCGGGTCGTAGACGTGCGGGGTCTGCTGGATGTCGTTGATCAGGTCGGTCAGGACCAGAGTGCCGACGCCGCGGACCGCCAACGCGCGTCCCTCGCGATGCAGTGCGCTGGTGCAGGGATGACCGGGGGTGTCGGCCAGCAGGCGGGCGGCGCTGATGCTGTCGTTGACGACGGCCACCGGCACATGGTCGTGCCGTAGCCGGGCAACGATCAGATGCGGCCAGGCGGTCCGCTCTCCCCCCGAGGTATGGAACCCCACCGCGATCGAGGCTCCGACGACCACCGTGGTTCCCCCCGCCGGAACACGCGGCGGGGGCGGCACCGGGGGGCAGCCCCGGCGGGCGGAGGCGGCGGGCCCCGTGGGCTGCGTAGCTCCGCTGCTGGTCAACGGCAGCGTCAGGGCGATGATCGCCACCCCCGTGACGCCCGCCCGCACACCTGCTCTGCCCACCTCAGGCCTCCTTGGCTCCGGCGGTGGCGGCCTTGCGGGCGGCGGACACCGAAGTCAGCGGAGTCAGCAGCAGTCGCCGCCCAGGGCGCTCCACGCCCTCGTACAGTACCCACGCGAGGGCCAGCGACACCGTGAACGCGACCGCCGCGGCGGGTACCGCCTCAAGCGCCGGAAGGTGTGGCGAGGAGGCGAACAGGCGCGCACCGGCGTACAGCACCAGCAGGTGGATCATGTAGAAGGCGAAGGACAGCTCACCGAGCCGGACCAGGAGCGGGCGCCGCCACATCGAGGGCTCGCCCTTCACATCGGCGATCGCGGCGGCCGGCAGCAGCAGGGTGAAGCCGATGATGGTCCCGGCCACGTGCTCGGAAGCACCGCCGAGCCGAGCGGCCAGGAAGTACCCGGTGATCGTGAGGGCCAGGGAAGCGTCGAGCCCCGGTCCGCGCCAGCGCCCGAGGAGCACCAGGCGGGCGCTGGCCGCGCCGAGGATGAACTCCGGCACCCGCGCGAGCGGGAAGGAGTAGATGTGCCAGCCCAGCTCGAAGTGGGTGTTCACCCAGGGCAGGGCCATCACGGTGATGACGCAGCCGACCACCAGCACCGCCAGACCGCGCGGCGACAGCCGCCGCAGCGCCCACGCCAGGGCGGGGAAGAGCGCGTAGAAGAACGCCTCGCAGGCGAGCGACCAGCTGACCGGGTCGAGGGCCTGCCACCAGGCATACGTCCAGGAGTGCACCAGCAGCAGGTTCGCCGCGGCCTCCGCACCGGTCGGCTGCATCTTCGGCGCCATGGTGTACGCCATCAGCAGCGCGATCACGACGGTCACCAGGTGCACCGGGTAGATGCGGGCGAAACGCCGCCGCCAGAAGCTGGTGACCTTGTCCCGCGGGCGCGCCGACCACATGAGCACGAAACCGGACAGGACGAAGAAGAAGGACACACCGGTGTCACCCGCGTCGAATCCCCAGGAAATAAATCCCTGGCCCTCGCCTCCGAAGTAGCCGAAATTGTGCACATGCAGTCCGAAAACCAGCAGCGCGGCCATCCACCGCATCCCGGTGAGGGACGGGAGCGCGGTCCTCGGGAGCGGCTGTTCGCGCTGTGGGGACTGGTCAGCGGTGCGCGGCCGCGTCATCACCGCGGTCACTGCCGCACCTGCCGATCCGAGCGAGCGAAATACATGGAAAAACCTATCGGTCCGCTTCGTGGGGGGTTCTCGACCACGACCGCCGGGGAACAACCGCGGGTAACGCCGATGCCGCGCGGAGCAGGACTCCAGACACAACTCGCCAGAGCGCGTGGCCTTGGGGGGGCCAACAAGCGCATACCGTTACCTAGCGTTACAAATTGGGGTCGCTGCCTGTCACCGCCATCTCGGCCCGTCTCCAGGCCCCGGTGTCCGGGTGGCGGCTGAGCATCATGGTGTCAGTTTGAACGGCCCTCGACAACCGATGGTTTCCACAGGGTGAACCGCCGGTGGGGGCGATGGGGACGCCCCCGCGGAACTTGCCTGGCGCACCGTCAGTAAAATTTTACGCACATCACACTAATGGGCTAACCGCTCCATCGGTCGCTCTCAACCGGTCGCGCGCCCCGGGTCGACGGCCGTTGCGGCCAGGGAGGAGAGCTTGGCGGGAGGGTCGAACGGCCCCCGTACCTCACTGGTGGTCCCGCCGGTCGAACGGGTGGCCGCCGAAGCGGTGGCGGCGGCCCCGGTTGCCCACTCCCTGGCCGGTTCCGCGGGCGCAGTGGACGCCAGGGCCATCCGGGACGCGGTCGCGGCGGGCTCCGTGCGCTCCTTCGACGCGGCCGTGGAGGTCCGCCGGGTACTCAGCTTCTGGCTGGCCGCCTCGTCCAGGCTGACCGGGCGCTTCAACTGGGCGGCCAGTCGACCCGCCTCACGGCCGAGGGCGGCGATGTCCTCCCAGCGGAGGTGGAGCACCACATGCAGTTCGGCGCCGCCGTCGGGGAGGGTCGAGATCGGAAGGCTGCTCTGATCGCTCATCGGGTGATCCTTCGCGGTATCCGGCTAACGGTGCGGGCGTCGTGCGTCACACGTGCGACCTTGCGAACAGTGGTACGGCATTCGGCCCCGCTCGGTTCACCGGCACCCGGCCCGGACGCTGAACGCCCGGGCCGGAACAGCGGCGCTACGGCCTCATCTCGTAGGCGCCCGACAGGGCCTCGACCTGGGCCCAGACACGGGCGGTACGGTCCTGATCGGCCACCGGGCGGCGGACCGCGCCGAGCGCCCACTGCTGCTGGGCCCCGGTGGCGGACTCCTTGCCGTGCAGTTCCACCGCGTAGGCGGAGAAGTCGCGCACGAGGATGCCGAACAGCTCGTCCAGCACATCGTGGTCGAGTCCGGTCAGCTGTGCCTGCTCCAGGATCAACTGGCCGTGGACGACCAGCGCGAAGAGCTGCCCGACGGCGAGCAGCAGATCGAGGTCCTTGCTCTGGTTCTCGTCGGGAGCGGCGGTGGTGACGAAGGCGCAGAGCGCGTCGGCCTGTTCACGGAATCGCGCCACGTTGGCCAGGCCCGCGTGGGCGTCGTAGGCGGTGCGCCAGTCGTGGAAGCGGATGGCGCCGAGCCCACGGGCCGGGCCCTGGTGGAAGAGGAAGGTGTCGTCGGCCGCGTCGAGGCGGCTGGGGACGGGAGCGTACTCGGCGGGAGCGAGCAGGTAGTTGCCCATGAACTTGAGGATCAGGGCGAGGTTGACGTGGACCGTGCCCTCCAGCTTCGGCAGGCCGCGGATCTCGGTGGCGGCCTGTGCGAAGTAGGTGTCCTTCTCGAAGCCCTTGGCGGCGATCACGTCCCACATCAAGTCGATGACCTTCTCGCCCTCGGTGGTCACCTTCATCTTGGTCATGGGGTTGAACAGGAGGTAGCGGCGGTCGTCCGGGCCGGCACTGCGGAAGTAGTCGACGGCTCGGTCGCTGAACAGCTTCATGCCGATGAGCCGGGCGTAGGCATCGGTCAACTCGCGGCGCACATGGGGGAACTCGGTGACCCGGCGGCCGTAGAGCACCCGGTTGTGGGCGTGGGTGACGGCCTCGTACATCGCGTGCTCGCAGATGCCTATGGAGGCGGTGCACAGGTTGAACTTGCCGACGTTGACCGTGTTGAGGGCGGCGTCGAAGGCGGCGCGTCCGGTGTGCAGCACGTCCTCGGCGCGTACGGGGTAGCGCTCCAGCCGGAACTCGCTGACGTACTTGGAGGAGTCGACGACGTTCTTGACCAGGTGGTACGCCGGGTGGCGGCTGTCCGCGGCGAAGAAGACATAGCCGTCGGGGCCCTCGATGTCGGAGCGGCGGCCGAAGACGGAGACGAGTCCCGCGGCATTGCCGTTGCCGATGTAGTACTTGGAGCCGGTGGCGTGGAAGCCGCCGTCGGCGTTGGGGGTGAGCACCATGTCGGTGGAGTAGATGTCCGCGCCGTGCGCCTTCTCGGAGAGTCCGAAGGCGAACACCTCGCCTTGGTCGAGGAGTTCGGCGGCCCGGGCGCGGGCGTCGGCGTTGTCGCTCTGCCAGACCGGTCCCAGGCCGAGGATGGTGACCTGCCAGGCGTACCAGTAGTCCAGGCCGTAGAAGCCGAAGATCTCGTTCAGCGCGGCGATTCGCGCCGTGTCCCAGCGCTTGTCCGGCTGACCGCCGCCATCGGTGGCGGGGGTGAGGAAGGTGGCGAACAGCCCCTCCTTGGCGGAGAACCGCAGGAAGTCCTCCAGCCAGGCACGGCTGCGGTAGTCCTCGACGAGCTTGCGCTTGCCGCGCTCCTCGAACCACTCGACGGTGGCGCGCAGCAGTCGGCGCGTTTCCGCGTCGAAGTGGGTCGGGTCGTAGGTGCGCGGGTTGAACAGCAGGGCGTCGGCCATCAGTTGGGCGCCTTTCGGTACGAGGGGCGGGAGGGGTGTCTCCGCGCGGGTCTCAGTGCGTGTCGGGATCGGCGCCGCCGAGGCGGCGCAGCGTGGCGAGCACGTCGTCGAGCCAGGCGAGGGTCATCCGCTCGTAGGCGATGCCGCCACGGAGCACGACGTGCTGGAGTTCCTGGCCCGCGTCCAGCAGGGCGGAGTCCGGAAAGTCCCGTCGCTCCCCCGCGAGGTAGTGGGCGAGCCGCTCGGCGTGCACCGCGCGATGGCGCTCGGTCTCGGCGATCAGCCCGGCCGGATCACCGAACGCGGCACCCCGGATCTTCACCGCCAAGCTGTGGCGGACGCTCTCCGGTTCCACCGGCTCGGCCAGCCAGGCGGACAGCGCGCTCCGGCCGGGCGCGGCAACGGAGTACACCTTCTTGTCCGGCCGCCCGTCCTGGCGCACCTCGCGGACCTCGATCCATCCGTCCCGCTCCATGCGCCCCAGGACGCGGTAGATCTGCTGGTGGCTGGCGGTCCAGAAGTACCCGATGGAACGGTCGAACCGCCGGGCCAGCTCGTAGCCGGACCCCGGTTGCTCCAGCAGCGAGACGAGGATGGCGTGCTCTAGTGCCATGACGGCATCCTGCTATGCAACTCGTTGCATAGACAAGAGCGGCCACCCCGGGTGAGACGCGGCTCACCCCTGGGACAGCGGCCCAGGCGCTACACCGCCCGTAGCGAGGGCGGCGGTGACGGACTTCGTCGGCACCCAGTGGGCGGCGGTCGCCGCCGGAGCGGGAAGGGCCCGTTCTACGGCGACTCGTGGAATCCACTCGGCAAAGAACTGGCGGCCCTGCCCGAGTCCGGCCCCCTTCCTCTTCGCCGATAGTCCATAATTCCCTTATAGGGCAATGCAGTTGCCGCGCTCCGCCCTATCCGCCGGAAGCGCCGGTGGCGGGGCTCACTACCGTGGTGCGTATGGTGGTACGCGGAATTCTCGGACGCCACACGCTCTTCCATTCGGGTGACTTCACGTCGAGGCCATTGCTGGCAATTCGCTCCGGTGAATTACTGGACACATCCAAACCGGTGGGCCGCCCATCCTCTCCGGGGGGAGTGGCAGCCGGCCTACCCGCTGACCCGACCAGGAGCCTGGCGGCGGTGCGGCCATGTTGCCGCTATGGGCACCCTCGGTAGAGGACTTGGATCCATCAGCCGGTGTCGTTCGTCGGCACCGGCTGATGCGGCGGCACCCGCAAACCTCATTTGGGGGGGTTATGCCAACCGTCCGCAACCTCCGGTCTGTGATCGGCGCCGCTTCCCTGGCCGCAGGACCGGCCGCGATTCCGACCACCGCCCACGCGCAGATTCCGGTGCTGTGCGACGAGACGTCCTTGGTGACCTCGATCAGCATGGCGAACGCGAACGGCGGAGACACCCTGGCGCTGGCTCCGTTCTGCACCTACACACCGACCAGCGCCCATGGCAGCGGGACGGACGGACCGGACGGACTGCCGCCGATCACCACCCCGATCAACATGGTGGGGCTGAACACCACCATCCCCAACCGGGGCGGCGCGGTGTCGCTGGTCTCCGGTTCGGTGACCGGCAACTCCGCCGTCGCCGGGGCGGCATCTACACGGACAACGGCACCGTCACCCTGGCGGCCAGCAGCGTCACCGGCAACACCACCACCTTCACCGGCGGCGGCACCTACCAGAACTCCGGAGCGGTGAGCCTGCCGGCGAGCACGGTCAGCGGCAACACCCCGGACGACTGCACACCAGCAGGCAGCGTCCCCGGCTGCCCCGGCTGACGAATCCGACGCCGTACCGCAGGGGTCGTGGGATGCACCGCCCATCCGCTGGCACCCACCGCGGGCGGCGACGGCCTGTCGGCGCCTCGTCCCCCACTCACCCCGGTCAACGTAGGAGGCCTCCCATGCCTATCTCACCCAACCAGGGCTCCACCGGTGGCGGTACGACGGTCGCCATCACCGGCACCGGCCTCGCCGGCACCACCGCGGTGCACTTCGGCACCAAGCCGGCCACCATCGTGAGCAATCCGGACGACACCCATGTCAACGTCGTGTCGCCGGCCGCCACCGGTACCGTCGGGGTGACCGTGACCACCCCCGGCGGTACCAGCAACCCGGTGTCGTTCTACTACGTCGGAGCGCCGTCCAAGGCCGGCCTGAGCGTCAGCTCCGGTCCCACGGCGGGCGGCAACACCGTCACCATCAGCGGCACCGGCCTGGCCACGACCACCAGCGTCTCGTTCGGCGCCAACACCGCGGTACCCACCGTGGTGTCCGACAGCCAGCTGAACGTCACGGTCCCGGCCGCGACCGCGGCCGGCTCGGTGGGCGTCACCGTCACCGCCGCGGGCGGCAGCGGCAACGGCCTGACCTACACATACGTCGCTACGCCGACCATCGGCACGCTGAGCCCCAACTCGGGTCCGACGTCCGGCGGTACCGCGGTGACCATCCCCGGCACCGGACTGACCACCACCCAGTCGGTCATCATCGGTGGCGCGGCGGCCCCGTTCAGCGTCATCAGCGACACGGAGATCGCCGCGGTCACCCCGCCCGGGACCGCCGGTGACCAGACCGTCAGCGTCGTCACCACCGGTGGCACCGCCTCCGCGGCCGCCGGCTTCGCCTACGTCGCCGGGCCCGGCATCTGAGCCGGCGTCCAGGCCGCTGACGGTCCGGCAGCGGTGCACAAGGCCCGCGGAACCACCTGCCCGGGCGGGGTATCCCTCTCCCCCGCCCGGGCAGGTCCCATCGCTCCCCTCGGCTGGAGTCCGGTCCGGCTCTCCCAGCCGATCGGGGCGCACCCTGCTCGAAGGGAGACGGCCGTGAATCCCAGCCCGAACTCGCCGATTTCCGCCGCCACTTCGCCCTTGGCCGGACCCGCCCCCACGGTCAGCTCAGTCTCGCCCTCGTCGGGATCCACCGCGGGTGGCACGGGTGTGACCATCACCGGCACGGGATTCACCGGCGCCACCGCCGTCCGCTTCGGTGCCACGGCGGCGAGCGGCTGCACCGTCAACTCCGACACGCGGATCACCGCCGTCGCTCCCGCTGGGACCGGCGCCGTCCAGGTCACCGTCACCACCCCCGGCGGCACCAGCGCCCAGTTCGTCGTCTACGGCTATGCGACCGTGCCCGCACCCACGCTCACCTCTGTCAGCCCCACCTCCGGTCCGGTGGCGGGCGGAAACACCGTCACCCTCACCGGTTCGGGTCTGACCAACGCCACCGCGGTGCGCTTCGGCGGCACGGCGGCGACATCGTTCACGGTTGTCTCCGACATCCACATCACGGCCGTCGCGCCCGCTGGTACCGGTACCGTCCAGATCACCGTCGCCACCCGCGGCGGCGCCGGCGACGGGATCTCCTACGCGTACGCCGCGCTGCCCGTGGCGAGCGGCGTGAGCCCCGACCAGGGGCCGACCTCCGGCGGGAACACCGTCGCCCTGACCGGCACCGGGTTCACCGGCGCCACCGCGGTGCTCTTCGGTGCCACCGCGGCGCTCTCCTTCACCGTGGTCTCCGCGACCCAGATCACCGCCGTGGCACCGCCGGGATCCGCCGGTCCCGCCAGTGTCAACGTCACGGCTCCGGCCGGCATCAGCGCCGCGGGGCCCAGCTACTTCTACGTCAACGCACCGGTCCTCAGCGGCGTCAGCCCGAGCTCCGGACCGTTGGCGGGCGGGAACACCGCTACCCTGACGGGTAGTCACCTCATCGAGGCCACGGCCGTACGGTTCGGCGCCACGTCGGCCGCTTCGTTCACGGCCGTCTCGGACACCCGACTCACCGCGCAGGCGCCGCCCGGCAGCGCCGGATCCACCCGGATCACCGTCACCACCGCGGGCGGCACGAGCAACCCGATCCCCTACGGCTACCTCGTAGCGCCCACCCTCAGTGCTGTCAGCCCCACCCAAGGGTCGCTGGCCGGTGGCGACTCGGCCACCCTGACCGGCACCAACCTCACCCAGACCACCGCCGTCCTCTTCGGCGCGGTGCGCGCCGCGTTCACCGTCGTATCGGACACGCACATCGTCGCCACCGCCCCGTCAGGCACTGCCGGACCGGTCGGCGTGAGCGTGGTCACCCCGGGCGGCACGAGTCCCGCGGTGGCCTACGCCCGCGTCGCGCCCCCCACGATCTGACATCGCGGGACGGCCTCGTTCACATCGACGGTGCTCTTCTCCGAGGGAGGGCACCCTTATTTCTTTCCACCAATTACTTTCATGGGCCAACGAAAACTTGACAGGAAGCTCTACAGACATCATGTACCGAATTCACCACCCGCACACCCCGGGCCACCGGAAACACCTCCCGCACAACCTTCCGGTCAATACTCCAGGGCGGTAACGTTATTTATGTCAAAATCCGGGTCGGTGCATGGGGGCTGCTACCCGATCCACCGAGAGGCGCACGCCATGTCTCGATACAAATATGTGGTGCTCGCCGGCGGTCCGGCCGGGACTCCACGGGTATGGGCAGCCCCAGCAGAAGAGTGCCGTGACCAGATCAAGGTACCGGCAGGCAACGGGTACGAGCACTACGAATTCGCGGGCGAATACTCCGAATTAGCTGGCGAGCAGGTCCCCGTCTACCGATGGTGCTACCGCACCTTCATCGCAGAGTAGGACATGTCCACATTCCAACAACGCCGTAGATCGAAAACTCGCAGGAGCCACGATGATGAATCCCCTCTGCCTCAGGAGCGCGCCGTGAGCACTTCAGCAGGGACCGCCGGAGACGGCGGCGGCGCACGGGATGCCGTGGTCACCGGAATGGGCTTCTGCCTGCCCGGCCCCCTCGAGCCCGTGTTCACCCCGGGAGAGGTGTGGCACATCGCCTCCCGCGGCAGCACCTGCCTGGTGCGGGACGAGATCTACTACGGCGCGGTGAACCTGTCCCCCGCGATGTTCGAAGAACGGCTTCCGGACATTCCGTCGTTCTTCTCCCGGCACTACACCACCGCACACCGCTTCGGTCTGGTGTCCATGGCGGAAGCCTGCGCGGACGCCGAACTCGACTTCCGCGCCGGTGACTTGAGCGAGGCCGCGCTGCTGGTCGGACGCGGCGGAGTGGACGCCAACATCGAAAGCTATCTCTCGGTGCAGCGGGCCGACCCCGAGAAGACCACCGCGCTGGAGGCGATGGAGTTGTTCGTCGCGGCCGAGCAGGCCGTGACCCCATCCGATGTCGCACTGGTGCAGGGAGCGCTGACCCGCTCCACCGGCCCCGTCTTCACGGTGTCGTGCGGCTGCGCCTCCTCCGCCGTGCAGGTCGGCAACGCCCAGCGCATGATCGCGGGCGGGGACGTCGACATCGCGGTGGTGACCGGAGTCGACGTCTTCAACATCGGTCTGATCCAGAACATCCAGCGCCTGCTGCGGGGTGCGCAGCAGACGTACGAGACCATCCGATCGGACGGCATGCCCGACCTGCTGCCGTCGTTCGACTCCCTGATGCGGCCGTACGACCGGCGTGCCGACTGCATCAACCACGGCGAGGGTTCGGCGACCGTGATCCTGGAGAGCCGACGGCACGCGGAGCGGCGCGGCGCGCGGGTGTACGGCCGGGTGCTCGCCAGCGCCATGGGCCGGGACGGCCTGGCGAACCCGCTGGCCAGCGATGACTCCGGCACCGAACTGGTCACCGCGGTCCGCAGGTGCCTCGGGGAACGCTGGCGGATCGAGCAGGTGCCGTACGTGCACGGCGGCAGCGACGGCAACCCCGTGGTGACCGCCTTCGAGACCAACGCGATCCGGGAGTTGTACGGGCCCGGCGCCGATGTCCTGATGACCTCCCAGGAAGGCTGCTTCGGTCACAACGGGGCTCCGGCCGGCTGCCTCGGTGTCGCACTGACCTTGCTGATGCTGGAGCAGGGCGAGGTGTGCCCCACCGCCAACTGCGAACAGCCCGCGGACGGGCTGACGTTCGACCCGGTCCCGGGCGCCTACACCCGGCCGCTCGACTTCGACTACGCGCTGACCTTCAACTACCAGGTCGGCGGCGTGAAGAACGCGATCCTGCTGGGCACCCCGGATGCCGCCTAGCCCCGATTCGACACACCCGGCCCGCGTGGGGCCGCAGAACAACGTACGGAGAGCCCGATGCGCCAGCAGACACCCGCAACCAGCGAACGGCCGGAGCGGATCGCCGTCCTCGGCATGGGGTGCAGGCTGCCGGGCGACGTCGACTCGCCCGCCGCGCTGTGGCGGCTGCTGACCGAGGGGCGCGACGCGGTGGGGCTGCCGCCGCGCGAGCGGGCGGACCTGTGGCCACCGCGGCCCGGTCCGGCACGGGGCGAGCGCACCGTGCCCTCCCGGGGCGGATACCTGCGGGAGGTGGCGGGCTTCGACGCGGACTTCTTCGGTGTGTCCGGTCGCGAGGCCGATGTGCTCGACCCGCAGCACCGGTTACTGCTGGAGGTCACCTGGGAGGCTCTGGAGCACGCCGGGTTGGTGCCGGACCGGCTGAACGACACTCCGACGGGGGTTTTCACCGGGCTCAGCTACACCGACTACATGGACCGCCTGGCCGGGCAGCCCCAGGAACTCGAAGGCTCGATCCTGACGAACGGGCACTGCGTCGCCGCGGGCCGGATCTCCTATCTGCTGGGGCTGCGCGGTCCCTGTGTGGCCCTGGACACCGCCTGCTCGTCCTCGCTGGTCGCCGTCCATCTGGCCTGCCAGGCGCTGCGCGCGGGCGAATGCGACCTCGCGCTGGCCGGGGGCGTCACCTTGATGTTCGACTCCAGGACCACGCTGTCGTTCGCCAGGATGGGCATGCTGTCGCCGACGGGTCGCTGCCACACCTTCGACGCCGCCGCCGACGGCTTCGTCCGCGGTGAGGGATGCGGCGTCGTGGTGCTCAAGCGCCTGGCCGACGCGGTACGGGACCGGGACCGTGTACTGGCCGTGGTGCGCGGCTCCGCGGTGAACCAGGACGGCCGGTCCGACGGTCTGGCCGCGCCGTCCGGCGCCGCCCAGCAGGCGCTGTTCAAGGAGGCGCTCAGCCGGGCCGGTGTGGACCCGCGCGACGTCGGCATGATCGAGGCGCATGGCACGGGCACCCCGGTGGGTGACCCGATGGAGTTCGCCAGCCTGGCCGAGGTGTACGGCGTCGGTCCTGACCGGTGCGCCCTGACGTCGGTCAAGACCAACCTGGGCCATCTGGAACCGGCCGCCGGAATCACCGGTCTGATCAAGGCCGTCAGCTGTCTGCGCCATGGACTGATCCCGCCCAACGCGCACTTCAGCCGGTGGAATCCGGCCATCAACGCCGAGGGAACGCGCTTCTTCGTCCCCACCGAGCTCACCCGCTGGCCGGTACGCACCGCGTCCCGGCAGGCCGCGGTCTCCTCCTTCGGGTTCTCCGGGACCAACGCCCATGTCGTACTGGAACAGGCATCTCACCTGTCGGTGCACCGGCAGGTGCCGCGCCCCCGGCAGACCACGCCGACACCGCCGGAGGTCTTCCTGGTACCGGCGGGGTCTTCGGCCGCGCTACCGGCCGCCGCGTGCCGTCTGGCCGACTGGGTCGAGGGCGACGGCGCCCTGGTGCCGCTGCGCGACATCGCCCACACCCTGGCCCTGCGCCGCAGCCCGGGCCGCGGCCGACTGGGCGTGACGACCGCCTACCGTCGCGAACTCGTGCGCGCCCTGCGGTCGTTCGCCGCCGGGCGCGAACATCCGGGTGTGGTGTCGGGGGCCGTGGGCGCCGAGGTCTCCCGGCGGCCGGTGTGGGTCTTCTCCGGGCAGGGCTCACAGTGGGCGGGGATGGGACGCGGCCTGCTGGACAGCGAACCGGCCTTCGCCGCCACCCTCGCCGAGGCCGATGCGCTGATCGCCGCCGAGGCCGGTTTCTCGGTACTGGACATCGTGCGCGGCGGCGAGCCGGTGAACGGCTGCGGCACCGTGCAACCGGTGCTGTTCGCCGTACAGACCGCGCTGGCCGCCGCCTGGTGCGCGCACGGCGTCGAACCGGCCGGGGTCATCGGCCACTCGATGGGCGAGGTGGCGGCCGCCGTGGTGGCCGGGGCGCTCTCGCTGGCCGACGGCGCACGGGTGATCTGCCGACGGTCCGCGCTGCTGGGCCGGATCGCCGGTCTCGGTGCCATGGCGACGGTGGGGCTGGCGGCCGACGCGGTGGAGGCCGAACTCGCCGCCACCGACTCGGTCACGGTGGCGGTGCTCGCCGCACCGGACTCCACCGTCGTGGCGGGCGACAACGACGAGGTGGAACGGCTGGTCGCCGCCTGGGAGCGGCGAGGCGTCCCGGCCTCCCTGATCGCCGTGGACGTCGCCTCGCACTCCGTCCAGGTGGAACCGCTGCTGGCCGAACTACGGGCGGCGTGCGCCGATCTGACGCCGGGTCGCCCGAGCATCCCCTTCTACTCGACCGTGCTGGACGATCCACGCGATGTCCCCGCGTTCGACGCCGACTACTGGTGCGCGAACCTGCGGCGCCCGGTCCGGTTCACCACGGCGGTGGCCGCCGCGGCGGCCGACCGGCACCTGGTGTTCGTGGAGGTCTCCCCGCATCCGGTCGTCACCCACTCCGTCAACCGGTGCCTGATCGACCTGGTCGACGAGCCGGTGGTACTGCCCACGCTGCGCCGCGGTGAGCACGAACCGGCCACATTCCGCCACCAGTTGGCCGCGCTGCACTGCGCGGGCGTGACCGTGGACTGGTCGACGCTGTACGGGGACGCGCACCTCGCGGACGTGCCCACCATCATGTTCGACCGGAAGCACCACTGGATCGACGTCTCCGCGCCCCGCACCGACACCGCGTCCGACGGCACGCGCGGCCCGCTGCCCGGCGGTCACACGGAGGTACCCGGTGAACCGGTACGCCACTGCTGGCACGGCGACGCCGGAACGGCGCTGCTGCCCTGGCTGGCGGACCACCGGGTGCACGGCGAGCCGGTCCTGCCCGGTTCCGCCTACTACGCCCTGGCGTTGACCGCGGCGTGCGAGGCGTTCGATGTCGAACCCGAGCAGGTGGAGGTCACCGACCTGCGGTTCCACGAGCTGCTGCGGCTAGCGGAGCGGACCGAGGTCAGCACGACCGTGACCCTGGCCGCCGCGGACCGTGCCAGGTGCGAGGTCTTCGGCCGCGGTCACGACGGCACGTGGGTGCTGCACGCCACCGCCATGCTGCGCTGCCTGTACATGCCGCCGCAGCCGCACGCCGCCTCCGTGGTCACGCTGGCCCTTCGGCATCCGGTGGCGCTCGACCCCGCCGATCTGTACCGCAGCCTGCGGGCCAGGGGCCTTGAGCACGGCCAGGCGTTCAGCGGGGTCAGGGAACTGCGGGCGTCCCGTCAGGGCGAGAGCTTCTGGGCCCGGGTGCAAGTGCCCGCCGCCGCTCGGACGCCGGAGGTGGCACTGCGGATCCATCCGGTGCTCGTCGACCAGTGCGCACAACTCGTCGTCGCGCAGCTGATCCAGGAGGACGGCGATCGCGGCCTGATCCTGCCGGTTCGGATGCAGGCGGTGCGGCTCCTCGGCGATCCCACCACCGCCGTCTACTGCCACGCCCGCCTCGTCGACGTCACCGATGACGCCGTCATCGGGCACGTTCGGCTGCTCGACGAGGTCGGCAGACCCGTGCTAGCCATCGACGGGCTGCTGTTCACCCGCCGGACCGCGCAGCACGGTTCCGAGGTCGACCAGTGGTTCCTGGAGGTCGGCTGGCAGCGCACCGCGCGCTCGGAGTCCAAGCCGGTGCGGCGGCCGGGAAACTGGCTGATCATCGGTGAGACGGACGGCTCCGCGCAGACCCTCGCGGCCGCCATGGAGCGGGCCGGGGCGCAGACCGAGGTCTGGGATGCCGGGCTGGACGACGAGGGGCTGGAGTCCTTCAGGGAGTCGGTCGCCGGTCGGCTGATGGATCGCCCGACACCCCCCGGGGCCGTGGTGCTGGTGTGCGGGGCGCGGTCGGGTGAGGACCCGGACGAATCGCTGCGGCGCACCCGGCGGCTGCTCGGCGTCGCCCAGGCCCTCGCCGCCCACTCGGTGGAACCGGCACGGCTGTACGCGGTGGTCCGCGGTGCCCATGGTGTGGAGCCCGGGGACACCCCGTGCCTCGGGCAGAGCTCCGTGCGCGGGCTGGTACGGGTGTTGGCGTTCGAGCACCCGGACATGAGGGCGACCCTGGTGGACGCCGACCCGGATGACGCCGAGCTGGTGGCGGTGAGTGAGGAACTGCTCGCGGGCGGTGCCGAGGACGAGGTCGCGCTGCGCGGCGGCGGGCGCTACGTGGCCCAACTGGCTTACGCCCCGCTGTCGGACGAGGAGCGCGGCCGGGCCGCGGCCTGCACGGTGCACTACGGCGTGGACGGGTTCCGGCTGCGGGTGGGCCGCCCCGGCGACCTGGAGAGCCTGGAACTGGCCGTGACGGGACGGCGTTCGCCCGAAGCCGGTGAGGTCGAACTGCGCGTGGTGGCGGCGGGACTGAACTTCCGTGATGTGCTGACCGCCATGGGGCTGCTCCCCGGCGGCCAGGAGGTCCGCTACCGGATCGGCTTCGAGTGCGCGGGGGTGGTCACCGCGGTGGGGCGGGGCGTCGACCATGTCAGGGTCGGTGACCAGGTGCTCGCCGCCGACCTGCGGGGCGGCGCCTTCGGCTCGTTCGCCACCGTACCCGCGGAAGCGGTGGCACCGATCCCCGCCGGGCTGGAACCGGTCGCCGCGGCCGGGCTGCCGACCGCGTTCCTCACCGCCTGGTACGCCCTGCGCCACATCGGCCAACTCGCCGAAGGCGAACGGGTCCTGATCCACTCGGCCACCGGCGGAACCGGCCTGGCCGCGATCGCCGTCGCCCGGCTGCTGGGCGCCGAGGTGCTGGCCACCGCGGGCAGCGAGGAGAAGCGGCGCTATCTGCACGCGATGGGCGTCTCCCATGTGATGGACTCCCGGACGCTGGACTTCCGCGACGGGGTCCGGGAGGCCACCGGAGGCGAAGGCGTCGACGTGGTCCTCAACTCCCTGTCCGGTGCGGCGATCCGGGCGGGCCTGGAGTCCCTGCGCCCCTTCGGCCGCTTCGTCGAACTGGGGGTTCGCGACATCATCTCCGATGTGCCGCTGGGGTTGTCGCCGTTCCGCCACAACATCACCATGAGGGCGGTCGACCTCATCGGACTGCAGAGGACCCGGCCCGAGGTGTTCGCCACGGTACTGCGGGAGGTACTCACCGAGTTCGCCAGGGGGCGGCTCAAACCGCTGTACTGCACGACGTTCCCGCTGTCCGCGGCCACCGACGCGTTCCGGCTGATGGCGGGTGCGGGCCACATCGGCAAACTGGTGCTGACGGTCCCGGACCGCGGCGAGACCGCCGCGGTGCTCCCGGACGGCCCGCTGGCCGTGCAGCGCGGCGGCGCGTACATCGTCACCGGCGGCCTGCGCGGTCTCGGTCTGGCGACCGCGTGTTGGCTGGCCGGTCGGGGAGCGGGGCACCTGGTGCTCAACGGCCGTACGCCGCCCTCCCCCGCGGCCTCGCAGACGCTGGGTGAGTTGGCCGCCGGCGGCACCAAGATCACGGTGTCGCTGGGCGACATCGCCGAACC
Source organism: Streptantibioticus ferralitis (assembly GCF_029223525.1). Lineage (GTDB taxonomy): Bacteria > Actinomycetota > Actinomycetes > Streptomycetales > Streptomycetaceae > Streptantibioticus_A > Streptantibioticus_A ferralitis. Next base: position 138,918 of record NZ_JARHTQ010000004.1, on the reverse strand, counting down.
GGCCACCGCCGAGCGTCTGGTGGCCGCGGCCACGGTCGACGACCTGTCGCTGCGGGGCGTGGTGCACTGCGCCATGACCCTCGACGACGCCGCGATCACCAACATCCGCGATGACCAGTTGCGGCGGGTGTGGGCTCCCAAGGTGACCGGCGCATGGCAGCTGCACCACGCCACCGCGGGGTACTCGCTCGACTGGTTCGCCGTGTTCTCGTCGATGGCCTCACTGCTGGGCAACCCCGGCCAGGGCGCCTACGCCGCAGCGAATGCCTGGCTGGACGGATTCGCCGCCTGGCGCTCGGCCCGCGGACTGCCCACGCTGGCCGTCAACTGGGGTCCGTGGGGCGAAATCGGTGCCGCCACGGATTTCGCCGCCCGCGGCTACCACACGATTCCCACCGAAAAGGGGCTGCAAGCCCTGGACGCTCTGTTGGTGCACCGACGGGTGCAGACCGGCGTGATTCCCGGCGAACCGGACACCTGGCTCCCACACGCCGGGCGCAATTCATCGCTTTTCCGGCTGCTGCGCCCCGGCGATGACGCCACGGACGCCCAGCAGGAAAACACCGACGACATCCGCGTCCGGCTTGCCGCCATGCCCGCCGGGCTGACCCGCCGCACCGCGCTGGAGGGCTTCCTTTCCGAGCACATCCGGGCCGTCCTGCGACTGGGGAGCAACACCCTCGACCCGCAAACACCGCTGAAGGCGCTCGGCTTCGACTCCCTACTGGCCATGGAACTGCGCGTCCGCCTGGAATCCGCCTTCGGCGTGAAGCTCGCCAGCAACTTCGTATGGCAGCACCCGACACTGGCGGCACTGGCAGACGGCCTGGCCGAGCGCATGGGTCTTGAGCTGGCCGCGAACTAGCCCCCGGCCGGAGTCCACCGGCAATTCAGCGAGCCGGGGAGTCGACAATCCGGCAGAGAAACGATCCGCCGCGTTCCGGGGCCGCCACAGACAATTCACCATCGTATTCTTTGGTTAATATGTTTTGGCTCCGGAAAAACCCTTCCCCCCACCATTCGGGCCACTTTACGACTTCCGGGTGAATCGACCTCCTGGTTCAATAAAGGAAAGCGGGACGGATAGGCCCTCGGCGGTCATCACCTCGACCTTCCGAAGAGACACCCAAGGCATTTCGGAAAAGAGGCAGAAGAGTCTCGCCCGAGCCACGCTGAATGCGTGCGTACAGGAGGGGTCATGAATCCTCGCAGGAAATTCCAGTTGATCGGCCTTGGTTCAGCCGGCCTGGTGATGGCGGCGCTGATGACGGCCACGCCAGCCGCCGCACAGCCGATCACGTTCGTCCCGTGCTCGGCCACGGCGCTCAGCGCCGCGATCACAGCGGCCAACACGGTCGGCAGCGGGGACCTGCTGCTGGCCCCCGGCTGTACCTACTCGCTGACCTCCGCGGCGAGCGGTGAGGACGGTCTCCCGCAGGTCACCGGAGACATCCGCATCCTGGGCGTCGGCGACACCATCACCCGTAACTCCACCGCGCCCGCCTTCCGCCTCTTCGACGTCGCCGCGGGCGGCAAGCTCAGTCTCACCTCCCTCACCGTGAGCGGCGGCAACCCCACCACGGACGGAGGCGGCATCAGCAACGCGGGCACCCTCACGCTCAACGTCGTGACGGTCATGGACAACTCCTCCGGCGGCCAGGGCGGCGGCGTCGCCAACACCGGCACGATGAGCGCCAATACCAGCCGCGTCACCGCCAACACCGCGGTCCAAGGCGGCGGCGGTGTCTCCAACAGCGCCTCGGGCACCCTGAGACTGCGCGGCACCAGCGTGGACGGCAACAGCGCCACCGGCACCAACTCACAAGGCGGCGGCCTGCTCAACAACGGCGGTACGGTCACCGGCGACCTGAGCAGCGTCGGCTCCAACTCGGCCACCGGAACCGGCTCTTCGGGCGGCGGCATCGCCACCATCGGCGGCCTGGTGACACTGAACGTGGACTCCGTCGAGAACAACCACTCCACCAACGCCCCCGGCGGCATCCTCAACAACGGCGGCACCGTCGCGCTGGCGCTCACGGGGGTGTTCAACAACGCTCCGACCAACTGCGCGGGCAGTCCCACCCCGGTCCCCGGCTGCTTCGGCTGACGTCGCGTGACGCGCTTCTCCGGCAGGCCCGGGAGGCTGGCCGGCCGGAGCCCTCGCGCTTCCCGCCGACGTCGCAACCGATCCGGCCGGAGAAGCCGCACCGACAGGTGAACGGTCCGCAGGGGAACAGGCACACCCACCAACCCCCACATGAAGTCGCACCCAGACCTTCTGCGACCTTCAGGGGTAAACCGCCCCAGAGGTAGCAGGCGGCTTCTTTTCCGATACCCCACCCACGGGAGAAGTCACCATGTTGCCAACCACCACATGCGGCATCGAGATCGAGCTGACGACCCAGGAGATCGAAGAGTGGCCCAAGGCGAGGGAGACGCTGGCCTGGCTGGGCCAGTGGCCGACGGGCGACCCGCTCGTGTTCTCCACACCGCCGTTGGACCGGGCGGTACCCGTCTGCCGAAGACTCGCGCTGCTGTGGCTGGACGCGGCGCGGATCCTTGATGAGGACACCCGGTACACCGTCCAGCTGGTGCTGTCGGAGCTCACCACCAACGCGATCCGCCACTCCGAGAGTTCCCGCGTCATCTGCCGGTTGTGGACATCGGGTGATGTGCTCTTCGTGGAGGTCCGCGACCAGGGCGGGAGATGGTCCACACCCCAGGTGAACCCGGCCGGGGACGCCAGGGACCACGGCCGCGGGCTCACCCTGGTCGCGAGTTTGGCGCGGGGCTGGGGTCGGCGCTTCGGCGCGGACGGCAGCTGCGCCGTGTGGGCCGCGGTGCCCGTTCCCCACGACGGACGGCAGGAGTTCCGCTGCCGACGCTGACCGGCCCCGCGAGCGGGCCAGGACAGCCGACGGTCAGTCTCGTCCACGTCGCCACACCCCCCAGGGCGACCAGGACGGCTGGCCGTCGGCGCGTTGTCACGCCCCCGGACGGCCGCGGATCGCGGCTCGGCGGTGTGCCGCGGACCGTGGTGCCGCTCCGGTCAGAGCCCGCCGAGCCACGGCTCCAAGCGCTGGCCCGGCAGCAGACCCTGCTCCTCGTAGGCATCGCGATCGCGGCAGCGGATCTGATACCCCTCCCGCTCGCGTTCCTGGAGCCGGGTCTCGAACTCCCTTACCTCCGCCACCATTGCGAACGGCTCCAGCCGGCGCCGGAAGTCGCCCAGGTACTCGGCGCCGATGTTGGATCGCAGCCCGCACAGCAGTTCCACCGCCTGTGTCGCCGTATGACAGGCCTGTTCCACCTCACGCGTCGCGACCTGGACGGCGGCCAGCAGCAATATGTCGATGACACGCCGCCGAACCCGGGTGTCCGGGTGTCCGGCGAGTGCCTCCTCGGCGCGTCGTACGGCCGGTTCCGGCTGTTCCAGATCGCGATGGCAGTGCGCCAACTCATCGGCCAGATAGGCCGCGCCGAAATGGGCGATCCACTCCGGATCATCCTCGGGGTGACCGCGTTCCAGCGATTCCACCGCCTTGCCCGCCATCACACCGCACGCCCGCGCGTCCCCGAGCAGCGCGTGCCCGCGCGCCTCGGCGGCGTAGAACATCGCCTGGCAGGTGGGCGTGACATGGCCGCGCGCGCCCTCCTGGGCGACCCTGGCCAGCTGTGCGATCTCCCGGGGGTTGCCCAGGGACGCGGCGAGATGGCTCATCCCGGCGGCCAGTACGTACCCGCCGTAGCCGCGGTCGCCCGCGGCCTGGGCGAGTCTGAGTGCCTGGATGTAGTACCGCTGGGCCAGACCCGGCCGTCCGGTGTCCACCGCCATGTATCCGGCGAGCTCGGTCAACCGGGCGGCGGCGGCGAAGAGTTGCCGACCGGTCGCCTCCGGATACGAGCCCGCGAGCAGCGGGGAGACGACGCTGTTGAGGTAGTGCACCACGATCGGGCGCACATGCCCGCTACCGAACCGGTGGTCCAGGTCCACCATCGCCTGCGTCGCCGAACGCACCGCGGTCACGTCCGACGCGCCGACCCGCAGTCCGCCGCTGCGCGCGACCATGGGGTCCGGGTCGGTGATCAGCCAGTCGCGGCTGGGTTCGACCAGCGCGGACACCGGGAGTGTCGCTCCGGTCAGGAAGTTGCTGCCGCTGGCGTCGTTCAGCCACAGTTCGCACACCTGGTCCACCGTGCCCGGCACGGTGGACGCGAAGTGCAGGCCGACTTCGGAGGCCGGGTTCTTGCCGCTTCCCATGCCGATCTCCTCGATCGACACCTTGCGGGCGAGCTTGCGGCCCAGCGCCTCGGCGATGATCGTGGGCACCCTGCCGCGCGGCTGCTGGCCGCGCAGCCAACGGCCCACGGACGTCTTGTCGTAGCGCAGGTCCAGTCCGTACTCGGCCCCGCACAAATTGACCCGCCGGGCCAATCCGGCATTGGATACTCCCGCTTCCTGAATCAGCGTTTGCAGCCGCTCATTCGGCTGGCGTGCGACGAGTGGACGGGCCGCCATGGTAGTTTCCCTTTCAAGGAAGCATCTGTATCCGTCGGGTGTCCCTCATCCCACGCGCACGCGTGCACCCGCACACATCGGTACCTGGCGATTATGCAGGCATATGCCAATAGAGCGTACGGAATCCCCCAAGAATTTGCATCGCAGTCAGCGCGAAGAGGGTTGACGGGGAGCGGGCGATTCACGCCTGGCTCCTGCGCGCTCCCCACGATACCCCCGTGCGCCCCGCACACCTCCTCGCACTGATTACCGCAAGCCGCTAATCGGTACCGGCCACCTATACCTTGTTCCGCAATCGCCAACTCCGGCCGAATGACGGACTCGCGGGCATCGCCGCGCGGAATTCGCCCGCACCAGCGCCGCCCGAATCACCGCGCGGGCGTTCCCAACTCGGCGCAGCCGCCGTGCTGTTCCGCCGCCAGCGCCGGAACGCCCCGCACCAGCAGGGCGCGCCGGGGGTCAGCCGTCCGCACGGTCCGCACGGTCCGGCTCCTGGCCCCGGTGGACGGTCCGTTCCAGGTAGCGCCGCCTCGCCGGGCCGACGATCTGGTTGATCCGGCCGGCGAAACGGGCGCGGACCTTCTGGAGCTCGCTGGCCAGTAACAGCCCCTCCACCAACCCTTGCCCCGTGCACCGCTTCAGGCATCCGAGGGCCGAGTCGTTGAACTGCGACACCGCCGCCCTCAACTCGGCCTTCTCGGCGGCGGTGCACTCCACCTCAAGGAGCATGCTGACCTGCGCAGGTGTCAACTCGTTCAGCAGCATCCATGCCTCCTTAGTCGATCCATGCCGGTACGCGACCAGTTACGGCCAGTCGACTTCCGTTCCATCGCCAACTTCCGTTCCGAGCCACCAGAACATCACTCACTGTATACATGTGACTCCAATTTGCTACCCAGTGTGAGGGGTGTGCGGCAACGGCGCTCGGTGCGCAACGCACGCGTGCGCGCGTCGGCGCTTCACATCATCACCAGGGTCGCGCAGGGGGGCGGACGACGACCGCATGCGGAGCCAGGTTCCGCCAACTGCCGTCAGCCGGTGGAGCGTCCGAGGCCGTGATCCGCCGAGGCACCCCTGCACACCGTGTCCGCAGAAGGCACACACGACCAGGAGTGACCTGGCGGCGCGGAGCACCGGCAAACCCGGACAGAGGCACGTACGGCAGGGCCCAACTGTCGGACCAAACCACGGGAATTGGGCAAATGTGCATGTGAAGAAGTCGTCACCATCCGGTGGACGATGCTGCACGCCAACGTAATGAGCTGCCGAAACGTTCACGGAAAACCCCGACCCTCAGCTGGCCCGGCGGCCCGCCGACGTGATTGCATTCTGCGACATACGGGAGTTGTAAAAAGAGGTTCCCGGTTTCGGGCATCAGACGACCGTTGCACCGGCCGGCTCGGCTTGACGTCGAGTTGGCCGACACCCATTCAGAACTTCCAGAACAACGAAGGGAAGCGCAAGTCATGCGTAAGGACTTCACGCCCCAGGTCGAGACCCGTGAGATCGACGACACCGAGCTGGACAACGTGTCCGGTGGCGTCGGCGCCCTCGGCCTCAACGTTTCGGGTGTGGTCGGGTCCGTCGTCGGCACCGTTGACTCCGTCGTGCCGGGCGTCGGCCCGACGGTCGGGCAGGTCACCGGCCTGGTCCCGGGCGTCACCGGTCTCGCCGGTCTCTGACGGGGACGATCGTCGCAAGACGTCATAGCCCGATGCATCACCCCTCAACCTACCGGTACATCTGAATTCCCGTAGAGTTGGCCATGGGCCTCGGAAGCTTTGTTCCGGGGCCCTTGGATGCCGTTGGCAGACAGTCGTCGGCAAACCGATACGAATGCAGTTGAAGGAATAGTCCGTGCAGTTCCGGCAAAAAGCGCTTGCCAAGCTGCAATCGCCCGAGGAGCTCGACGTACCGGTGCGTTTCGCCCGGCCGCAGGGCTGGCTCGTGCTTACTGTCACGGTGCTCGTTATGGCCGTCGCGGGATTCTGGTCGGTGACCGGCTCCGTTTCACCCGAGCTGAGCGCACCGGGGATCCTGACCCATGCGGAGGGCAGTTACGTACTGCAGAGCCCGGTAGCCGGCCAGATCACCGCCGTATTCGCCAACGAAGGCGACGTGTTGCCCAGCGGCGCACGGTTGTTGAGCGTGCGCACGGACCAGAAGGTCGTGACCGTACGTACGGTGGCCGCGGGCCGGGTGACCGCACTGGCGGCCAAGATCGGTGCGGTGGTGACCACCGGCGCGGATCTGGCGACGGTGGAGCGCATCGACAACGCCAACGACCCCCTGGTGGCCGTGTTGTACGCGCCGGCCAGCGGCGCACCGACGGTCCCGGTGGGCTCACCGGTGGACCTGACCGTCCAGTCGGTCCCGGCGCAGCGGTTCGGTGTGCTGCGCGGCCGGGTGCTGGCGGTCGGCCGGGTTCCCGAGACCCGGCAGCAGATCACCAGCTTCCTCGGGGACAGCCAGTTGGGCGACCAGTTCTCGGCGCAGGGCCAACCGGTGGCGGTCATGGTCCAACTGGACCGCTCGACGAGCACGAGGTCCGGGTACACCTGGTCGTCGGCTGGCGGCCCGCCGTATGCGATCGACTCCACGACGCTGGTCAGCGGCGCCATCCACCTCGCCGCGCAGCGCCCGATCGATTGGCTCCTGCCGTGACCGCACAGCACGACCCCGCGCCGCAGGCGCCGCCGCTCTCCGAGCGCGGACGGCACCGCCCGAACCAGCAGGGCGGCGGACGGCACCGTCCGAGCCGGGCGGCGCTCAAGCCGCCGCCGCGGGCGAGGCGCCAGAAGACCGTCCGCACTCCCACCATCCTTCAGATGGAGGCCGTGGAGTGCGGTGCCGCCTCACTGGCCATGGTTCTCGGCCACTACGGGCGGCATGTGCCGCTCGAGGAACTCCGGATCGCCTGCGGCGTCTCCCGCGACGGCTCCAAGGCCAGCAACCTGCTCAGGGCGGCCCGCGGATACGGCCTGACGGCCAAGGGCATGCAGATGGAACCGGCCGCTCTGGCCGAGGTGCGGGCGCCCGCCATCCTGTTCTGGGAGTTCAACCACTTCGTCGTGTACGACGGGATGAGTCGGCGCTTCGGCCGCGCTGGAGTGCACATCAACGACCCTGCCCGGGGCCGCCGCTTCGTGTCGCTGGAGGATTTCGACACCAGTTTCACCGGCGTCGTGCTGACCTTCGAACCCGGCGAGGACTTCCGCCGAGGCGGCCGCAAGCCCGGGATCACCGACGCGCTGCCCGCGCGGCTGCGCGGCACCTCGGGCACGATGCTGGCCGCGGTGCTCGCCAGCTTCCTGCTCGTCGTGGTGGGTGCGGCGGTACCCGCCCTGAGCCGTACGTACATCGACATGTTCCTGCTCGGCAACCAGACGTCCCTGCTGCCTGTGCTGTTCGCGTCGATGGCGGCCATGGTCGCGCTGACCGCCGTGCTGACCGCGCTGCAGCAGGCGAATCTGCTGCGCGGGCGCATCATCTCGTCCACCCTGAGCAGCGCCCGGTTCCTGCGGCATCTGCTCAGGCTGCCGGTCACCTTCTTCGCCCAGCGCAACCCGGCCGACCTCGTCCAGCGGCTGCAGTCCAACGACGCGGTCGCCGAGACGCTGGCCAGGGACCTGGCCGCCGCGGGCGTGGACGCCGTGGTCGTGATCCTCTACGCGGTCCTGCTGTGGACGTACGACCCGCAGCTGACCGTCATCGGGGTGCTGATCGCACTGCTCAACGTGGTGGCGCTACGGCTGGTGGTGCGGATCCGGGGCACCGGTGTGCAGAGGCTGCGCGCGGACAGCGCCCGGCTGACCAACACCTCCTACAGCGGGCTGCAGTTGATCGAGACCATGAAGGCCACCGGCGGCGAGAACGGGTACTTCCGCCGCTGGGCCGGTCAGCATGCGACCACGCTGGACGGCCAGCAGCGGCTCGGCGTGCCGAGTGCGGCCCTGGCCGTCGTGGCGCCCACCCTCGCGGCGTTCAACAGCGCGCTGATCCTGCTGATCGGCGGGCTGCGAGCGGTGGACGGCCATATCTCGATCGGTCTGCTGGTGGCCTTCCAGGCGCTGGTGACCAGCTTCACCGCACCGGTCACCCGGCTGAACGGAGTGGCGGGACGGGTCCAGGACTTCACGGCCGACGTGGCGCGGCTGGGGGACGTCGAGAGCTTTCCCGCGGACCCGCTGTACCAGCGCAGCGAACCGGCCGCGAGCACCCGCAGGCTCAGCGGACATGTGACGTTGGAGAACATCACCTTCGGTTACAGCCCGCTCGACAAACCCCTGCTCACCGACTTCTCGCTGTCGGTGGGCCCGGGCCGGCAGGTGGCGCTGGTCGGTGGCTCCGGCAGCGGCAAGTCCACCGTGTCCCGGCTGATTTCGGGTCTGTACCAGCCCTGGCAGGGTGAGATCCGCATCGATGGACAGCGGTTGGCGGACATCTCGCGCAGTTCGCTGTCCGCCTCGGTCTCGTTCGTCGATCAGGACGTCTTCCTCTTCGAGGGCACCGTCCGCGACAACGTGGCACTGTGGGATCCGTCGATACCGGACGAGGCCGTCATCGCCGCCCTCAAGGACGCCGCCGTCCATGACACGGTCGCCAGGCGCCCCGGCGGCATCCACAGCCGGGTGGAGCAGGACGGCCGCAACTTCTCCGGCGGCCAGCGGCAGCGGCTGGAGATAGCGCGGGCGCTGGTACGGCAGCCCAGCATCCTGGTGCTCGACGAGGTGACCAGTGCGCTGGACGCGGAGACCGAGCAGGTGATCATCGACAATCTGCGGCGGCGCGGGTGTGCGTGTGTGGTGATCGCCCACCGGCTGAGCACGGTGCGTGACAGCGACGAGATCGTGGTGCTGGACCACGGAACGGTGGTGGAGCGGGGGCGGCACGAGGAGCTGGTCGCCGCCGGGGGGCCGTACGCCGAGTTGGTCAGGGAGCGTTGACGTGACATCCGTTCACCACTTGGCGGCCACCGGCGCCGCGCCGGGCGACGTGGTGCTGCACGCCATGGGCGGCCTGGGCGATGCGGTGGACTGCACGAGCTCGCGCAGTCTGCCGCTGGAGGGGCCGCATGTGCTGTGGCTGGTCGCGGACGGCGCGATGGACCTGTTCGCGGCGGACGCCGTGCTACAGGGGCGATGGCATTTCCTCGGCCGGCTGGAAGCCGGAACTCTACTGCTCGGACCGGTCGAGGGCCCGCAACACACCCTCATCGGCAGGCCGTTGAGCGGTTGCGTGCTGCGCCGGATCCAACTGAGGGAGCTGTTCCGGCCGGAGTACGGCGACACCTGGTCGTACCACGTCCCCGAGGGGGGGCTCAGCCCGCTGGAGGACGCGTTCACCCGCGGTATCGGACGCGGCCTGCGAGTCCTGTTCGAAACGCCGCTGAACGGCCAACCGGCCAGCGAGCACCAGCAGTTGGCGGCGCCGCCGAGCGAGTGGCGGCCGACGGGCGACTACGAGTCGGGCGACGACGGCATCCTGTGGATGTCGGTTGACCCCGGCAGCCTGCAGTACGGCGCCGCGTACAGCATGGAGGCGGCCAAGGACCTGCTCATCGACGGCGCGCTGTGGCAGCGCCTGGTCGACCAGCAGGCCCGGCTGCTGTTCGCGCTGGACCGCTGGATCGAACAGCTGGAGCGCGCTCACGAGGACCGGACGGCGGCGGGCATCAAGGCCGGCGAGGCCGTTCGCGCGCAGGCGGATCAGGCGCTGCTGGCGTCCATCGACAGGTCGGGACGCACCTCGGCGGGTCCGGTCACGGAGGCTGACGACGCCACACTCGCCGTCTGCCGCAGGGTCGCCGCCGCGGCCGGAATCACGGTCACGGCACCCGCGCAGGGCGGCGCCATGAACGACCGGCTGAACCCGGTCGAGCGAATCGCGTTGAGTTCGCGGTTCCGTACCCGGGTGGTCAAGCTCGCCGGACGCTGGTGGCGGGAGAACACCGGCCCGCTGGTGGGCTACCGGGCCGGCACCGCGGCCCCCGTCGCACTGCTGTGGCGCCGAGGCCGGTACGAGGCGGTGGACGACACCGGCGCCCGGACGAGGATCGGCTCGGCCAACGCCGACGAGTTCGAGTCGCACGCGGTGATGTTCTACCGGCCGCTGCCGGAACAGCCGCTGCCCGTCTGGCGGTTGCTCCGCTTCAGTCTGCGCGGAACCCGGATGGACCTGCGCAACCTGGTCCTCGGCGGACTGGTCGCGGTCGTCCTCGGGGCGGTGGTGCCGATCGCGACCGGGCAGGTTCTGGGCACCTACGTGCCGAACGCCGAGAACAGCCTGATCGTCCAGACCTCACTGGCGATCGTGGCCACCGCCATCGTGTCCGCCGTGTTCATGCTGCTGGAGAACATCTCCATCCTCCGGATGGAAGGGCGGATCGAGGCCACGCTGCAACCGGCCGTCTGGGACCGGCTGCTGCGGCTGCCGACGAAGTTCTTCGCCGAGCGCTCCACCGGAGAGCTGGCCACCGCGGCCATGGGCATCAGCGCGATACGCCGCGTACTGTCCGGCATCAGCTCGGTGGCCGTACAGGCCTGCACGGTCGGTGCGGTGAACCTGGTTCTGCTGCTGTGGTACAGCCTTTCGCTGGCACTGACGGCGCTGGCGATGCTCGTCGTCATCGGCGCGGTGTTCCTCACTCTCGGCCTGTGGCAGTTGCGGTGGCAGCGCCGGTTGACCGTGCTCAACAACCGGCTCAACAACCAGGCGTTCCAGACACTGCGCGGACTGCCCAAACTGCGCGTCGCCGCGGCGGAGAGCTTCGCCTACGCGGCCTGGGCACGCGAGTTCGCCCGCAGTCGCGAACTGCAGCGGCGGGTGGGCCGGATCAAGAACCTGATCACCGTGTTCAACGCGGTCTATCTGCCGTTCTGCACGCTCATCATGTTCATGTTGCTCGCCGGTCCAGCCCGCGGTTCCCTCTCGGCGAGCAGCTTCCTCACCTTCAACACCGCCGTGACGATGCTGCTGACCTCGGTGACGCAGCTCACCGGTGCGCTCATCTCTGCCGCCTCCGTCCTCCCGCTGTACGAGCAGATCAAGCCGGTGCTCGACGAGGTGCCCGAGGTACGCGGGGGCAGCACGGCACCCGGCCCGCTGTCCGGCGAGATCGAGGCCAGGGACCTGTCCTTCAGGTACGCCGAGGACGGGCCGCTGGTGCTCGACAACGTGACGTTCCGGGTCTCACCGGGCGAGTTCGTCGCCATCGTGGGGGCCAGCGGCTGCGGCAAGTCGACCCTGCTGCGCCTGCTGATCGGCTTCGACCGACCGGTCTTTGGCAGCGTGCTCTACGACGGCCAGGACCTGGCGGCCCTCGACCAGGCAGCCGTACGCCGCCAGTGCGGGGTCGTCCTGCAGAACGCCCAGCCGTTCACCGGCTCGATCCTGGACTGCATCTGCGGTGCCGAGATGTTCTCCCTGGAGGAGGCCTGGGAGGCCGCCGAGCTGGCGGGGCTGGCCGAGGACATCAAGCGGATGCCGATGGGCATGCACACCGTGCTCTCCGACGGCGGTGGCACGGTTTCCGGCGGCCAGCGCCAACGCCTGATGATCGCCCAGGCGTTGATCCGCCGCCCGCGGGTGCTGTTCTTCGACGAGGCCACCAGCGCACTGGACAACGAGGCTCAGCGGGTGGTGATCGAGAGCACCCGCAAGCTGCGAGCCACCCGCGTGGTGATCGCCCACCGGCTGTCCACCATCATGGACGCCGACCGGGTGGTCGTCATGTCCGACGGCCGGGTCGTCCAGCAGGGGCCGCCCGCCGAACTGCTGGCCGACACCGGCGGCCTGTTCCATGAGCTGGTCCGCCGCCAGATCCACTGACCGCTCGCGGTGGGCCGGCCGAGTAGCATGACCGCAGCCAGGGGGGTTGCCGTGCCATCGGACGATGTGCTCATTCGCAGTCCGCGCGCCGCCGTGGCCGCGGCTGCAGCGCAGGGCCGTCCGGTACTGCGTCGCGGAAGCGGAGGCGGGCCTGGTGCCCGGCGAGATGCTGGCCGAGTCGCGTTACGCCGCCGCATCCCTGCTGCCGGCATCGGACCACCCCGCGGATGCCCTACAGCAGGCCCGCCACGCCGCGGAGTTGGCGCCCGAACGCGAGGACGTCCACGATCTGCTCGACGCCGCGCGGACGGCCGCCGCGCGCAGCGCCGCCGCACCCCGCTGACGAAGCAGCCGAGGCCGCCCCAGCGCGGGGCGGCCTCGGCCGGTTCAACTGGTGTGCGTCAGTTGACGGTGTAGCTGTAGGGAATCGCCGCCAGCACGGAACCGGTGGTTCCGATCTGGTTGTTGGCGGTGACCACCCCGCCCGGCGCGGACACCAGGTACAGCACACCGTGCACCGTACTGCCCTTGGGCCCGCGCGGGGTGATGGTGACCTGCAGAGTGCCGGTGGCGCCGGGCTTGACGGCGACCGGCTTGAGCGCCGGTGCCGAGGCGTTCGCGGCGGCGGCGAACGGGTCGTTGGTGCTGGAGGTGATCGCCGGGTCGAACGCCTGGGTGTGAGCGCTCGCGGTGATCGTCGAGGTGCCCGCCGGCGCCCCGGCGGCCGGGAACGGGCCGATCTGCTGCACGTAGCTGCTCCAGAAGCCCGGGACGACCGGCTGCGAGGTGCTGCCTTCGTCCTTGACTACCGAGACGGTCGAGCCGTCCTGCGCCTGCTTGAGATCGCCGAACGCGTCGGGCGAACCGCTGGTGGCGCCCAGTTCCAGCTGCGCGGGAACCGAGGAGGCCGCGACGGCGGTCAGCTTGTCGGTGCCGGGGGGCACCAGGAAGCCGGGGACCGTCGAGGTCGGGTGCAGCGGCAGTGCGACGGTGCCCGAGGTGACCTGCGGCACCAGCGGCAGGTCCACCATGGTGGCGAGCCGGCCGTCGGCGTGCAGCATCTGGGTGGCCGCGGTGTTGTTGGTGTAGGTCACGTTCACCGTGGTCGGCTTGCCCGCCGCCAGTTTGGCGGCCGCGTTGTTCGGCAGGCCGGTGGCGGTCGCCCGGTCCTGGTCCAGGCCGATCGTGCCGTGGAACGGCGCGTTGAGCTCGGCACCGCTGACCGGGTTGATCACCACCAGGACGAAGCGCCAGCGGCCCGCGGCCGGGTTGAGCGTGGTGGCCGAGACGCCCCGGGTGGTACCGGTGAGGTCACCGGCCGGGTTGATGAGGGCGTTGCTCTCGATGTCGATCGGCGTGCCGTTGGGGCTGATCAGTGTGCCCTGCACCAGCCCGTTCGGATCGCTGAGCGTGACGCCGACCCGGACGTCGCGGTGGCCGCGCGGCACGTCGAACGCATAGGTGAAGGACTGCGCGGGCGAGGCATCGCGGCCGTTGCCGCCGGTGACCGCGCCGCTGAAGGCACCGCGACCGCCGGACAGGTCGACGAGGCTGCGCAGGATCACCGGAACGCTGGTGGTGTGGCCGTTCGAGCCCGCGACGGTGATCGACTCCGCGCTGTCACCGCTGGTCGCCGGAGTGGTGAGGTGGACGTGCAGGGTCTTGCTCTGGCCCGGCGCCAGTTGCGTCACCTGCGGGCTCACCGAACCGGCCTGCACCGCACGCTGGGTGGCGGTGTCCAACTGCACCGGGCCGGTGAAGCCGTTGCTGCCGACCGGGGTGTAGAGGATCGCGGTCCACTCACCGGCGACCGGGTGCGGAACATCGGCGATGCCGAAGTTCGCCGAGACCGGGCCGCCCTGCGGACGGGTGTTGGTCTCCAGTCGGCCGGAGGGGTCCAGCAGGGTCAGCCGGACCACCGGGGTCACCGTGTTGGCGCCCGAGCGCTGTGCGGCGCCCTTCCAGGCGATCGACGCGGCGAGTCGGTCGGCACCCGGCGGGACGGTGAACTTCACGTCGTGGTGTACCCACGGCGCGCCGTTGGTGGCGTACGCGAACTGCTGGTCGGTGGAGGAGTTCAGCGCCACGGTCTGCCGCGCGTCCGCCAGCGGCGCGAAGGTACGGGTGGCGCCGTTCACCGTCTGGGTGGTGTGGCCGGTGTTGACCACGGTGACGTTCGCGGTGTGGTCCGAGCCCGGGTGGCCGGTGATGTCCACCTGGCCGGTGGTGACGGCGAGGGTGTCGCTCTGCCGCGCGCCCGAGGAGTTCTGGTAGCCGCGGGCGGCCTCGACGGCGCCGCGGACGTTCAGCAGGCCCGCGCCCTGCTCCTGGGCCGGCAGGCCGAGGTCCTGGGCGGTACCGGTGAGGAGTTGCTTGACCAGTTCCGGCGTCGGGGACTTGCCCTGGTGGCCGTCCCGGTAGGCCTGGATCACCAGGGCCGCCGCACCGGCGGTCAGCGGCGCGGACTGGCTGGTGCCGCCGAACGGCTGGATCGGGCTGCCGGTGCCGTTGAAGTTGGTGCACTCGGTGTACTCGGAGATCTTGGGCGAGCAGAGCGCCCAGTCCGCCTCGCCCGGGGCGACCAGGTCCACGGTGCGTCCTGCCTGGGTGAAGCCTCCGGAGGACAGCGCCGAGATGTTGTTGTCGGCCCAGGTGCCATTGGAGAACTGCGCCGCCGCGTAACCGGTCTGCAGGTAGGACTGGTTGTCCGTCGAGGCACCGGTGGAGATCACATGCGGATCGGTGGACGGTGTGCCGATGGTGCTGTTGATGCCGGCGTCACCGCTGGACACCGTCACGGTCACACCGGCGGCCACCGCCTGGTCGTTGAAGAGCGAGATGGTGTCGTGCGCACTGCTGTCCGGGGTGACATTGCTGCCGAACGACTCGTTGAGCACGTCGACATGGGCCTCCGAGACGGCGTAGTCGATGGACTGCAGGATCGCCGAGTTCGGGAACGTGCTGCCGCCTGCCTTGAGGGCCACCAGGGAGGCGCCGGGTGCGATGCCCTTGATGCGGATGTTGCATCCGGCGGGCAGCGGGTGCGTCGGGTTGACGAACTTCGACAGGTCGTAGCTCTGGGTGCCCTGCGCGACCATCGCCGAGGCGTCGCCGAACGCCTCCGCTGCACCGCTGGGCGCGTCCCAGCCATCGCCCGAGAAGTCCTGGTGGTCGATGACCGCGTGCGAGCCGTCAGGCCGTATGAAGTCGGGGTTGTCGGGGTCCAGCCCGTCGGCGATGTACGCGACCTTGACGCCCCTGCCGTCGGCGATGTCCTGGGCGCCCGGCGAGCCGGGGGTGCTCTCGACATGCGTCGAGTAGAGCGCTTCGGGCTCCAGCAGGGGCTTGGACGGGTCGCTCGGGCAGATCGCGTTCGGGTCCTGCTGCCCGTTGTGGGCGGAGCCCTGGGCCTTGGGCGTGCTGGCCCTGGGGCCCTTCGTGCCACCCGGCGCCACCGGCGGGGCGGCGTGCGGCGGGTTCACCGTCACCGTCTCGTCGGGGACCACCGAGGCGACCGCGGGGTCGGCCGCCAGGGCTGCCCGTAGCGCCGGACTGACCGTCGCGGAGAAGGCGTTGCCGACCACGAAGCTCTTGATCCGGGTGCCGCCGCTCGCCTTGACCTTCGCCAGCAACGGAGCCTGCGCGGACGCGGTCTGCCGCGCCCGCGACTTCAGATGCCCGGCGTCGGCCGGGACGCTCGGTATCTGGTCCTTCAGGATCACGATCACAGGTGTCGGTGCTCTGTTGTCCGAGACCGCCTGGGCGTTCGGTGCAGAAGTCAGCGTCAGCGGGGTGCCGTTCGCGGCCGTGCCGAAGGCCAGGACCATGGACGCGGCGGTGAGAGTGACGCCTGCTAGCTGCGGTTTGCGCCAGCCGAACATTGACATCCTTTCGTCTGATTAGACGTCAGGGGGTATTGCCAGGGCGCACGTACCGGTGTCGGACGCGTGCATGCTTCTGGAACACCCGTCCCGACAAGCTCACGCATTCCAGCGCATGGAAGACCTCCCGTAAAGAGGGCAATCGCGCAGTTGTGCACGCATCACGTCAACCACGCGCTCCAGCTGCGGTACCAGGTAGAAATGGCCGCCATCGAAGACATGCTCACGGAACCGGCCGGCGGTCCAGCGGTCCCACCCGCGGATCAACTCATGGTTGACAGCGGCATCCTGACAGCCCCACAGGGCGGTGATCCACGCCGCCATAACCGGCCGCCCGGTCGGCGGCCGGTAGGAGTCGACCAGCAGGTAGTCGTTGCGCAGCACGGGAGGAACAGCTCGCGTGCGAACGGCTGGTCGAAGAGCGCCATCGGGGTCCCGCCGTGGCGCCGCAGCGACTCAAGGATCTCCTCGTCGGTACGGGGACGGGGCGGCCCGCTTCCGGGATCCTCCACGGGCGAGTGGCTTCCGGGTGCCCGGCGGCCGGAGACGAAGAGGTCGGTGAGGCGGACGCCGCCCGAGCTCTCCAGCGCCAAGGCGGCTTCGTGGGCGATGATCGCCCCCATGCTGTGGCCGAAGAGGGCCGTGGTCATCGAGCCGTTGTCCGTCGCGCGCAGGGCTTCGGACACTTCGCCCACCAACGTGGCCGGATCGCTGACCAACGGCTCGGCCATGCGGGTCTCGCGGCCCGGGTACTGGACGATCTGCACCTCGGTGTCCTGGCCGAACAGTTCGCTCCAGGGCCGGTAGAAGTTCGCACCCCCTCCCGCGTGCGGAAAGACGACAAGTCGTCGGCCCGCCGTCGGCCGGGGATGCGGAATCACCAGGCATCTCGGGGTGGCGGTCACGACGCGGCCTGTACCGCGGCTTCGACCGCCGGGTAGTCGCAGGCGTCTGCGACGACCGTCAGCAGCGTGTCCGGCTTCGCCTCCGCCTCCTCGGCGAAGCGGGCCAGGCGGTCGCTGTCGCGCCCGGTGACGGTGACGCGGTGCCCTGCTGCGAGCAGCCGGCCCGCCCTCGCCGCGCCGATGCCGCTCGAACCGCCCGTGATCAGGGTGACGGGACAACCAGCCATGTCGTGTTTGCTCCTGCTTCCTGGGATGACCTTGCTCGGCATGGGACAGCCTGCCGTGCCGTCAACATCCTTGCGCGGCCCTTTCGTTACGGCACATCAGACCTCAGCCGGGCAGTCGCCCCGAAGGCTCATCCAGTGCCGTCCCACATGGAGTTGGTCGTGCTGGATCGACATCGGCCTCGGCAACCACGCTGGTCCCGCTACAGTTCCAGGGAGCCGGTGGGCAGACGGCGGTGGGGCAACACGTGGGGCGTCGGTTCTTCATTGCGCTGGGCAGCGCTCGTTACTGCCATCTCGCAGCCAGCGAACACGTCGCGGATCAGGGCGACGTCGTGGCCCTGTCCAAGGCGTTCGCGCCCTCGTTCGGCGACCGGATCACCGACTTCCTCGTGAACAACGGCGCCAAGGCCCACGATGTGAAGCCGTACGTCACGGCAGTGGTGAGCGGACGGGCCGTCGCCGCCGGGTTGCACACACGCCCCGTGTGACGTCCCGGGGCTGAGGCCTCAGAACACCGGCAGCGCGATCGGAGTGAACGTCCGCCGCCTCGCGGTGTATCGACTGCTGCCCGTTCGCACCTCTCGCCCCCGATCGCCCCGGTTAGGGGCCTCGGGGGCTATCTCGTACAGCGGCAGGCGACCCCGGTCCCATCCAGGACGACGCAAAAGGATCTTGCCTCTGTAACGGAGTGGAGACGATCAGTGCCGACCGGCGGTATCAAACCGACCGCAAACCGGCAAAGACCCACCGTATGGGGCCTGTCCGCTCTGGACGGCCCGCTCCGTTCCGGCTACCGTCATCGCTTCTCGGCCACTTGTTCACTTTTCAGCCACCGAACTGCTACGTACTGAGCCCGTCAAGTTGCACGGCCAGCCTGACCCCTTCAGACCCCCGCAAGGAGACCCCGTGAACGTGCCCCGTACCCGGGCAATCGGCGCCACCGGCGTCCTGGCGGCGGCGGCGCTGACCTTGAGCGCCTGCGGCTCCACGCCCGCCACGAGCACCACGGCGAACGACAAGAGCGCGGCCACCGCCACCTCCGCGGCCGACCTCGGCGGTATGGACGCCCTGGCCGCCGCCGCGAAGAAGGAAGGCACGCTCAACGCCATAGCCCTGCCGCGCGACTGGGCCGACTACGGCGCGATCATCGACGGGTTCACCAAGAAGTACGGCATCAAGGTCCAGGACGAGAACCCGCCCGGTTCCAGCCAGGACGAGGTGAACGCCATCACCTCCCGCAAGGGCCAGAGCAACGCCCCGGACGTCGTCGACCTGGGCTCGTCCTTCGCGCTCAGCGGCGCACAGCAGGGCCTGTTCGCCTCCTACAAGGTGGCCGGGTTCGACAAGATCCCCGCCGCCCAGAAGGACTCCGGCGCCGCCTGGTACAACGACTACGGCGGCTACATCTCCATCGGCTGCGACGCCAAGCGGGTCAAGGTGTGCCCGAAGACCTTCATGGATCTACTCAAGTCGGACTATCGGGGCGAGGTCTCGCTCAACGGCGACCCGACCAAGTCGGGTGCCGCGTTCGGCGGGGTGTACGCGGCGTCGATGGCCAACGGCGGCTCGTTCGTCCAGATCCAGCCCGGACTCGACTTCTTCGGCAAGCTGAAGCGGCTTGGCAACTTCAACCCGACGCCGGCCACTCCGGCGACGATCCAGAAGGGCCAGACGCCGATCACCATCGACTGGGACTACCTGAACGCCGGTTACGCGGACGCGTTCAAGAGCAAGGGGCTGGACTGGCAGGTGGCCGTCCCCTCCGACGGCGTGTACGCCCAGTACTACTCGCAGGCGATCAACGCCTCCGCCCCGCACCCGGCGGCCGCCCGCCTCTGGGAGGAGTACCTGTACAGCGCCGAGGGCCAGAACCTCTTCCTCAAGGGCTACGCCCGCCCGGCGCTGATGGACTCCATGGAGGTGGACGGCAGCCTGGACGCCGTCGCCGCAGGCAAGCTCCCCGCGGTCACCGGTTCGCCCGCCTTCCCGACCGAGGACCAGCTGGACACCGCCAAGAAGACCGTCATCGCGAAGTGGGCCCAGACCGTCTCGTAACGGCAGACGACGCGGATCAGCGGCCGGGCGACGGACTCACCGTCGCCCGGCCACCGGCGTTCAGGGCGACCACCATGGTCGCCGCGTGCCTCGCCTGGCTCGGCGCATCCCGGCCGTGACGAGCTTGGCGGCCGAGTGGCCACACATCACGGAGGCATCCATCGGATCGGCCCCGCCGATGCGCCCCAACCGCCGAACTCGGGCCGGGGTCAGTCGAGTTCCACCTCGAAGTCCCAGGTGACCACGGGCTTTCCCGCCGGCTTCCAGGTGATGGTGGAGTGCCCGGCGGCGTAGGTCGCGGCCAGGTGCAGCACCGCTGCCTGGCCCTGGCTCGCGTCGGCGGCGGGCCGGTCCGATGTGAAGCGCACGGAGTGGCCGAGTTCATCGGTGATGGTGAGGTCGTCGGCGCGCAGGGCGGTGCTGCCGCTCACCGGCCGCACGGTGACGGTGATCGTCCCCGGTGCGGAGTCGGGCGGCCTGCCGCTGGCGGTGCTGGGGAGCCGTAGGTCGGGACCGGCGGCGGTGATCAGCGCCTGGTCGCTGCCGGTACTGACCCGGACCGCGTCGCCCATCGCGACGAGTTGGGCATGCCCCGCCGACGCGGTCGGCACCACGGGTGAGGCGGGCGCCGACGGAATGGGGACACGCCCCAGGTCCTGCGGGGCGTCCGACTTGTGCGCACAGCCGGTTGCGGCCAGGCCCAGGGTGAGGAGCGCCACGGCGGCCAGCGGACGGCGGGCGCCGGGGCCGTACCCGTAACGGGTACGGCCCCGGCAGGTGGTGCGATGGGTCACTTGCCCGCTCCCGCGGCGGCGCCGGGCCGTAGGCTGTCGCGGACCGCGTTGGCCCCGGTGAACTGCGGTGTCACCAGCGCCGGTTGGTCCTGTGCGGGCGTGGAGGTCGCCGAGTAGACGCCCCGGGTGCCCAGCGCGGCCGGTGCCATCGCGTGCCCGCCGGGGTTGTTGTAGACGTCCGGGCCGAACGCACGTAGCCCCTGCATGGCGGCATAGCCGATGTGACCGTGGCCGTCGGTGCCGCCACCGTGGATGCCGTACAGGTCTTCCATGCTGCGCAGCCAGGAGTAGTGGTTGTACGGCTGGTCGCTGATGGTGCCCGGCTTGATGTAACGGGAGATCAGCACGGATCCGGTGATGCCGCCGCCCGGGGTGGTGTCCTGGCCGAACGCCTGGAAGCCCGGCTGGTTGGTGTTCGGGCCGGGGAGTTCGTTGCAGCAGGCGACGATCGACTGCGAGGTGTCCGTCGGAGTGTTGAGGCTCTGGTCGGAGTTGCCCTGGTAGTCGGCGGTGGAGTTGCCGTAGAGCTTGTACGGCGGGAACGCCTCGTCGAAGGTGATGTCGATCAGGCCGTCGTCCTGGAACGCGGGCGAGGCCATGATCTGCGGGATCCACTTCTCCAGGAACAAGTCCGAGGCGTACAGGCCGCCTTGGTGGTTGTTCGGGTCACCGGAGCCGTTGTCGCCCTTGCAGGTCGAGTCGTGCGCGTCCGAGCAGTTGTCGGGCGTGATCCAGGAGAAGGCCGGGGTGGTGGCCTCGCTCTTGAGGTCCTGGGCCAGGCCGCTCTGGGCCGGGTGGCCGGGCTGGGCGGCCCGCCCGTCGAGGGGCACGACGTTCTTGCAGTCGGCGGCGTTGTCGGTGACCGAGTGGAACCAGGCGGTCGGGTTGTGCTTGGGCACGTACTGGTCGGCCGGGGTGGCGCCGCCGGGGTCGGGAACTCCGTTGCCGGTCGGGTCGCCCGGGATGCCGCAGTGGTACGGGTCCTCACGCCCCGGGGTCTTGCCCATGTCCTGCATGTACGCCTTCCAGCCGACGTGCTTGGCGTCGAGCTGGTTGAACAGGGTCGGCACGGACTTGGGGTAGACACAGCCGGTGGCGGCGTAGGTCTGGCCGTCAGCCGCCGGATAGCCGAGGGCCACGTTCTTGTACTGCGGGCAGTCGTTCTGGTTGTCCGGGGCCGGGGCCTGGCCGCTGACGGCGCTGATGTAGTTGTCGAGGCTGTAGTGCCCGGTGCCGTAGTACTGGCGCAGCAACTCGCCGTACTGCGGCAGGGTCTTCCACAGGTAGCTGTTCTGGTTGAGCCCGGTGAACGCCGCCTCGTACGACTTGTTCTCCAGCATGATCATCCACACGTGCTTGATCTTCGGTGGATGGAACGCCTCCGTGTGCGCCGACGCCACGCCCGTGTCGGCGGTGGCCGTCAGTCCAGCGGCGGCCAGCACACCGGCGCTCGCCAAGGCGATCATCCGCCAGCGGCGTGTGCCGCCTCCCTCGTTGGTCCGGCTGGTCCGGCCGAACCGTAGTCCCCTGAATCTCATAGATCACATGGTGAACGCCGACATCGCACTACGACAGGGTGAACAGCGTAAAGCCTCGGTGAATACATCCACGAAACAGGTGAGTTCACTGGCAAACCGCTCTCACTGAACCGTTGAGCGTGGTGCAAGTCCCGTCCGCCTTGTGGGAGTTCGACTGCCGCCGCTGAGCGGACCGGAGCGGCCCGCGTCCTGCGTCACCGCGTGGCTCGGTACGCGTGGGCGCGTCGTACGAAGAGCTGGTGCAGGTCGCGGGCGGCTCGGGGGACGGAGCCGAGAGGCGGCGCTGGATGACCAGCGGCACATCGGCGCCGTCCCCGGCGAGCGGCCAGAGGTGATCGTGCCGCACTGCTCCAACGGGCCGCCGATGACGCTGAATTCGGGCAGCACCATGGCTCCCAGGCAGGGCATCCGCTGGGGCGGACGCCCTCTCCAAACCGCAGCCTGACCCAACCCGGCGAACCTGTGCGGTCACAGCACCAGCAGTCGAGCGGGGACGAAGAAGTGCCGGACAGACGGTCCTGGTGGCGGGTCGGGCCTCAACGCCGCGCGTGGCGGATCTTCAACCGTCCGAACCCCATGGCCTCGGAGATCCGTATCCTCGGTCCGCCCGGGGCGGGAGCGCCGACGGGTCTTGTAGAGCGGGGCCTTCCACACGGTCCGCAGATCCTCGACGTCGACGATCGCGTCGCGCGGCACCGTGATCTTGGCCCTGCCGGTGCCGAGTTGCAACTCGATGTCGACTACCGGATGCTCGATGACCGCCCGGGACAGGTCCAGGTGCACCTTTCCAAGTGCGGACTCGACCTTGAGGATCCGAGGTACCCGCCATGCGCCGCGCCGCTGGATCCGTCCGCTGATGGCGGCAATCGACCACAGCCACCTCGCCGGACTCCAGCTCTCCCTAACAGCCTGAAAGTTGGAATCAACCATCAAGATCGGGCACCGGCCTGGAAAACGCCGAGGGTCAGCGCCTCGAACATCGCCGACCCGTCGCGAGAGCGGGTCCCCCATACATCGTCGTGGTAGCGGCTCAGTGCGGTGTCGTCGGCGCCGGCCCACGCACAGCGCGGCTTCCCGTGCTATCGGGTGATCACGTCGCTGCTCATCCGACCCTCCAGCGTCCTGTCCACACCCATCGTCACGATTCAAGTTCCGCCGGGACCTCGGCGCCCAGGGCCGTCAGCAGTTCCGCGACATAGCCGTCGAGCTCACGACCCACTTGCGCTGATGTCGGGGTTGCCCAGCGACGCGAACAGGGTGCTGGGCTGGTCGAGGCTTACCGGGCCCGATATCTGAGAGGCAGTCACCTGAGGGGCCGGTCACCTGAGGGTCCCGTCATCTGAGGGCCGCCGGGCAGTGGTGCGGCGTCAGATCTGGACGAGGCCGCCATCCACGAAGAGTTCGGCTCCCGTGGTGAACGAGCTCTGGTCCGAGGCCAGGAAGAGGGCCGTGGCGGCTACTTCTTCGGCGCGGCCTATCCGGCCGAGCGGGATCCTCTGGGAGAGGCTGTCCGCCAGTGGGTCTCCGCCGGCTTCCTGACTCCCCAGCCCGCGGATGCCGGGTGTCTCGATCGGGCCTGGGCTGATGGCGTTGACCCGGATTCCCCGGGGGGCGAGTTCGGCGGCGAAGGTTCGAGCCAGGCTGCGGTTGGCGGCCTTCGTGGCGCTGTAGACGCCCATGGCCCCGACACCCGTCGAGGCATTAGTGGACGAGAGCAGGATCACCGAAGCCCCGTCCGGCACCAGGGGGAGCGCCTTCTGGACGGTGAAGATCGTCCCCTTGACGTTGATGTCGAAGATCAGGTGGTACTGCTCCTCGGTGATCTCCCCCAGTCGCGCCATTCCGGCGACGCCGGCGTTGGCAACGATAATGTCCACTCGTCCGCTGCGCCCCTCGATGATCGCGAAGAGGCGATCGAGGTCGTCGAGATGGGAGACATCGCTTTGGATGCCGATAGCGCGGTCGCCGATGGCTTCTGCGGCGTCCTCCAACTCGGTCTTGTGCCGACCGGTCAGGTAAACTGTGGCACCTTCGGCGGCGAACCGCTGGGCGATGGCCAGACCGATCCCGGTCGACCCGCCAGTCACCAGAGCGACCTTGTCATCGAGCTGTCCCATGATCTCCCTTTCCAGCCGACGACGGGATTCTCCGGTACTCCCGCGACGGCGAATGCCCGCCTAGCCGCTTTCGTGCCTTTAATACTCAGTCAACAACCCGCTTTGGGGCGCCGCAACCGGCGGGAGCGCCCTCCGCTGGTCGTGAGGTCCGCTCGCCTACCAGGGGCGGACGAGGACGGTACCGATCTTGCCGGGCCGGCCTGCGTGCTCGACGGCCTTGGCCAGCTCGCCCAGGCCGTATGTCGCGGGTACGTCGAACTGGTCCGCGAGCGCCAGCGCGATCTGCTTCGCGGCGCTGACGTCGGCTGCCCGCCTTTCGGCGGAGACCTCCAAGCGCCAACGCCCAAGGTTCGCGCCCTTCACGATCAGCGCCTGGTACAGGACCTTCGCCGCATGCACCGTGATCGGCTCCTCGGCGAGCGGCCCGTAGATCACCAGCTTCCCTCCCGGCGACAGCAGGTCCAGAAGCCTCTCCGCCAGCTTCCCCCCGACCGGGTCGTGGGCCACGCATATGGGGCGGCCGCCTGCCGCCTCGCGTACCTCGTCTGCCCAGTCCGGGTGCTGCGTCGACACGACTGGCACGTCCGGGAACCGCTTGCGCAGTTCGGCGGCACCGCCATCGCTGCGGACGATGTTGACGAGCGGCAGGCTGTGGAACTGGCACATCCCCGTCAGCAGCCGTCCGACCGACGAGCCCGCGGCCGTCTGCACCATAACGCCCTCGTATGCGAAGACCGGGTGCTCCTCCGCCTCACGGCGCAGCATGACCGCAGTGAGGGGGTTCACCACCATCTGCGCGGCAACCTCGTCCGACAACTCCTCAGGTACGGCGACGACCTCCTCAGCGTCCGCCACGATCCACTGGGACCACGCCCCCGGACTGAAGACCGTTACCCGACTGCCGGGCTCGACACCCGGCGCCACGGTCGTTCCCGGGCCGATCGCCTCCACTACGCCGGTGGCCTCAGCCCCGGCCGGAACCGGATCCCCCGCCTCCCCTGGGTAGTTATCGACGGCCAGGAGATCACCAGGGTGAATCGGGAAGGCCGTGGTACGGATGAGGACCTGGCCGCCGTCGGGCGCCGGCTCCGGCTCCTCGACGACGGTGAGAACGTCGGAGGGCGGCCCGCCACGGGTGTAGACCACACGACGGTTCATGATTCTCCTCTTGCGGAGGTCGGTCTGGGGCTCGCCCCGGGGGTCAGCCGACGTCCATCTGCAGCAAGAGCTTCGCGTGGTTCGCGCTGAGTGCTCCGTCGAGCTGCATCAGCCGCCCGCCTTCGCGCAGACCGCCAAGGTCCAGGGCGGCGAACCCGAACTCGTCAAGCAGGGCGGCTACGGCCGCCTTCGCGTCGGCGTCGTCGCCGGCGTAGAAGGCCACAAGCCGTCCCTCGGCCCCCTGGGTGTTCCCGGCGATGTACGACGCGAACAGGGTGTTGAGAGCTTTGACGACCCGGGCGCCGGGAAGATGGCGCGCCACCCACTCGCTGCCCGTGAGGTCACCGACGTCGTACCGGCCTCGCCAGGGATTGGCCGCCGCGAACTGATTCGTCGTGTCCACAACGATCTTCCCGGACCAGTCGGTGAGGTCCGTCAGGTCCGGCACGACAAAGAACGGCACCGAGAGGAAAACGAGCTCCGGCTTCGCGGCCTCCTCGGCCGTTACCGCGCGGGCCTTCCCCCCGAGCCCGCCCACTAGGGCTTCGAGAGTCTCGGGGCCCCGACGGTTGCCGATGAGCACCTCATGGCCATGGTGGACCGCCTGGCCGGCGACCGCCTGCCCCACCTCTCCCGCGCCGAGTACGCCGATGACGTGGTGTGTGTTCATGGTGGTCTTCCTCGATTGTGTGCAAAGACCATGCTAGCCCCACACTTCGCACGTGCGGAGTTAGGTCTCCAGCCAGCGGGGTCGGGTTTCGTCGATGCCGAGGAGTTCGAGTAGGTGTGCTTGGACTCCTCGGTTGATCAGGACGACGGGTGGACTGGTGCTGGTGCCGGGCCGGATCATCAGGCTGGCGAGGTGGTAGAAGATCATGCGGCCGGTGGGGCGGACGGCGCGGTTGTCGGGGTAGAGGCCGCGCATGGTCTGGTCGGGGCCCAGGGCCCGGCGGACCTGCCGTTCGATCAGGCAGAACACGAGCAGGGCCAGGCAGATCACGCTGATCAGGGCCTGGATGCGCCGGTTGTGCTGCAGGAAGATCGGGGCGACCGCGAGCGGGCCCTTGAAGTCGTGGTAGCGGCGCTCGAGGACGGCTTGGCCCTGGTAGCGCAGGAAAACCTCTTCGGCGCTGGCCTGCTCTTCGGTGAGTGCTCCGAATCGGTCATGTGCGGAGGACCGGACTAGCCGCGCACGTCACCTTCGGCGCCGGTGACTGAATCCGGCACCCGATGCGGCGCCGGGGACCGCTCCGGCGGCCTTCGCGGCAGGAAGAGCGCGGCCAGCGCGACGGCCGCCGCGGTCGCCACACCGGGGATGAGGACCGCAAGGTGCAGCCCCGCACTGAAGGCGTCGCTGAACAGACGGTGCAGCTCTGCGGGGGCGAGGTGCACGGCGTGTGCCCGATCGTGGCCGCCGTCGGCTACGACTTGTCCGCTGAGTTGGTGCCGGTGAGACGAGTTGGCATCGGCCCGTTGGAATGCGGAGTCCAGCTTCGACGTGGCACGGGTGCTGAGGATCGAGCCCAGCAGGGCGATGCCCATGGCGGTTCCGGTCTGGCGCGTGGCGTTGACCGTGGCCGAGGCGATACCGGAGCGCTCCCGGGGAACGGCGGTGAGGACGGCGGGTTCGTCGGCGTGATCGCCAGACCCATGCCGACGCCGAGGACGGCGAAGAGCAGGGCCAGCAGCGGATACCCGGTGTCGGGCCCGAGGGTCAGCATCGCCAGGAGTGACACGGCGACCAGGCCGTACCCGGCCAGTAGCGGACGCCGAGGTCCGAAGCGGCCGGTGAGGCGCCCGGCGTAGGTTGCGGCGACCGCGATCGCTACCGACAGCGGAAGGAATTCCAGGCCGGTCATGGTCGGGCTGTTCGCACGGACCTGCTGTTGGTAGAGGGAGAGCAGGAAGTACACCGCGTAGGCGCCGAAGCCGAGGAGGAACGACGCCGCGTTGATGACGGCGAAAGCCGCTCTGCCGAACAGCCTTACCGGCAGCATGGGATGACTCTGGCGCAGCTCCAGCACGAGGAAGACGGTCAGCCCCACCGCGGCGACCGCGAGCGTCGTCAGTGTGGATGCGGCTCCCCATCCGCGGTGGCCGCCCTCGACAAGGGCGTAGGACAGCGCGCCCAGCCAGATCACGCCCATGACCTGACCGGCCGGATCCAGCGCGGCGTGGTCCGGATCAGCGGATTCCGGGATGCAGCGCACACCGAGGACGAGGGTGAGGACGCCGAGCGGGAGATTCACCAGGAAGATGCTGGCCCAGCCGAACCGGTCGACCAGGATTCCGCCGAGTACCGGCCCCAGCACCACGGCCAGACCACTGCACGTCCCCCACATGCCGATCACCCGGGCGCGGGTCGCGGGATCCGGGAAGGCCTGCGCGAGCAACGAGAGCGCTCCGGGAGTGATCGTCGCGGCTGCCACTCCCTGGACGACGCGCCCGGCTATCAGCACACCCACTCCGGGCGCGAACGCACAGATCGCGGACCCGATGGTGAACACGGCGACGCCGGTGAGGAAGGCTCGGCGCCGGCCGTACCGGTCGCTGAGCGATCCGCAGGAGAGAACGAACGCGGACAGGCACAGGGTGTAGGCGTCGACGTCGCCAGGCCGAACTTCGCGGCGGTCTCACCGATCGTCAGCATCGATTGAGTCATGTATCGATTTGATGCCATACCGTGTCGACCACGCACCCCCATAAGAAGTCCCGGCGGCCACGGCGGCGGCGTCTGTCTCGCCCTGTCCGTGGCAACCACCGGACCTACCGAGTCGATCCGCCAGGTGCCGCCAGACTTGCCCCATGCGCTCGCCCGTTGTCCTGTTACACACTTGAGTGCTTGCGCTGCGAAGAATGTTCGACTGTGGCCTTAGGCTCATCAGGAAGTCGGGGAGGGACAGGTCAGGCGTCCTTCCAACTCGTGACCTGGGGAATGTGACATATGAGCCGTCACAGACGCGCGGTGCCACGCGAGAGTTCCATACTCGTGGCGGGGCGGCTCCGTGCCCAAGCGATGGTCCGCTCGGTGCGCGGATTCGTCGCCCGCTCACCTCGGTTGGCGGCTGCCGTCCGGCGGTTGCGGTGGGGGTACCCGCGGCCCGGACGGCAGGGCATTCGCCGCTGGCTGCCTTCCTGGCGGCAGCTGCTGACCCTCGTGGTGGGCACCCTCGGCCTGCTGACCGGGGTCATCGCGTTCGCCTACGAGCGGACGCAGATACCCACGGACCTCAACTCGTTCGCCACCCAGCAGGACAACGTCTACTACTGGGCCGACGGCACCGAGATGGGCCGCACCGGGCAGGTCAACCGGCAGGCGCTGCCGCTCAGCAAGGTACCGGCGTCGGTGCAGTGGGCGGTGCTGTCGGCCGAGAACGCCACGTTCTACACCGACTCCGGCGTCTCGCCCTCCGGGATGCTGCGCGCCGTCTACGAGATGGTGCAGGGCCGTGACACCCAGGGCGGCTCCACCATCACCCAGCAGTACGTGAAGAACGCCTATCTCAACCGGGACCAGACGCTCTCCCGCAAGATCAGCGAGATATTCATCGCCATCAAGCTGGACAGCAAGTTGAGCAAACAGCAGATACTGGAGAACTACCTCAACACCAGCTGGTTCGGTCGCGGCACCTACGGCATCGCACGGGCCGCGCAGGCGTACTACGGCAAGGACGTGTCCCAACTCGACCCGAGTCAGGCCGCGTTCATGGCCACGCTGCTCAAGGGCGCCGGTGACTACGATCCGGCGATCAGCCGGGCCAATCATGACCGGGCCAAGGTGCGCTGGGCCTGGGTGCTCGACCGGATGGTCGCGAACGGCGAACTGTCCGCCGCACAGCGGGCGAAGTACACGGTCTTCCCCGAGCCGATCGAGCCCAAGCGGACGATCGGCCTCAGCGGCCAGACGGGCTATCTGGTGGAGACCGCCAAGGCGTACACGGCCGCCCACACGAAGATCTCCCCCGCCCAGTTCGACCTCGGCGGCTACCAGATCTACACCACCTTCGACAAGCCGAAAGAAAAGGCGCTGACCAGCGCCGTGCAGAACATGAAGTCGGGACTCAAACCGGAGCAGCGCGAAGCGGACCGCAATGTGCGGGTCGGTGCCGCATCCGTTGTGCCCGACGGGCGCATCGTCGCACTCTACGGCGGTGAGGACTACCTCAAACAGGGGTTCAACGACGCCAACGCCGCAACCGTACCGGCGGGTTCGGCGTTCACGCCGTTCGTGTACGCAGCGGCACTGCGGGACGGCGTACAGCTGCAGCGGGGCGCCGCACGGACACCGGTGACCCCCGACACCGTGTACAACGGCGATGACAAGGTGCCCGTCAAAACACCCGAAGGCCCCTATTGGGACCGCGGCGGGAAGATGGCGAAGACCGCCAACGACGGAGGAAAGTCCTGGGGCCGCATCAGCCTGCGCGAGGCGATGGCCCAGTCCGTCAACGGCCCCTACACGCAGTTGGGCATGGACGTGGGCCTTGACCACGTGGGCAAGGCGGCCGTGGACGCCGGGCTGCTGCCCGACACACTCGGCGCTCAGGTACCGGCGTTCGCGCTGGGCAACTCCACGCCCAGTGTGATCCGGATGGCGGACGCCTACGGAACGTTCGCCGCTGGTGGCACGCACACCGAGCCGTACTCGGTGCTGCGCATCGTGCACGGCGGCGCGGCGGTCAGCCTCGACAAGCCCGCCGTCACCCAGCCGTTCAGCCCCCAGATCGCGGGCGCCGTGACCCAGGCCCTGGAAGGCGCCGTACAGCGCGGCAGCGCGACGGCCGCGCGGGACGCCCTCGGCGGGACGACGACCAGGGACGGTCAGGTGGCGGGGAAGACCGGCACCGTGCAGGACAACACCTCGGCCTGGTTCGTCGGCTACACCAAGCACCTGTCCACGGCCGTGTCGTTGTTCCGGGTGGACCCGAAGACACAACTGCTGGTCTCGCTGGACGGTCTGGGCGGGGCACCGACGGGACAGTTCCGCACCGATTGGCCCGCCACGGCGTGGGCCGACTACGAGAAGGCCGTCGGCTGAGCGGTCGGGCGGTCGGCCGACGGACAGGCCCCGGCGCTCACTTGATGATGGTCTTCCAGTCAGGTGCCTGCGCCGGGTCCAGCAGCCGGAGTCGGGCGAGCACCTTCGGGTCCTGGGCGTCGAGCCAGTCGGTGAGCTGGGCGAAGGTGACGCAGCGAACCCCGTCACGGCGGCAGACGTCCTTCACCACGTCCTCGATGGCCTGCATGTATATGCCGCCGTTCCAGTTCTCGAAGTGGTTGCCGATGTACATCGGGGCCCGGCTTCCGTTGTAGACGCGTTCGAAGCCGTTCAGATAGCCCTCGCGGGTCTCCTTCTCCCACTGCGCGTACTTGGACGGATCGCCCTCGGTGTTGTCACCGGACTGGTTGTAAAGGAAGTTGAAGTCCATCGACAGCACCTGGAAGTCCTTGCCCGGATAGGGCATCAGCTGCATCGGGAAGTTCCAGATGCCGTCCTTCTTCGACGGCCAGACCTGGAAGTCACCGGGCGAGCTGGCGTCGTAGCGCCAGCCCATCGCCTTCTCCGCCGGGAGAAGCGTCTTCTGTCCCTCCAGGCACGGTGCGCGACCGCCCACCAACTCCTTCTGGTAGTCGAACGGCAGCGGTGGGATGTCCTTGTATCCGGTGTTCGTCTTCCAGTTCTCGACGAACGAATACGCCTGCTTCGTCTCGCTCGTCCACTCCGCGGTGCTCCAGTCCTTGCCGCCGCCGGAGCCGCAGAAGTGCCCGTTGAAGTGGGTGCCGATCTCGTCGCCGTCCAGCCACGCCTGGCGCAACTGCTCCAGGGTGTCGCGGATGTGCTGGTCGGTGGCGAACGAGATCGCCGCGCTGCCCGCGTCGTGCTTCGGCGGGTGGTAGAGCATCCGTTTGGACTTCGGCAGCAGATACATCCCGCTCAGGAAGAACGTCATCTGCGCGTTGTTGTCCTTGGCCACCTGCCGGAAGTGGGAGAACATGTGGTCGTCGCCCTCCAGGGCGCCGTCCCAGGAGAAGACGACGAACTGCGGTGGCCTCTCCCCCGGCTTCAGCTTCTCGGCCTTGGGCTGCTTGGGCTGCGGGCCGGTGTACGAGGTGGAACCGTCGCCGATCACCTTCACCTTGCCGTCCCAGGCGGGCCCGCTGGCGGAGCCCTTGCCGCCGCTGCCGCCTGAGGACGGAGAAGGTCCTTGCGTGCCGGTGCCACCCTCGTCACCGGCGCTGGACCCCCCGGTGGTCAACGCGAAGGCGAGCGCCAGGACGACGCCCACTGCGGTCAGAGCGGCTGCGCCGTGCGCGGTCTTCACCATCAACCTCATTCCGTGCCACGGGCCTTGGTGCGTTCACGGGCCCGAACGTGCTGGGCCGCCATAGACGTCGCATTCCGATGATGTGACGCATATACCCGGCCGCAGGAAGAAACGCCCACGGCAGCGGGCTGGTTCCCTGCTGCCGGGGCCCTGCGTGCTTTTCGGTACTTCCCTACTCGTACGGATCACGGGGCTGCTGGATACGGGTCACCCGCTGCGCGGTCAGTGCGGGGACCGCGTCGTCCCGGCCCGCCTGCCCGTTGGGCTGCCACACCCCGGTGACCTCCACCCAGGCGTTCGCGGGCGGTGCGTCCGTACCGCGCACCTCGACCTTGTACGTCTGGGCGTCGGCGGCGCAGCAACTGATGTAGAGCCTGGTGACGAACCAGCCGCCGCCCTTCTCGGGGGTGACGAAGCCGGTGAGTTTCACCCGACGGCCCTTCAGCGAATGGGACTTGTCCCAGACCGCCCGGGAGTCGAAGTCGGCGAGCGGCATCGCCAGCGGATCGCCCGCGGCCAGCGGCGGGAATCCGGAGTCGGCGGTGGGCTTGGGCGCCGCGTTGTCGGACCGCCCAGCGGTGTACGAGCCGAGCGCGGGCGGCGCGATCAGGAACACCGCCAGCACGGGCAGCGTCAGCAACCAGGCGATACGCGGTCCTCCGTGGCCCGAGTGGCGGTGGTCGTGCCCCGCGGGGTGTTCGCCGCCGCTCGTGTCGCCGCGTACCAGAGCGCCCATCGCCACGACCGCGCTCACCACGCCGAGCAGCACCAACACCGCACCGGCGGCGATCAGATACGGGCGTTGCGTCGTCCGTACGTACCTCAGGTAGTCGTCGCTGAACAGCGAGATTCGGAGCACCGTGGCGCCGAACAGCACCAGCAGGACGGCCTGCACTTCGCGCTTCACAGCAGCCACCACCCCACCAGCGAGGAGACCACGATGCCGACCACGAACGTCGCGCCGGAGAACCGCCACGCGAACAGCCGCCCGAAGGTGCCCGCTTGGAGTGCCACCAGCTTCACGTCGACCATCGGCCCGAGCACCATGAACGTCAGCCGTGCGGTCAGCGGGAAGGCACTCAGGCTGGCGGCGACGAACGCGTCCGCCTCAGAGCACACCGCCAGCAGTACCGCGAGTACCGACAGCACGACCACCGACACCACCGGCACCGAGCCGAGGCCGCCCAGTACTTGGCGGGGCACCAGCACATTGAGGGTGGCCGCGGTGATCCCGCCGATCACCAGGAAGCCCCCGGCGTGCAGGAAGTCATGCTGCAGGGCGGCTCGGAAGGCCGGCCACCGCGCCGCCCCGGCCGCGACATCGCGCCGGACGGGCGGCCGTAGCCACTCGGGGCGGCCGAACCCGGCCCACAGCCAGCCCATCACCGCGGCGGTGGCCAACGACGCGGCGAACCTGGCCAACACCATCTCGGGGTGCCCGGGGAAGGCGACGGCCGTCGCCGTCAGCACCACCGGATTGATCGCCGGCGCGGACAGCAGGAACGTCAGCGCCGCGGCGGGCGCCACGCCCCGGGCGATCAGCCCGCCCGCCACCGGCACCGAGGCGCACTCGCACCCCGGCAGCACCGCCCCCGCGATCCCGGCGACCGGCACGGCCAGCGCCGGGCGCTTCGGCAGCGCCCGTTGCAGGAACGAGGCCGGTACGAACACGGCTATCGCGGCGGACAGCAGCGTGCCCAGCACCAGGAACGGCAGCGCCTGCACGCAAATGGCGACGAACACCGTCGACCAGGTCTCCAACCAGCCGGCGTGCAGCCACCGGCCCAGCCAGACCCGGCCGCCCAGCAGCACCACCATCCCGGCGACGAGCACTTCGAGGGAGCCGATCCGTTGCCAGCGGGAACGCGGCGCCGCCCGTCTTCGTGACCGCCTCGGCGCAGGCGCGGGGTCCGGCACGCCTCCCCGCGCCCGCTCCGGGGCGATGGTCATCTCGTCCGTCATCTGTCTCCGCTGTTCCTCAGCCTCATGACCGGGTTTTCGACCGGCCTTCTGACCGGTGTGGCGACCGGGCCGTGGGGCATCGCGGCGTACGACCGTTGGCGTCGCGCCGGTCAGATCATGGGACGCCGCCGGGATGACGGGCAGTTCCCGGGCGAGGATCGCCGAAACACCCGCATCGTGGCAAACGCCGGGTCCTCGCGGGCATGCCGTTCGGGAGGAACCGGGGAGATCCAGCGGTCCTGTCGCGTCGGTGTGCGGGACACGGGGAACTCAGGACCCGACGTGCACCTGGGCCGTCCAGAGCGTCGGCGTCCGCGCAGACCGCTCGCGCAACTCCGGGGAAGCCGCCCGCGCCGCCTCCGCGGCCGACCCCGTCGCACGGTGCACTGGGATCCTGACCGGGCCGCAAAAGCGGCCCCTACCCATCGCAGCGGCTTCGCCCCTGGTGCGGGACGCTATTTCGCGCGTACCGCGGCCGTCGAGCCGCGTACCACCAGTTCGGGCTCGAAGACGAACTCCGCACGCTGGGCCTGGTTTCCGCTGATCTCCTCCAGCAGGACGCCGACCGCGGCGGCGCCCATGGACTCGACGGGCTGTCGGATGGTAGTGAGCGGCGGGTCGGCGAAGGCGATCAGCGGGGAGTCATCGAAACCGACCACCGATATGTCGCGCGGAACGCTCAGCCCGCGGGCTCGGGCGCCGCGGACGGCACCGAACGCCATCAGGTCGCTGCCGCAGACGATCGCGGTGCAATCGCGGCCCAACAGCTCGCCCGCCGCGGCCTGTCCACCCTCCACACTGAACATCGAGTGCCGCACCAGCGCTCCGGCAGCCTCGGCGTCCAGCCCGAGCACCGACTCCATGGCGGCGGTGAATCCCTCAAGCTTGCGTTGCACCGGAACGAATCGGGCGGGACCTACGGCCAGGCCGATGCGTTGATGGCCGAGCCCGGCGAGATGGCGCACCGCCATCCACATCGCCGCCCGGTCGTCGACGGAGATGAAGGGTGCGCTGATCTTGTCGCTGTAGCCGTTGACGAGCACGAACGGCACACCACGGCCCACCAGCCGGGCGTAGCGCTCCGTGTCGGCCGTGGTGTCCGCGTGCAGACCGGACATGAACACGATGCCGGTCACGCCGCGCTCCACCAGCATCTCCACCAGTTCGTCCTCGGTGGAGCCGCCAGGAGTCTGGGTGCACAACGCGGGGGTGTAGCCATAGCGGGTCAGCACCTGCTCGATGACCTGGGCTAAAGCCGGGAAGATCGGGTTGCTCAGCTCCGGCGTGATCAGCCCGATCAGACCGGCGCTGCGCTGGCGCAGCCGTACCGGACGCTCGTACCCGAGCACGTCCAGCGCGGCCAGCACCGCCTGCCGGGACGCCGCGGAGACTCCCGACTTGCCGTTGAGCACCCGGGAGACCGTGGCCTCGCTCACCCCCGCCTGCGCTGCGATGTCAACCAGTCGCGCCGTAGTCACACAACGGAGCCTATTGCACCGCGGCACGGGCTCCTACCGGATCCCCTGCCACGCCTGGCGGCCACCCGCCTTCCGCCGGGCTAGGTGGATCCGTCGGCTCCACCAGAGCCTCGGGCGGCGCCGGTCGAACCGCGGACGACCAGTTCCGGCTGGAAGACGAACTCCGCGCGGTGGGCGGGGTTTCCGCCGATCTCCTCCAGGAGCGCGTCGACGGCGGCCGCGCTCATGGACTCGACCGGCTGCCGGAGGGTGGTGAGCGGCGGGTCGGCGAAGGCGATCAGGGGCGAGTCGTCGAAGCCCACGACGGACACGTCCCCGGGGACGCTCAGACAGCGCTGGCGGGCCGCCCGGATCAAACCGAAGGCCATCATGTCGCTTCCGCAGACCACCGCGGTGCAACCGCGGTCCAGCAGCACACCGGCGGCGTGCCCGCCCTCCACACTGAACAGGGTGTGCTGGACCAGTCGCTCCGACTCGGCCGCCGCGACACCGAGGATGTCCCGGCACGCCGCGGTGAAGCCCTCCAACTTGCGCCGCGCGGGGACGAACCGGGCAGGACCGACGGCCAAGCCGATCCGTTCATGGCCCAGTTCCGCCAGGTGGCGCACCGCCATCCACATCGCCGCCCCGTCGTCCAGCGAGATGAACGGTGCGCTGATCTTGTCGCTGTAGCCGTTGATGAGCACGAACGGCACACCACGGCCCACCAGCCGGGCGTAGCGCTCCATGTCCGCCGTGGTGTCCGCGTGCAGTCCGGAGGCGAAGACGATACCGGCGACGCCTCGCTCGACGAGCGTCTCGACCAGTTCGTCCTCGGTGGACCCGCCGGGGGCCGCGGTGCACAGCAGCGGTGTGTAGCCGTGGCGGCTGAGAACCTGCTCGATGGCCTGGGCGAAGGCCGGGAAGATCGGGTTGTTCAGCTCAGGGATGAT
Source organism: Streptantibioticus ferralitis (assembly GCF_029223525.1). GTDB lineage: Bacteria > Actinomycetota > Actinomycetes > Streptomycetales > Streptomycetaceae > Streptantibioticus_A > Streptantibioticus_A ferralitis. Next base: position 103,196 of record NZ_JARHTQ010000004.1, on the reverse strand, counting down.
CAGCCCGATCAGACCGGCGCTGCGCTGGCGCAGCCGTACCGGACGCTCGTACCCGAGCACGTCCAGCGCGGCCAGTACCGCCTGCCGAGTGGCCGCGGAGACCCCCGACTTGCCGTTGAGCACCCGGGAGACGGTGGCCTCGCTCACCCCCGCCTGCGCTGCGATGTCGGCCAGTCGCGCGGTGGGGGCGGGGTCGGTGGAGATGGGTGCCATGTCAGACGGCCCACCAGACCGTGGTGTCACCAGGCAGGATGACCTCGCCGTCAAGGACGACGACCGGGCTGGACGAGAGCAACACGCGGCCGGGAGCGGCCAGTCGGACCGGCTGCGCGGCGGTGTTGGCGGTGCAGACGAAGGAACCGTCGGCGCTGTCCCGGCGGAAGCACAGCACCGCCTCCGGGGCGTCCTGCCAGCGCACCGACTCCCCCCCGCCCAGCGCCGGGTGCTCACGGCGGACGGTCAGGGCGGTGCGGTAGAGCTCAAGGGTCGATGCCGGGTCACCGGTCTGCGCCTCGACGCTGAGTTCGGACCACTCGGCGGGCTGCGGAAGCCAGCTGGGGCCGCCCGGCGTCGGGCCGAACCCGTACGGGGCCTGGTCGCCGGACCACGGGATCGGCACCCGGCAGCCGTCCCGCATGCCCTCCTGGCCTTCCACCGCGGTGCCCTTGGCCCGGCGGAACGCCGGGTCCTGGCGCACGGCGTCGGGCAGGTCGGTGACCTCCGGCAGGCCCAGTTCCTCGCCCTGGTACAGATAGGCCGAGCCGGGCAGGGCGAGCATCAGCAAGCTGGCGGCCCTGGCGCGCCGCAAGGTCTGCTCGGGGTCGGCGGTGCCGAGCCGGGTGGCGTGGCGCACCACGTCGTGGTTGGACAGCACCCAGGTGGTGGGCGCGCCGACCGGGCGCATGGCGTCCAACGAGGCGTCGATGACCTCGCGCAGTGCCGTTGCGTCCCAATCCGCGCTCAGATACTGGAAGTTGAAGGCCTGGTGCAGTTCGTCGGGGCGCAGGTAGTTCGCCGTACGCCGCACCGTGGGGGTCCATGCTTCGGCGACCGCTATGCGTTCGCCGCTGTACTCGTCGAGGATCTTGCGCCAGCCGCGGTAGATGTCGTGGACGCCGTCCTGGTCGAAGAACGGCAGGACGGCGTTGCCCAGCAGGGTGATCTGGTCGTTCCGTCCGACGTCCGGCAGGCCCGCCGCCTTGACCAGGCCGTGGGCGACGTCGATGCGGAAGCCGTCGACGCCCAGGTCGAGCCAGAAGCGCAGGACCGAGCGGAACTCGTCGGCCACCGCGGGGTGTTCCCAGTTGAAGTCGGGTTGCTCGGGGGCGAACAGGTGCAGGTACCACTCGCCGTCGCTGCCGTCGGGATTGCGGGTGCGGGTCCAGGCGGGCCCGCCGAACACCGACTCCCAGTCGTTGGGCGGCAGTTCACCATCGGCGCCCTTGCCGGGCCGGAAGTGGAATCGGCTTCGCAGCGGTGAGCCGGGGCCCTCGCGCAGCGCCTGCTGGAACCAGGCGTGCTGGTCGGAGCAGTGGTTGGGGACGAGGTCGACGATGATCCGCAGGCTCAGGGCGTGGACGTCGTGGATCAGGCCCTCGGCGTCGGCGAGGGTGCCGAACATCGGGTCGACGGCACGGTAGTCGGTGACGTCATAGCCCGCGTCGGCCTGCGGGGAGGCGTAGAAGGGGGAGAGCCACACGGCGTCGACGCCCAGGTCCTTCAGGTACGGCAGACGGGCACGGATGCCCGACAGGTCGCCGATGCCGTCTCCGTTGCCGTCGGCGAAGCTGCGTGGGTACACCTGGTAGATCACCGCATCGCGCCACCAGCCGCCGCGAGCGTCGGCGTCGGCAGGCCGGGGCAGTTCGGTCAGGTGCTGGGTCATGGAATCCCTTGGAATCGGCGAGTGGGCGGTGGCCGCCCGTTGCTGAGGTGGTGGAAGAGGGACCGGGAGGCCCGGGGTCATCCCTTTGTGCCGCCGGCGGTGAGCCCGGCGACGAGATGCTTCTGGACGAGGTAGAAGACGACTCCCGCGGGGATGGCGATGAGCACCGAGGTCGCCGCCATGTAGTTCCACTGGGAGTTGTACTGGCTGATGTACGTCTGCAGGCCCACCGCGAGGGTGTACTTGCCCGCGGAGAGCATGAAGTGCGAGGCGAAGGCCACCTCGCCCCAGGCGGTGATGAAGGTGTAGAAGGCGGCGACCGACAGGCCGGGCCTGGCCAGCGGCAGGATCAGCCGCCAGAAGGTGCCGAGCGGGGTGAGGCCGTCGATCCGTCCGGCCTCGTCGATGTCCACCGGAATGGTGTCGAAGTACCCCTTGAGCAGCCAGGCGGAGAACGGCACCGCGGTGGTGCAGTAGATCAGGATCAGGCCGAGGTACGAGTCGAGCAGATGGAGGTCGCTCATGATCTTGTACAGCGGCACCATCAGGATCGCGGCCGGGAACATCTGGGTGAGCAGGAAGGTGTACATGAGCTTGCGGTGGCCGGGGAAGCGCATGCGGGAGACGGCGTATCCGGCGCTGGCGGCGATCAGGACGCCGACGAACATGGTGCCGACGCCCACGATGACCGAGTTCAGCAGCCAGCTGACGAATCCGGTGTGGTGGATCACGTAACCGAAGTTCGACAGCGACGCCTTGCCGAGGATCTTTCCGGGGTGCAGGTAGTCGTGTTCGTCCGGGCCGAGCGCGATGTAGCAGATCCAGGCGACCGGAAAGGCCGCGATGAACGCCGCGACGGCGAGGCTGCCGTGCAGCGCCGCCGAGGCGCCGCGGCTGCGCTCGCCGCGCCGCCGGTGGTGGCGGGTCTCGGCGGAGAGGGTTCTCGTCTGCGGGACGTCCGCCACGTCCGCTGTGGCCTGCTGGACTGCGGTGGTCATCGGTGCCGTTCCTCCCGTACCGGGTGTGCTCGGGCTCTGGTCGGCGCTCATGCCCGCACCTGCTCGTTGCGGTTCAGCCAGCGCCGGTAGAAGGAGGTGAAGACGACCAGCAGGGACAGGCACAGGATGCCGACCGTGGCGGAGCGGGCGAAGTCCTGCGGCATCTGGCCGAAGAAGAGCTGGTAGGCGTAGGTGACGAGGATCTGCGCGCTGTCCGCACCACTCGAACCGAACAGCAGGAAGATGACGTTGAACTGGTTGAACGTCCAGATGATGCCCAGCAGGATCACCGTGTTGCTGACCGGGCGCAGCCCCGGCAGGGTGACATGGCGGAACCGCTGCCAGGGGCTGGCACCGTCCATCTCGGCGGCTTCGTAGAGTTCGCCGGGAATGGCCTGGAGGCCGCCGAGCATGGAGATCATCATGAACGGCACTCCGACCCAGACGTTCACCGCGATCGCGGCGACCTTCTGCCAGGTGGGATCGCTGAGCCAGGCGGGTTGCGGCAAGTGCAGCGCGCCCAGTACGGAGTTGATGGCACCCCCGTCGGTGAACAGCAGCCGCCAGGAGAACACCGTCACGAAAGTCGGCACCGCCCACGGCAGGATCAACAGGATCCGGTAGCAGGTACGGCCCCGCATCCGGCGGTTGAGCAGCACCGCGAGGCCGAGTCCCGCGCCGTACGTGAGGGCCACGCAGACGGTGGTCCAGATGACGGTCCACACGAAGTGCGGCCAGAACTGGTTGTCCGGGCCGGTCAGGATCTCGGTGTAGTTCTTCAGACCGACCCAGTTGTAGCTGTCGGGAATGTGGTTGACGCCGATGGTGCGGCCCACGTTGAGGCTGTTGGCGTCGGTGAAGGTCAGCAGGATGCCGCGCACCAGCGGGTAGCCGACGAGCAGTCCGAGGACGACCACGACGGGGGCCACCATGGCCCAGGCGTACCAGTGCCGGTCGTAGGAGCGCCGGATCCGGCTGACCAGGCCGGGGCGGGGTGAGCGGTCGCGGCGCTGCTTCAGGGGCTTGCCCTGGACGGCGACGGTCATCTTCTGACACCTCTTCAGGAGACGCGGCATACGGCTGCGGGCGGTGGGCCGCACGACTGCCGGAGGTCGGCAGCGGCGGCCCACCGGGCGATCACTGGCTGGCGTAGCCGGAGAGCAGCTTCTGGAACTGGATGGAGGTGTTCTTCAGGCCGTCCTGCGTGCTCTCCTGTCCGCTGAGGATCTTGGTCAGCTCCTTGGTGAACGGGTCGTACAGGGAGCTGTATTCGGGGACCGCCGGGCGCGGCACGCCGGAGGACAGGATCGACTGGAAACCGGCGATACCGGGGCTGGAGGTGACCTTCGCGGTGTAGGCGTCACCGCGGGTCGGCAGGGTCGAGTTCTTCAGCGCGAGGGTGGTCTGCGACTGCGCCGAGGTCATGAAGGCGATGAACTTCTCCGCGGCGGCCTGGTGTGCGGCGTCGGAACCCGCGTACGCGACCAGGTTGTGGCCGCCGATGGGCGCGCCCGCCTTCCCCGTGGCGCCGGCCGGGACGGCGGCGATGCCCAGGTTGGTGTGGTCGCTGAACGCCGAGCCCTTGTAGACGTTGTTGATCTCCCAGGGACCCTGGATGATGGCGGCGAGCTTTCCGCTGTCGAAGGCGTCCATGATGTTGGCGTAGCCGTTGGCGGTGATGTCCAGCTTGGAGACACCCGAAGCACCGATCACGCCCTTCAGGGTGTCGATGCCCTTGGCGGCGGCGGTCGAGTTGATGGTGATCTTCTTGCCCGCGGCGTCCACCATGTCGGTGCCCTCGCCGTAGAGGAAGGGCATCGCGTAGTAGGACGCGGGGTTGAAGGCGAAGCCGTCGACGCCGTCCTTCTGCTTGACCAGCGCGGCGTCGGCCTTGAGCTCGTCCCAGGTGGTGGGCGCCTTGGCGATCCCGGCCTTGGCGAAGAGCTGCTTGTTGTACATCAGGCCGAGGGTGTCGGTCACCAGCGGCACACCGTAGAGCTTGCCGTTGTAGCTGGCCTGGGTGATCAGCTGCTTCTCGAAGTGCGAGGTGTCGGCGTCAGCCGGAGTGCCGGTCAGCGGGGCGAGGTAGCCCGCCTTCGCGAAGCCCGGGGTCCAGCCGACGTCGGAGCGGAACACATCCGGCGCGCCGCTGCTGCCGGCGGCGGTCTGGAACTTGGTCTGCGCGCTGGCGAAGGGGACGTTGACGTACTTGACCTTGACGTTGGGGTTTGCCTTCTCGAAGTCGGCAACCAGCGCCTGGTATGCGGGGGCCTCGTTGGTGGCGTCCGATGTGTCCCACCAGGTGATGGTGACCGGTCCGTTCGACTTGGCGGATGAGCTTCCGCCGCTGTTGCAAGCGCTTGCAGAAACCGTCATCGCCGCCACCAGAGCGGCCGCCGCAATGCCACGACGCATGTGTACTCCTTCGGGGGTGGATGCCCGAACGATGGGCACCACAGGGACACTCCCACCTCGACCGCACCGTCGCGGGCCGTCGGGTCGGGCAGGAACGTAACAGTGGAGTGACCGGACGGAAAGGTCTTGCAGAAAATTTCTGCAGGAGCGCAACCGATCGTTACATGCATGTGTCCCAAACGGACGACCTGCGGGAGCCGACAAGTGCGGTCAGCAGGGCCAGAGCACTGGCCATCAGTGGAATGCGGTAGCCCGGCAGGGCTGCCCCTGGGCCGCCAGACGCCGAAGGCCAGGCCTGCCGGGCACGATCCGAGCGCGTAGCAGGCGAGGACGAGACTTGCGTCGGCTCTGTGGTGATGGGCATCCGCGAAGCCGACGGTGCTGATCTCCATGACTCCGAGCACGCCGCCGGTGGCGAGCAGTGCCGCGAGCACGACTCGAAGGCCGGTCGCGGCGGCGCCGGCGAACAGCGTGCACGCGGGTGCGTGGAGCCTCGGACAGAGAAGCTCGGCCGCTGCGCCTCAGGGGGACTCGGCGTAACGCAGCACGGGCATCATCCGCAGGTCGTCCTCGGTGGACGGGTCCCCCGTCTCGACACAGCGGTTGAGTTGCTCGGTGACGGTCTCCGCGTCCAGACCGGTACCGATGAGGACGAGCCGTGTGCTGCGCGGCTCGTCCGCAGCCCACCGGCCCGGGCGGAAACGGAGGTATCTGCCGACGGTGTGCAGGGCGTACTTCTGCTTGTCCCCGGGTTCGCCGAAGTCGAGGAACCCCTTGATGCGGTAGATGCCCGCGGGTCCGCCGTCCAGGAAGTCCATCAACTTACGTGGATTGACCGGCCGTTCGGAGACGAAGGTGACCGTCTGGTAGGCGGAATGCAGATGATCGCAACCGTCGGCGTGATCAGGGGCGTGTTCGTGATCGTCGGTGCGCAGATCATCGAAGGACAACTGCCGTACCGCAGGCTCCCGTGAGGTCCGCCGTCTCCGGTCGAACAGCAGCTCCGGATCAATCCGGCCGTGCGCCGTGGATACCACCGGGGTTCCCGGGGTGATCCGGGCGACGGCCGCCAGCAGCTCTTCGAGTTCCGGCTCGCCGAGACGATCGCTCTTGTTGAGCACGATCAAGTCGGCACACCTCAGGTGCTTTTCGACCTCCGGATGACGGGTGCGGGTCTCTTCGAACTCCACCCCGTCGACCACCTCCACCAGCCCCCCGTAGGTGATCCGCCGGTCGTCACTGGCCAGGACCATACGGATCACCTCCTGGGGTTCGGCAAGGCCGCTCGCCTCGATGACGATGACGTCGATGCCCGCGCTCGGCCGGGTGAGTCGCTGGAGCATCTCGTCCATGTCACCGGTGTCCACCGCGCAGCACAGACAGCCGTTCCCCAGCGAGATCATCGAATCGACCTGGCCGGCGACGCTCAGGGCGTCCACGTTGATGCTGCCGAAGTCGTTGACGATCACCCCGATACGCACTCCCCCGCTGTTCCTCAGGAGGTGATTGAGCAACGTCGTCTTACCCGAGCCCAGGAACCCCGCGAGGATGACGACGGGAATCCGGTGCTTGGGCAACGTGGGTCCTCTCCACAAAGGCGCGATGGGCGCCTTCGAGGCTACTACGGGCCCTGCCGACCCTGCGGCGAGTGCATGCGCGGGCGACGTCAGCCCGTGAAGAGTTGCCGTAGCTTGAGCACCAGCTCGTAGACGCCATAGGCGAACGGAACGGTCACCCATGCCCAGCTGAACACCATGAGTGCTGACTGACCGCGTTTCATACGTCCGCTCCCGATGTCCGCGCCGTTGCGGGCAGTTGCGTCGACGGCTCCTGGAACCGGGCGTCCACCGGCCGGATCAGTTCGTTGGCGACGAAGCCGACCACCAGCAGCCCGATCATGACCGACAACGAGGTGGTGTAGAGCCCTGGACCGGTCCGCCCGGCATGCTTTTCCGTGTCCGCGATGGCATTGACGATGAGCGGGCCCGCCACGCCCGCGACCGACCAGGCGGTCAGCAGGCGTCCGTGGATGGCGCCCACCTGGTAGGTGCCGAACAGGTCCTTCAAGTAGGCCGGGACGGTCGCGAAGCCGCCGCCGTAGCAAGAGAGGACCACCATCGCGGCGATGATGAACAGCGGTTTGGACCCGTTGCCGACCAGCGCGATCACCAGATACATCAGTGCTCCGAAGCCCAGGTAGCAACGGTAGATGTTCTTCCGTCCCACCAGGTCGGACAGCGCGGACCAGAAGATGCGCCCGATCATGTTCGCCAACGACAGCAGGGCGACGAAACCGGCAGCGGCCGCTGTGCTGACCGGCGTCGAAGTACCGGAGAAGAAGTCCATCACCATGGGAGCGGCCTTCTCCAGGATGCCGATGCCCGCGGTGACGTTGAGGCACAGCACCACCCACAGCATCCAGAACTGCGGTGTGCGCACGGCGTTGTGCGCCGAGACGTGTCCGGTGGTCACCAGCGGGCGGGAGACCGCCGCCACGGGCTGGTAGCCCGGCGGCCGCCACGCCGGCGGCGGTACGCGCACCAGCAGGACGCCCAGCGTCATGAACACCGCGTAGACCAGACCCATGACCAGGAAGGTCGAGCTGATCCCGGCCGGCTGGGTGCCGAACTGGCCGAGCAGCCAGGTCGACCACGGAGAGGCGATCAGCGCTCCGCCGCCGAATCCCATGATGGCGATGCCGGTCGCCAGTCCCGGCCGGTCGGGGAACCAGGCGATCAACGTGGAGACCGGGGAGATGTAGCCGATGCCCAGGCCGATGCCGCCGATCACGCCGTAGCCGACCACCACCAACCAGTACTGACTCGTTGCCGCCCCCATCGCGGCGACCAGGAAGCCGGCGGAGAAGCAGACCGTGGCCACCACCATCGCCCAGCGGGGCCCGTTGCGCTCGACGAGCGTGCCCCCGAACGCTGCGGACAGCCCGAGTACCACGATCGCGAACTGGAACGGCAGCGCGCTCTCCGTGCCGTTCAGGTGCAACGAGGATTCCAGCGGAGGTTTGAAGACGCTCCATGCGTAGGCCTGCCCGATGGCCAGATGGATGCAGAGCGCGGCAGGCGGTACGAGCCAGCGGTTCCAGGACGCGGGCGCGACGGTACGGGAGCGGGCGAGCACTCCGGTGGGGGCAAGCAGTGCCATGTACGACCTTCATGCAGAAGTGACGGCGTACATGACACCCTAGGGAGATCAGACATGGCTCAACAAGCCCATGTTCATGACGGACTGGTGAAGTTCCGGATCTTTGCGTAGGCGCTCCCCGCCCGCATCATTCGAACATGCGCACGCGACGTTAAGCTTTGTGAGCGCCTATCACTTCTGGTCACCACCAATTAGTCTGTCCCGCCACGGAGGGTTGCTTCCTGCCCCATCGCGCGGCGCCGCTGCCGCGTGGAGGGCCCCGATCCCGCGCCGGGACGGAGCAGCAGTAGACCAGACCATCGTTGTTGCACAGACAACCAAGGACAGTCATGGAATCGCACCTGCCTCCTGCTTCGGGCGCCACCCGGGCGGCCTCCCAGCTGGAGTCACTGCCCGTCGAACCGCTGATGACAAGGGACTTCGACGCACGACCCGCCCTGGTCTACGAGCGATTGCGCGCGCGGTACGGTCCGGTGGCACCGGTGGAGGTGTTCGGGGTTCCGGTGTGGCTGGTGCTCGGCTTCCGGGAGGTGCTGGACGTCCTGCGCGATGAGAGCCGGTGGAAGAAGGACGTCCGGCACTGGCGGGGCCTGCGGGACGGCCGCGTACCGGAAGACTGGCCGCTACTGCCCGCGTATCGCGTCAACCACATGCTGCTCCAGGACGACCAGCAGCACGCGGCGACGCGGACCGCGGTGGACGCGGCGCTGAAGCCGTTTCAGGATCCGCGGCAGCCGCAGGGCCGCAGCCTGGTGTCCGCCGTGGCGCGGCAGGTGGACGAGCTGATCACGTTCTTCGCCGATGGCGGCAGCACCGGGTGGGTGGACCTGTGCGCCCAGTTCTCGCGGCCGCTGCCGCTGATGGTCGTCAACCGGCTGTTCGGCTTCCCGGTCGAGCAGGGCGACGAGATATTCATGGACGCCTGGCGGATGATGGACTCCGGTCCGGACGCGGCAGCCGCCATCGAGCGACTGCTGACCGCCACCACCGAACTGGCCGCGCACAAGCAGGCCCACCCGGGCGAGGACCTGACCAGTCGGCTGCTGGCCGCCGACCCGTCAATGACGGTGGACCAGGTCGGCCTGGAGCTGTACGCGATACTCGTCGCCATCGCCGACACCACCAGCCACTCGATCACCAACGGCGTGCTGGAGGTTCTGACCGGCAACAGCGGAGCACGGGCCAGCCTGACGGCCGGGATCATCAGTGAACTGGTCAACCGGGTACACATCGCGTCGCCGCCGTGGTCCAACCTCACCTTCCGTTACCCGGTGTCCGACACCGTACTGGGGAACTTCCGGCTGGCCGCGGGAGATGTGGTCATGCCGTCGATCGCCGCCGCGCACGGCGACCCGGTGTTCGCCGACGCGATCAACCAGGACTCCGCGATGAGCTCGCGCGCCCATCTGGCCTGGGGGGCCGGACCGCACCAGTGCCCGGGCCGGGGCCTGGCGGACATGATGGTGAGCGCCGCGATCAGGCGGCTCTTCGAGCGCTGCGACCTCGAACTCGGCCTGCCCGTCGACCAGTTGCCTTGGCGGTCATCGACCTACGTCCGCGGTATGCGGTCGTTCCCGGTCAAGTTCCGGATGCGGGAGCTGCCGGGCCCGGTGCTCGGTGCGGGCGGTCCCCGCCCCGCGGCGGCCTCCGCCACCGTGGCGCCCGCGCGGGACGATGACCAGGCAACTCCCGCGGAGCCGGATCAACCCCGGCCCGCGCTGCGGCGCTTCATGGCGAGCCTGCGGCGAGGAGTGCCGGTCATTGGCGAGGGAATGGTCCACTGACCCCACCGCGGTGGGGCAAATCCATCTCACCGGACTTCGTGCCGATCCCTGAGGCGCAGGCAAGGCGGCGGGGTGGCGTGGTCCGCTCGCCAGTCGGGTGAGCGCGAGGGCGAAGAGAGCCGTGGTGACTCCCCACGGGGTGGGGAGTCTGGCGGCCTCCAGGAAGTCTCGTCGTCTCGATCCTGTGGGCGTTGGGTGTCCAGGCCCCGCTGCGTCGCGCGCCGGGCCCGGTGGCGAACGCTCGTCCGGCCTCGGACGCCGCTACCGCTACCACTGCCGGTGGCTTCGCGGCGGACGCCTGCACACCTTCCGCTCTGCGCGGTGGCGCACGACGGGTGGTGGACACCGCGGCCCCGGTTCCGGTGGCGTCAGGGGGCGATGACCTTGTCCAAGAACAGATAGACGTTGGTCAGCGTGCGCTCGATGCGCTCGTCCACGGTGAGGGACTCCTCGTAGCGCAGCAGTCCGGATTGCTTCTTGCCGCGGACATAGAGAGGGCATGCGAGGTCGGCGCAGAAGTAGGCGCCAACGGTGTTTCCCTGGCGGCCAGAGGCACCGGCCTTGGGCGCGGCGAGCAGGCAGACCCCCGACCCGGGATGGCCGGTCAGACACATCGCACAGGCGGTGGTTTTGGTGAAACTTCTGCTGACACTGTTCGGGGTGCGAAGCGTGACACCGACTAGCTCACCCGCCCGTTCGACCACCAGATAGCCGCGGTCGGGCGCTCCCGGGTCGCGCCACCCCAGGAAGTCCAGGTCGGCCCAGGGGAGCTCCGCCAGATCCCTCGGCAGGCTGATCCTGCGAGCCTCGCCCTTCGAGCAGTTCACGAAGCAGGCACGTATCTCTTTTTCGCCGTAGGGTTCCATGATGCGGAAGCTAACACGCATACATGCTCGACGTCGCTCGAATATCCGTGCCCCCTAATTCCGCTTGCCAGCGGGCAGGCCACGGAGCACGGGACAAGTTCGCGCGGCGCCGGTCACTTCGCAGTGAACTACGCGGTGCCGGCCAATGTCCTGGCACCTCCTCAGGTCTACACCCCCCGGTTGGCGAACGTCGTCGCTCGCAACATCGGCGATATCGAGCTGGTCCGCGGCGGCAAGTTCCGCCAGAAGGGATCGGCGGAGATCGCGTCCGCTCTCGCCGTGGAACACACGATCTTCGGGAGAGAATCACTGACCTACGACCAGCAGCAGCTCTACAAGAAGCCGAACCAGGGTGAGCAGCCGTGGTGTTTGACAACATCTTCTCGTTCGCCCGCAGTGCGGCGAAATCCGGCGAAGACACCGGACAAGGTCTGTCCGGCGGAATCCCCGGTGCTTCGCCCACCCATGCAGCATGACGACGGCCTGAAGGAATACCCCGGCCCCGGAAAGTAATTCCGTCGCAGTTCGGCCTCCGGCTACGGCCGGAGGCCGAACTGATGGTGTCAAGGCCGCTTCGGAGCGGGACGGCCCTCAGTCCAGGGCCATGGTGCCCTTGGTGTAGCGCATGCCGTACCTCGCACCGATCGTGTTGACCTTCTCCAGGTCCATCGTGCCCTGGGTGGTCCTGACGGCGGGCCCTGCTGCGAAGAGATCCTCCATGAACTGGTCCCAGCCGCCGGGTGTGGAGATCTGCAGTGCCCGCGCCGGGGTTTGGGAAGCGTTGCGCGTGGCGTGCGGGATGCCCCACCTACCGGCTGAGGTGGGCGCGACTCTTGCCGCCCGCCATGTGGCCGTGTACCTGCACGGCCTGCGCCCCGAAGGCGCCCATCCGCTCCCCGGGGCCGCACCAGCCCCGAAGGACCTGGGGCGGCACCTCGCTATGGATCAAAGGGATCTGGAAGAGAACGCCTAATGCATTGAGTTGGAGGTTTTTCGGTGGTTCGGGCCCGGTGCGCGTTGCCGCGACCGGGGGTGGTGGCCACGGATGCGCCACTGGATTTCGGTGTAGCGGCTCCTGGGCAGGTCCTCTCTGTGACGCCACAACGGCCGCAGGACTCGATCACGGACCGGCACCGGGTCGGTGGCGGTGCCGGGCGTCATGTGCACACCTCGCGCAGTTCGCGCTTGAGGACCTTGCCGGTGGGGCCGAGTGGCAGTGCGGTGAGGAAACGCACCTTGCGCGGGTACTTGTGCTTGGCCAGCCGCTCCCGGGACCACTTCACGATGTCCTCGGATGACGTGTAAGGGGCGTCATCGCGAAGCACCACAGCGGCACAGACCTCTTCGCCCTTGACGTCGTCGGGGATGCCGACGACCGAGACCTCGGCGATGGACGGATGCCGGGCCAGCACCTCCTCGACCTCGCGCGGATAGACGTTGAAGCCGCCGCGGATGATGAGGTCCTTGCTCCGGTCGACGATGCTGAGGAAGCCGTCCGCGTCACGTACGCCGAGATCGCCGCTTCGGAACCAGCCGTCGACGACCGCCTCGGCAGTGGCCTGAGGATCGTCCAGGTAGCCATCGAAGACGTTGTGACCGCGGATGACGATCTCGCCCACCTCGCCGTCGGGCAGCGGCACGACTCGGTCCCGCACGTGCACGTCGGCGATCCCGACCTCCACACCCCACACCGGGTGGCCGACGGTGCCGGGGCGGCGCCCGGTGCTGTGCTGGTTGAACGTCGCGGCCGGTGACGTCTCGGTAAGCCCGTAGCCTTCGAGGATCACCGTGTCGTACGCGGCCTCGAAACGTTCGAGCAGCGCGACGGGAAGGGCCGCTCCGCCGGATACGGCGACGCGCAGCCCTGCGGGCCGCCGCGGATCGGCCGCCGCGGCCTCGTTGAGCGCGTGGAACATCGTGGGCACGCCCATGAAGACCGTGATGCCTTCTGTGACCATCAGGTCCAGGGCACCGGGCCCGGTGAAACGCGGTGCGAGCACGAGGGCGGCTCCGGCGCGCAACGTCGCGTTGAGGGCGCAGGACTGGCCATAGCTGTGGAAGAGCGGCAGACAGCCGAGGACCATGTCGTCCGGCATCAGACCGATCAGGTCCCGTGCCATGACGGTGGCGTTCATCACCAGGTTGAGATGGGTGAGTTGGGCGCCCTTGGGGCGACCCGTGGTGCCGCTGGTGTAGAGGATCGCGGCGATGTCACCGGCCTCGGTCGGCTCGGGTCGATCCAGCCGCCCGCCCCCGGTGACGACATCCAGCACCTTGATCCCCGCATCGGCCGCGGCGATCCCGGCCACCGACCGCAACGCGCCCCCGCAGACGACGGCAACGGCGCCGCTGTGCCGCAGCACGAACGCGGCCTCCTCGGCGACGAGCAGTCCGTGCACGGGCACGACGGTCGCCCCGGCAGCGAGTACGGCGTAGTACGCGCGGGCGAAGTCGACGCCGTTGGGCAGCATGAGCGCCACCCGGTCGCCGTGCCGCACACCCCGGGAACGTAGTTCGGCCGCGAAGGCCAGTGCGTCATCCCGCAGTTCGCGGTAGCCGAGGCGGAGGTCGCCCGCCACGATCGCGAGGCGGTCCGGGTGACGGCGGGCGGAATCGTCGAGGATTGCGGAGACGTTCAGTTGCATGACGGCTCCCAGGATGCTGGGCGGTGGGCTTCGACCTCCCAAGAGTCAGACATCGCCCCCGGTCCAGGCCATGTGCGGGTGCCCATCGTCGGCGCCGTCGGCCTGGGCAGGGGCCCTGGTCCGTGGTGCGCACGCCGGTGGCCCGGCCGGGTCGGTGATCGCCTGGCTCGGCCGGGCCACCTGCGCGGACACGGTCGGACCGCTGAGGGGGCTCAACCCCGCCTGGCCGCCAAGGACACAGGGGAGCCAGGACCGGGTCGCGAACCCCAGACCGACATCAGTGTCGGCGCGATCATGTCGTGGTCGGGGTCGTTCAGGCGTCGGCGTACCGCCTTGGCCGCAGCGGCGTTCACCAGTCCCGACGCGCGGAGCAGATCGATGGTGGGGTCGGCACACGGGCCGGGTCCGGATTCCAGCGGCGAGGCCGCGCCACGCAGGGTGAGCACCAGGCCCTCGGCGTCCACGTCGCGCAGCCCGAGGTCGCGCAGCGAAGTGGGCAGGCGCCGACCGAAAGTGAGGTCGATGCCGCAGCCCCGTAAGTACGCCTTGACGGTGTTCATCGTGGCCCTGGTCGCCGGATCCGGATCCGCGGGTCCGTAGGACCCCCAGTCGAAGTCCTCGGCGAGCAGCACGCCATGGGGAGCCAACACCGCGACCATGGCGGCCAGTGCCCTGTCCCGATGCCGAAGGCCGCCGAGGACGAGCCGGGTGTGCACGATGTCGAAGGGCGGCCCGGCAGGGAGCGACTCGGCCCCGGGATCATGCCGAACGTACCGGACGTTGGCGTAGCCGCCGGTCGCCGGCCCGGGAGGACGGATGTGCGTGTCCATGGCGGCGACGACTTCCCCGGCTGGTCCCACCCTTTCGGCCGCCCACCGCACCAGCCGGGCGCCGCTCGCGCCCAGCAGCAGCAACCGTGACCCCGACCGGAGTCCGAGCCGGTCGAGCAGCCGGGCGCTGCGCAGGTCGTACACCCGCCCGACGTGCGACAACAGGTGGAGTCGGGGGTCCTGGTCAACCGATTCGTATCCTCCTTCGTCCCCGTACCCCAGATCCTGTTCGATCGGGCGGTGTTGAAAAGGCATCAGTGCTGTCCTTCCTGGTGGCGGTGCGATGGACAGGTCTATGGGACGCGTTTGGGTCTGGGGTCCCGTTTACCCGGCTCGGCGCCGTCGTGCTTCGCACACATGTGGAATGCGACGCGGGAGACCGACTCGCGGCAGAATGCGACACCGCGCACCGAGTTGCCGCGGTGGTCGAGCCGGGGTGACCCACACACGCGGATCCCCGCGACTCTCCACACGCTGTCCCACGGATACGGATGACGGGAGTTCACTCAGCGATGGAAGCAGTCAGAACCACACGGTGCGTTGGCCGGTCGCACAGAGATCGTCGTGGTGCGTTGTGCGCGTGCCGCCAAGTCCAGCGTGGATGCTCGGACTTGGGCCGCCACGTTCACCGTGGGCGTTGGGCCGTGCCCGATCCCGGTTGTGCGGCCGGCAGCAGTTGCAGGGTCAGCAGACCCAGGTAGCTGGCCAGCAGGAATCGGTGGTCTTCCAGGGAGCGGCCGCAGAGATGCTCGATACGGCGCAGGCGGTTGAGGATCGTGTTCCGGTGGCAGTAGAGCACCCGCGCCGCGCGAGCGGCGGAGCGATCGCTCTGGTACCAGACGGCCAGCGTCCTCAGCAGCAACTCCCGTTCTTCCTCCGGCAGGTCGAGCACCGGGCCGAGGGCGCGCCTGGTCAGTCGACCGGCGAGGCTCGGGCTGGAGATGACCAGTGCCTCGGGTAGCCGCTCGGCGATCCACACCACCTCGTTGACGTCGGGGGAAACCGTCCCCAGGGCGAGCTCCGCCGAGCGGTAGGCCTCCGGCAGTTCGTGCATCGCGCCGAAGGGATCGGAAATGCCGATCCTGCCGGGCGGATTCCGGCTCAGCACCGTCATCAGCCGGGGCACGGAGGAATGGCCCAGGGCCACCAGACCTATCTCGCGGTCGCCGCGTATCCGCCACGCGGCGGCGTAGGAATAGGCAGCCAAGGCGTCCCGGGCAGCGCTGAAGGTGTGCTGCGCGGCGATGTCGAACGTGGCCACCACCATCACATAGGGGCCGGACGGCGGCAGACCGAGCGTCGCCAGTGCCTCGACCGCCAATTGCGGGTCGCCGCCGCGGCCCTCCATCAGGGCGTCGAACGTGGCCTGCTGGCGCTGTGCGTCGCGGCGCTGCAACTCGGCCTCGGTCTGCCGGTAGCCGTTGACGACGGCTTCGGAGTGACGGTCCATCACCTTCATCACCGCGGTCGTCACCTCGAGGGACTCCGCCAGTTCCGTGTACGGCCTCCCCCGGACCTCGGCCAGCAAGGCGTTCAGTACCAGTTCCGTGGCAAGGCGGTAGGCCCGCAGTACGGACTCCAGCGGAACGCCCTGTTGGGCCCGTCGGCGCCCCGTGGTGCGCGCCACCGCCAGTTCCTCTTCCGGTGTCCGCGGCACGCCTGCCAATGACTCGAGAATCTGCCGGACGTTGTTCTCGACCGACTCCGTCAGGATCTCCATGGGTACCGCGCCGGCGGCCTGGTACCTCGGCTCCTGCGCCACGATCTGACGCACGATCCGGCGGGCCAGATCCGGGACCTGTTCCAGTACATGATTGGCTAGCGCCGCGAACACGGCACTGGGATCCGTGGGCATGGGTCCGGAGGGTAGCGAACGATTTCCGTTGAGTGAACGGCATGTGACGGCCCGTACGAGTCGGCACGGCACCCCTCATGCCGCCGAACGCCACTGCCCCGTACGTCAATCGCAACAGCAGTTGAACAAGGAGGGAACGACACCTGCACAGTCCGGAGCGCTTCAGGTTGTGCGTATGAACAGAGCCGCAGCTGCGCCCCATAAGTACCTTGAGCCGACCGAGATCCCCGGCGCGCACCATTGCGCCGGAGGCCCGCGGGTCGTGCCCCTCGACGACGCGGATCCCGGCACGCCTCGCGTCGGGACTCGGCACGGGGCAATCGATGGAACCCGACGCACACGAGTCGCGGGTACCCGCTCAGGGAGGCGAAGTCCATGCAGGAAACGCAGCGTCGCACACCGGACCCCGTGCACGACGGACAGAGCAGCGCACCGGAACCGCCACGCTGGAACCGGGAGATGGCGACTCCCGGCACCGCGCTGCAACTGACCCTCCCAGGCCGACAGTACGCAGTACAGTCCGGGCCTCTGCACCCCGCCGAACCCCGGGCGGAGTCGCTGAACCGTGCGTACTCCGAAATCCTTCAGGAGGTGCGGATCGCTCAGTGCGGCATCCAGTTGCTCTTCGCCTCCCTGCTCACCCTCGGCGTGACACCCGCCCTTTCGTCGCCCTCGGCGTTTCGGCAGTGGTTCTACTGCGCCTCGCTGGCCTGCGCGATCGGCGCGGCCGGGACGCTGCTCGCCCCCGCTGCCATGCACCGGTTCAACCAGGGCGAACACGCCAAGACAGCGCTCGTCGCCGTCGCGAACCGCTGCCTGATGGGGGGCCTGGCATTCCTCGCGCTCGCGCTCAGCTCGGCCGTGATGTTGATCATTGACATCGTGATCGGTGCGGCGCCGGCCGTCATCAGCGGAGCCGCCGTGCTGGGGTGGTTCACCCTGCTATGGCTGCTCAGCCCGCTGCGCACGCGCAGCCGCGTCGCCACGGGCGAACCGAGGGCCGTGCACGCGGTCCCGAAGCAGACCTTCATGTGACCGCACTGGGATGTGCCGCCTGACGCCAGCAGTCATCGGGCGTCGGCCGCACCGCCAATGTCTCTCCGCCGTTCGTCCCCTCCCCAGCAGATGCCGGGGAGGGAGGACGGCCCTGCCCCGCCCCCGACACGGACGGCCGCCTCAAGGGCGGCAAGCCCCGCCGCTCCAGATCTCGTCGCTGATGGCCGCTGGATCCAGGCCCAGGTGGGAAGCCGGCCGGGGTCCCCGTACAGTTCACAGGTAATCGGGGTGGAAACCAGCGAACGAGGAAGCAGCAGACAGGCATGACGGCGGCCGCGGAGCAGCAGCACATCCAGGACCAGCGAGACGCCGTGGACGGCGCAGAATCCGAGTACGGGCCGGGCCTGGGCCCTGAGCGCCTACAGCTCTGCCTCGACGTACTCGCCGAGCTGGACGCCCTGCCGCTCGACCATCCGGACGCGATCACCGTCCGCAAGGCCGTGGCGCACATCTTCCGGACCGTGAAGCAGCGCCGCCGCCAGGAGCGCCGGGCCAGCAAGACGGCCTACGACCGCGCGGTGACGGCCGCCACCGCGACCGGCGCGCCGGGCCGGATCGACGACGAGACCGCGGGCGTCTTCGGGCTCACCACTCCCACGACGACCGAGATAGCCGGAATCCTGCAGCGCCCCCGCGCCTGCTACATCTGCAAGACGCGCTATGTCGAGGTGGACGCCTTCTACCACCAGCTGTGCCAGGACTGCGCCCGCGAGAACCGCGCCCGCCGTGACGCGCGTACCGACCTGACCGGCCGCCGCGCACTGCTCACCGGCGGCCGGGCCAAGATCGGCATGTACATCGCGCTGCGGCTCCTTCGCGATGGCGCGCACACCACCATCACCACCCGCTTCCCCAACGACGCGATCCGCCGCTTCAAGGCGATGCCGGACAGCGCCGAGTGGCTGCACCGGCTCAAGATCGTCGGGATCGACCTGCGTGACCCGGCCCAGGTGGTCGCACTCGCCGACTCGGTGGCCGCAGCCGGCCCGCTGGACATTCTGATCAACAACGCCGCGCAGACCGTGCGCCGCTCCCCCGCCGCCTACGCGGAACTGGTCGCCGCGGAGTCCGAGCCGCTGCCCACCGGGGAACTGCCGACCTCCGAGGTGATCGGCCGCTTCGGCAGCGGCAGCGTCGTCCGCCCGGCGCTGCCCGGCCAGGCGAACGGGGGACGCGAGACGCTCGGCGCGCAGGAGGTGACCTCGCTGGCCCTGGTCACCGGCTCGGCCTCGCCCGCTCGGATCGCGGCCGGGACGGCGATCGACGCGGGTGGGCTGATCCCCGACCTGGCCTCCTCCAACAGCTGGGTGCAGACCGTCTCCGAGGTCGAGCCCGTCGAGTTGCTCGAAGTCCAGCTGTGCAACTCCATCGCGCCGTTCATCCTGGTCAGCCGACTGCGCCCGGCGCTGGCGGCCTCGCCCGCCCGGCGCAAGTACGTGGTGAACGTCTCCGCGATGGAGGGCCAGTTCAGCCGGGGCTACAAGGGCGCGGGGCATCCGCACACCAACATGGCCAAGGCCGCGCTCAACATGCTCACGCGCACCAGCGCGCAGGAAATGCTGCAGACAGACGGCATCCTGATGACTGCCGTGGACACCGGTTGGATCACCGACGAGCGCCCGCACCCTGACAAGATGCGTCTGGCCGAGGCGGGCTTCCACGCCCCGCTGGATCTGGTGGACGGCGCGGCACGGGTCTACGACCCCATCGTCCGCGGCGAGCAGGGGGAGGATCTGTACGGGTGCTTCCTCAAGGACTTCGCCCCCTCACCATGGTGACGGCGATGCCCCCGCTGATCGGCGCGGGCGTGATCGTGCCGACGGCGGACGGCCGGGTGCTGCTCGGCCGCCGGATCGCCGTCGGCGAGCCGCCCACCTGGAGTCTGCCCGGCGGCAAGGTGGACCACGTCGGCGAGTCCTTCGAGCAGGCGGCGGCCCGCGAGCTGGCCGAGGAGACCGGCGTCGTGCTGCCCGCCGAGCGGATGCGGGTGCTCGGAGTGCTGCTGGACCACCTGGACGGACGGCCCCGGCTCACCGCGGCCGTGCTGGCGCCGCCGTCGGAGGCGGCCTTCGAGGTCACCGAGCCGCACGCGTGCGCCGGGTGGGAGCGATTCGCGCTCGCCGCGCTGCCCGAGCCGATGTTCGCACCGTCGGCCTGGGTGCTGTCGCGCTGGCTTCCCGGGGCGGGTCCGCTGCCCGCGGGCGTGCATGGCTACGCCGTCCACCCGCTCCCCTAGCGGTGTGGCGGCCGCACTTCGCCTCGACGGCCTCGGGATGCGTGGCGGGGAGCAGGCGAAGCCGGTCGGCCGTCAGTCCGGTGTTCAAGAGACCGAGGAGGTATCCACTCGCGATAGGGGTGGACAGGGGCCGAGCAAGGGGGACCCCGGGTTGGCGTACCGGCAGCGCCCCGGAAAGCATGAGCGCCGTATCGGCCAAATCCCCTCTTATCCCAAAGGAGTTGACTATGCGTCATCGCCTGTTGGCCACCATGGCCATGGGGGCTTCCCTCGCGATCGCACCGATGGCAACCGCCACCGCCGCGGTCGCCACCACCCCGACCACGGTCGCCGCCGACCAGTGCTTCAACAACGGCGGCTTCTTCGGCGGCTACAACAGCGCCGGCAAGGCGTTCTGTGAGCGCGGCGTCTACAACGGCATCCCGTTCGACAAGGACCCGAACCAGGGTTGGTGCCCTGATGGGCAGCACATTGTCTTCCGTTACCTCCAGGGCCTGTTCTGCGTTCCGGACCTGCCCAACACCGGCGGCTGATTCAGACTCCGGGTGATCAGGTGAGCGGACAGGCCAGGACGGCCTGACCCCCCGCGGCGGCCGGTCGGGGCGGCCCGGCCAGCCGCCGCGGGGGCGGTACGCGGGCGATGGCACTTCGCGAAATGGTCCCGTCTGCACAATGGGCTACTCCGCGATGTAGGCGCGTGGACGCCGCTCCTCTGCCGCTACCGGCGGTTGGCGTTCTGCGACGTCGCCAGACCCGCGTCGACGGCGGGTTCAGCGGGTCGGTGGGTTGGCCGACGTGCGGCGGCGAGGGCACTGACGGTGTTGGCGGCCACGATCGCGGCGATCGCGAGCCAGTCGGCCATCGGCAGCCGCTGGTCCAGGATGATCCAGCCCACGAGCGCCGCCATCACGGGGTGAACGCTCATGAACACCCCGAACAACCGTGTGGGCACCTGGCGCAGCGCGAGCATGTCGACCAGGAACGGCACCGCCGACGACAGCACCCCGGCCGCCGCCGCGCACCCCAGCGCCTTCGCGGAAGGGGGGTGGTGGGCGAACACCAGCACGCCGACCGGAACGTACAGCAGTCCGGACAGGCCCGCCGCGGCGCCCGAGCCCTGGGCGCCGGGCAGGCGGGCGCCGATGATGCGGTTGAGCAGGATGTACGCGGCCCAACAGGCCGCTGCGGTAAGGCCCAGGCCAAGGCCGAGGTAGTCGGTGGTCGGCTTCGGGCGCAGCAGCGCCAGCACGGCCGTGCCCGCGCACAGCGCACACACCAGGTCGACCGTCCGGCGGGACACGGCCAGCGCGACCGAGAGCGGGCCGAGGAACTCAAGCGTGACGGCCAGGCCGAGCCCGACGCGGTCGATCGCCGTGTAGAGCGTCAGGTTCATGGTGGCGAAGACGACCGCCAGTGACAGCACCGGCCACCACTGCCGACCGGTGAACTCACGTATTCGCGGACGCCCCACGGCGACCAGCACGATCGCGGCCACCCACTGGCGCACCGCCACCACGCCCGCCGGGCCGATCAACGGAAACGCCAACGCACCGGTGGCGGCTCCGAGTTGGTTGGACAGTGCGCTGCTGAGCATCATCGCGATGCCGGACAGCCGGGTTGAATCCGCCGGCCGACCAGCAGTCGCCTCGGGAACAGGCACAGAGGTCGTCATGCACGGAGAATGCGCCCCGATCCCGAATACACAAAATGCATGCCGGCATGCAGCTATACGCTGGACGCATGGATGTGGAGCTGCGCCACCTGCGCTGCCTGGTCGCGATCGTCGACACCGGCAGTTTCACTGACGCGGCCCTTGAGCTGGGCGTTTCCCAGGCCGCTGTCTCGCGCACGTTGGCCGGGCTGGAGAACGCCCTGGGGACGCGGCTACTGCACCGCACCAGCCGCAGCGTCGCGCTGACGATGTCCGGCACCCAGGTCCTGGCACGGGCCCGCCGCCTGCTGGCAGAGGTCGACGACCTGGTCCGCGAGGCCGCCACCGGACACACCCGGCTCAGAGTCGGCCACGCCTGGTCCGCGATGGGCCGCCACACAGCGGCCTTCCAGCGCTGCTGGGCCGAGGCGCACCCGGAGATCGAACTGCAGCTGATCCGCACCAACACCTCCACCGGAGGCCTGGCCGAGGGCGTGTGTGACCTCGCGGTCGTCCGCGGCGCCTTCGACACCCATCGCTTCGCCAGCACCGTCGTCGGACTCGAGCGGCGCACCGTCGCCCTCGCCGCGGACGATCCGTGGGCCAAGCGCCGCTCCATCGGACTGGACGAGGCCCGTGAACGCACGGTCGTCATCGACCGCCGCACCGGGACCACCACGCCCGACCTGTGGCCCTCCGGTGCCCGCCCGGCACTGGAGTACACCAAGGACATCGACGACTGGCTCGCCGCGATTGCCTCGGGACGCAGCATCGGCATCACACCGGAGAGCACCGCGACCCAGTACCGCCGCCAGGGCATCGTCTTCCGTCCTCTGCGCGGCGCCGCGCGCGTCGCCGTCCACGCCATCTGGCCGCGCCAGGACCCCCACCCCGGCACCGCGGCAGCCGTCGCGCTGGTGTCGGACTTGTACGCGACGGCGGGCTAGCCATCCCCTGGGATGGGCCTGCCCTATGGGCGTCCTCGAAAACCCTCGCGCTGAGGGACTGGAGTCACCGAACCATCGGCGCTCCTGGTGAGGAAGACCGGACCCGCGGAGGCCTGTTGTTGATGGCGATGAGCTCTGCGGAGAGCAGGACGAACCACACTCCGACCGAGACCAGATGGATGCGCTGGGCGATCCCCTGCCCGCCGGGGTGGCCGAAGAACGGGCCGACGGTCGCGATCGCCGCCGCCATGGAAGTGGGCAGCAGCCACGGACCCCACTGGCGCACCAACGGCAGACAGGGCGCACCTTGATGTGATGCCACGATGAAGAGTGCCATTGACGCGAAGAGGGCGAAGTGGACAGCCCCGCTGGTCGTGGTGTGCCAGGGGTTGACTTCCGCACAGTGACGCTCGATGGAGGGCGCGCACCGCATGGGCAGCAGCACGTCCGCCGCCGAGAACACCCCGACGCCGACGACCGCCATCCACCCGGCGGCCAGCAGCTGAGGGAAGAGGCTACGGGCGAGGAAGGCAGCGGTGATCACCAGCGCGGCACAGGCCAGTTCGATGCAGCTGAACAGGGTGCGGTAGGGCTGGTCGGCCGCGAACAACTCGCTGACATAGGAGTCTCGCTGGTCCAGTCCGGTGGACAGGAAGAACTGGAGGAGCCAGTCGTTGTAGACCACCGACGCGACCATTAGCAGCCATGCTGCCGTGAGGCGGCGCGAGTTCTGTGTCAAGGCCCGGCGATGGTCGCGACCGACGTGAACATAGCCCTCACAATAGCGATATACAGGAACAATACGGCCCGGGCGTTCCCATGCCCTTCGTGCTCATGGCAAATGCCACCCGATAGGGGTAGCCCGCAGGCCATGACCTGGCGGCTCTGCCGCACCGTGCCGACGACAAGCAACTCACGCCGCGCCGGGGCATGTTGCTCGCTCTCTCCCGGCTCCCGTTACCGAGGGCCTCTCCCTGGCGACGGTTCGACGGGACCGGGACGACAGGTTGGCCGTACTCGCTACACATGCCTGTGCGCGCCGCCCGGACGAGCGCCGGGCAGCGCGTTGGGGTGCGTTACGTCAAGCTATGAGGCTTGGTGAGCCGCGCGGTTGAGCACCGACTGGCGCAGATCCGCGGTGTCCACGTCGAGTGCGGTCAGGACCTTGATCGCGACGCCTTCGCCCTCCGCGAGGAGGCCGAGCAGCATGTGCTCGGTGCCGAAGTGCTGCTGCCCGAGGGTCATCGCCTCGCGTACGGTCAGCTCCAGCGCCTTCTTGGCGTGCGGGGTGTAGGCGGGCCGAGGAAAGTGGAAGGCTCCGGGGCCGAAGGTGTCGTCGGCCCGGCGCTGGATCTCGGCGACGTCGATGCCGATCGAGGCGAGGGCGTCCTTCGCCGGCTGACCACCGGTCGCCACCACCCCGGCCTCTTCCAGCAGCCGGACGGTCTCCTGGCGCGCTCGCGACAACTCCACGCCGTGTTCGCGGAGCACTTCACCTGCCGTCCCCGCGGTCTGGGCCAGACCGAGGAGCATGTGCTCGGTGCCGATGAAGTCGTGACCCATGGAGACGGCCACATCTTGTGAGGCCATCACAGCTCGCTTGGCGAGCTCGGTGAATTTGTCGAACACGCTGGTTAGTCCTCCTTGCCCATGGCCTTGCGCCTGCTCGCGTGCTTCTCGTGGACGGACTGCCTGCTGACCTGCAGAGCCGTCGCGATGCTCTGCCATGTCCAGCCCTGTTCACGGGCGTTGTCCACGTGCAGACGTTCCAGTTCTTCCAACAGGCGCCGCAGCGAGACGACAGCCTGCAATCCGATGGCGGGGTCCTTGTTGGTGACCTGGCCTGCCAGTTTGGCGGCCGGTGAGTCCGCATCACTCATGACGTCAGGTTAGCCTGACACATCTTGGCCTGTCAAGGAATCCTGACACGGCCTGGGCGATACCGGCCCGACGCATCGTGCAGATCGGGCACTGGCGCAGCGCGGAAATGCGACGAACGACCGCAGTCGCGATTGTCGAACCTGATCACCTGCACACCGCGGCCGACCAGTTCGGCGCAGAACCCGTCCGGCCAGTTGATCATCTGCGCTCCGCCGACCATCACCAGCAGCACGGGCGGCGCCCCCGGGTCACCAAAACGCTCATAGGCCACCTCGATACCCGACGGGCCGACATTCAGAGCCTTCTCTTCGCTCACCGTCACACCATCTCCCCACTGGAACGGTGCGATAAAACTTACCCGCAATTGACGCGACCTCAAATATGAACGGGTGAAGTTTTTCGAAAATAGACAACGCAAAAAGAAGGCCATATACTGAAGATGCAAAAGGGCATCAGAAATGCGCTCGCCGATTCGGCCCCTCAGCTGACGAGGCGTTCTCCATTCGGGCCTGCCCGTCAGCGTCAAGCCCGCTCAGCGGGCTCCGGGCCTTCGGCTGGCGGGCAGGGCACAGGCCGCCGTACCGCCCGGCATTCGGTCCCGGTTGTCAGCGATGATCCGGTAAAGGCCGTGGGCAGCCCAGCGGATCGGCGGCAGTTTCAGCAGCGCCCCCAGAACAGCCCAGCCGCCGCGCGCGCTCAACAGGAGCTTCGCGACGGCCTGGGCGCCGCCGTACACCGATCCGTCGGGAGTGATCCACAGCAGTTCGTACTCCGCCCGCCGCTGTGTCACGCCGAGCGGGTCCAGCTCTGCGAACTGCCAGGGTGTGACCTCGCAGAGGGGCCGAATCCGCTTCTCGGCGAAAGTCACCGAGGTCGTGCAGAAGCCGCAGTCACCGTCGTAGACGAGCACAGGTTGCGTCCGCATGAGCGCCATCATGCCGTGCTCCGCCAGGGCGGCATGGCACGGGTTCGTGGTGCCATGGAATTTGGCTCGGCAAGGCCGCCTCGGCACCGCGCGAACGGAGCCGGACCATCAGAGCGGCGGCGGCCTCACCGCCCGGCCGTGTCGACGAGGACGCGCGCCGGCTCGCGCGGCTGGGAGAACATCGTCCAGTGTCCGGTGTGTATGCCACCGCAACGCGCCAGGAGTGAGCGGCTGGTGGTCAGTCGGCTCGCACGATGGTGGCGAGTACGTCGTTGAACGCCTCGGTGGAGGTGGGGTGCTGGTAGACGGCGTCACGGAGTTCGGCCGCCTTGACGCCGTGCCGCATGGCGAGCGCCACGGTGTTGATGAGTTCCTGGGCGTCGATGCTGAGCAGGACGGCTCCGAGAATGTCGTCGGTGTCGGCGTCGAGGACGAACTTCATCACCCCGCGGGGATCCTCGACGATGTAGGCGCGTGGCATGGCGATGATCTCGGCGACCGGTTGGCTGGCGATCTTCAGCCGGTGCCCGGCCGCGCGTGCCTCCTGCTCGGTCATCCCGACGGATGCCAGCGGCGGGGTCATGAACAGCGTGTGCGGGATGGCCACCCGGTCCGCCGTGGAACGCTTGCCCTGGCCGACGAGTTGGTCCAGGACGATACGGCTGTCGTCCAGGGAGACGTAGGTGAACTGCGGACCGCCGTTGACGTCGCCGAGCGCGTAGATGTGCGGCTGGCTGGTGCGCAGGAACTCGTCGACCTCGACCGCTCCCCGCTCGGTGGTACGGACCCCGGCCGCCTCCAGGGCCAGCTCGCGGGTGACCGGGGCGCGGCCGGTGGCGGCCAGGACGGCGTCGGCCGCCACGGAGTGCTGTTGGCCGTCCTTGTCGTAGACGACGGTCGCGCCGCTGTCCCCGTCGCGTACCTGCCTCACCTGCGCGCCCTCGACGATCTCGATGCCCTCGTCGGTGAGGATGTCCCGGGCGACGGCGGCCACGTCGTCGTCGAGGCGGCCCAGGATCTTGGGGGCTTCCTCCAGTACGGTCACCAGTGAGCCGAACCGGCGGTAGATCGCGGCGAACTCCAGGCCGAGGTATCCGCCGCCGATGATGACCAGCCGTTCCGGCAGGACGGTGGTCTCGATCAGCTCGGTGCTGGTGACGGTGTACTGGCTGTCACGCAGACCGGGGATGTCGGGGATGATCGGCTCGGAGCCGGTGTTGATCAAGATGGTCTCGGCGGTGACCGTGAGGCGTTCGCCGCCTGCCTGGACCCCGACGGTGTGCGGGTCGATGAACGCGGCCTGGCCGGTGATGACCGTGACGGTCTCCATGCCGTTCAGCCCCTGGTAGTTGCCGTCGCGCATCATCTTGGTCACCGCTTGGACCTTGGCGACGGAACGCTCGTACCACTCCTGGGCCGGGTCCTCCGGTCTGCGTTCGTTGGAGTGATGGACGAGCGCCTTCGTCGGGACACAGCCGACGTTGGGGCAGGTACCTCCGTACATCCGGTCCGACCGCTCCACAAGCACGACCCGCTTGCCGAGCTGACCCATCTTCGCGGCCACCGTCTTGCCGCCCTTGCCATAGCCGACGACCAGGACATCAGCGCGCAGACTGCGGTTCGCGGAGTCCATGCTCACTCCCGTTCTTTTCCTTGGGGCTGGGCATCAGCGGAGAGGGGTGCAGTGCGTTCGTCACCTCAACAGCAACACCAACACCTCAAGGCCGCAACCTCCTCCGGCCCGGCGCCACCGCGGTCAGCAACCCGAACGGCGGTAGCCCGAGGTGGGCCCAATCAGGTGCATGTGGATACCACACACAAGGACATCGCACGCCTGCACGAGAACCGAACGGCCCGCACATGCGCCGACCGGGTTCGCAACGCCCAAAGGCGCGCGCTCCGCACGCGTATCGACGAGCCAGCCACTCCGATAGCCCGAACGTGTGAACGGCCCGGGACGGCAGGCTCTCCGGCACAACCGACGCCATGGTCGCGCTCTTGACAAGGGGAATTACCACGCTCTTCCATGGCGCGTAATGATCTAGCCCAGTCGGCATTGACGTCCCGTCAGGTACGTTGAAACGAGCCGGAGACGCGCTGTCCGACGCAATCCGCGGTCTCCGTGAAAGCCCCAGCGAAAGGGTAGTGATCCAGTTGGATGCTCAGGATGAATTTGTCAGGCGATACGGTCCCTGGGCGTTGATTGCCGGTGCTTCCGAAGGCACGGGGGCGGCGTACGCACGACTGCTCGCCGAGCGGGGATTGAACCTGCTTCTCCTCGCCCGCCGCAAGGAGCCGTTGACCAGCTTGGCCACGGAACTGGTCGAGACGTACGGGGTCGAGGTGAGAACGGCCGGCGTGGATTTGACCAGGGACTCGCTTCTGGACGATCTCAAGCCGCACGTGGGCGACATCGAGATAGGTCTGCTCGTCTACAACGCGGGGGCTTCGCCGCACATCGGGATGTTCCATGACCGCCCGGTTGAGGAAGCCTCGTACCTCATCGACCTCAACTGTCGCGGCCCGCTCCTGATGGCACATCACTTCGGCGCTGCGATGGCCGAGCGCGCACGTGGTGGGATCATCTTGATGACGTCGACCGGGTCGATGGCGGGCTGCGCGTACGTCGGCGCGTACACCGCGTCGAAGTCCTTCGTCCAGACACTCGGCGAAGCGCTGTGGATCGAACTCGGTCAGCGTCAAGTCGATGTGATGGTGGCCATGGTCGGTCCCACTGACACCCCGGCCATGCGTGCGACCGAACCGCGCCTCGACGGCTTGCCCGTCGCCTTGATGGATCCGCACCAAGTCGCCACGGAAGCCGTCGCGGCCCTGGGGTCCGGCCAGCCGTTGGTGCCCGTAGGGCCCGCCAATCGCGCCGCCGTGCAGCAGGCCTGGCCGATCCCGCGCGCAGATCTCGTGATGGGCATGAGCGTCGGCTGCGCCCAGATGTACGACCTGCCCGTGCCCCAGCAGCCCCAGCCCCGCACAACGTAAGTGGTCGGTCACCACGGCACCGGGCCGTCGGCGGCGAAGTGGCCTCCGGTCGGCCCGTCGGGGCCGATCGTGGCCATGCGCAGGATGATCTCGGCGCCCTCCTGGACCGTCTTGGTGCCCTTGTGCCCGTTGAGGTGGGTCCGGGTGCAGCCCGGGTGGGCGACGTCGAACCTGAGCTGGGGAAGCGCCTTGGCGTACTGGACGGTGAGCATGTTCACCGCGCTCCTGGACGAGCTGTAGGCCGGGAACGACCGCGTCGACTCGAACCGCTGGGGATCGGTGACGCGGGCGAGTGAGCCCGGGCTGCTGCTGACGTTCACCACTACGGGGTGGTCGCCAGAGGACAGCAGCCGTCCTCGGTGCCCCTGAAGTAGTCGGCAAGGCCACGCAGGCCGAGGGAGAAGACACCATCGCGGAACGATGCGGTCAGTTCTTCCGCGTCCTGGGGCGCACAGTCGAAGGTGAGTGCCCATTCGACGACGGATTCGCCGGTGCTGGTCAGCGGTATGACGCGCATGGTGGATCGGTAGCCCTGGAGGGGATACGGGGATTGGACGATGTCGTAGGCCAGCGACCGTGCGTGGTCATCGAGCGCGACAAGGCTTTCCGTGACCCGTTGCGTTGTCCGAGGCGTCTTCGTGCCGCTGATTCCACGGTAGCGGTGTGCGAAGGGGTGAGCCTGGGTGTCATCCACCCACGCTGTCGACGGCTTATGCCGTCTCTTGCGCGGCCTCCGTCAGCCCGGTGATCTCCTCCGCGTCGAGCGTGAGTTGTGCGGCGGCGAGGTTCTCCTCCAGGTGGGCGACGCGAGAAGTCCCGGGGATCGGCAGGATGTTGTCGCTACGGGCCAGCAACCAGGCCAGTGCCACCTGTCCCGGTGTGGCGTCGTGGCGGCGGGCGATGTCGTCCACCAGGCCGCCCGGCCGGGCGAGTTCACCGGCGGACACCGGTGCCCACGGCATGAAGCCGATGCCTTCGCGGGCGCAATAGTCGAGGACGCCCTCGCTGGAGCGGTCGGTGAGGTTGTAGCGGTTCTGGACGGTGGCGATCGGGGCGATCCGACGTGCCCTGTCGATCTGGTCGACGGTCACCTGGGACAGTCCGATCGAGACGATCTTGCCCTCGTCCTGGAGGTTCCGCAGCTCGCCCACCTGTTCCTCCAACGGCACCTTCGGGTCCACGCGATGCAACTGGAACAGGTCGATGTGGTCCAGGCCGAGCCGCCGAAGACTCATCTCGGCCTGCTGCCGCAGATATTCCGGACGGCCGACCGGCGGCCACGCCCTGGGGCCGAGGCGTACCAGACCCGCTGCCGTTTCGATGACGTCGGGGCCGTTGCGGGTCAGCCCGGCCTTGGTGGCGATCAGGATGTCGTCGGGATAGGGGTGGATCGCCTCCCGGATGATCTCCTCGCTGACGTGCGGGCCGTACGAGTCGGCGGTGTCGATCAGCTGGACGCCCAGTTCGACGGCGCGGCGCACGCCCCGGAGGCACTCGGCGCGGTCGGCGGGCTCGCCCCAGATGCCGCGTCCGGTCAGTCGCATGGCGCCGAAGCCGAGCCTGGCCACCTTCTTCCCGGCGATTTCGAAGGTGCCGGAGTTATGTGCGATCGGTGTGCCGGTCGTCATGGGTCTGTGCCTCGTACTCTTCGGTGCGTGTCGGGCTCGTCCGGCGTGTCCGGGCAGTGCCGCCTTGGGGTGGCCGATGCGACGGACCGTCCGCTGCCCGATCCGCGGCGAGTGATCGCAGCAGGACCAGGGCGTCCGCGCTGGGGCTGCCGGGCCGCGCGGAGTACACGAACAGCTGCTGGCCGGGAGCGCCGGTGACGGTGAACGCCTGGTAGTGCAGATGCAGGTCGCCGACCTGCGGGTGCCACAGGTGCTTGTCCTCGCTGGTGCGGGGCCGCACCTCGTAGCGGGCCCACAGGGTGGCGAACGCCGGGCTGTGCCGTGACACCTGCCCGATGACCTCGGTGACGCGCGGATCGTCGGGAAACGGGGACGACAGAGCCCGCAGATTGCCGACGACCCCCTGCGCGGCGTGGTCCCAGTCCCTGTAGAACTCCCGGGCAGCCGGGTCCAGGAAGATCATCCGCAGCAGATTGTCGGTGCGTGCGAAGCCGCAGTACAGCTGGCGGGCCACCGGATTGGCGGCCAGGATGTCCAGCGCCGGGCTCACCACACAGGCCGGAACCTCCACGAAGTGGTCCATCAGCTGCGTCAGTTGCGGGCTCACCTCCGGCACCGGGACCGTCAGGGCGGTCTGCGGCGCCGGCAGGGCGAGCCGGAACAGATGCGTTGAAGCGGCGTCGTCCAGACGCAGGGCACGGGCGAGTGCGTCCAGTACCTGTTCCGACGGGTGCCGTTCACGTCCCTGCTCAAGCCGTACGTAGTAGTCGGTGCTCACTCCGGCCAGGAGCGCGACTTCCTCCCGCCGCAGCCCCTTGACCCGGCGCGCGGTGTGCGAGACGAGTCCCACCTCGTCCGGAGACACCAGATCGCGGCGAGCCCGCAAGAAGTCACCCAGGTCGTTCCTGCTCATGCACTCCACGCTAACCGCGCTCACGGCGACCAGCCTGGGTGCCGTGCACCCAGGCTCGCGCCGGTGCCACGGGGCGAGGCCCCGCCGCGCCAGCGCGGCTCAACAGCGGGAGGACGACCACCCCTCCCAGGCAATGCCGAGGGGAGCCCCGCCGTTCGCCATCCGCAGGTCAACTCCGCGTTGGGGCAACGCGCTTGGGCGACAGCGCCGCACTGCCCATCGCCTCCAGGCATCTACCGAGGCTGTAACGCAGGGCCGGTACTCTCCCCCGCTGCGTCTGGCCGGCGCCCTGAACGGCGCCCTGGACCGCCTGCTCAAACAGGGGGTGATCCGGATCAAGCGGGAAGAGGTCGTCGACGGCCGGCCGCGTCGCCGCAGAGAACCCGGTTCGTACGGCCGGGCGCCGTGCTCGGCGTCCCGCCTAAAGGCCCAGGAGTGCTGACAGGGTGCGGGCGGCGAGGTCTTCCGCTGGCTCGTCCAGGCCGAAGCGCTCGTGGGGCTGCCGCAGACTGAGGACGGCGAGACCGTGCACGGTGGCCCAAACGGACCTGGCCATCAGCTCGGCGGACGGGGCCGTGGGAATGACGGCGCACCGCTGAGCCTCGACAACAGCCGACAGCAGGACATCGAAGGATTCGTGACCGACCGGACCGAGACCCGGCTGGCCGCGGAACATCGTCACGAACAGGTCCGGATGGTCCTGCGCGAAGCGCACGTACGCCCCACCCATGCACAGCAGCCGCTCGCCCGCGTCGGCGGTGGCCGTTGCCGCCCGTTCGAGGCACTGGTGAAGGACCTCGTAGCCCTGTTCGGCCACCGCCGCCAACAGCTCGTCTCGGCTGCGGAAGTGCCGGTACGGCGCGGACGTGCTCACGCCGACCCGGCGCGCGACCTCGTTGAGGCTGAACTGGTCGTGTCCCCGTTCGGCCAGGATCTCCCTTGCTCCGTCGACCAGTGCCTGCCGGAGCGCCCCGTGGTGGTAGCTGGTGCGTGTCGCCGGCGTGGATCCCATCCGCCCACGGTAGCAACCGGAGCCTCGGGTGCGGGCGGGCATCATCCTCTGCGGGCGGGCATCCGACCCGACAATGTGAATGCTTCTAACATTCCTGCTATGTTAGAAGCATTCACATCATGGAGTTGCACTAGGAGACCTAGGAGCACCGATGGCCCTGACCGCACCCCCCGCACGAGGCAAGCAGCGTTCCCCGATGGGCCGTTCGCAGTGGAGCTGGGCATGGATCGCCCTGTCCTCGCTGGCGATCACCGGCTACTTCGTCGGCCAGTACGGACAGGGCACGCTCGACGCCCTGGCGCACCAGCACGTGGGGCTCGCATCCACCTACGCTCCCCAGGCATGGCCGATCCAGGTGGCCTTCTACCTTCACATCGCGTTCGCCGGACTGGCACTGGCATTGGGTCCCTGGCAGTTCTCCCGCAGGCTGCGCAACCGACACATACGAATCCACCGCGCCATCGGGCGGTCCTACATGATCACCGTCGCGATCGGTGCCGTCTCAGCGTTCGTGATGTCGATGTTCAGTTCCGTGGGGTTCCTCGGCTTCTTCGGCTTCGGCTCGTTGGCGGTGCTGTGGGGATGGACAGCGTGGCGCGGCTACCGTGCCATCCGACAGCGTGACGTTCGCAGCCACCAGGCATGGATGATCCGCAACTTCGCGCTGACCTATGCCGCCGTGACGCTGCGGACATGGCTCGGCGTGCTGATCTTCGCGCAGGTGCCCTTCGTGCACGGCGGGGACGCCTTCAACAGGATCTTCGCGCAGGCGTACGCCCCGTTGCCCTTCCTTTGCTGGCTGCCGAACGTCGTCATCGCAGAGATCATGATCAGGCGCCGGGGCCTCCCGGCAATGCACATCTCGTCAGCCGCCGCGATCGAACCCGCGGGTGACATCGCACGGGCGTGAAGCCCGGGGCGGAGGCCTCCCGCTGACGCCACGGCGACGTTCATGCCGCACCACATCAACATGCCGTGCCGCCGCACCCCTGCGAGTGGGTACGTCTAGCACGTCTTGCGGACGTAGCCGGCGTCGCCCGGGGTGGTCACGTCCCTGTCCCGGCGGACGATGCTCAGCCGCTTGCCGAAAGCGGAGCATGCCTTGTGCAGGCCTTGGTCGGTGTACTCGATCACGACGACGTGGTCGGCGAAAGCTGAAGCGTACGTGCCGCATTCGTTGTACTCGGCGCACTCCTCGGCGACGGCGAAGTCCACATGGGTCCGGCCCTTGCTGCCCGCGAGGTCGGCGGTGTTCTTCTGGCCGATGGCCAGCCCGCGCGCGTGGGCGTGGGTGGCCAGCAGGGTCATGAAGGCCTTGGCGTCGTCAGCGGTGAGCAGGCCGTCCGAGCGGCTGTAGCTGTCGTAGTTGTCGGGCTCGACGGCGTTGTAGCCCTTCCCCGCACATTCGTCGATCCAGTGGTCGATCCTGGCCGCCACGCGGGTGCGTTTGGCGGACGTGGTGATGTCCAGCAGCGCCTCGTTCCAGTCGTGGTCGATGACGACCTGGCCCTTCGGGTCGTGCAGCAACAGGTCGGCGGGCCACTGACCCTGAGCGCCCGGTTGAGCCTGGAAGGCGTTCACGTAGCAGATGCTGTAGAGCCCTGCTGCCGGGGCGGTCGTGTGGTCGCGACTGACGATCGCTACGCCGGGCGACGGTGCGTAGGGGCCACCGATCTGGTAGTCGAAGCCCGCGTGGACGGGAGGCAGCTTCACATTGGTTGCGTTGGCCGACTCTGTGGTGATTGCCGACTCGGTGCTACCGGCTGGCTTGTCGGTATTCGTCCGCGCGGGGTCACACGCGGACAGCGTGGCCGCGGCCACCGCGACGATGGCCATCATGGCCGCGGTCCACGGTCGCCGGGCGCGGAAGGTGTCGTTGGCGGTCATCGCAGTGCTCCATCATTCGTGGGTGACGCCCCCGCCTCGGACGCTTCCGCTGTCCTGGCGACTCCGTCCGGGCTCGGGGCGGGTTCTCTTCCTTGCTGGGCGCACCTGTTAGTCCCCCCGGGCGCTGGGTGGATGAAGTCTTCTCCGCAAGCCGACGGCAGCCGCGGACGCGGCCGGTGTGACAACCGCGGCGGCTGCGGTGATTCGCTGTGTCTTCATCAATGTCCTGGTTCTGCTGAGGATCGAACTCCCAATAGGGGCCATACGCGCCGCTCTGCTGCGCGGTTTCGCCGTCGCCGTGTCTGTGACGGGCCTGTGACAGTGCTGTGGAGGCCGGTTCCGCGGCCTCGGGACGTGCTACGGCGTCCAGCGATCTCGACATCGTCGGTGGCCCGCTGTCCGACGGCTGCCAATGCATCTGGCGAGGCATCGCCGAGCCGGTTGCCGGGCGCTGAACGTCGGGCGACACGGCGTCCGCATGCCGCGCATGAGCTCGCTCACGAAGCGACATACGACGTCCCCGTCGCCGGGCCGCAGCTGCGAGTTCGGATCCGGCATCGCCGCAACGCCTGCCCCGGCGACCGCGACGAAGCGGATGGCGCGCTGGCCGTCCACAGTGAGCACGGCGCCCCCAACCATCCCATCGCCAACCTCGACGAGGAACGGATCAGCGGCTGCGCGGCTGCTGCCGAAGGAGCAGTTCGAGCGTCGCGCGGGCGTCGCGACGCCGCTGCGGCTTCCTGGCGAGTACGCAGACACCGGCCACAATGGCGACGGTGGCCGCATACAGCGTGCCGGTGGCCCCGACCAACACATATGCGTCGTGCAGGAGTTGTGCATAAGTGGACACGAGCTGCACCTCCAGGCCGGGTTGACCGCGTCGGTGCGGTAGGGGCGGTGGCAGGACTCCGCGGTGGGACGGTTTCCGGTGTTCCTCCCCTGCCGAATCAACCGCAGCGGCGGTCAACACGCTAGTTGTGGACAGATCGGGCAGCCGTAGATCCCTCGGGCCGCAAGTGACGGCGGACGCGTGGGACGCAGCTGCGGGGCCTCTGCGGATCCGGGGTCAAGCCTGGACTGGGCGGGTCCTTCGTGCCTTGGGTTGGGTGTCCGACGGGTGTCGATCGGCATCGCCGCCTCCACCGCCTGCGGGTGGCTCGACGGCAAGGGCGTCCGTACCGGGTCCCAACTGATGGGGTGTTTCGCGGTGCGTGTGGTGCTCCCCAGTATCACGCCGAAAGCCTCAGGAGCATGTACGACGCACCGAAGAGTGAGGGGAGAAACTACAGGTCAGGATGGCCTGTAGTTTCCAGCAGTGCGGTCGGGACCGGTTCCCGCCGCACTGCCACCCGGCTTGCCGGAACACCGAATCGGACAGTCCGTCAGACCGCCGGGGCCGGGTAGGTCGGGTACTCCACCCCGGAGACGGCCTGGACGACGCGGACGACCTGGCAGGAATAGCCGAACTCGTTGTCGTACCAGAGGTAGAGGATCGCGTTGTCGCCCTCGACCTTGGTCGCGCCGGCATCGACGATCGAGGCGTGGCGCGAGCCGATGAAGTCGCTGGAGACCGCGTCGGGGGCGCTGATGAAGTCGATCTGGCGCTTGAGCGGTGAGGTCAGCGACACGTTGCGGAGGTAGTCGAGGACCTCCTCGCGGGTGGTCTCGCGCGCGAGTTGCAGGTTGAGGATCGCGATCGAGACGTCCGGCACCGGGACGCGGATCGAGCTACCGGTGATCTTCGCTTTGAGGTCGGGCAGCGCCTTGGCGACGGCGGAGGCGGCACCGGTCTCGGTGATGACCATGTTGAGCGGCGCCGAGCGGCCGCGGCGGTCGGAGCTGTGGTAGTTGTCCAGCAGGTTCTGGTCGTTGGTGAACGAGTGGACGGTCTCCACGTGGCCGCGCAGGACGCCGTACTCGTCCGCCATCGCCTTCAGCGGCGGGACGATCGCGTTGGTGGTGCAGGACGCACAGGAGAGGATCTGCTCGTCCGGCTTGATCATGTCGTGGTTGACGCCATGGACGACGTTGGGGACGTCGCCCTTGCCCGGCGCGGTCAGGACGACCTTGGCGATGCCGAGGCGGAGGTGCTTCGACAGGCCCTCACGGTCGCGCCACCTGCCGGTGTTGTCGATGAGGATGGCGTCCTTGATGCCGTATGCCGTGTAGTCCACCGACGTCGGGTCGTCGGAGTAGATCACCGCGATCTCGTTGCCATTGGCGATGATCTTGCTGTTCGCCTCGTCGACGGTGATCGTGCCCTGGAACTGGCCGTGGATGGAGTCACGGCGCAGCAGCGAGGCGCGCTTGACGATGTCCTGACCGGCGCCCTTGCGGACGACGATGGCGCGCAGCCGCAGGCCGTTGCCGGAGCCGGCCTTCTCGATGAGCAGGCGGGCGAGGAGACGGCCGATGCGGCCGAACCCGTAGAGGACGACGTCGCGCGGCTCGCGGCGCTCGATCTTGTCGGCACCCGTGGCGCCGGCGACGGCGTCGGCGGTGAACTCCTCCACCGAGAGACCACGGTCGTCGGTCTTGTACGTCGCGGCGAGCATGCCGATGTCGATCTGGGAAGGACCGAGATCGAGCGTGGTGAGAGCCTCCAGGAACGGCAGCGTCTCGGTGACCGAAAGTTCTTCACCGGCGATCTGCCGGGCGAATCGGTGGGTCTTGAGGATGCTGACCACCGACTTGTTCACCAAGGAGCGGCTGTGCAGCAGGACCGTGACGTCCCGCTCCCGATGCAGCTTCCCGATCATGGGGATCATCGACTCCGCGATCTCCTCGCGGCACTTCCAGTCGGTGAACGTGTCCTCGTTGACAGTCACAGGTTTCTCTTTCGAGCTAGGCGGTGCTCATATGCTAACGCCCCACCCTTTTGATCATTCCAACGGTGCCACCTGAGCGGGATGCCGCGAACGGGCCCCATGGCCGCGCCGGACCGGGAATGGGTTCGGCATGGGGGGAGGTGTTCAAGTTTGCAATGATTTGCTCCGGTACACCCCTGCGCGCGACTCGTCGGCCTCGCCGCCGAGTGATCGCATCGACCCGCTCGGCGGACCGTCGGCCGGGGCAGAGCGCAGTACCTGCCGATTTCCTGGACGCGTGGCGTAGGCCGCTGCCGGGCGGCGAAGATCACCGTGCGCCCGGGTTCGCGACCTCACTTGACGGTCCGCCATCGCGACCGCCCCGTGATCCGCGCCGAGGGCGGCGACCCCGGCCCGGACCAGTGATGCAGAGCCCCCAGGGCTGAACCGCCGGAGCCACGGTCAGGCAGCTGCCCAGGCGATCGAGTCGGCGGCATCCTCACCGTGGGATTGACAACCACGTACAGCGCGCCGGAGCTTGAGCTTGGCGCAGACGTGATCGTTCCCGACCTCTCCGCCGTGTCCGTGCGCGACACGGACACGGCATGGAGATCACGATCACCACATGATGCGTTTCGAACGAGACGCGCGTGGGTGCAAGCGGGTGGTCGCTGTCATCTGCACTCTCCGCCTCCTCGCTCAGACGGGGTCCACCGAGCCGTCAGGAGACCTTCACTCCCAGCAGATCCACCGGGGTGATGACCGGAGCCGAACGCAGCATGGTCTGCGCCGCACCCATCAACGCGGCGGCGATCCGGCCCTCCAGGTGTGCTTGACGACCCTGCTCGTCGTTGAAGGTGTCGAACACCCCGAAGGTGGTGGCGTCCTGGCGGAACGAGAACCAGGTCACCGTGTGCTGCTCCCGCTCGGCCAACGCCACCGCCTCACGCAGCATCGCCTCGACCTTGTCGGCGTACTCCGGCTTGGCCTCGATACGCGCCAGCAGACCGATCTTCATCGTGGTCACTCCTCGCTATGGGAACTGCCGGGTATCCGGCACACAGCGAACCTACGGCGCTGATCAGCAACCACATCAGTGGCAGAAACGACATCACTGATAGCGTTTACGTCATGGAGGTAGCGGTACTCGTCTACGACGGCGTCTTCGACTCCGGACTCGCGGCGATCCTCGACGTACTGGACGGCGCCAACGCCATGGGCGAGGAGATCCGCGAACCACCATCCTGGAACGTGACCACGATCGGCCCCCAACCCCAGGTACGCACCGGAGCCGGGCACCTGGTCGACACCGAACCCCTCGCCCACGCCGAAGCAGCGGACCTGCTGATCGTCCCCGCCCTGGCCGAGCGCCGCCCCACAGCACTGCTCGACCACATCAGCGCAGACCCATCACTCCCCGTCCGCAACCAGATCGCCCAAGCCCGAGAACGCGGCACACCCATCGCCTCCGCCTGCACCGGAACCTTCCTCCTCGCCGAGGCGGGAATCCTGAACGGTCTGCGCGCGACGACGAGTTGGTGGCTGGCACCGGCCTTCCGCGCGCGGTACCCAGCGGTCCAGATCGATCAAAGCCGGATGGTCATCGATTCGGACGGCGTCACCACCGCCGGCGCGGCCTTCGGACATGTCGACCTCGCCCTGTCGATCGTCCGGGCCAGCAGCCCCGCGCTGGCCGACCTGGTGGCCCGCTACCTGGTCATCGACGAACGCCCGTCGCAGTCCGCCTACACCATCCCCAGCGCCCTGGCGCAAAGCGATCCGACCGTCGCGGCCTTCGAACGCTGGGCCCGTGAACGCCTCGGCGAACCCATCAACATCCCCGACGCCGCCAAGGCCATCGGCGTCAGCAACCGCACAC
This sequence comes from Streptantibioticus ferralitis, assembly GCF_029223525.1. Taxonomy (GTDB): domain Bacteria; phylum Actinomycetota; class Actinomycetes; order Streptomycetales; family Streptomycetaceae; genus Streptantibioticus_A; species Streptantibioticus_A ferralitis. Next base: position 64,940 of record NZ_JARHTQ010000004.1, on the reverse strand, counting down.
TGCAACGCTCCGTCCAGCGCACCCTGGGAACCTCACCCATCCGCTTCGTCCAGGACCTCAGGATCGAACGAGCATCGCACCTGCTGCGCACCACCGAACTGTCCCTGGAAACCATCGCCCGCAAAGTCGGCTACGAACACCCCAACACCCTGCGCGTACTCCTTCGCGAACGCACCGGCAAAACCACGACGAGCCTTCGAGGCATCTGACGGCCTTCGGGCTCAGCTGTCGTCGGCGACGCGGACTGTGCGACCGGTCGAGTCGCAACTTCGGTTCGTACAACACCCGACTCGTCCTACTGGACAAGTCTGAGAAGGGTTCGTTGAACACCTGCCGCCAGGACACGCACTTCACTCAGACGATCAAGCTCGATCGACTCTCCGAGAACTCCCGGATCTGTGCGCGTACGCAGGCAGGCGACATCCCCCTGGTCACGCTCAAGGGCGTCGCGCCGAAGCCCGACCCTGGCCGGTACGTACTGCTGGACACGACCGTCCGGCAGCACGCCATGGACACCAACTGGCCTCCGCTCAAGTGGAGTTGGCACCCGGCGGCGACACACTGATCATCGCTCGGTAGGTCGCGGTGTCCTCCGGCTCGCCGACGCGTCGGCCCTCGGCTTCCACCCAGGCGTGCGCGGCGAACGGCGGCGTACGCACGCCTGAGCACCACGTGGGCCAACTGCCGCCCAGCCGACACAGCAGGGCCGTGGCCAGCGAACGCTGCAGGCAATAGCGCCCGGCGCACAGCGTGCTGGTGGCCGTCACCTCCTGCCGTGCCCGCAGCGCCTCGGCGTAGTCGGCGGGCTCGGCCCCACGGCGTAGCAGATGCAGCACTGCGCGAATGCGGCGCGGCGGCAGCCGGGCGATGAGATGCGCGGCGGCGACCGCGGCTCGGGCGGCGAGGCGGCGGCCCAGCGGCGGCCGATTCTCGCTGGTGTCCAGGACCTGGCTCACGGGGCGGTCACCAGCTTCGCCCGCGTGAGCTGGTCCACCAACGCCGCGACATCGGCGGCTGCGCGCTCTTGGCTCACCGGCCGCGTCCGGGCGAGCTGATCGGCCACCTGCTGAGGCGTGGCGCCGTCGAGAAGGGCCTGGACGACGAGGGCGCCGGTGCCGTTGAGTTGCCAGTAGCACCCCCGGCGCTCATCCAGCAGAACCATGCCGTCGTCGGTCGGGCATGCGGTGACGTCAGAACGTAGTCGGCTCAACGTGGTGCTCCTCTGTGCGTGTACTTGTGCTCGGGGCAGACCGGTCCACCCGGTCCGGATCGGGTCGGGCCACACCGGGTCGACTCAGGTGAGCCGGGACGGGTTGCGCCTCCAGGTCCCGCAGCCATGCCTCGGCACCCAACGTGGACTCCAGCGAGGGGGCTCCACCTCGCAGCAGGCCCGGGGAGAGCAGGACTCGCCGCAGCAGCTCCTCGTCGGCGACGCCCGCGGCCACCAGCCGGGAGTCCTCAGCCCACGCGGCCAGGTCGCGCCGGTGCAGCCGCAGGCCCTGTTGCCACTCGACGCCGCAGTGGTCCTTGGTGGTCCGGCGCAGGATGCGAGCGGGCACCAGGCCGTCCATCGCGGCGGCGAGCAGTGGTTTGTACGACCACGGGGTCGCCGCCTCGTGCGGCCGGGCCGCCAGACAGGCGTTGATCACGGCGTCGTCACAGAACGGGCTGTGCGCGGGCAGGCCCGCGGCCACCGTCTCGAACGCAAGGTGCCCGGCAATCCGTCCCGCTTCCTGTGCCTGACGAATCCAGGCGTGCTGGCCGCGCTCGGCGGCCAGCGGCTCGGCGTCGCGGGCCGCGGCACGCAACAGCTCGCCGAGCAGGTCGGCGGCCTGGTCGCTGGCCCATGGCGGAAGTTGTGGCCGCAGTCCCCACCCTTGCGGTGCGCAGACCGCACCGCGTGCCGGCGCGGCCCGCAGCTGCCCGGCCGTCCCGGCCAGCCAGGACCCGTATGAACGCCGGTCGAGCAGCATGCGCACACCGGCGGTCAGTCGCCAGCGGCGGCGGGCCCGCAGACCGGCGGCATGCCGCAGTCCCACCAGCGGGGAGCGGCGCAGCAGCCCGTGCAGGTAGGCGTCCGGCGGCTGGACGACATGGTCGCCGCCGTGCCCTGACAGCCGGCGGACGGCCCCGCGCAGCCGCATCGCCTCCGCCAGGTGGTGCTGCTGGGCTCGGTCTCGCAGGCCGGCCGACGGCTCGTCGCCGGCGTCGCGGCGGTCATCGAGCCCGGTGAAATGGGCGGGCAGCTCGGCGGAGGGGAACAGCAAGTGCTCGGCGCTGGGCAGGTGTTCGGACGCGTGCCGAGCGTAGACGTGGTCCTCGTTGCCGGGCGCCGTCCAGTGCAGGGTGGCGGCGACCAGGCGGGCCCCGGCCTCGGCGGCCAGAAAGCACAGGGAGGTGGAGTCCATGCCTCCGGACAGGTCGGCGCCCAGCACCTCCCCTGGCCGCACCCGAAGCGCCACGGCCGCACGCAGCGCCTGCCGAAGGGCGGGAGCGGCCTCGGCGAGCGGCAGCTCGCTCTCGGGCGCCTGCCACCACCAGGCCGTATGCCACTGACCGCCTGGTTCCAGGTGTAGCGCCTCACCCGGGACGACGCCGTGGACACCGCGCCACAACCCGCCACCGGCCAGTGGGTGCGGTGCGGTGAAGCCGGTGAGGCGCACGGCGAGCTGTGCGGCATCCAGTTCGGCACTGGTGAGCCAGGCCAGGGTGCGGGCGCGGTCGGCGCACACGGTGCCGCCCTCGACCGACGCCAGGTACACCCGCCGCTCCCCGGACAGGGTCCCGCGGACGTAGGTGTGGCCACCGACGGAGGCGATGACGTGAAAGCTGCCATGGGCTTTGGACAGTTCGCTCTCGACGGCCGCGAGGCCGCGCACGCGCCTGGCCCGTTCGGTCAACTCCTCGGTGGTGAGCGAGCACGTCCCGGCGACGGCCAGCCGTACCTCCCCGGCGGCGACGACCGTCAGCTCGCCGGGCGACCAGGCGCCGACCAGCCACGGCCGCCCGGAAGGGTGCGCGACGAGCTGCAAGGCGCGCTGCCGCAGCCGCCGCATGACATCGGGGTGGATCTCGCGGTCCGGAAGAACGACGAACCAGGTGGGGGTGGAACCCATGGGCCTGTCCAGTGCAGTGAGGCGGGCGCGAGTGGCAGGAGGCGACTCCGGAACGAGTCGCGCGGGTCGCGGCCGGGTGCCGACCCTCGCCCAGCGAGGGGCGGAGCCAGCACCCGGCACGCGATTACACGCCGACCCAGTGGGCGTGGTACCCCTCCGGCGTAATCCCTTCGACTCCCTGGGTGAGCTCGGTGTAGTCGCCGGCTTCCGCCAGCATCGGGGGCTCGTAGACGTCGGCGGACTCGGTGGCCAGTGTCTCGCTCATGGTGATCACATCCTCCGGTTCCCGGGAGCGGGTCTTCCGCTTCCCTCCAGACCATTGACACCTGCACACGTCAAGGTGCGCCACACCGATTGGCCGTAAGCCACCCTGGCGGCTTACGTTTTGTCATCAATTAGCGGTGAATATGACTCAAGCATGTTTATTTACCTATGAACTGGGTAATAGCGCCACCGATGTACCGGTGGGGTGCCAGCGCCAAAGGAGGGGGCCGATGCCGTTGTGCGCGCCACCTGCTCCAAGCCCCTCAACCGTGGCGACTGAACGTCCGTCGCACTGGACCGCCAAGGCGAGACACGACAGGATTCGCTCGCCATCGACCAGCACCGTGCAGGCGCCGCACGCCCCCTGGCCACGCTCCTCGCCGCGAAATTGACGTGCAGTCAAATCTGTTGTGGCTGGCTCGAATCGACTTGGCGCCAGAACACGACGGGCCGACGCCACCACACCGGGAACGGTCCGCGTCTACGTCCAAGACTGTTCCGTATGGGCCGATACGGAACAGGCATGGCCAGTCGCGATGGTCGAGCCGCGTCCACCCACGCCCGCTCTCCCGGGCGGCGTTCGATGGGGCCGGCTGTGCGGCTGCGTAGCGGGCGGCGCGGCGTCGACCCGACGCCGCGCCGCGCGCAGTCACGCTCACCGGATGAGGGTGATGGTGGCAGGGAGGCTGCGGCAGGGTCAGACGGTGGTGACCACCTCGTCGTACTCCAGACGCGGGGAGCGAGGGCGCCAGGCGTTCTCGCCCGGCTTGCCTATGTTCACCACGGCCAGCGCCCGGTGGTCACCGTCCGGGAAGAACTCCTTGCTGAGGCCGTCGGCGTCGAAGCCGGTCATCGGCCCGGCGGCAAGGCCGGCCGCGCGCACGCCGAGAATGAAGTAGCCGATCTGGAGTGCGGTGTTGAAGGAGCCGGCCTGCTCCCGCACCGGGCGCTCGCCGAAGAAGACGTCCTTTGCCTGCGGGAAGTGGGGGAAGACCCGCGGGAGCTCCTGGTGGAATTCGTGGTCGGCGGCCAGGATGGCGACCAGCGGGGCCTTGGCGGTCTTCTCCTTGTTGCCGTCGGCCAGGTGGGAGACCAGGCGCTCGCGGGCCTCGGCGGAGCGGACCAGGACGATGCGCATCGGCTGCTGGTTGAAGGCCGTCGGGGCGTACTTGACCAGGTCGTAGACGGCCCTGATCTGCTCGTCGGTGACGGGCTCGTCGGTGAAGGTGTTGGCCGTGCGGGCCTCGCGGAACAGCAGGTCCTGGGCGGCGGGGTCGAGAGACAGCAGGCCGCGGTCGGCGATCGTCATGGAAGCAGCACCTCGTGATGGAACAGGAGCGACCGGGGCGTCGCTCACCCATCCAACGTAGATGAACTTTCAACTATTTCCAAACGTGCCTACCTCGGCACAACCGACGCGCAGCGGACACGCGTGCTGTCGACCGACGCGTCGGGCAGCACGAAGCCTCATCGCTCCGCTCAACCAGTTCTCCGGCGCCGATAGCACCCCGCTATTCACCTGTTCGAGGGGAACTGCGCGTCAAATCGAGCTGCTGCGCGTTGTTCAGGTTCCCTGCCGTATCCCATCGGCGGGAAGCGTGATCCTCTGATCTTCATGCATGAAAGGACTAGAGAGCATGCCGCGTATCGCGAAGGCGCTCGTGCTTACCGCCGCTACCGGGATGGCCGTCACGGGCGCGGCCGGGGTGGCCTCAGCCAACGCAAGTGGCGGTGCCGCCGCGGTCGGATCTCCGGGGGTCATCTCCGGCAACGTCATCCAGGTCCCGATCGAGGTCCCCCTCAACATCTGCGGGAACACCATCAACGCTGTCGGCCTCCTGAACCCGACCTACGGCAACCTCTGCGTCAACGAGTAGTGGCCGCGGGGTGCTCCCCACGGGGGTTGCACCGCCGCGGAGGCGGATTGCGTACGGCGCCCACCAGCTGTTCCCTCGGGTGGGCGCCGTCGCCTGCTTAGCCCCTGCCGAACACCTCATCCGTGCGGACGCTGAGATTCCGGTGCGCCGCCACGAGCGGTCATCGGAAATTCGCGGCGTGAGCACCTCGATCACATGCACTCCCCGTCGTTGACGAACCTGAGCACCACTGGCGGTCACACCGAACTCGTGTCCCTGGCGAACTGCTCAACGACTGCAAACAGCGACCAGGAGCAACGAGTTTCCGAACGGCACAAGGTGCGGAATGCCGGGCCGGAAGCAGTTCGACGTTGACGAGGCGTTGGACCGGGCGAAGCGCGTGTTCCGGCAGCGCGGCTACGCGTACCCCTCGCTCGATGCCCTGGGGTCCGCCACCGGTCTCGGCCGCGGGCCCCTCACGGCGCCTTCGGCGGGCAGGTACGCCCTGTTCCGCCAGTGCCCCGACCGCTGTGCGTCGGCCTACGGCGCCCGGTACGAGCAGGCGCTCGCGGTGCACCCCGAAGATGCGGTGCGCGCGGTGGTGGCGTTCTTCGACGTCTTCCTGGCGCGATCGCCGACCCAGAGGTCCCTGCGGGATCCTCATCGCGCAGTCCGCCGCGCAGTCACCGACAGCGAAGGAGGAGAACAGCAGCCATGTGCGCGCCCTGCTCGACACCCAGCGCCAACGGGTGCGCGCGGCACTGGCGGACTCCTCGGCCGAGCCTCAAGTGCTCGATGAGCTGGCCATGTTCGTCGTCGCGGTCAACCAGTCGTGGCGGTACTCAGCCGCGCCGTCGCCTCGAACGCCGAGCCGCGCTCCGTGGTGCGCTTCGCCTGCACGACCGTGGCGGCCACCATCGCCCGCGCTACGCCCGAGCCCGCCGTCGACTGACACACGCACAGCGCGGTCCGCGCCAGTGGTGAGCCGAGGCATGCCGACCGCCCAGGCCAGCGCCGAACTCCGCTGCCATATTGGCAAGTCGGGCCGCGCCCGTGGGTACAGCGGCGGTGTACCGTCAACAGCACGCGCGAACAGGGTCGCGGCCGCAGGAGCGGCCTGTGCCCGGACGCACGGTGTGCCTGGTGGGGTCAAGCGGGCTGCTGATAGTCGGCGAGAGCCTGGAACATCGCGCGTCGGCCCACGCTGGCGAGTACCGGGTTCTTGACGCGGTAGTAGTGCTCGGCCGTGAGTCCGAAGCACAGGGCCCAGCCGCGCCCTCGCGCCCAGGTCGCGTCGTCGACCGCTGCGGCCTCGCGGAACAGATCGCGGGTCTCGGCCGGGAGCAGGGTCCAGGCAGCCATCATGTCGCATGCGGGATCGCCGACGCCCAGTACGCCGAAGTCGATGACGGCGCTGAGTCTGCCGTTGCGCACCAGCAGGTTTCCCGGCAGCAGGTCGCTGTGGATCCAGACGGGTTCGCCGTCCCATTGCGGCAGCCGCAGGACTTCCTCCCATGCGGCGGTGACGGCGGCCGCGTCCACCGTGCCGTCCGCGCCCAAGTCCCGGATGGCGGCCCGCACGTCTTCGTCGCGGGTCATCACCGGCCCGCCGCGAGAGGACACCGGCCCGCCGGTGGCGTCGACCTGCCGTAGAGCCGTGACGAAGCGGCCCAAGTCGGCGGCAGCTTGGTGCGGATCGGCGAGGGGCTCGTCGTAGGCGGTGTCGCCGTCGAGCCAGCGATACACCGACCAGGGCAGGTCATAGCCCTCGCCCGGCACGCCCTTGGCGAGGGGCACCGGCACGTCCAGCGGGAGGTACGGAGCAAGGTACGGCAGCCAGCGCTGCTCCTTGGCGACCTGTCGTGCCGCGCCGGGAATCCGTGGCAGTCGCACGACCATGTTGTCGCCCAGTCGGTACATGGCGTTGTCGGTGCCGGCGGAGTACACCTCGGCGATGGGCAACGCGGCCCATCGCGGGAACTGTGCTGCGATCAGACGGCCTACGAGTGATGCGTCGATGTCGACCTCGTCGGCATGCATCTTCGTGTCGGGCACGTAACTCCTTGGCGGGGAACGCTCGTAAGTGCTGCGGGCGTTGGCGCGGTACCGCTGCGGGTGCGGAGCCTATCGGGCGTGTTCGAATCGTTGCCACGGCTTTTCGATCAGCTGCCGCCGCTCACACAACGAGGGTTCGGGGGCCCAACTACGCGCGCTGGGCGAGCGATCGGCCGAGCTCGCCGCGGCCCGCCGACGTCACGGGCTGACCAACGACGAGGCGAGGGCGTTGTGACAGGTGACCCTCGGTCGGCTTGAGATGGACGGTGGTACCGGACAACCGGCTCGCCACTCAACGGCCGTGAGCGTGGGGCACCGTCCGGTCCTGCGCACCTTGCCAGATCAAGCGCCGGCGTGCGGTCGCTCTGGAGGCCGGTGGCTCCGGGACGGCTGTGAAGTTGACCGAGACCATGGGCATCCATCTCCGCGTGGCGCACCCTTGAGACACCTGACACACGAGCAAAACGCACTCGCGCTAGTGTGCACGCGTGAGCCTCTATGTGGTTATGGGATGCGGGCCCGCCGGGGCGGCCACTGCTCGGCTGCTGGCCGAAAAGGGCCATTCGGTACGGGTTGTCACCAAGTCGGGCCGAAGCCCGGAGCCCGGCATCGAGCACATCGCGTTGGACGCGACGGACAGCAGGCGGCTGATCGAGGCCGTGCAGGGCGCGGCCGCGATCTACAGCTGTGCCGCACCGCCCTACCATCGCTGGGCGAGTGAATGGCCGCCGCTGGCCTCGTCGGTCTGCGCGGCGGCCGAGGCGACCGGGGCGGTCCTGGTCATGTTGGGCAACCTCTACGGCTACGGTCCGGTGGACGGTCCCATGTCCGAGGAGTTGCCGCTCGCGGCGACCGGCCCCAAGGGGCGGGTACGCGCCACCGTTTGGGAGCGGGCGCGGAAACTCCATGAGCAGGGCCGTATCAGGGCGGTCGAGGTACGGGCCTCGGACTTCTTCGGGCCCGGTGTGACCGACGGTGGACACCTGGCCGCGCGGGTCATGCCACGACTGCTGCGCGGCAAGCCGGTCTCCACACTCGGGGACCCGGACGCCCCGCACAGCTGGAGCTATCTCCCCGATGTGGCCAGGGCCCTGGTCGAGATCACGGGCGAGGAACGGGCCTGGGGGCGGGCCTGGCACGTCCCGACGGAGCCCGCACTGTCCACCCGGGAAATGGTCGACCGCCTTGCCGCTCAGTCGAAAACGGGCCCGGTCGCGGTGCGGCGGATGTCCCCCGCCGTGCTGGGTGTCGCGTCGGTGTTCTCCCCGCTGATCCGCGAACTCAAGGAGATCCGTTACCAGTTCGACCGTCCGTTCGTAGTTGACTCGAGCGCTTACGAAGCCGAATTCGCGGTACGAGCCACCCCCGTCGATGAGCAGGTCAAGGCGACGGTGGGCTGGTGGCGTGAGCGACTGGCCACCACTGGGTGACATCTGCGGCAGCGGACGCGGTGCAGGCCGTCTGACAACGAAACGATGCGACGTGGCCGGGGCTGTCCAGCCCGGCCCGTCCTGGACCGGCTTACGCCACGTCGGCCTCTCACGGGAGGGTCGGTATCCAGCGCTCCAGGGGAAGTCCGTCATGGTCGCCGAGCGGCTGACTCCAGGATGTCATCCGGTACCGGCTCCGTGGCTTTTCGAGTAGGCCGCAAGGCGGCCACCAGCAGGACTGCTCCGGAGAGTGTTGCAAACCGAGCCGTCTACCGGGGCACCCCGTCGGACCCGGGCTGCGGCCGGCGCGCTGAACGCTGCGGCCCGGATCGGCTTCGAGTTCGCCACGCCCAGCGTCCGGGAAACGCTGATCCCAACCGGACGTCGATCGGGCGCGTCCGTGCTCCGAGAAGGGCGAGGCTTGCCATGTACTGCTGTGCCAAGGATCAACGCTCCTCTCCCACCGGACGCGGGGGTGGGCGGAGAGTGGCTGCTGAACCGGACGCTCCACCACCGCGAAGGACATCCCATGGCCACCGAGACCTGGACCCCCGCCCCGCTGCCAGACCTGACCGGACGTACGGCCGTGGTCACCGGAGCCTCCAGCGGGCTGGGCATGGTCACCGCCCGCGAACTGGCCAGGGCCGGGGCGCGGGTAGTACTGGCCGTCCGCGACCCGGCCAAGGGGCGGACGGTCGCCGCGGCCATCGCCGGCGACACCGAGGTCCGCGAGCTGGACCTGGCAAACCTGGCCTCGGTACGGGACTTCGCCGCGGCCTGGTCCGGGCCGCTGGACCTGCTGGTCAACAACGCCGGGATCATGGCCGTGCCGCCGGGCCGGACCGCCGACGGTTTCGAACTGCACATCGGCACCAACCACCTGGGCCACTTCGCGCTCACCAACCTTCTGCTGCCCCGGATCACCGACCGGATCGTCACCGTCTCCTCGGGCCTGTCCCGGATCGGGCGGATCCACCTGGCCGACCTGAACTGGCAGCAGCGCCGCTACCAACCGATGCGCGCCTACGGGCAGTCCAAGCTCGCCAACCTGTTGTTCACCCTCGAACTCAACCGTCGCCTCACTCAATCCGGCGGCCGCGTACGGGCGTTGAGCGCACACCCGGGGGTGGCGGCCACCCCGCTGGACCGGCACATCGGCGGCCTGCAGGGCGTGGTGACCCGGGCCGGCTACCGCTTCACCGCCCAGCGGCAGCCCGAGTACGGAGCACTGCCCACGCTGTACGCGGCCACCCAGGACCTGCCCGGCGACTCCTACATCGGGCCCGGTGGCCGCAGCGGGGAACGCCCCCGGGTCGAGAGGCGCACCGCGAGAGACAGCGACGTCGTCGCCGCCCGCCGCCTGTGGGAGCTGTCCGAGGATCTGACCGGTGTCCGCTACGACCACGCAGCCGGGAACAGCTGAGCTGGAACAATGGCGCCATGGACCGTGCCCAACTGGCCGACTTCCTGCGCCGCCGCCGGGAGGCCCTGCAACCGGAGGACGTCGGGCTGCGCAAGGGCCCGCGCAGCCGCACCCCCGGCCTGCGCCGCGAGGACGTCGCCACGCTGGCCGGTATGTCGGTGGACTACTACATCCGGCTGGAACAGGAACGCGGCCCGCAGCCCTCCCAGCAGATGGCGGCGGCCCTGGCCCGCGGCCTGCGGCTGACCCTGGACGAACGCGACCATCTGTTCCAGCTGGCCGGCCACCCCACCCCCGGGCGCGGCGCGTCCGCCGAGCACGTCAGCCCCGCCGTACTGCGGGTCCTGGACCGGCTCGCGGACACCCCCGCGCAGGTGGTCACCGATCTCTCCGAGACCCTCGCCCAAACCCGCCCGGCCGTCGCGCTGCTGGGTGACCAGACCTGCTTCACCGGCCCGGAGCGCAGCGCGATCTACCGCTGGTTCACCGATCCGGCCTCCCGCGCGATCTACCCCGAGGGCGATCACGAGCTGCACAGCCGGATCTTCGTCTCCCAACTGCGCACCGCCCACGTCCGCGGTTCCCAGGGCCCACGCAGCACCGCGCTGATTCGCCGACTGCTGCCCGTCAGCGCGGAGTTCGCCGAATTGTGGAGCCGACACGAGATCGGCTACCGGCACGGCGACAGCAAGCGCATCCTGCACCCGCGAGTCGGCCTGCTCGACCTCCAGTGCCAGGCCCTGCTTGCCGAGGACCACACCCAGGCTCTGCTGGTCTTCACCGCCACTCCCGGCACCGACAGCTACGAGAAGCTGGCGCTGCTGATCGCGGACACGGGCGCGAAGCGCCGTTGAACGACAAGCTCAGTGGCCCTGCTGCTCGTACCGCTTGACAGCGTCCGAGGTGACCGGTGCGAAGAAGTTGACCAGGTTGCCGTCCGGGTCCCTGAACAGCAGCGAACGGTTCCCCCAGGGCTGGGTCGTGGGCTCGTTCACGATCTCGACGTCGAACTTCTTGAGCTTTTCGTACTCGCGGTCGACATCAGCGACGCGGAACTCGACGATCACACTGTGGTTGGCTGCCGGGCGGGGCGCCTGCGCACCGAGCCCCTGCACCGTGCGGGTGCTCGCAAGGGCGAGGGTTCCGCTCGGCGTGATGATCTCGGCGAAGTCGTCCGTAGACCGCTTCGCCGCCAGACCGGTGGCCCTCTCGTAGAACTCGACGGTTCGGGCGACGTCCTCCGTGATGATGCGGATCGAAGCAAAGTGCATGGCAAGCTCCCGTGAGATCTGATGTGCCGTGAGGCAGACTGTACGGTCGATACTGGACAGAAACCGCCCGGTATTCCGGAGGGCCTTGTCGACTTGAGTAGTCCTCTTGCTCGGGTGGTGCTCGCACTCCTTGAAGTCCTCCGGACAGGCGGTGCCCGCCCCATCGCCGATCTCGCCGACCGACAGTTCATGGACGTCTTATGCGAGCGCGTTGCCTGTCCGGTCGAAGTTGAGATCGTCGAGGAACGCCTTGCCCACAGATGCGGACCGCACCGGCGTACGGCCGTCACCGCCAGCAGGCGGGAACATCGAGGTACGTGCTGAGTCGACGTGCCTCATCAGCACCGAACCGTTGCCACTGCTGGAGACGTAGAAGGTGCTCGTGCCCGGCCGCACGACCACGCTCTCCGGGTTGGTGGCGGCGGACGGCTGGCCGTCGGCGCACCCGGCCCGACGTGCAAAGCCGCTGCCGCCGCGGAGGCGCTGCGGGTCGCGTGGTCGCTGCGGACTCGGCCCCAGGGGTGGCCGCTAAGTTCTATTCGAGGATTCCCGCCGAGGATGTCGAAAACACCGGGCGTGCTTCTACCTACCCGTGAGAGCCCCCGCCCGGGGGCGGGCACGACGAACGAGGAGCAGAACCGTGAAGTACATGCTGCTGATGCAGTTCAGCGAGAAGAACGTCGACTTCCCCAAGCTCGACGAGTGGAAGCCCGAGGAGATCCAGGCCCACATCCAGTTCATGAAGCAGACCAATGCCGGCCTCGCCGCCACCGGCGAGCTGGTCGACGCCCAGGGCCTGGCCATGCCGGAGACCGCGCGGATCGTGCGCTCCCACAGCGGCGGCGCGCCGGTCGTCACCGAGGGCCCGTTCCCGGAGACCAAGGAGTGGGTGGCCGGCTGGTGGATCGTGGACTGCGACACCGAGCAGCGGGCGATCGAGATCGCTGCCGCCGTCTCCGCCGCTCCCGGCCCGGGCGGGCTGCCGCTCGACATGCCGATCGAGGTGCGCCAGGTCATGGCGGCCCCGCCCACCGAGCTGTGACCACGCCCCGGTGACGACCTCCGAACCGACGGTCGACGACCTGCTGCGCACGCTCGCGCCGCAGGTCGTCGGCGTGCTCACCCGACGCTACGGGGACTTCGCCGCCGCCGAGGACGCCGTCCAGGAGGCCCTGCTGGACGCCGCCACGCAGTGGCCGACCGAGGGTGCGCCGCGCAACCCGCGCGGCTGGCTGGTTCAGGTCGCGAGCCGCCGGATGACCGAGCAGGTCCGCAGCGAGCAGGCCCGCCGCCGACGCGAGGAGTTGGTGGCCGGGCAGGTTCCGGCCGACCGGCGGTCCGAGCCCGGGGCCGACGCCGGGGACGAGGGCGCGCACGACGACACCCTCGCGCTGCTGTTCCTGTGCTGCCACCCGGTGCTGTCGCCGGCCTCGGCGATCGCACTCACCCTTCGCTCGGTGGGCGGCCTGACCACCGGCGAGATCGCCCGCGCCTTCCTTGTCCCCGAAGCCACCATGGGCCAGCGGATCAGCCGGGCCAAGCAGCGGATCAAGGCCTCCGGGGTGCCGTTCCGGATGCCGGACGCCGCCGAGTGGCCGGCCCGGCTGGACGCAGTCCTGCACGTCCTCTACCTGATCTTCAACGAGGGCTATGCCAGCAGCACCGGCCCTGAGCTGCGGCGCGTCGAACTCTCCCAGGAGGCGATCCGCCTCACCCGGGCCGTCCACACGCTGCTGCCGGACAACGCCGAGGTGGCCGGCCTGCTCGCGCTGATGCTGCTCACCGAGGCGCGCGGGCCCGCCCGCACCGGCCCGGACGGCGAACTCGTCCCGCTCGCCGAGCAGGACCGCGGCCGCTGGGACACGGCCGCGATCGCCGAGGGCGTCACACTGATCACCGCCGCCCTGCCGCGTGGCCCGGTCGGCCCGTACCAGGTGCAGGCGGCGATCGCGGCCGTCCACGACGAGGCGCCGACCGCCGCCGAGACGGACTGGCCGCAGATCCTGGCCCTGTACGGGGTGCTCGCCCGGATCTCCGACAACCCGCTGATCATCCTGAACCGGGCGGTCGCCACCGCCATGGTGCACGGCCCCGCCGCCGGCCTCGCCCTACTCGCCGACCCACCGCCCGCGCTCGCCGACCACCACCGGCTGTACGCGGTCCGCGCCCATCTGTACGAGCTCGCCGGGGATCGGGAGTCCGCCGTCGCCGACTACCGCACTGCCGCGCGCCGCACCGCCAGTCTCCCGGAGCGGCACCACCTCAGCCTGCGCGCCGCCCGGCTGGCCGCGCGGGCGGAAGCGGCGGACGAGGGGTAGCGGCTGCGACAGCACGAACCGACTTCGGCGTGGGCGCCTTTCTTCTGGTGGCCACTGAACTGGCGGCACTGAGCCGGGTGCAGTCATTCCTTCCCCCAGGAATGCCCGAACGGACATGTACCGACCGGGCGTTCGGGGGTATCCAGGTGCCAGTCCCACCGCGTCTGTCCGAGAGGCATGTTTCATGCGTATCCCCGCCCACGACAAGGCAGCGGCCGACGCCCGGGCGGACGCCTCCGCCCGTTCCCGGCGGGCGCGTGAGGGACAGCAGCGGCCCTCGGCCGCTCCCCCCGTGTCAGCGGCGCTGCTCGCCCTCCAGCGGACCATGGGCAACGCGGTGGTGACGCGCATGCTGGCATCGGGCCGCGGGTCCTCCCACGGCCACGAGGACCGGCTGGTGCAGCGCTCGACGGCCCTCCAGGTGCTGCGCTCGCCCGGCCAGCCGCTCCAGGAGCCCCTGCGTGCGGAGATGGAGAGCCGGCTCGGCGCCGATTTCTCCGACGTACGGATCCACACGGATCCCCTCGCGCAGCGGTCCGCCGCCGAGGTCGGGGCCCGGGCCTACACCTCGGGCAACCATGTGATCATCACGGACGGCGCCAACGACAAGCACACCCTCGCCCATGAGCTGACCCATGTCATCCAGCAGCGGCAGGGGCCGGTCGCGGGGACGGACACGGGCGACGGGCTGCGGGTCAGCGACCCCGGCGACCGCTTCGAACGCGAGGCCGAGGCCACCGCGGCGCGGGTCATGGCCGCGCATCCGCCCGTACAGCGTGCTGCCTCGGAGACGGAGGGCACCCCGTCGACGGTGTCCGGTGCGGGGACCGTCGTCCAGCGCAAGGGCCCCGAACCCCTCAGCTCGTCCCTTCCGGCCGAAGCGCCGCGTGCCGAAGGGCTGTTGGGCAAGTGGAAGGCGCTGACCCGTACACAACCGGATCCGAATGACGCCTTGGCGGCGCGGGTGCGGACCGCCATGGCCGCCTACGACAGCGATCCCAACCGCGACCCCATGCACTGTCTGGTGGCGCTGCTGGGGCTCCAGGTCGAGATCACCCCGGCCGAGGACACTGCCACCGGCGCCACCCAGCCCTTCCTGACGGCCGCCCGGGGGGCAGTCGAGGCGGAACTGGACCTGGTCAAGGGCCAGATCACCCGCGACGACAGCCTCCCGCCGGATGCCCGGGGGCCGTTCCGTGCGATGACCGACAACGGCATGCTGTGGAACCGCCAGGACTGGGCCGACAGCGCAGCCGCGTTCGGCATGCGAGGTCCCAGCTACTTCCGCGAACTGTCGGAGCTCAACCGGGCCGGGATGACCAAGGAGATCACCGGGCGGGGCGGGCAGAACTGGGTCCCTGACGTCACGGCCAAGCTGACGACCGCGCTCGGGCAGAGCGTGCTGTGCCACTACACGACCAGGTCCCGGGCCGAGCAGATGCTCGGCCAAGGACAGATGAAGTCGAAGACCGAACTGCTCAGCGAGAACCCCTACGCACCGAACAACTCGGAGCCGTACGACAAGCACGTCCTGGCCAACGAGGGCTTCGTGTTCTTCTTCCTGGAGGTGCCGGGGAGCCCGTTCCGCGAGACGCGGTTCGGCGGCGAGGAGCCGGCCCGGATCGAGATTCCGCTGGCCGCGTCCCCTCTGATGACCCAGGGCTGGCTGATGCTCAGCGACTTCGCCCAGCGCGAATACCCCACCCTGCGCGCGAAGCCCCAGGACCCGGCGCAGACGCAGAGCAAGCTGGCCACGCGCGAGGAGACCTTCTCGCCCGAATTCTCCCTGCCGGTGCGGAAGTTCGACGTCGGGGCGAGAGGCGCCGAGATGGACTTCGGCAAGCTCGCGGAAGAGATGGAGAACGAACAGAACCCGGAGCGCAGGGGGCAGATCCCCTACGCCATGACCCAGGCGGCGTCGGACCCGCACAGCGCCATGACCTATGGAGCCCCCGGCCCGCAGGCCCAGGTCCATGCCGAGCGGCTGCGTTCCAACACGCTGATGGGCAGCGACATCGTGCCGGGGCTGGTGGAGCGGGCGATCGTGGAGATCCAGCGCCTCGGGGACGTCAACCCCCAGCTCGCCGCCGCGCTCAAGGCCATGTCCGGCGACGACCTGATGAAGTTCCTCCTCAAGGATCTCCTGCGGCCGCAGGCGATGCTGCCGAACTCCGTCAACCTCAGCTCCGCCAGGATGGTCCTGGACTCCGGCCAGCAGGTGCCAGCCACCGCGTCCTGACCGGCGGGCTCGCCGCCCGGCCGCCGACCAGGTGCTGATAGATCACAGCCGCCCGCACGGTCGAGTGCCCCCATCCATTGCGTCAGCTCGCGTGTGCTCGCAAGGCGGGGGCCGACCGTTTCGCGGTGTGGGGCTCAGCGGACGAAGTTGATTTCGGGGTATCGCTTGTTGGGGCCGTCTAGCAGGGTGCTGTGCTTGTCGCGCAGCTGCTGATCGAAGAACGCGGCGAGGTAGACGCGCTGGACGTTGATGGCGCGGTTGGGGTCGATGGTGCCGAACTGCTGCTGGAGGTCGGACTGGGAGAGTCCCAGGAGACCCGCCTCCTGGGGGACCATCGTCTCGTTGTCGCTGAACGACAGGTGGGCCGAGCCCTTCAGTTGGATGTCGAGCCGGTAGCCGGTCAGGTGGGACCAGAACGTGCGCCACGAGGAGTCGTCGTTGCGGTTGTGGGTGCCCGAACTGAAGAGCATGACGGGGCGGTTGAGGTTCTCCCTGGTCGCGGGGCCGAAGAACTGGCCGTCGAGGTCGGCGCCGGCGGCGATGCGGGAGTCGAGCTGCATGGAGGGCGGCACCGCCGCGCCGCCCAGCGACCAGCCGAACATCCCGATGCGCGACATGTCGACGGCGCCGGCCAGGCCCGCGGGGAGCTTGGTGTGGTCGACGTCCGGGTCACCGCCCTTGGCGATCCTGGCGAGCTGGTTGATGACGAAGTGGATGTCCGCCGCGCGCACGGCGACCGTGTGGGAGGAGTGCGCGTTGGACGGCATGGCGTCGGTCTCAAGCCGCCCGCCGGGGAACTCGACCTCGTTGGCGTCGTGGGTGTGGTCGACGGTGATGACGATGTACCCGCGGCTGGCAAGGTCCTCGACGAGGGCGGTGCCCATCGCACGGTCGGAGTGCAACCCGGTGGAGTAGAGCAGGACGGGCAGCTTGCCGAGCTTGGTGTCGACCGGGGCGAGTACATGGCCAGCCGTCTCGGGCAGGGAGACCTGCTCGGGAGACAGGCCGCGGGAGGCGAGGAAGCTGGCGCCGGAGACCGGCGGCATCCACGGCGCCTGCGCGTGGCCGGAGGTGGCGGCGGCCGGGTACCAGACGGAGACCATCAGCTCGCGGGGCGTGTTGCCGGACACATACGGGTCCGTACGGGACGTGTCGACGAGATGGAGGCTGACCGTCCCGACCGGGTAACGCCCGGTCGGCGCAGGGAGGTTGAGCTGGACCGAATCGGCTTCGGTGCGGCCGTGAGTGGTCGCCGGGTGGACGGACTTGTGCTGCAGCGGTGCCTCGTCTTTGGTGGGCGCCCAGGGCACGTCCTCGTCGGGTGAGAATCCGGTGGCGGGCGCGCCGGGTGCTTTCGTGGCGGCCGACGCGGGCGCTATCCCCGCGCCCAGGACGACTGCCAGCGCGCCTGCCGTGCCGACAGCTCTGGAGAGCAGTCTGCTCCGGCGGGGCGGTCGGCGGTGCTGCATGGAGAAACCCCCTTGGTTATCCGCGATCGTGCGACCGGCGATCGGATATCGCACACCGTACCGCCACTCCGCCTCCACATATTCGTCAGCCCTGCCCACCGCGGCGCATCGCAGCCGCTCACTCGGGCCGCCGTGAAGCCAACCGCCGTGTACGAAGCGGGCGTTCCGGCGGCTCACGCCGCCCGCCGCGCGTCGCACCAGCCCGCTGCCGGGTGCCCTGGAGGACGCAGATGCCCAGCATCCAGGGGAGGTCGATCGGCGCCATGACCGGGAACTGCCGCAGCCCAAGTCCTCCTGACGGGACATCAGCTGTCTATGCGGTGAACGCGGGCTGGACGTATGGGAGTTCGCGCCGAGCGCTCACTTCTACGGCGTGGTGGTCAATGAGTTCTCCGTGGCGGCAAACGGCGTGCCGTAGCTCGCCGCGCCGGACCGGCTGCTCGTCGCTGCCGCGATCGCGGCAGGCACTGCGATGCGGAGGCAGTCGTTGCGATAGCCCGAAGAGTGCCGGACAACGGGCGCCGTTCACCCCCAGGGCTGGCAGTCGTAGAGGGTGAAGCTGCCGTTGGTGGTACGGCCGTAGGCGGTGGGGGGAACGCGGCTGCAGTGGGTCTTGATCCAGCTGGTGGCCGGGGTGGTGGGGCGCTGGGTGGTGAGCATCGCGTAGCGGAGCCGGTGCGTGGCGACCAGATCGCCGAGCTGCTGGGCGGTGGGGAAGGGGGTGCGCCCGGTGAAGCCGCCCATGACGAGCATGGGCTGGTCCGAGGCGCGCAGCAGCGGCTCGGCGGTGTACGCGGCCTGGGTGGCGAGCAGGTACCTCTCGCCGTGGCGGTGCGCCGTGAGGTAGCCGAGCACCGCGGTGTCGCGGGCGGACGGCTGGTCGAGCCCGATGGTGCTGACCTTGGCGCGGTGGTGGACGAGGTCGGCGTAGGCGGTGCCGACCGGACCAGCCATCGGCGAGGTGGAGGCACCGGCGTAGCGCGGGTCGAGGCTGGAGGCGGCCCACCCGGCCGGTACGACCAGCGTCGCCGCCACCCCGGCCGCCAGCGCTCCGTGCACCAGCCGCCGGGAGGTGCGCGGACCCCGGGTCCACAGGCCCAGCACGCCGCAGAGCGCGAGCATCACGGCGACCGGCAGTAGCCGGGAGGCGAACCGGGTCGGCCAGTCGATCACCAGGGCCCACACCACCGTCAGCACGATCGCGCCGGGCAGCACGGTCCGCCGGGGGCCGCCGCTGTCGTACTCGGCCCAGAAGGCGGCGAGCCCGCCGCCGGCGAGCGCGGCGAGCGCCGGCGCGATGACGGCGGTGTAGTAGGCGTGGTTGCCGTTGGAGGCACTGAACACCACGGCGTGGACCACCAGCCAGCCGCCCCACAGCACGAATCCCGCGCGTAGGAGGTCAGTGCGCGGCAGGCGCTCGCGCCACATCAGGCCCAGCACCAGGGAAAGCACGGCGAGCGGCAGGAACCAGGCGACCTGCGGGCCGATGGCGTGGTTGACGAGCATGCCCCAGCCGGTGTTGCCGGTGGTGCGGCTGGCCGCGGTGCCTGGGACAGCTCCGAACGCGGTGGGGTTGCTGCCGAAGCGGCTCAGGCCGTTGTAGCCGAAGACGAGGCTGAACGGATTGTTGTTGGACGTTCCGTCGAGGTACGGGCGGTCGGCGATCGGTGTCGCCCAGGCGATGAGCACCCAGAAGCAGGAGACGGCCAGGGCCGTCGTACCGCCCAGCAGGGCGCGCAGGGCCCGCTTCAACGGTGGGCCGGGCGCGGCGAGTTGGTAGACCGCGGCGAAGACCGGCAGCACCAGCCACGCTTGCAGCATCTTCGTCTGGAAGGCGAGCCCGACCCAGACCCCGCAGGTGATCAACGGCAGCAGCCGCCCGGTGCACACGGCCTTCTGCAGCGCGCCGGCGGCCGCCACCAGCAGCAGGGTGAGCGCGGTGTCCGGGATCGTGGCCCGGTTGAGGACCACGGTGACCGGGGTGAGGGTGAGCACCAGTGCGGCGATCAGCGCGGCGAGCGGCCCTGCCCAGGCGCGCACGATGCGGTGGAGCAGGTAGACGGTGAGCACGCCCTCGATGACCTGCGGGAGCACGGCCGCCCAACTGTGCGGGCCGAAGAGCCAGACGGCAACGGCGTCGGGCCAGAAGGCGCCGGGAAGCTTGTCGATGGTTATCGCACCGCTGGAGTCGAGCCCGCCGAAGAGGAAGGCGCGCCAGCTGGTGGCCATCGACCGTACCGCCGCGCTGTAGTAGGGGTGGATCGCGGCGTGCCCGATGCCCCACGCGTACAGCACCGTGGCGAGGGCGAGCACCGCCGCGAGTGCCGGGCGCTCCCAGCGCAGGGCGGCTTGCCGCCGGCCGGGGCGGCGGGGCGCCGCCCGGTGGCGGCGGTGCGCGCCGGTGGGCTTGGCTGCGGGGATGGTGGCCATGGCGGGTCCCTCGGGGGTACGGATCGGGTCAGCGGGTGCGGATATGACGGGACGTCACAGGCGGCGGGCCGTCCGGAAGCCGCGGGCGTAGAAGTCGCCGCCGTCCAGGAGCGCGTGGCCGGACAGGTCGCCCATGGTCGGGCCGTTGGCGGCGGAGCGGCTGGAGTAGAAGCGGTGGCGGCCCTTGTCGTCCAGTCCCAGATACATGCCGCAGTGGTCGATCAGCTTCGGATCGGACTTGATGATGGCGAAGAAGACCAAGTCCCCGGGTTGCAGGACAGTGATGTCGGTAGGCTGCCGCCCGGTGTCGGGGATCAGCAGGCGGCCGGGACCGTAGGCGGCGATGGCGAAGGCGCGGCGAGGCAGACCCGCACCCGCGGCGTTGGTGTTGTGCAGGGGTATGCCCATCCGGTAGCCCCACACCAGGCGTTGAAAGCCGGAGCAGTCGATGTCGCCGTAGCGGGGCTGCCGCGGGTCGACTCGTGTGCCGTCCGGAAAGGTCCAGGGAATGCCCAGATAGTCATAGAAGTCGGACTTCTCATCGTGGTAGGCGAAGTCCAGCGGGTTACTGACGTCGGTGTTGCGCGGGCCGAAATGCGCGGTTCCCGCGTAGCGCACGCCGGAGGCGTTGTGCTTGTCGGGGGCCCCGGCGCTGCTGTACTGGAACGCCACGGCGAAGACGTCGGGGCTGGTGTCGCGCAGCGTCTTGGCGAACCAGCCCGTGAACCAGGCGGACTTCTCCATGCCTTGGCGCCACCCATGGGGCAGCACCCGTACCCAGGCGTCGGTGGTCACCTTGGCCGTGGTGGTCCGCGGCTCGGTGAAGCGGCGGGTGGGCCCGGTGAGCACGGCGGTGCGGGCGCCGTCGGTGAAGGTGGCGAGCGTGGCGCCGTCGGCGGCCCGCACCACGGTGCGGTTCGGGGCGGACAGCCGCTCGAAGCTGCAGCCGTCGGTGGGGTGCGCGCTCGGGCCCCCGCCCGCGGTCGGCGCACCACCGCTCGACTCGCTGTGTCTGCCGCCGCCGAAGCGGTCCCAGGCGTACCCGCCCGCCACGCCAGCGGCCGCCACGCCTGCGATCGTCCCGAGAACCGTGCGGCGACTCATGCGCCGTGGGCGATGTTCGGGGTCGTGGTGCATGGCGCGTCCTCCTGGTGGTGCGGGGGCGAGCGGGTGGTGGCGGGTCAGCCGGTCGGCAAGGCGCCGAGCAGCAGGCCGGCGACCAGCACCACGTAGGTTGCCAGCGTCACCGCCGTCGTGGAGATGAGGGTGGCTGCCAGCGGCTGGCGGACCAACTGGTAGGAGATGAGGCCCGGCACGATGAAGCCGAGCGTCTGCGAGGTGTACAGCAGCGGGAACTGGTGGTTGAGCGCGAGCATCACCGTGGTCTGCATCAGCACTGCGCACAGCACCACGGCGGCGAACAGCCGCTTGCCGTAGAGGATCACGTTGCGCTGCAGCAGCTTCGTCGCGAAGAACGTCAGCACCGCGACGCCCACCATCATCGCGGCCATCTGCACATTGGTGACGAGTGTGAGGGCGACCCAGCCCGGGGTGATCATCCCGCCGGGCGAGAGGTTGGTGGTCAGGTAGCAGATCAGCGAGAAGACCAGCCCCAGGGCGATCCCGAGCGCGGCGGTCTGTGCGGTGAGATTGGCGGGGATCACTTACGGGTTCCTCGTCGGCTGGTACGGACTGTGGGGGTGGTGCAGGTCGGCCTCGCCGTCGCCGCCGTCCTCGGCCGGGTCGCCGTGGCGGGCGGCGAACCGGCGGGCCAGCTCGCGCTGTCCGGGGACATGCAGGCCGTACGCCGGGGTCTCCAGTGGTGCCACCCAGCTGTACGGCTCCGGCTCGGGCGGCCGGGAGACCGCGATCTGCACGGTGTCCTGGTCCAGGCCGTCGGACGCGAAGGTGAGCGGCTCGTCGGAGTCGTCGAGCGGCAGCTCGGCGAGGCACTCCAGGAACAGCTCGCCCTGGCCGTGGATGTTGCCGATCGCCACCAGCGAGGAGTTCGGCGCGAGTTCGGCGAGGATGGCGGCGGTCAGCTCCTCCGGGTCGCGACGGTCGCCGCCGAGGTCGACGACCCGGCCGGTGAAGCCCGCGGGAATCGCGTCGCGGGCGCTCTTGGCCGGGTGCCCGATCAGGAAGACCACCTCGGCGGCCAGGTCGGAGACGATCCCGCCCATCTGGCCGTTGCGCTCGACCCGGTCCGGGCGGCAGTTGATGACCACGTTCAGCGGCCGCCGAATGGCGCCGAGATCCTCCAGCTGCTTGACGTTCATCAGCGTGGACTCGGGGTCGTTGGCGGCGAAGACGTTGGCGAACCGCAGCCGCTTGCCCTCCGGTGTGGCGTAGCGCTCCACCGACAGCACGCCCGGGTCCGGCGGGGCGTCCCACATGCCCTGCAGGGCGGTCTGCCGTTCCACACCGAGCAGTTCGGCCACCGCGAGCGCGATCGCCACGTTCTCCTTGAAGGTGAACCAGCTGAAGCCGCGCAACTCGGCGTCGGTCACCGTCTCCGGATCGACCGCGACCAGTCGGCAGTTCCGCTTGGCGGCCTCCTCTTCGAGGATGTGCAGCCGCTCCTTCTCCGCGGTGATACAGACCCCGCCGACCGGCATCGAGCGGGAGAGCGAGCGGGCGACGTCGTCGAGGGTCGGCCCCATCTCCTCGAGGTGGTCCTCGCGGACGTTGCACAGCACGCCGATGGTGGAGCGGATCAGCTTCTCCTGGTTGATCTCCTGCAACGCCGGCATCACCGCCATGCACTCGATCACCAGCGCGTCCGGCCGGTACGCCGCTGCCCGCCGCACGATGCCGATCTGCTCGACGATGTTGGACAGCCCGAACTTGCGGTAGACCGGCTCCTCGGTGGCGTCCGGGTGGATGAACCGGGCGGCCGTACCGGTGGTCTTGGCGACGGTGACCAGGCCGCCGCCGCGTAGCGCGCCCGCGCACAGCCGGGTGATCGAGCTCTTGCCGCGGATGCCGTTGACCAGCACCCGCGTCGGGATCTGCTCCAGCGAGGCGAAGTGCCGCCTCTGCTCCAGTACTCCGGCGACCAGCAGCCCGGTGCAGCACAACAGCAGGACGAGATAGAGGAAGAGCACGTCGATTCCGTCCTTCTACCGCTGGGGTGCGCTCGTGTGCCGGGACTGGACGGGGCTGCCGGGTTGAGCGGCTACCCCAGGATGGGCGGCGGAGGCATGGCCGGATCTGCTCACCCGGCCCCGTTCCGCAAGCGCCTGCCGGATCAGCTCCAGGTTGCGGGTGACCGAGCCCGCCTCATCGTGGTTGACCGGGTACAGCACGGTGCGCCGGTCCCCACCGGCGAGCCGCTCGGCGAGCACGGCCATGGTGCGCAACGGCCGGATCACCACGATGTGCAGCCAGCCCAGGCAGGCCACGCCGACCGTGAGGCCGAGGACACCGGCGAGCATGGTGCGCTGCTCGGCCTGGAACGCGGGGAGTTGGAGCGCCACCGCCGGCTCGGCGGTCACCACCCGCCAGCCGAGCCCGGCGGTGGGGCCGCCCTGGGCGAGCGGCGCGGCGGCGGCGACGGACGGGCCGGAGGAGGAGCCGAGCACGGCCGAGGTGGCGGTGCCCGCGGTCCCTGGGGCGCTCTGGGTCGAGGTGGCGAGCCGGGTCAGGCCCGAGCCGGGCAGCGCCTCGAAGGCCCGGTAGCCGATGCTCGCCGCCAGCACCTTGTACTTCGCGTCGGTCACCCAGACGCTGCCCAGCTTCGGTCTGTGCAGCTCGAAGTTGAGCGCCTTCACGTCGATCTCGCCGAAGAGCACCACCCCGCCGCCCGCGAGGGCCCTGCCATTGGCGGCCGGGATCTGGGCGTAGGCCGCGATCGCCGGGATCCGGCCCGAGGTGTTGACGGTGGTGATCCCGCTGCCGTCGGGGACGTGGACGATGGTGCGCAGCGGTGTCTTGCCGACCCGCAGCACGATGTCGCCGGTGCGGCCGATCAAGTAGAGCGAGCGGAAGTGGTGGTGGCCGGCGAGGGTGCGCCCCAGGGCCTCGGTCTGGGCGGCCGTCGTCCTGCCGGGCAGGCTCTTCGCCACGTCCGTCAGGTCGGTGTACGACGCGCCGAGGGACTGCCTGATCCGGTTCGCCGCGATCTCGGTGCGCGCCTGCTGATCGGCGAGGGCGAGCGACGGCACCGCGGTCGCGGTATCCGCGCGGTTCAGCAGGAAGATGAGCGGCACCGCCCAAACGGCCACCAGCAGCATCGCGACGACCGCCAGCGCCCTGCAGCCCGGGCCGCGCCGTACCGGTATCTCCTCCGGACCGCTCTCACCCAGCAGTTGGCGGCGCAGCGACTCCAACGCCCGCCCGATCCGGCCCAGTTCGCCGAGCCCGTGCACCGGCACCGGCCGGGCGAGCTCCTCCGTGGATCGCGGCCCGCTCTCGCCCGCGCCCCTGGCCAGCCGATCGGCGGACAGGTACAACCGCAGCAACGGCCGCTGCACGGTGAGCCGGAGGAACAGGCCGACCAGCAGCGCGATCCCGGCCAGGGCCCCGGCGGCGGCCAGCGCGAACCGCGAGTAGTCGACCGAGTGCCCCATGACGGGAACCGGGCGGGAGGTCAGCACGACCAGCCCGAGACCGTTGGCGTCGCCGCTGCCGGACGAGGAGGCGACCGACGCCCATCCGGCCACCGTCTTCCGGTCGCCCGAGGTGGCGCCCAGCAAGCTTCCGGAGGCGCCGGTTCCGTGTGCTGACACCGCCGCGCCAGCCGCCGCGGTGAGCCCGCGATCGGGCGCGTCCAGCGGCTGCGCCGCACCGCGGGCCGCGGTGGCGAGCACGTTCCCCTTCGCGTCCCGCACTTGGGCGGTGCGCCCGTCGCCGTACGACGTGAGGGTGGGCAGCGCCTCGGAGAACACCAGCAGCCACTGCTTGCGCTGCGGCAGGGCGGCGTCCGGGTTCTGGTCCTGGTTGGCGTCCACGCTCTGCGCGGGCAGAGTGACCTTGGCGAAGTACAGCACCCGCTGCCCGGCACCCGAGGTCACCAGCCGCGGCGGGATCGTGCCGTGGTCGCCGGTCGGCGCCTTGGCGTCCACGCCGGTCAGCGGCACCCGCTCACCGCCGGTCGCCAGCGTCCTGCCCGACTGTGTGTCCAGCAGCGCGCCGCCGAGCACCGCTTTGCGCGTGGAGGCCAGCGACTTGAGCACCGCCGCCGGGGTGGTCCTGCCCGTCACCGTGTACGAATCGCCGGTGCGGCGTGCGGTGGCCGATTCGGCGTCGATCGCCGTACGCACCGAGACCGCGATGTCGGCGGCGATCTGCTGCTCCCCGTCCAGCACGGCGTGTGGCACCTGCTCGCCGTGGACGCTGCCGAGGCCGGCCACAGTGAGGGCGGCGACCACCAGCAGCAGCACGATGAGCGAGGCGATGGGCGGACGGACGCCGCCGAGCAGCGGCATGTCGGCGCGGCGGCGTGTGCGGTGCCGACGGGGCGCCCGGGAGACCGTGGGCAGGGCAGGCCGTCCTCTCACGATTGGCGCCTAGCGCCCGAATGTTCGATCAGCCCACACTTTAGCGGCAGACGATTACACAACGATCACACTTTCGATCCTGTGCTGTACATATGATGCAGGGTCATTGGGGTCGTACAGCCTTCCGAGGTCGCGGCCCGGGAAGTCCTCACGCTGAACGCCCTGCGTGGCGCCTTGGGGTGCGAACCGGTGGCTTTGATCGGTGAGGTCGCCGAGGCCTTCCGCGGCCTGGACGACGAGCGGCCGGTCTTGGCCGCGCTCACCGAGACCTCCACGGCCGGCACCGCGGACCCCTCTCGCCCGGCACCGGCAGTTGGTCACGAAGAAGTGCTCAACATGCAACAGGCGAACACGGTGATCACCAGTACGGATGGCCTGACGCTCATCGACTACGTTCACCTGACGACTTTGGACTTCCTCCTCGCGGCGGTGGTCGGCACCGTGCTTTCCTGGCGCTGGACCGCCAAGGGAGGCTCCCCGGCGCGGGCCGAACGGCTCGGCTACCGCGGCGCCTGGCTCGCACTCTTCGGATACGCCCTGATATGCGGCGCACTGGTGCTCCTGGCCGCCGGGAGGTAAGGGTTCAGGCCAGACGTCGCGAGGAGCGCCACGCGACGCGTGCCCGTGTGTACTCAGCAGGATGCCGTGACCGGCGCGACGTGGAACCGCCGTCTACTGGCCCCTGGCAGGCGGCGTGACCTCTCGCCCTATTTCACTTTGTACAGTTCGATATTCCTGTTCGCGAACAGATGCACGTACCCGCAGGTCCAGCAGATCAGCGCGGTCGCCGACTCGTTCGCCCAGCCCAGGTTCAGGAACTCCATGCCCGAGCTGTTGAGTTTCACCTCACGGTCCCGAAACTGATCGCCCTGACAGAAGTTGCACCGGATCCACTTGTCGCCGACAGCCGCACGCACAGGCTTGGCCACGCCCCCACCTTCCCCACGAACCAACGGAGTGGCAAACCTACCCCGCACACCAGTCCGCGGGCCCACGGGGTGCCACGGAGCGCCCTGCCACCGTCATTACCCGGCGATGCCCCGCGCGGTGGACGCGCGACGTGACAGCGATGCCCCGGGCCGGCCGCGGTCCCACCGCGCACCCGACATGCGGCTGCCGCCGCGCCCGGGGGTGCGGCGGCAGCCACGCTCGGCTTGTGGGCGCCTCCGGCCGGTTCAGCAACCCAGGTTGCCGCCGGTGGTGGTGCCGAGGATCTGGGTGAAGCTCTGGTAGTAGTTGATGCGATCCTGCACCTCGGCGGGGTTGCCGCCGTTGCACTCCACACTGCCGTTGATGCTACGGATGGTCTCCCCGAAGCCGGCGCCGTTGACCATGGCGTTGTGGGCGGTCATGCTGCCCGCGCCGTTCTGGGTGTCCCAGAACCACAGGGCGGTCTGCCACGCCACCGCGGAGTCGTTCTGTACCAGGTACGGGTTGTCGAGCAGGTCGATGCCGAGGGCGTCCCCGGCCGCCTTGTAGTTGAAGTTCCAGCTCAGTTGGAGCGGACCGCGACCGTAGTAGGCAGACTGCCCGGCCGGACAGCCGTAGGGCTGGCTGTAGTCGCAGTAGTGGGAGTAGTTCGCAGTGTTCTGTTCCACCACGTACTGCAAACCTCCCGTCTCGTGGGCGACGTTGGCGAGGAAGGCCGCTGCCTCCTGCCTCTGGACGGTGTCGCTGCCAGTGGTGGCGAAGCCGGGGTACGCGCTGAGGGCTGCGGTCAGTCCACTGTAGGTATAGAAGGGGTTCCGGTTGGGGAACATCTGGTTGAACTGGGCCTCGCTCACCACGAATCCCGAAGTACCGGGCCCTGAACCGCTGCAGCTGTAGGGGTCCCAGTACCAGGTGCTGATGGTGGGGTCATAGCCCGGATTGTCGTGGCTGGCCTGGTAGTACTGGCCGTTGGAGTATCTGACGATGTCCCCGGTGACGTACGACCTGCCGGCGACCCAGTCGGGGTAGTTGCCGCAGCTCAGCGCCTGGCGCGGTGCCGCCGAGGCGGTGGACGCGGACGCGGGAAGGGCGACTGCCATGGTGCCGGCCACCGCGAGCGCGGCGAGTAAGCCTGTGACGCGCCGTTTCAGCACGTGATCACTCCTTTGCGGCGTGGGGGGATGCTGGCTCGACGAGCGCGCACCACTCAACCCGCACTGGTCTGGACCAGTCAAGGTAGAGACCAGTAAAGCTTTTCCAGTTCCCCTGCCATGACCGGGAGTTGGTGGGCGCTCTGCCTGATTCACCGCGGCTGACGCCGCCCGTCGCCTCCAAGACGCTGCGGCACTCCACGCTCTCCACGACCGCGAACTTCTCCAGCCATCGGACCCAGCAGGCAGCACGCGACGCCGTCGACGCCATCGATCAGTCCCTGACGACCGCCGACCGCAATCTCGGCCGACGCCATTGGCCCAGCTGGCTGCGACCACGCCGAGTCCACACGCCCCGGCTCCCGGTCCCCTCAAAGCCCGCTAGTTCCCCATCGCACGGCAACTTTCTGTAACCGAACGGTTCGCAACCGTAACAAGTCGTTCGACCCCAGCATGCGGCCATACCAGATCGCCGGAGAGCAAATCCCAATCATGGACCAGGTCTCCCCCGGCCTTGGCGGTGTGCACACCGTTCGAGCGAACTGCCGACCGCCGCCAGGCGTCCCGTTCGCCCTGACCCGCGCGGGGGGCGGGGCCGACGTCGTCCTCATCTCGGGAAAGGGCAGCAAGCCGCATCAGAGCCGCGGGGACGAGTCGCCCCCTTTAGGTCGTCCGTGAACTCACCTCCGGGCAGTGAACGAGGAGACGTCTGCGCACACCACTGCCGCCCCACGGCCGTTGCCCGCATACCGACAGCAGACAGGGGCCTGCGCAGGTCGCCGGGAGTACGGTGGAGCTGTCCGGGACGTCCCGCGTAATGGGTGCCCGTCCGGCAGCCGTCCGCAGGCGTATCCGGGGCGGCCGCGGACCGAGCGCCAAGCGTCGTGGTTCCCGTCCGGGCAGGCCAGGGGCCCGTCGGGGCAGAGGGCGGGATGATGAATGTATGGAGCCACTGGAGGAGGCAGACCAAAGTCCGATCGGAGCCATCGGGCGGGTCACCGTTTCGATCCCAGCGGACGGGCCGGGCGAAGTACTGGTCGCCGTGCGCGGCGGGAGCGAGGCGTTCGCGGCCTGGTCCGAGAAGCCGATCGGCAAGCACACCCTCGTGATCGTCGTGGACCGTACGTCGGCCCGCTCTGTGATTGTCGCGCCCTTCCCGTAGCCGCAATCGACACGACAGGAGGCCTCATATGTTGTTCTGGCACGTTCCCGCGCCCAACGAGGCCATGCTCATCTCCGGTTCCAAGCGCCAGGCGCAGGAGACGCAGTTCCGGATTGTCACCGGACACGGCAGCTTCGTCCTTCCCATCAAGCAGAAGGCCCGCATGCTGTCTCTCGCGCTTCGGGAGGCGGAGATCGTCGAGGAGTGCGTCACCCAGCAGGGCATCCGGCTCAACGTCCGCGCCGTTGCGGTGTTCAAGGTGGGCGACGATTCGACGTCCATCGCCAACGCGGCCCGTCGCTTCCTTACCGAACAGGACCGCATGGAAGAACTTTCCGGCCGTATCTTCGCAGGTCATCTGCGTTCCATCGTTGGCGGCTTGACGGTCGAGCAGATCATCCGGGAGCGGGACAGGGTAGCGCAGGAGGTCAAGGAGGCCAGCCACACCGAGATGGAAAAGCTGGGCATCGTCGTGGACGCCCTGCAGATCCAGGAGATCGCGGACGCAACCGGATACATCGACAACCTGGCGGCCCCGCACGCCGCGGCCGTCGCCAGCCAGGCCCGGATCGCGCAGGCGAAGGCCGACCAGGAGGCCGCCGAGCGCGAACAGCAGGCCGCCGCTCTGAAGGCCGAGTATGAGCGCGACACGGCGATCAAGCGGGCGGGATTCCTGGCCGAGACCGAGCAGTCCAACGCCCGTGCTGCGCAGGCGGGTCCGTTGGCCGAAGCCAGGGCGTCCCAAGAAGTCATCGAAGAGCAGACCGCCTTGGCGCAACGTCAGGCGGGCCTCGCTGCACAGCGATTGGAGGCCGAGGTACGCCGCCCCGCGGACGCGGAAGCGTACCGGCAGCGCACCCTGGCCGAGGCCCAACGTGACCAGGCGAAGTTCGAGGCGGACGGTCGGGCCTACACCGAGCGGACCATCGCGCAGGCACAAGCCGACGCCAACACCGCCCGGGCGGCGTCGCTCAGGGACGGCAACCAGGAACTCATCGCCGCGAACCGCGTCGTGGAGAACCTGCCGGCACTCGCCGAGGCGGCCGCCCAGGGCATCGCCGGATCCCGCCTGACCATCCTCAACGGCACCGAGGGTGTCAACGAGGTCGCATCGGGGGTTGTCGCACAGGGGTTGGCGCTCCTGGAGACGCTACGGAACTCGACCCCGGCACCAAGCATGAACGGAGCGGCCCCCGCATCGACCCCGGAGCAGGCCTGAAGAACTCCGGTGAGCAGCTCACCTGCGGGACTGTGGATTTCCAGAACCTGGGTGCGGACCTGCCGGCGTGAGCCGCTGGACCGCATCTTGGCCTGGAAGCAGCGTCACCTGCTGCACGCGCTACGAAGCGGGACGAGGCCCGCACCTCTTCGGGTGCGGGCCTCGGTCGCGTGGTTTCCTCGGCGTCAGGCCGGGAGGATGTTCTCGGCCTGCGGGCCCTTCTGGCCCTGCACGACGTCGAAGCTCACCTTCTGGCCTTCCTGGAGCTCACGGAAGCCCTGGGTGGCGATGTTCGAGTAGTGGGCGAAGACGTCGGCGCCGCCACCGTCCTGCTCGATGAAGCCGAAGCCCTTTTCCGCGTTGAACCACTTCACAGTGCCAGTTGCCATGTTGACCGATCTCCTTCGGGAGCAGTGCACGAGGTCCGCACCGTGCGGACCTCTGTCGCCGCAATGACCCATCCGGAAAGACCGGAAAAACAAAATGCACCAGAGGTTCACATAACCGTCCGGTGCACACAGGGTTCATGGGTACCAAAACCGCAACTGCGTCAACGTACCACAGAAATAGTGGCGGCGATGGATTTCGCTGCGGAATTTGCTGTTGGCGGTTGCGCCTTCCTGTGCGACGCTGGTGGCCCACAGCCATCCCCATCTTCCTCCGCGGAGGCCCTATGCGCTGCGTCATCGCCGGCTACCCCTTCGATCTGATCGCGAGCGAGGTGCAACAGGCGATGAGCGGCATCAAGCCCGAGCTCATCGTGGGCGAATCCGTCCGGATCGGACGGCGGACCTACCCGGTCAAACAGGTGGGCGCGGTGATCACCCGCCAGGACCGGCGGGACTTCACCGCGGCGGAGGTCACCCGCGCGATGAGGCGTCTCGGCTTCACCTGCCATCCCGCGGCCGCCGCCCCCGCGGAGGGCTGAAGGCGCCGAGGGCAGCGGTGTAGGTGCGGCAGCGGTGCGCACCGGCGCCGCAGTCCGTCAGGCGGTCCAGGATTCCCACCGGACCGAGGACGATGATCAGGTCACCAGGGGTGAGCCGCAGAGCGCCTCCCTGGCGCACTGCTCGCCCCCGGACATCCAGTCGGCGGTGGCCGCGGCGATCCAGGCGTCGGCAGCGGGTCGGTCCACAGAACCGGCGGCGGCCATCAGCATTTCGGGCTCGCCGAATTCGCGTTCGCGGGGCACGACGAGCAGGCCCCAGCGGCCCGCGCCGTTGGACGGTACGCACACTTCGCACCGGTCCCGCCCGGCCGGGAACCATCCCACATCGACCGCCTGCCCGGCGACCGTGATCCGGCGCGGCGGATCCGGCCACAGCATGATCACCGACGCACGAAATGCCTTCGGTAACCCCAAACGCACTCCGGAGGCGCCGAAACACTCTTCGAATAGTGCATATTGTTTCCGCTATTCCGGATTATCCGGACTACTGTTGAAAACAGGGTCGTTCATTCTCACGTGCGGCGGCCCGAAAGGGACGGCCCCGGTGTTACGCACCGGGGCCGCTGTCGACAGCGCGGGAAAGTCCGGTGACCAGTCGCGCCCCGCGTGGGCTGTCCGCCGCGTGCAGTGTGCCGCCGTGCCGTACGGCGATCTCGCGGCCGATGGCCAGGCCGAGGCCAGCGCCGCCGGTGTCTCGGCTGCGGGCCTCGTCGAGGCGGGCGAAAGCGCAGCAGACCGTCCCGCTCGAAAATACGATTCTGGGGCTGACCTGCACGTCGCTCAACTCGATGCGGTGGCCGGCACAGCATCTGGAACGATCCTCCGATTCCCCCATCCATCGTCACCGCAGTCGGCTCCCCTACAGGGCCTCCACTGATGGGTTGCAACATCCCGGGGCCCACCTCGGCCCATCCGATCAGCAGCAGTGGCCCGACCGCGTCGAACGCAGCCTTGTCCACCTGGTCGGTGATCAGCGGGTCCGCCACGTTCAGCCCCAGCGTCATCACGCTGGCGAAGACCAGGAGCCGCCGCGCCGGGCGAAGGTGCCGAAGCTGAGCTCCGTGGAGGGCGAGGTACTGTACGGGCGCCCGCGAGCGGCGTGGCGCCCCGGTACACGGTAAGTGACGCACAATAAGGTGCACCGCATGAGATTCGCGATCTCGATCCCACAGTTCTATGCCGACGGCGATTTCGACCCCAACGCGTTCCGCGCTTACCTCACGCGTGTGGAGCAGTTGGGCTTCGACAGCGCGTGGGCGCAGGAACAGACACTGGGGTCGAAGCCGCTGCTCGGACCGATCGAGATCATGACCTGCGCGGCCGCGTGCACGCAGCGGCTACGCCTGGGATGTGCGGTGTTCGTGTCCACCTTGCACAGCCCGGTCCACCTCGCGAAAAGCATCAGTTCGCTGGACCAGATCAGCCGAGGCCGGATCGAGATCGGGTTCGGCACGGGCGGAAAGGGACGGCCCTTCGCGGCCTTCGGCGTCGACCCGGAACGCTACGTCGCGCGCTTCACCGAGGGCATCGAGGTGATGACGCGCCTGTGGCGTGATTCCCGCGTCGACTTCGCCGGGGAGTTCTGGCAGTTGGCGGACGCGGCCATGGAGCCGAAGCCCTTCCAGAAGCCCTGTCCGCCGTTGTGGTTCGGCGGCAGTGGGCGCACCGCGTTGCGGCGTGCCGTGCTGAGCCCCGGCCTGTTCAGTGGCTTCTTCGGCGCGGGCCAGGTCCCGACCGCGAAGTTCGCCGACCAGGTCCAGATCGTGCGGCGGGCGCTGGCCGAGTCCGGCAGGCCGACGGGGGACTTCGCGATCGCCAAGCGCGTCTACATCGCGGTGGACGACGACGCCCAGCGGGCGCGCGACCGGATCAACGCCGAGTTGGCCGCGCTCTATATGAGGCAGTCGCCCGAGATCGAGGCTGCTGCGATCGCGGGAACGCCCGGGGACTGTGTCCGCCAGCTGCGTGAGGTTGTCGCTGCTGGCGCCGAACTCGTGTTGTTCACGCCGCTGTTCGCGCCCGGCGAACACGCCGAGCGGCTGGCTGCCGAGGTCATGCCAGAGTTCGCGGTTGTCCCAGGCGAGCACACGTCGTAGCTCGGGTAGCGGCGATGGCGCAGCAGCCCCGAATCGCGCAATGTTGCCCTTTGCCGGACGCGGCCGCCGTTACGCCCAGGGCGGGCGCAGGTCGCCGTGGAGACGCCGGTACCCCCATGTGGGGTCTGTCCTGCGTCCCCGAACCGCGGCGGGGTGACGCCGGATCCTCGTGGTCCGTCCGTCACCCCGCGGCGGTTCGCATGCGAAGTCGGCTTCACGCCTCGTTGGGGGCTGCGTCGGCCCGGACCGGGGCCGGGGGTCGGGCCAGGTTGTTCGGTCGCAGGATCTCCCGGAGCCGTTCCTTGGTGAGCAGGCCCTTGGCCAGGACGAGCTCCTGGACGCTGCCGCCGGTGGCGAGCGCTTCCTGGGCGACGGCGGTGGCTTGCTCGTAGCCGATGTACGGGTTGAGCGCGGTGGCAAGGCCGATCGACCGCCCAACGACCTGGGCGAGGTGTTCGCGGTTGGCCGTGATCCCGGTGACGCACCGGTCGGCGAGGGTCAGGCATCCGGCTCGCAGGTGATCCAGGCTCTTGAGCAGGGTGTGCACGATGATCGGCTCGAAGGCGTTGAGCTGCAACTGGCCCGCCTCGGCGGCGAGGGTGACGGTGACGTCATTGCCGATGACCTCGAAGGCGATCTGGTTGACGACTTCGGGAATCACCGGGTTGACCTTGCCGGGCATGATGCTGGAACCGGCTTGTACGGGCGGCAGGTTGATCTCACCGAAGCCCGCCCGCGGGCCGCAGGAGAGCAGGCGCAGGTCGTTGCAGGTCTTGGAGAGCTTCACCGCGATGCGCTTGAGCACTCCGGACAGTTGGACGAACGCCCCGGCATCCTGGGTGGCTTCGACGAGGTCTCCGGCGACCGTAAGCGGTATGCCGGTGATGGCTCTGAGGTGGTCGCGGGCGACAGCCGCGTATCGCGGGTGGGCGTTGAGGCCGGTGCCGATCGCGGTTCCGCCGAGGTTGATCTCATGGATCAGGTCACAGGCTTCCTCCAGACGCATCCGGTCCTCGCCGAGCATGACGGCATACGCGGCGAATTCCTGGCCGAGCGTCATGGGGACCGCGTCCTGCAGCTGGGTACGGCCCATCTTGAGGACGTCCGCGAACTCGTCGGCCTTGGCCGCGAAGGCCTGCCGCAGCACATCCATGGCATCCAGCAGTCGGTGGACGACGAAGTGCAGGGCCACCTTGACGGCGGTCGGGTACACATCGTTGGTGCTCTGTCCGGCGTTGACGTGTTCAAGAGGGTGCAGGTGCCGGTACTCGCCGCGGTCGTGGCCGAGGATCTCCAACGCGCGGTTGGCGATGACCTCGTTGGCGTTCATGTTGGTCGACGTGCCGGCCCCGCCCTGGATGACGTCGACGACGAACTGGTCGTGCAGCCGTCCCGTACGTATCTCCTCGCAAGCGGCCTGGATGGCGGCCGCCCTGCGGTCGTCCAACAGGCCGAGATCGCGGTTGGCCGAGGCGGCGGCTTGCTTGACACAGGCGAGCGCGACCACGAGGTCCGGGTAGGCCGAGATGGGCGTACCGGTGATGGGGAAGTTCTCCGTCGCGCGAAGGGTGTGCACGCCGTAGTAGGCGGCGGCGGGGACCTCGCGGTCGCCGAGCAGGTCATGCTCACTGCGGTGGCGCGGGGCTGCGCCCGTGCGGGCGACCGCTGTGCTGGACGGGGCGGCGCCGGCCGTGCTGGTCGGATCGGCGGCAGCTGTGTCGGAGGGGCCGGTGGCGAGTGCCATCACATTCCTGTTCATGACGGGGCGGGGCTTGCGGGCTTCGAAGGACGTCGGCAGATCAGGTGCGACCGAGTGCTGCGACTGCCGGGGCGGCGACGCGACGGTGGACTATCCGCCGGAGCGTCTTCGCGCGCGCGGCGGGGGCGTCGGCAGCCAGCAGCGCGGCGACGACGGCGATCCGTGCCTGCCCGGCCCGCAGCGTGCCGGTCAGTACCGCCCCGGCCGCGGCAAGGTCGACCGCCCCGCCACCGGTGTAGATTTCCGCCACCGGCCCGGCCGGAACGCGGGTCGTCAGGGCCACGAGCACACCGGATGCGACCGCCGCGGTGACGGCCTCGGCGATCTCGGGAGTCGTGTTGCCCGCGCCGGTGCCGACCAGCACGATGCCCTGGGCGCCGGCGCCCACCGCCGCCTTCAAGAACAGCGGGTCGGCGTCGCAGTGGTGCATGACGATGTCGACGCGCGGTGCGGTCACGTTCACGCCCGGCAGAGCCAGCGGTGTCGGGCGGTCGGGGCGTCGGCGCACGGAGACGGTGCCGGAGCCGACATCCGCGACGCGCTCGCCTGACGGGTCGCCGAACGCGTCGGGGGCGAGCGTGTGCGTCTTCACGGTGCCGCGAGCCGCGTGTACCGAGCCGTCGAAGACGACCAGCACGCCGAGGTCGCGGACCGACGCGGCGGTGACCAGCGCGTCGTGGAGGTTGCCGGCCGCGTCGCCGCCCACCGACTCAAGGGGGCGCTGTGCGCCGGTGAACACCACGGGCCGCGGATCGTCGTGGTGGAGATCCACCAGGAAGGCCGACTCCTCCAGGGTGTCCGTGCCGTGGGTGACCACGATGCCGTCCACTTCCGGATCGGCAAGCACATCATGCACCGTGCGCAACAAGGTGAGTTGGTGTGCCGCCGTCAGCCGCGAGCTGTTCACGGTGAACAGGTCGACGACCTCCATCACGATCCCTTCCGGCACCGCGGCGGCGGCCAGCACCTCGCGGCCGTGCGCCTCGGCGGCGTATCCGGAACCCTGCCAGCGGCTGGCGATCGTCCCGCCGGTACTGATGACGACGACGCGTCCCATGTGTCCATGCTCCTCATACAGATGAACGCCGCCCGGAGCGGCAGCGGCCGGAAACGGTCGTGCGCCCCCCGCGTCGGCTCGTGCGGCAGCTCCGGTGCACGCCCCTACGACACCGCCGGTCAGCGGGCCTGCCAGCACGCAATAATAGGATGAATTGTGCGCAATTTGGTGGCGCATTCTCGGGGTCGCAGGCGTGATTGGAGTGGATAATTGCGCCATGGACGAGATTGATCGCAGAATCTTGCGCGAGCTTCAGCAGGATGGCCGGCTGCCCAACCAGGAACTGGCTCAACGCGTTGGGCTCACCGCCTCCCCCTGCCTGCGCAGGGTGCGCCAGCTGGAACAGGACGGCGTCATCCAGGGCTACCGCGCCGTGATCGATCCCGAATCCGTCGGCCGGGGCTTCGAGGTACTCGTGTCGATCGAGGTCAGTCGGGACCGGGAGGCGGTCGAGGCGGTCGAGGCCGCTCTGCAGGAGATCCCGGACGTCATCGAGGCGTACCGACTCTTCGGCAGCCCCGGCTGCCTGCTGCGTATCGCCGTCGCCGACATCACCGCCTACGAGCAGCTGTGGATCGAACGGCTCACCGCCCTGCCCGGCGTCACGGAAGTCAACTCGCAAATCATCATGAAACGCATCAAGGAACCACGTGTCCTGCCAGTCGACCGCTGAAGCACGACCGTGCGGGAGCGCGTAAAGCACGACCGTGCGGGAGCGCGCCCGTTCAAGTCGATCACCGTCCTGTGGACGACCACACCTATCGCGCGCTGCTACCCGCACCCGGTCACCGGCACCCCTGCGCTGGCACCGCCGCCTGGTCGCAAAGAAGTCGTGCCGACGCCGATCTGCCGGTTCGAGAACTTCCTCGCGGCAGGCCGAGCCGATGCGCTCCTCTCGTACGCACTCTCCCGGCAAGCCGACTTCACCGCCGGGACGGTGATGGACCCACTGACCGGCCGACTGTCACGCAAGGGCCGTCGCTCGCCGGTGCTGCCGGTCCACAGCACGGCCTTCAGCCAGCACCTGGCCGACTGCCTACCCCTGGTCACAGAAGTGTTGGGCATGGACACCAGGCCGTCCCGGACCACCGCGGTCCTCACCACACACGGCCTGGAAGGCTACTTCGGCATTCACACCGACCCGACCAAAATCCCCGACCCGGCCACGGCCCAGTCCGCGATCTACTACCTGCACCGCCGCCCCCGCGGCCTCGACGGCGGCCAACTGAGCTCTACGACACGGCGGTACGCGATGACCGCCCCGAACGCGCCGAAACCCACCGGAGCATCGAACCCGACCACGGCACCATCGGTCCCTGCGTCGGCCAACCGCACACTCCTGCACACCCGCGTCCTCGGCGGCGTCATCAACGAGTACGCATATGTCGCTCGCCCAGAAGCGGTGATCATTCGAGCCGCACAGGTTACCGGCATCGTCCTCCGTCGGCCAGACGCTCCACCGCAGCCAGGACGCGACCAGCGCCGTCCTCCGCTCTGATCGATACCGCCAACTGCCGCGCGCGCCGGTGGTAGCGAGGGTCGCACACCGCCTTCCGGATGGCCGCGGCGAGGTCTTCGGCGGACAGCCGCCGCAAGGGAATACTGCCCGGACTGACGTCGAGGGCAACCAGACGCGACGCCCAGAACGGCTGGTCCAGCATCACCGGCACCTGGACCGACGGCACCCCCGCGCGTAAGCCGGCCGCTGTGGTTCCAGCGCCCGCATGGTGGACGACCGCCGACATGCGCGGAAACAGCTCGGCGTGCGGGACCTCACCGACGGTGAGCACATCGTCCCCCTCGATCGACAGCCCGGCCCAGCCTGCCTGCACGACGCCGCGTACCTTGGCGAGTTTGAGAGCCCGTGCCACACATCGCCCGACCGATTCCGGGTCACCGACCGCCATGCTGCCCAATCCCACGTACACCGGCGGTGGGCCGGACCGCAGGAAGTCCGCCAGCCTGGGCTCGGGCTCCCAGTCCAGGGTCTGCGACGGCCACCAGTAACCAGCCACCTCCATGCCCGGCCGCCAGTCGACGGGTCTGGGGACCACCACCGGACTGAATCCGTGGTACACCTGCCAGGTCGCCCACCGGCGCCGCAGGGCCTGCCGTGTCACACCGAACCGACACCGCAGATGACGCACTCCCGGTCCGAACGCACACGCCAGCAAGGACTGGGCGCAGTATCCCGCGGTCAGGTTGCCGAGCCTCCCCAGCGACGGCGTGCCGAGGACGACCGGCGGGAACTCCCGGGTGGGAGCCAGCGGTTGGAGGAAGACGCCGATGCTGGGCAGGCACAGACCAACTGCCGCCACCAACCCCAGGGGCGCCAGGCTGCCGGAGACCAGCAGGACTTCGGCACCGGAAGCGCAGGCGCCGGCCACCGCATCGGCCATCTTCGGTGCCAATTGGCGCGCCAGCCGCATCTGCTGGACCGGGGAGAGGAGAACGCCACGGCCGCCATCCCCCGATCCCCGCCCCGGTTCACCCATGGCCTGATCGTCCAGCGGCAGCGGATGGAAGCACAGGCCACAGCGACGAACCAGTTCGGCGGAGCGCGTGTGGGTGGCGACCGACACCTCGTGTCCGGCTGCCCGCAGACGCAGCCCCAGGCCGGTGTAGGGAACGACGTCCCCGTGCGATCCTGCGGTGGCGATCAGTACGCGCATGGTCGGCTGCGCCTCGCTTCCCGAGGTGTGACGGTTCGGCGGCGCATGGGTCAGTCGCGGCGCGCGACCACCCGGTAGGCGTTGGCGAACCGGGTACCGCGCACCAGGGGTGTCAGCAGCAGGTCAAGTCCGAAGAGGGCTGCGAGCATGGGCGCGCTGACCAGCAGGGCCACAGGCCGGACCGCGCGGCTGAGGAGGCCGGGCTTCTCGGGCAGCCAGGGCACATCGGCGCTGGGGAGTACGCAGGTGAGTGCATTGACCGCCGCGGAGGTGAGGTCCGTGGGAATGTGCGGCTCGCGCCGGTCGGTGGCCACGACGGTGAACCCTTGCGCGGTCAGGGCGCTGCACAGGTTCTCCATCGGTATGAAGTGCAGGTGCTGGGGTTGCAGCCACGGGCCCCACCATCGGCCGAAGAGCCGGGCGGCGGCGGACTGTGGGTCGGGGACCTCGACCAGCAGGTGGCCGCCTGGCCGCAAGGCGGTGTGCGCGGCCGTCAGCTCCTTCCGTGGCGCAACGGTATGTTCCAGGTAGTGGTACATGCTCACCACGTCATAACGTCCGGACAGTTGGCCGGACAGATCGGGGAAGGCGCCACGGTAGGCCCGGGTGATGCGACCACGACGCGCTGCGATCTCGACACCCTCGCCGATGTCGAGCCCGTCGAATTCGGTGTCCGGGTGGATCTTCCGCGCGATGGCGCAGAAGTGGCCGTGGCCGGTACCCACGTCCAGCCAGCGGTCCGGGCGGCTCAGTGGGAGCAGTGCCCTGGCACGGGCCCGGTGGAGCCGGACGGCGATGGGTGAGGAAGCCAGGCGCGCCATCGTCGCTTCGCCCAGGCCGTCGTAGCAGTCGCGATAGTAGAACTCCAGCCCGGCCGCGTTCAGTCGAGGGTTTTGGAACACGTGCCGGCAACTGCCGCACTGGTCGAGTACGAAGGTGCCCGGCTTGCGCTGCAGACAGTCGACAGTACGCAGCCGTCGGTACACACACCTCGAGCCGCACCAGGGGCATGCGGCCTGCCGGGGCTCAAAGAACCGTTCCAGGCCCTGCGCCAGGTCCTGCTGGTAACGGGGCCTGCCGTCGGCGACCCGCTTGCTTCGCGTGGTCATCCCGGCAGGTCCCTTTCGCCTGGCCGTTGGGGGGGTTGCGTCAGGTGGCTCGTCATTCGCGCGGGTGCGGTGTGTGGTCCGTTCCCCGCGCCGCCGGTGCCCGGCATCGGCCCGGCTGCGGTCCTCCGCCGTCTCGGGAATCGGCCCGTGCGGAGTGTCGGACCTACCCGGGTGGGTGGAGTCGACCGGTTCGGTCCGACGTACCGCACGGCCGCTAAGCGCCAGCAAGCGCCGCATGCACGGCCGCTCCACCCCCACGTACAGCAGGTACGAGGCCAGCAGTGCCATGGGAAGGGCAGCCAGGACCGCTTGCAGCCCGCTCCACCCCCGGCTGGTCAAAGACACGTACGCCACCCCCAGCACCATGAGGTGGACGAGGTACACCGCGTAGGACATCTCGCCGAGGAACACCACAGGCCGCCAACGCAGCAGCGACGGTTTGCCCCGCAGATCCAGCTCGGCGGTCGCATGGACCAGCACGACCATCGGAACCACGGTCGCGGCGGCGAACATGAAGGGGTGCGGAAGGTACGAACTGCTCACCACAATGGTGCTGATGACGCTCAACGCGGCCAGCAGCACACCCGAGCGCGGGAGCCGGACCCCCATCCTGCAGATACGGGCCGCCAACATGCCGAGGACGAACTCGGGCAGTCTGCTGATCGGCAACATGTACAAAAACCAGTAGTCCATGAAGAACGATCTGCCGGGGTTCACGACAACCTCACAGAGCACCGGCAGTGCCCAGACAACGGCGACGGCCGTTGCCGCGCCGACCACCAGACCACGGCCTGACAGCCTCCGGACCCAGCGCAGCAGGACAGGGAAGAGCAGGTAGAAGAAGACCTCAGCGGCCAGCGTCCAGGAAACCGGGTTGCCCGCGGATACGAACCGCTGGCTGGGCACCCAAGTTTGGACAAGGAGCAAACTGGACAGTTCCGCGGCGATGGCGGGGACACTCGCTGCCAGCGCCC
The DNA here is from genome assembly GCF_029223525.1 of Streptantibioticus ferralitis. GTDB lineage: Bacteria > Actinomycetota > Actinomycetes > Streptomycetales > Streptomycetaceae > Streptantibioticus_A > Streptantibioticus_A ferralitis. The sequence goes on along the minus strand of NZ_JARHTQ010000004.1, from coordinate 24,490 downwards.
CCGTGCCCGCGAGTGCGGCCACCGCCACGCACCAGGTGAGCACATGGTTCGGAAGGATCTTGGCGGCGCGCCGCCACCAGAACGCGGCCGTGGTGTCTCCCGGGCGGGCGGCGTGGGTCAGCACAAAACCGCTGAGCATGAAGAACAGCGACACCGCGCTTCCGCCCGCCCATACCTCGGGGCCGGGGGTGTCGGCGAGGCGGGGCTCGATCAGCAGCATGCTGTGCGTGTAGACCACGGCGCAGGAGGCTGCGAAACGAAGGCCGCTCAGGGACGGCAGGCGTCTGGCACCGGAGCGCGTCTCGCGCTTCGGCGGCGCAACGGCCTTGACAGGGGCGGAATCTCCGCCTGCCACGGTGGGAGGGCGAGCCGCCTGACCGGGAGTTTGGCACATGGCAGGCCTCCTGCGGGAAAACATCCCGGCAGGGCATCGCCACCACTCACGCATGGGATGCGCGGACCGGTCGCCGGGATCGGTGGGTATGACTGATCCGATTCCGTGCGGAGGTATGGGCAGCCCGTCAGCGCGGACAACCAGATTGACCCGAACGAGGGGCCGCGCCCCAGAGGGGCGCTCCGAATTCACCCGTACGGATCAACGCGGGTGTCTTATCGCACCGCGCCCGCTCCATGCCGAGCAGCACCGGAACCCGCTCAAGCGACGCCACGCCGCAATGTGCGTACCCAAGCGCCCTGGCCACCCGCCCACCATCCGGTCGATGCGCGCCCTGGTCCCACGCCTGGCCCGAGAGAGCTCTTACGAACTCCGCGAGTTCGAGAGGTTCTACAACAAGCACCGGCCGCACGGCACCTCCAGCAAGTGGCATTGCGCCTTTCCCGGAACTCCTCCGGCAAGGAAGACGCGATCGGCCCAGGTGAAGCATGGCCTTGGGTTCGCGCGACGCAGCACCGCGACCTTGTGCCGCAGCACCAGCAGTTGGATGCGGGACTACGCTGCCGACCGGTTCGACGGTGGCGGATCGCGGGCGATCGCCGTCGCGGCCGAGTCGCCGAACAGGGCTGAGTTCGCCCGTTGTTCGCGAGAGCGGCACCCTTCTTTGTTGAACTATTGACCGACGTCTGACAAGTCGCTACCTTCTCAGCCGAACACCACTCCCCGTGGTGGCAGAGCCATCAGCAACCATCACAGCCGTCCGGCCATCCCCCCATCTCCCTTCAGCGCCGGATTCCACGGCCGTTCCCGCCCGCGCCACAGGTCGCCGTTCGTAATGTCATGAGCACTACATATCGGCGTCGCGTCCTGTGCTCGTCGTCCGATGGCCGTGGGGCCCGCCCGCCATAGCGGACGGACCCGATCGCCCCCTGCTGGCATCCTCACAGAAGGACACCATGTTGCTGAGCACACCTCGCACCAGACACATGCTGTCGCGCCACGCCGGTCTCGCCGCCGTCGCCGCCTCGCTGGCGGCAACCGCCCTGCTCTGGGCCGCACCCGCGGGCGCTGCCCCGAAGGCCGCCCATGCGATGTCCCCCCACTCCCCCGCCGCCGCCCAGCGCGCGGCTTCCGGAGGCAACCTCGCTTACGGCGGCGGTTCCGTCGTCACCAACCCCACGATCTACATCGTCTATTGGGGAAACCAGTGGGGCAGCGGTTCCACGGTGACCAACGACCCATCAGGTGAGGTCCCGCTGCAGCTGTCGTTCTTCCAGCGCACCTACGGCAGCGGCGACACCTGGTCCAACAGCCAGACCCAGTACTGCGAGGGCGTCGCCGTCGGAACCACCCAGTGCGGCGGTGCGGGTACCGCAGTCGGGCACCCGGCGTCCAACCCCGTGGCCGGCACCTGGCTGGACAGCTCCACCAAGGCGCCGTCGAAGCCCGGTTCATCACAGATCGCCGCCGAAGCGGTCAAGGCGGCCTCCCACTTCGGCGTATCGGGCGACAACGTCGAGATCATCGTCGACGCACCACACGGTGTCGTCCCGCAAGGCTTCAAGACGAGTTACTGCGCCTGGCACGACCACACCACCGCGTCGAACGGCGCCGACCTGCCCTACACCAACATGCCCTACGTCCCTGACGCGGGCAGCGGGTGCGGTGCCAACTTCGTGCCGACCGGTAGCAGCGGGGTCAACGGCGCGACCGAGGGTGTGACCATCGTCGGCGGCCACGAGTACGCCGAGACCCTCACCGACCCGGCACCCAGCAGCGGTTGGGTCGACTCGAGCGGGTCCGAGACCGGCGACAAGTGCGCCTGGATCTCCAGTGGACAGGGCGCATCGTCCATCGTCGCGCTGAACGGTGCCCCCTTCGCCGTCCAGTCGCTGTGGAGCAACAACTTCAACGGCGGCGCGGGCGGTTGTGTGACCCACTACACCAGCTCGGGCAACCAGGGCTGAGTTCCGTAGCGAGGTCGGTGAAGTGCCGTCGCTGTCCACTGCGTTCACGCCGGGGCAGCGACGGCCGTACGAGGCGTGCCTAGGGGTGGCAGTGGGCAACAGGCAAGGATGGTGATGGTGTGCGGCGAATGGTTACGGAACGAAGGCAGCGCGGGTGGCTGCGCATACCGTGCGTGCTGGGTGGACTGGCGGCGTTGACCGCGTCGGTGTCCGGATGCGGTCATCAGGCCGTCGCCCAGAGCCCCGCGCCCTGCAGCACGCTGCCGCCCGCCCAACTACCGCACTCCGCGGGCACGCTCACCCAGGCCGACTCGGGTACGTACTGCCTTCCCGTCGGTGGGCAGCTCGATGTCTTCCTCACCGCCAAGAGCGCCCAGATGTCCGCCCGGTGGAGTCCCGTCGCCAGCTCCGCCCCGCAACTCCTCGCCCCGACCAACGGCGGCGCGCTCACGCCGCCCGTCGGCGTCACGCCCGCGGTCTTCGTGGGCACCGCACCCGGTACCGTCCGGCTCAGCAGCCGCACGGCCGACGGCAGGCACTGGCAGGCGACCGTGCGGATCAAGTAGACGCCCGTGCTCTGGAAAACTCAGCCCCACCCGTGGTCGGTGGTCAGGCCGGATGGGCGCTGGCGGCCAGAAGTGCTTTACCGCAGCGAGGGAGCCGCGTGGTTGGTTTCCTTCTACCCGCTCGGGAGACGGAAGGCCGATGGCACTGGCCGTATGCATCACCGTTCCCGCCTCCCCGAGTGACCGGAAGGGTGGCATCGAACCGGCTGGGCGCGTCGCTGAGCAGATGAGCCGGGCTGCCGCCGCGCATACGAGTTGCTGAGCCGCAGTCAGCGGTGTCAGGGCATGGCCCTCATCATCGTGCGGACCAGACGAAGACGGCGTCGAAGCGCGATGCGGCATCGCCACCCGCTCAAGAAGACCTCGATCGTCGCCCCCACCAAGGCCGAAGGCAACTCGCCCGGGGGCCGCCCGTCTACGCCCTGCCCGGAGGCTTCCCCAACGGGCATCGGCCCCACGTTTCCGTGGCGCTTTCCGATGGGCGGTTACAGCCCCACCGCGTCGGCGAGCAGGTCCACCTGTTCCAGGCCGCCGCCGTTGGGAAAGAGGATGAGTTCGTCGCAGCCCGCCTCGGCGTAGGCAGCGACCTCGCGGGCCACTTGTTCGGGCGTGGTCAGGCCGGCTTCGACGCTTTGCTCGGCATAGGCTCCGGCGGAGGCGTAGTAGTCCAGGAGACGGGTGCGCAGGCGCTGCTCGCCGTCCGGTCCCAGCGCGAAGTTCGCGGTGCCCATCAGCCGGGGCGCGCCCGCCCTGCCCGCGTCGTGCCACGCCTGCCAGACCTGCGGCAAGAAGGCACGGAAGCTCGCCACGCCCTGGGCTCCGCCGATCCAGCCGACACCGTGGGCGGCCATGCGGCGCAGCGTGGGCTTGGTGAACCCGCCGAACAGCAGTGGGGGGCCGCCGGCCGTGGCCGGGCGTGGTCCGATGCTGTCATCGGGGTCCTGCCACTGCCGGGTGGCCCGCTCCAGCAGTGCCTCGAACAGCTTGCCGCGGTGCTGGTAGTCGACCCCGCCGGCGTTGTAGTCGTCCTCGCGGAAGCCGGGGGCGAGCCCCAGGACGAGTCGGCCGCCGGAGAGGCGGTCGAGCGTGGCGGCGGACTTGGCGAACAGCGCGTGGTTCGACCGCAGTGGGGCCAGCAGGATGGCGGTGGTCAGCCGGATGCGGGAGGTGGCTCCGGCCGCGACGGCCAGTGCGGTCAGTGACTCGTAGTTGTCGTAGACCACGCGGTCGATGGTGGCGAGCGTGGCGAAGCCGCGCTCCTCGGCGCGTCTCGCCCAGGCCGCGATCGACAGGTCCGGGTCGGGGCGCAGGGCCGGCAGTCCGATGCCGATGTCCATGGTGTCGTGCTCCTTCCCACGCGGGCACGCGTCCGTCACGTAATGCACGTATTCCCCCGCAGCCACCGCGCGCACGCACACGTCGAGGGCCGCATCCGCTGCGGCATCACGAGGTCAGTCGGAAGGGGGCAGGGGGCGCTGCCACCTCCCGGGCGTCCTGTGCGGGGGCGCCCAGCATGCGCAGGACCATCTCCGCCATGTTCTCGGCGGCCTCGTCGCCGTCGCCGTCGCCGTCGATGTCGGGTCGGGTCGGGTCGGGTCGGGTCGGGCGAACCGTACGGGTGCGTCGCTCCGTCGCCCTACGATAGGGATCGAGTATGGCCGATCATGAGCCTGGACGAACGCGCGGCGATCTGCGGGCGACTGGCCGCTATCTGGGCCGGTTCCAGTGGCAGGGACTGCTGCAGTTCGGGCCGTTCCGATGGGGTGATGTCGCACCCTGGCGCGCGGTGCGGGTGGCCGTGGGTGTGGTGGCTCCGCTCCTGGTGGGGGCGGCCAGCGGGCATGTGGACTATGGTGCCTTCGCGTCGCTGGGGGCGTTGCCTGCCGGGTTCGCCTCGTTTCAGGGCGTGACCCGCACCCGGGTGGCGGCCGTGGCGGCGGCCAGTGTCGGGATGGCGGTGTCAGCCTTTGTCGGCAGCACCACCGCGGCCGCCGCTCCCTGGCTGCTGGTCCTCGTTGTCATCGTCTGGGGGTATGTCACCGGACTGGCCGTGTGCATGGGGCCGCGGTTGAGCGTGGCAGTCCTTCAGTGGCCCGTCGCGCTGCTGATCGCGGTCGGTGTCCCACTGGGGCCGACGCAGGCCGCGCTGCGAGCCGGGCTGGTGCTCGCCGGGGGGCTGTTCCAAGGGGTCCTTGTCACCGTCTCCTGGGCGCTCCGGCGAGGTGATCCGGAGCGCGCGGCGCTGGCCGCGTCCTACCGGAGCCTGGCCGCGTACGCCAACGAACTGGCCGCTGGGCCGGTCGGCCCGCCACCGCCCACTGCCTTCCCTGCCGCTGACCGTCTCGCCGACCCCAATCCACTGTTGCCCCAGGTGGTACGGCTGGCCTACCTCGACCTGCTGGAGCAGGCCGAACGCGTCCGTGCCTGCCTCGCCGCGCTGGCCGAGCACGCAGCCGATGACCCCGCGCAGGCCGCCGCCTCGCGTTTCGCCGCTGACGCCGCCCAGGGGCTGGAGGCCATCGCGGGCGCGCTGACCGCCAGGCGACCAGACCGTGCCACACGAGTCCGCACGCTGGACGGTCTCGTGGCGAGCCTGGAGATGCCCTCTGGCACCGACTGGCACTGGGTGGCCGAGGCGCTCCTTGGGCAACTGCGAGCCGTGACCCGCGTCCTGGCCTACCTCGACACGGTGCCTTCGGCAGGGACGGCGGGTGACGCGCTGAGCGCACACGTTGCGCCGGCACAGGAGTTGGGGAAATGGACGGCCCTCACTCTGCGCGCCAACCTCACCCCCGCCGGTGAGGCCGGGCGGCACGCTGTGCGCCTTGCCGTGGTCGCGGGGCTCGCCGAGGTGATCGTGCTGGCCACCGGCCTGTTCGAGGGCCGCTGGATCGTGCTGACGATCTTCCTGGTGCTCAAACCTGACTACAACTCAACGGTGCACCGGAGCATCTACCGGGCGGTCGGCACGGCCGTCGGAGCCGGGCTCGGCGCGGCGGCAGCCTTGCTGGCCCACTCGGCCACGGAAGGCCTTGTGAGTGCGGCCGCAATCGCCGTGGCGGCCGCCTACGCCCTGTTTGACGTGAACTACCTACTCTTCAGCACCTCCCTCACCGTCTACATCGTGGTCCTTCTCGAGATCCTCGGATTCCCCGCGGCAACCACCGCCACATCCCGCCTGATCTGCACCGCGATCGGGGCCGTGCTCGCACTCGTCGCCTACGCAGTGTGGCCGACCTGGGAAGGTCTGACGGCGCAGGAGAAGTTCGCCCGCCTCATGGAGGCCCACGGCCAGTACGCAACGGCCCTGCTCGACGAGTGCGCACATCCCGGACAGGTCACGTCGGCGCGACTGCGCGGCCTTCAAGCCGCCGCCCGCCGCGCCCGCACCGAAGCCGAGGCATCCACTGCCCGGCTGACCGACGAGCCGCCGAACCCGCCACTGACCCCAGCTGTGGCACGGACGCTGGTCGCTGCCGTCACCCGGCTGGCCCACGCCGAGCTGTCGCTTCACGCCCTCGTCACCACTCCCGCTCCGGCCCCCGGCAAGGAAGGCAGCCGAAGCACCGACGCCGACACCAAGCGACTCGATGCCCTGGGCACCGCCTTCGGCATCGCGATGACTTCGCTGGCCGAGGCGGTCAGATCACTGCGGCCACCCGACGGGCTCCCCTCGCTGCGCCAGCTCCAGGCGGCCGTGCGCGACCAGTCGCCAACGCCCGACTCCCGTCTCGTGCACATCACGGACGGCATGGTCAACGCAGTCGACACGCTGGAGGCCGTCCTGCGCCGCGATCCCACACCGCCATGAGACACCGTCCCAGCCGGACGAGCCGGCCGCGGCGACAGGTGGTGTCGTGATCGCCTTCCCCATCGGCTGAGGCCGAGCAACTCCGGACTCGAAGCCCGGCTGTTACCCGTCCTCCTCAATCGTTGGAGAGGCAACTTCTCCACTGCTCGTTCGCCTTGGGCAAAGTGACGCTTCGTCGAGAGAAAGCAAGCCCGACGCTGCGAGATCGTCCAGGGAGCCAGGCCTTCTGTTCCGTCATCGTTCCGGCCTCGAACAGGCCTTCAGCGCCGCTTTGCCCACCGGCATCGGAGCTCGCCGGTCGAGGTGCGGGCCGGCCAGGTCCTGTTCGAGGCCAGCGCTCCCCCGAACGCTGGTGCCACGCACCCGCTGCGCGGGCCGCCGAACCTCGCCCGCACCGTGCGCACCCGGCGTGGTGGGGCGATCCCCGGGCTCAGGTACCGGCCCGCCGCCCCCGCCGACCCCGAGAAGGTCAAGGAGGTCGACCGCATGCGTTCGCGATCGCCTCCGGGGCCCCATCCGCCCGTCCCACGTGCCGTTCATCATGCCCTCACCGGGATGGACCTCATCCGGGAGCGGCCCGAGGTGACGCCACGCTGAGGTCGTGGGCTTTGCGGACGAACTGGTGGGCGCGGCCAGAACCGTTGCGTGCGGCACGGACCCGACTCCTCCGGGTCCCCGATCGCGAACCCCGCGAGGTGTAGTTTTTCGGTGCGTGGGTCAGAGCGAGACGTCCGGGACCCGGACACGCCGCTGGTGACGTGGTCGGCCGAGGACCGCCGGCGTACGGCGGCCGGGACGTGACCGGCCGGAGAGGCGGTGTCCGTGCGCCTGGTGGGCGTTGAGGAGGAGCTCCTGCTGGTCGATCCCGGCACCGGGACGGTCAAGGCCGTCGCGGGCCAGGTGCTGGCCCACAGGGGGAACGACGCGCTGCAGGCGGAGCTGCAACGCGAGCAGCTGGAGTTCGCCACCCGCCCGTGCACGCGGCTGGAGGAGCTCGCCAAGCAGATCCGTGAGGGACGGACCCACCTCGCCCAGAAGGCCCGCAGCGTGGGCGCCGAGGCCGTCGCGCTCGCCACTTCACCGCTGCCGGCCGATCCCACACTCACCCTGACACCGCGCTACCGGCGTATGGCCGAGGCGTTCGGGCTCACCGCCCACGAGCAGCTCACCTGTGGCTGTCACATCCACGTCGAGGTGGGCTCCACCGACGAAGGGGTCGCGGTCATCGACCGTATCCGGCCCTGGCTGGCCCCACTGATCGCGCTGAGCGGGAACTCCCCGTTCTGGCGGGGCCGGGACAGCAGCTACGCCAGCTACCGCTACCAGGCGTGGGGCCGCTGGCCGACAGCCGGCCCGACCGAGTTGTTCGGGTCGGGCGCCGCCTACCAGTCCCTCGTACGGGCGCTGCTGGCGACGCAGACCACCCTCGACGAGGGCATGATCTACTTCGACGCCCGGCTCTCCCACCGATACCCCACGGTCGAGGTGCGGGTGGCGGACGTGTGCCTGTACGCCGACGACACCGTGCTGCTGGCGTGTTTGGTGCGGGGGCTGGTGGAGACAGCGGCTCGGGACTGGCGCGCGGGCCGTCCCCCCGACCCCGTGCCCGCCCCGGTACTGCGCCTGGCGGCCTGGCGGGCCAGCCGGTCCGGGCTCGCCGGACGGCTGCTGCACCCCAGGTCACACACTCCGGCCCCGGCCGCCGATGTCGTGCGCCACCTGCTGCGGTACGTCACACCCGCGCTGCGCGACCTGGGGGACCTGGACCCGGCCGAGGAGCTGCTGAGCCAGTTGCTCTGCCGGGGCAGCGGTGTCCAGGCGCAGCGTGCCGCGTACGCCGAGCGCGGCTCGCTCACCGACGTGGTGCTGACCGCGATCGACCGTACGACGTCATGGTGAGCCGCCCGTCCCGCGCACCCGCGCCGAACCGCGCGCGACATCCACCTCGCCTCCGGTTCCCGCGCCGCACCGCCTGAAGGCTGCCGGAGCCGACGACCTTGGCCCGGGCCGCCCGCTCCGGCAGCCCCTCACCCACACGAGTGGCACGGCGGATCCGCTGAGCGGCGTGAAGGCGTGCGCAGCACGTTGGCGACCAGCCTTCGCCGGACGGGAATGACGGCCGGGAGGCAGACCTCGCTCCGAGGTACAGGGGTCATCCTGGGCCCGACTCGGCGCCGCCGAGGGCCCACCGAGGTGCTCCGTCCGCACCTTCACGCCGACTGCGGAGTGAAGGTGCGGATCTCATTCCCACCACGGCGTACCACGGTGTAGCTGGACTCGGGGACTTCCTGCCACGCCTCCAGTAGATCCCCGAGCGGCTCGGAGACGACCAGGCGGGCGTCCGCCGATGCTTGCTGGATCAGTTCGTGGTCGGGGTGGAGATCGCGCAGGCACTGCACGTCGAGGCTGTGGAACAGTGAACGGGACTGGCGCTCAGTGGAGTAGCGGAAAGCCCACAGACACTCGCCGTTGCTCAGCGCGATGGTCATCTGCACCGGGTACTCGATGCGGTGGCAGCGCGCGGTGCGCTCCACCAGACCCACCATGCGCTCCACCGCACCCGGCGGGTCCTCTTCCAGCCCGAGGCTGAGCGCGAGGAAGAACATCAGTTCCGAGTCGGTCGTGCCCTCGATACCGGAGAACAGCTCCGGATCAACGGCCAGGAGCAGGTCGCGCCGGACGCTCGCGTAGCCGTTGATCAGGCCGTTGTGCATCCACAGCCACTGCCGGTACCGGAACGGGTGGCAGTTGGTCTGCTGGACCGGGGTCCCGGTGGAGGCTCGGATGTGGGCGCAGAACAGACCCGAGCTCACCGCTGCGGCCAGCTCGCGCAGGTTGCGGTTGCTCCAGGCCGGGCCGATGTCGCGGTAGATCGACGGCACGTGGCGATCTTCCGTGTACCAGCCCATTCCGAATCCGTCGCCGTTGGTGGTCTCCACACCCATACGGGCGCGCAGGCTCTGGTCGATGAGCGAGTGATCCGGCTTGTAGACCACATCCTCGAGACGGACCGGCGACCCGGAGTAGGCGAGCCATCGGCACATGACGCGCGCTCCTCACCTTGGATGAGCACCGCCCTCATGACCAGTATCGCCGCACCCCAGCCCAGCGATCCACTGGACCGGCGCTGAGCCGCACACCGCTGACACCCTCGGCCTCGGTCTCGGTCTCGGTCTCGGTCTCGGTAAGACCATCACGCTGGCAGTCGCGCTCGGCCTTCCCCCGCCCTGCCTTCTTTTTGATCGGGATGGACGAGCGGGCGGTAGATCAGGCGAGAGCGTTGGCCGGGCTTGTAGCAGGCACCTGGTGCACGATCGCGCGGCCATGATCCCAGTGGACCGACCCTACCCTGCCCACCTGCGGCGACGACCTTTCCAGCGGCACAGGGTGCAACTGGTCGTGTGAAGTACTGCCGTGCTGTTGATGGATGAGTCGACTTCAGGGCGTCGACAGGTGCGCGACGCTTGGGAGCATCGCGCACCTCACCGGAGGGCTGGAGCTGGGTGTGCTGGGAGGCTTCGGGCATCTCCCCTTTCCGGTGTGCCGTCGTTCGGTGCAAGTCTCACGGTGAGCGGTCAGTGCAGCACGTCCAGGAAGTTGGTGGCGTTGTCGACGAAGTACACCGAGTGGCGGTCCGGTCCCACCGAGAGCCCGAACAGCGCCCGCGCCCGGTGGTGTGCCGCTCGAGTCAAGTTGACGGAACGTCAACTGTTCACCTCGCGGGGTGGTTTCGACGATTTTGCCGTCTCCACCGTTAGCGGTGAGGATGTGGCCGTTTGGCGCGATGGCCAGCCCTAGAGGGCCATCGAGCAGTCCACCGACGCTGACGTTCTTGCCGGTGCCCGCGCTGGAGTGGCGGTTCAGTGCCTGCGGGATGGCCGCGATGCGGCTGTTGATGGTGTCGGCCACGTAGAGCGTGCCATCGTGGCCAAGGCCGACGCCTGTGGGGCCGATGACCAGGGCGAACGAAAGGCGCCCTTCTGCACTCGGTGACCTTGGCGCCGCCCTCGTCCTGATCGGCACCTCCTGGACCGCCGCGCCGCCAACCACCCCGTGGCACCCGAAGAACACCTCGCCCCGCAAGACCCGAGCGTGTCGGAGACCGCCGGAGCGTAGCCGCAGTGGGCGGAGACCGATTCGGTCGCCGATGCCGCAATTACCTGTTCGGGGTGGCGTCGGGGTGGGTGTGGTGATCTCTCGTCTGGTCTCGGCAAGGCAGCCGTCGATCAGGAGCAGAGTGGTATCTGTCCGCGTCGGCCCCAGGGTGTTTGGAGGGTGGGTCTGGTGCCGCCTCCGCCCCGCGCAGGGGGACGCACCGGTGGAGGCGGGTGTCAGCCGCTGACGCTGGCGGAGCCGGCCTCGATGTGGCCGGTGGCCCGGCGGCTCCAGCTGGAGTCGCCGCTGACGGTGACCGTGAAGTCATACCAGCCGTTGGTGTACGCGACGGCGTTGAAGTGGTCCGAGGCGGTGGTGCCCGGGGCGACTTGGTAGGTCCACGGTCCGTCGGTGCGGTAGTTGGTGGAGGTGATGGTGAAGGTGACCGTGCTGGTGCCGGTGTTGGTCATCGTGAACCAGAGCGCCTCCTTGCCGGTGTCGGGCGCCGGAGCGTAGAAGGTGGTGGCCTCGCAGCTCTTGCCTGCTGTGGTGGTGTTGCCGGTGAAGCGGCGGAGGAAGCGGTTGGGGCCGACGCAGGTGAGGTCGTACTGGCTGTTGCCGTAGTTGGTGCCGACGTTGAAGAAGTCGATGGTGTTGCCGTCGGTGCCGTTGCTGTAGGGGGCCACGGTGTACTGCCACGGGCCGCCGGTGCGGTAGGCGTTGGCGTAGATGGAGTAATGGGCGTGAGTGGTGGCCTGCGGGCCCTGGTTGGCCATCTTTATCCAGACCAGGGTCTTGCCTTCGGCGTCGTACTCGATGTGGTCGAGCCAGGCGTTGGGCTGGTACGGCAGGGCGCGGGCGGGGCGGGTGCCGGGCTCCTGGGTGGGCATGGCGTTGGTGCCCGGGCTCGGGTTGATCATGGTGTTGGCGGTGGCCTGGCTGATGGTGGCGCTGGTGTCGGGGAGTGACGGCAGACCGTAGACGGGGTTGGCGAAGTCGAAGGCGCCGGTCAGGTCGCCGCATACCTGGCGGCGCCAGGTGGAGATGTTGGGGCATACCGCCGGGGTCCCGATGGCGGCGGTCCAGGTCTCCAGGAAGCGGAGGACGGAGGTGTGGTCGTAGACGCGGGAGTCGACCCAGCCGCCTCGCGTCCAGGGCGAGACGATGATCATCGGGACGCGGAAGCCGAGGCCGATGTTGGTGCCGTTGTAGAACTCGCCGGTGGTGCCCGAGGGCGCGGCGGGCGGCGGTACATGGTCGAAGAAGCCGTCGTTCTCGTCGTAGTTGAGGAACAGGGCGGTGGAGTTGAACACGTCCGGGTTGGCCGCCAGGGCCTGGATGACGAGGTTGACGAAGTGCGCGCCGTTCTCCGGCGGGCCGTCCGGGTGCTCGGAGAAGAGCTGGTTGGAGACCACCCAGGAGACTTGGGGCAGCGTGTTGGCGAGCGAGTCGGCTTTGATCGCCGCGGCGATGTCGTCGGGGGTGGAGCCCGTTGAGGGCACCGAGCTCATGCCGCGCTGGTAGAGGGGGCTTGAACTCGGCGCACCGGTGAACTGGTTGAAGTATGCGAGGGCGTTGTCGCCATAATTGTCGTTGGCGTTCTGGTAGACCTTCCAGGTCACTCCGGCGTTCTGCAGGGCCTCGGCGTAGGTCTGCCAGTGCAGGCCGGACTCGGAACCGCCGTCGTAGGCCGGGCCGCCGGCGGTGCCGGAGGGGTCGATCATGCCGGACCACAGGTAGGTGCGGTTGGGGCCGGTCGCGGACAGGATCGAACAGTGGTACGCGTCGCAGATCGTGTAGGCGTCCGCCAGCGCGTAGTGGAACGGGATGTCCGAGCGGTTCATGAAGCCCAGCGTCCGGACCGAAGCCTTGGCGGAGACCCAGTTGTCCATCTTCCCGTTGTTCCACGCCGAGTGCTGCGTGGACCAGGAGTGATCGAGCGAGCCGTCGCACTGCGCCAGTTGCTCCCCGCTCGCTCCCCACCACCACGTGTCGGTCGCGCTGAGCTGCCAGGGGTACTGCCGGCCGCTGCCGTTGGGCTGGTCGAAGACGCTGTAGCCGCCGGACAACTCGATCGTCGCGCGGTCGCCGAACCCGCGCACGCCCTTGAGGCAGCCGAAGTAGTGGTCGAAGCTACGGTTCTCCTGCATCAGCACGACCACGTGCTTGACATCGGCGATCGTACCGGTGGTCGCCGCAGCCGCCTTGGGTGCGGTTCCGGGTAGCGGGTCCAGGCCGAGGACCGCGCCGAGGGCGGCGGCGGATCCGAGGAAGGTACGGCGGGTGACGGGCGCCACGTGAGGCCTCCGTAATGGCGGTCGGGACGGTGAAGGGACGAGGTGCGACCCCAAGCAAGGCACTGTCGGGCCGTCAGGTGTCTACCGCCGGGTAACAAAGTGGCGGCGAGATGAAGTAATGCGAACGTCCGGCCCGGACTCGTTACCGTTTCGGGGTGGCGTCGGGGCGGGTGTGGTGATCTCTGGTCCGGTCTCGGCAAGGCAGCCGTCGATCAGGTGCGGACGCCGTTGGATGCAGACGAGGCCGCGGCGGAGCGTTCGGGTGTGATGGTCGGGACCCTCGAACGCGACGTTGAACGATGAGCGGTGGCGGCGCCGATGCCCGAGCCGCCGCCCGTGACGAGCGTGCTCAGATGCGCATGCCGGGCGAGATCGGCCACTGCGAGGTCGTCGGCCGGATTCGAACCTGCGCCCCTTTGCCCCCAGTCGGCACCGTCCTCGGCAACTGGGTGTTCAGCCAGAGGTACCGGCCTCCTCGCCAGGAGTACCAGCCCAGCGACGTGTCGACTGGTTTCGAACCCTGTTCACGTGTGCCTCACCCACTGCTCACCGGGAGCGCCTCGAACGGTTTGGTGCTCGCTGCCAATCTTCCTGCGTACAACTTTCGCTGACTGGAGTGTGGAGCATGCGCGGAACGGCCTTCGGCTGGAAGAAGACCGCGGCGGGTGCCGCGGCGGCGGCGCTGGTGATGGGTGGTGCCTTCATGGGGATGGCCGCCGCGTCTCCCGTGGAGCCTCGGCAGAGCGAGGGTGTGCCGCAGCACATCTTCTACATCATGATGGAGAACCACGGGAAGTCCCAGATCATCGGCAACACCGCCGACGCCCCCTACATCAACCAGCTCGCCACCCGCTACAACACGGCGTCCGATTTCCACGGGGTCACCCACCCCAGCCTGCCCAACTACCTGTCCGCCTTCTCCGGGTCCTTCCAGGGCATATGGGACGACTGCAAGGCCGGAGCGAAGGTGACCTGTCCTCCGGAGGAGTTCGTCCCGGGTTCGGGTGACGCGACCGACACCGCGTCGCTGACGCCCGCCCAGGTGGCCAGTGCGAGCAAGACACCGCACATGTTCTCCGGCCGCAACCTCGTCGACCAGCTGGAGGCGAAGGGGCTGACCTGGAAGGCGTACATGCAGTCAATGCCGCAGGCGGGCTTCGAGGGTGAGTACGCGCCGGGGAACGTCAACGGCACCACGGTGAAGCTGTACGCGCAGAAGCACAACCCGTTCATGTACTTCTCGGACATCAACTCGCCCGGCAATCCTCGGCTGAAGCAGGTTGTGCCGTTGGAGAAGAACTTCGACGCCGACCTGGCCGCGGGCACGGTCCCCAACTTCTCCTGGATCAGCCCCGACCAGTGCCACGACATGCACGGGATCGCCCCGAACGCGGCGGCGATGGTCGGTCTTCCCGACTGCGGCTCCCCCAGCTCGGGCCTCGACCACGGGGCGATCCGGCTCGGCGACCAGTTCCTCCGCGAGACGGTGAACAAGATCATGAACTCCCCGACGTGGCGGTCGAGTAATTCCAGCATCGTCATCAACTGGGACGAGAACGACTACTCGGGTTACTCCGGAGGGCCCGGCAGCCCGGTAGGCGCGAACGGCACCGTACTCGGCGGCGGGGACGCGCCGCTGATCGTGATCAACTCCCACCGCGGCCCGCACAAGGACTCCAGCGTCTCCGCCGACCACTACACCGTGCTCGCGACGATCGAGCGCATGTGGCACCTCGGCTGCTTGAAGAACACCTGCTCGCCCCGCACCTCCGGCTCGCTGCGGGACCTGTTCGCCCGCTAGATCACCGATTCCAAGGAATCAGTGATCGCAGGCAGTCAGTGAGCGTCTGACGGGTTGGTCAGTCAGCCCGATGTGCCAGCAAGCGGCGGTCAAAGCGAGAATTCACTGCCGGACGCGGACGGCCACGCCGTCCGCGTCCGGTCTCCGTGTTACTCCCGATCGAGCTGGACTGAAGAGAAAACGGGTTGGATCAGGTTGGTTGACGGCCTTCAGGAAGCGGCTGACGCCGGCTCGGCGTGGACGTCGTAGCCGAGAGCTTCGAGCTGGCCGACCAGGCGGCGCGCCGTACGGAGCCCGGGCCGCATGGGCACGCGGGGTCAGCTGGTCTGGTAGCGCGTGGCGAGTTCGGGGCTCTGAGCCCCGAAGGCGGCGAGGTCGGCCTTGAAGACGGCGTCCAGCAGGCTGGCGTCTTCGACGCCGGGGGCGCAGACGACTTCGCCCAGTTCGAGGCCGCGCAGGCCGGCGGTGACGACGTCGTCGGCCGTCATGCGGGGCACCACGCTCATGTCGAGGCCCTGACGCTCGTGAAACTCGGTGGCTACCACGCCGGGGCAGAGAACCTGCACGCTGACGCCCGTGCCTTGGAGTTCCGCGTGCAGAGTCTGGGACATGGCGACCAGGTGGGCCAGGGTGCCGGCGTAGACGGCACGTCGGGGCAGCTGGGAGTGCGGGGCAGGACCGCTGAAGGCGATCATGCCGGCCACGTTGATGATCGTGCCTTCGCCTCGCTCCTGCATGCCCGCGACCGCGGCGCGGGTGAGCATCGTCGGGGCGACGACCTTGACGTGGACGAGTTCCCTGGCCTTGTCGGCAGGGAGTTCCGCGAGCGGCATGTAGTGCGCCACGCCGGCGTTGTTCACGAGCATGGTCAGCGGCTCCGTCGCGCACACCTCGGCGACCGCGTCCACTCCGTCGTTGGTGGACAGGTCGGCGGCCAGGCTGCGGACCTTGATGTTCGGGTGAGAGGTGGCGAACTCTTCCAGGCGGTCCTGCCGGCGGCCCACGATCACCAGGTCGTAGCCGTCGGCGGCCAGGCGCTCGGCGAATGCCTTGCCGATCCCGGAGGTGGCGCCGGTGACGAGTGCGAGCTTGCTCATGACTGCTGTTCCCTTCGAACGTTGGCCGTTGCGGCCGGAGTGCGGCTCTCGTGGAGCCAGGTCATTTCCGCCTGGTACTGGCGTGCGACGGCTTCTGGTTGGTCGTCGCCGAGGTGGTTGGGTCCTATTCGGTAGCCGTTGCGGTTCATGTACCAGGCCAGGCATCGGTAGGACGGTCGGTAGGCCGTGAGCTCCAACGGGTCGATGTCGAGGCGGGTATGGGGCAGTGCCGGGGTGAGGGTGTCCTTCTCGTAGATCGACGTGATCCGCACAATGCGCCAGACGTCGTCGGCGCCGCGCTGGGCCCGGTACTGCGACCGGCAGGAGGTGGCGAGATCGGCCGCGACGCCGCTGATGTCGACCCGCCACTCGATGATCAGCGGCAGTTCTGCCAGCGCACGGTCCCCGAGGACGTGCACGGTCGGCGGGCCCAGCCGGTGCACCGCGTGATCGCCGCGCCCGGCCATGCCACGCGTTTCGCGCACGAAGTCCGCTCCGCTGCCCTGAAACCAGCTCATCTCGACGACGGATTCCTCGGCGAAGCACTCGGCCGTCTGGTCGTACCGGCCGCGGTCACGGCTCTGCCGCTCACCCAGCACCAGCTGTGTGACGTCGTCTGCGCTCATGGCGGACCTCCCTTCTTCATGGGGTGGGGTGTCATGGATTCAGGCGGCGCAGCAGTTCGGGCAGCCGGTGGGCGCCTGCCAGCCCGCGTGCGGTGATGGCCTCGGCGGCGACGCCGACGTCACGCATGGCGGTGTCGAACAGCTCCATGTCCAGCGCCTCGACACCCGAGGGGTGCTCGACGTTCTCAAGGGTCACCATGGTGTTCAGCAGCGTCAGAGCTGCGCTGGAGGCGCTGCCCAGCTTCAGTACCTCCACCATTCGGGCGGGGTCCAGCCCCAGCGGGGCGGCCAGCTCGACGATCTCGGAGATGTTGGCCTGGTTCATCATCAGCAGCGCGTTGTTGAACAGCTTCGCGGTCTGTCCCGCTCCAGCGCCGCCCAGATGGACGACGTGCCGGGAGAACGAGGCGAAGACCGCCCCGCAGCGTTCAGCGACCGGCTGCGGTCCACCGACCAGCGTGGTCAGCCTCCGTGCCTCGGCGGCCGGCCGTCCCCCGCTGACCGGGGCGTCCAGGACCTCGACGCCGTGCGGCGCGCACACCTCGGTGAGCCGCACGGCGTTGCCGGGGACGCCGGTGCCGTGGTTGACCACCACCGAGCCCGGCCGCAGGCCCTCCAGCAGCCCGCCGGTGACCAACTGCAGGACATCCTCGTCGGTGCTGACGCACAAGGCGACGATGTCGCACGCGGCGGCCATGTCCTCGGCGTCGTCGTGGCGGACGTGCGGCACACCGCTCAGGCCGTCCAGGGAAGTGGGGCGCCGGGCCCAGGCATGCAGCGAGAAGCCGGCCTCGGCGACAGCGGTCGCCATGGGAAGACCCTGATCACCCAGGCCGATGAACCCGACCGCGGGCCGCTCGGTGGCCGCGCTCATCGCCCGACACCGGCCGAGATGACCGTTCCTCCGCGAGATGACCTCGTTGTGCTCATGCCGCAACATTCCGGTGTGGCAGCGTGACCAGCCAGTAGTCCGGTCTTCCTGGGACTGCTGGTACCAGGCAGGTCCAAGACCGGCGGGGCGCACTGGTGGCCATGACGACAGCGGAATTCGGGCAGGCGGTGCGCCGATGACGTGACCGGATCACACCCGAGGCGGCGCGGGCGGCCGGTCGGCGGGCCCGGCGGGCGGCCGGTTTGCGCCGTGAGGAGCTGGCTTTGCTGGCCGGGATCCCCGTGGACCATGTCACCCGCCTCGAACAGGGCCGGGCTTCCCATCCGTCGAGCCAGGTCGTCGAAGCCCTGACCAGGGCCCTGCAGCCGTCGGGAACCAGGCGCGGCCACCTGTCCCGGCTGGCCGGGCTCACACCGCCGGACCCCGAAACAGTGCCCGCGCACCTCACTCCGAGCGTCCAGCGCGTACTGGACAGGCTGACCGCCACCCCCGTCGCGGTCTACGACGCCACCTGGACACCGCTCCTGGCCAACCCGCCGTACGCGGCCCTGATGGGTGCCCCCTCCGGCTGGCGCGGCAACCAGCGCGACGGGGCGTGGCGCGACTTCCTCGGCCCGAGCGAACGGGTGCGGCACACGCCCAGGTCCCGGCGCGACCTGGAGGCCGCTCTCGTCGCCGAACTGTGGGAATCCGGTGGATCCGCTGGCTCACCGCCGCTGGCCCGATGTGCAGCCGTTCGGCGGATCGCGCGAAGTGCGACTCCTCGCTGACGACGATGAAGTACTGGAGATCACGTAGCTCCGCCCGGGCGTCGCTCCCCGTCGATCGGTATTCCCACGTTGACAGCGCCAGCCGGGATTCGGCTGTGGTCCACATTCGGTGAGCGGGCGGTCGGGTCCGAAGCGTGGAGCCCGGATCCGAGCGCCCGGTTCTCGTGCCTACCGCTGGCGCAGGATCCGTGCGGAGAGCAGGTTGGGGTCGGTGGCCGTGAAGTAGGCCGCGTTGGCGATGTACACCGTATCGCCGCGGCGCGTGATGGATGTGGGGTTCTGCAGTCCGTCGGCAGCGGTGAGCACCACGGTGTGCGAGCCGTCGGTGCGGACCAACTCGACTTCGCTGCCTTGGTTGTTGGCGGCCAGGACGTTGTCGCCGTCGCCGGTGAAGGCGAAGTCGTCCACCGTTCCCAGGCCGGTTGCGACGGTGTGTACGGCACCGGGCGCACCGTGACAGCCGATCGGGACGCGCAGGAGTGTTCCCCGGTCCATGTTGGTGACCCAGACGGCGTTGTCACGGATCTTCAGCCCGTTGGCGCCGAAGCCGCCCGGTGTGGCTGCTGCCAGCTCGGGCGCCGCCTTCCAGATCGCCGCTGCTCCGCCGCCCAGCGGAATGCGCCAGATGGCGCCCAGCGAGGAGTCGGTGGCGTACAGGGATCCGTCATGCAGGGCCAGGCCGTTGGGTACGCTGCTGCCCGGCATGGCGGCGACGCGGCTCGCGGTGCCGCCCGGCGGGAGTTTCCACAGCCCCGTAAGGTCGTCGGTGCCCGTCGAATAGAGGACGTAGAGCGTGCCGTCCGGGACTCGGACGATGCCGCCGATGAAGGCGCGACCGGTCAACGGCGCGTGGGTTCCGTCCGGCGGGGCCGGGAGGGTGGCCAGGACGTGCAGCTCGCCGTCCGGGGTGAGCCGATCGATCTGGTGCGCGAAGGACATCGTCATATCGATGAAACCGTCCGCTTCGGTCGTCAGGTTCTCCGGCTGCTGGCCAGCCGCCAGGTCAAGGTGCCTGACGATCTGCGGGTCACTGAGCGGAGGAGTCACCGCGGACGCCTGTGTGGCGAAGACGGCGAACGAAGTGGCCGCGACCGTCGCGACGAGAGGTATCTTTTCGCCCCATTGCATTGGCGATTCTCCTGATTCATCCCGCGCCACAGCGGTGCGGGCGTATGAGGTGAGCGGCACTGTCGGGTGCCTGCACGCACTGCCGGTTCTGCGCTCGTGCGGCGTCTGGCCTCAAAGCACGGCAGACCGACGCCTTTTGCGGCGCATCTGACGCCGTGCCAGGTGCACACGCTCGTACTGGCCGGCAGATCTGGCGGCTACTTCCTGCCGTGTGCCTCGACGGAGACCGGCTCCCACTTGCGCCAGGTCGACAGCCGCGACTCGTAGTCGGCGGTCGCGACGGCGAGCGGCCCGTCGCCGAGGAAGATCCGCAGCGGCGGCTCGTCCGCGTCGACAACCTTGAGTACGGCGGCTCGGGTCGCGACCGGGTCGCCCAGTGTCCCGTTGCGCTTGCGCCGCGCCTCCTGCACTTGCTTCAGGTGGTCGGCGTATGCGGGGTTCGGGGTGGCCGTACGCGACGACGGTCCGGGCCAGTCGGTTGAGTAGCCGGTCGGCTCGATGAGTGTGACCTTGATGCCGAACCGTGCGACTTCCTGCGCGAGCGACTGGCTGAATCCCTCAAGTGCCCACTTCGACGCCGCGTACATGCCGACGTTGGGGAAGCCGCAGACCCCGCTGATCGAGCTGACCTGAAGGATGTGCCCGGAGCCTTGTTCGCGCAGGAACGGCAGCGCCGCCTGCGTCACCCAGAGCGCACCGAACAGGTTGGTCTCCATCTGGTCGCGTGCCTCGGACTCGCTGATCTCCTCGATCATGCCGAACTGCCCGTAGCCTGCGTTGTTGACGATGACGTCGAGTCGACCGAAGTGCTCGTGCGCCGCCCCTACGGTCGCGAAGGCCGAGCCACGGTCGGTCACGTCGAGGCGTTGGGGGAAGATCAGGTCGCCGTACTTCGCAACGAGGTCGTCGAGGGTGGATGTGTCGCGAGCGGTGGCGGCCACCTTGTCCCCGCGCTCCAGGGCCGCGATCGCCCACTCGCGTCCGAAGCCCTTCGAAGCACCGGTGACGAACCAGACCTTGGACATGTGAACTCCAAATGTGCGCGGCACGCCCTCGCGGGCGCGATTTCCCTGTGTCACGCGACGTCAGCGGTGTGGCGGACTCCGACCAGACGCTCGACGTCTACCGACGGCCGAGCGCGTCGCGTCGTCCACCAGCCGTAGGCCCACACCAGCAGGCCGACCAGCGGCAGGACCATCGCGAACAGGCAGGTGCCGGTCCAGGCGTAGGCGCTGTACAGCACGCCGGTGACGGCCGACGACACCGCGCCGCCGACGAAGACGGTGGTCATGTAGACGGTGTTGATCCGGGCGCGGGCATCGGCGCGCAGCCCGTATATCTCGTGCTGGCTCATCACCTGGTGGCACTGCACGGCGAAGTCCAGGAGC
Organism: Streptantibioticus ferralitis; assembly: GCF_029223525.1. Classification (GTDB taxonomy): domain Bacteria; phylum Actinomycetota; class Actinomycetes; order Streptomycetales; family Streptomycetaceae; genus Streptantibioticus_A; species Streptantibioticus_A ferralitis. The sequence continues at coordinate 3,658 of NZ_JARHTQ010000004.1, read as the reverse complement.
ACCGCGGCGAGGGCGAGCAGCAGCACGCTGCGGTGCCCGAGGGCGGCGAGCACGAAGGTCAGTGAGGCGAGCAGCAGCGCCCCGCCGCTGGCGGCGCGACCGTGACCGCGGTCGGCGACCCAGCCGCCGATCGGCGCCGCGGCCGCGCCACCAGCCCCCACCAACGCGAAGAGCGCGATCTGGGCCTGGCCGAAACCGTGCTCGCCGATCAGCTCGTAGGCGATGGCCGTCCAGAACGCGGTGAACGCGCCGAACATCATCGCCTGGCACAGGGCACGGCGACGCAGCACGGGCTCGTTCCGTACCAACTCGCCGACGCTCGCCAGCAGCGAGCGGTAGCTCGCGGTGTGGTCCGGTCGGCGCTTCGGCAGCATCCGGTGCAGAACGGCGCTGAGCACGATCATCAGTGCCGCGGAGACGAAGTAGATCGCCCGCCAGCCCAGGAGGTCGGCGACCAGGCTGGAGATAGTGCGGGCGAGCAGGATGCCGAGCAGCAGACCGCTCATCACGCGGCCGACGAACTTGCCGCGCTGGTCCGCCGGGGCCAGATGAGCCGCGAGCGGGACGAGCACCTGCGCGACCACCGACGTGACCCCGACCAGCACCGAGACCGCCAGGAACATCCCGAAGACCGGGGACACCGCGGTGAGCAGCAGGGCGATCGCCGTCGCGACCAGCGTCCGGGTGGCCAGAGTGCGGTTCTCCACGAGGTCCCCGAGCGTCAGCAGAAACAGCAGGCCGACGGCGTAACCTGCCTGGGTCAGCGTCACCACCACGGTGGCGGCGCCCTGGCTGACGCCGAAGGAACCGGCGATGAGGTCGAGCAGGGGTTGCGAGTAGTAGAGGTTGGCCACGGTCAGCCCGCAGGCCACGGCCAACACGAGGGTCATGGCGCGGTTCGTCCGCCGCGGAGCGTCCGTCACGGGCACACCCGCTATCTGACTCATGTCTTCACCTTCCTGGCGTTGTTGCGACATCGACGCTAGAAGGGCGGCGCTGGGCGAAGAAGGGTGTGCCGCACCCCCTCCCAGGCAGGGTGCGACGCACCCAGGCTGATCAGGCGGCGCGCCGTTACCGTCGAGGCGCACGACGAGCGGAAACGAACTCGGCGACCTCCTGCGCACCCGCCGTGACCTGCGCCTCGACGGCGATACCGCCGCATACCTGTTCCGGTTGGCCCAGCCCCGGCCGGTCCTCCGCGTCCCCCGACACGATCATGCGGTGGCACCGCCGGTTGGCGACCAGGCAGAACACGTTGACCGTGGCCAGTCGGTAGCCGCGGTGGCCGAAGAGACGCAGGTCGATCAGGGGGCGGCGCCGCGCAGCTCGCGCACGACGCACACCGCACCGCTCGCCAGGGCGAGCACCAGCGGCACCAAGAGCGCCGTGGACGCGTTGAGGCCGTTTTGTAGCGGCGGCTGGTGCTGCCCTGCTCTTGTGGCTGGCGTGGTCGGTGCCGTCGCCGGTGACGTGGCGCGGGCGGTGAACTGCGTCCCCAGCCGCGGTGCTGTTGGTCGTGCTGGTGTGTGCGCCGGTAGCCCGGGAGCGGCCGACGGCGGCTGTGCCGGCGCGGCGCCGTCCGCGGCCTCGCCCGCTGATCGCTCAGGTGTGCCGCAGCGTCGCGGTGGCGATCTCCAGGAAGTCGCGCAGCAGCTTCTCGCGCCGGTCCGCGAGGACGGCCAGGCACGTCTCTGTCCCTGGAGCGTCCGTGACGGGGAGGTAGGCGAGGTCGGGGCGGGAGTAGGAGCGCGCGACACTCAGCGGGACGAGCGCGATGCCGTGCCCGGAGGCGATGAGCTCGAACTTCTCTTCAAGTGAAGACGTCCGCCGCGTCGGTTTGTCGAGCATCGGCTCGCCGTCGAGGTCCGCGGACGTGAGCTCCTGACGGCACGCGAGCGGGTGCGCCGCGGACATGCAGGCGACCCTGGGCTCACGGCCGACGGGGATGGTGCGCAACCCCGAGTCGTCGAACGGTCGCCGCAGGTACCCGACCTGGGCCCGGCCGTCCCGGAGCGGCGCGTCCTGCTCCCACCAGCGCGCCGGGACGAGGTCGGTCACGACGTCCGGGTGGCGCGACGCGAACGCCCGGATCGCCTCCGACACACGCAGCCCGGGGGAGAAGGCGACAACGAGCCGTTGGACGCCCCGATCGACGTCGCGCACGCGCCGCCCCGCCGCGGCGACGGCCGCGAGGATCCCCTGCGCCTCCTCGTAGAGCTGCTTCCCGGCGGCGGTCAGCTCCACGCTGCGGGTGGTCCGCATCAGCAGAGTGCACTCCAGCTCCTGCTCGAAGGCCCTGATCTGGCGGCTGAGAACCGGCTGTGCGATGTAGAGCTGCTCCGCCGCTCGGCCGAAGTGCCGGTGCTCGGCCACTGCGACGAAGTAGCGGAGCTTGCGCAGATCGAGATCCATGCCCTCAAGGTATCAATTACCCAGGAAGGGTATTGGACGCCGCAGGTGGCCCGCCCCGAGACTCGAAACATGATCGTCATCACCGCCCCCACCGGCCAGATCGGCAGCCGACTCCTGGACATCCTGCTCAACGAAACCCTCACTCGCGGCGAAGAGCTGCGCGTCATCGTGCGCGACCCCGGGAAACTCCCCGACGCGGTCCGCGCCCGCGTCGACGTCGTCACCGGCTCGCACGGCGACGCCGAGGTGGTCGACCGGGCCTTCGCCGGCGCGGACGCCGTCTTCTGGCTGGTCCCGCCGGACCCGCAGGCACCGAGCCTGGACGCCGCGTACTCCGGGTTCACCCGCGCCGCCGCGAAGGCGTTCACGGCCCACGGAGTGGAGCACGTCGTCGGCGTCTCGGCGCTCGGCCGCGGCACACCCGTCGCCGGCCGCGCCGGACTGGTCACGGCGTCGCTGGCCATGGACGACCTCATCGCGAATACGGGCGTGGCCTACCGGGCGCTCGCGAACCCGACTTTCATGGACAACCTGCTACGGCAGGTGGCTTCGATCCGCGACGACGGCGTGTTCACCGACACCGTCGCCGCCGACCGCAAAGCACCGACGGCCGCCACCCGGGACATCGCCGAGGCCGCCGCCGGCCTGCTGCTCGACCGCTCGTGGACGGGGACGGGCGAGGTCCCGGTGCTGGGACCCGAGGACCTTTCGGCGAACGATATGGCGCGCATCATGTCCGACGTGCTCGGCCGGCCGGTCCGCTACGAGCGGCAGTCGCTCGACGACTTCCGCGCCGCACTCACCGGATACAGCGTCGGGGACGCGCTCGTTGAAGGCTACGTCGACATGATGCGCGCCAAGGACGACGGCCTCGACGACGGCGTGCAACGCACCCCTCAGACCGCGAGCCTGACAACCTTCCGCGAATGGTGTGAAGAGGTCCTGAAGCCGGCGGTCCAGGCATGAACGCCAGGACCGCTCTCATCGTCGGGGCATCCCGCACCCTCGGGCTCAGCCTCGCCACCGAGTACGTGCACCGCGGCTGGGACGTCATCGGGACCGTCCGGGGCAGTCGCCGCACCGGTCTCCACGACCTGGCCGAGGCGTCCGGGGGCCGGGCAATGCCGTTGCTTGACCTCTAAACCAATCTGGGGAGGAGTCTGACGATCTTGGGTTGGATGCGTCGAGTCGGTTGACGTCTCCAACCTTTCGGCGGGTCGGCGTACTTGAGTTTCAGGCGTTTGAC